>NZ_JPHU01000003.1 GCF_000733125.1 Parvularcula oceani | reverse complement strand
GATTCAACTAGTGAAAGATACAATAGACTGTTTGCGGAGGATGATGGGGAGGAGGAAAAGGTCAGAATAAAACTGGCTCAGATGAACGAGGGAATAGAGTGTGGTGTAGAGATATTCCCTGAGAACAAATTCTGCCGAAAATTCACTGAAGATGGCTATGAAACTCGATTCAATCGAGCAATATTTGATGTGCTTGTTGGAAGCTTTTCGCGGCCAAGAATTAGGAAATGGGTGTTAGATAACCCTGAGGAGACTGTTCGTCTTTTCGAGGAAGTGTCGCGCGACACCGAATTCCGAAGGTCGGTGGAGACGACGACGAAGACGGTGGCCGCTACGCGGACTAGGTTCGAAAAGTGGTATGGAGCGTTAGCTAACGCTTCCGGTCTGGAGCTCAATATACCAGCAATCTCTCAGCCTAACACTGAACAGTAATGCACAAAGATACGGTGGCTTACGGGAAAATGATTTCCGGGCTGGAATCGATAAAAATTATGCTAGATGATGTTCCAGACCATACCTGCTCAACAGAGTTGCATCATCTACAGGTACAGTCCTTTATTTTTCTGTCCCATGCAGCGATGGAGCAATATATTGAAGAAATCGCTTTATGGTGTGCTGACGAGGCGATGAGTAAGCTTCATGACGGCAGCATCATAACTCGGCTATAGTGCACATGGTAGCATTCGAGGCCGTGGAGCAGGTTTCTGATAGTAAAGGGAGGAAGAAAGTCACAAGGTCAATCGCATCCGACTTAAAGTCTTTTTGTGAGGCAGCTTATAAGAACCTGAAGAAGGACATAGGCTCGAACAACGGGATAAAAGCAAAAGACCAAGCCTACCTATTAGAGAGGGTAGGGTTGCCCCCACACGAAGTCGATCTGCCAACCTCCAATGCGCTAGATGCATTCGGCATTAAACGCGGAAAAGTTGCACATTCACTCCGTATACGTACCGATGAGACCAAGAGTGCGATTCTGAACGATGTGAAGACGATTGCTGCGGGTCTGCGCTTGTTCGATGAAGCAGCTCTTGAGGTCACGCAACAACAGATGGCGCCTTGAGGTCACACCACTGCCGCTGTTTAGGGCAGGCGGCATTGTATTTGTCCTGCGCATGAACCACTGTGTAGCTGTGCCACAGTAGCGCCCACGTATCTGGTCACAGACGGGACACTCATGCTCGCACGCCTGTTCGCTATCCTCCGCTCGCTCTTCGGCGGACCCTCCTCACCTCCGGCCCCGCCCGTCCCCGAACCGGACGAGGCGCCTGACGACCCCCCGGAGGACGACCCGAAACCCGCCAAAACCACCGCCCTCGACCGCGTCCGGACCGCGCCGCTCTCGCTGACGCCGCTCTTCAACGGCGCTGAGCTGAAGACCCTCGCCGCCATCCGGCGGGAGGTGAAGGCGCTGGGCCTGCCTGCGCAGGTCTTCGGCCAGGTCGCCCTGCCGGAGGTGATTGATGCGGGCAGCCGTTACGACAAGGGCGGCGCCTATATCGCGATCGAGGGGCGCAGGCTCGACTTCCTCGTCACGGACAGGCTCTGCCGCCCTGTGCTCGCCATCGAATATGACGGCCCCCTTCATGAGGGCGCGAAGGCGCAGCGGCGGGACAAGATAAAGGACACCGCGCTCGCGCGGGCCGGGCTCCCCTGCCTCCGCCTTCGCCACACGCTGACCGAGGCCGAGCGGCAGGCCGCGCTGCGCGCGGCGCTGGAGGGGGCGTTCGGGGTGGCGGCGTAGGGCGGCTGCCCTGCACGGTGTCTGGCGGCTCTTGCGGCGTCGCGGCAGCCGCGTGGCGGCGGGGCCGCTTCGTGCGCCTGGCTCCGCCATCGCGCGCGGCTGCCGCGACGGCGTTCGCCGGGGGCGGGGTTCGGAGCGGGGCAGCCGCCCTACGGGGCTTGCGGGGAGGGCGCGCCTCACGGCCCGCCATTGCACCCCTTGCCTCTTTCCGAGATGGGCCCCGGCGCGGGGGGGCGGGGTGACAGCGGGTAGAGCTGGGCGTCACCCCGGCTGGAGCGCAGCGGAACGCCGGGGCCCATCTCGGAACAGCGGGCGCTGCTCGCGATGCGGCGGGCGGCGCGGACGCGGCACCGATGTCATGGTGGATCACGATCCACCCTACGCTTATCCCCGCCCTCTGTTCCTCCTGCATACTCACCCCTCGCGCCGGGAGAGGGCTGTGCGGGATCCATCACCGCTCTGCCCGGTGCCGCGGAGCCTGCGTGCCCGTCACTCGTGACGGGGATGGCACGCGCCGGGCGAGCTCCGGAGGGGCCCCGGCGAGAGGCTTGAAAGAGCCGAAAGGGCCTCGCGCCGCGCGCGGCGAGGGTGTGGGACGCCCGAACCGAGCCGACACAGTAACACAAGACCCTCCGTCGGCACGGAAGCCGCGCGCGGGACCCTCATCTTCTGCAAAACCGGCTCGGACGGATGATGACGCGTGCGCGGAGCGCAGAGAGCAGCGCCGATGGCACCGGCGTCATGGTGGATCATGATCCACCCTACAGGCCGCTCCGCGCCCGCCACCCACGCACCCCGCTCCCGCGGAGCGAGCGACGTCCAGGAGCGAGCCGGCGCTCCGCGCCGTCGCCGCAGGCGTCAGCACCAGGAATGCGCGACGTCCAGGAGCGAGCCGGGCCGCAAGGCCCGTCGCCGCAGGCGTCAGCCCATAAAAAAACCCGAGCGGGCCACGCCCACTCGGGTTTCCGCTAAGGCTCTGAATTCGCCTTACTTGATCTCGACCAGCTCCAGATCGAATTTCAGCTCGCGGCCCGCCAGCGGGTGGTTGGCGTCGAGCGTCACCGTGTCGGCGGTGGATTCTGCGACCGTGACGGGCAGGGTCTGGCCGTCCTGGGTCTGCATGGCGAGCTGGGTGCCGGGCTCGGTCGGGATGTCGTCGGGCAGCTGGGCGCGGGGCACGGACTGGATGCGCTGCTCGTCGCGCTCGCCATAGCCCTCTTCGGGGGCGACGGTGACCTGCTTCTGCTCGCCGACTTCCATGCCGGTGATGGCCTTTTCGAGGCCCGGGATGATCTGGCCCGCGCCGAGCTGGAATTCCAGCGGATCGCGGCCTTCGGAGCTGTCGAACTTGGCGCCGTTATCGGCGAAGGCGCCGGTATAGTTGATGCGGACGGTGTCGCCTGCCTGTGCTGCCTGGCTCATGACGTCTCTCTTTCTGTTCGCGTGTCCCCGGCAGGTGGGCACGACCTCGTGAGGCGCAAGGGGGGCGGGCGGCTTTGTGGCTGCGCATGAGGCTTCGGGCCGGAAAGAAGCCTGATAGGCTCTTTCCCGGGAAAGGGTTTCGGGGAAAGCGGTGTCCCAGGCACGCATGTTGCGATTGCTGGCCGATCCTGTCCGCACGGGCGGGATCGCGCGGCGCAAATTCGCGGTCTACGGGCTGCGCCGCCGCGCGGCGAGAGAGGCGGACGGCATTCTCGCCTCCTATCTCAAGGCGGGGCGGACCTGGACGCGCTATGCGCTGTCGCACTACCTCAACGCGCAATACGGCGCAGGGCTCTCGGTGGACATGCAGAGCACCTTCTCCCTGGTGCCGAATTTCGACGGCGACCCGGTGCGCGGCCTGCCCGCCTTTCGGCGCCTGCGGGAGGGGCGGAAGGACCTGCCGCTCCTGGCGGTGAGCCATCTTGGCTATCGCAGAGGCCGGTTCGGGCATGCGCCCGTCGTCTTCATGGTGCGCGACCCGCGCGACATGATGGTCTCGGCCTATTTCCACGCCACCCGGCACAAGCGCAATTTCGAGGGCGGCATCGATGCCTTCCTCGCCTCTGAAGATCTCGGCGTCCCCCGGCTCCTGCGCTATTATCGCGGCTGGGGCGAGGGGCTCTCCCGCCACGCCCATCTCGTCCTGCGCTATGAGGACATGAAGGCCGACACCGCCGGGGCACTGGGCGAGGTGATCGGCTTTCTCGGCTGGCCCGTGGACGAGGCGCGGATCGCGCAGGCGGCGGAGGCGAGCGCCTTCGACCGCATGCGCGAACAGGAGCTGCGAACCGGCCTGCCGGGGCACAGCTACGACCGGAGCGAGGAGAGCAGCCTGCGCACCCGCAAGGGCCAGGTCGGCGGCTTTGCCGGCCACCTCTCGCCCGAGCAGGCGAACGGGATTCTCGAGGCGCTGAAGGCGGGCCTGCCCGCAGAGGCGCACCGCCGCCTGCGCCTGGACAGCTATCCCTCCGGCTGACACTGGCCGCCGGACGGCACGCTGGCTAGCCTCGCCCGTCGGCAGGAGGAGGAGCGGGCCATGCGGATGGGAAGAGGCGTCCTAGCGGCGGCGCTGATGCTCGGTGCCCTGCCTGCGGCGGCGCAGGAGGCGGCGTGCCCGGCGGGCGAGCCGCTGTCGGCGGAGGCGGATCACCGCCGCATGATGGACACGCTCGGCATCGAGGCCCTGCGCCCGGGCCGCAACGGCATGGACCCCGACGCTCCGAACGCCGCCAATTACGACGAGGCGGCCTCGAACCCTTATCCCCGCCTGCCGCCGCTGCTGGTAGACGAGGAGGGCGAGGCGGTCGGGGCTGAGGACTGGGGGAAGCGGCGCGAAGAGCTGATCGCGCTTTTCGACCGGGAGATATACGGCCGCGTGCCGGAGGACGTGCCGCCCGTGCACTGGGTCGTCATCTCGGAGGAGGCGGCGGAGATCGGCGGCATTCCCGCCCTCATCCGGACCTATGAGGGGCGGGTGGACAATTCGGCCTGTCCCGGCATCGAGGTGACGCTCGATCTGACACTTACTCTGCCTGCCGAGGCGGAAGGGCCGGTGCCGGCGGTGCTCAGCCTCGTCTTCCGCCTGCCGCCCGGGGTCGAGCTGCCGGAGGGCATGCGGCCCCAAGGGCCGAGCGCGACGGAGCGGGTTCTCTCTCGCGGCTGGGCCCATGCCGAGCTCGTGCCGACCTCGGTTCAGCCGGACAGGGGCGATGGCCTCTCCCGCGGGATCATCGGCCTTGCGAACAGGGGCCGGCCCCGCACGCAGGACCAGTGGGGCGCCCTGCGCGCCTGGGCGTGGGGCGCGAGCCGGGCGCTCGATGCCCTTGAGGCCGCCCCGGCGGTGGACGGAGACCGCGTCGCGATCGAAGGGCTGTCCCGCTACGGCAAGGCGGTGCTGGTCGCCATGGCCTATGACACCCGCTTCGCCGCCGGTTTCAGCGGCTCTTCGGGGGAGGGCGGCGGCTCGCTCTATCGCCGCGACAATGGCGAGACGCTGGAGAACCTCGCGAGCTCCGGCGAGTATCATTGGATGGCGGGGAATTTCCTGCGCTATGCGGGGCCTTTGGGCTGGGACGATCTGCCGGTCGACGCGCACGGCCTGATCGCGCTGTCGGCCCCGCGCCCGCTCTTCGTCGGGACGGGCAGTGCCGATCAGGGCGATGCCTGGGTCGATCCGCGCGGCATCTTCCTCGCGGCGCGGGCGGCGAGCCCCGTCTGGACGCTTCTCGGCGAGGAGGGGGTGGCGGACATCCTCTATAAAGGGGCGGGCACGGAAGATTTGGGCGGCACGCTCGCCTTCCGCCAGCATGGAGGGGGGCACACGAACGGGCCGAACTGGGAAGCCTTCCTCGACTTCGCGGAGCGCCACTTCGCTGACTAGCGGACTGGCCGCTCGCTCCTGCGGACTTATCCTCCCAGGTTTGCGGCGAGGGTAAGCGGATGAAGGTGCTGGACAGAGCGGGCGGCTATGCGGTGCGGGGCATCGCGGCGGCGGAGAGCGGGCTCGATGCCCTGCGCTACCGGCTGCTCGGACGAAGGCCCCCGGATTGCGTGCAGATCCTGCCTTATGCGGGCTACCGGAACGCGCAGCGCCTGTTCCTTTCGGGGCGGGTGATTCATGGGCGCCGGGCGGTGGCCGCGGGAAAGGGAACATTGTCCCGCATGCGGACGATGCTCGACATCTACGAAAGCGACGAGGTGCCGGGCGTCCGGCTCGCGGTCGAAGTCGCAGGCGAGCGGCACAAGGTCGTGACGGACGAAGAGGGCTATTTCGTGCTGGAACTCGACGGGATAAGCCGCCCTCTGCCGCCGCGCACCCGCTGGGAGACGGCGCGCATCAGCGCCCTCGATCTTCAAACCGAGGAAGCCGATTACGACCTCCCCGTCCTCGCGCCGGGCAGCGAAAAGACGCTCGGCGTCATCTCCGACATCGACGACACGATCATCGAGACCGGCGCGACCAACTTCCTCAGGAACTGGCGCCGCGTCCTGGTGGAGCGGCCCGAGGAGCGCCTCGCCGTTCCTGGCGCCCCGGAGCTCTATGCGCGGCTGGCCCTGCGCGAGGAGGCGCCGGAGAACCCGGTCTTCTACGTCTCCTCGAGCCCGTGGAACCTCTACGGCTTCATCCGCCGGTTCATGGATCACAACGGCATCCCCCACGGGCCGATGTTCCTCAAGGATTACGGCATCACGGAGAACACGCTGATTTCCTCCGGCCACGTCGCTCACAAGATCGAAGCGGTGGAGCGGATCCTGTCCTTCTACCCGGGCTTCCGCTTCCTCCTCCTCGGCGATGACGGCCAGAAGGACCCGCAGGTCTATGCGCAGGTGGTGCGCGATTATCCGGATTCGGTTGCGGGTGTCTTCATCCGCGACGTCGCCGGGAACGGGCGTTCTGGGCAGAACGCGGACCACCTCGCCGAAATCGAGGAGGCGGGGGTGCCCGTCTGGCTCGGCGAGACGATGGAGCAGGCCGCGGGAGCGGCGGAGGAAATCGGCGTGCTGAAGGCGGTCGCCAGCTGATGCTCACTTGCCCGGCTCGAAGCGCTGCGCGTCCTCGATCAGGGCGTCGACGACTTCGGGCTCCGCGAGCGTCGAGGTGTCGCCGAGCTGGCCGGGCTGTCCTTCCGCGATCTTGCGCAGGATGCGGCGCATGATCTTGCCAGAGCGGGTCTTGGGAAGACCCGGCGCGACCTGGATGCGGTCGGGCGTCGCGACGGGGCCGATCTCGGTCCGGATACGGGCCTTGAGCTCGGCCACCAGATCCTCGCCTCCGGCCCTTCCTTCCTTGAGGACGACATAGCAGTGCACGCCCTGCCCCTTCACGTCATGGGGGTAGCCCGTGACCGCCGCCTCGGCGACGGCCTCATGGGCGACGAGGGCGCTCTCGATCTCGGCGGTGCCCATGCGGTGCCCGGAGACGTTTAGGACATCGTCGACCCGGCCGGTGATCCAGTAATCCCCGTCCTCATCGCGGCGCGCCCCGTCGCCGGTGAAATAGCGGCCCGGATAGGTCGAGAAATAGGTCTGCGCGAAGCGCTCGTGATCGCCCCAGACCGTGCGCGCCTGCCCCGGCCAGGAGCGGGTGAGGACGAGATTGCCCTCGGCCGCCCCCTCCACAACGCCGCCCTCCGCATCCACGAGCGCGGCTTCGATACCGGGCAGGGGCCGGGTGGCCGCGCCCGGCTTCTCCATCGGGTCGCCGGGCAGGGGGCTGATCATGATGCCGCCGGTCTCGGTCTGCCACCACGTATCCATGATCGGGCAGCGGCCTTCCCCGGCGACGTCGCGGTACCAGCGCCAGGCTTCGGGATTGATCGGTTCGCCGACCGAGCCGAGCAGGCGCAGCGAGGAGCGGTCATGCCGCTTCACGTGCTCGTCGCTCTCCCGCATCAGCGCGCGGACCACCGTGGGCGCGGTGTAGAGGACGGTGACGCCGTGCCGCTCGACCACCTGCCAGATCCGGCCCGCATCGGGATAGGTCGGCACGCCCTCATACATCAGGGTCGTGCAGCCATTGGCGAGCGGTCCGTAGACGATATAGCTGTGCCCGGTGATCCACCCGACATCCGCCGCGCACCAATAGACGTCCCGCTCGGGGGAGATATCGAAGACGAGGCCGTGGGTGTAGCTCGCATAGACCATGTAGCCGCCGGTCGTGTGCACCACGCCCTTCGGCTTTCCGGTCGAGCCGGAGGTATAGAGGATGAAGAGCGGGTCCTCGGCCGCCATGGGCTCGGGCGGGCAGTCCGCCGGCACTTCCTCGCGCCCCTCATGCCACCAGATGTCCCGGCCCGGCTCGAAGCCGACCGCTCCGCCCGTCACCTTCACCGTCAGGACGAGGCGGACCCCGGACGCCCTCTTCAGCGCCGCGTCGACATTCGCCTTGAGCGCGATCGTCCTGCCGCCGCGCCGGCCCTCATCGGCGGTGATGACCGCGGTCGCGCCGCAGTCCTCGATCCGGCTTGCCAGCGCTTCGGGGCTGAAGCCGCCGAAGACGACCGAATGGATCGCTCCGATCCGCGCGCAGGCGAGCATGGCATAGGCGGCCTCCGGCACCATCGGCATGTAGAGGATGACGCGGTCGCCCTTGCTCACGCCGCGCGCCTTGAGGACATTCGCCATGCGGCAGACCTCCTCGTGGGCCTGCGCATAGGAGATGGCCTGGGAGGTGCCGGGCTCGTCGCCCTCCCAGAGGATCGCGGTGCGGTCGCCATGCCCGGCCAGATGACGATCGAGGCACTGCACAGAGGCGTTGAGCACACCGTCCGAGAACCAGCGGATCGACAGGTCGTCGGCCGCCCAGGACCACTCGCCCGCGACGCTCGGCGCCTTGTCCCAGTCGAGCCGCTTCGATTGGTCCAGCCAGAACTCGTCTGGATCGGTGACGGTGCGCTCGGTCCGGGTCATGGCGTCTCCTGAAGGTCCTGTCCGCAGCGAGACTAGACCCGATCCGGATCGGGACAATATCGCTCCGCAGGCCGCGCCTCGCGATTCGCGTACTCGGTTCACGATGTCTCAAGACAAGTGCTCGATAGGTATCACGAGCGGGAGAGCAGAGGTCCCGCTCAATTTAGATAGCGTCGCGATGGCAGGGCAAAGCCGAACGCGGTGCAGGGGCAGGGCGCAGGCACAGATGTCGATCTCGGATCGTGCACGGGAAACGGAGTCGCGGATGCTGCGCAATGCAGCTCCGGCAAGGTCCGCGCCTGCGCGAGCGGCCGGGCCGGCGAAGACGAGGCTGCCCGCTCTCGTCCTGCTCTTCTCGGCCTGGGCGATGACGATTTCGCTGCCCTTTCTGACCATGCCCGGAGAGGGAACGATCCTCGTCGTCTTCAACCCTTTCTCCAGCCATGCCGATGCGCTTCAGAGCCTCGTCGATACGGGGCTCTACCCGCTCGAGCGGCGCGGGAGGTTCACCTATCTCGCCCATGCCGGCGAGGGGTGGAACGCCGCTTCCAGCCTTCGCAAGAGCGGCGCCATCCTGACGATCGGCGTCGACGACTTCTTCCTCTGTTCTCGTTCATGACATCCTGGGTTGTACGCTGGAGAAAACCACGATGACTGCTTCGGTTTCCACTGAGGGCTCGATCGGCGACTTTCGTGCCGGAGCGCAGAAGGTCGCTCTTGGCTGCCTCGCGAGCTATCTCGTCGTCCTTCCGCTCGCCGCCTTGGCCGTGGCGCCGGAGAAAACGCTGACGGTCCTGATCGTGGCGGGCGCTCTTCTGGGCGGGACTTTCGGCCTCGTGCGGACGGCCCGGCCCTCCACCCTGACCCGGGCAGCCGTGGCCGTCTCTCTGGTATTGGGGCCCGCGATCGCCCTTTATGTCTTCGAGGGCCATCCCTGGCAGCTCGACATGCACATGACGTTCTTCGCGGCGCTCGCGCTGACCGCGCTGATGTGCGACGGCCGCGCCGTCATGGCGGGCGCGGCCGCGACGGCGGTGCACCATCTCGGCCTGAACTTCATCCTGCCGCAGCTGGTCTTCCCCGAAGGCGCCGACACCATGAGGGTCCTGATCCACGCAGTCGTGCTGGTGGCCGAATGCGGGGCCCTCGTCTGGCTCTGCGAGCAGCTCGCCCGCGCGCTGAACCTGGCCGATGCCAAGGTCGCCGAGGTGCAAGAGCAGATCGTCAAGATCGAGGAGCTGTCCGAGCGCCAGCTCGCCGAGCAGCGGCAAAGAGCCGAAGCGGAGGCCGAGCAGGAGCGCCTGCGCCAGGCCGAGCGCGAGCGCGAGGCGGCGCGGGCCGTCGAAGCACGCGAGAAGGAAGCCGCCGCCGCCATCGCCGAGCAGGAGCGCCAGGCCGCCGCCGCGGCCGAGCAGGCCGCGCAGGCAGAGGCGCAGGCCGTGGTCGTCGAGGAGCTCGCAAGAGGGCTCAAGCAGCTCGCCGCCGGCGATCTCACCCACCGGATCAGAACGCAGTTCACCGGCGATTACGAGCATCTGCGCGTCGACTTCAACGAGGCCGTCCAGGACATCGAGGAGGCGATCCAGGCCATCGTGCAGAACACGCACGGCATGGAATCGCGGGTTCTCGAGATCAAGAACTCCTCAGACGAGCTGGCCCGCCGCACCGAGACCCAAGCCGCGACGCTGGAGGAGTCCGCCGCGGCGCTGAACGAGGCGACCAAATCGGTGGACGAGACAGCCACCGGCGCGGAAAGCGCCAACAAGGCGGTCGCGGAGGCCTGCACGCTGGCAGGCGAGAGCAACACGGTCGTCAGCGAGGCGGTCGGCGCGATGGCGAAGATCGAGAAGTCCTCGGCCGAGGTTTCGCAGATCCTCGGCGTCATCGACGAGATCGCCTTCCAGACGAACCTCCTCGCGCTCAATGCGGGCGTCGAGGCGGCCCGGGCCGGCGATGCGGGACGCGGCTTCGCCGTCGTCGCCTCCGAGGTCCGGGCTCTCGCGCAGCGCTCCTCGGAGGCGGCGAAGGAGATCAAGACGCTGATCTCGGGCAGCTCGGAGCAGGTCGCGACCGGCGTCGACCTCGTCGGCCGTGCGGGCGAGTCCCTCAGCCGCATCCTGGACAGCATGAAGGAGGTCGAGAAGCTCGTCTCCACGATCTCCGATTCCGCGCGGGAGCAGGCTCACGGCCTGTCGGAGATCAACACCGCGGTCACCGAGATGGACTCGATCACGCAGCGCAACGCGGCCATGGTCGAGGAGGCGACGGCGGCCACTCACGCCCTTTCCGACGATGCCCAGGAACTCGTGCGGCGGGTCTCGCATTTCCGGACGCGAAGGGCGGCTCAGCCCGCCGCGAGGGAGAAGCCGGCCGCCACGCCGGTCGCCGCGCAGCAGGAGCGGATCGCGAAATTCGCCAGCGCCACGCGCGGCAACACGGCCCTCAAGGCCGACGAGGACAACTGGGAAGACTTCTGAGGCGCCCGGGCGGCCGGTCGGTAACGATCGGCCGCTTTCGCCCAAAGCGAATGGCGAAACGGCAGGCCTCGGCCCGCTCTCAACATCGCTGCTGCAGGCTTGGCTCGCAAGATGTCCTGCCGGACGCATTGCAGGTGGCCGCAGAAGGGGACCGATTACAGAGCCTCATCCCGCGCCTCGGCGAACCCCGCCAGAACTTGTGCAACGGCGTCCATTTCCGGACGAAAACGCTTCAGCAGCGTCAGCGCGGCGTTCGTCAGAGCATCGGCATCCTGCACGTCTTCGACGCTTTCCTTGTTTCGCTTGAAGAAGCGCGAATACTGACGGCCTTCGACCGTCGCCCCCTTGCTGAAGGCGATTCGTAGCTTCGAGTCACTCGTCGAGAGCGCCGCGATCCGCTCGATCATGTCTGTGCGGACGGGGTGGTCCGCGATCGGGCCGACTTCAGCCACGAGTGAGAGACGTCCCCCGACCCCGTCATTGGCAGTCGAGAGTTCGAGAAAGCAGATAACCGGCAGGCCGGCCCACCAGTTCTCACAGCCTGCCCAAGGCTGGGTATCTTCCTCCAGCGCGCCCAGCCACGCGTCAGGCAGAAACGCGAAATAGCGGCTGCTAAGTGAAACGAAGCGATAGGGGCGCTCCTGCATCTCGAATGCGTCGAACCGATCCGGCCGTTCGCTCCAGAAGCTGTCCGCGGCCAGAGCGAGGTCCGATGCCGTGCCGTGCTCGATCACGAAGTCCAGCACGCGCTTGTTTTCGCGATAGAGCTGGCGCGCCAGCTCCTCCATGTCTTGTTGCTGCGTGCTCACCCCAGTCGCCTCCGCGAGAATGTCGGCATAGTGTTTGAGAAACATCCCGACTTCGGGTCCGAGCCGTGCGTCGCTGCTATCGAGCACCCGGCTGACCAAGCTGTAGACAAGTTCATAGCTCGCGGTCAGATAGCGCTCATCCTCCGGCTCTTCTTCATTCAGCGTAAGGAATATACCCCGTGTCGCCACGCCGCCGAGGCGGCCCTCGTGAAATCGCACGGCGTCATCAAGATAGCGCTCCAGCTGGCCGCTATGCTGCGTGCTGCCGAACTTGTTCTCGATGACGAAGGCCCAGCCATGGCCAGGGCTGCGCACGAAGACGTCGATGTTCCTCCACTCACGGCGCACTTCGGCATCAGTAAGGTCACTGCGCGCGATATCAAGCGCGTCCGGTTTTCCGCGCGCAGACTGGCCGCGGAACACCTCGCAGAGGAAGTCCTTCAGGAACTGGTCGCCGAGAGAATGGGTCTCAGCCGGGTCGAGCAGCCAGGCCAAGACCGCGGAGTGGCGAATCTCCATCCGCTTGATGTTCATCACGCTGAGCGGATTGAAGCGGCTCAGATGCGCCTTGATCCGGATCATGTCCGGGTTGCCGACAAAGACGGCTTCCAGTTCTTCCACGCTTGGAACATTGGCGGCGGAGGCATCGGTCATACCGTCAGATATCTCCGAACTGGCGTGGCGTCAGCATAATGTGCTCGATCGATCCGGTCTGGAGGCCGAGCTAATATGTCTTGGAGAGTTCGCAAAGCCCAAGCGCATCTGGCCGAGCTTGGAGCCGTTCGATCAAACCTGCAGGTGCAGGCCATGTCCTTCGGACAAGCGGTACTGTCTGTCCGCCGGTTTGGCGTTTCCGATCTTCGCAGCCGACAGCTGCACCGGGTATCACCTCCGCCCCGCTGGCCGCGCTACCCGGTCAGATACCCGGGAAGCAGTCGGTTCTCAGGGCACAAAGGTGAACGTTATCGGACGATCTTCAAGCGCAAAGCCGCATAGATGCTGGCTTATCAGCCTTCGCTGCATCGTGCTGGAGGAGGAAATGGTGCCCAGAGATGGATTCGAACCACCGACACGCGGAGCTTCAATCCGCTGCTCTACCAACTGAGCTATCTGGGCGCCGGTGGGTCCTTTACGGAAAGCGGGAGGGGCTGTCCACCCGGTTTTTGGGCCGGTAAGAGGCGCGGCATGACCGACAGTTCTTCGCCTTCGGGCACCCGCCTGGGACAGGCTACGGCGCTGCCCGCTTCGCCCGGGGAGGCGCGGCTCGACCCCGTGCCGAACCCGCATCCGGACACGCTCTATCTCGCGCGCTTCGTGGCGCCCGAATTCACCTCTCTCTGCCCGGTGACGGGGCAGCCGGATTTCGCGCATCTCGTCATCGACTATGCGCCGGACAGGCATCTGGTGGAGTCGAAATCCTTCAAGCTGCTGCTCGGCAGCTACCGCAATCACGGCGCCTTCCACGAGGATTGCACCGTCGATATCGGCAAGAGGATCGTCGAGGCAGCCAGCCCGCGCTGGCTGCGCATCTGCGGCTACTGGTATCCGCGCGGCGGCATTCCGATCGACGTCTTCTGGCAGACGGGCAGCCCGCCTGAAGGGCTCTATGTCCCCGATCCGGGCGTCTCGCCCTATCGGGGTCGGGGCTGACCGCATTGCGCCTTGCCGGCGTCCCGCCTAGCTCCTGATCTCAAGCGACCCAAGAGGCTCCCATGTCCGCCATCGTCCATCTCGCCATTCCCGCAGGCGACCTGAAGAAAACGCTGCGCTTCTATACCGAGGTGCTCGGCTGCACCTTAGGCAATGGCGAGGAGGGGCGCTGGCAGGACGTGAATTTCTGGGGCAATGAGCTGACCCTGCACCAAAGCGAGGAGAAGCTGCCCTCGGTCCGCCATGACGTCGACATGGGCGCGGTGCTGGTCCCGCATTTCGGCATCCACCTGACCCAGGAAGACTTCGACGGCGTCAAGGCGCGCATCGCCGAGGCGGGGCTCGACTATATCGACGAGCCCTATCGCCGGTTCAAAGGCGACAAATATGAGCAGGAGACCTTCTTCATCGCCGATCCGAACGACAACGTCCTCGAGATCAAGACGATGAAGAATCCCGAAGTCCTCTTCCCGGCGTAAGGAACAGCCATGCTGGTCGAGAGCCTGCTCGCGCTCGTGGCACTCGCAGACCCGCTGCCGGGCCGCGCCACCGTCGCCGAAATCCTGGAGGCGGCGCCCGAAGAGGCCTGGGTGCGTCCCGACCCCGAAGACACGCTCTATCTCGACCTCGATGCGGGGCGGGTCGTCATCGCGATGGTGCCGGAGCTTGCGCCCGCCCATGCGGCGCAGATCCGGACGCTCGCCCGCGAGGGCTATTACGAAGGCCTCTCCTTCTACCGCGTGGTGGAGGGCTTCGTCGCGCAGGGCGGAGACGAAGCGGGCACGAAGGATATCGGCTCTGCAAAACCCGCCCTGCCGGCCGAGTTTGAGATGCCGCTGCCCGAAGGGGTGACTTTCACCCCGCTCGGCCAAGCCGATCCCTATTCGTCGCAAGCCGGCTTCATCGAAAGCCTGCCCGCCGCGCGCGACCCGCAGGCCGGGACGGCCTGGCTCGCCCACTGCACCGGCGCCTTCGCCTTCGGGCGGGAGGAGGGGCGGGACACGGCCTCGACCGAGATCTATATCGCGCTCCAGCCGCAGCGCTATCTCGACCAAAACCTGACCGTCCTCGGCCGCGTGATCCTCGGCATGGAGCACGTTCAGGCCATGCCGCGCGGGGAGTTGGGCAATGCCGGCACGATCGCGGACGAGGGCCGCTGGACGCCGATCCGCGGGATGACACTGGCCGCCGACCTGCCCGAAGAGGCCCGCGTGCCGGTCGAGATCATGGACACGTCGAGCGAGACCTTCGCCCAGCTGATCGAAGCCCGCGCGGCCCGGCCCTCGGGCTTCTTCTATCACCGCCCGGACCATGTGGACCTATGCCAGATGCCGGTTCCCGTCAGGCTCGCGCCATGAGGCGCAACGGCCCCTGGCAGATCCGCGGCATGCGCACTGCCTATGAGAACCCGTGGGTGCGGGTCGAGCACAACGACGTGATCCAGCCGCATGGCGAGCCGGGCGTCTACGGCGTGGTCCGTTTCGCCAATCTCGCCGTCGGCGTGCTGCCGCTCTTTGGCGACGGCACCGTGCCGCTGGTCGGACAGCACCGCTTTCCGCTGGACGTCTATTCGTGGGAGCTGCCCGAAGGCGGCGCGCCCAAGCCCGAGGCGCCGGAGGCGGCCGCCCGCAGGGAACTCGCCGAGGAGACGGGGCTGACGGCCCGGCACCTTCTCGAAATCGGCCGCGCGGACCTCTCTAACTCGGTCACCGACGAGCAGGCGGTGCTGTTCCTCGCCTGGGACCTCGAAGAAGGCGAGGCAGAGCCCGACCCGGACGAGGTGCTCGACCATCGCCGCGTGCCGTTCGCCACGCTGCTGGACGAGGTCCTCGGCGGCAGGATTCCCGACGCCTTCACCCAGCTCCTGGTCTTGACCGCGCTCGCCCGCGCGCGGAGGGGAGAGTTGCCGCAGGGGCCCGCCGCACACATCTTGGGCTCAGGCTGACGTCCGAAGGAGCGCATCCATGAGCCTCAAAGAGCATGAGGTCCGGCATCTTTACGCCGTCGAAGGCACCTGGCCCTCGCTGCGGGAGCAGGCCGCCGCCGATGCGCAGGCCGAGCCGATCCTGGCGAGCTTCCTCAACGCGACCGTCCTCAAGCACAAGGATTTCGCCAGCGCGCTGTCCTATCGCCTGGCGCAGAAGCTGTCGGACGGCGACATGAACGCCATGCTCTGGCGCGAGGTCGCCTGCGACGCCTACGCCGACGAGCCCGGGATCGTCACGGCGGCGCTGTCCGATATCGAGGCCTATGCCGATCGCGACCCCGCCTGCCGCCACGCGCTCCAGCCCTTCCTGCACTTCAAAGGCTATCAGGCGATCCAGTCCTACAGGGTCGCCTCCTGGCTCTGGCATCAGGGGCGAGAGGCGCTGGCGCTCTATCTGCAATCGCGCATGTCCGAGATCTTCCAGGTCGACATCCACCCCGCAGCAAGGCTCGGGCGGGGCCTCTTCTTCGACCATGCCACGGGCATCGTCGTCGGCGAGACGGCCGTGATCGGCGACAACTGCTCCCTCCTGCACAATGTCACCCTCGGCGGCACGGGCAAGGAGAAGGAAGACCGCCACCCCAAGCTCGGCGCGGGCGTGCTGGTCGGCGCGGGCGCCAAGATCTTGGGCAATATTCCGATCGGGGACGGGGCCAAGGTCGCCTCCGGCTCGGTCGTGCTCGACCCGGTCAAGCCCTTCTGCACGGTTGCGGGCGTGCCGGCAAAACCCGTCGGCCGCTGCGCAGAGGCCGCCGGCGAGGCGATGAACCAGCGCTTTTCGTGAAATGAGCCGCGCCCGAAGCAGGGCGCGGCCGATAGGCTTTACGCGGAGGGTTCCAGCACCACCTTGGTCCAGCCCGATTTGCGCTGGTCGAAGGTCTTATAGGCCGAGATCGCGTCGGTCAGGGGCTCGTCCTGGGTGATGACGCCGCGCGGATCGAAGGCGCCGCTTTCCACCATGTCGACGAGGTGGGGGATGTAGCAGCGATGGTTCGCGTTCCCCATATTGACCGTCACGTTCTTGTTCATCGCCTCGCCGATGGGGAAGAACCTGTCCGTCGGCGGATAGACACCGATGACCGAGATCGTGCCGGCTTTCGCGACCGCCTGCACCGCCCATTCGAGGGCCTGCATCGGGCTGTCGCCGGGCTTCCAGAGGTCACCCTTGCGGTTCGTCTCTTCGGTGATCTTCTCGACCATGTCGGGCGTCGGCTGATTGTCTTCCGCCGCGGGGCCCGATTTGGGCGCCTCGGCATCGACGCCCACCGCGTCGATCACCCGGTCCGCGCCCGCGCCGCGGGTCAGCTCGCGGATCGCCTCGACGGGGTCTTCCTCATTCATGTTGATGATCTCGGCGCCCTGCGCCCGCGCCATCTCCAGCCGGTCCTGATGCCCGTCCACGGCGAGGACGCGGCCCGCGCCGCGCTGGAAGGCCGAGACGATGGCGAAGAGGCCCACGGGGCCGCAGCCGAAGACGGCGACCGTGTCGCCCTCGTCGATCTCGGCGATATGCGCGCCGAAATAGCCGGTGGGATAGATGTCCGACAGCAGGATCGCCGCATCGTCCTCCACCCCGTCCGGCAGCTTGACGAGCGAGGAATTGGCGAAGGGAATGCGCGCATATTCCGCCTGCAAACCGTCGAACGGTCCCGTGCTGGCCGGGCCGCCGTAAAAGGCCGTGCCCGCAAGCTGCCCGTTCGGGTTCGCATCGTCGCATTGGGCGGTATAGCCCGCGCGGCAATAAGAGCAGCCGCCGCAGGAAATCGTCGAGGGGATGACCACCCGGTCGCCCTTGCGCCAGTTGCGCACGCCCTTGCCGACCTCCTCGACCACGCCCACGCCCTCATGGCCCAGCACCGTGCCCTCCTTCATGCCGGGCAGCGTGCCGCGGATCATGTGAAGGTCGGTGCCGCAGATGGCGCTCGAGGTCAGGCGGACGATGACGTCGCGGTCGTCCTTCAGCTTGGGGTCGGGAACGGTGTCGAGGCGGATATCGCCGACGCCGTGGAACACGATGGCTTTCATGGGTCTCTCCATTGTCCTGGGAGAGGCGAACGCGAAGAGGCGGGTTCGCGTTCCGCGGGCGCCCCCCTCACATCCGCTTGCGGGGCGGGGAGAGGGGCGGCATCCTCGCTGGAGGAAACGCCCAAGGAGCCTTCCATGAAAGCCATCGCCATCGCCGCCCTCGCGCCGCTCGCGCTCGCCGCCTGCTCGGCCAGCGCGCTTCAGGACGACCCGGCGCAGACCGCGGCGCAGCAAAGGACGATCACCGTCTCGGGCACGGGCGAGGCGGCGGGCACGCCGGACATCGCCACTCTGCGCTTCTCCGCGATGAGCCGGGCCGATACCGCCGCCGCCGCGATGGAGCAGAACGCGCAGAAGATGACCGATGTCCGCGACGCTTTGCGCGAACTCGGCATCGAGGCACGCGACATGCAGACGAGCTCTCTGACCCTCAACCCCTATTACGAGCAGGACGAGCGCATGCGCTATGACCGCTCCAAGATCGCGGGCTATGAGGCGTCGAACGCCCTCATGGTGCGCCTGCGCGATATCGAGCAGGCGGGCAGCGTCATCGACCGCGCCGTGCGCGCCGGGGCGAACGGCCTCGACAGCTTCTCCTTCGGCTTCGACGACCAGGACGGCCTGATGGAAGAGGCGCAGAAAGACGCGGTCGCCGATGCCCGCGCCACGGCGGAGCTTCTGGCGGAAGAAGCGGGCGTCAGCCTCGGGCAGGTGATCACCATCACCGAAAACGGCAGCAGCGGCGGGCCGCAGCCGATGATGGACATGATCGTCGTAACCGCCCGTCGCCGCGAAAGCGCCCCGACCCCCGTCGAAGCCGGCGAGCAGACCGTCACGGCGAATGTCCGGATCACCTATTCGCTGAACTAAGCACTCGCCGCCCCGCGGCTTGACCGCGGGGCCCATGGTGCAGGCTGCGCCGGGGCGCCGTCAGTGCCGCTGGAGTGCTGGCTCGGACTTCCATCTCCCTCTCGCCCGAAGGACCCGGTGGCAGGCGCCGGTCCATGGACCCCGCGGTCGAGCCGCGGGGCGGCGGGGTGGGCGACAGTGGAGGCTATTCCTGCCTGCGGCCTGAGGGCGGAGGATGAGGCAGGCGCCCTCACAAGAGATCCCCGCCCAGATCCTCCCAGTCCGGATTGCCCGCCTCGATCAGCTCGATCTTCCAAAGCCGCTGCCATTCCTTGAGACGCCGTTCGCGCTGACGCGCCACCGTCATCCGGTCATGCCGCTCGAACCAGATCAGCCGCGTGAGGCCGTATTTCCCCGTAAAGACCGAGCCTTTCCCCGAGCGATGCTGGGCGAGACGCTGCGGCAGGTCCGAGGTCGAGCCGACATAGAGCGTGCCGCGCTTCTGGTTCGTCAGCATATAGACGGCGATGAAGTCGAACCGGGCCATCGGCCGAAGCTCCGTTCCCTGGACCCCGCGGTCAAGCCGCGGGGCGGCGGGTGTGGCTAGTGCGGAGGGTTCCGCCCTTCCGTCTCCCCGCGGCTTGACCGCAGGGCCCATGGTGCAGGCTATGACGAGGCGCCGTCAGCGCCGCTGGAGTGCTGGCTTCGGCATCCACCCACCCTTCATTCGGCAGAGCGGCTCCCGCCCGCCATCATCCGCGCCACGCGCTCCTTCATCTCGTCAGAGCGCACGCGCTCGCCCACCTGCCGCATCTCTTCTTCCATATGCGGAACGAGTTCGCCTGCCTCGCGCATCAGGCGCTTGGTCATGCGCACCGAGGTGGGCGACATCTGCGCCAGGCGCCGGGCCGCATCCATTGCGCGGGGGAGGGCCTGCCCATCCTCGGTCACGGCATTGCAGAGCCCGATCCCGTGCGCCCGCTCGGCGCTCACCACATCCGACAGAAGCAGCATCTCGCCCGCCACCTGCCGGCCGAAGCGGCGGGTGAGGAGGTAGGAGGCGCCGGCCTCGGGCACGATGCCCAGCTCGGTAAAGGGCATTTTCAGTTTCGCCGAGCGTCCCATATAGACGAGGTCCGTATGCAGAAGGAGGGTCGCGCCGATCCCGACGCACCACCCCTCGACGGCGGCGATCACCGGCTTGTCGCAGGCCTCGATCCGCTTCATCAGCTTCAGCGATGCGGGCTCGCCCTCCGCCGCCTGCGCGGCGAGGAAATTCCCGAGATCGTTCCCGGCCGTATAGGTATCGTCCGTACCGTGCATGACGAGGACCAGCGCCTCGTCGTCCCGCATATAGTCGTCGAAGCCCTGCACGAGCGCGTCATACATCTCGGCGGTCAGCGCGTTCTTCTTTTCGGGGCGCGAGAAGCCCAGCGTCATCACCGCGCCCTCGCGTCCGACCTTGATGTTCTCGCTCATGGCTGTCTCCTGCGGCTTTGCGCTAGGGAAGCTGCGAACGCGCGGCGGCGCAACAGGCGCCCGCAGGAGGCTCTTCATGGATATGCCCACCCTCGTCATCGGCAACAAGGCGCTCAGCTCCTGGTCCATGCGGCCCTGGGTGCTGATGCGGGCGCTGGGCGCGCCCTTCGAGGAGCATCTGATCCGCCTCGACGAGCCGGAGACGCGGGCGGAGATCAAGGAGGCGAGCCCGTCGGGCCTCGTGCCCTGCCTGAAATACGCGGACGGGGCGGCGGTGTGGGACAGCCTCGCCATCATGGAGCATCTGGCCGAGCGGCATGACGGGGTGTGGCCGGAGGATCAGGCCCTGCGCGCCCATGCCCGCTGCGCCAGCGCGGAGATGCATTCGGGCTTCGCCACCTTGCGCGGCGTCTGGCCGATGGACCTGACGCGGGAAGGGGCGGGGCTCGCCACCCCGCTCGGCGTCCGGCGCGACCTGTCGCGCATCTTCACCTTGTGGTCCGAGGCTTTGTCCCGCTCGAACGGCCCCTTCCTCTATGGCGAATTTTGCGCGGCCGATGCGATGTATGCGCCGGTCGTCACCCGCATCCGCACCTATGGCCCGGTCCCGATGCCCGAGGCCTGCGCCGACTATGCGCGAGCGGTGTGGGAGCACCCTGCCGTGGCGGCCTGGCGCGAAGGCGCGGCGGCAGAGGCGGCGGCGGGATGGTATGATTTCGCTCCGGCCGAGGGCCAGGCGCGCTTCTAGCCGCAGTTCCGGCACCGGCCCCGGATTTCGAGCCGGGCCGAGGCGACCGCGAACCCGCTTCCGGCCGCCAGGGCCTGCACCTCTTCGCCGGGCAGGGCGGCCTGATAGCGTCCCTCGACCACCTCCTCGACGCTGCCGCAATCGAGGCAGACGAAGAAGGCCTGCAGCATGTGCGGCCCGTCGTGATTGCACACCACGAAGGCGCCAAGGCCGTCGAGCTTGTGCACGAGCCCCCGGCTCTCCAGGCGGTCGAGCGCGCGATAGACCGTCATCGGCGCGTTCACGCCCTGCGCCTTGAGCTGGCCGAGCAGATCATAGGCCTTGAGCGGTCCTTTCGACCCGTCCAGCGTTTCGAGCACCAGCTTCTCGTTGCGCGACAGGCTCGGGCTCTGGCTCTCGCCTGCCGCTGTCACATCCGTCGCCACGCCGAGATCCGACCTCTCCGCCATGACCCTCTCCTCTCTCGCCCCTCTTGTCGCGAAGCATGTGCCAGGCTGGGCCAGGTCGCAAGCGTCTCTATAGTCGGGACCGATTCGGGAAGGATGGTTCGATGGACACCGCAAAACCGCAGCTGACGATCGACATGGTCTCCGACCCCGTCTGTCCCTGGTGCTATATCGGCTTCAAGAGCCTTGGCTGGTCGCTGATGGCGCTGTCCTTCCAGGCCGAGGTGACGGCGCGCTACAGGCCCTATCGCCTCTCGCCCGAGACCCCGCCGGGCGGCACCGACAGGCGGGCGGCCCTGGCCGCGAAGTTCCCCGACGACGCTCAACGCGCCGCCATGAGGGAGGCGCTTGAAGAGGCCATGCAGGATGCCGGCGTCAGCTTCGATCCCGACACGCCCGAGCGCCTGCCGGACACGACCGACGCGCACCGCGTCATCCGCTGGTCCCACGAAGAGGGCCGCCAGCGCGAGGTGACCGAGGCGGTCTTCGAGGCCTATTGGCAGCGGGGCGAGGATATCGGCCAGCGCGACGTGCTGGCCAAGGCGGCGGCGCGCGGCGGCATGGATGAGGGGGCAATCGCAGCGCGCCTCGCAAGCGAGGAGGACCGGACGGATGTCGCAGAAGAGGCCGCGGCCTTCCGGCAGGGCGGCGTTTCGGGCGTGCCGACCTTCATCGTCAACGAGCAAACGGGCTTCGCCGGCGCGGTGCCCAAGGACAAGATGCTGGAGGCCTTCAGGACGCTCGCTGCGGAAACCGAAGCCCCTGGAGAGGATTGAGGGGGCGGTCCGGCCCCGCCCTTGCTAGGCGGGACCCCAGCATGTCTTCGAAAGAGGCGGAAGTGACCGACACGATCCTGATCACCGGCGGCGCCGGCTATATCGGCAGCCATGCGGCCTGGGCCTGCGCGGACAGGGGCTATCGCCTCGTCGTGCTCGACGACCTCTCCGCCGGACGCGAGGCCTCGATCCCGCCCTCGGCCGAATTCGTGCGCGGCGATGTCGGCGACGAGGCGCTGCTCGGCCGCGTCCTCTCCGACTTCGCCCCGCGCGCGGTGATGCATTTCGCGGGGCGGATCGTGGTGCCCGAAAGCGTCGAGAACCCGATCAAATACTACCGCGAGAACACCTGCGCCTCGCTCGGCGTCCTCAACCGCCTCGTCGAGGCGGGCACGCAGGCCATGCTCTTCTCCTCGACCGCCGCCGTCTATGCCCCGCGCGCCGATGGCGGCGCGCTTTCCGAGGATGCGGCCAAGGTCCCGCTCAGCCCCTATGGCCAGTCCAAGCTGATGACCGAGGCGATGATCCGCGATGTCGGCGCGGCGCATGGCCTTTCGGCCGCCGTGCTGCGCTATTTCAACGTCGCGGGCGCGGACCCGGCAATGCGCACGGGCCAGTCGACCCCCGACGCCACCCATCTTCTCAAGATCGCCTCTCAGACCGCCATCGGCGAGCGCGAGAAGATGCAGCTCTTCGGCGACGATTACGACACGCCCGACGGCACCTGCGTGCGCGACTACATCCACGTTTCCGACCTCGCGGAGGCGCATGTCCTGGCGCTCGAGCATGTGCTGGAGAACCCCGGGCAGGTGACGCTCAATTGCGGCTATGGCCGCGGCGCCTCGGTCAAGGAGGTCATCGCCGCCGTGGAGCGTTGCACCAATGAGCGCCTCAATGTCGAGATCGCTCCGCGCAGGGCGGGGGACGCTCCGGCGCTCGTCGCCGACGTGACCCGCATCCACGAGACCCTCGACTGGACGCCGAAGCACGACGACCTCGAAGTCATGGCGAAGACCGCCATGGAATGGGAGCGGAAGCTGGCGGCGGAGGGCTGAGCCTCAGCCCGCCAGAACGAAGGGCTCGAGCCCCGAAAGCCGCATGGCGGGCGCGATGTCCGGGATCCGCCGCGGCGCCATGCCTGCCATCGCCTCTGCATAGGCGCGGATATGGTCCGGCGTCGTCCCGCAGCAGCCGCCGAGAATGTTGACGAGACCGCTCTGCGCCCATTCGGCCAGATGCTTCGTCATCGTCTCCGGCGTCTCGTCATATTCGCCGAAGGCATTGGGCAGGCCCGCATTGGGATAGGCCGAGACGTAGGTTTCGCAGATCCGGCTCAGCTCCTCGACATAGGGCCGCATCAGGTCCGGGCCGAGCGCGCAGTTCACGCCCACCGATAGCGGTTTCGCATGCCGGACCGAATACCAGAAGGCGGCCGCCGTCTGACCCGAAAGGGTCCGACCGGACTGGTCGGTGATCGTCACCGAGAGCTGGATCGGCACCCGTTCGCCGCGTTCTTCGAACAGCTCCTCTATGCCGAACAAAGCCGCCTTGGCGTTCAGCGTGTCGAAGATCGTCTCGATCAGCAGCGTGTCCGCGCCCCCTTCGATCAGCGCGGCCGCCGCCTCCTTATAGGCGGCGCTCAGCGCCTCGAAGGTCGTATTGCGGGCGCCCGGATCGTTGACGTCCGGGCTGATCGATGCGGTGCGGTTGGTCGGGCCGATCGCGCCGGCGACGAAGCGGGGCTTGCTGTCGGTCGAGGCCGCATCCGCCGCCTTCCGCGCCAGTCTCGCGCCTTCGAAGTTCATCTCCGGAGCCAGCGTCTCCATGCCGTAATCGGCCTGCGCGATGGTCGTCGAGCTGAAGGTGTTGGTCTCGATGATGTCCGCCCCGGCGGACAGATAGGCGTCGTGGATCTTGGTGACGATATCGGGCCGGGTGAGGTTGAGAAGGTCGTTATTGCCTCCCACGTCCTGAGGCCAGTCGGCGAAGCGTTCGCCACGGTAATCGGCTTCGGACAGCTTCTCGCGCTGGATCATCGTGCCGGCGGCGCCGTCGAGGATCAGGATGCGCTGGCGCAGCGCCTCCTGCAGGGCGGCATTGCGGGAAGAGCGGTCGTCGGTCATAGGGGCGGTCCGGTCGGCGGCACAGTCATATAAACTGATCTTTATATCCCTGTCAGCCCTCACTGCATCGCACCGGACTGTGTGCAGAACGCCACGGCTCAGGGATTGTTAACCATTTGTGCAGAGCGTGGGTACCGAGCGCGCTTGTAACCAAGGCCTTGATAGCGATATCAGTTCACACTCCCGTGAGGCGGGCAGGAAAGGGGCAGTTATGCAACAGACATTCCTGAACTTCGTGATGACCGATCTGCGGTTCGCGATGTCCAGCAACATGGCGGTGTTGCACTCCCTCGCGCTGCCGGCCTCGCTCGTGGCCTTCGGCTTCTGGTTCGTCGGCGGCTGGGAAAGCGTTCTGGTCGTGCTCTTCGCCGCGATGGTCTGGTCGCTCTTCGACTGGGCGTTCCTCGTGGTGCGCATGGCGCGGCGAATCGCGCTCGGCACGGAAGATCCCAACGCGCTGCTGGACCGCTCGGTCTTCGGCAATGCGTCGCATCTCTACCGGTCCTATTACATCTCGGCCTTCCCCTCGCTGCGCACGGCCTGAGCGGGCTTCGCGGCCGGGCGCCGCCAAGGCGCCCCCGAACGATCTGCAACTCGCACTGTTCTCTACGCGCTGACTAGTCGAACACGACGCCGGCGCAGCGTGCCGATTCGGACGCCGTGCCGGTTCACCCGCGCCGGCCGGCCGAATGCCGTCCGGCCTGGCGCCCGATCAAGGAGATGAGCGCGATGAGCTTCACCCTACCCAGCCTGCCCTATAGCGAAGGGGCCCTCGCCGACCGAGGCATGTGCCAGGAGACCCTGGAGCTGCACCACGGCAAGCACCACAAGGCCTATGTCGACAAGCTGAACGGCTTCGTCGATCAGAACGACGAGCTGAAGGGCAAGTCGCTCGAGGAGATCATCAAATGGTCCGCGGACGATGCCGGCCGCAGCGGCGTCTTCAACAATGCGGGCCAGCACTGGAACCACATCCATTTCTGGCAGGCCCTCAGCCCCAAGGGCGGGCAGATGCCGGACGGCCTGAAATCGAAGATCGAGCAGGATTTCGGCAGCGTTGATGCCTTCCGCGAGAGCTTCGCCGCCGATGCGGCGTCGCAGTTCGGCTCGGGCTGGGCGTGGCTGATCGTCGCTGACGACGGCAAGCTGAAGACGACCAAGACCAAGGACGGCTCGAACCCGATCGCGACCGGCGAAGGCACGCCGATCCTCGGCCTCGACGTGTGGGAGCACGCCTATTACCTCGACTTCCGCAACAGCCGCCCGGGCTATGTCAGCAATTTCCTCGACAATCTCGCCAATTACGAGTTCGCCGAAGAGAACCTGAACAAGGCCTGAGGTCTTCTCCCCGCATCCCGGCTGCCGGGATGCGGGGCCGAACGCTTTGCGTGAAGCGCGTGTTGTCTTCCTCGAAACAGCCATTCGAGGACTGACCGATGAAAACGACGCTTCTTTCCGCCGCCGCCGTTCTCGCTCTCGCCGCCTGCGGCGGAGAGGTCACCGGCGGCGGTGTCGGTTCCGACACCGATCCCGAGCGGATCGAGGATCGCAGCGCGGTCCTCGCCGAATCCGAGCTGGCGGAGGATGGCGATCTGGAAACCCAGACCCGCCTCGGCCAGCCCTATGACGGCCAGGAGATCGACCCGGACGACCCGCGCGCGGAAGACTATCCCGCTCTCGGTCAGGAGGCGACGCGCCTGCCGATCGAACCCGGCAATGAAGAGCTTGGCGGCAAGGACCTCATGCTCGCCGACGAATACGAGGCCATGGGCTATGAGGTACCCGAAAGCGCGCGCCTCGCGCTCGAGACCGCGCGAGAGGACGCGGTCGAGCCCGTCGTGGTCTATGACGGCCGGACCTATCTGTCCTATGCCGGCCTCAGCGCCGACGGGCTGATCGGTGCCGAGGCCTATGGACCTGACGGCGAGGCCGTCGCCGAGATCCGCGATCTCGTCCTGACGCCCGATGGCGCCCTCAGCTTCCTGGTTCTCGAAGACAGCGGCCCTCTCGGCCTGACGGGCTCGTCCTATACGCTCGGGGCGGACAGGGTCGCCTTCGCCTCCTCGCCCGATACCGAGCCGCGCGTGCGCACCGGTCTGACCTATGAAGAGGCGGAGGACTTCGCCGAATTCGAGGAAGATGCGCTGCCGCCCGAGGCGATCCGCGCCACCGAGCTTCTCGATGAGGAAATCGCGCTCTCCGACGGAGCGGACAGCGCGATGGTCGCCGACCTCCTGATGGACGCGGAAGGCCGCCTCCGCATGGTCGCGATCGACCTGAACGGAGAGCAGTTCGCTCTGCCCTTCGGCGATCTCAACGTCGCGCAGGGGGCCGGCGGCTATTACGCCGAGACGACGCCGCAAGCGCTCCGGGCCGAGCCGGTCTATGTCGGAGAGCCCGCTTATCTCGCCATGGAAGAGTAGTCCCGGCGCGGCCGGTATGCGAAGCTCGGCCATGGCCGGCTACCTTCTTCCCGCTCTCCTCCTCCTGACGGCCTGTCAGGAGGCGCCTTCGGGCGCCGAACCCGCGGCGCCGGAGGCAAGAGCGGGAGAGGCAGAAGACGCAAGGGGCGGGCAGGCGCTTCCTCCCCGGGCGGCGGCGCAGGCGCCTCTCCGCGTCTATGACGCGGTGCCCGTCCGCCGCTTTCCGCATGAGCGCACGGCCTTCACTCAGGGCCTCTTCTTCGCCGATGGCGCCTTGTTCGAAAGCACCGGCAAGCGCGGCGCTTCCCGCATCCGCAGGATCGACCTCCGGACCGGCCGGGCGGCGCGCGAGGCGGCGCTCCCGGACGAGATCTTCGGCGAGGGCGCGACGGCGGTGGGGGACCGCATCGTCAGCCTGAGCTGGCGCGCGGGCCGCGGCTTCGTCCACGATCTCGAAACGCTGGAGCGCGAGGGGGAATTCCCGATAGAGGGAGAGGGCTGGGGGCTCGCCTATGATCCGCAGGCGGATCGCCTCATCCTCAGCGACGGCACGCCGCGCCTGCGCTTCCTCGATCCCGAGACCTATGAAGAGACGGGCGAGCTTCTCGTCACCCTGCGAGGCGAGCCCGTGCCGCTGCTCAACGAGCTCGAATGGGTCGAAGGCGAGATCTTCGCCAATGTCTGGCAGCAGGAGGCGATCGTGCGCATCGATCCCGAGAGCGGGGAGGTGGGCGGCCTGATCGACGTGTCCGCCCTCTATCCGGCGGCCATGCGCGAAGACCCCCGCGACGACGTCGCCAACGGCATCGCCTATGAGCCGGGAAGCGGCCGCCTCTTCCTGACCGGCAAGCGCTGGCCGACCCTCTTCGAGGTCGAGCTGCGCGAGCGGGGCTAGGGGAGGGCGCGGGGCGCCCTCCCGCCATCCTCAGTCGACCGGCTCTGCCTCCTGGGTCAGCTCCGGCGTCTCGATCTCGGGGGCGTCCTCGATCCCCAGAAGCTCGACGTCGAAGATCAGCGCCTGGTTCGGTCCGATCGGGCCGCCAGGCGTGCCCGTCTCGCCATAGGCGAGGCCCGCGGGGACGAAGAAGCGATAGGTGTCGCCGACATCCATCAGCTGCACGCCTTCGGTCCAGCCGGGGATGACCTGGTTCAGCGGGAAGGTCGCGGGCTGGCCGCGGCTGTAGGAGCTGTCGAACTCCTCGCCGCTCGGCAGCGTGCCGCGGTAATGCACGCGCACGACGTCCGTCGCCGCCGGGCTCTCGCCGTCGCCCGCATCCTCGACCACCTGGTATTGCAGCCCGCTCTCGGTCGTCTCGACGCCTTCGCGGGCGGCCGTTTCGGCGAGGAAGGCTTCGGAGGCTTGCGCGTTCTCCTGCCCCATCGCCTCGAACTCGGCCATGGCGGCGGCTCTGCGCTCCTCGAAGCGGGCCTCCTCCTCGGCGCGCAGCTCCTCGAGCCGGGCCTCGTCCTCGGGGTCGACCACTTCGACCAGCGTCATGTCGAAGATCAGCGCCTCGTTCGGGCCGACCATGCCGCCGGGCATGCCCGCTTCGCCGAAGGCGAGGTCGGGCGGCAGGACGAAGCGGGCGCGCTCGCCCTCCTGCATCATCGGCACCGCCTCGATCAGGCCGGGCAGCTGCAGGACCTCGTAGGAGGGCAGGACGACCGGCGCGCCATTGGCTTCCGAGCTGTCGAACAGGCGGCCATCGGCGAAGCGCGCTTCGTATTCGATGCGGATGACGTCGGTCGCCTCGGGGCTCTCGCCCTCGCCCTCTTCGAGCGTCTCGACCTGCAGGCCGCTCTCGGTCACCGTCACGCCGTCCATGGCGGCGTTCTCGGCGAGGAAGGCGTCCACCTCCGCATTCCCCTCGGCGGGAATAATGGCGGCATCCTCGACGACGGAGGCGTCGGCCTCGACCAGCTCGTCCTCGATCTCGACATCGTCTCCGCCGCATGCGGCGAGCAGGGCGAGCGCGCTCGCTCCCGCCAGAACCTGTCTCAACATCACTGTGCAAACCTCCTGTGGGGCAAAATCCGTTCGCGCCCTTCTGTCACACACACCGCCCTTAGCCGCATGCTTCCTAGGGTTAAAGCCTCGTTAAGGAACGGCGGCGGACACTCGTTGGAGCGAATCGCTCGATAGTGTGGATAACTAGATGGAGGGCACCCTTGGTAACGGGACCCAACATGTGGTGTTCAAATGCTTACCGGGCGGATGGGCCGAATAGAGAGGGATGCGAGCGATGAGCGTGACCGATACCAGCACCAAAAAGGCTTCCTCCACGCCTGAACAGGCGCCGAAACCGGCCGCTCCCGGCGCGCGTCCCGCCTTGCGCGTCGTGCGCGAGGTCGAGGTCGACCATTCCCGCGACGCGCTCCTGACCGCCTTCGGCAAGAAGACGATGGACGACCGCTACCTTCTCGAAGGCGAGAGCTATCAGGACATGTTCGCCCGCGTCGCGACCGCCTATGGCGACGATGCCGACCATGCCCAGCGCATCTACGACTATATCTCCAAGCTCTGGTTCATGCCCGCCACCCCCGTCCTCTCCAATGGCGGGGCCAAGCGCGGCCTGCCCATTTCCTGCTTCCTCAATGCGGTGGGCGACAGCCTCGACGGCATTGTCGGCACCTGGAACGAGAACGTGGCGCTCGCCTCCAACGGCGGCGGCATCGGCACCTATTGGGGCAATGTCCGCTCGATCGGCGAGAAGGTGAAGGGCTCGGGCCAGACCTCCGGCATCATTCCCTTCATCCGCGTGATGGACAGCCTCACCCTCGCGATCAGCCAGGGCTCGCTGCGCCGCGGCTCGGCGGCCTGCTATCTCGACGTGCACCACCCGGAAATCGAGGAATTCCTCGAAATCCGGAAGCCCTCGGGCGACTTCAACCGCAAGTCCCTGAACCTGCATCACGGCATCAACATCACCGACGAGTTCATGGAGGCGGTGCGCGACGACGCTGAGTTCGGCCTCAGAAGCCCCAAGACGGGCGAGGTGCTGCGCACGGTCGGCGCGCGCAAGCTGTGGCAGAAGATCATCGAGATCCGGCTGCAGACGGGCGAGCCCTATCTCGTCTTCTCCGACACGGTGAACCGCGCCATGCCCAAGCATCAGCGCGACCTCGGCCTCAAGGTCAGCACATCGAATCTCTGCGCCGAGATCATGCTGCACACGGGCGCCGACCATCTGGGCGAAGAGCGCACGGCCGTCTGCTGCCTCTCCTCGGTCAATGCCGAGAAATACGACGAGTGGAAGGACGAGCCCCAATTCGTCGAGGACGTGATGCGCTTCCTCGACAATGTGCTCGAAGACTTCATCCACCGCGCCCCGCCCGAAATGGCGCGTGCGGTCTATTCGGCCAAGCGCGAGCGCTCGGTGGGCCTCGGTCTCATGGGCTTCCACTCCTTCTTGCAGCAGAAGAGCATTCCCTTCGAAAGCGCCATGGCGAAGAGCTGGAACATCCGCCTCTTCAAGCATATCCGCATGGGCGCGGACGCGGCGAGCGTGAAGCTGGCCGAAGAGCGCGGCGCCTGCCTCGACGCCGAGGAGCGCGGCATCAAGCAGCGCTTCAGCCACAAGATGGCGATCGCGCCCACCGCCTCGATCTCGATCATCTGCGGCGGGACGAGCCCCTGCGTCGAGCCGATCCCGGCCAACGTCTACACGCACAAGACCCTGTCGGGCAGCTTCACGGTCAAGAACCAGGCCCTCGAAGCCCTGCTCGAAGAAAAGGGCTGCAATGACGACGACACCTGGGCCAGCATACTCGAGAACGAGGGCAGCGTTCAGCACCTGGACTGTCTGACCCAGGACGAAAAGGACGTCTACAAGACCGCCTTCGAACTCGACCAGCGCTGGGTCATCGAACTCGCCGCGGACAGGGCCCCCTTCATCTGCCAGTCCCAGTCGATCAACGTCTTCCTCCCCGGCGACGTCGACAAATGGGACCTCCACATGCTGCACTGGACGGCATGGGAGAAGGGCGTGAAGTCGCTCTATTACTGCCGCTCGAAATCCGTCCAGCGCGCCGGCAAGGTCGGCATGGCGACGGGCCCTGCGGAAGGCGCCGAAGGCGCGGAAGCCATGATGCAGGCCGCTGCGCGTACGGATTATGATGAGTGTTTGGCTTGTCAGTAGATGGATGAAGTCGAACGAGACTCGTTGCACCGGATTGCGGATCAAGTTGCTGAACAAGGCAAGGCGGTCCGCAATCAGGCATCTAGTGCCACGGAGAAGCTAGGAGTTTGGCTGGTAGTAGGTCATATTGGCGCACTCGCTCTTGTGGCTAATATATGTACAAAAGACAACTCAGTAGACTGGGGTGAGGTGGTAATAGGGCCGTTATTTTTTCTACTCGGTTCTTGTTTCGCATTCTTGGGAATATATTTTTCAGCACTTTTTGCGGCGTATGTGTCAGCTGAATTGACCTCGCGGTCGATACGAATGCGCGAATACATTATGCGAGTCATGCGGTGTGAAGGCTTCAAGCAAACCCACGATATGAATAATGACGAAATTGTTGTGTCTTATGAGTTGATGGAAAAGGAAGCTGAAGAAATAGCAGGGGCCCTCAATTCGCCAATTAGATATACATCATGGCAATCTACATGCAGATATGGCGCATTGGCGTTTCTTATCACTTCAATACTGTGCTTTCCGAGTGGAGCGATCGCAACAGGATTTTCTCTGATTGGTTAAATGTCAATTTGTTGATGGAGAATTTGGGAGTGCTATAAATGATCAGATAGTATTACTTTGTAGTTATTATGATATATTTTTCTAAAGTCTCGAAGGGGATTATATTTAAATATGCTCGACGTAGTTATAGTGATTTTGATATGGATTTTTGCCACTGCAGTCGGGTTTGTCAGATACTTTGTTGAGCTGAGAAACGAACAGAAATCTCGGAAGTATATTGTCGATTATAAAAATCGATTTGTGGCTTGGGTGAATTCACGCGGGCGGGATCAAGACGCCTATGCTAAGCTTGTGCAGGATACGGAGAAGGCCACCCTACAGGTGGGACTTTGGGGAGTGCTTGACCGCAGAATCCCGCTGCAGGGTGTGCGTTTTCGGAACTTTCAAATCTTGCCTAACTTAATTCCGGCGATCAATAGAGAATTTCATAGACCTTATGGTTCAATGACAATTGATCAAGATATAAGAGCTGTTGATGAGTGTCTGTTGAGGGCAATTGGCAGTAAGAATGAGCTAATTGCAGACCTCAAAACGAATATGTGGAACCCATTTCGGCTTGCTATTCATGGGGTGCGTTGTATTTTGGTGCTTCCCCTTTTATTGTTATCCGAAATCGGGTTGTTCCCGCTATCTATATACTTTATTATACTAGATAGTGGTATATTCAAAATATTCTCTTCTATAGTCATCTTAATCAGTTTGTTTTCTGGCGTTATGACAATCATGATTGGTTGGGAAGAGTTTTTCTCTATAACAAGTCGATTTATTCATTTGTGATGCTTCGGAAGAGGGGCTGTGCGCCTGAAGCGGATTGCGCAGCTATCCGCCGCTGATCGTGGCAGCGATCACCCTTTGTGCGGAGGGAAGGGGCGCCCTTCGGCCGCCGCGGCGGATGGCCTTCGGCAATCCGCCCTACGGCACCGCCTTCCGCCGCACCCGCTGCGTCTTCTCGAGATGGGCCCCGGCGCGGGGGCCGGGGTGACAGCGGCAACGATCAGGCGTCCCCCCGGCTGGAGCGCAGCGGAACGCCGGGGCCCATCTCGGAACGGGCGGCGCTGCGCGCGTCGGCCGGTCTCTCGCGCGGCAAGCGGCCTTGTGAAGCCGTCCGTCAGAGATCGCGCCAGCGAAGACCCTCTGCGCATCCAAAGGCCCCGCTCGGCGCCAGCCGAGGCCCCGACTGACGGGACGGCCCGTTCCATCCCTATCCCTCCGAGCTCGTCCGATACCATCCCGCGCGTCCCCGGCAGCCCGAGATCAGGACCCACCGACCGCCGCCCGGTCCGGGCTCGATCCGCCACGACGACCTCCGCCCCCACCCCGCCGCCCCGCGGCTTGACCGCGGGGTCCATGGCGCGAGGCGCTGTGTCGTCCCCGGCGGAGCCGCGGAGGCCTTTGCTGGAAGTCCGAACCCTGCCCGACGCGGCACCGCAGGGGGCAAGGTCGAAGGCCGCACCCTGGGCCCCGCGAGGCGGCGTAGGGCGGCTGCCCTGCACGGTGTGCGGCTGCTCTCGCGGCGTCGCGGCAGCCGCGTGTCGCCGGGGCCGCTTCGTGCGCCTGGCTCCGCCATCGCGCGCGGCTGCCGCGACGGCGTTCGCCGGGGGCGGGGTTCGCGGCGGGGCAGCCGCCCTACGGGGCTTGCGGGGAGGGCGCGCCTCACGGCTCGCCATTGCACCCGCTTCCTCTTTCCGAGATGGGCCCCGGCGCGGGGGCCGGGGTGACAGCGGGTAAAGCCAGGCGTCACCCCGGCTGGAGCGCAGCGAAACGCCGGGGCCCATCTCGGAACGGGCGGCGCTGCGCGCGTTGCGGCGGGCGGGGCGTAAGCGGCACCGGCGTCGTGGTGGATCACGATCCACCCTACGCTTATCCCCGCGGCCTCCACATGGCGCATACTCACCCCTCGCGCCGGGAGAGGGCTGTGCGGGATCCATCACCGCTCTGCCCGGCGCCGCGGAGCCTGCGTGCCTGCCTCATGGCAGGGATGGCACGCGCCGGGCGAGCTCCGGAGGGGCCCCGGCGAGACGCTGGAGAGCTGAAAGGGCCTCGCGCCGCGCGCGGCGAGGGTGTGGGAAGCCCGAACCGAGCCGACACAGTATTCATAGACCCTCCGTCGGCACGGAAGCCGCGCGCGGGACCCTCATCTTCTGCAAGACCGGCTCGGACGGGCGATGACGCGTGCGTGGAGCATATAGGCCAACCCCAGCGGCACCGGCGTCATGGTGGATCACGATCCACCCTACGGCCGCTACGCGCCCCGCCCCCCCCGCGCACCCCACCCCGCGGAGCGAGCGACGTCCAGGAGCGAGCCGGCGCTCCGCGCCGTCGCCGCAGGCGTCAGCACCAAGAATACTTCCATTTGCCTCTCCCGCCCTCGCGCGGCATCATCGGCGGGGGGAGGCCACGCCTATGTTTCGACTGCTCGCGATCCTGATGGCGTCCTCGCCCGATGCCTGCGCATCCGCGCCTCTGCCCGAGCTGGCCCCTCCGCCTCCGCCGCCGCCCGGCGTGACGGCCCTCCCGCCGCTGCCTCTGCCGGAGGGGGCGAAGGTGCCCGCGCAGGACCCCGCAGAGGTGACGCTGCGCTATTACCGCCTGCTCTCCCAGATCCGCTATCCCGAGGCGCAGGCGCTCTGGGCGCAGGGGACCGAGAAGCGGGGCGAGGACATCGAGGCGTTCCGCCGCTCTCTCTCGCCCTATCAGTGCTTCTCGGCGGAGGTGACCGGGGAGCCGGAGATCGAAAGCGCTGGCGGCACGCTTCACGCCACCGTGCCGATCCGCCTGACCGGCGTGCGCCGGGGCGAGCGCTTCGTGTCGGAGGGGAGCGCCACGCTCAGGCGCTGTGGCGATGTGCCCGGCTGCACGCCGGAGGAGCGGCGCTGGCGGATCACGGGGCTGAACATGGACGTGACCCGGCCGGTCAGTCCACGAGCTGAAAATCGACGGTAGTGACGACGCGGACCTTCTTGTCGATCTGGCCGCCGCCGCTGTCATAGGGGTTCGCCTCGATCAGCGGGCCGATCGAGAAATAGCCCTGGCTCGCGGTCAGGATCGGGCCGACCTCGGCGCCTGAATCGGCGGCGAAGCGCTCTGCGCCTGCGCGGGCATCGCGCGTCGCCTCGGCGATCATGGGCGGCTTGATCCCGGTCAGGCCGGTGAAGACATATTGCGGGCCCTGATCCTGCACCACGACGCCCCGCGCCACGAGCTGCGAGGTGCGGCGGCTGAGGCTCTCGACGAGGTCGACCGCGCGGGATCGGATGAGCAGCGTCTGGGTGATGATATAGCGCCCGCCCGTGATCGGCCCCTGGCGATAGGGCTGGGCGGCCTGGTCGACGACCTGCAGGCGCTGGCGGATCACGTCCTCCGCCGCGATGCCGCCCTCCGTGACGAAGGCGAGGACGGCGGCGACATCGGCCTCGACCTCGTCTTGCGTCGCGGAGAGGTCGTCGCCCGCCGCCGTGATCTGCAACGGCCATTCGGCGAGGTCGGCGCGCACCGCCCGCTCGGACAGGCCGCGCACGGTGACCTTGCGGACCGGATCGCGCCCGGCCTCATAGCCCTGGCCGATGAACAGGCCCGCCAGGGCGGCGCCGAGGCCGATGAGAAGGCTTCCGAGAATGATGCTTGCCCGCATGGCGCTCCCCCTTCTTCCGCGACCCGAGCCTAGCGGGCGGCGGCGATGGCGTCACCGCCCGGCTTCAGGCGGCGGCGGAGTTGTCCCCGCCTCGTCCGGACGAGCCTAGGCTGCGCCTTGCCGGGGTCCTGCCGGGATGGGTCCATGCCGCTGCCGAGGGGGCCTCGAAAATGTGATTGGCCGGATGCGCGGGAGGAATTGTTCCCACCCTGATCAAAGTGCATCTTCGTCTCGCGGCGATGCCGCTTTCAGGGAGTCCGAAATGGACAAGAGAACCGGGGTGAAGGCCCCGAAACCCGCCAGCAAGCCCAAAGTCGAGCAGGACGATCAGGCTGCCCGCAACAAGGGCGGCAAGCCCAAGACCGGCGGCAAGAAGCACTAAGCCTTTCCGGAGCGGGCGAGGGCCGTCCCGTCCCGCCCGCTCCGACCTTCCCGAAGATGACAGCCGCGCCGCCCTCCGCCAGACTGGGCCGGCGAGTTTCGGGAAGGATGGCAGGATGGGATCGCTTTTCTTCGGCACTGCGGGCCGGATCGGAAAGGACAGGGCGGAGGAGCAGCTCGAGCCCTTCCTGATCGAGGGCGAGGAAGTGCTTCTCGCCTTCAAGGTCATCCGCGACGTCCATGCCCTCACCAATCTGCGCCTCCTGTCGCTGAACGTGCAGGGGCTGACAGGCTCGAAGAAGGAGGTCCGGTCGATCGGCTATGGCAAGATCTCGGCCTTCTCGATCGAGAGCGCGGGCACGTTCGACATGGATGCGGAGCTGAAGGTCCATGTCTCGGGCCTGCCGGAGGTCGAGATCCGCCTCGACAAGGGGACGCCGATCACCGAGATCCAGGCCCTGCTCGCCGAGAAGACGCTCAGGGGCTAGCCCATCGAGATCGGGTTCATGCTGGTCCGGAAGCGGCGCTTGTCGGATCGCCACATGATTCCCGTGAAGACCGCCAGCCCGATATAGGCGAGGCCGCTGATCAGCGCCGTCACCCAACCGGGAACGGGGCCGAGGGCGAGGGGGTGGAAGGCAGAGCCGTCCTCGCCCGCCGGACCGAAGAGCTTGCCGAACAAAGCGAGCGTCTGGACCGAGAAGATCCACATATAGTTCCGGCGCAGGCGCCTCCCGAGCGCGCGTCTGAACTGGATATGGTGCTCCGGGCGCTCATAATCCTGGGCCAGCCGCTCCCGCCAGCTGGCGGTCTCATAGGCCCTGCGGCGCAGGAGGGGGGCATAGAAATGGACCTCGATCCACCGCGCCCGCGCCCGCCAGACATTGAAGTAGCGGTAGCGCCGCGCCTCGAGATAGAGGAACACGCCGATCAGGAGCGAGACCAGGAAGAGCGGCATGGCCGAGGCGTCTGGCGAGGCATAGGAGATTGTCAGCGCCACGCCCAGCGAGAGGACGGACCAGTTGGTCGTCGCATCGAGCCGCGTCCGCCAGATCGTCGAGCGGTAGATCTCTCCGCGATAAAGATGGGCGAGGGCGCCCATCTCCGAGCTCGTGAAGCTGCTGTCGAGTGCAGGCTCGTCCTGTTCCAGCGTCTCGGTCACCCGGCGCTCCGCTCTGGCTTTTCCTTGTCAGGCGTTAGTCGCAGCACGTAGCGCAAGACAAGGCCCGTCAACTCATCTCGAGGATCTGGACGTCGAAGCCCCAGAGGCGTTCCAGGTGGCGCAACGTGGCCGCCTTGGCCTGGGGGTCGAGCTTGCGGCCGTTATAGACCGTATGCTGAACGGTCAGCGTCCTGTCGCCTTCGAGGTCCGCGCCGGTCACCATGAGGTTCGGCTCGTGAAGGCCGATATCGTACATCTGGGACAGGGCGTTGCGGGCGTTCCGGTAGCCCGCTTCGTCATGGATGGCGGTGACCTGGTAATAGGGTTTCCGGCCGTCATCGCCGAGCGCGAAGAGGCGGAAGTCGCGCATCACCTTGGGCGAGAGATATTGCAGGATGAAGCTCTCGTCCCGGAAATTCGCCCAGGCATCCTTCAGCGCCCCGCGCCAGTCGCCGCGCCCGGCGAGGTCGGGGAACCACTCATAATCCTCTTCCTCGGGGGCCTCCGTAATGCGGACGATGTCCTGCATCATGGCGAAGCCCAAGGCATAGGGATTGATGCCCGAATAGCGCGGGTCGTCGAAGGTCGGCTGGAAGACGACCGAGGAGTGCGAATGCAGGAACTCCATGATCGCGCCTTCGCCGATCCGTCCCTGATCGTAGAGGGTGTTCATGATGTAGTGGTGGGTGAAGGTCGCGCAGCCTTCGTTCATCACCTTGGTCTGCTTCTGCGGATAGAAATACTGCGAGATGTTCCGCACGATGCGGAGGATCTCGCGCTGCCAGGGCTGAAGGACGGGCGAGGCCTTCTCGATGAAGTAGAGAAGGTTCTCCTCGGGCAGCTTGATCGATCGGACCTCGTCCTGGCGCTCTTCGGCGTCGTCCGGCGCCTCGGTCCGGTGAGGCAGGGTGCGCCAGAGGTCGTTGAAGCTCTGCTGCTCGTGCTCGGCCCGCGCCGTGACCTTGGCCAGCGCCTCTGCGTCGGACAGCTTTGGCGGACGCGAAGAGCGGTAGACGCCCTGATCCATCAGGGCATGCGCGCTGTCGAGGATCAGCTCGACTTCCTCGGTCCCGTACTCGTCCTCGCAGCGGGTGATGTATTTCTTGGCGAAGTCGAGATAGCTCAGGATCGAGTTCGCATCCGTCCACTGACGGAAGAGGTAGTTGTTCTTGAAGAAGTGGTTGTGGCCGAAACAGGCATGCGCCATCACCAGCGCCTGCATGGTCATGGAGTTCTCTTCCATGAGGTATGCGATGCAGGGGTCGGAATTGATCACGATCTCATAGGCGAGACCGGTGAAGCCCTTCTGGTAGTTGGTCTGGTCCCGCGCGAAGCTCTTTCCGAAGGACCAGTGCCGGTACATGAGCGGCATGCCGTGGCTCGAGTAGGCATCGAGCATCTGCTCGGAGGTGATGACCTCGATCTGGTTCGGATAGACGTCGAGGCCGAGGTCTTCGAGCGCGATCACCTCAATCGCGTCATAGGCGCGTTGCAGGTCCGCGAAGGTCCAGGCAGCGTCGGTGTAGAGAAGGTCGGCGGCTATCGGCGTGGCGCTCATCTCGTCGTTCCTTCTACCTCACTCAACACAGAAAAGAGATCTTCGAAGAAATTCTTCGGCGGGCTAACATATATTTCTGCATACTGAAGATGTTTGAACGCCCGTTTATAATCGCCGCCGCCTTCAGCCTCTCGGAGTAATTCGCTTGTCAAAGACAGAAGCTCGCGGCTTTCAGCCTTGCCAAGACCTTTAACGGTATCGGTCAGAACCTGCCGAAGCGCTTGGTCGTCGGTGAGATCATATCCGTACAACCAATCCTGATGCAGCATCCGACTGAATGATAGCCATGCATCGGGAACAGGTTTCTTGAGGACTCGTGCGCTCATGCTGCGGCCCCCTTCCTGTCTTTCGCGAACAGCTCGCGGAACACCGGGAAGATGTCCCTGGGATGCGCGATCCGCGTCTGGGCGAAGCAGGGATCGCTGATCGAGCGATAGGCGCGCCAGAGCTCGGCGCCCGCATCGGGGTCGGAGAAGACGTCCATCTCGCGCTCGTCCAGGATCTCGATATAGGCGTAGTACTGAAGGATCGGCAGCACTTCTTCGTTCAGGAGCTGCACGCAGCGCTGGGCGTCGCCCGACTGGGTATAGCCGTCCGAGGCCTGCGCGACGTACAGGTTCCACTGGCCCGCCGGATACCGCTCCTTCTGGATCTGCTGCATCACCTCGATCGCGGTCGAGACGATCGTGCCGCCCGACTGGCGCGAATAGAAGAAGGTCTCCTCGTCCACTTCCTCTGCATGGTGGGTGTGGCGGATGAAGACCACCTCCACCTTCTCGTATTTCCGGGTAAGGAAGAGATAGAGCAGCATGTAGAAGCGCTTGGCGAGGTCCTTCTCGCGCTCGCCCATCGAGCCCGAGACGTCCATCAGGCAGAACATGACCGCCGCCGTGGTCGGCACGGGCTCGGGCTGGAAGGCGTTGTAGCGGACGTCGAGCGGGTCGATGAAGGGCGCCCAGCGGCGGCGCGCCTCAAGCTCCTCGAGCCTTGCCAGGACCTGTTTCTTCTCGGCGATCTGTTTCCTGGTCGGCTGAGCGATGCTTTCGAGCGTGAAGAGGCGCTCTTTCAGCTCGTTGATCTCTTCCGTCGAAGGACGCTTGAGGGCGAGCCTGCGGCCATGCGCGTTGCGCATGGTGCGGACGAGGTTGAGATTGGTCGGCGCCCCGACAGAGGTCACGCCCGCCCGGCGATAGCGGAAGGCCGTGTCCTGCTTGAGCGAGGTCTTGACCATGTTGGGCAGTTCCAGGTCCTCGAAGAAGACATCGAGGAACTCGTCGCGGGTCAGGGTGAAGCTGAAGCTGTCTTCGCCATCGCCCGAGTCCGAGGCATCCTTGCCGCCGCGCCCGCCGCCCTGGGGCGGTTTTCGCAAGCGGTCGCCGGCCTGGAAGTCCTTGTTCCCCGGATGGACATGCTCGCGCCGGCCCGAGGCGGGGTCGAGGCGGAAGCGCGGCTCGGCGGTCGATTTCGACGGAATCGACACCTTGCCGGAGCGGTCGAGCTCCTTGACCGAACGGTCGCGAAGAGAGCGGTTCACCGCTTCCTTGATCTGCCCGCGCGCCCTTCGCAGGAAGCGTTGCCGGTTCCCGAGAGACTTCCCCTTGGGGTTCAATCGGCGGTCGATGAAATGCGACATGAGCAGAGCTTAGCGTGAAAAGCGCCTCCACGCATTAACTCGTGCGCAAATTCCTATTCGCGTCGAAGAACGTGCTCCGTCAGCAACGCCCCGAGCGTGGTCGGACGGAACGCCGCCTGCACCGCATCGCGGTCGTACTCCTCGCGGACCCAAGACAGGAAATGCTCCGGCGTCTCGGCCGCGCCCTCGGCCCGCGCCGCCGCGCGATAGGCGTCGAAGAAGGCGCCCAGCACGCCCGTCTTGCCGTGCCGGACATGGCCGTAGCGGAAGGTGAGCTGCTGGAGCGCCTCGTCGAGCGGCCGCTCCGCACGAAGGAAGAGGTAGAGCGCGGAGGCGAGGCCCGCCCTGTCCGCGCCGGACTTGCAGTGCAGCAGGGCCGGATATTCGATGCTGTCGAACAGCTCCGCGAGGCCGAGGATGAACTCCGGCTTCGGCGCCTCGCGGCTATAGGCGCGGAAATTGACGAGGCGGATGCCGTGGCGCTTCGCTGCCTCCTCTTCGAGAAAATAGAAGCCCGGCTGGCGCTCGTGGTTCCGCAGGCCGCGCAGATTGACGATGGTGCGCACGCCGAGGCGCGACCAGCGCGCGATCCGGCCGGGCGAAGGCTGATAACTCCGCCACATCTCCTCCGACAGGCGGTGCGTGTTGTCATAGACCGTGCGCAGCACGCCATGATCGTCGAGGAGGAGCGAGCGCCAGGCGCGCCTGCGGCCCTTGGGCGTCGCGAAGTCTTCTGGCAGCAGGAACTTCATTCCGTCTCGTCTCTCAGATGCCGCTCATAGAGCTTCACGTCCTTGAGCCAGCGGCCATAGGCCTGCGCGACGCAGAAGGCGAAGCCGTAGACCCCTTTGCGGAACAGACCCTTCAGGAGATAGCGCTTGAGGAAATAGACCGGCATGCCGAAGACGATGCGGAGCGCGAGCACCCCTTTGGGCTTCTGCGCGACGCCGCGCGCGCGGCCGGTCATGTTGCGCTCCACCTTGCGGGTCAGATCGCCGATATCCTCGAAGGCGTGGTGGTAGAGCGGGCCTTCGAGGCGCGGCGCGCGGTTCTTGTCGACTTCGAGCTGGTCCCAGGCCGGGTGGTCGGGAATGCGGATGCGGCGGCGGTCATAGAGCTTGGCGCGGAAGGCGCGGTCGACCTCGTGCCAGGGCGCGCCGAAGGGCGGCACGATGACCCAGGGCAGGGCGTAGACCGGCTCGGGCGGCTCTCCGTTCTCGAACAGCTTCGCGATGCTGCCGGCGAGGGCAGGGGAGACGACCTCGTCTCCGTCGAGGTCGAGGAGCCAGTCATGCCGGCAGAGCTCTTCGGCGATGCGCTTCTGCTTTCCGCTGCCCTGCCAGTCGCGGGTGAAGACGCGCGCCCCCGCCGCCTCGGCGAGATCCGGCGTGCCGTCGGTCGAGCCCGAATCCACCACGACGACCTGCCGCGCGACCGCGAGCGCGGCGCGGACGACCTCCTCGATGTGGTCGGCCTCGTCCAGCGTGCGGATATAGGCGGAGAGGGGCGGGCGGGTGTCGGGCACGGTGTCCGGCGTAGCGGCCTTCCCGCCGCCTCATCAAGTCAGGAGCAGCTGGCGCCGCCGAGAACGCAGAAGGTCGCGCACCAGGGATGGTTGAGCGCGACGGGGCGCGCTGCCTCTTTCAGGGTCCCGCCCATCTCGAAGCGCTCGTCATAGGCGATGAGCGTGCAGGAGAGGACGACCGGCGCCTCGGCTCCCTTGCGTCGGACCACCATGCGCGAGGAGGCGCACATGATGTCCTCTGGCTTCTTGCCGAGAATGCCCCAGCAGGCCGTGGTGATCTCCGGCGGATCGTCGCCGGGCCGCATCTCGGGAAAGAGGACGAGGGCCTTGGGGTCGGTGACGTCGAGGTCGATCCCGAGGCCTTCGAGCATGTCCGCATAGCCTCTTCGCGCATCGGCCTCGTCCTCCCCGAAGACGGTGCGCCCCGCCACGGCGAGCCGGAAGCCCCGCTCATGCAGCCATGTCATGCCTTCCACCGCCCTGGCGAAGCTGCCCTCGCCGCGCTCCCGGTCGTGCAGTGCCTGAGAGTGATGGTCGAGGCTGACGCGCAGGGTGAGGTGCGCCCTCTTTTCGGGCGGCAGGGCGAGGAGCCCCCTTTGCACGCGCGGACGCATCATCGGCCGCATGGCATTGGTCAGGACGAGGACTTCGAAGCCCCGATCCAGCGCCGCTTCCAGAATGCCGAGAATGTCGGGATTCATGAAGGGCTCGCCGCCCGTGATCCCGACCTCGCGCGTGCCCATCTCCCGCGCCTCGTCGAGGAAGGGCAAAGCATCGCTCAGCGAGAGATAGACGAGCGCGTCATTCTTGGGCGTGCTCTCGATATAGCAGCCCTCGCAGGCGATATTGCAGAGCGTGCCGGTGTTCAGCCACAGCGTGTCGAGCCTGCGCAGCGGCACGCTGGCCCGCCTCTCGCCCTTGGCCGTGAGGACCGGGTCCTCGAATTTGCCCGGATGCGGCGCGCCATCGGCCATCAGCGGGGCTTCACCGCGAAGACCTTCACCGAGGCGGCATAGTCGTTGAGGTCGTAGGCGGCCATGGTCTCGCGCAGGGCGTCATGCGCGTCGCCCTGATCGGCGGCGGGTCCGCAGCAGGACGAGGCTTCCGGCGCGGCGGCCGGGGAGCAGCAGGCCGACTGGCCCTCCACTTCGCCATAGGCGTTGAGGTCGCTGCCGTCCTCGGTGATCGTAACGTCCGAGAAGCCGGCGGCGAGGAGGCCTTCGGTGAAATCCTCCTTCGAGATCGCGCCCGCGATGCAGCCGACATAGGCCGCGACGCTCTCTTTGAGCGCCGGGGGCAGGTCCTGCTTCAGCGCGATGTCGCTGATCGCGAGGCGGCCGCCCGGCTTCAGCACGCGCGCCATCTCCGCGAAGGCGGCTCCCTTGTCCGGGCAGAGATTGAGCACGCAGTTCGAGACGATGCAGTCCACGGTGCCGGTCCCGATCGGCATGTCCTCGATGTCGCCGAGAACGAATTCGGCATTGCCGTGCCCGCCCCTTTCCGCGTTCCTGCGGGCGAGGTCGATCATGTCCTGGGTCATGTCGAGCCCGATGGCGCGGCCAGTCGGCCCGACCGCCTTGGCGGCGAGGAAGACGTCGAGGCCTCCGCCGGAGCCGAGATCCAGCACGGTCTCGCCCTCGCGCAGCTTCGCGGTGGCGGTCGGATTGCCGCAGGACAGGCCGAGATTGGCGCCTTCGGGGAGCGCGGCGAGCTCTTCGGGCGAATAGCCGAAGGCGGCCGCGACGCGCGCGGCGCCGTCCCTCTGGGCGGAGGCTGCGCCGCGGGCGGTTGCGCCGTAGAGGCTGCGGACGGCCGTCTTCAATGTCTCGGACATGGCGATCTTCCAGGCTGGGGCAGGATGGAAGATCCCGGTTAACACGTCAGGGACGGCGGGCGAAGGGACCGCACGAGGCGCGGATCGCCGCGATCTGGGGAGAGGGGCTCAGGCCGAGCGGATTTCCGCCTTCGAGGCCGCCGTCACGGAGCGGTGGGCGGGAAAGATCACCGTCACGCGCGCGCCGCCTTCTGCGGCATTCTCGAACTCCATGTCCGCCCCGTGCAGCCGGGCGAGCCGGTATGCGAGCGGCAGGCCCAAGCCCAGCCCCTCGCTGCTGCGGGTCAGGATCGGCTCGGGTCCGATGAAGGGCGTGACGAGCCGCTCGGGGTCGAGTTCGGAAAAGCCGCTGCCGCTGTCGGTCACCCGGACGCGGAGCTGGTCCTCCACCAGATCGGCCGCGACCCGGACGACGCCGCCTACGGGCGAATATTTCACCGCATTCGCGATGAGCTGGCCGAACAGCTGTTCGGCGTGCACGGGATCGGCCTTGAGCAGGACGTCGCCCGCCTCCGCCTCGACCTCGACCCGGACCTTCTTCTCCGTCGCCTCGACGGCGGCGGTGTGAAGGGCGCCCTCGAGAATGGCTCGCGGCGAGACCGTGGCCTCGTTCAGCGTGACGCTTCCGCCTTCGGCCGCTGCGAAGCGGAGCGAACTCTCGATGACATTGGAGAGGCGCTCGCTGCCCTCGCCGATCTGGTCGAGATAGTCTTCTCTCTCTTCTAGGGAGAGCATGTCGCCGGCCTGGCGCAGAAGGTCGGCAAAGCCCTTGACGACATGCAAGGGCGTCCGCAGCTCGTGGCTGACCAGGGAGACGAAGCGGGTGCGTTCCCCCGCAGCATCCTCAACGCGCCTCTGCTCGCGCTCGAGCTGTCCGAGGATGTCGAGATCCTTGTCCCGCGACAGCCAGTGCGCCTCGATGTGGCGCGCCGTGAGCGAGGCGAAGGCGCGCAGCTCGCGCTCCTGTTCGGGCGTCAGCGCATCGCGCGGGAAGGTGTCGAGGATGCAGAAAGCGCCCAGCTTGGTCCCCTCCACCACGAGCGGCGCGCCCGCGTAGAACCGGATATGAGGCGCCCCGGTGACGAGTGGGTTGTCGCGGAAGCGCGCATCGGCGGTCGTGTCGGGCAGCACGAGAAGGTCGTCCTGCACGATGGTATAGGCGCAGAACGCGATGTCGCGGGGCGCTTCCTCGGTATGCAGGCCGACCTCCGAGGCGAAGCACGCCCGCGCATCGTCGATCAGCGTCACTGCCGCGAACTCGACGCCGAAGCGGCTCGCGGCGAGCTCGGTCATCCGGTCGAAGGTCAGTGTGCTGGCCGCTTCGAGAATGCCCGAGGCGTCGAGCACCTGCTGGCGCCGGGATTCATCGAAAGGAAGCGGATAGGAAGGCATGGGTCCCCCTTGAGTCCCTAAAACTGAAGGGAGCCTAGGAGGCTGTCGTTAATGTTCCGTAGAACAGGGGCTTAAGAGCGATCACGCCCGCGTCATCCGCGGCCCGTCCACCGACGGGCCGCGGGGCGCGGTTTCGCTCAACCGGCCTTGTTCACTCTCATATACCATTCGACGAGGCGGCGAACCTGCCGCGACGTGTAGCCGCGCTCGGTCATCCGGCTGACGAAATCGTCGTGCTTCTTGGCGGTGTCGGTGTCCTTCTTGGAGTCGAAGGAGATCACGGGCAGCAGGTCCTCCACTTGGGTGAACATCCGCTTCTCGATCACCGAGCGCAGCTTCTCATAGCTCGTCCAGCGCGGGTTCCGGCCTTCATTGTTGGCGCGGGCGCGCAGGGCGAACTTGACGACCTCGTTGCGGAAGTCCTTGGGGTTGGCGATCCCCGCGGGCTTCTCGATCTTGGACAGCTCCTGGTCGAGCGTGTTCCGGTCCATGAGCTGGCCGGTATCGGGGTCCTTGAAGTCCTGATCCTCGATCCAGGCATCCGCATAGGCGATGTAGCGGTCGAAGAGGTTCTGTCCGTACTCGCCATAGCTTTCCAGATAGGCCTTCTGGATCTCCTTGCCGATGAAATCGGCATAGCGCGGGGCCAGCTCGGCCTTGATGAATTCGAGATATTTCTTCTCGGTCTCGCCTTCGAACTGCTCGCGCTTGATCGCGTTCTCGAGCACATACATCAGGTGGACCGGGTCGGCCGAGACCTCCTCGGTGTCGAAGTTGAAGGTCTCGGACAGGACCTTGAAGGCGAAGCGGGTGGAGATGCCGTCCATCCCCTCGTCGATCCCGGCCGCATCCCTGTATTCCTGATGGCTCTTCGCCTTGGGATCGGTGTCCTTGATCTTCTCGCCGTCATAGACGCGCATCTTGGAGTAGAGGTTCGAGTTCTCGTGCTCGCGCAGCCGCGTGAGGACCGAGAACTTGGCCAGCATGGGCAGGGTCTCGGGCGCGCAGGGGCTGTCGGAGAGCTCTGAAGAGGCCAGAAGCTTCTCGTAGATCCGCGTTTCCTCGGTCGGCCGCAGGCAATAGGGCACCTTGATGACCGAGATCCGGTCGAGGAACGCCTCATTGTTCCGGTTATTGCGGAACTGCTGCCATTCGCTCTCGTTCGAGTGGGCGAGGATCAGCCCCTCGAAGGGGATCGGGCCGAGCGCCTCGGTGCCCACGTAATTGCTCTCCTGCGTCGCGGTGAGCAGGGGGTGGAGCACCTTGATCGGCGCCTTGAACATCTCGACGAATTCGAGAAGCCCCTGGTTCGCCATGCACAGGCCGCCCGAATAGGAATAGGCGTCGGTGTCGTCCTGGCTGAAATGTTCGAGCTTGCGGATGTCGACCTTGCCGACGAGCGCCGAGATGTCCTGATTGTTCTCGTCGCCGGGCTCGGTCTTGGTGATCGCGATCTGGCGCAGCTTGGACGGCCACAGCTTGACCACCTCGAACTTGGAGATGTCGCCGCCATACTCGTCGAGGCGCTTGACCGCCCACGGGCTCATCAGGCCCGTCAGGCGCCGCTTCTCGATCCCGTATTTCTCCTCGAGCAGGCTCTTGAGGTCCCCGCTCTGGAAGAGGCCGAGCGGGCTCTCGAAGACGGGGCTGATCTGCTCGCCCGCCTTGAGGACGTAGATGGGATGCTGCTCCATCAGGTCCTTCAGGCGTTCGGCGAGCGAGGACTTGCCGCCGCCGACCGGGCCCAAAAGGTAGAGCACCTGGCGCTTTTCCTCGAGGCCCTGCGCGGCATGGCGGAAATAGCCCACGATCCGCTCGATCGTGTCCTCCATGCCGTAAAAGCCCTCGAACGCCTTATAGCGCTTGATCGTGCGGTTGAAGAAGATGCGCGACAGGCGCGGATCCTTGGATGTGTCCACGAATTCCGGCTCGCCGATCGCCGCGATCATGCGCTCGGCCGGCGAGGCATACATCATCGGGTCGTCGCGCGCCGCCAGCAGGTAGTCCCGCAGCGACATGGTTTCGTGCCTGGTCCGCTCATAGCCCTTCGTGAAGACGTCGAAGACGTCGAGCCCGTCACCGTTCATGCTGCCACCCATGCTTTCTCTCGCTGCCGAAGGCGGGCCGCGGGCGGAACACAAAAAAGGCGGCAAGCGCTTTGCGCTGCCGCCTGTCGGTCGGTGCGAGCGGGCCCGGCGCGCCGGGCGTGCAGGCCTCTTCTCGATATCCGATCCATCGCTGTCTCCCGCGGAACGCAGCGACCCGCCTTGCCTCGGGCTGTCGCCGCTCCCATTAACAACCTACGACCGGTCAGGACGGATTGCGAGTGCGGGCTTGCCACACCGCGCCGCCCAATTCGGCTGTGGAAAAGTCAAGGCTCTGAAATAGCAGAGGAAATCAGACGGACGGCAGAGGAAAAAAATCCGTACTGCCTTTATCAGTACCCCCGCCTACTGGCAGCCGCGCGCAGGCGCTGCCAACAGGGCGAAGGGCATCATCATCGCCAAGGAGGCACGATCATGACACTTCTTCTCGGACAGACGGTTCCCGATTTCGCGCAGGAGAGCACGCAGGGCACGATCCATTTCCATGACTGGATCGGCGACAAGTGGTGCGTGCTGTTCAGCCACCCCGCCGACTTCACGCCCGTCTGCACCACGGAACTGGGCGCGGTCGCGCGCCTCAAGGACGAATGGGAGAAGCGGAACGTCAAGGTGCTCGCGCTCTCGGTCGATCCCGTCGACGATCACCAGAAATGGGTGAAGGACATCGAGGAGACGCAAGGCGCCGATATCTGGTATCCGATCCTCGCCGATGGCGACCGCAAGGTCGCGGACCTCTACGGCATGATCCACCCGGATGCCGCCGCCAATGTCACGGTCCGGTCGGTCTATGTCATCGACCCGGACAAGAAGCTGCGCCTGACGCTGACCTATCCGCCCGCCACGGGCCGGAACTTCCTCGAGATCCTGCGGGCGATCGACAGCCTCCAGCTGACCGACGGCTACAAGGTCGCGACCCCTGCGGACTGGAAGGACGGGGAGGACGTGATCATCGTGCCGAGCCTGACCGATGAGAACGAGATCAAGCAGCGCTTCCCCAAGGGCTACAAGACGGTGAAGCCCTATCTGCGCGTCACGCCGCAGCCGAACCGCTGATCCGCGCCGGCCGTTTTCCGGATCGCCACGCCGCGGCCCGGAACCCTAACGGCCGCTGATGCTGTTGGTGGGGGCGATGGACATGCGCCCCCACCACAGACTCGCCTTCGCCGCCCTGCGGCCCCTGATCGCCCGACGGCATGAGGACCGGACGCTTCTGGTCCTCGGCGTGATGCGGTCTGGCTCGACCCTGCTCACCCATATCCTGGCCGACAATCCGGGCATTGCCGGCTTCGGCGAGGCGCATCTCGTCTATGACCGGCCCGAACGCCTCGACGAGCTCGCCTACTGGACGCTGCGCTTCTCGCATCGCTGGCCGGAGCATGGCTCCTACCTGATGGATAAGGTGCTCCACGCGGGCTACCTGCCCGACCTCGCGGAGGTCGCGCGGGCGACCCGCCTGCACGTCCTCCTCCTCCTGCGGGAGCCGGAGGGCAATGCGGCGAGCCTCGAGCGCATGTTCGCCTCGGAGGGCAGGAAGGACCGGGCCGGCACGGTGCGCTATCTGGAAAAACGCCTGCGGGAGCTGTCGGCGAGCCTCGACGCCCTGCCCGGCGACGTGCCCTTCGCCGCCCTCAGCTACGATGCGCTGCGGGCCGATCCCGAGGGCGAGCTCGCCCGCCTCACCGGGTTCCTTCAGCTCCGCCAGCCGCTCGCGCCCCGCTACGGCATGACGCCGACGACCGGACGCTGGGGGTTCGGCGATGGTTCGGCCAAGATCCGGGCGGGCACGATCGTGAAGCCGGAAAGCGCGCCGCGGCCGCAGATCAGCGCCGATCTCGCCGGTGCGCACGCCCTCTACGCCGCGCTCGAGGCCGGAGCGGCGCGGCGCGATCCCACATTCACGCCGCGGACGAGAGCCTGAAGCGGCCGCGGCGAGGCGTCGGAGCCGCGCTCAGGCGTCGTATTCGGTCGGGGCGTGTTCGGAGAGGAGGTCGCCGCCTCTCGCGTCGGAGCGGTCTTCTTCCACTTTCTGTTCGAGGGTCGGATCGGGAGAGGTGTCCTCGGCCGCAGCCGCCGCGAGCCTGCCTTTCGGCGCATCCTGCCGCCGCACCGTCGCCGCGCCTCCTTGCGTGAGGCCTTCGGGCACCTGATCGACGCGCAGGCGGTAGATCGGCTCGGGCAGGGTGAAGCCTGCCTCTTCGAGCGCGATCTTCACGCCCCGTATGGCCGCCGACTTGGCCTTGAGGAAATCCGTCTCCCGCTGATCGATCCAGGGCGCGAAGGTCAGGACGATATTGCTGTCGCCGACCTCCTCGATCCAGGCCTGCGGCGCGGGCTCCGCCAGCACGAAGGGCAGGGTGCGCAGCGCATCGAGGCCGGTCTCGATGCCGGCCTTGGGATCGTCTTCGGCGTCGATGCCGAGCGCGAAGGTGAAGCGGCGCTCGGGGTTGCGGGTATAGTTGAGGATCACCGCCTTGAAGACCTGCGCGTTCGGAATGCGCAGATGATTGCCGTCCGGCGTCATCAGGATCGTCGCGCGGGAGGTCAGGCGGACCACCGCCCCCTGCTGGCCGTCGATCTCGACGAAGTCCTTGGCGCGGAAGGGCTGGCGCAGGGACAGCATGATGCTGGCGATGAAGTTCTCGATCGTGTCCCGGATCGCGAAGCCGACGGCGAGGCCCAGAACGCCCGCCGCGCCGAGCACGGCCGACAGGATCGCCACCGCGTCGAGCACGTTGAGCGCGGAGACGAGGCCGAGAAGGACGAAGACGATCGGAATGACGGTCGCGATCAGGTCGACCAGCAGCGTGTTCTTCGCCATCCGGCGCCAGAGCCATTTCTGCCGCCCGATCAGGACGCCCAGAAGCCATGCGACGGTCACGATCACCGCGGCGATGGCGAGAAGGGGGAGGAGCGCGATGGCGTTGCGCTGGAACTCCGAATAGCGCTCCAGCGCCGGGGTCAGGCGCCCCTCGACCGAGACGTCCTGCTGGAGGCGGTTCTCGACGGCGACCACGCCATTGGTCTTGGCCGCCAGGATCTCGGCCCGCTCGACCGCCGCGCCGTCGGGCACGGTCCCGGACAGGGTGACGACGCCGTCCCGGACCGTCACCTCGACGGCGGTGAGAGAGGAGAGGGCGCCGAAGACATCGCCGAGGCGCGCCGCGATCTCTTCGTCGGGCGTCAGGTCGTCGCCATTCGTGGCGATGGGGCCCTCGGTGACGGTGATGCCGTCATCGGGCTCGGTCTGCGCCTCCTCCTGCGCGAGGGCAGGGGCGGCGGCCAGCAGGAAAAGGGCCGCCGCGGCCCGCGCGGCGCCGCGGCGGACGAGCCTCATGCGCCCGTTCCGCCCTCTTGATGGGTGCGGGCGAGGGCGCCGCGGATCAGCTCGGCCGTCTCTTTCGGGCCGTAGATCTTGGCGAAGGGGCCCATGCGGGGGCCTTCGCTCTGGCCGAACACCACCTCGTAGATGGCACGGAACCAGTCGCGCAGATTCTTGAACTCCACCGCCTTGCCGGCGTCGAAGACCGCCGTCTGGAGCGTGCCCTCGTCCTCCTCGCCGCTCATGCCGTCCAGCGTCTCGGCGAGGATGCCGAGCGCCTGCGCTTCCTGCTCGGTGGGGGCGCGATAGGATTTCTTGGGCAGGACGAAGTCGTGGAAATAGTTGATCGCATAGCCGATCAGCGGCTCGGTCGCCGCCATCTCCGCCTCGCTCGCGCCCGGGCGGTATTTGCGCACGAAGCCGCGCAGCACGGCTGGATCGTCGATCCCGCCCGCATCCACGATATTAAGGAGGAGGCCGAAGGAAACCGGCGGGACCACGCCCGGAACGTCTCCCCGGTGAATGTGCCATGCGGGATTGTCGAGCGCCTTCGCGCCTTCCTGCCCTTCATATTTCTCGACATGGGTGCGGTATTCGTCCGCCGTCTTGGGGATGACGTCGAAATAGAGCTTCTTGGCCTTTTTCGGCGCCGTGAAGTTGTAGAGCGAGAGGCTCTCGGGCGCGGCATAGCGCAGCCACTGGTCGATCGTCAGGCCGTTCCCCTTGGACTTGGAGATCTTGCGGCCTTCCTCGTCGAGGAAGAGCTGGTACTGGAAGCCCGCGGGCGGCGTGCCGCCCAGCGCCTTCACGATCCTGTTGGACAGGCGGACGCTCTCGGTCAGGTCCTCGCCCGACATCTCGTAGTCGACGCCGAGGGCATACCAGCGGCCCGCCCAGTCGGCCTTCCATTGCAGCTTGGCCGCCCCGCCCTTGACGTTGATCGTCGCCCGGCTGCCATCCTCGTCCTCGAAGACGACATCGCCAGTGCCCGCATCGCGCTCGAGGAGGGGGACGTAAAGGACGCGGCCGGTCGTGGGGCTGATCGGCAGGATCGGCGAATAGGTCGCGCGCCGCTCCTCGCCCAAGGTCGGCAGGAGAATGTCCAGAACCTCGTCATAGACCTCGAGCATGCGCATCATCGCATCGTCCATGCGCCCCGACCGGTAGGCGTCGGTGGCCGAGACGAATTCGTATTCGAAGCCGAAACGGTCGAGGAATTCCCGTAGCCGGGCATTGTTGTGCGCCGAGAAGCTCTCATGCGTGCCGAACGGGTCGGGGATTGAGGAGAGCGGTCTTTGCAGGTTCTGCTCGAGAAGGCTCTGATTTGGCAGGTTCGGCGGCACTTTGCGCAACCCGTCCATGTCGTCCGAGAAGCAGACGATCCTGGAGGGCCGGCCGGTCAGCGCCTCGAAGGCGTTGCGGACCATGGAGGTCCGCGCGACCTCGCCGAACGTGCCGATATGCGGCAGGCCGGAGGGGCCGTAGCCCGTCTCGAAGACGACCGGCCCGTCCTTCGGCTTGCCCTGCTTCTCCATCTGGTCGAGGCGCTTGATCAGGCTGCGCGCCTCCTGGAAGGGCCAGCTTTTCGCGGCCTCGAAGTCCTCTGCGGTGAAGTCGGTATCGGTCAAAACGGTACTCTCGAAGCGAAGTGGGGGCATTGCGGCGGCGGCGCGAGCCGACTAGCAGGTGATGCCATCTAGTCCAGGATGCACCTATGGCCGAATCCGTCGTCAGTTTGAGCCCCCAGGACGCAGTCATCTACCTGATGGTGATGACCTCGGCGTCCGACGGGATGATCACCGAGAAGGAGCTGCGCACCATCGGGCGCGTCGTCCGCTCCTATCCGCTCTTCTCGCCCGCCGACGAGCAGAACCTCGTCGAGACCTCCGAAAAGGCCGGGGCGCTGATGGCGTCGGAAGGCGGCCTGCACAAGGTGATCGAGGCCGTGGCGGCGGCGCTGCCCTCCCATCTCGGCGAAACCGCCTATGCCGCCGCCGTCGACGTGGTCACCGCCGACGAGGCGCTGAACATGGAAGAGATCCGCATCCTCGAACTCGTCCGCGACGCTCTGGATGTCTCCGATGACGGCGCGGCGGCGATCGAGCATGCCGCGCGGGCCCGCCACATGACGGTGGAAGGCGCGGAGTGACTTTAACGCTGGGTTGGGAAGAATGGGTCGCGCTGCCGAAGCTCGGCCTGCCTGCGATGAAGGTGAAGGTCGATACCGGCGCCAGGACCTCGGCGCTGCATGCCTTCACGATCGAGCCCTTCGGACCGAAGGGGCGGCAGAAGGTGCGCTTCGGTGTCCACCCCGTGCCCGAGCGGCCGGAGCTGGAGGTCTATTGCTCGGCGGACGTGATCGACCGGCGCGACGTGACGAGCTCGAACGGCGAGGTCGAGACCCGCTATGTCATCGAGACGCCGCTGCGCCTGGGCGGCCAGGAATGGAAGGTGCAGTTCACGCTGACCGACAGGGAGGGCATGGCCTTCCACATGCTGCTCGGCCGGCAGGCGCTGGAGGCCTTTCCGGGCGAGCCGCCGCAGGTCGTGCCCACCGCCTCCTATCAGCAGGGCCAGCTCGGCTATGACGCCTATGACCGGCTCGCCAAGGCGAAGCCGTCCAAGCGGTCCCTGCGGATCGCGGTCCTGACGCGCGAGCCGAATTCCTATTCGACCTCTCGCCTCGTCGAGGCGGGCGAGAACCGCGAGCATGTGGTGGAATGCATCGACACCCAGCGCTGCTACATGCTGATCAATGCGGGCAAGCCGGAAGTCCATTATGACGGCCGCGCGCTGCCCTATTACGATGCGGTGATCCCGCGCATCGGCGCCTCGATCACCGCATACGGCACCGCCGTGGTGCGCCAGTTCGAGGCGATCGGCTCCTATACGGTGAACCGCTCCGACGCGATCGCGGCCAGCCGGGACAAGCTCTACGCCCATCAGGTGCTCGCGCGCGAGGGGATCGGCATGCCGACCACCGCCTTCGCGTCGAGCCCCAAGGACACCAAGGACCTGATCGAGCTGATCGGCACCCCGCCGATCATCGTGAAGCTCCTCGAATCGAGCCAGGGCAAGGGCGTGGTGCTCGCCGAAACGAAGAAGGCGGCCGAGTCCGTCGTCTCGGCCTTCCGCGGCCTGCGCGCGGACTTCCTCGTTCAGGAATTCATCAAGGAATCGGGCGGCGAGGACGTGCGCTGCCTCGTCGTGGGCGGCCGGGTCGTCGCCGCGATGAAGCGCACCGCCGCGCCGGGCGAGTTCCGCTCGAACCTGCATCAGGGCGGCTCCGCCGTCCGTGAGCGGATCAGCAAGGCCGAGCGCGAGGCCGCCGTCGCGGCCGCCAAGGCCATGGGGCTGGGCCTTGCCGGGGTCGACCTCCTGCGGTCCGAGAGCGGTCCGAAGGTCCTCGAGGTCAACTCCTCCCCCGGCCTCGAAGGCATTGAGCGCTCCTCCGGCAAGGATGTCTCCGGCATGGTCTTCGACATGATCGAGAAACGCACGGCGAGCCTGGTCCGCCGCAGAAGAAGGGCTGCCACATGAAGACGTTCGAAGAGGGCTACGTCTATCGCCTCGCGAGCAAGGAGGAGTGGGAGGCGGCTCAGTCCGGCGGCACGCTGCCCTGGAACGCCGATGACGAGCGCGACGGCTTCTTCCACCTTTCGGGGCCCGATCAGGTGCAGGAGACGGCGCGGCGCCATTACGGCGAGGCGCTGGGGCTTCTCGCGCTCGCCCTGAGGGAGGCGGATCTCGGCAAGGACCTGAAATGGGAAGCCAGCCATGGCGGCGAGCGCTTCCCGCACTATTACGGCGAGGTGAAAGCAGACCGCGTCGCGGGCGTCCTCAGGCTCACGCGCGGCATGGGCAACAATTTCCTGGTCGTCGGCGATCTGGCCAAGTGATCGCCGATCTCGGCGCGCGCGCCCTGACGGCGCTTCCGCCCGAAGCGGCGCACAAGGCGACGATCGCGCTTCTCCGCGCGGGGCTCGGCCCCAAGGTGGCGCGGGACGATGCGGTCCTGCGAACCGAGCTTGCCGGGCTCTCTTTCCCCAACCCGCTCGGGCTGGCGGCGGGCTTCGACAAGAATGCGCAAGTGCCCGATGCGGCGCTGCGAATGGGCTTCGGCTTCGTCGAGGCGGGCGCGGTCACGCCGCGGCCCCAGGCGGGCAATGCCAAGCCGCGCGTCTTCCGCCTGCGCAAGGAGCGCGGGGTCATCAACCGCTACGGCTTCAACAATGACGGGCTCGAAGCGGTCCGCCGTCGGCTCGAGGCGCGGCGGGGACGGCCGGGGATCGTCGGCATCAATCTGGGCGCCAACAAGGACAGCGAGGACAGGGCCGCCGATTACGTCGCGGGCTATCAGGCGCTGGCGCCGCTCGTCTCCTTCTGCACCGTGAACATCTCCTCGCCCAATACGCCGGGGCTGAGAGCGCTCCAGGGGCGGGGCGATCTCGAAGCGCTGCTGGGCCGCGTCTTGGCAGTGAGGGCGCAGACGCCCGTCTTCCTGAAGGTCGCGCCGGACCTGACCGACGAGGACAAGGCCGACATCGCCGCCGTCGCGCGGGACCTGCGCATCGATGCCTTGATCGTGTCGAACACCACGATCGGCCTTCGCGACGGGCTCTCCCGGCACAAGGCGCAGACGGGCGGGCTGTCGGGCTGCCCGCTCTTCACCCTCTCGACGGGCGTCCTCGCGGATTTCGCGCGGGAACTGAAAGGCGCGGTGCCGCTGATCGGGGTGGGCGGCGTCGCCTCCGCCCGTGACGCCTATACCAAGATCGCGGCCGGCGCCTCGCTGGTGCAGCTCTACACCGCGCTCATCTATGAGGGGCCGGGGCTCGTTCCCCGCATCCTCCGCGAGCTGCCCGAACTCCTGCGCGCCGAGGGGCATGAGCGGCTGGAGACGGCGGTCGGCTGCGCCCTTTGAGACGGCGGGGCTGACAGGGCGGAAGGAACAGGGCTAGAGGACGGGGCACCGTCCGCAATGAGGATTTCGTCATGCGCCGTGCCGCTCTTCTCCTCTCTCTCCTCTGCGCGACGCCCGCCGCGGCGCAGGACTGCGACCAGCGGCTGGTCCTCGGGAACATCCTGACAGGAACGGGAGAGAGGGCGCAGGCCGCGCTGATCGAGGAGGGCCGCTTCGCCTTTGTCGGCCGCGCGGATGCCGTGCCCGAGGAGGTGGAGGCGGAGTGCCGCATCGTCCTGCCCGAAGGGGCGGTGGCCATGCCCGGCCTCACGGACGGACATGCGCACCTTCTGGGCATCGGTCTGCGCGAGATGACGCTGAACCTCGAAGGGACGGCCTCGATCGAGGAACTCCAGGCGCGCCTCGCCGAAGCGGCCGGGGACAAGCCGCGGGGAACGATCACCGGGCGCGGCTGGATCGAGACCGGCTGGCCGGAAGGGCGGATGCCCACGCGGGAGGATCTCGATGCGGTCGTCGCCAACCGGCCGGTGATCCTCACCCGCGCCGACGGCCATGCGGCGGTCGTCAATTCCGCCGCGCTCTGGATGGCCGGGATCGATGCGGACACGGCCGATCCCGAAGGCGGGCGGATCGTCCGCGACGAGAGCGGGGCTGCGACCGGCCTCCTGATCGACAATGCCGAGGCGCTGGTCGCGGATCTGCGGCCCGCCCTCGACGAAGCGCGGCGCCGCGAGGCGCTGGAGCGCGGAGCCCGGCTCTATGCCGAGCGCGGATGGACCGGCCTGCACAACATGTCCGTCGACGCCGAGGACCTGCCGATCCTCGAGGATCTGGCCCGGCGCGGGCGTCTTCCCTTGCGGGTCGCGAGCTATGTCGTGCCGGAGGCGCTCGCAGGGCTCGAAGGCCCACGCTGCGACGAGACGGGGCGCGCCTGCACGGCAGGCGTGAAGCTCTATGTCGACGGCGCGCTCGGAAGCCGCGGCGCCGCGCTCTTCGCGCCCTATGCGGACGAGGCCGCGACGAGCGGGCTCCTCTTGATCTCGGAGGAGGAGGCGAAGGCCTATTATGCTCAAGCGCAGGAAAAGGGCCTGGGCGTCACCACCCATGCGATCGGCGACAGGGGCAATGCGCTGGTCCTGGACTGGTATGCCGACGCGATGCCCGAAGGCGGCCGCTGGCGGATCGAGCATGCCCAGATCGTGCGGCCCGAGGACATTCCGCGCTTCTCGCGCCTCGGCGTCATCGCCTCCATGCAGCCGAGCCACGCCATCGGCGATCTGCATTTCGCGAGCGACCGCCTCGGCGATGACCGGCTCGACGGCGCCTATGCCTGGGCGAGCCTTCTTGCGACGGGCGCGGTGGTGGTCGGCGGCTCGGATGCGCCGGTCGAGCAGGGCGATCCGAGGATCGAGCTCTATGCCGCCACTCAGCGCCGCGATTTAGAAGGCTTTCAGGGGCCGGGCTGGCGGGGACGGGAAGCCCTGTCCGAACAGGCGGCGCTGCGCATCTTCACCCGCTCACCCGCCTATGCGCTTGGGCAGGAAGAGGAGAGGGGGCAGGTGGCCGAAGGCATGGCGGCCGATCTGTCCGTCTTCGGGGGCGACCCTTTCGCGGGGCCGGAAGCGGCCGAGCCGCTCTTCACGCTGATCGGCGGGGAACTCGCGGCAGGAGAGCTGCCGGAGTGAGCGACTGCATCGTCATCGCGGTGGACGGCCCCGCGGCTGCCGGCAAGGGCACGCTGTCGCGCCGCCTGAGCGGCTATTACGGCCTCGCCTATCTCGATACCGGCACGCTCTATCGCGGGGTGGGGTGGCTGATGCTGTCCCAGGGCCTCGATCCCCGCAATGCCGAGGATGCGGCGGCGACGGCGCGCGACTTCACGCTGGAAAAGGTCGCCGACGCCGATATCCGCACCGGCGATGTCGGCAAGGCGGCGAGCGTGGTGGCGGTCCAGCCCGCCGTGCGCGCCGCGCTTCTCGACTATCAGCGCAATTTCGCCTGCGAGGGGCGGCCTGGCGCGCGCGGAGCGATCCTCGACGGGCGGGACATCGGCACGGTGGTCTGTCCCGATGCGACGGTGAAGCTCTTCGTCACCGCCTCGGACGAGGCGCGGGCCGAACGCCGCTGGCGCGAGCTGCAGGTCGGCGATCCTGGCATTTCGCTGAACCAGGTGCTCGACGATATCCGCCGCCGGGACGCCCGCGACAGCTCCCGCGCGGAGGCCCCGCTGCGCCCCGCGCCGGGGGCGCACTTGCTAGACACCACCTCTCTCAGTATAGACGCCGCATTCGCGGCGGCGTGCCGCGTGATCGATCGGGCCTTGGAGGACAGACGAGCGTAGCGACTGCTTGGATGCCCGGAAGGTCCGCGACCTTTCGCTCCGGCGCGCCGCTTGAATGTCCAACCCGCCCGAAGGAGCTTCCTTCATCAAGGGCCCCAACCCCGCAGCGCATCCGCGCTGCACCCAAAGGATTCCCTCTTGTCAGAGACGCTCAACCCCTCCCGCGACGAATTCGCGGAGATGTTCGAAGCCTCGATCGTTGATCGGGACACCTTCGAACAGACGGTCGTTAAAGGCACCGTCACCGGCATCGAAAAAGACGTTGCCATCATCGATGTCGGCCTGAAGACCGAAGGCCGCGTGCCGCTGCGCGAATTCATGCAGCCCGGCGCCGAAGAGAAGATCGAGGTCGGCTCCACCGTCGATGTGTTCATCGACCGTGTCGAGAACGCCCATGGCGAAGCCGTCATCAGCCGCGAGAAGGCCCGTAGAGAAGAAGCCTGGGACCGCCTGGAGCGCAGCTTCGAGGACGAGGACCGCGTCGAGGGCCACATCTTCAACCGCGTCAAGGGCGGCTTCACCGTCGACCTCGGCGGCGCCGTGGCCTTCCTGCCCGGCTCGCAGGTCGATATCCGCCCGGTGCGCGACGCGACCCCGCTGATGAACCTGCCCCAGCCCTTCAAGATCCTGAAGATGGACAAGCGCCGCGGCAATATCGTCGTCTCGCGCCGCGCCGTCCTTGAGGAGGATCGCGCCGAGCATCGCCAGGAGGTCGTCCGCGACCTCAATGAGGGCGACGAGAAGGAAGGCGTGGTCAAGAACATCACCGATTACGGTGCGTTCGTCGAACTCGCCCCGGGCGTCGACGGCCTCCTGCACGTGACCGACATGTCCTGGTCGCGCGTCAACCATCCGTCCGAAGTCCTGAACGTCAACGACACGGTCCGGGTCAAGATCATCAAGATCAACCCCGAGACGAGCCGCATCAGCCTCGGCATGAAGCAGCTCCAGCCCGATCCGTGGGAAGGCGTGCAGGCGAAGTACCCGGTCTCCGGCGTCTTCCACGGCAAGGTCACGAACATCACCGATTACGGCGCGTTCGTGGAGCTCGAAGACGGCATCGAAGGCCTGGTCCACGTCTCCGAGATGTCCTGGGTCAAGAAGAACGTGCCCCCGTCCTCCATCGTCTCGCCTGGCCAGGAGGTCGACGTGATGGTGCTCGAGGTCGACGAGTACAAGCGCCGCATCAGCCTCGGCCTCAAGCAGACCCTGTCCAACCCCTGGGAGACCTTCGCCGAGCGTCATCCGATCGGTTCGGTCATCGAGGGCGAGGTCAAGAACATCACCGAGTTCGGCCTCTTCGTCGGCATCGAGGACGACATGGACGGCATGGTCCACCTGTCCGACCTCGACTGGGACCGCTCGGGCGACGACGCGATCCGCGACTACCAGAAGGGCGACGTCGTCCAGGCCAAGATCCTGGACGTGGACCCCGACAAGGAGCGCATCTCGCTCGGCATCAAGCAGGTCGCCAACGATCCGATGGAATCGATGGGCGAACTGCAGCGCGGCGCCGATGTGACCTGCGAAGTCACGGCGGTCGAAAACGGCGGCATCGAAGTGCGCGTCGGCGGCGATGGCGGCCCCAAGGCCTTCATCCGCAAGTCGGACCTTTCCCGCGACCGCAACGAGCAGCGCCCCGAGCGCTTCGCGGTCGGCGACAAGGTCGATGCCCGCATCACGGCCGTGGACCGCGCCTCGCGCCGTCTGTCGCTGTCGATCAAGGCCCGCGAAGTGGCCGAGGAGAAGAAGGCCGTCGAGGAATTCGGTTCCGCCGATTCCGGCGCCTCGCTCGGCGATATCCTGGGCGCGGCCCTGAAAGACACGGAAGACAAGGAATAAGCGCTTCCGTCAGCGAAACTGGAAAAGCCCCGGCCTCGGCCGGGGCTTTTTCGTGGAACAGGCGGCCCGTCCATGCCGGAAGGAGAAGAACCCGCCAGCGGCCCGGCGTCGCGTGACCAAAGGCGGAGCGGGCCCTCAAGGCCCTGCGGGGGCGGGGTCAGTTGCTCGGATCGCAGTCGGAGAAGTCTCCCGGGCAGATCACCGTGATGGCGTCGATGTCTGCGTCGCCGCCTGCGTCATTGCCCTCATTGGCGTAGGTGATCGAGACCTCCTCGAGCGGCATGTCGGCGCTGCCGAGGCCGTAACGCGCCATCAGGTCCCGGTTCACGACACGGATCGTCGTCTGCATGGCATCCGGCCCGCCCATCGGCTCGAAGAAGTCCTGCATCCGCCTGTCGCGCCATTCGGCCAGCGCGGCGATGTCAGCGAAGATCAGCGCCCCCTCGACAGTGGCGGGCGCATCCGGCTGGTCCCGGAGGACCAGGCGCGAGAGCTGCGGCGCGTCCGCCTGTTCGAGGACGCCTGCGACGGAGACCTTGCTGCGGGCGCTATCGCCGGGCCGGGCATTGTTGCCGCGTGACTGTCCGTTGGCGGAACTGCCATCGCCCGTCCCGCTTTCCTCGTTCTGCGCCGAGGAAAATTCCAGAACGACGAGCGAGGCCGGAAGGGGGGCACTGTCCCCGCGCGCTGAACGGTCTTGCGCGGCGGCGGGGCCGAGAGCGGCGGCGCAGGCGCCGACAGCGACAAGGCCGATCGCGGCGAAAGCGTGATGACGAAAGTTCACGATCAAGCTCCTGAGGGTAGATGAAAAGAAAGATCCGATCCTGCCGCGATATTCCAAGACGAAGACCGGAACGGTCGAGCGCCCTCGAGGCATTCAGGAAATTGGTCATCAGGTAAGGTCAATCGGAATGCCCCCGGGATGCATCGCTCGCGCCTGTGTCGACACGAGGCATGGATGAAGAGTTCCGAAGCGACTGCGGAAGACAAAGCGTCTGCTGCGGAATTCAGTAATGCCTGAAGAAAGCCGGCTGCCTCATGCAACGCTCACGGCCTGCAAGTGTCCGCGCCCCATCAGGTTGCAAGGAGACAGGCATGCGCATCGCGGACAGCTCACCCTTAGTGCTTCTCCTGCTCGCGGCATGCGCAACGTCGGAGACGCAGGTGCTTCCGGCTTACACGCTGGAGAACGGAGCCATGCTTCAGGACGTCGTCACCATTGGCGGGGATCGCCAGGGCGGGGCGCCGAGCCTGACGGCGGTCACGACCTATGACATCGGCACGCCCGGCGTGGCGAAGGTGATCTCGCGCGAGCATGCCGCAGGCGCGGCGATAGGACCGCAGATCGCCAAGGGCCTGAGCCTCGGCGTTCCGATCGCGGTTGGCGCCGTCGGTGCGGCCGCGGCTTCGGATGGAGACGACACGCGCGTGACGAATACGAGTTATCAGACCTCCGGCAATGTCGCCTATGATGGCGGCAATGCAGGCGATATCGACGCGGCGACGCAGGTCGTGGGCAGCTGCCAAGGCAGCGATAGCTGCAATGTGAGCAATTAGGCCGCACGGCGCTTCGAGGGCGGGAAGAAGAGGCGCAACCGGCGCCCTTCCATCTCCGCCAAGGCAAATCGAGGGAGCCCCGGCCTTGGGCGGAGCTCCCCTTCGGTCGAACCCTTTTCTCGTCAGGCGCGTTGCGCTTCGAGGTCGAAGAGCAGGATCTCCGCATCCTGCCCGCCGCTGAGCCGAAGGAGGCCGGATCGCGTCACGGCAAGTCCGTCGCCTTCTTCGAGCCGGAGGTCGTTCACGGCGAGGCTTCCGCGCGCAGCCTGGATCCAGGCGCTGCGCCCCTCCCGCAGCGGCAAGTCGATGCTCTGCTCGCCGCGGAGCGTCGCAGCATAGACTTCGGCAGGCGCATGGGTCCGGATCGCGCCGGATGCGCCCGCGCCGGACAGGAAGAGGCGGAGCCGCCCGTCTTTCTCCTCGGGTGCGATATCGAGATTCTCATATCGCGGCGTTGCGCCTCTGACATCGGGCAGCAGCCAGACCTGGAGGAAATGGACGGGTTCGCTGCGGCTCGCATTGAACTCCGAATGGGACACGCCCGAGCCGGTGGTCATGAACTGCACGCCGCCGGCGCGAACCGTGCTCGCCGTACCGGTCGTGTCGCGGTGCGAGAGGGCGCCTTCGAGAATATAGGAGAAGATCTCGGCATCGCGGTGCGGATGGGTGGGAAAGCCGCCGCCCCCCGCGACGCGGTCGTCATTGATCACCCGCAGGGCCTGAAACCCCATATGAGCCGGATCGTGATAGCGCGCGAAGCTGAAGCTATGCCGGGACTTCAGCCAGCCATGGTCGGCCAGCCCCCGCTCACCGGCGGGGCGAAGGGTCATTGCCGAGGCAGGTATGAACGTCGTCTGGGCCATCTTGCCGCTCCTTTCGGGAAGAAAGATCGGCGCGGAGCGGGGGGCCTTCAATCCGGCCGGGCAGCAAACCAGCCTTGCTTTCCGGTGCGGCAAAGAAAAAGGCCGCAGCGTGTGCCGCTGCGGCCTTTTTCGTTCGGGTCGGGAAGCGCCTAGAGCAGGCCTTCGCGCTGCGCCTTCTTGCGTGCGAGCTTGCGGGCGCGGCGCACGGCTTCGGCCTTCTGGCGGGCGCGCTTCTCGGACGGCTTCTCGTAGAACTTCCGGCGTTTCATCTCGCGGAAAGTTCCTTCGCGCTGCATCTTCTTCTTCAGCGCGCGAAGGGCTTGTTCGACATTGTTGTCGCGGACGACGATGTTGACGATGGGACTTCTCCGAACTCTGGTGTGGTCGCTCTGGTTTTTGCGGTGCGGACGGGCCGCGCCTGTCACGAAGCGCGCCGTCTAGCAGAACCGGGTGATTTTGTCGAGCGGGTGCCTTAAGTGTCGATCATGGCCGAACACGATTCCTTTGAGCCCTTAAGAGCCCGCATTCTCGACGCCGCGCTGACCGAGGCGCCCTTCGACGGCTGGACGGCGCAGATGCTGGAGCGCGCAGCGCGCAAGGCCGGCATGAGCGAGGCGGCGCTGTCGCGCGGCGACCTGCACCTGGCCTTCCCCGAGGGCGTGCGCGACCTGTTGCAATACTGGTCCGAGCGGGAAGATGCAGCGATGGCGGAGGCCTTCGACGCGCTGAACCCGAAGCCGCACGGCTTCACGGCCAGGATCACCTGGCTCGTGCGCCGCAGGATCGAGCAGCTGGCGTCCCACCGCGAGGCGGCGCGGCGGGCGGCGGCGACGCTGGCCCTGCCGCAGAACGCCGAACTGGGCGCGCGCCTCACCTGGCGGACCGCGGACAGGGTCTGGCGCGCGGTCGGGGACAGCTCGACAGATTTCAACCATTACACCAAGCGCGCAACCCTCTCGGCGGTCTATGCGAGCACGGCAGCGCACTGGTTCGCCGATGAGGGGGAGGGGATGCCCGACCCCTGGCAGGATAGCTGGGATTTCCTCGACCGGCGCATCGGCAATGTCATGCAGTTCGAGAAGGTGAAGGCGCAGGCGCAGAAGGCCGCGCCCGATATCGGCGGCCTCGTCTCGATGCTCGGGCGCTTGCGCTACGGTTCGGGCCGCTGAGCTTTCCTGCGCGGCGGAGTCGCGGCAGGGTGCAGGCATGAGAAAGCTTCTCGCCGCGCTCGGCACCGTCCTCGTCCTCCTCCTCGTCGCCGGAGCCCTCTGGGCGTTCCGCCCCTGGTCGGAATATTCGCCCTACGAGACGATCTCTCTTGCCACCGCCGATGACCGGACGGGCACCTATCGCGCGATGGAGCGCACCTATCCCTATCGGGTGATCGAAGGCGCGGACACGGTCTACAGCTTTCCGCGCGCCGCCGAGGAAATCGGCACCGGTTTCGCGTGGGAGGGCGAGGCCCTGACGCTGGACGACTATGCGGATGCCTACGAGATCACCGGCCTGATGGTCGTCTCGGACGGCGAGGTCGTGCTCGAGCGGTATTTCCGCGGCGAGACGGCCGATTCCCGCCACACCTCATGGTCGGTCGCCAAGTCGGTGATCGCCACCCTGATCGGCCGGGCGATCCTCGAAGGGGAGATCGAGAGCGTCGACGACAGGGTCGCCGATTATGCGGGCGAATATGCCGGCACGGATTACGGCGACACCTCGATCCGGCACCTCCTGATGATGTCGTCGGGCATCGACTTCGAGGAGGAATATGAGCGGGCGGACGGCGATGCGCGGCGGCTCTTCCTCGATACCTTCATCTTCAACCGCGATATCGACGGGTCGATCGGCAAGTTCGAGCGCAACCGTCCGGCGGGCACGGATTTCGATTATATCTCGACGAACTCGGCCGTGCTCGCCGCCGTCCTGCGCGGCGCCTATGACGGGCGGAGCATCGCCGATCTCGCCTCTGAGAAAATCTTCGCGCCGCTCGGCATGCGCGAGGGGACGTGGCTCCTCGACCGCAATGACGAGAGCGGCAAGGAACTGGGCTATTGCTGCCTGCAGATCACGCTCGAAGACTATGCCAAGATCGGCCAGCTCTACCTGCAAGGCGGCGTCGTGGGGCGGCAGCGGGTGATCCCCGCGGACTGGCCCGCCTTCGTCTCGACGCCGCCCCAAGCCAGCCACGAGCCCGGCGAGACGCTCACCAATGCCGATTACGGCTATGGCCATCATTTCTGGCTGCCCCCGCAGCGTGACGGGGAATATTTCATGGCTGGCTATAACGGGCAGATCGTCTGGATCGACCCCAGGCGCGACGTGGTGATCGCCATGACCAGCGCCGATCCCGCCTTCATCGCCAAGCCGCCCCGGTGGATCGCGATGTTCCGGGCGCTCTCCGCCCGCGCGGCGGCGGGCCGGGAGGTCTAGCCGGAGGCGCGGCGCGAACTAGCTCCTTTCGGCGTCACAAGGAGCTTTCGTCATGCGCCTCGCTTTCCTGCCCGCCATCCTCCTTTCCGCTTCGCCCGCCTTGGCCGGAGAGGCTGTGACCTATGACGCGGGCGGCGAGGCCTATCGCGGCTACCTGGCCGAGGCAGAGGGCGAGGCGAAGGGCCTGGTCCTGATCATCCATGATTGGGACGGGCTGACCGATTACGAGGAGCGCCGCGCCGAGATGCTGGCCGAGATGGGCTATGACGCCTTCGCCCTCGACCTTTACGGCGCCGAGAACCGACCCGAGACGACCGAGGCCAAGAAGGCCGAGACCGGCAAGCTCTACGAGGATCGCGAGGCGATGCGCATGCGGATCCTCGCTGGGCTCGAAGAGGCCCGCGAACGGACGGGAGAAAGCGATGCGGTGGTCATGGGCTATTGCTTCGGCGGCGCCGCGGTCCTGGAACTCGCGCGGTCGGGCGCGGCAGAGGATGTCGCGGGCTACGCGACCTTCCATGGCGGGCTGAGCACGCCCGAGGGGCAGGACTATCCCGAAGGCACAGCGCCGATCCTGATCGCGCATGGCGGGGCGGACAGCTCGATCTCGATCCAGGACGCCGCCGATCTCGCCCAGAGGCTCGAGGAGAAGGGCGTGCCTTACGAACTCGAGGTCTATTCGGGCGCGCCGCACGCCTTCACCGTGCTCGGGTCGGACCGCTATGACGAGCGGGCCGACACCAAGTCCTGGACGTCCTTCACGAACTTCCTCGAGCGCAATCTGGATGCCTAGGCGCCGGCCTTCTTCGCGAAGCCCCAGCCGGTCTCGGCGAGTATGGGGACGACCGCGCCGTATTGGGCGGCCTTCTGGCTCGACGCATTGCCCTGCAGGGCGCGCTTGTAGACGCCCTGCACGATGCCCGCGAAGCGGAACATGTTGTAGGCCATGCAGAAATCGATTTCCGGCAGGCCGTCCCGGCCTGTCGCCTCGGAATAGACGCCGATCGCCTCTTCGAGGGTCGGAATGTTCTCTTCGGCGAAGTCGATATCGGCGATGCCCATCGTCGTGATCTTGGGCAGGCCCCACAGCATCAGGAAATAGGAGAAGTCGGCGAGCGGGTGGCCGAGCGTCGACAGCTCCCAGTCCAGCACCGCCAGAGGCTCGGGCTGGTCGGGCGCGAAGATGATGTTGTCGATCTTGTAGTCGCCGTGGACGATGGCGGTCTCGTCGCCCTCGGGGATGGCCGTGGGCAGCCAGGCCTTGAGCTTCTCCATGGCCGGCACGTCATCCGTGGCGGCCGCATCGTATTGCTTGGTCCAGCGGCCGATCTGGCGCTCGAAATAATTGCCGGGCTTGCCATAGTCCTGAAGGCCGACCGAAGCGGGGTCGATCGAATGCAGCTTCGCCTGCGTGCGGATCGCATTCTCGATCATCGGGCGGCGCTGGTCCTTCGGCACCGGCGCGAGGTCCTTCTCCCAGGTGATCCGCCCCTCGACGAAATCCATGACGAAGAAGGCGGTGCCGATGACGCTCTCATCCTCGCAGAGGGCATAGGTCTTGGGCACGGGGAAGCCCGTCGGGCCGAGCGCGCTCATCACCCGGTGCTCGCGGTCCACGGCATGGGCGGAGGGCAGGAGCTTGCCCGGCGGCTTGCGGCGTAGGACATATTTCCGCTCGGGCGTGGTCAGGAGGTAGGTCGGGTTCGATTCCCCTCCTGCGAATTTGCGCACGGCGAGGGGGCCGGAATAGCCCTCCACCTCTTCTCTCATATAGCGGTCCAGCGCCTCTTCGTCGAAGCGCAGGCGGTCGGGGGTCTCGATCGTATCCGTCATGGGAAGGCCTTAGCGAGACGCTGCCCCCTCGGGGAGACCGCAAAGCAGCGGGACTGCTAGAGGGTTGGCCATGACCGGACCCATTTCCTTCGACACCGCCCGCCTCAGTGAAAGAACCGCGCAAGCCAGCGAGATCGACGAGCTCGGCCATGTCAACAATGCCGTCTATGTCGCCTGGGTACAGGATGCGGGCGTCGCCCACTGGTTCGATGCGACGGACGAGGCGCTGCGCGCCCGCCTGCACTGGGTCTGCCTGCGCCATGAGGTCGACTACCGGGAGCCTGTCCTGGACGGCGAGACGGTGGAGGTCCGCACCTGGCTCGGCGAGGCTTCCGGGCCGCGCTTCGACCGGCATGTCGATATCCGCAAGCCCGGCTCGAAGCGCTTCTCCTGCCAGGCCAAAACGACTTGGCTGATGGTGGACAGCGCCAGCGGGCGTCCCGTGCGCGTCGGCGACGACATCATCGAACGCTTCGGGCTCGATCCGGCGAACCATCGCCGGGGGCGCGTTTGAACGGGCGCGCGCGCTTCTTACATTCCGTCCCACAAGGAGGACTTATGACCGACCAAGCCGAAAGGACCGAACGGGCGCTGCTGGCCGGCGGCTGTTTCTGGGGCATGGAAGACCTGATCCGCAAGCAGCCGGGCGTCTTGCGCACCCGCGTCGGCTATACCGGCGGCGCATTCGAGAACCCGACCTATAACGATGTCCGCACCGGCATGACGGGCCATGCCGAGAGCATCGAGATCGTCTTCGACCCCGACGTGATGAGCTATGAGAAGCTCCTCGCCTGGTTCTTCCAGATCCACGATCCGACGACCAGGGACCGCCAGGGCAATGACCGGGGCAGCCAGTACCGCTCGGCGATCTGGTACACGACCGATGAGCAGAAGGAGACCGCCAGGCGCGTCATGGCGCGGGTCGAGGAGTCCGGCCGCTGGCCCGGGCCGCTCGTGACGGAGCTGTCGCCCGCGGGCGTCTTCACCGAAGCCGAGGATTATCACCAGGATTACCTGGAGAAGCATCCGAACGGCTATACCTGCCATTACGTGCGCCCGGACTGGACGCTGGACGACGCGGCGGCCTGACCGCGACGAGTATCGGGACCAGAGAAAAGCCCCGGGGCCGGTCACCGGCCCCGGGGCTTCTTGCGTCGCGGCGGGCGGCCAGGAGGGGTGAAGCCACGCCGCCACGGCTGGCCCGGAAGAGCGATCTGCTGCGTCGAGGGAGGGAACGTAGCGATCCAGCCTTCCGGGGTCTTATCGGATATGGTCCGATCAGGGTCCCGGCTTAAGGGCGAAAACAGTTGTCAGGGGTTAAACTCTCGAAAAGTTACGGAACGTTTCAGTGAGGCGCAGAGACTTTAACGCTCCGTCAACTTGAATTCGATGCGCCGGTTCGTCGCGAGGCTGGCCGGGTCGGTTCCCTCGACGAGCGGCTGGAACTCGCCGAACCCCGCAGCGACCAGGCGCTGCTCGGGCACGTCCTGCGTGGCGAGATACTGCACGACGGAGATCGCGCGGGCAGCGGACAGGTGCCAGTTGCTCTCGAACCGGGCGCGGCACCCCGGGCCGAGCGGCGTCTGGTCGGCATGGCCGTCGACGCGCAGCACCCAGGCGACCTCCGAGGGGATCTGGTCGCGGATCTCCAGAAGGACGTCGGCGAGCTTGGCGAGTTCGCGCTGTCCTGCGGCGCTGATCGTGGCCGAGCAGGAGCCGAACAGGATGTCGCTCTCGAAGACGAAGCGGTCGCCGACCACGCGCACGTCCTCGCGATTGCCCAGCGCCTCCCGCAGCGCCTCGAAGAAGCGCGAGCGGACCTCGGCCAGTTCCTGGACCTTGCGCGCGAGCGCTGCGTTGAGGCGGCTCGACAGGTTCTCGATCTGCGCCTGCTGCTCGATATCCTTGGCCTCGGCGGCTTCGAGCGCCTCCTGAAGGCTCGCGAGCTGGCGGCGCAGGCCGGCGAGCTGCCGGTTCAGGGTCGCGATCTCCGCGCGCTGTTCCTCGCTCAGCGCCTGTTCGGCCTCGAGTTCCTCGGCCGTGGCGGCGACGGCCTCGCCCGCCTGCTCTAGGCGCGCGCTCGTATCGGCCAGCTCGTCATTGAGCGTGGCGATCTGCGCATCCTTGTCCTCGATCGTGTCCTGGAGGCTCAGGATCCGGCTTTGCAGCCGCTCGCCCTCCTCGCGGGCGAGGCCAAGCTGTTCGGCGAGCTGGTCGAGGCGGCTCGTCAGCCGGGCGAGTTCGGTGTCCCGCTCGGTCAGCTGCTGGCCGAGATAGAACTGCGCGACGACGAAGATCGACAGCACGAACATGACCACGAGGAGCAGGGTGGACAGGCCGTCCACGAAGCCCGGCCAGATGATCGCGTCCTGGCCCGATGTTCGGCGGCGGGGCACGGGTCTAGCCCTGCGGCCCCGAGCGGGTGCCCTTGGTCAGCAGCGTGCCGAGATCGCGCACCTCCTGACGGATGGCGGCCGCGCCGCGGTCCTGTCCGGCTTCGAGGCGGGACAGCGCGATTTCCAGCCGCTCGATCAGAGCGCCTGTCTCGGCCGTGGCCGCCTTGGTGCGTCCCGGCGTGGTGGTGACGTCGGTGATGCCCGACAGCCAGTCCTCGAGATCGGCATAGAAGCGGTTCTGCGCCTTGCCCGCCTGGATATCGAGAAAGCCGACGATCAGGCTGCCGCCCAGGCCGAAGAGCGAGGAGCTGAAGGCCGTGCCCATGCCCGAAAGCGGCGCGTTGAGATTGGCGATCAGCTCGGAGATGGCGTCCGCCCCTTCGCCGCTCTGGCTCGACAGGCTGCCGATCACCTCTGCGACGGCGTTCACCGTCTGCAACAGGCCCCAGAACGTGCCGAGCAGGCCGAGAAAGACGAGGAGGCTCGCCGCGTAGCGGCCGAATTCCCGGCCCTCGTCGATCCTGACCCCGATCGAATCGAGGATGGCGCGCGTGGAGGCCTGGCTCAGCCGTCCGCCCCGCTCGTCGGCGTCGAGCAGCATGCGGGACATAGCGCCGATCAGCGCCGGGGGGCGGGGCAGGCGGGTGCGCTCGGGATCGACCGAATTACGGAACCCGTTCACCCAGCGCACGGCCGGGCCGATCACCCAGGCCTGGCGAAGATTATAGGCGATGCCGAGCAGGAGGACGATCACGATCAGCCCGTTGAGGAACGGGTTGGCGAGGAAGGCGTCGACCAGCAGCGGGTTCGGATTGGGGCTGAGCGGGCTCAGATAGAAGACGATCACCGCCACGATGCCGAGGAACAGCACCATGTTGGTGACGGCACCGCCTGAACCTTGAAACCGCACCGTGCGGTCGTGCGCTCGTGACATCGAATCCGCTAATTTGTTGCCCTGCGCCCTACTTGTCCGAAAAGCGCAGCGGGGGGAAGGCGAGGGGCGCGCTTCGCGTCATAGGGAAGAAAAGCGTGTCCTGCGCGCCGCAGTCAGCGCCGCCGCCGCCGGGCAGAGCCGATCGCGCCCTGCCACAGCCCGGCGCTCGCGCCGAGATGCTGGAGGGCCAGAACGGCGCTCGCGGCGAGGCCGCAGAAAGTGCGGTGGCGGACCGCGAGCATCAGCCCCGCGCCCGCAAGGCCGCTCGCATAGAGGAGGAGATAGCTGCGCCCCGGCAGGCTGACGGCGCCAAGAAGGAGGAGCGGGAGGTGCATGAGCGTGACCGCCTCGCCCAGGCCAGCCTTGCTCTTCCCGCCGAACACCGCCTCGCCGCGCTCTCGGCCCGCGCGCCTCGCGCGCTGCCAGATCGCGCCGGGCCCGGCATGGCGGATGCGCCGGCTCGGCGAGAGGGTCGCTTCGTGCCACAGGCGGACCGCTCCGGACGCGCCGTCCAGCGCCGGACCGGTTTTCCCGGCGCGGAAGACGCTGGCGCGGCCATTGGCGACCCAGCCAGATGGAAGGCCCTGCCGCTGTTTGGCCGAAGAGGGGCCAAGGCCGGTGCCGCCCGCCATCTGGACCGCTTTGGCAAGGCAGCCGGCGCCCGGGTCCGCCTCCGCATGGACGGGATGAACGAGGGCATCCGCGCCGGTCTCGATCAGGCGGCGGGCCGCGGCGAGCAGGAAGCCGTCCGGATAGAGCAGGCCCGGCTCGCAGAGCACGAGGACGTCGCGGCCGGGCGGCGCGTCCGCCTCGGCCAGCGCCAGCGCCTCGGCGCTTCCCGCTTCGCCCGGAATATGTTCGGCATTGGACCAGGAGTCCGCGAGCGCCCGACTCGCCGCATCCTCCGCAGGGGCATGGATCCTCACCGCGACCATGCTGAGGGCGCGCGCGCCGCGCAGCAGGGTCTCAAGGCTCGCCGCCGCGTCCCCGGCGCGCGCACCGACCGGCATCACCGCCGTGATGCGGGCGGCGAGCGCGATATCCTCGAGTTCCCGTTTCGCCGACTGCCCTTCGATCATCGGCCGGGCATAGCACAAGGAGCGCTCAGACGGCGCGGGCCGGCTTGAGGTTCCGCAGGGGCGCCGCGCCGGACAGAACGGCGAGCGCGAGATAGCTCGCCGCGGCGAGCGCGGTCAGGAGCAGGAGGAAGATCCAGCTTTCGCCGAAGAGATAGGGCAGGACCGCGTCCTGATTGCGGATCGCGAGGACCAGCCCCGCGCCCATCATGGCGGCGAGCGTGCCCATGCGCAGGATGCGCCCTGCCGCCTGGCTGCCGGGGCGCAGGACGCCGCGCCGGGACAGGCGCCCGGCGAGCAGCGACACCTCGGTCCAGGCCGCGCTGACCGTGCCGACCGGCACGCTGAGAAAGCCGATGACGGGGAAGAGCGCGATAGAGATGGCCGCGTTGATGGCGATCGCGACGAGGGCGAAGGTCATCGGCGTGCGCGTGTCCTCCCGCGCGAAGAAGGCGGCTGCGAGCACTTTCTGCATGACGAAGGCGGGCAGGCCGAAGCCGTAGATGAAAAGGGCCGAGCCGGTCATGGCGACATCGGTGTCGTTGAAGCGGGACTCGCCCGCGCCCACGAGGCGGGTGGCGTCGGTCGCCATGTCCTGGAACAGCGCCGAGCAGAGAAAGCCCGGCATGGCGATCAGCGCCGCCGCGGCGGGCAGGGCGAAGAGGAGGGCGGTCTCGACGCCGCGATTGAGCGTGCGCCGCGCGCCGGTCTCGTCGCCCGATTTCACGGCGCGGGAGATCGCAGGCATCAGGACGACGCCGAGGGCGATGCCGATGATGGCGAGCGGCAGCTGGTAGAGCTGGTCGGCATAGATCAGCCAGGAGACCGCGCCGTCCTGGCGGCTGGCGATATTGGTGCCGACGATGGAATTCACCTGCAGCGCGCCGGCGCCGATGAAGCCGGGCGTGCCGAGCACCACCATGCGCCTGGCCGCCGGGGAGAAGCGCGGCAGGCGCAGGCGCAGGAGGAGCTTCGAGCGCCGCGCGGCGATCAGGAGCGCGAGAAGCTGTGCGACGCCCCCGGCCATCACCGACCAGGCGGCGGCATAGCCGATCACCGGCGCCTCTTCATGGGCGAAGAGGAGGACCCCGCCGATCAGGCAGACATTGAGGAGGAGCGGCGCGGCGGCCGCCGCCGCGAATCTGTGCAGCGCGTTCAGCATGCCCCCGTAAAGGCCCACCAGCGACATGCAGGCGAGGTAGGGGAACATGATCCGCGTATAGAGCGTGGCGAGGCCGAAGCGTTCGGGATCGTCGCGGAAGCCCGTCGCGATGAGCGTCACAAAGGCCGGCGCGAAGATCATCACGAGCGCCGTCAGCCCGGTCAGGATGAAGACGAGCCAGGCCAGGATGTCCTCGGCGAACTCGCGCGCGGCGGTGAGGTCCTCCTCGACCTGCTGGCCCTGGAAGAGCGGCACGAAGGCGGCCTGGAAGGCGCCTTCGGCGAGCAGGCGCCGGAACATGTTGGGCAGGCGGAAGGCCGCCCAGAAGGCATCGGCCACGGGGTTGCCCGAGGCGCCGATCACGCCGGCCAGAAGCATCTGGCGGGCGAAGCCCAGAACCCGGCTCACCATGGTGAAGCCGGAGACCGTCGCCATCGATTTCAGGATGGAGCTCGCCACAGCGTCTTTCCGGTTGGTGCGTCTTGCGGCCGGCTCCTACGCGCGCGCCCGGCCCTGCGCCACAGGCTTTCGAGGCCGCCGGGCGCGGCAGGAGAGGCGATGCCGACAATGCGACGCGAAGACTTTACCGGCCCTTAAAACGTCCCCCGCCATACCTGTTCCGGGAGAGCTGGAGACCGAGATGCCGCAGCCCGCAGTGAAGAACCAGGACCCCTCTCCCGAAACCGCGCGGGAGGAGACGGCCGAGCCGCGCTCCCCGTTCGAGAGCGCAGCCCAGCGCCGCGCCTTCTACGAGGATGCGGCGACGGTCACGCTTCGCGGAACCGGCCCGGGAGAGGCTGCCGGTCCCTCGCCCGCACGCCAGATGCAGGCCGCTCTCGATGCGGAATATTCGCGCAGCGAGGACGAGGAACGCCTGCCGCTGCGCTGGACCTTCGCCATGGTCCTCGGCGTCTGCGGCGCCTTCTGGACCATGGTCTATTTCGTGGTCGCCGCGCTGATCGGCTAGGCCAGAGACTTCAGCATCGGGCGCAGCGTGTCCGCGATGTCCTCGCGGTCCATCGCGAAGGCCAGATTCGCCGCGACGAAGCCGGCCTTCGATCCGCAATCATGGCTCTCGCCCTCGAAGCCGCAGGCATAGAAGGGCTGGCGGCCCATCAGCTCGGCCATGGCGTCGGTCAGCTGGATCTCGTTGCCCGCGCCCCGGCCCGTATTCCCGAGGATCGGGAAGATCTCGGGCTGGAGGACGTAGCGGCCCATGATGGAGAGGTTGGAGGGCGCCGAGCCCACTTCGGGCTTCTCGATCATGCCGGACATCTCGATCAGCTCGCCCGACGCGTCGCCCTTGGGCTCGATGATGCCGTATTTGTTGACCTGATCCTCGGGCACGGGCTCGACCGCGATGAGGTTCGCGCCGTCCTGATACCTGTCCATGACCTGCGCGAGGCAGGAGCGTTTCGAGCGCACGATGACATCGGGCAGCAGCACGGCGAAGGGCTTGTCGCCGATGATGTCGCGCGCGCACCAGACGGCGTGGCCTAGCCCCTTGGCTTCCTGCTGACGGGTGAAGGAGGCGCCGCCCGCGGGCAGGACCGAGGACATGGTGTCCTCGTAGATCGCGGTCTTGTTCTTGGCCTGAAGGGCCTGCTCGAGCTCGGGATTGAGGTCGAAATAGTCCTCGATCTCGTGCTTGTTCCGTCCGGTGACGAAGACGATGTGCTCGATCCCGGCCTCGCGCGCCTCGTCGACCACGTAGTGGATCAGGGGCCGGTCGACGACGGGCAGCATCTCCTTGGGGATCGACTTCGTCGCGGGCAGGACGCGGGTGCCGAATCCGGCGACGGGAATGACGGCGTGGCGGACGGGAGCGGAACTCGGCATGGATATCTCCAGCTGGCAGCGAACGCGTTGGCGTTACGAAGAGGGGGCTGGGCTGGCAAGCCTGAGGCGCTGCCGAGGCTTTTGCGAGAAAAGCGAAAAAACCCTCTTGCATCGCCTCGTCCGATGCGCTTGATACCGGGCCTCGCCGGACGGTGATCATTCACCGGGCGGCATGAGCGGGCGTAGCTCAGGGGTAGAGCATCACCTTGCCAAGGTGAGGGTCGTGCGTTCGAATCGCATCGCCCGCTCCATTTTCTCTTCAATGTGAAGTCATTCCCCTCCGGGGGACGTCGCCGCGTCGCGACGGTGCGGTACGGCTCTTGCTGCGCGCTGGGCAGCCGCGTAGCAGACGCCCCAGATTTTCATTCATTCGAAGAGCGTAACGATGAACCTCGAAGCCATCTCAGCCGGAAACGACGTACCCTCCGACATCAATGTCGTGATCGAGGTTCCGCTCGGCGGCGATCCCATCAAATACGAAGTCGACAAGGCCTCGGGCGCCATGTTCGTCGACCGCTTCTTGTACACGTCGATGCGCTATCCCTGCAATTACGGCTTCATCCCCCACACGCTGGCCGATGACGGGGACCCGGTGGACGTGATGTGCCTGGGCAACCGCCCGCTCGTGCCGGGCGCGGTCCTGCGCTGCCGCCCGATCGGGGTCCTGCTGATGGAGGACGAGGCGGGTCTCGACGAGAAGATCCTCGCCGCGCCGCATCCCAAGCTGACGCGCTATTACGACAATATCGGCACCTATGAGGACGTGCAGGCGATCCTGCTCGAGCGGATCTGGCACTTCTTCGACCACTACAAGGATCTCGAGCCCAACAAGTGGGTGAAGGTGAAGGAGTGGGCCGGGAAGGACGAGGCGGAACGCCTGATCCGGGCGGGCGTCGAAGCCGAGCGGAACAAGTAGGCGACGCCGAGCCAGGCGGAGGAGGGGCGCGTGTCGGAAACCGAAGAAGTCCATGGCGCCAGCCGCTTCGTCCGCGACGGCGTGAAGGATCGGTCCGAAGCGCTACGGATCGGCCTCGAGACCGTCGTCGGCACGCCTTTCGTCGGCGGCAATGCCATCGATACGCTCTGCAATGGCGACGAGATCTTTCCGGCCATGCTGGAGGCGATCCGGGGCGCGCAGTCCCGGGTCGAGTTCCTGACCTTCGTCTACTGGCAGGGCGATGTGGCCGAGGCCTTCGTCGAGGCCTTCATCGAACGCGTCAATGCCGGGGTCGAGGTCTTCGTGATGCTCGACGGGTTCGGCGGGCGCCTGATCGACGGGACGCTCGTCAAGAAGATGGAGGAGGCGGGCATCGAGGTCCGCTGGTTCCGTCCGCTGGCCACCTGGAAGGTCTGGCGCACGGATAACCGCACCCATCGCAAGCTTCTGATCGTGGACGGCGATCTCGGTTTCACCGGCGGCGTGGGCATCGCGGAGGAATGGGAAGGGGATGCCCGCAACCCCAAGGAATGGCGGGACAATCACTACCGCATCACGGGCCCCGCCGTGCAGGCCCTGCGCGCCGCCTTCTTCGAGAACTGGGTCGACAGCGCCCAGACGATCAGCGGTCTGACCGGCTGCCTCGTCGACCCCAAATCGGGCGACGGCCTCAGGGTCCAGACCGTGATCTCGTCCGCCAGCGTCGGATGGTCCGCCGTGGCCCGCCTGCACGAGGCGCTGATCCTGATGGCGGAGAAGCGGGTGCGGATCGCGACTCCCTATTTCGCGCCGCGCGAGGCGCAGACCGACAGGCTGGTCGAGGCGCTGGGGCGGGGCGTCCAGGTGCAGGTGATCATGCCAGGCCCGCACATCGACAAGCGGGTCTCCGAACTTGCCTCGGCCGAAGCCATCGACGCCCTGCTGAGGGCGGGCGCGGAGCTGTATCGCTATCAGCCGACCATGTTCCACCACAAGCTGGTCTCCGTCGACGGCCTTCTGGCATCCATCGGGTCCGCCAATTTCAACATGCGGTCCGCCTTCAAGGACGACGAGCTGGCCCTGAACGTGCTCGACGAGGGCTTCACGGCCGAAGCGGATGCGATCTTCGACGAAGACCTGAAGAACTGCCTGCCGCTCGACCCGCGGCGCTGGCGCCGCCGCAGCGCGATGCGGCGCGCGCGCGAAATCGCCTCGCGCATCGTGCGTCACGAGGTCTGACGGCTGGCGTCCTCCGGACGAGCCCCTATCTGAGCGACTCCGCCTGACAGGAGCTTCGAGATGACCGTCCGCGCCTATGCCGCTCAATCGCCCGACGACGCGCTATCCCCGTTCGGGATCGAACGCCGCGAGGTCGGCGCCCGCGATGTCGCGATCGAGATCGATTATTGCGGCATCTGCCACTCCGACATCCATTTCGCCCGCAATGACTGGGGCAATGCCGCCTATCCGGCCGTGCCGGGCCATGAAATCGTCGGCCGGGTGACGAAGGTCGGCGCCGAGGTCGAAGGTTTCGCGCCCGGCGATCTCGTCGGGGTCGGCTGCCTCGTCCAGTCCTGCAGGCACTGCTCGGCCTGCGAGGATCACGAGGAGCAATATTGCGAGCAGGGGCCGGTCATGACCTATGGCTCGACCGATCCCGTGCTCGGCGGGCCGACCTTTGGCGGCTATGCCGAATCGATCGTGGTGCGCGAGGACTTCGTGCTGCGGGTGCCCGGCAATCTCGACCCCAAGGGCGTCGCGCCGCTTCTTTGCGCGGGCATCACCACTTTCTCGCCGCTGCGCCACTGGAAGGTGGGGCCGGGGGACAAGGTCGGCGTGATCGGCCTTGGCGGGCTCGGCCATATGGGCGTCAAATTCGCAGCGGCCATGGGCGCGCATGTGGTCATGATCACGACCAGCCCCGAAAAGGCCGAGGACGCCGAACGGCTGGGCGCCCACGAGGTGCTGGTCTCGAAGGACAGGGCCCAAATGAAGGCGCACCGCAATTCCTTCGACTTCCTCCTCAACACCGTGCCCGTCGGCCATGACCTCAACGGCTATCTCTCACTGCTGCGCCGCAACGGCACCATGGTCATCGTCGGCGCCATCGAGCCTTTCGACGGCGTGCATTCGGGCGGCCTCGTCGCGGGACGCAAGCGGATCGCGGGCTCGCTGATCGGCGGCCTCAAGGAGACGCAGGAAATGCTCGATTTCTGCGGCGAGCACGGCATCGTCTCGGATGTCGAGATGACCAGCATGCAGGACGTCAACGCCGCCTGGGACCGGGTCGTCGCGGGCGATGTGCACTACCGCTTCGTCATCGACATGGCCTCCCTTCGGGAAGGACAGGGCCAGGCATAGGCCAGACCAGGCTCTTGCTGTACTGGCGAACCCTACAGCAAGAGCCGGTTGCTTTCCTTCCCGCAGCTTGCGAGCGTTCTTCCACAAGAAAGGCGCGCGAAGCGCCGTGGGAGGGGTAGGATGACGATTTCACTGGTGCTGGTCGTTCTGGCCGGCTTGGCCGCCGTCGCTTACGGCATCGCCACATCGCGGCAGGTGATGGCGATGTCGCCGGGCAATGCCCGCATGCAGGAGGTGGCGGGCGCCATTCAGGAAGGCGCCCGGGCCTATCTCGCCCGGCAATACACGACCATCACCATAGTCGGCATCCTCGTCCTCGTCCTTCTTCTCTTCTTCTTCGGCTTCGACTGGATCCCGGCGACGGGATTCGCGGTCGGCGCCATCCTTTCGGGCATTGCGGGCTATGTCGGGATGCTGGTGTCGGTCCGGGCGAATGTGCGCACCACCGAGGCGTCGCGCCACGGCCTGCAAAAAGGGCTCAGCGTCGCCTTCAAGTCCGGGGCGGTGACCGGCATGCTCGTGGCGGGGCTCGCGCTTCTGGGGCTCTCGATCTTCTTTCTCGTCCTGACGGCCGGCATCGACCTCGAGCCCGGCGACCGGCGCGTGATCAACGGCCTGATCGCCCTGTCGCTCGGCGCGTCCTTGATCTCGGTCTTCGCGCGCCTGGGCGGCGGCATCTTCACCAAGGGCGCCGATGTCGGCGGCGACCTCGTCGGCAAGGTCGAGGCCGGCATCCCAGAAGACGACCCGCGCAACGCAGCCACCATCGCGGACAATGTGGGCGACAATGTCGGCGATTGCGCGGGCATGGCGGCGGATCTCTTCGAGACCTATGTCGTCACCATCGCGGCGACCATGGTGCTGGCCTCGATCCTCTTCGCCGATCTGGTCCTTCTCACGGGCACGGGCGAGATCTCGCAGTTCACCGCCGTGCAGCGCTTCATGCTCTACCCGCTGGCCATCGGCGCGATCTGCATCCTGTGCTCGATCGCGGGAACCTTCTTCGTGAAGCTCTCCAAGGGCTCCAGCAACGTGATGGGCGCGCTCTACAAGGGGCTGCTCGCGACCGGCATCCTGTCGATCGCGGGGCTCGCGCTGGTCACGGCGCTGATCGTGCCCTTCGGCGAGGAGTACTCGGTCGGCGCCGCGGACGGTTCTGGCATCCGGATCTTCACAGGGCTGTCCTTGTTCCTGTGCGGCCTTGCCGGGCTCGCCGTGACCGGCCTCATCGTCTGGGTGACGGAATACTATACCGGCACGGGCTTCCGCCCGGTGCGCTCGGTCGCCGCGTCCTCGGAATCAGGACACGGCACCAATGTCATCCAGGGCCTCGCCGTCTCGATGGAGGCGACGGCGCTGCCCGCCGTCATCATCATGGTCGGGATCGTGACGACCTTCTCGCTGGCGGGCCTCTACGGGATCGCCGTGGCGGTGACGACCATGCTGGCGCTGGCGGGCATGATCGTCGCGCTCGACGCCTTCGGCCCCGTCACCGACAATGCCGGCGGCATCGCCGAGATGGCGGAACTCGACGCCAGCGTGCGGGAGACGACGGATGCGCTGGACGCGGTGGGCAACACCACGAAGGCCGTCACCAAGGGCTATGCCATCGGATCGGCAGGCCTCGGCGCGCTCGTCCTCTTCGCGGCCTATGCGGAGGATCTGCGCTATTTCGCGGCGCATCCCGAACTCTATCCCTTCTTCGAGGGGATCGTGCCGGACTATTCGCTGATCAACCCTTACGTCATCGTCGGGCTGTTCGCGGGCGGGCTCCTGCCCTTCCTCTTCGGCTCCATGGCGATGCAGGCGGTGGGGCGCGCGGCGGGCCGCATCGTCGAGGAGGTGCGGCGCCAGTTCCGCGAAAACCCGGGCATCATGGACCGCACGGTCAAGCCCGACTATGCGCGCGCCGTCAGCATCCTGACGGGGGCCGCGATCAAGGAGATGATCGTCCCCTCGCTCCTGCCGATCCTCGGGCCGCTCGTCCTCTACCTGCTCGTGGGCATGGTGGCGGGCACCGCGGCCGCGCTTTCGGCGGTGGGCGCCATGCTGCTCGGCGTCATCGTCACCGGCCTCTTCCTCGCCCTGTCCATGACCGCCGGCGGCGGTGCCTGGGACAATGCCAAGAAATATATCGAGGACGGCCATCACGGCGGGAAGGGGTCCGAGGCCCACAAGGCCGCCGTTACCGGCGATACGGTGGGCGACCCTTACAAGGACACGGCCGGACCGGCCGTAAACCCGATGATCAAGATCACCAATATCGTCGCGCTCCTCCTCCTGGCCTATCTCGCCAGCCTCGAAGCGGCGCCGGTCATCGGCATGTGATGGGGCAGGGGCGCCCGCCGCGCGCTTTCGGGTTTGACCCGGAGCGGCAGGCGGTTAGGGCGCCCCATGCCTTTTCCCCATGCCGCCATCCTCTTCGACTGCGACGGCGTGCTCGTCGATTCCGAGATCGTCGGGCTCGAGGACGCCGCCGCCTTCCTCTCGGATAACGGGTTCGACTGGACCACCGAAGACTTCATCCGCCACTTCGCGGGCATGCGCCATGACGCCTTCGCGCATGGCCTGCGCGAGGCGCAGGCGCGGGTCCTCGGCCGCCCCCCGCGCGAGGAGGAGGTCGAGGCCCTGATCGAAGGCGTCATCGCCGCCCGCCGCGCCCAGCGCCACACCATGAAGCTGGTGCCCGGCGCGGAGGCCATGGTCGCGGCCGCGGCGCGGGTCACGCATGCCAGCCTCGCCGTGGCCTCTTCCTCGGGCCAGCCCTTCCTCGACGACAAGGTCGAGCGCTACGGCCTGAAATCCTATTTCGGCGAACATGTCTATTCGGCCGACCGCGTCGCGCACGGCAAGCCCGAGCCCGACATCTTCCTCTATGCGGCTGAGCAGCTCGGCGTATCGCCGAAGCGGTGCCTCGTCATCGAGGACAGCGCGCATGGCGTCCGTGCAGGGGTCGCGGCGGGCATGACCGTCTGGGGCTTCACCGGCGGCGGGCACTGCCTTTCGGACCATGGCGCCCGACTCGAAGCGGAGGGCGCGCACAGGATCGTGGGCGATCACGAGACGCTGCGCAGCCTGTTAGCCGAAAGTTAACCTTACCGGCCATGCACTTTTATGGTGCATGAAACGGAAAAATTTGCTATGCACAGATTGTGCTGCGGTACTGCCCAACCTAGCCGCGGCATGATTTGGGGGGAGTGTACCTGCCCACATTCCCGTCACCGGAGATGCCCGTCTCCGAGTTGGCGGCACCCGCAAAGGTCCCCTTAGGGGGAGAGAGTAGAGACCTCGCGCTCCAGTCTTCGCAGACGAGCGCAGCGGGTGCCGCCGACCTCCCATCTACGCGGCTTTGGGTAAGATGCAACATACTTCGTTATAATGTCGCGCTGCGCCGCGAGCCTTTCGGTATCAAGGACTTGCAGGTGCTTCAGAAGGCCGCGGCGGCGGATGCGGCCTGCCGCGCGAAGCGCAGGGTGACGGCCTTGCGGCGGGCGCCTGCCAGCTTGTCCTCGGCCGCCTCGCGCAGGATCGCGCCGCCGAAGGCATCGGCCACGATCAGCCCTTCCTCCTCGGGGATCATCTCGAAGGGAAAGACCTCCGACACGCCGAAGAAGAAGCGGTCGCAATAGTCCTTGTATTCGGGCCATTTCGTGTCCACCGCCAGGTCCTCGCGGCAGGACTTGATCTCCACGATGGTCAGCATGCCCTTGGGGCAGAGGCCGGCCAGATCGGCCCTGCGCCCGTTCGGCAGCTTGAATTCGGCCAGGACCGCAAGGCCCATGTCCTGCATCATCCGGGCGATCCCCCGGGTGAGGGCGAGGGTGACGTCGGGGCGCGGCGTGGTGGCGGCGGGCACGATCGGCTCGGCCGCAACCGCTTCGTGTGCGTTGCAAAGAGAGTCTTCAAGCATCGAATCATCGAATGCCGGAACGTCGAGAGAAGTCAAGCGCCCGGTCCCGGCGGGGCGCCTCGCCTCAGCCCTGGAATTCGGGCAGGCGGACGATCAGCCCGTCGAGCGCCGCGGACAGCTTGATCTGGCAGGACAGGCGCGAATTCTCCTCGCGCTCGGAGGCGAAGTCGAGCATGGACTCCTCCATCGGGCCCGCCTCGCCGGTCTTTCCGCGGAAGGCCTCGTCGACATAGACATGGCAGGTCGCGCAGGCGCAGGCGCCGCCGCAATCGGCGTCGATGCCGGGCACGTTGTTCTTCACCGCGGTCTCCATGACCGTCAGCCCCTCTTCGCCATCGACCTCGTGGGTCGTTCCGTCGTGCTCGATGTAAGTGACCTTGACCATGCCGCGTCCCGTCTGAGGTGGAGGCGCCGCTTACAATGCTCTTTCCTTCGGGCCAAGGCGCTGGCCGCGCCGAGCGCCGCGGACTATGCCGGGCGGCATGGAGCAGACGACCGTCACCCGATCCGAAGCCGAGACCGAGGCGCTCGGCGCGAGCTTGTGGAAAACTCTTCGCGCCGGCGCTTGCATCGCGCTCGATGCGCCGCTCGGCACCGGGAAGACCGCATTCGCGCGGGGATTGATCCGCGCGGGCTGCGGCGCCGAGGAGGTTCCGAGCCCGAGCTTCGCCATCGTCCAGCCCTATGAGGGAACGCCGCCTCTTTACCATCTCGACCTCTACCGCCTTAATGATCCTTCCGAGCTCGAGGAGCTGGGACTGGACGACATGCTGGATACGGGCGTCGTGCTGATCGAATGGCCTGAAAAGGCCGAAGGCTGGCTTCCGGCCGATCGCCTGCGCGTCACCGGACGGATGCTGCCGGACGGCGCGCGGGAATGGCGGTTTCGCAGAGGGTAGGATGGCGAGCGGGACGAGGGCCGCAGAGCGCGAGGCGTTCCTGAAGAGCACGGACTGGAGAGGGGCGCGTCTCGCGCCGCTGCCGGCCGACGCCTCCACGCGCAGCTATGTCCGCCTTCATGGCGGGCCGTCGCCGGCGCTCCTGATGGATGCGCCGCCCGCCGCCGAAGGGGCGGCCTGTCCGCCAGAGGCGAGCCCGCAGGAGCGCGAGGCGCTCGGCTACAATGCGCAGGCGCGGCTTGCGGGGCCGAGCCTCCATGCCTTCGCCGAACTGGCTTCGTGGTTGCGGGCGCGGGGGGTGCGGGCGCCCCGGATCCACGCCGCCGACGAAAAGGCGGGCTTCGCCGTGATCGAGGATCTCGGCGACGACCTCCTCGCGCGCAAGGCCGCCGATCCCGCGGCCGAGCGAGTCCATTACGGCCGCGCCCTCGAAGTGCTCCACCGCCTGCGCGAGGCGGGGGCCGTGGCCGGACAGGCCGGCGCATGGCCGCTCCAGACCTATGACGACACGGCCCTCATGGCCGAACTCCGCCTGCTGACGGAATGGTATTTCCCCTTCGCGGGCATCGCTGCGCCGGAGGGGGCCGAGGCGGCCTTCGAGGCCGCATGGCGCGAGGTGCTGGCAGGGCTCGGCCCGCGCGATACGCTCGTCCTGCGCGATTTCCACGCCGAGAACATCCTGGTGCTGGAGGGCGAAGGCGCCGACGGCGTCGGGGTCATCGATTTCCAGGACGCGCTGGTCGGCCATGCCGCCTACGACCTCGCCAGCCTGATCGAGGATGCGCGGCGGGACATCGCGGCCCCGACCGCGCAAGCGCTCTATGACGACTACGTCTCCGCCCTGCCTGACCCGTCCTCCTTCGAGCGGGACTATGCGATCCTCGCGGCGCAGCGGAACACCAAGATCCTCGGCATCTTCGCGCGGCTCGTGAACCGCGACGGCAAAGAGAAATACCGCGCGCTGATGCCGCGCGTGCGCGGGCACCTCGCCCGTGATCTCGAACGCGCGCCGCTGAAGCCGGTGCGGGACTGGACCGAGCGTTACCTGCCGGAGGTCCTTCATGGCTGAGATCGACACCGCCATGGTCCTCGCCGCCGGGCTCGGCACCCGCATCCGCGCGATCGCGGCGGGCAAGCCCAAGCCGCTGGTCGAAGTCGGCGGCCGCGCCTTGATCGACTATGCGCTGGACGAAGTCGCGCGCGGCGGGGCCGGGCGGGCCGTGGTCAATGTCCATTACGAGGCGGACCAGATCGAGGCGCATCTGAAGGACCGCGCCGCCCCCGCCATCACCATTTCGGACGAGCGCGATGCGCGGCTCGAAACGGGCGGCGGGCTGATGCGGGCGACGCCGCTTCTGGGCGAGGGGCCGGTCTTCTGCACCAATACCGATGCCATCCTCGAAGGCGGCGCGGCGCGGCTTGCCGAAGGCTGGCGCGATGCCGAGATGGACGCGCTCCTCCTGCTCGTTCCGCAGGAGCGCACGAGCGGCTATGCGGGGAGCGGGGATTTCTGCCTCGGGGCCGATGGGCGGGTCTCCTGGAACGGCGAGAGCGAGAAGCTGGTCTTCACCGGCCTCCAGGTGATCCATCCGCGCCTCTGGGCCGGGGAGGAGCCGCGCGCCTGCTCGACCCGCGAGTTCTGGGACCGCGCGATGCGCCAGGGCCGCCTGTTCGGCCTTCTCCATGACGGCTTCTGGATGCATGTCGGCGATCCCGAAGGACACGCGGCCGCGGAGGCGCGGCTTGGGAGGGGGCGGTGACCGCTCCGCTCTCCGACCTCTTCTGCGATGGTCCCGCCCTCTACACGATCCCGGCCGGGCGGCCCTTCCTCGCCGATCTCGCCCGCCCGCTGATCGAGGCGTATAGGGACGACCCCCTCGGGCTGGCCGATGTCACGATCTACCTGCCCAACAGGCGGGCGACGCGGGCGCTGGCGAGCCAGTTCCTGGAGCTTGGCTCCGAAGCGGTCCTCCTTCCCCGCCTCCGCGCGCTCGGCGATGTCGACGAGGAAGACCTCTCGATCCAGGACGCGCCGCTATCGGCCGAGGAGGCGCTGCTGCCTGCGGCGGAAGGGGTGGAGCGCCGCCTCGTCCTCGCCCGCCTCCTGCGCGCCGCGAAGGAGGCGCAGGGCGGGGCCGTGCCGTCCTGGCCCGCAGCGCTCGCAGGGGCGGACGAACTCGCCCGCCTGCTTGACGATTTCCACACTGAGGATGTGCCCTTCTCGCGCCTCGGCGCCCTCGTCACCGACGATGCCGTGCCCCAGGGCGCCATGCACTGGCAGCGCTCTCTCGACTTCCTGCGCGTCGTCACGGAAGCCTGGCCCGGCTGGCTCGCCGAGCAGGGCCGGATGGAGGGGGCGGCGCGGCGGCGGGCGCTGGTCGACGCCCTGACGAAAAGCGTCGGCGCCCATCCGCCGCGCGGACCGGTCATCGTCGCGGGGTCGCTCGGCACCATCCCCGCCACGGCGCGGTTCATGGCGCAGGTGGCGAGCCTGCCGCAGGGCCTCGTCGTCCTGCCGGGCCTCGACCGGGAGCTCGACGAGCGCGCCTGGGCGCAGATCGAGCCGCCGCACCCGCAGGCGCTGTTCAAGGCTCTCCTGAATAACAGCTTCGACGGCCTGGAGCGCGGCGCGGTCGAAGCCTGGCCCGGCAGTCCGGCCCGTCCCGAAGAGGCGAGCCGCAGAGCCTTCCTGTCGCTGATCCTGCGGCCGGCCGAGGCGACCGATGACTGGTTCGGCCGCATGCGGCAGTTCCGCGAGCATGACGATCTCGGCCGCGCCACTTCCGGCCTGCGCACCGCCGTCGCGCGGAACGAAGACGAGGAGGCGAGCTTCATCAGCCTCCTCCTGCGCGAGACCCTAGCCGAGGAAGGGAAGACCGCGATCCTCGTCACCCCCGACCGGACGCTGGCCCGCCGCGTGCGGATGAAGCTCGGGGCCTGGGGCGTGCGGGTGGACGATTCTGGCGGCACCCCGCTCGGCGCGACCTATCGGGGCACCTTCCTGCGCGCGGTCGCCCACTGGCTCTGCGATGTCAGCCATCCCGTGCATCTTTGCGCCGTTCTGAAGCACCAGCTCTGCGGCATGGGCCGCGGCAAGGCCGAGTTCGCCGCCATGCTGCGGGATCTCGACCGGGCGCTGCGCGGCCTGCGGCCGGGGCCCGGCTGGGACGGCCTGCGCGCGGCCTTGACCGCCCGCTGGGCGCGCCAGGTCGGCAGCGAGGACCGGCTGGACGCCGTCCTCGCGCTGATCGCCGATCTCGAAGCGGCCACCGCGCCTTTCGAGCAGGCGGCGAGCGGAGAGGCTCTGGTCCGGGCATTGGTCGAGGTCGCCACCCGGCTCGCCGCCACGCCCGAACAGGAGGGCGAGGAGCGGCTGTGGCGCTTCGAGGACGGCGAGGCGCTGAGCCTGCATCTCTCGCAGCTTCTCGCGGCCGGCCCCCTGCTGCCGGACATCTCCCGCCGCGGCTTCGGCGGTTTCGTCGACACGGCGCTCAGCGGTCCCGTCGTGCGGCCCCGCGGCGGCACCCATCCGCGCATCGCGATCCTCGGCCTCCTCGAAGCGCGCCTTCAGCATGCGGACAGGATCATCCTCGGCGGCCTCAACGAAGGGGTCTGGCCCGACGATGCGCGCTCCGACCCCTTCTTGTCCCGGCCCATGCGCGAGGCGCTCGGCCTGCCGAGCCCCGAGATGATCATCGGACGCTCCGCGCACGATTTCAGCCAGCTCGCCGCCGCGCCCGAGGTTTTCCTCACCCGGGCCGAGCGGGCGGGGCGGGGGCCTGCCAAGCCCTCGCGCTGGATGGTCCGCTTCGAGAGCTTCCTCAAGCATACGGGCGAAGAGGTCTCGAGCGCGCCGCGCCTCCGCACGCTGATCGCCCGCCGCCATGGCTGGGACAAGGCCGAGCCGGCGCCGCGGGTCGAGCCCCGCCCGCCCGCCGCCGCCCGCCCGCGCAGGCTGTCGATCAGCGACATCACCACGCTGCTGCGCGATCCCTATGCGATCTACGCCTCCAAGGTGCTGCGCCTGCGCGCTCTCGATCCGCTGGACCGGCCGGTCGATGGCGGCGCCAGGGGCACCTTCTATCACGGCCTGTTCGAGGATTATGTGCGCGCGCATCCCGAACGACGGGGGAGCGATGTGCCGGCCATCCTTCAGGAGCTGGCGGGCGACGCCTTCGACCGGCAGGCCCTGCCGCCGCACCTTCGGACCCTGTGGCGCTCGCAGATGGCGCTCGCCTTCGAAAGCTTCGCCCTGCTCGAGGATACGGTGCGGGCGGACCATGCGCCCGCCGGGATCGAGGTCAGCGGCGAGTGGCGCTTCGAGGTCGGCGGCGAGGAATTCATCCTGCATGGCCGCGCCGACCGGATCGATCGGCGGGCGGAGGACGGCGCGGCGCTGATCCTCGACTACAAGACCGGCACGCAGGTGCCCACGGTCGCTCAGGCCAAGACCTTCAACCCGCAGCTCAGCCTGACCGCGCTCATGCTGCGCGAGGGGGCCTTCGCGGATCTCGGGCCGATGGAGACCTATCGGGTCGCCTATCTCGAAAGCCTGCCCAAGGAGCGGCAGACGGAGGTCTTCAAGAAGAACCGGTCCCTCGCCGACGACGAGCTGCGCGAGGAACTCGCGCTCGTCGAGGAGCGGCTGAGGGACCTCCTTTGCGTCTTCTGCGACGAGGCGACGCCCTATCTCTGCCAGCCCCGGCCCTTCATGGAGAACTCTTACGGTCAGTACGACCATCTCGCCCGCCGGGGCGAATGGGGCGCTGCGGGAGGAGAAGATGGCTGACGGCACCTTCACCGTGCTCGAGGACACGACCGCCCGCCAGCGCGCCGTCGCGGACCCGGCCGCCTCGGCCTGGGTCTCGGCCAATGCGGGCTCGGGCAAGACTCACGTCCTGATCCAGCGGGTGACCCGCCTCCTCCTGCCGCGCGAGCGCGAGGACGGCAGCTGGAGCGACGGCACGCCGCCCTCCAAGATCCTCTGCATCACCTACACCAAGGCGGCCGCCGCCGAGATGGCGAGCCGTCTCTTCGGGACCCTCGGCGCCTGGGCGCTGATGGAAGACGATGCGCTGCGCGAGCAGATCCGGAACATGACGGGCGAGGCGCCGCCCGACGAGGTCCTGCCGCGCGCCCGCCGCCTCTTCGCACGCGCGCTCGAGACGCCCGGCGGCCTCAAGATCCAGACGATCCACTCCTTCTGCGAATCCGTTCTCGGACGGTTTCCGGTCGAGGCCGGGGTCGTGCCGGGCTTCAAGGTCATGGAGGAGGCGGAGTCCGAAGCGCTGCTGCGCGAGCTGGTCGATGGGCTGGCGGAGACGGCGCTCCGCGAGGAGCCGGAGCTGCTGGAAGATTTCGACCTCCTCGGGCGGCACTATCGCGAAGACGCGCTGCGCGGCCTCCTGCGCGAGCTGTCCGGGCGGATGCGCGAGATCCGCGCTGCGGCGGGCGGCGACGAGGGAGGGTTCTGCAGCGCCTATTTCGCCGAGCATGGCCTGGCGCCGGGCGCGAGCGAGGACGATTTGGTCCGCGCTGCGGCGGGACGCCTCGACAGGCTCCTCCTGCGGGAGATCGCGACGCTGTTCGGGCAGGGGGGCAAGAAGGACGAAGCGCTCGCCGAGGCTGCATCCTTGTTCTTCGAGGACGAACTCGCCGGAACGCGCGCGCTCGCCGGCATTCTCTGCAAGGTTGATGGCGGACCCACCCAATTCGTCGGCGGCAAGAAGGTCCTGCCGCTGATCGAGGACTGCGCCGACCGCATGCGGATGATGCAGACCGTGTTGGGCGAGGTGAAGCAGGCGCCGAGCATCATCGCCTTCTGCGAAGCGAACGCCGCGCTCCACCGCCTCGGCTTCGCCGTCGCCCGCGCCTATGACGCGCGCAAGGCCGCGCTCGGCGCGCTCGATTTCTCCGACCTCATCGACCGCACCGTCACCCTGTTCGAGGATACCTCGCAGGCCTGGGTGCTCTACAAGCTCGACCAGGGCCTCGACCACATCCTCCTCGACGAGGCGCAGGATACGGGCGCCCTGCAATGGGCCGTCTTCGAGAAGCTGGCCGACGAGTTCTTCGCCGGCGAAGGGGCGCGGCCCGAGGACGGGGAGGGCGGCCGCACCGTCTTCGTCGTGGGCGACAAGAAGCAGTCGATCTATTCCTTTCAGGGCGCGGACGCCAAGCTGTTCGACAAGAAGCTCGGCGAGCTGACCGAGCGGCTCGCTGTCGGCGGCTATCCCTTCCGGCCCGAGACGCTCTATCTCTCCTTCCGCTCCTCCGCCGCCGTTCTCGAAGCGGTCGACGCCATGTTCGAGGGGGAGGCGGCACGCGGCGTGCTGGGCAAGGGGCATCAGGCGCACAGGCCGGTCGATCCGGCGCGCCATGGCCGGGTCGAGCTCTGGCCCCTCGTCCCCAAACCTGAAAAGGCCGAGGACGAACCCTGGGACGCGCCGATCAATGCCCGCGGAGAGAGCGATCCCCGCCGCGTCCTGGCAACGGAGATCTGTGAGCGGATCAAGAGCTGGATCGGGCGAGAGCGGCTCGCGCAGAACGGGCGGCCCGTCCGCCCCGGCGACATCCTGATCCTCTGCCAGACCCGTGGCGCGCAGTTCCAGGAGGTGGTGCGCGAGCTTGCCCGGGCCGGCATTCCGACGGCGGGCGCCGACCGCGTGCGGCTGTCCGAGGATGTCGGCGTGCGCGACCTTCACGCCCTGCTGCGCTTCTGCGTGAACAGCGCGGATTGCCTGAGCCTCGCCGAGGTCCTGAGATCGCCCTTCTGGAGGCTGACGGATGACGAGCTCTTCGCGCTCGCCCATGGCCGCTCCGGCACGCTCTGGGCGCGGGTGAAGACGGAGGCGGAAAAGGACACCGTTCTCGGGCGGAAATGCCGCCTCGCCCGCGACGAGATCGAGGCGGCGCGCACCGAAGGCCTGCGCGGCGGCGCCTTCGCGCTCATGTCCTCCGTTCTCGAGAACGGCCATCCGACCGGCTGGCAGCGCCTGCGCATGCGCCTTGGCGGCACTTCGGACGAAGCGGTCGAGGAGGTGCTGGCCGAAGCGCTCGATTTCGAGGCGCGCGCGCCGCGCACCCTGCAGGGCTTCCTCGCCCATCTCGACGCCTTCGAACGGGACGTGAAGAAGGAGGCGGGAGAGGGCGGCGACACCGTTCGTGTGATGACGGTCCATGGCGCCAAGGGGCTGGAGGCGCCGATCGTCATCCTTGCCGATGCGGGCCATAGGACGCGCCGCCAGGACATGCTGGTGCCGCTCGGAGCCGGGGAAGGGGACAGCTTCGCCCCGACCCCCGGCCGCTATGCCTGCGTGCCAGGGGGCAAGTCGTCCGATACCCCCGTCAGCGCCGCCGCGCGCGCCTATGCCGAGCGCCTCGCCGCCGAGGAACGGCGGCGCCTCCTCTATGTCGCCGCGACGCGTGCGGAGGAACGCCTCTATGTCTGCGGCACGCAAGGGCAGTCGGGCGGCTTCGACAAGGAGCGCGAGGATCTGGACGGCGCCTGCTGGCACACGCTCGTCCAGCTCGGCTTCGAGCGCCTTTCCGGCACCGAAGAGGCGGAGGAGTTGTGGGGCGGCAAGGTGCTGCGCTTCGAGCATGGCAGCCGCGCTGCCGAGACGGCGGCGGCGCTGCGCGAGGACGCGGAAGAGGAGGCTTGTCCCGGGTGGCTCTTCGAGAAGGCTCCGAAGGAGGAGGCGGACGCCCTGCTGTTTCCTTCGGCGGGGCCGCCGGGGGCCGGTGACGAGGAGCGGATCGACGAGGGGCCGGCCTATGCGCCCGGGCAGAGGGGCGCGGCGGACCCCTATGCGCGCGGCTTCGCGATCCACGCCCTGCTAGAGCGCCTGCCGGACCTGCCGCGCGGCGAGCGCGAGGCGCGCGGCCGGGCGCTCCTCGCCCGTTTCGCCGCCGGTGCCGATGTGGAGACCCGCGGCGAGTGGCTGGCGGAGGCGCTGCGCGTTCTGGACGATGCCCGCTTCGGCACGGTCTTCGGGCCGGGCAGCCGGGCGGAGGTGCCGGTGCAGGGGCGCGTGGGCGGGCGCGCCTTCAGCGGCCAGATCGACCGGCTTCTCGTGACGGATGAGGAGATCCTGATCGTCGACTTCAAGTCGAACAGGCCGCCGCCGGCGGAGCCGGAAGGCGTGCCGCGCAGCTATCTCTACCAGATGGCCGCCTATGAAGCGCTCATCCGCCGCGTCTATCCCGGGCGCGATGTCCGTTCCGCGCTCCTTTGGACCTATGCCCCGCGCCTCATGCCGCTGCCGTCAGACCTGCTGGAGGGGGCGTTAGGATAACGGGGGCGGGCGCCGTCTTGCGCTCTTCGCACGCCGCCTTAAGTCCCCTGACAATGGCAGATGTGGCGAAGGAGGCCGCGATGGCGATCAAGACCGTGACCGATGACAGCTTCTCCTCGGACGTGCTCGGCGCGTCGGGATTGGTGCTGGTGGATTTCTGGGCGACGTGGTGCGGGCCCTGCAAGCAGATCGCGCCTGCGCTCGAGGACATCGCCGGCGACATGTCGGGGCAGATCGAGGTCGCCAAGGTCGATATCGACGAGAACCCCAATACGCCCGGCCAGTACGGCGTGCGCGGCGTGCCGACCCTGATGATCTTCAAGGACGGCGAGCCGATCGCGACCAAGGTCGGCGCCGCGCCGAAGAGCCAGCTCGAAAGCTGGGTCAAGGAGACCGTCGCGAACGCGTAAGCCTCTCGCGCCGTCCGAAAGAAAAGGCCCCGCCGAGGCGGGGCCTTTTTTCGTCTGCGCGCCGGATGCCGCGGCCAGGACCTCAGCGCCGCGCCTCCGCCCTGTCGCCTGCGGCCTCCGCCGACGCTTCCCCGGGCTCGTCGGCCATGTCTGCCGGCGCGGGCTCGACCACGATATCGGTCGCCGCCGGCGCGGGAGGCTGCGCGCCTTCTTCGGCGCTGAACTCGTCTTCCTCGGCCCGGCCGCGCCCTTGCGGCGCGGGCGGCGCGCTGAGGCGCAGAAGCTCGTCCTCGGTGAGGCCCATCGAGACGGCTTCGAGCGGCGGCGGGGCGAGGCGGCCATGTTCGCCATATTCCTCGATCAGGCGCCGCCATCCTTCGGTGGTGAGGGAGAAGGTGCCGTCCTGCCCGGGCAGCGGCTCGCGCGGCGCGGCGGCGGCGCGTTCGCGCCACGGCCTGCCGGCCCCCTCGCCATGCTGGCCCTCCATCAGATCGGCCATGGCGATGAAGGTGCGCGGACCGGGCTGCGTCTTCAGAAGCGGCTCGAGAAGCGCCTTCGCCTCGGAATATTCGCCGAGCGCGATGTGCTGCTGCGCGAGGAGGAGGCGGCTTTCCTCGTGCTCGGGGTTCTGAGCCGCGAGCTTGCGCAGCCGGGCGACGCGCCGGCTCTTCTTCGCATCGCCGAGAAGGTCTTCCATCGTGCGCGCGATCGCGGGATGAGGCGTCTTCGCCCAGGCCGCGTCGAGAATCTTGTTGGCCTTCGAAGTCTTGCCCGCTGAGGCATCGAGGCGGGCGGCGAGAACGGCGGCGGGCACGAAGCCCGGGCTCCGCTTGAGCGCCGCCTCGGCGTCCTTGCGGGCCGTTTCCTGATCGCCGCTGTCATGGGCCGCATAGCCCTGTGCGGTCAGAAGGGCGGCCTCTTTTCGCTTCGTCGCCTCGTCCTCCTGGATGCCCTGCTTATGGGCGAGGCGGAGCGCTTCGCGCGCATCGCCCCAGGCGCCCCGCTCGACGCTGAGCGCGTAGACGCTGTCGAAGGCCCAGGGCGCGCCCGGGCGCAGGCGGAAGGCCCTGTCGGCATAGGCCTTGGCCTCATCCTTGTCCCCGCGCGCCATGGCCTGGAGATAAAGCCCCCGCAGGCCCAGAAACTCGGTCTCAGGCGCCTCCAGCATGGCGGCATAGGCGTCCCGCGCGGTCGAATCATCGCCCGCGAGATGCGCCGCCTGCGCCGTCAGGAGCCGGGTCAAGGCAGGCTGTTGCAGGTGGCGCGTCGCGAGCTTCGCATTGCGCTGGGCGTCGTCCGCATCGCCCGCGGCGACCGCTTCCAGGCCGCGGGTCAACGCCGTCATGCCCCGCTCCTGCTGCCGGTCGTCCCGCCGCCGGCGCACGCGGGCGGGAAGGCCCGACAGCCACGCGATGATCGACGTGCCGAAGATCAGCAGGACGCCGGCCACGAGGGCGACGCCGATAAAGGCGGCCGTCGGCCCCACCACCGACTGGTCGCCGATGCGCACCTCGGTCAGGCCCTCGATATCGGCGAGCCAGATCGTTAGTGCGGTGACGGCCAGGACCGCCAGAAGGTAGACGAAGATGCGGATCATGGGATCAGTCCGAAATGCCGCAGCGGAAGGGCGCCGTCACTCATCCGGCCTCGACCAGAACGGCCTGCTCGAGCGCGTCGAGACGCTCGCGCACGCGGGCCTTGGCATCGGCATCCTGGATCCAGGGCTGGAACGCTTCGGCAGCCGCGCCTTCGAGCGCGCGGAGTTCGCGAACGGCAGCGCCAAGATCGCCCTGCTCCAGCGCGACTTCGGCGCGGGAGATGATGGCCGACGGCGTATCGCCCTCGACATCGCCGAGTTCGCGCACGGTGAAGAGGCCGGTCAGATTGGCCCAGAGGCGCTCGAAGGGACCCTCGGCGCTTTCGCGCCGGGCACGGGCCAGGGCCTCGCGCGCCGCCTCCCGGAACCGCTCGCGCAGCTCGGCATCGGTCGGCAGGCCCGTTCCGGCATAGCGCCGGGCGAAGTTCAAGGAGCGGGCATTGGGCGCCAGGCGCTCGACATCGGCCAGCTGGCGCTCGAAGGGACGGCCCTGTTCGAGTTCGGTGCCGAGGCTCGACAGGGCGAGGATCAGCACGCCCTGCTGCGTCGCCGTCACGTCGCGGTTCTGGAGCACTTCGAGACGGTCCTGAAGCTGCGCGATGCGCTGGCTCGACCGCTGTTCCTGCTCGGTCATGGCGGAGCGCAGCGCCTGCACCTCGCGCTCGGTCTGCGCGATGACGGTCTGGATGCGTTCATCCGTCTCCGCCAGCACTTCCTCGCGCACATCGGCGCGAACGGCGTTCAGGCGCTCGTCGAGATTGGGATCCGCCCGCACCACCGCCGGACGCGGCTGGATCGGGGAGGGGCCTTGGCCGGTTTCGGCCTCGCCGGCATCCTCGTCCTCGGCCTCATCGGCCGGAGAGAGCGAGGTCACGCGGCCCGTCGGCCGGGTCACGAAGGGCGTGCTCTGGCTGTCCTGTTCGGGGCGGCTCGCGGGGGTCGAGGGGCGGGCGAGTTCGGCGGGTGCCTGAGCCTCGTCCTCGGCCCCTGCCTGTTGCGCTTCCGCCTGCGGGGTTTCGGCTTGTCGTGCTTCTTGCCGGCTGGCTTCTGCGGCGCGGCGCGCCTCGGCCTCCCGCTCGGCGCGCAGAAGCGCGGCGCGGCGGCGCGCGGCCTCCTGCATCCGGCTCTCCTGCGCGTTCCCGGCGGCGGGAGCCTCGGCCTGCGCGGAAGCGGCGGGTTCGCCGTCCTGGCCCTGCGCTGCAGGCTCTTCTTCGTCCGTGGCCTGCTGCTCGGCACGCCGCTCGGCGGCGCGGGCGCGCAGGGCGCTGATGGCGCGTGTCCGTTCCTCGTCCTGAACGGCATCCTGCCCGCCGGTCACCGGAGCGGCCGTGATCGGTTCATCGTCGCCATCGGTCGCTTCCATCCGCGCAGCGGCCGCCGCAGCGGCGGCGATGGCGGCGCGCTGGGAGGGACGGAGCGCTTCATTGCCCGCCGCATCGGCCTCGACCGCGGCCTCGCGGGTGCCGGGCGCGGCGACGGCGACGATCGGGCCCTCGGCCGGATCGTCGAGTTCATTGCCGGGGAAGGGCGCGGTGTCCTCCGCATCGGTCACGACGATCCCGTCGCGCCCTGCGAGGTCCGCATCGTCGCCGTCGAAGGCGCCGAGGAAGAAGGCGATCAGCGCGATCACCGCCAGCGCGACGACGAGGATGATCAGCCAGGTCGCGCCGCCGCCTTTCTTCTTGTGGGGGCGCCCCGCAGTGCCTGTTCGGTCCGTCGTGCCGGACGCCGCCGCATCCGCCGTGCCGAGCGTCTCGCCGCTCTGCACGCGGTCCTGGTCCACGATCTCGGCATCGACCGTCTCGGGAGCGTCCTTGTCCGTGCCAGCCGGCTCCGAGACCGTCACCTTCTCCGCTTCGGGACGGGTCGTATCCGCCTCGGATTTGTTCTTGGGGTCGTTGGAAGGTGTCTTCGGCGTCTCGTCAGCCATGATGCCTCGCCTTGGGTCCGCGTGATCGGGCGCTCCGCTGCGGAGCAAGCCTCATGCAAAAGGGGATCGGCCCTCGCCGTCACCCCTCCCGGCTTATGTGCGGCGGGCCGAAAGGATGTCAACGAAACCGCTGAGGTCGCGCCGGTCCGAGACGATCACGTCCGCGAAGGGAATGTCGACCGCCTCGGCCACGGCCGGACTGAGAGCGGCGCAGCGCGTGTTCCGCAGTTCGTCCTGAAGACCTGCCTCGCGCACGAGGCGGCAGAAGAGCCTCGCCGAGCGCGGCGAGAAGAGAAGGACGAAGGACAGCCCGGCGCAGATCGCGCCGCGGGCCTCCGGCGGAAGCGCCGTCTCGGCCACGGCCTCGTAAAGGGCGATGGCCTGGACGGGCAGCCCTTCGCGGCTCAATCTTCCGGTCAGATCGCCGGCCAGCGCCGTGCCGCCGACATGGAGGACCCGGCCCGGCCGCTCCTTCGCGATCAGCGCGGCGAGCGTTTCGACGTCTCCTTCGGCCACGCCCGCTACGGGCAGGCCGGCCTCGCGCGCGGCCTCGGCGGAGGCGGGGCCGACGACATAGCAGGGCCGGACGGAGCCGCCAGCGGCCCGCCATGCCCGCACGCCATTGGCGGAGGTGAAGGCGAGGGCGTCGCAGTCCGGGGCGTCTTGCAGCGCATGGGGCCGAAGCGCGATCCGCATCAGCGGCGCGACGATCGGGTTGAAGCCATGCGCCTGGACTTCGGCGGCGGTGCGGTCCGCATCCGGCTGCGGCCGGGTGATGAGGACGGTGCTCATCGCGCCAGCATGGCCCTCAGCGCAGGTCCTGCCTCTTCGGCCAGCTCCGCGCCCATCTCCGCCCCCGCGGCAAGCGCGTCGAGAAGGCAGGCCTCGTGATCGCGCCCGGCAATGGCGATCTCGCGCTCGCGCCGAAGCGAACGTGTCCCGTCGAGGGTCAGGATCTGCGCCTCGAAGCGCAGCACGCCCTTCTTCTGGATCGCCAGCCCCGCCATCGGCGTGCGGCAGGACCCGTCGAGCGCCGCGACGAAGGCCCGCTCGGCCGCCGTCGCGAGCTCTGTCGGAATGTCGTTGATCCGCGCGCAGGCGGCCATCGCCGCCTCGTCCTCTCTCCGGGCCTGAACGCAGAGCGTGCCCTGGCCGAGCGCCGGCAGCATGACGTCCGGGTCGAGCACGCGGCGCTTCACGTCATCGCGGTGCAGGCGTTGAAGGCCCGCCTCGGCGAGGAAGGTGCCCTCGGCGGCGCCGTCTTCGAGCTTGCGCAGGCGGGTCTGGACATTGCCGCGCATCTCCACGACCCGGAGGTCGGGGCGGCGGCGCAGGAGCTGCGCGGCGCGCCGCACCGAGCTCGTGCCGACAGGGGCGCCTTCTGGCAGGCCGTCGAGGCTGCGCCCGTCCGTGGTGACGAAGGCGTCGCGGGGATCGTCGCGCGGCGGGGTCGCCGCCTGGACGAGGCCGTCTGGCATCTCGGCGGGCATGTCCTTCATCGAATGGACGGCGATATCCGCCTCGCCCGTCAGGAGCGCCATCTCGATCTCCTTGACGAACAATCCCTTGCCGCCGATCTCGGCGAGGCTGCCGGTCTGCTTGCGGTCCCCCGTGGTCACGAAGGTCAGGAGAGGGAAGGCCGCCTCGGCTTCCGCTTCGGGAATGGCGTGGGCGGCGGCGAGACGGCGGCGCACGGCCTCGCCCTGCGCCACGGCGAGGGGCGAGCGGCGGGTCGCGATGCGTAAGAAAGGATGGCCCGGCATGATCGGGGTGCTAGGCGGGGCGGCATGAAGGCGCAAGAAATGCTCGTGCTCGGAATCGAGAGCAGCTGCGACGACACCGCGGCGGCCGTGCTGCGCGCGGGCGAGCGGCCGGAGGTGCTGTCCTCCGTCGTGGCGGGTCAGGACGAGGATCACGCGCCCTTCGGCGGGGTCGTGCCCGAGATCGCGGCGCGCGCCCATGCCGACCGGCTCGACGCCGTGATCGACCGCGCCATGGCCGAGGCGGGCGTCGCCTATGACGAACTCAGCCTCCTCGCCGCGACGGCAGGCCCCGGCCTCATCGGCGGCGTCATGTCCGGTCTGACCGTGGCCAAGGGCCTGTCTCTCAGCCTCGGCATTCCGCTCCAGCCGGTGAACCACCTCGCTGGCCATGCCCTGTCCGTCGCGCTCGAAGAGCCGGTCGACTTTCCCTTCCTCCTGCTCCTCGTCTCGGGCGGCCACACCCAGCTCGTCCTGGTCGAGGACGAAGCCACTTTCCAGCGACTGGGCACCACGATCGACGATGCGGCGGGAGAAGCCTTCGACAAGACGGCCAAGCTGATGGGCCTCGGCGCGGGCGGGCCTGCCGTCGAACGCGCGGCGCGCACCGGCGATGCCGCACGCTTCGCGATGCCCCGGCCGCTGATCGGGCGGAAGGGCTGCGACTTCTCCTTTTCGGGGCTCAAGACCGCCGTGCGGCAGGCCGCCGAGGAGGCCGCGCCCCTGTCCGAAGGCGACAGGGCGGATCTCGCCGCCTCCTTCCAGGCGGCGGCCGTCGATCACCTCGCCCGGCGCACCGCCGCCGCGATGACGGCGGTGGGCGGCCGGACGAACAGGCTCGTCGCCTCCGGCGGCGTCGCGGCGAACACGCTCCTGCGCGAATGCCTCGGCGCGCTGGCCGCAGAGGAGGGCTGGCGCCTCGTCGTGCCGCATCTTCGCTATTGCACCGACAATGCCGCCATGATCGCCTGGGCGGGCGCCTGCGCCTTCCGCGGCGGCGGCGAGGCAGAGCCGCTCGCCTTCTCGCCCCGCGCGCGCTGGCCGCTCGATGCGCGGACGGCCGGAATCGGCGGCGGCAAGAAAGGCCCCAAGGCCTGAGGAGTTCGAGATGAGCGTCGAGAGAGATCCCTTCGGCAGCGTCTATGTCGCCGGTGCCGGCTCGTGGGGAACGGCGCTCGCCGCGCTCTGCGCCCGCGCCGGGCGGAGAACCGTGCTCTGGTCGCGGGGCGAAGAGGTGGCCGAGGATGTGCGCCGGAACCGGGTGAACAGCGCCTATCTGCCGGAGATCGCGCTGCCGGACAGCCTCGAGGTCACGACCGACCGCGCCGCTGTGCGCGAGGCCGAGGGCGTGCTGCTCGTCGTCCCCGCCCAGGCCGCCCGCAGCGAACTCGAACGCCTGCGCGAGGCGTCGGGCGGCGCGGCCCTGCCCGTCGCCCTGTGCTGCAAGGGGATCGAGCGGGGCACGGGCCGCCTCATGCATCAGGTCCTGGCCGAGGCTTGGCCCGAAGCCCTGGGCGCGGTGCTCTCCGGGCCGAGCTTCGCGGCCGATGTGGCGCGCGGCCTTCCGACCGCCGTCACCCTCGCGGATAAGGACGAAAGCTGCGGCACGCGCTGGCTCGGCACGGTCAGGACCGAAAGCTTCAGGCCCTATTACTCCCCGGACGTGCTCGGCGCCGAGCTCGGCGGCGCGATCAAGAACGTCCTCGCCATCGCCTGCGGCGTGGTCGAAGGGCGGGGCCTCGGCGAAAGCGCCAAGGCGGCGCTGATGGCGCGCGGCTTCGCCGAGGCGCGGCGCTTCGCCCTCGGCATGGGCGCGCGGCCCGAGACGCTGGCGGGGCTGTCGGGTCTCGGCGACCTCATTCTGACCTGCTCCTCGCGCCAGTCGCGCAACATGTCGCTCGGCTACGAGATGGGGCAGGGGCGCAGCGCGGCGGACATCATCGCCGAGCGCCGGACGGTGAGCGAGGGCGCCGCGACCGCGCCCGTCCTTCTCGGCCTCGCCCGCGAACGCGATGTCGAGATGCCGATCACCGAGGCGGTGGCGGGCCTCGTCGCGGGCGACGTCTCGGTCGAGGCCGCCATCGCGGACCTGATGAGCCGCCCGCTGAGGATCGAGGGATGAGCCGCGTCTTGAGGCACGGTTAAGCCTCGCGCGTTAGGGCGGCGGGGGGCCGTCCAGCGAAGGAGGGGGGATGCAGTTCCAGACCTATGCGCCGATCTCGACCGCGCTGCATTTGCGCGTCGGCTGCGATCCGCGCGCCTCGTCCTATCGGCGGGTTCTCGACGCGCTGCCGGAGGATGACGGAACCTTCCGCGTGCCCAACCGCGCAGCGCTCGCGGCGGCGGAGTTCGAGGACCTGTCCGAAGACGGCTACGACCTGCGCCTCGCCGTCTGGACGCCGCCCGCGAAAGAGGGCGAGGCGGCGATCTGCTATCACATCTATCAGACGGGCGTGACCATCGCCGAGACGGTGCTGGATATCGAAGGCCCGCCCGATGCGGAGCATCTGGAGCAGGAGGTGCAGCGCCGCACCCGCGCCGTCCTGGCCGCGCATGAAGAGAGGCTGCATGCGCTGCTCCTCGACCTGGCGGCCAGGCTGCCCCGGGACCTGCTGCGCGACGAGCCTCGGGACCGCCTGAGCACGGGCAACTGGATCTCGCGCGCCGCCATCCTGACCGATGCCGACCGCAAGGACCCGGCGGTGGAAGCCTTCGTCGAGGACTGGCTGCGCCACACGATCCGGCCGGAGGACGCCGAGGCCGTCCTCAGCGGGCGCTGCGACCACTCCATGACCTGGCTCAACTATGTCGTGGTACGGACGAGCGAGGAGCGCTTCGAGCAGCTCACCTCGGTCATGCGCATCTCGCAGGCGGTGTGGACGGCGCAGGACCGGCTGAACAAGACGCTGCGCGAGACCCTGTCGGTCAACCTCCACTCGCCGAAGATCCGCGAGGCCGCCGAAGAGCTGCGCGCGGGGCGGGCCCGGATGCAGATGCTCCGCATCCAGTACGAAACGCTCCAAGGCTATATGAACCGCGAAAAGCTGCGGCTGCTCGAAGACATCATGGACGGGTGGGGCTTCTCCCGCCTGATGACGCTCGGCGAACGCATGGTCGCCCTCGCATCCGCCCGCATCGACGAGATCCAGGCCCAGCGCGCCGAGCGCGGCAGCCTCGTCACCGACCTCATCCTCGTCGGCATCGGCCTCATCGCGGTCCTGGAGCTGTCGCTCTACCTGACCGAGTTCAGCCGCGAGATGCTGACCCGGCCCGCGCTCGGCTATAATGACGAGCGGGTGTCGGACATCCTCTCCTTCTTCGCAGGCGTGGACGCCGACACCATGTTCGGGTCCGGCCTCGCCCTCGTGACCATCCTGGGACTGATCTATGTCTACTGGAAGACGCGCCGCTAGCGCTCTCCTCCTTCTGTTGGGCGGGCTCCTCGCCGCGCCGGCCGCCGCGCAGGAGGCGCTGGCGGTCTATACGGACAGCTGGCGGCCATTCGTCAATCCGCAAGGCGAGGAGAGCGGCGCGGCGACCCGCGTGATGCGCCTCGTGGCGACGGAGATGGGCATGGAGCCCGAGATCAGGCGTTTCGACTTCGCCTACACCTACCGCCTCGTGCGCGAGGGGCGGGTGCCTCTGGCCTATCCCTATATCCCGACCGATGCGCGCGAGCGCGAAGTGCTGTTCTCGGAAGAACCGATCCTGTCCATGCGCAGCCGGGTCTATCTGAACCGCCGCTTCCTGTCGCCTGCGGCGTTCTTGGAGCGGGAGGCGGCGGGCACGCTGCGCCTCGGCCGGGTGGCGGGCTATGCCTATGGGCCGACGATCGACGCGCTGATCGCGGCGCAGGACGCGGAGGCCGCCGCCTTCGCCAGCGACCGTGACGCGCTCGCCGCGCTTCTCGCGGGCGAGGTCGATGCCGTGCCCATGGCCGCTCCCGTGGCGCGGGCGAGCCTCGCGCGGGAATTCAGCGCCTACGAGAAACTGGTGCAGGCCGTGCCGGACGTCCAGGACGAGACTCCGCTCCACGCGATCGCGCCGCGCACCCCTGCGGGCGAAGCGCTGATGGCGCGGTTCGATGCCGCGCAGGCCCGGCTCCTCGAGGCCGGCCTCCTCATTCCGGGCGAGACCCTGCCCGCCCCGCTGCCCGACCGCGAACGGGACCGCGGGCGGATCATTCCTGCCGAAGGCTATCCGATCGCGCTCGGACGGCTGCCGGGCGAAGCGGGGAAGGGGGCTTGCGTCGAAACCCCGCCCGAGCGGCGGCAGGAGGGGGGGAAGTTCCCCCTGCCGCCGGGGACCAGCCTCATGATCCTGGCCTGGAGCTGCAGCGCGGAAAGGCCCGGCACCGGCGCGCGGCTCTACCGCACCATGACGGATGAAAGCCTTGTCCTCGTCCTCGACGGGCCCGCGGCGGGCCGCGAGCTCCTGGTCAAGAACATGCACATCGCGCTCGGCCAGTGATGCTGGATCTCATCGGCTGGGCGGGCACGCTTCTCTATCTCGTCAATCACGGCCTCCTCTCGCGCGCTGGCGGGGCGGCGGACAGGCGCTATTACGTCCTGAACCTCATCGCGGCGGCGGCCCTGACCTTCACCTCCGCGATCGAGGCGTCGTGGCAGGCGGTCGGCACCAACGCCTTCTGGACCGTGCTCAGCCTCTACGGGATCTTGGGCCTCGATGACGGCCCGGCGCTTCCCCTTCGGCCGAAATGGCTCCTGCCGCCGCTGGCGGCCTTGGGGGCGGCCGGCATCGCGGCTGCTCCCTTCGCGCCGCTCCTGGGCGCAGAGGCGCTCGGCTGGGCCGGCACGCTGACCTTTTCGCTGTCCTATCTGCTCTTCTCGGCCGGACGCATCGTGCGCAGGGACTTCCTCGGGCTCAATGCCCTCGCCGCGCTCGCGCTCATTCCGATCCTGGCAATCGACGGCAACTGGCCGGTCTTCGGGCTCGAAGTGGCGTGGTTCGTCTTGTCCGTCTGGGGCTGGCGCAGCGTGCGCGGGGTGGCGGCTAGCCCGCCGCAACCCGCTCGCGGCGCAGATCGCTCGCCCGGCGCTTGACGCTCTCGGTCTTGAGCTGCCCGCAGGCGGCGCCGACATCGCGCCCGCGCGGGGTGCGGATGGGCGAGGCATAGCCCGCCCGGTTGATGATCTCGGCGAAGCCCTCGATCCGCTCCCAGTCCGAGCATTCATAGGGGCTGCCGGGCCAGGGGTTGAAGGGAATGAGGTTGATCTTGGCCGGGATGCCCTTCAGCAGGCGGACAAGCTCGCGCGCTTCGGCATCCGAATCGTTCACGCCCTTCAGCATGACATATTCGAAGGTGATCCGTTTCGCGTTCGAGGTGCCGGGATAGCGGCGGCAGGCATCGAGAAGCTCGGCGATCGGCCATTTCTTGTTGATCGGCACCAGCTCGTCGCGGAGTTCGTCATTCGTCGCATGCAGGCTGATCGCCAGCATGGCGTCGGTCCGCTCCCCGAGCGCGTCCATCTGGCTGACGACGCCCGAGGTCGAAACCGTGATCCGGCGGCGCGAGATCGAGATGCCTTGGCCGTCCGAGATGATGTCGATGGCGCTCGCCACGCTGTCCAATGCGTAGAGCGGCTCTCCCATGCCCATGAAGACGATATTGGACAGCTTGCGGTCGTCGCGGCCCGAGGGCCATTCCTCGATGTCGTCCTTGCAGGCCAGGACCTGGCCCACGATCTCGGCCGCGGTCAGATTGCGCACGAGGTTCTGTGTGCCGGTATGGCAGAAGGTGCAGTTCAGCGTGCAGCCCACCTGGCTCGACACGCAGAGCGCGCCCGCCCGGCCGACGCCGGGAATGAACACGGCCTCCGCCTCGATGCCGGGCCCGAAGCGCAGAAGGTATTTGCGCGTGCCGTCATTGGAGACATGCCGCTCGACCATTTCGGGCCGCGACAGGTCATAGGCCCGCGCCATCGCCTCGCGCATCGGCTTGGCGATATTGGTCATCGCCTCGAAATCCGTGGCGCCGTGATTGTAGAGCCAGCCCCAGACCTGGGATGCGCGCATCTTGGCCTTCTTGGGATCAAGGTTCAGGTCCTCGGCGAGGCGCGCGGCCAACTCGGGCCGGGTCAGCCCGATCAGGGTCGGCTTGGCGGCGGCGCGCTGCGGCGCGCGGTCGAGAAGTGTCGGCACGGGCGGCCCCCGGAAATCACGTTGCGGCGAAACTTGCGAAGCGGAACATAAGGTCTCTCATCCGGTTTCGCGAGCGGGGGCCTGTACAGGGAAAGGGCGCCGAAGGCCAGCGGCGCCGGAAGGGTCACTCGTCGTCGAAGACGAGGATGTCGCCCGGCTGGCAGTCCAGCGCGCGGCAGATCTTCTCGAGGGTGGTGAACCGCACGGCCTTCGCCTTGCCGGTCTTGAGGATCGACAGATTGGCAATGGTCACGCCGACCGCATCCGAGAGCTCGGTGAGGGACATGCGCCGTTCCTGCAGCATGCGGTCGAGTTGGACGTTGATGGCCACGGTCGTGAGCGGTTCCTTTCCTTCCCGTAACACCAAATGTGTTGCGGAAGTGCCGGGCCGTTACAAGGCCTTGTTGCCAAGGCGGTGCACGGCCCGGTCTGTTGCGGGGGCCAAGGCTAGACGATCAGCGTCAGGTCGTTCATGGCGCCGAGCACGCCGACGGCGATGAAGACGGTGGCCACGGCGGCGGCGATGTTGGGCACGCTGGACATGACGAGGGCGGGCAGTTTGCTGAGGGACATGGATCGGACTTTCTTTCGGTTCGGGTGACAGGATCGACAAGGCCTCGTCGTTATTCGATATGAGTTTGCCGTTTTTCGATACAAGAGGGCGTTGTGAAAAATTTCGATTCGCGCAGCTTCGACGGCGACCGGCTGGTCCTCGCCAGCCACAATCAGGGCAAGCTGGCCGAGCTGAGGGCGCTGCTTTCGCCTCTTGGAATCAGCGTCTTGTCCGCGGGCGAAGCCGGACTGACAGCGCCCGAAGAGACCGGCGCGACCTTCGAAGAAAATGCAGCGCTCAAGGCGCGCGCTGCGGTCGGGGAGACCGGCCTGCCCGCTCTGGCCGACGATAGCGGGCTGTCGGTCGACGCTCTGGGCGGCGCGCCGGGCGTCTATTCGGCCCGCTGGGCGGCGGCGGACGGCGACCATGCGCCCGCCATCGCCCGGGTGGAGCGGGAGCTCGGAGAACAGGATCCGGCTGCGCGATTCGTCTGCGTGCTCGCGCTCGCCTGGCCTGACGGCCATGTCGAGTTGGCGCGCGGCGAGGCTGCGGGCCGCCTCGTCTTTCCGCCGCGCGGGGAGAGCGGCTTCGGTTACGATCCCATATTCGTGCCCGAAGGCGAGGCGCGCAGCTTCGCGGAGATGACTCCCGGGGAGAAGCGGGCCCACTCGCACCGCTCGCGCGCCATGGCGGCGATGATGGACAGAGTCTTCGCCGCGCGATGAGCCGCCCGACCGGCCTCTACGTCCACTGGCCGTATTGCGCGCGGATCTGCCCCTATTGCGACTTCAATGTCCGGCTGGCCCGGGACGTGGGCGAGGCCGCGTGGGCGGCGGCTTTCCTCGCCGACCTTGCCTATCTGCGCGACCGCCACGGCCCACGCCCGCTCGTCAGCCTCTATGTCGGCGGCGGCACGCCGAGCCTGATGCCGCATTCCGTGCTGGGGGCGCTGATCGAGGCGGCGGACGAGACATTCGGGCTTCTCCCCGGCGCCGAGGTGACCCTCGAAGCCAATCCGAACGACGTCGCGCCCGCCGCGATCGCGGCGTGGCAGGCGGCGGGCGTCACCCGGCTGTCGCTCGGCGTGCAGAGTTTCCAGAACGAGGCGCTGGCCTTTCTTGGCCGGGATCACGATGCGGAGCAGGCGCGCCGGGCGATCGACCTCATGCTGGGCGGGTTCGAGCGGTCCACCTTCGATCTCATCTATGCCCGCCCCGGCCAGGGCCTCGCGGAATGGGAGGCGGAGCTGAAGACGGCGCTCTCGACCGGCATCCTTCATCTCTCGCTCTACCAGCTCACCGTGGAGCCCGGCACGGCCTTCGGCCGCGCCGTGGAGCGGGGGCGCTGGCAGCCCGCGCCGGAGGGGCTGAGCGCGGACAGCTACGCCTTGACGGATGCGGTGACGCGGGCGGCGGGCCTGCCGCTCTACGAAGTGTCGAGCCATGCGGCACCCGGCCATGAGGCCGTGCACAATGCTCTTTACTGGGCCGATGCCGACTGGCTCGCCATAGGGCCCGGCGCGCATGGGCGGCTGACGACCGAGGGGAGGCGGATCGCGACGGAAGGGCAGCGTTCGCCAGCGCGCTATCTCGCCGCCGCGCCCGAGGAGCGCCTCGCCGAAGAGCCGCTGTCGCGCGAGGACTGGCTCACCGAGAGGATCGCGGGCGGCCTGCGTCCCGCCGCTGGCCTGCCCCTGGCCGAGCTCGGCGATGCCGCGCCGCTCGTCCGGCAGGCGGCAGCGCCTCTTCTGCGAGACGGGTTCCTGGTGCTGGAGGAGGGGCGGCTCGCCGCCACGGCCGAGGGGCGCCTCGTCCTCGATGCGCTGACCCTGGAACTCAGCGCGGCGCTGTGAGCGCGCGGGGCGTCAGCTCGCTTCCTGCGTCTCGCCTTGCGCCTCGCCCGTCCAGCGTTCGATCATCGAGAGGAGGTCGCTCGGGTCGAAGGGCTTGGAGAGGAAGTCGTTCATGCCCGCTTCGAGGCAGGTCTCGCGGTCGGCCCGCATGGCATTCGCCGTCAGCGCGATGACCGGCAGGCGGGCGCTGGCCGGGTCCGGCAGGTCGCGCAGGCGGCGCGTCGCCTCGAGCCCGTCCATGACCGGCATGTGCATGTCCATCAGGACGATGTCATAGGGCGCCTGCGACAGGGTCTCGAGCGCTTCCTGGCCATTTCCGGCGACGTCGACGTGGTGGCCCGCACGCTTGATGATCGCGGTCGCGAGAACCGCATTGATCTGATTGTCCTCCGCCAGAAGGACCCGGCGCTTCGCGCCCTGCCGCTTGGGCGCCAGTCCGGCGGCGTCGAGCCGCTGCTGCGGTTTCAGTTCCTCGCCCTTGGTCACCAGCCGTTCGGCCAGGCTGGCCTGGCGGATCGGCTTGATCAGATAGCCGTCGAAGCCCGCGCGCTTGAAGGCCTCGAGCCGGCCGCGCGCCAGCGGCGACAGGAGGACGAGCGCATGGTCGGCGGCCTTGGTCAGCTTCTGGCCGGCGGCTGCCGCGATCGGCAGGTCGCAGAGGAGGGTCGCCCGGCCCTCGCGGGCGAGCGCGGCGGCGGCCTCTTCGGCCGTCTCGACGAAGACCGTCCGCCTCACGCGCAGCGCGTCGAGCTTGAGGGCGAGGGCCCGGCGCAGGATGGGCGATGCGGTCGCGACGACGACGCTGTTCTCGGGCGCGGTGAAGGTGCCGCCCGGCTCTGCGCTGACGGCTTCGAGCGGAACGGTGAAGGTGAACTCGCTGCCTTCGCCGACGCGGCTGTCCACGGTGATCCGCCCGCCCATGGCCCCGACAATGCGCTGCGCGATCGTCAGGCCGAGGCCGGTGCCCTCATATTGCCGCGCGCGGGTCTCGTCGGCCTGCGCGAACTCCTCGAAGATCTTCTGGGCGGCGGCCTCGGTGATGCCGATGCCCGAATCGCGCACCACGAACCGCATCGCGGTCCGGCCATCGGGCAGGGTGTCGCCGTGCAGCTCGATGATGACGCCGCCTTCCTCGGTGAATTTCACGCCATTGCCCGCAAGGTTCAGCAGCACCTGGCGCAGGCGGCCTTCGTCGCCGCGCAGGCGGGCGGGCACCTTTGGCGAGACGAAAGAGGCGATTTCGAGATCCTTGTGCGCCGCGCGCGGAGACAAGAGTTCGGTCACGGACTGGACGAGGGCGGCCGGATCGAAGGGGTGATCGTCGAGCTCGAACTTGCTCGCCTCGATCTTTGAGTAGTCGAGAATGTCGTTGATGAGCCCCAGCAGGGCCGAGCCGCTTTCGCGCACGGCTTCCGCATAGGCTTTCTGATTGGGGTCGAGACCTGTATCGAGCAGGAGGCCCGTCATGCCGAGAATGCCGTTGAGCGGCGTGCGCATCTCGTGGCTCATGGTGGCCAGGAAGCGCATCTTGCTTTCGGAGGCATCGGCCGCCGTCTTGGCCAGCGTCTTGAGGTGCTGCCAGCTCTCCCGGTCCCGCGTGACATCGAGGCCCAGCCACAGCGTGCCGGTATCGATCTCCGAGGGCCGCCATTCGATGAGGCGCCGGCCTTCTTCGAGCTCGATCGCCGTGGTGAACCGGCCGTCATCGCCGGCCTTCTGGCGCATGGGCGAGAAGCCCTGCGGCATCGCGGATTCGTGGAACGGCTTGCCGAGCAGATCCCGGTCCAGTTCCTCCATGCAGGCGTTCGTGCGCACGACGAGGCCGGCCTCGTCGGTCAGCACCGCGAAGAGAGACAGCCGGTCGAGGAGGTCTTGAGAAGGTGTCATGGGCTACCGTGCGCTTCGCCGTGCACTGTGCCCCGGAAGGCTTGCTATTCCGTTGCAGGGCCGCCCTCTGACGCTTCTGTGAAAAGTTTCAGACCGATAGGCTCTGGCCTTGGCCCGGCGAGGGCACGCCGGGCTCGCGCCGGCGGAAGCTGATGGCCTCCGCGATGTGGCGCCGGCGGACCGCATCGACGCCGTCCAGATCGGCGAGGGTCCGCGCGACCCGCAAGGTGCGGGTATAGGCGCGGGCCGAAAGCGACAGGGTCTCGCAGGCGCGCACGAGCAGGGCGGTTCCGTCTTCGTCGGGCTGGGCGACGCGCGCCAGCTCGGTCTCGCCCAGCGCCGAATTGAGCGGGGCCAGCCGCTCTTCCGCCGAGCGCTCTTCTTGGGCCGCCCTCGCCGCCGCCACGCGCGCGGCCACGACCGCCGTGCCCTCGCCATCGGCCGGACGGGCGAGGTCGAGCGCGCTGACCGGCGGGGTGTCGATCGCGATGTCCATGCGGTCGAGGAAGGGACCCGAAACGCGCGACTGGTATTTCGCCTCGCAGTCCCTGCCCTGGCCGCAGGCGCGTCCCGACGCCTTTCCGTGACCGCAGCGGCAGGGGTTCATCGCGGCGACGAGCTGGAAGCGGGCGGGGTAACGCACATGCGCATTGGCCCTCGCGATCATGACGTCTCCCGTCTCCAGCGGCTGGCGCAGGCTGTCGAGCACCTGGCCCGAGAACTCCGGCATTATGGAGCAAACTCACCAGATAAGGTGATGACATAACCATCAATGGTGAGTAGCTTGGGGCATGACCTATGAACGCCCCAACACCGTCTCCGGTCTGGTCGCCAAGCATAAGGAGCTGTGCGACCTCCGCGACCGCTACAAGGCCGAGATAAAGAAGCTCACGGTGGACATAGACCACCTGGACGCCTGCATTCGCCTGTTCGATCCGAACGCCGACACCTACGCCATAAAGGAGTACGTGACGAAGTACCGGGCCGAGAAGGGGCAGGTGAAGCGCTTCGTGCTCGCGCAGTTCCGAGAAGCGGACGGGCCGCTCACGTCCCGCCAGATCACCGAGGCTTGGGCGAAGGATCGCGGCCTAGCCGCCGACGACGCGACGCTCACCACACTCCGGAAGCGCATCGGCGCCTGCATCAAGGCCTGCAAGGAGCAAGGGCTGGTCGAAGGCGTCGGCATGACAACCGATCACGACGCGCATGGGCCTTACAAGCTGTGGCAGGTACGCGAGAGCGGATAAGAAATGGGGCGCCCCGCGGGGCGCCCCTGTCTTCTCACGCTGCGGGAGGAAAGTCGTCCGGCAGATCATTCGCGGGCGGTATTGCCGAGAACTTACGTCCTGACTTCACGTCCGCAACACGCCCAAAGTTCAGGCCAAAATACGACGTGATACGTGCGTAGTTATAGCCTTCGCTCAGGGCCTTCTTAATCACCGGCACCATTTCCGGCGTGAGTTTCTGGTCTTGCATAACGTGCCTTTCTGCACGCTGCGCAACCACTCGGCGGTTGACGGATTCTCCGGAAAGGTGGAGAACCGTATTGCTTATGTGTCCGCCAAGCGGTCACGGGTTACGGGCTGCGACCATCGCAGCTCGATAGGCGTCGGGCGAGGTCGGGGACAGGATACCAGCCTGCCCCCTCCCTTCACGCCCTACGGCGCTGCCAACATGGTGGGGTGTAGAGACCCTGCCATGTCGCGGCCTTAGTTATGGGCATCGCAATCTTCCTCCTTACTGATACCCAGCGCGATTCGTTTCGCGCTGGGTCTCTTTACATGCGACTCCTCCAGCGCCGCAACCCCTTCCGCCGTTTTTGCTGATTGCGCCACTGCGCCATTTCCGCTAACTCCGCGGTTGACGTCAGGAAGCGAGTAAAAACATGGCCCGTGGCAGAAGCCCGAAATACCCGAACCTACCCCTGCGAAAAGCAATCGAGGCAGCATCAGCGGTGTTCTCGGCCGACCGCAGCAATCCGGTAGATCGGGAGGTGGTCGCGAAGCACATGGGGTACAGCGGGCTGACCGGGACTTCCGACAAGGCCATGAGCAGCGTGATGCAATATGGACTGCTCGAAAGAGTCGCGAAGGGGGAGGTCCGCGTATCTGCGCTCGCGCAGGACATCATCATTCCAGAGAACGAAGAGCAGCGCCGGGAAGCCCTTCGAAAGGCGGCCAGTCATCCGCCATTGTTCAAGATGATTGCGCAACGGTTTCCCGACGGCCAGCCGTCAGACGACGCCCTGCGCACATATCTTCTTCGTGCGGAGTTTCTTGACCGGGCAATCGGCCCCGCTGTTGCCGCTTACCGCGACACACAAGCATTTTTGCAGCAAGAGAACGCGATGGACAGTGGTGGAAACACCTCCAGGCCGGAGGCAGATTTGCACCCGTCGGAGGCCAGAGCGGCCCCTGACCGCGACCTCTCTATAGGTGCTTACGTTCAGTGGGAACCTAACGGCGTCGCGCAGTTCAACCCGCCTCGACGGGTCCGGGCCATTTCTGATGACAAGGCTTGGGTCTTCGTCGAGGACAGTGAGACAGGTGTTCCCATGTCTGAATTGTCTATCGCGACACCGGCCGCCGCCGAGAGGTCTCAACCGCCAACGATGCCTCTGCCCGCAGAGGACGCCACACCGAAAGCAGGAAGCCGTCGCGCGGTGTTCCCGCTGTCAGAAGGTGACGTGTCGATCGTCTTTCCAGAAGGCCTCTCTAGGGATGGCTTGGAGGAGCTTGATGCCTACTTGCAGATCTTCCTGAAACGCGAGTGGAAGCGTCACAACGATACGGAGGCACAGTAATGGCCTACTATGTTGTTAAAATACGCCTTCGCGATCCTGACTACCTTATGCCGCCAATTGTTGTGAATGTCGGGACTGAGGACGAGGCCTATGAGCTGACGAAATATTATCATCCTTCCTCCGCGGATGAGGTAAAAATCGCTGCTGTCAGGCCGGATGTGGCAGAGGCGGCCTACGGCGCCATCCCACTAGGAAAGGGCATGATTGCCAATGATTGGGTATGGTCCGAAGCCGCGGCGTCGGAACTTGGCGGGGTGAAGATACTCGAAGGCTAGGCTCTCCGTTGCCAGTACCCGCACCACGCCGCCGACTTCGGCGCTACCGCCGCAGCACTCACGAGCATGGCGAACTGGTTGCCGTTGGATTGGCGGCGCGCGTCCTCGCGCCACGCCATTTCGTCGGCGTAGGCGCTGAGATAGTCGCCAGCGATGTGGTGGTGCGTCCCGACCTCGGCGCGGCGCAGACGGCTGAAGAAGCTCTCGGCTTGGTTGGTGCAGGCGCCGTCCGCCGAGTAGGCCTTCTGGTGGTTGATCCGCTTTATCGGGAAGTAGGCCGCCAGCTTGTCCCAGTGCGAGGCTTCGTCCGCGTGGACAGTGGCATCCTTCGCGACATTGGCGCGAGCGATGGCGACACCTTCGGCTTCGGCCTTGCCGACATGCGTGACGGTGCGGCCGCCGCGCTCGCGCACGGCGATGACGACCTGACGCTTGCCGTTCTGGTGGACCTTCTTGCGGCGGTCCTTCCGGTCCTCGCGCTTGTTCGCAGGCTTCACATAGCCGCCGAAATAGGCGCCATCGACTTCCACGTTGCCTTTGAGGGCGCCTTCCTGGCGGGCCAGCTTTATGGACTCGCGCAGCTTGTGCAGGAGCACGAAGGCGGCCTTATAGTCGCAACCGAGGTCGCGGGAGAGCTGAAGGGCGCTGTAGCCCTTGGCGCCGTTGGTGAAGATCGCGATGGCGCCGAGAATATCGCGCAGGCTGAGCTTGCGGCTGTGGAAGATGGTGCCTGAGGTCAGGCTGAACTGCTTCGTGCAGGCCTTGCACTTCCAAACCGGGCGGCTCTTGAGGTCATAGTGCTCGGTGCCGCCGCAGGCGGGGCAAACCGGCTCGCCGTCCGTCTCTGCCCAGCGGATCGACCGGAACGCCTTGGCCGCTTCCGCGTCGGACATGCGGAGCACCTTGATCAGCGAGAGGGTCTTCGCGGCGGGGGAGAGCAGGAAGTGTTGAGCCATAACCAATCACCATATTTGGTGATAACCAGATACGGTTAGACCTAGGCCGCGTCAAGTGCTATCTCACCAAAGAAGGTGAGAAAAGGTACACCGGCATGAGCACCGCGACCGCGTCGAAGCGCAGCAAGCCGCCCGCGCCCTCCAAGCGCAAGGACGATCCTGTGCTTCAAGAATATGAGGAGCGGGCCAAGGCGACGATAAGAGCCGCGATGAAGGAGCGGGACGCCGACATGAAGGCGCTGACCGAAGGGCTGGCCGCGCTCGGCGTGCGAATCAGCGAAGGCGGGCTCGCCAACAAGATAAGCCGGGGCAGCTTCTCCGCCGCTTTCCTGCTTCAGTGCCTCGACGTGCTGGGTGTGGCGCCCCCGGACGCCCTGGGCCGGGAGAAATAATACCTCTTTATGACGCTTCTTGAGCATGCAACGGCGCTTGGGGATGTATTGCGCGCAATCCCGGCCCCGACCGAAGAATGGAGTGAGATTGTTGGCCACCTCGCCTGGCCGGTGACTCTCATCCTTTTTGCCTCACTCCTGCGGAAGGAAGTTCAATCTGCAGCGGGCACGATAGCCAGACGGCTCGAGACGGACGACATTGAGGCCGGAGGCTTCAGGATGAAGTCCGGGGACTCGCAATACGACCTTGGGGACGATGAAGATGACCATGCAGAGCCTGATCTATTCGGGCATGAATCAGACATAATAGAGACTATATTTGAATTTCTTTCTATTGAGGGGAATTATTCACGGCTCGTTGACTGGATGGAAGCCAACCTTGACAAAGGCCATTCTATAGACGATTTTCTAACAGCGACAGAATTCGCCGATGAACGTTTGCGTTTTGTTCAGCATGTTGTCAGGGGAGGGTGAGGTGAAAAAGAAGGTATTTACCAACGTTTCAGCGAAAGCCGCCGAAGGCATCAGGCGTGTTTATGAAAAGCAGGGCGCTGAAGTTGAGATCTACGCTCGGCACAGCGGCAAATCGACGGTCGTCGTTCGCTTCCATTCTCCGAGATCATGGTTTGGATTGCTGGGGGGCGGACCGCGTAAGCGCGAAAAGGCCGCCGCCTAGCTAATCACCTTATTTGGTGAGTTTGCTCCATAATGCCGGAGAACTCCGGCAGCTCGTCGAGGAAGAGGACGCCTCTATGCGCGAGGCTCGCTTCGCCGGGCTTGGCCCGCATGCCGCCGCCGACCATGGCCGCCATGGAGGCGGAATGGTGCGGCGCGCGGAAGGGGCGGGCGCGGCTCAGCCGCCCTTCCTCGATCAGGCCGGCCACGGACTGGATCATCGACACCTCGAGCATCTCCCGCGGCGTGAGCGGCGGCAGGAGGCCCGGCAGGCGGGCGGCCATCATGGACTTTCCCGATCCGGGCGGGCCGGTCATCAGGAGGTTGTGCCCGCCCGCCGCGGCGACTTCGAGCGCGCGCTTGGCGGTCTCCTGCCCCTTCACCTCGGACAGGTCCGGCACGTTCGCGCCGGAGGCGAGCTCTCCGGGCTCGGGCGGGGAGAGGACCTGCGTCCCCTTGAAGTGGTTGGCGAGCTGGATCAGCGATTTCGGGGCCAGCACTGCCGCGCCGTCGCCCGCCCATGCGGCCTCCGCGCCGGACCCTTCTGCGCAGATCAGGCCGAGGTCGAGGCCGTTGGCGGCAACGGCCGCGGGAAGGGCGCCCGCCGTCGGCTCGATCGTGCCGTCGAGGCCGAGCTCTCCGATGACCGCATAGCCTTCGGCCGCATCGGCGGGCATCGCGCCCATCTCGACCATCAGCGCCACCGCGATCGGCAGGTCGAAATGGCTGCCCTCCTTGCGCAGATCGGCGGGCGCGAGGTTCACCGTGATCCTCTTGGGCGGCAGGCCGAGGCCGATGGCGGAGAAGGCGGCGTGAATGCGCTCGCGCGATTCCGAGACGGACTTGTCGGGCAGGCCGACGATGAAGAAGGCGGGATTGCCGCCCGAAAGCTGGCATTGGACAGAGACGGGCTTCGCCTCCACGCCCTCGAAGGCGAAGGTTGTAACGCGGCTGACCATGACGAATCCTCGCTGCCCGGGCTGCAACCTGTCCGAGAGTGCGGGCGCAGGGCAAGCGCAGTCTGCGGCGAATCGCGCAGCCTCCTCACAACCTTGACGATTCCTCGCTCCTATCCTCACAGTCGCCGCAATACCGGCGTCCAAGAACGACAAACGCGCCGGTCAGGGAGGAACGGGACGTGAGGAACGACAAGAAGAAGGATTTCGCGGTGAGGCTGGCGCTCACCGGGGCGGCGGCGCTTCTGGCGCCTATCATGCCCGCGGCGGCGCAGACGGCCGGTTTCGACCGGCAGATCACCTTCGGCGACAGCCTGTCCGATGGCGGCGCCTATGCGGCCTTCGTGCCCCCGGGCGCAGGCAGCTTCACGACCAATCCCGATCCCGTCTGGGTCGAGGTGCTGGCCGGGGGGCTCGGCCTGACGCTCGATCCCGCTTCGCAGGGCGGCCTCAACTTCGCCGAGGGCGGCGCGCGCGTCGCAACGCCACAGCCGCCGGGCCTCTTCACCCAGACCAATATCGCCGCGCAGATCGACGGCTATCTCGCAGGCGGCGGAACCTTCTCGGCCACCGACATCGTCACCCTGCAAGGCGGAGGCAACGACATCTTCGCGCTGCAAAGAGGGGATGCGACGCTGGCCGACATCGATCAGGCCGGCCGCGACCTCGCGGCGCTGGCCCAGCGCGTGGTCGATGCGGGCGCGGGCACGCTCGTCCTCGCCAATGTCCAGACGCTCGACCTCTTCAATCAGCCCTTCGAGGCGGCGCTGGCAGAACAGGGCACAAACGCGCTCTTTCTCGACGTGGACGGCCTCTATGGCGAGATCGCCGCGGATCCCGCCGCTTTCGGCTTCACCAATCTGACCGATCCCGCCTGCACGACGTCGAGCTCGCTCAGCTGCCTGCCGGGCGATTACGTCACCGCGGATGCGAACGAGACCTATCTGCTCGCCGACAGCGTCCACCCGGCGGGCCGGGCGCAGGCGATCCAGGGAAACATGGCGCTCGCCGCCGTGCTGGCGCCCGCGCAGATCGGCCAGCTCGCCTATGTGGGCGAGGCGGAGCTGCTGCGCACCGCGTCGGCGGCGGAAACCCTCGCCAGCGCGGAAGGCGCGCCGGGCCTTCTGCGCCTGATCGGCGGGGTCAGCTATGGCAGCTTCGAGATCGCCGGGGACCAGCAGCGCGTCGGCCTCGAGGACGACAGCTGGACCTTCCGTGCCGGGATCGAGGCGGAGAAGGAGGCGGTGCTGGGCTTTACGAGCCTCGGGACGGGGCTCTTCGTCTCCTACGGCCTCGGCGATGGCAGCTTCGGTCAGGGACGCGGCGGCTATGACAGCGAGAGCCTGACCGGCACGCTCTACATGCGCGGCAAGCTCGGCGGGCTGCGCCTGCGGGGGCAGGCCACCTATGGCGAGATGCAGTTCGACGAGGTCACGCGCGCGGTCGCGCTGACCGACGACCTCACCCGCTTCGAGATGGGCGATACGCAGGCGGAGCTGTTCGGCGGCTCGGCGGAAGCGGCATTCGCCCTCGTCGATCTCGCCATATCGGTCTCGCCGCTGGTCGGTATCTCCTATGTCGATGTGCAGATGGACGGCTATGCGGAGGAAAGCGGCACCGCGACCGCCATCGCCTTTTCCGATACGGATTTCTCGGCGACGCGCGGCTATGCGGGGATCGAGGCGCGGGGCGGCCTTCTGGGCGTAGAGCCCTATCTCCGCGTCGCCTATTTCGAAAACCTGGGCGATGACGACGAGCGGCTGATCACGGTGACGCCCGAGGGGGCGCCGGTCAGCTTCACCACCGGCGCCTATACGGCCGATGACAGCTATGTCGGCTTCGAGGGCGGCGTGTCGTTCGAGCCCGTCGGCGGCATCGGCCTCGCCTTCGGCGTCAGCGGCCAGGCGGAGCGGGAGGATATCGACCGGCTGAGCGCGACGGCGCGGCTCTCCTTCACGTTCTGACCGCCTGAAGAAAAGGTCCGGCCACGCATGAAGGGGCGGCGGATGCGCCGCCCCTTCGCTTTCGTCCCGAGCCCGCTTCAGCGGCGGCCGCGGCTCTCGCGGGCCGAGTTGCGGCGACCGGCGTCGCGGGCGCGGCGCAGGCGTTCCGCCGTCTCGACCTTGCGATCGAGCGCGAGCGACTCGTTCATCACGTGGTAGATGTAGTTCTGCTCGACCGTGCCGTCGAAGAGATAGGCCTTCGGCCCGCCCGCATAGATCGCGACATCCTGCCCGCCATGCGTCTCCGAGCCGGCCGGGACGAGAGCGGTCTGGTTGTAGTTCTTGTCCGTGACCGGAACGCCCGCATCGCGCGGATCGGGGCGGACGGTCGGCGTGTCGAAGAAGGGCGAGGAGCCGCCATTCGCATAGGCGAGGGTGGTATAGGGCTTGCCGTCCGCGGCCAGAACCGGACCCGGCAGCGGCTCTCCCGCCGCATCGACCGTGTCGGCCATGCCGAGTATGTCGTTGTCGAGCGTCGGATAGCCGGCCATGGTGAAGACGTGGCCGTGGTCGGCAGTCACGATGACCAGCGTGTCGTTCAGGTCGACCTTGGCGAGCGCCGCTTCGATCCCGTCGTCGAAGGCCTCGGTATCGCCGAGCGCCCGGGCGGCGTTGACGCCGTGGTGGGCGTGGTCGATCCGGCCTGCTTCGACGACCAGCATGTAGCCGTCGCGGTTCTGAGAGAGGTTGTCGATGGCGTAGGACGTCATCTCGGCGAGGCTCGGCTCGCCGCCCGCGCTGTCGTCGCGGTCGAGCTCGTATTGCAGATGGCTCGACTCGAAGAGGCCCAGCACCTTCGCATCCGCCGGCAGCGCCTCGAATTCGCCCTTGGTGAAGACGGAGTAGTGGTTGGGCGATTTCGCTTCCCACTCGGCGGTCAGGTCGCGGTTCACACGGCGGCCCGAATCGCCTTCGGGACCTTCCTGCCCGGAGGTGAGGAAGTTGCGGCGGCCCCCGCCGGGGGCCAGCTCGATGCCGTCACCCCAGGGAAAGTCGATCAGCTGCGAGGCGATGTCCGGGCAGTCCGTGCCGCCAGGCAGGCCGTCCAGATTGATGTCGCCGTCATTCTCAAAATTGCGTTCGACGACCTGGGCATAGGTCGCGGCGGGCGTCGCATGGGTGATGCGCGCGGTCGAGATGACGCCGGTGGACAATCCCGCGGCCTCGGCCAGGCCGAAGATCGGCGTGAGCTTGTTCTCTTCCGGTGCCGTGCAGTCGCCGCGCGTCGTGATCGGCAGATAGTTGATGAGGCCCTGCTTCGTCTTCACCCCCGTGACCATGGCGGTCATCGTGCCGGCGCTGTGGGAACCTGGACATTGGTGTTGTAGGTCTTGGACAGCGCGACATGGGGCAGGGTCTCGAAGTCGAGGATATTGCGCACGCCGGGCAGGTCGTCGCCGTCACGCTGGCCTTCATAGATCCGGCCTGCGGTCACCGTCGTCGGGCCCATGCCGTCGCCGACGAAGAGGATCACGTTCTTCGCGGTGCCGTAGATCGGCCGCTTGGCGCGGTTCGCTGCGAGCGCATCCTGCGCCAGGTCCCAATATTCTGACTGCTGACGGGCGTCTGCGAGATCGGGCGCGTCCTGAGCGCCGGCGGTCGCGGTGAAGGCGAGGAGGCTCGCCCCCAGCGTAAGGATCGTTTTGTGCACGGATGGTCTCCCGGGGTTTGGTGACGCGGCCGTGATAGTGCCATTGTGTGACAGTTGAACGAATAAGAGAGAAGTAAAATCAGCAAGAAGCGCAAGTATTTCGCATATAGTGAAAACAAAAGAGCCCCGCGGAAGGATGTCCGCGAGGCCCTGAATCTTTGCAGTCTTTCTTAGCTGCGGCGGGCGCGGCGGCGGAGGAGGCCGCCGAGGCCGAGGGCGGAGGCGAAGAGGGGCAGGGCGCCCGGAAGCGGGATCGCTTCGGCAAGCTCGTTCAGAGAATAGAGCTCGCCTTCGATGTCGAAGAGCTCGAACCCCGTGAAGACGATGATGCTCGTCGAGCCGTCGGTATTGCGGAAGGTCAGCTCGGTCGCATCCGCGAAGGCTTCTGACATGGCGATGCCGACGATGTCGCCGAGCGTGGTGGCGAGGTCGAAGCCGATCAGGTCCTCGCCTTCCCCGCCATCGAACAGCGTGCTCTCCGTGCCGCCGACAAATGCGCCGAAGAGGCCGTCCAGATAGACGTCGTCATCGCCCGCGCCGAGGGACACCGATCCGTCCATGACCGCGCCGCCTTCGATCGCGAACATGTCGGATCCTTCGCCGAGCAGCACGTCTCCTTCGATCGTGCCGCCGGAGAGGAGGTCGACGATGTCGTCGCCCCGGTCGAAATCGATGCCGATGCCGCCCGTGCCGGCGATCAGTCCGGCATTGGAGACGACGTGGCCGCCCGTGTTTCCGCGATCCTCGAGAATGCCGATCTCGCCGCGGATCGTGCCGTCATTGACGATCTCGACGCTGCCTTCGCCCTCGTCGACATCGATGCCGGCTTCGGCGCCGTCTTCGGTTGCGGTCAGGCCCCGGGCGCGCGATTCGATGAGGCCGCTTTGCGCGTTGAAGATCGTGCCGCTGTCGATGTCGATGCCGTCGCCATTGATCAGGCCGCCATAGATCGTGCCGTAATTCGCGATATCGCCGTTGAGCTGGACCTGGACGCCGTCCTCTCCGCCAGAGGCGATCAGCGCGCCCTCTTCATTGGTGACGAGCGCATCGTCGCCCGCTTCGAAGACTTCGTCGTAAGCGGTGATCGAGCCGTAGTTCTCGAGCGTGCCCCGATTGCCGGTGCCGAGCACGACGCCCCGATTGCCGTCGCCGTCGCCGCCTTCGATCGCGCCGAAATTGACGACGGTGATGTCGTCGAGCTCGTCGCCGTCCACGGCGTCGTCTGCGGCCGTGATGGTGCCGTCATTGACGAGCGTGCCGCCCGCGCCGAGCACGACGCCATCCTCGCCCGCCTCGATCAGGCCCTGGTTCTCGACGCGGGAGTCCATGCCCTCGAGCACGACGGCATCCTCCTCGGCGGAGACCGTGGCGGCGGGGACCACCGAGAGGATCGCGCCGTCGGCATCGGTCTCGAACCCGTCCGTATCCGTACCGGTGCAGACGATGGCGGAGCCATCCTCTTCGCATTCGGCATGGGCCGGCGTGGCCAGAAGGAAGGCAGGCAGGAAAGTCGACAAGAGAAGTGCGCGGCGCATGGGGATCTCCCTCAGGTTACGCCCTGCGCCTATGTGGTTTCCTTAACAGTTTCTTGACGCGATGTGAGATTCGTATGCGGAGCGCACGGCGTGCGCGGAAGTGCGCACATCGTGCACTGACGGATCACGCCTTGGCGCGTTCGGTCCAGTCCCAGAAGAGGGCGGCGAGGTCCGGACCGCCGAAGCGGCGCAGCTCCTGAACGCCCGTCGGGCTCGTCACGTTGATCTCGGTGATGAGGCCGCCGATCACGTCGATGCCCGTCAGGACGAGGCGCCGCCGCTTGAGCTCGGGGCCGATCGCGGCGCAGATCTCCCGGTCGCGCGCCGACAGCTCTGCCGCCTCGGCCCGCCCGCCCACATGCATGTTCGAGCGGGCCTCGCCTTCGGCCGGGACGCGGTTGATCGCGCCGACGGGTTCGCCGTCGAGCAGCAGGATGCGCTTGTCGCCCTGGCGGACAGCCGGAAGATAGCCCTGCGCGATCACCGGAACGGGGCCGCCGAGCGCGTTGGGCGGGGTCAGGAACATCTCGAGGAGGCTGGCGAGGTTCTGGTCGTCCGGGCGCAGGCGGAACACGCCCGCTCCGCCATTGCCGTAGAGCGGCTTGACGATGATGTCCCCGTGCTCCTCGCGGAACTCGCGGATGGCGCGCGGATCCGCCGAGATCAGCGTCGGCGGCATGAGCTCGGGGAAGTCCATGACGAAGATCTTCTCGGGCGCGTTCCGGATCTCCGCCGGATCGTTGAGCACGAGCGTCGTCTCGGGCAGCGCCTCGAGGATGTGGCAGCCGGTGATATAGGCCATGTCGAAGGGCGGGTCCTGGCGGATCAGGACGACATCGGCCTCGGACAGGTCGCGCAGCTTCGCCTCGCCATAGCGGACATGGTCGCCCTGCTCATGGGTCAGTTCGATCACTTCGTGGGCGAAGGCGCGGACCTTTCCGCTTTCGAGGCGCAGGGTCTCGACGCCATAGGTCCAGACCCTGTGCCCGCGCGCCAGCGCCTCATGGGCAAGGGCGAAGGTCGTATCCCCCCGGACCTGCACCCCGTGCATGGGGTCCATCTGGATGCAGATGTCGAGTCCGGGCATGGGGTATCGCTTTCCGTGTCAGCGCTGCGTGCGGCGGCGGGGATCCCCCACATAGGCGACATGGCTGACGACTTCACGCACGCCGGGCACCGCTTCGGCCTGCGCGATCACGCGCTGGAGCTCGTTGGGGCCCTGCGCGACGCCGAGCAGGTAGACGATGCCCTGGCTGACGACGATCTGATAGTTGTTCCGGTAGATGCCGCTATCGGTGAGGAGCGCGGCGCCGAGCCGCTGGTCGATCAGCGCGTCCGCCGCGCCCTGCCGCATCGAGGTCTGTTCGGCGACGCGGACTTCGTCGATCACCTCGCCGACCCCGCCGACGCGCCGCGCCTCGGCGAGAAGCGCCTGATGGGTGGCCTGGTCCGGGACGGTGCCCGCGAGGAGCAGGCGCCCCTCGAAGACGGAGACGTCCACATCCGAGGTGTCGATGTCGCGATTGGCGAAGAGCCGGCGCTTCATGCTGAGATCGGCGCCGACATCGTCGATGCCCGCGCCGAGCGTGCGGTTCTGCACGCAGCCTGTGGTCATGCCGAGCGCGGCGAGGCCGCAGAGCAGGGTGCGAACGGGAAGAGTGCGGTTCTGCATATGCGTCTCCGGTCGGGACAGCGGCGCGCGCAGGAGCGCCGGGGGAATTGCGCGTCCTCCCATTATCCCTACCGGCGGGTTAAGGAAGCGCGAAAATTCGTAATCATCCTGCCGGTCGCGCTCAGGACCGCCAGGCATCGGCGTGATGGCGGGGCAGGGCGCCGGCGACGGTCACGATGTCGAAACGGACAGGCGCATCGAGCGTCCGCAGCCTCTGCGCCTGCCATGCGGTCGCCGCGGCCTCGATCCGGCGGCGCGCCCTCGGCGTGACGGACAGGAGGGCGGCCGCGTGATCGGCGCGCGCCTTCACCTCGACAAAGGCGACGAGGCGTCCGCGCCGGGCGATCAGGTCGATCTCGCCCGCATGGCAGCGGAAGCGGCGCTCGAGGATGCGGTAGCCCTTGAGGCGCAGGAGGAGGGCGGCAAGCGTCTCGGCCCTCCGGCCGGCGCGCTCGGCCGCGACGCGGCTCGCCTTCGCCCTCAAGGCTTCAGGGCGAGCGCGCGGGCATAGAGGTCGCGCTTTGGCAGCCCCGTGCGCTTGGCGACCATCGATGCGGCATCCTTGACCCTGTGTCCGGCCAGCGCCTCGCGCAGAAGGGCGTCGATATCCGCCTCGCTCGGCGCGGCATCCGGGGCGGGGGGATGGATGATCAGGACGATCTCGCCCTTGGTCGGGCTCTCGGCGAAGCGGGCGGCGAGATCCGCCGCATCGCCCTCGACGACCTCCTCATATCGCTTGGTCAGCTCACGGGCGACGGCGACGGTGCGGCTTCCGAGGCTCTCGGCGATATCGGCGAGCGCGCTTGCGAGGCGCGGGGCGGTCTCGAAGAAGAGAAGCGTTTCCTGCCGGTCCGCCAGCGCGGAGAGCGCGCTCTTCCGCGCCGCCGTCTTGGCGGGCAGGAAGCCATGAAAGCTGAACCGGTCGGTCGGCGCGCCCGAGACGCTGAGCGCGGTCAGGGGCGCGGAGGGGCCCGGCACCGCATGGATGCGGATGCCGCGCGCCCGCGCCTCGCGCACCAGCTTGTAGCCGGGATCGGAAATCAGCGGCGTGCCCGCATCCGAGACGAGCGCCAGCGCTGCGCCCGCTTCGAGGCGGTCGAGAATGCCCGGCCGGACGCTCGCGCCATTGTGGTCGTGATAAGGCTGGAGCCGCGCCTCGATCCCGAAGGCGGAGAGGAGCTTGCCGGTCACCCGGCTGTCCTCGCAGAGAACGGCGTCCGCGCCGCGCAGCACGCGCAGCAGGCGCGCGCTGGCATCGCCGAGATTGCCGATCGGGGTCGCGGCGACATAGAGGCCGGGTTGCAGAGGTGTGTCTTCCACGCACCAGCTCTGCTCGCCTGCGCAAACGCCGTCAACAGACAAGGGCTTGCCGCCTTCCGCGCGATTGTCGCTGCGGGGAGCCTGCCCTATGGTTGCGTTCAAAAGCATTTCGCGAGGGATACCCATGACATCACGGCGCGGCGGTTTCCGCCTGACGGCGCTTGCGCTCGGCCTCCTGGCGCTCGGCGCCTGCGAGACGCCGCGGGCGCCCGAGCGGCTTCCCACGCCCCGGCCGGAGGTCACGGCCCGCCCCGCAACGCCGCCCGAACGCGATCCGGATGCCTTCGCGACGGTGCCGACGCAGCAGCGCGACGAGGTCGTGCGGGTGGCGCTCCTGCTGCCCTTCACCTCGACCTCGGACAATGTGGAGACCGTCACCGCCGCCATGCTGAAGGCGGCGCAGATGGTCGCTTTCGAGAGCGACAACGAGCAATACCTGCTGATCCCCAAGGATACCGGCGGCACCGTCGACGGCGCCTATGCGATGGCGCGCGAGGCGATCCAGGAAGGCGCCGAGATCATTCTCGGCCCGCTCTTCGCCGATTCGGTCGAGGCCATCGCGCCGCTCGCGCGGGCCTCGGACGTGCCGGTGATCGCCTTTTCCTCGGATTCGACCGTGGCCGGGGACGGCATCTACCTCCTCAGCTTCCCGCCCGAGGACGAGGTCAGCCGCGTCACGGATTACGCGGTTTCGCAGGGCTATGCCCGCTTCGGCATGATGGCGCCCTATACCGAGTTCGGCGACCGGGTGGCCCGCGCCTTCTCAAGCGAGGTCTATGAGCGCGGCGGCGAGCTCGTTCACACCGAGCGCTATGAGCGCTCGGCGGACGCGATGATGGAGCCCGCGCGCCGCCTCGCCGAATATGCCGCCGAGGAATTCGTGCCGAGCTATCCGGACGAGCCCGATTACAGCGATCCGGGCCGCGATCCCGAGGCCGAGCGCCGCGACTATGGCGACGAGGCCTATGACGCGCCCTATTTCGAAGAGCGCTATGACGTGCCTCCGGCCGAAGAGGGAATCGTCGGCCTGCCCAATGGCCCGGATGTCGGCTTCCAGGCGGTCCTCCTGCCCGAGCAGGGGCGCCTCCTGCGGGCGCTCGCGCCGCTTCTGCCCTATTACGACGTGGATATCCGCGAGGTGAAGCTGCTCGGCCTCTCCTCCTGGAACAACCCGCTCCTGACCCGTGAGCCCGCTCTGCGCGGCGGCTGGTTCGCGGCCCCCGACCCCGCGCTCGCCGAGGGCTTCAAGCAGCGCTACGAGCAGGCTTACGGCGAGGTGCCGCCGCGCCTTGCGAGCCTCGCCTATGACGCGGCGCTGCTGACCGCGCGCCTCTCCGAACTGCCGCCGCGCCAGCGCTTCGCGCCCCAGACCATTGCCAATCCGAACGGCTATCTCGGCGCGGACGGGCTGTTCCGCCTGATGGAGGACGGCACCGTCGAGCGCGGCCTCGCCATCCTCGAAATCCGGCCTTCCGGCATTGCCGTGGTCGACCCGGCGCCGAGGAGCTTCGCGCCCGCCCAGGGGTATTGAAGGGGCTGCAAGCAGCCTGCGGGCGGAACCATCGCCCCGGGCGCGGCATTGGCGGGCCATGCTCCGCACGATGTCCGCCTGTCTTCTGCTCTTCTGGATCGGCCTGTCCGCAGCCTCGGCGCAGACAGGCGATCCGCGCCGCTCCCAGCCTGCCGGAGAGGAGGGCCCCGCCTTCGAGGCGCGGCTCGACGCGCCCTCGGCGCCCTTGCGGGTCGGCATCGCCGAACGCCCGCCTTTCTCGCTGCGCGGAGAGGACGGCACCTGGCAGGGGCTGGCGGTCAATCTCTGGCGCACCGCCGCCGAGGATCTGGGCTTCGACTACGAATTCGTGGAGCTGTCCGAGGACGGCCTCATCGACGCCGTCGCCGACGGGCGGGCGGATGTCGCCCTGCCGGTCTATGCGACGAGCGAGGCCGCAGAGCGGGCGGACCTCGTCTTCCCCTTCTACACGGCCACGCTCGGGGTCGCCGAGCAGCCCTCGAACTCGTTCGTCGACACGGTGATGAACCTCTTCTCCTGGCAGTTCCTGCGCATCATCCTCTATCTCTCCGTCCTCCTCCTGATCGTCGGGGCGATCGTCTGGCTGCTCGAGCGGCGGCGCAATGACGACCAGTTCGACCGGTCCTGGCTCAAGGGCCTCGGCGACGGGTTCTGGTGGGCGGGCGTCACCCTCACCACGATCGGCTATGGCGACAAGGCGCCCCGGACGACGAGCGGCCGGGCGGTCGCCATGCTGTGGATGCTGATCGGCCTCTCGGTCAGCGCCGCGCTGACGGCGGCGGTGGTGTCGGCGACGGATATCCGGTCGCGGAGCACGGACGATCTCGCCGCCTATGTCGGCAAGAAGACCGTGGGTGCCGTTCCGGGCACCGGGGCCTTCGACTATCTGGACCTCAGCGGAAAGGCGCCCCGGCGCTTCGACACGCTCGGCGCGGGGCTCGAAGCCGTTGCGGACGGCGAGATCGACATGTTCGTGCACGCCGCGCCGGCTCTGCGCTTCACCGCGCAGGGGCGGGGAATGAACCTCGACGTCTCAACGACCAGGGCCGAACCCTTTTTCGTCACCATGGCCGTGCGCGACGACGACGCGCTCGCCGAGACGCTTGAGCGGGCGGTCGTGACCCGCGCGACGACCAGCGCCTGGTGGTCCCATGTCGACCGCTGGATCCCGGAGGGCCGCCAGAGATAGCCGGGCGATCACGCTGTTGCGAGAAGGGAACAGTCCGGCATGGCTTCTGCTTCTTAACGGATCGTGAAAGCGGGGAGGGGCCGAGCGCCTATAGGATGAACCCATGAGCACAGCGAGGACACCGACCGCACCGGCCCTGACATCGACCAAGAGCCGCTTCGCCAATGCCGCCGAACGCGCGCATACGGCGGCAGAAGAGGCCTGGCACGCCGCGACCCACGGCATCGGCATCCCGCTCGCGGTCACCGCGCTCGTCTTTCTCGTCCTCAAGGCCCATGCCAATGCCGGCGCGGCGGAGATCGCGGCCGTGTCGATCTATGGCGGGTCGGCCATCCTGCTCTATCTCGCCTCGACCGTGTATCACGCGGCGTTCGGATCGGCCTTCCAGCCTTTCCTCGGGGCGCTCGACCATTCGGCGATCTATCTGAAGATCGCGGGGTCCTATACGCCCTTCGCGGTGATCACGCTGCCCGGCGGCACGGGGCGCGCCATCCTGATCGCGGTCTGGGCGGTCGCGGCGATCGGCATCGCGCTGAAACTGGTCGCCCATTGCCGGTCGAGCCTCCAGCAATGGGAATGGCTGTCGCTCGCGGCCTATGTCCTGATGGGATGGATCGGCATCTTCGTGATCGGCCAGCTCTTCACCGGCCTGCCGCTGGCGGGCTTCGTCTGGCTGATCGCGGGCGGCGTGTGCTTCTCGGTGGGCGCTGTCTTCTATGCTTGGAAGCGGCCCTGCTACACGCACACGGTCTGGCACCTCTTCGTGCTGGCGGGCAGCGCCTGCCATTTCATCAGCATTTACGGCTTCGTCCTGCCGAGCGAGGTGGCCTGACCGCCGACGCTCCCGCGCCGGCGGCCCGATCCCTCAGAGGATGAATTTCGACAGGTCGGCATTGCCCGCCAGCCCTTCGAGGCGCGCCTCGACGAAGGCCTTGTCGACGGTCACGGTCTCGCCCTTGCGGTCCGCCGCTTCGAAGGAGACCTCTTCGAGCACGCGTTCGAGGATGGTGGCGAGGCGCCGCGCGCCGATATTCTCGACATTGGCGTTCACCTGCGCCGCCGTGTCGGCGAGGGCGTCGATGCCGTCCTCGGTGAATTCCAGCGTCAGCCCCTCGGTCTCCATCAGCGCCTTGTACTGCTTGAGGAGGCTCGCATCCGTATCCGTCAGGATGGCGCGGAAATCCTCGCGCGTCAGGGCCGACAGCTCGACCCGGATCGGCAGGCGGCCCTGAAGCTCAGGGAGGAGGTCGGAGGGCTTGGCGGTGTGGAAGGCGCCCGAGGCGATGAAGAGGATGTGGTCTGTCTTCACCTGGCCATGCTTGGTCGCGACCACCGCGCCCTCGATCAGGGGGAGGAGGTCGCGCTGCACGCCCTCGCGGCTGACATCGGCGCCCTGGCGGTCCGAGGACTTGGCGACCTTGTCGATCTCGTCGAGGAAGACGATCCCGTCATTCTGCACGGCCTCCAGCGCCTCGGCGGTGATCTGCTCGTCGTCGAGCAGCTTGTCGCTCTCGTCGGCGATCAGCGGCTCATAGGCCTCCTTGACGGTCATCTTCTTGGTCTTGGTGCGTCCGCCGAACGCCTTGCCCATCATGTCGGACAGGTTGATCATCCCGACCGAGCCGCCCGGCATGCCGGGAATGTCGAAAGTCGGCATGGAGCCCGTATCCGAGACCTCGATCTCGACCTCGGCATCGTCGAGCGTGCCTTCGCGCAGGCGGGTGCGGAAGCTCTCGCGCGTGGCTTCCGAGGCCGTCTCGCCGACCAGCGCGTCGATCACGCGGTTCTCCGCCGCCTCGCGCGCCTTGGCCTTCACCTCCTCGCGCCGCCGGTCGCGCACGAGGCCGATCGCGACCTCGACGAGGTCGCGGACGATGGAATCGACGTCCCGGCCGACATAGCCGACCTCGGTGAACTTGGTCGCCTCGACCTTCACGAAGGGCGCGTCGGCGAGTTTGGCCAGCCTGCGCGAGATCTCGGTCTTGCCGACGCCCGTCGGGCCGATCATCAGGATGTTCTTGGGCGTCACCTCCGAGCGCAAGAGCCCGTCGAGCTGGCGGCGGCGCCAGCGATTGCGCAGCGCCACGGCCACGGCGCGCTTGGCGTCCTTCTGCCCGATGATGAAGCGGTCGAGTTCCGCGACGATGGTCTTGGGGGTGAGGTCGCTCATGCTTCGATCGTCTCCAGGGTCAGCCTGTCATTCGTGTAGACGCAGATGTCGCCCGCGATCTTCATCGCCTTGCGCACGATCTCGTCCGCGGGAAGGTCCGTGTTCTGATAGAGGGCGAGGGCCGCGGCCTGCGCGTAGTTCCCGCCCGAGCCGATGGCGATGACGCCGCCGCCGTCCTGCGCCTCGGGCTCGATGACGTCGCCGAGGCCCGACAGCATGAGGGTGGTGTCCTTGTCGGCGACGATCATCAGCGCTTCGAGGCGCCGCAGATAGCGGTCCGTGCGCCAGTCCTTGGCAAGCTCGACGCAGGCGCGGGTCAGCTGTCCCGAATATTGCTCGAGCTTGGCTTCGAGCCGTTCGAGCAGGGTGAAGGCGTCCGCCGTCGCGCCTGCGAAGCCCGCTATGACCTTTCCGTCCGCCAGGCGCCGCACCTTGCGGGCATCGCCCTTGGAGACGGTGTCGCCCATCGAGACCTGCCCGTCGCCGCCCACGGCGACGGTTCCGTTGCGGCGGACGGCGAGTATCGTTGTCATAGAGGCTCCGGATCTGCGTGCGGGTCAGGTGGGGATCGTCCTGCTAGGCCGAAACCCCGGCGCGGAAAACAGCTCCGGCGCTTGCCGGCGGCTCCATCCGGCGTAGCTTCCCGCCATGACGGATCATTCTGCCAAGACCTTCATCGTGACCGGCGCCAATACCGGCGTGGGGCTGGAAACCGCGCGCGGCCTCGCTCGCGCGGGCGCGCGTGTCCTATTGACCGTACGCAGCGCGAAGAAGGGGGAGGCCGCGCTCGACGAGCTGCGCCGCGATACCGGCAGCGACAAGCTGAGTTTCGTAATACTCGATCTCGGCAGCTTCGGCAGCATCGAGACCGCCTCGGAGAAGCTCTCCGAGCGGTGCGACAGGATCGACGGCCTCATCAACAATGCCGGGCTCGGCGCGGCGAGCGAGGGGCGGACCGAGGACGGCCTGCCGCTCGTCATGGGCGTGAACTATATCGGCCCCTTCCTTCTGACCCGGCGCCTGCTTCCGCGCCTTCTCGAAACGGCGCGCCAAGAGGGGCAGGCGCGGGTGGTCAATGTCTCTTCCCTCGCGCACCGCTTCGCGCGCCGTTTCGATCCCGAGAACCTCCTGCCGGACCCCCGCCCGAGGGCGCGGGACGCCTATTCGGAAAGCAAGCTTGCCAATCTGCTGCACGCGCGGGAGCTGGCGCGTCGCCATGGCGGGGAAGGGCTGCATGCCCATGCGGTGCATCCGGGCTTCGTCGCTTCCGACTTCGGACGCGCGGAGCATTTCCCCGGTCCCTGGCAGCTCGTCTTCAAGGCGACCCGGCCCTTGCAGATTTCGCCCGCAAAGGGCGCGCGGCCGTCCCTCCATGCGGCATTGTCGGAGGAGGCGGGCCGGACGAACGGGCTCTACTGGACGAAGGCCACGCCTTCCGATCCCTATCTTCCCGAAGATGCGGAAACCGTTCAGGCGCGTCTCTGGGCAGAGACCGAGGCCTTGATCGAGGCGGAGCGCGGCAGCGCGTCAGCTTGAGGCCGCAACTCTGCCGAACGATGCATGAATTTGCCCGCCTTTTGACAAGATTTGAGGTGCTTTGTGTGTGCGTAGAGAACAGAATAAGGTATTTTTTGGATTAACGTTTCCGTGACTTTAACTCTACCGGGCGGCGCCATAGCTTCTTGGAGACGGCGGCGAGACCCCGCCGCAGCGAACTGAAGGAGACTTCGATGACCCGCTTTCTGACCGCTTCCGCCTCCGCCCTGGCGCTCACCTTCGCCGGCGCCGCCTTCGCCCAGGACACCGAGACGGACATGCTTCCGCCGGTCCAGGACGATGAGACGATCACCCAGGAAGAGAACAGCTGGGACGAGCAGGCGACCGAAGACGAATACATGGAGCCTCAGGGCGACGCCAATTACGACATGGGCGAGCCGATCGAAGAGGAAGAAGACCTCTATGCCGACGAAGTCGAAGGCGACGAGGTCGAGCCCGAAGAGGGCGAGCTCTTCGAGGACGAGGAAGGCTACGAGGACCCCGACCTCTAAAGCCTGCCGCCCATCCCTGCACCGGACGCCCCCGCCGAAAGGCGGGGGCGTTCGCGTTTTGCGCGGAGTGTCTTTATAGGAGGGATGCGCCTCCGGGCGCGGCGAAGGAGACGAGACCGCAATGCCCCTCGATACAGCGACCCCGGCCAGAAGCGCCGAGCGCAGCCGCAAGACCAAGGAGACGGACATCACCGTCCGGATCGACCTCGACGGCACGGGCCATGCGGATGTCGAGACCGGAATCGGCTTTCTCGACCACATGCTCGAAGGCTTCGCCAAGCATGCGCTGTTCGACCTTCACGTGCGGACCAAGGGCGACCTTCACATCGACGGGCATCACACCACCGAGGATACGGGCATCGTCATGGGCCTCGCGCTCAAGGACGCGCTGGGGGACATGGGCGGCATCACCCGTTTCGGCTCGGCCTATATCCCGATGGACGAGACGCTCAGCCGCGCCGCCGTCGACATTTCGGGCCGCCCCTATCTGATCTGGAAGGCGCAGTTCACGCGCGACAAGATCGGCGACATGGACACCGAGCTCTTCCGCGAATGGTTCCACGCCTTCGCGATGAATGCCGGCCTGACGCTCCACGTCGAGACCCTCTATGGCGAGAACAACCACCACATCGTCGAGAGCTGCTACAAGGCGCTCGCCCGCGCGCTCAAGCAGGCGGTGACGCCCGAGCCGCGCCTTGGCGGCGCCGCCGCCTCGACCAAGGGGTCCTTGGGGTCCTGAGACACCTTCGCGCTTGCTCTGCGGGCGCGAACCGCTAGTCCTCGCCGCATGTCAGTCGTCTGTCTCATCGATTACGGCTCCGGGAACGTGCATTCGGCGCGCAAGGCGCTGCTTCATGCCGCAAGCGAAGCGGGCCGGGGGCAGGAGGTCGTCCTGTCCTCCGATCCCGAAACGATCCGGTCCGCGGACCGCCTGGTCCTGCCGGGCGTCGGCGCCTTTGCGAGCTGCATGGGCAGGCTCGAAGCGGCGGACGGCGTGATCGCGGCGCTGCGCGAGGCGGTCTCTTCGGGCCGCCCCTTTCTCGGCATCTGCGTCGGCATGCAGCTTCTGGCGGACAGGGGGCTCGAGCATGGCGACACCAAGGGCCTCGGCCTCATCGGCGGCACCGTCCGGCCGCTTGAAACCGGCGCGCTCGCCTCGCCGCATATGGGCTGGAACACGGTCGCGCCCGCAGGCGCGCCTCATCCGCTCCTTCCGCCAGAAGGCGACGCCTATTTCGTTCATTCCTACTGCTTCGACCCCGCTGACCCGTCGGATGTCGCGGCCGAATGCGATTACGGCGAGCGCTTCCCCGCCATGGTCGCTCGCGGCAATGTCGCGGGCACGCAGTTCCACCCCGAGAAGAGCCAGGGCTTCGGCCTGAGCCTTCTCCGAAACTTCCTGGAGTGGCGCCCGTGACTTTCGAACTCTGGCCCGCCATCGACCTCAAGGGCGGCGAATGCGTGCGCCTTCTGCATGGCGACATGGCGCGGTCGACGACCTATGCGAAGAGCCCGGCGGCCCAAGCCTGGCGCTTCCGCGATGCGGGCTTCGACCGGCTGCATGTCGTGGACCTCGACGGCGCCTTCGCGGGGCGGCCCGAGAACGCGGAAGCGGTCCGCGCCATCCTCTACGAAACCGACGCCAAGGTGCAGCTCGGCGGCGGCATCAGGGACCGGGAGACGATCGAGAACTGGCTGGAACTCGGCCTCACCCGCGTCATCCTCGGCACGGCGGCGGTCAAGGACCCCGCCCTCGTCAAGGGCGCGGCCAAGGCGCATCCGGGGCGTATCGTCGTCGGCATCGATGCGCGAGACGGCATGGTCGCGACCGAGGGTTGGGGCGAGGCCTCAGAGCTGACCGCCGAGGACCTGGCGCTTCGTTTCGAAGACGCAGGCGTCGCCGCGATCATCTTCACCGATATAGGCCGCGACGGCGCGCTTACCGGCGTCAACGTCGAGGCCACGGCCGCGCTCGCGCGCAGGCTGAGCATTCCCGTCATAGCCTCGGGCGGCGTGCGCGACGTAGACGACATCAAGGCGCTGAAGCTGCACGAGGAAGACGGCGTGGCGGGCACGATCCTCGGGCGATCCTTGTACGAAGGAACGATTCACCCGGCGGAAGCGCAGGCGGTGGCGGCGGCATGACGCTCAAGGCCCGCATCATCCCCTGCCTCGACGTCGCCAATGGCCGCGTGGTCAAGGGCGTCAATTTCGTGGACCTGCGCGATGCGGGCGATCCGGTGGAGGCCGCCGCCGCCTATTCCGATGCGGGCGCGGACGAGATCTGCTTCCTCGACATCACGGCCAGCCATGAGGGGCGGGACACGCTTCTCGACATGGTCACCCGCACGGCGGAGCGGGCCTTCTGCCCCCTGACGGTCGGCGGCGGCGTGCGCTCTGTCGAGGGGCTGCACGCGCTGCTTGCCGCAGGGGCGGACAAGGTCGCGATCAATTCGGCCGCCGTGCGCGATCCCGCCCTCATCACCGCTGCCGCGCGCGATGCGGGCAATCAATGCGTCGTCGTCGCGATCGATGCGAAGCGGGTGGAGGAGGGCCGCTGGGAGATCTTCACCCATGGCGGCCGCACCCCGACCGGCATCGACGCGGTGGAGTTCGCGCGCGAGGCGGCGGACAGGGGGGCTGGGGAGATCCTGCTCACTTCGATGGACCGCGACGGCGTGCGCTCGGGATACGACCTCGCGCTGACCCGCGCCGTGGTGGATGCCGTCTCGGTCCCCGTCATCGCGTCCGGCGGCGTCGGCACGCTCGATCACCTCGCCGAAGGCGTGCTCCAAGGCGGGGCGAGCGCGGTGCTCGCGGCCAGCATCTTCCATTTCGGCGACCATACGCTGGACGAAGCCAAGCGGCACATGGCGCAAAGGGGCATCCCGGTGAGGCTGACATGAGCACGATCGGACAGGCGCTCGACGCCCTGATGGCGACGGTCGAGGCGCGCAAGGGCGCGGACCCCGAGACCTCCTACACGGCAAGCCTGCTCAGCGCCGGCCCCGCTCGCTGCGCCAAGAAGCTCGGCGAGGAGGCGGTCGAAGCCGCGCTCGCAGGCGCTCTTCAGGACGAAGAAGAGCTGACCGCCGAAGCGGCCGACCTCCTCTACCACCTCGCCGTGCTCCTCGCCGCCAACGATGTCGGCTGGGACCAGGTGGCGAGAGAGCTCGAAGGCCGGACGGGGCAGTCCGGCCATGAGGAAAAGGCGAGCCGTTAGAGGAGGCCCGCTTCCTTGCCGAGCGCCTTGAGGCTCTTCTCGGGGCGCGGGCCCATATGGCTGATCACCTCGGACGCGGCGAGCGAGCCGAGCTGGGCGCATTTGGCCAGCGGCCAGTCGCGCGTGAAGCCGTAGAGGAAGCCGCCCGCATAGGCGTCGCCCGCGCCGGTGGTATCCACCAGCTGCTCGGGCATGACCGCCGGAACCGCCTCGGGCTCGGCGTCCGGGCCGAAGACGATGGAGCCATGCTCGGAGCGCGTGACGGCGGCGAAGGGCACGAGGCCGCGCAGCGCTTCGACCGCCGCATCGACAGTGTCCGTCTTCGTCAGCGCCATCGCCTCGTCCTCATTCGCGAAGAGGAGGTCGACGCCTTCCTTCAGGAAGGCCATCAGCCCGTCATATTGCCGCTCGACCACGCCCTTGTCGCACAGGGTCAGGGCGACCTTGCCGCCCGCCTCGCGGGCGGCCTTGGACGCCTTGGCGAAGGCGTCGCGCGGATCGTAGCTCTCGAAGAGATAGCCTTCGAGATAGGTCACCGCCGCGCTCTTGATCTCGTCCTCCGCCACGTCGCCCGGCGCGACATGCCCGGCGGCGCCGAGGAAGGTCGCCATGGAGCGCTCGGCATCGGGGGTGACCGAGATCAGGCAGCGGCCGGTCGGGATGCTGTCATGGACGCCCGTGTCGAAGGCGACGCCGATCTCGCGCATCGAGGTCCGGTAGACCTCGCCCAGCGCATCGTCGCCGACCTTGCCGACGAAGCGAGCTCTCCCGCCGAGGCTTGCGAGGCAGGCGACCGAATTGCCCGCAGAGCCGCCCGCGACTTCGGCGGTCGCGGCGAGAGCGCCGGTGATCTCTTCGGCCTTGGCCGTGTCGATCAGCACCATGCCGCCCTTGGGCACGTCGTGCTTCGCCAGAAAGGCGTCATCGGTGTGCCCGAGCACATCCACGATTGCGTTGCCGACGGCGATCACGTCTATTTCGGTGGTCATCTGGAGGAGCCCCGTTCTTGTCCTTCTTTCGCGTCATAGCCGTTCCCGCCCTCGCCGCAACGGCGCTTGCCGCCTGTTCCACGACGACGGCGCCCGAACCCCTCGCGCCGGTCACCACGCGCAGCGCCGCGCCCGCAGCGCCGGTCATGGCCGCGCCCGTCCGGCCCGTGCGGGTGCCGGGGCCTTCGCCCGACACCTTCATCGGCCGTCCGGTGGATGCGCTCGAAGCGCTTCTGGGCGAGCCGGACCTCGTGCGGCGCGAAGGGGCGAACGAGTTCCGCCGCTATGACGTCACCGATAGCTGCCGCGCCTATGCGGTGGTGATGCCGGCCGGCGGCAATGTGGCGAGCCTGACGACGGGCCATGCCGTGCAGGGCGTCGAGGCGCCCGCCTTCGAGGATTGCACCGCCCGCGAGGTCGTCACGGGCGCTTGAGGGCGGCGCTGCGCGCCCGGCGGATCCACTCGATCACGCTGGCCGCGACGCCCAGAAGGCCCAGAAGCGCGGTCAGGATGAAGACATAGGCAAAGCCGCGCTCGTCGATCAGCTCGCCGAGCAGGCCGCGCCCGAGCACCGCGACGAGCAGGCTCAGCGAGGCGAGGATCGCGTATTGCACGGCGGCGTAGTGCTTGTTCACGAGGCCGGAGAGATAGGCGACATAGACGACGCTCGCGATGCCGACGGCCAGGTTCTCCGCCGCGATGACCAGCATCAGGCGCCCGAGGCGGTCGCCGATCTGCACGTCGTCCACCGCCAGCAGGTTCACTACCCAGTTGAGCGCCGGGAAGATCGTGTCGAGCCGCAGCGCCGCGATGAAGGCATCCGTATAAGCCGCATCGAGCGCGAGGTCGGCATAGAGGAGGTTCGTCGCCGCGGCGAGCACGGCGCCGACGACGAGCGCGGGCATCTGGCCGAGCAGCTTCAGCATCGCGCCGCCCACGCCGACCCCGGCAATGGTCATCAACACGCCGAAGGTCTTGGAGGCGGCTGCCACCTCGATCAGCGAATGGCCGAGGCCGCCATTCACCTCGGGCGCGCCGAGATAGAAGGGATAGGCGAAGGCGCCCCAGACCCCGTCCGCATAGCGGTAGAAAAGGACGAGGAAGACGATGGGGATCAGCGCGAAGCGGAAGCGGCTGACGAGGTCGATGAAGGGCTCGAGCAGGTTGCGGTAGAGCGTGTCGAGCGGCCCGGTGCTCATCGCATGGTCGTGCAGCCGCTCGCCCGTCTTCCGCATCACGCCGATGGCGGCGAGGATGGGCGCGAGAAGGCAGGCCGCGACGATGACGGGCCCCGCATAGAGCGTGAAGTTCCGCGTGCTCGCCGACGGGTCGAGCGCGAGGATGTATCCCATGAAGCCGAGCACAACGGCGAGGCTGAGGCCCCATGCGCCGAGCACCGGCAGAAGGAAGCGCCGCCGCTGCGCCGGGCTCAGCGAGCCGCCGAGCACGATGGGCTGGTCCTGCGCCGCCTCTTCGGCATCGACCGCAGGGTCGGGCACGAAGAAGACGGCGGCGAAGCACACGCCCACGAGGCCCGCGATCGCCCACCATGCCGCATCCCAGCTCGCGTTCTGGGCGATGACGAAGGCCACGGCCGCCCCGAAAAAGGCCGCCGTGCGATAGGAGAACTGCTCGATGGCGACGAGGCCGTTCAACTCGTCCTCGTCTTCGGCGATCCGGATGCGCCAGCCGCCGATGGCGATATCCTGCGTCGCCGAGGCGAAGATCGCGATCAGCGACAGGAAGGCGACGAGGCCGAGGCTGTTCGTCGGGTCGAGATTGGGCAGCAGGAACAGGACCGGCGTGATCAGGCCGAGGCTCAGGAGGATCCAGGAGCGCAGGCGGCTCATCCCCCGGATGCGGCCGAGCCCCGGCGGGCTGTAGGCCCCGAGGAGCGGCGACCAGAGGAACTTGAAGACGTAAGGCAGGCTCGACATCGAGAAGACGCCGATCGACTTCGCATCCACCTCATAGGCGGTGAACCAAGCGATGATCGTGCCGGTGAAGACCGCATAGGGCAGGCCCGAAGCAAAGCCCAGGACCGCCATGGCCGCGCGCTTGCCGAGCGTGAATCCGGTCCGTCGAGCGGCAGGCGCCGCCATGTCAGTGCTGCTCATCGAAGTCTCCGAGGCGCCGAGGCTAGCCGACTGAGCGGGCGAAGGGTTAACGCCATCCTAAAGCCTCGGACATGTTTCTGGCGCTACCGCCTTCGGCTACTTGAGCGCGTGTTCGCGGCTTTGCCGCTCACGGGGTAGGCGGCATGGTTCGGAGTCGGCGGATAAAGAGGATGGGCAGGATGACGACGCAGCGGAAGAGATTTCGAAATCTGATCGGAAGCGTTCTGTCGAGCGGGCTCCTCCTTTCGGCCTGCGCCACTCCCTCACAGCAGCCGGTCGATGCCGAGGCGCTGCCCGCACCGGCGGCTGCATCACCTCTTGCCCCGCCTTCGCTCGCCTTTCCGGGCCTGTTCCAGGCCGTGGCGCTGTCCGGCCTCTACGAACCCAAGGACTGGGCCGATGCGCGGCCTTTGGCCGAGCCGGAGGCGATCCTGGCGGAGTGGGAGGCGATCGGCGCGCCGCGCGACAGGACCCGGCTGCGCGGCTTCGTCGAGGCGAATTTCGAACTGCCGGGCGAGGTCGCGGCCGATCCCCTCGACCTACCCGAGGACCGCACGCTCGAAGAGCATATCGACCTCCTCTGGCCGGTGCTGACGCGGGAGGCGACGGGCCTAGTGGCCGAGGACGGCTCGCTCCTGCCGCTGCCCGAGCCCTATATCGTGCCGGGCGGGCGGTTCCGGGAGGTCTATTACTGGGACGCCTATTTCACCATGCTCGGCCTGAGCGGCGAGGCGGAAGCGCTTCGGGCGGACATGGTCGAGAACTTCGCGAGCGAGATCGACGCCTATGGTTTCGTGCCGAACGGCAACCGCACCTATTATCTCAGCCGCTCCCAGCCGCCCTTCCTCTTCGCGATGATCGCCCTTCTGGACGAAGACGATCCCGCCAGCGCATGGGCCGCGCATCTCGACACGCTGATGGCGGAATACGATTTCTGGATGGAGGGCGCGGAGGGCCTCGCGCCAGGGAACGCATCGGCCCGCGCCGTGCGGCTGGCGGACGGAGCGGTCCTCAACCGCTATTGGGATGCTCGCGACGTGCCGCGCGACGAGAGCTATCCCTACGATGTCCGCACCGCCGCCAGGACGGCCCGGCCCTCGGCGGACGTCTATCGCGACCTGCGCGCCGCGGCGGAGAGCGGCTGGGACTTCTCCTCGCGCTGGTTCGGAGAGGGGAGCGATCTTGCCAGCACCCGGACGACGCGCATCCTGCCGATCGATCTCAACGCGCTTCTCTTCGGCCTCGAAGAGGCCATCGCGGGGGGCTGCGAGCGGGCGGGGCGGCCCGGTTGCGCGGCCCGCTTCGAAGCGGCGGCCGCCGCGCGCCGGGAGGCCATGAGCGCGCATCTGTGGGACGGGGCGAGCGGCCATTTCGCCGATTACGATCTCGATGCGGGCGGCCCCACCGGCCGGCCGAGCGCCGCCATGCTCTACCCGCTCTTCTTCGGCGCCGCGACGCAGGAGCAGGCCGACAGTACCGCCGATGCGGCGATGCGGCTTCTGCTCGCGCCGGGCGGAATGCTCGCCACGCCCCGCTGCACCGAGGAACAGTGGGATGCGCCCAATGGCTGGGCGCCCCTGCAATGGATCGCGGCGGAAGGGCTGTCCCGCTATGGCGAGGACGCGCTCGCCGAAGAGGTCGCGGCCCGCTGGGTGCGGACGGTCGCCCTGGCGTTCTGCGAGACCGGCAAGCTCGTCGAGAAATACGACGTCATGCGGCCCCGGCCCGGCGGGGGCGGCGAATATCCGACGCAGGACGGCTTCGGCTGGACCAATGGCGTGACCGCGGCCCTGATCGAAGAGCGTCCCGCCCTCGCGCCGCTCGGGCAGGTCAGGGTGCTCGGCGATGCGGCGGCCTGCGCCGGGGCCGTGAGCGAGGCAGTGCGTTAACGCAGCCTAAAGTCGCGCGCTGTTCTGTGGCCCGAGCGCCGCGGGAGCGATCATGAGTTTCACGAGACGAGCTGGGATGGCGATCCGTCTTCTTGCGGCGATCCTGCTGCCGGTGGTGCTGGTCTTCTCCCATCGCAGCGTCACCATGATCGCGCTGCTGGCCGGGCTTGCGGGCCTCTTCGCGCTCAGGGGCTACCGCCCGCCGATCTGGGGGCTGATCGCTCTTCTCCTCACCGGCTACGCCGCGGCGAGCGCGCTGTGGTCGCCCTATGGCGATGCGGCCTCCTGGCCCCTCTACCTCCTGCTTCTGGCGCTGACGGGCGTGGGCCTGGCCCGCTCGGAGGACGCGGTTTCCACGCGCGTCTTCGTCGCTGCGGGCGCCTTGTCACTCCTCCTCCTCGGGCTCGAAGCGGCGACGGGCGGAGTGCTGCGAGACCTCGTTCCGCCGGACAACCGCCCGGACAAGGACGATGTGTCGACCGCGCGCGGAATCGGCATCGCGGTCAGCCTCGCCCCCGGCATCCTTCTCGCGCTGGTGCGCCAAGGGCACCGCCTCCTCGCGCTCGGCCTCGGCGTCCTTCTCCTTTTCGCGTCGAGCCGCTTCGGGATCGCCGCCAATCTCCTCGCAGCGCTCGCAGGCCTTCTTTGCGCAGGCCTCGCCTATGCCGCGCCGCGGCGGACCCTGCGCCTCCTGACCCTGGCCGCCTTCGCTGGCTTCGCGGCGATGCCGATCCTCTCGGTGCTCCTGCCGCCGGCCGACGAGATGGCGAGTTGGACCGCCGGTCCCGCCTCCTGGCGCCAGCGCCTCATCATCTGGAAGACGATCTGGCCCGCCGTCACCGACAGCCCGCTCACCCTTCTCTTCGGCCACGGCGTCGAGGCGAGCCGGGTCTTGGGCGAACAGGCCGGGCGGATGGTGCTGGCAGGGGTCGATGTGCGGCTCGATCTCGTGCCGACCCATCCGCACAACCTCTTCCTTCAGATCTGGTACGATCTGGGCCTCATCGGCGTCGCTCTGACCCTCTGCGCCCTCGGCCTCGGCGCGCGCAGCCTCGCCGACGAGGCGGACGACCGGGGACGGACGGCCGCCGTGGCCGCATTGTTCGGCGCCACCCTCGTCTTCGCCTCCGTCGAGACGAGCCTCTGGACCCTGTGGCGCGTGGCGGCGCCCATGCTCGGCGCCTGGCTGATTCTGGCCGCGGCCCGCATCCCCGCGCGGCCGCGGAAGCGCGGCTGACGGTTCAGCCCGCCCGCCGCTCCTCGATCCACTCGTCGATGCGCGCTTCCAGAACGGGCAGGGGCATCGAGCCGTCGAGCAGCACCGCGTCGTGGAAGGCGCGGATGTCGAAGTCATCGCCCAGCGCCTCTTCGGCGCGCGCCCGCAGCTCCAGGATCTTCAGCTGGCCGAGCTTGTAGCTCGTCGCCTGTCCCGGCCAGACCGAATAGCGCTCGACCTCGCGGGTGACGGCGGCGCGCGTCTCGCCGGTATGCTTGACCATCCAGTCAATGGCCTCCTCGCGGGTCCAGCGCTTGTCGTGCAGGCCGGTATCGACGACCAGGCGCCCGGCGCGGAACAGCTCGGACTGCAACCGGCCGAGCTGGCCGAGCGGATCGCCCTCATACATGCCCATCTCGTCGGCGACCTTCTCGGCATAGAGCGCCCAGCCCTCGCCATATTCGGAATAGAACATCATGTTCCGAAGGAGCGGCATGTCCTCCACGTCCTGTTGCAGGGCGATCTGGAAGTGATGGCCCGGCACCGCCTCGTGATAGGTCAGCGTCTTGAGCGTGTAGCGCGGCCAGTCCGACGTGTCCTTGAGGTTGATCCAGTAGATCCCCGGCCGCGTGCCGTCGAGGCTCGGGCTCGTGTAATAGCCGCCCGGCGCCGAATCCTGCTCGTAGACCGGGATGCGCCGCACCTCGACCGCCTGCGGGGGCAGGGTGCCGAACCAGTCCGGGGCGAGGGCGTTGATCTGATCGACCTGGCCGCGCAGGGAGGCGAGCAGCTCTTCCTTCGCCTCGTCCGTATTGGGATAGATCATCTCGGGTCTTCGGCGAGCTGCTGGAAGCGCTCTCCCGCGGTGCCTCCGGTGATCCCCATCTCCTCGAAGATGGCGTTCATCTCCGCCGAGATCCGCTCGACTTCGGACAGGCCGAGCTCATGCACTTCGGCGGCCGTCATGCCCGAGGCGCCATAGCTGTCGAGGGCGTGCTGGTAGAAGGCCGCGCCCCCGTCGAGGCGCCACACGCCCGCATCCTGCCCGGCCGCATCGCGCAGGGACAAAAGCGCCTCGCGCAGGTCCGCATAGGCGGGATAGACGACGCGCTCGACCGCGGCTTCCGCATCCTGCGCCAGCCGGCCGCGCTCTTCCGCGCTCAGATCGCCGATGCCGGACAGGCCGCTTCGGAAATGGGTCACGAGCGGATGCTCGCCTGCGGGCGCCTCCGTCAGCGTCTCGATCGAGCCGGCAGCGCCCGTCAGCGCGAAGACCGGCGGGACCACGCCGCGTTCCGCATCCAGCAGCAGGCTGTCGCGGGTCTCCGCCAGCGCCCGCCCGATCTCGCGCAGGCGGGCGATATAATCCCGCGCTTCCTGCGGCGTGGTCAGCGGCTGTTCGGTGAGGAGCAGGCGCGGCAGCTCGATATGGGGGCCCGAAAGCTGCGTGACGATATAGGGCGGGTTCGAGCCCAGGACGGCGCCGCCGCCGAAATCGTACTGGTTGCGCGCCGCAGCCGTTTCATAGGCGTTCAGAAGCACGTCATAGGTGACGAGCGCCGTGCCCGACAGCGCTTCGCGGTCGATCCCCTGAAGGTCGCGCAGGAACTGGTCGTTCAGCTCCAGCGCCTCGTCCCGGGCGAGCGGCGAGTAGTCGCGCAGGCGCGCGCCATAGCCCTCGCCGCCGATATCGGTGCTGACGCCGAGCGAGGTCGCAGCCTCCGGCGCCCGCTCAAGAACGGTGCGCGCATGCCGCTCGGCGAGCGCCATCAGCGCCGCGTTCTGGGAGGCGTAGGCGGTGTCGCTCGCGGCGGCCTCCCGGACCGCCGTCCGGCCCTGCTCGGCCGATTCCGCCTGTTCGGTGCTGCAGGCGGGAAGAGCCATGATCGCGCCGCTGCCAAGAAGGGCGGCCAGGAGCAGTCGTTTCGTCATCGTGATGCGCCTTCCATTCGGTCGCGCCCTTGTAGCGAAGCATGGGGAGTGCGTGAAGCAGCGCCATCCGGGGCCGAATTCCTTCCCGAAAACAAGAAGGAACTTCCTTTCGAGCGATCTGTTGACGGAGTCCGCTGCGACAGGCCCCTTCGATGAGCAAGACCCCGCCCGCTCCCAAACCCGTGACCGCCTTCCGGGATTTCATCGGTGGCCGGGACTTCCCCTGCGTCGGCGCCAAGTCGGCTCTCGGCAAGGAGCAGCTGACCCATCTCGTGCTCGAGGACATGGCCTCGGAGGGGGAGGACAGGCGCCTGCTGCGCGCCTTTTACGGCTTCGTCGACAACTACCGCCAGAATCCGGCCCTGTTCACGAGCTTCGCGGTCAGCTGGCGCGGGCCGCGGGGGTTGAGCGAGCGGGCGTTCGAAGCGCTTCTGTGGGAGCGTCTCCGGGCCCTGCACCGGCTCGACCGGGGCGAGCATGACTGGGACGAGCGGGTCGATCCCGATCCGGACAGCCCGCATTTCTCGTTCTCGCTGCGCGAGGAGGCCTTCTTCGTCGTCGGCCTGCATGACGGGGCGAGCCGGATGGCGCGGCGGTTCTCCTATCCCACCCTCATCTTCAACCTGCACGACCAGTTCGAGAGGCTGCGCGAGGAAGGGCGCTATCAGAAGCTGCACGACACGATCATGGCGCGGGACGAGGCGCTTCAGGGCGAGCCGAACCCGATGATCGCCCGCCACGGCGAGGCGCCCGCCGCGCGGCAGTATTCGGGCCGCAAGGTCGACGAGGACTGGGAATGCCCCTTCTCCCCGGCTAGCGAGCAAGGATGACCAACCGCATCCCGCCGCGCAGCGGCACCGCATTCACGCTTTCCGCCGGGCAGCATCTGACCGTGATCGATCCCGAAGGCGGGCAGGTCTCGGACCTCGTCGCCTTCGCGCGGGACGACGTCGCCGAGTTCCTGTCCAACGGACGGACCTTCGATTACGGCGAAAGCATCAAGGTCGCGGGCGAGGGAACGGTGTTGTGGTCGAACCGGTCCCGCAAGATGCTCACGATCACGCGGGACGATGTGGGCGTGCACGACTTCCTGCTGACACCCTGTTCCAAGGAGATGTGGGGGCTCCTCTACCCGGAGGAGCCGCCGCATAGGGGCTGTCTCGGCAATCTGGCCGAGGCGCTGGAGCCTTACGGTGTCACGCGGGATCAGGTGCCGACCGCGTTCAATGTCTTCATGAACGTGCCGGTGCGGCCCGACGGCTCTCTCAGCGTCGAGCCGCCGGTGTCCAAGGCCGGAGACGCGCTGACCCTGCGCGCCGAGATCGATCTCGTGATCGGCCTGACCGCCTGCTCGGCGGGCGCGTCGAACGGCTATGTCTACAAGCCGATCGACTGGATCGTCGAATAGCGCTCTCGCGCTTCAGAAATTCGCGCGCCGCTCTTCGGGAACGCTGCGCAGGGCCGCGCCGAGACCGATGGCGAGGTGCAGGCTCACGAAGCCGAGCAGGGTGATCGTCGCCGCCGCGATGAGGGCGAGCGTGCCCAGGCGCGGGTCGATGAGGAAGCCGAAGCTGACCAGCGCTGCGGTGACCAGAAGGACGGTCGCCGTCATGAGCGTCGAGAGAAGCCAGCGCTCGGTTCCGGCAGCGGGCGTTGCGGACAGCGCGGGGGCGGCGGTGTGCGGGAAGGCATGCATGATGGCATCTCCTTTTCTTGTCGGACGGACGCGGCCGATCGGTTCGGCCGCGGCGGCGCCGGTCCCGCCCCGGCCGGGAGAGCCCGGCGAGCGCGAGAGACCATTGCCTTTCGCACTGCAACATAAACGCTTCCCGGCGCCGCTCAACGCGTGGTAGGGCAAGACACTCGTGACCTCGCGTCATGAATGGAGCGGGAAAACCGTCACATTCATGCGCGAGCCCACGGGGACAGGGCAGCTCGGGGACAGGGATGGACAGTCTCGGGGAAATCAAGGTCTTCGCCGAAGTCGTCCGGACGGGCAGCTTCGCGGGCGCCGCCCGCGCCCTCGCCATTACTCCCTCCGGCGTGAGCCGGACTCTGGCGCGTCTCGAGGAGCGCCTGGGCGTCCGCCTCCTCAACCGGACCACGCGCTCTCAGACCCTCACCGAGCCGGGAACGCTGCTCTACGAGCGGGCGCTGCGCATTCTCGAAGAGGTCGAGGAGGCCGAGACGATCGTCCGGGACCATAGCGGGCAGCTCAAGGGCAGCCTCAAGGTCGCCGCTACCGATGCGTTCACCATCCTCGTTCTCGTGCCCTTCCTGCGCGAATTCCTCGACCGTCATGAGGGGCTGTCGGTCACGCTGACCCATGGCGACGGCGCGATCGACATGCTGGGAGAGGGCGTCGATCTCGCCATCCGCTTCGAGCGTCCGACCAATGCTGGATTCGTCTCGCGCAAGATCGTGGACGACCCTTACGTGCTCTGCGCTTCGCCGGATTATCTCGCCCGCTGCGGGCAGCCGGAGCGTCCCTCCGATCTCGCCCGCCATGCCTGCCTGACGGTCCATGCGCGCGGGCGGACCAGCGACCGCTGGAGCTTCGCGAAGGACGGCCAGACCGAAACGCTGCACGTGAAGGCGCGGTTTTCCGGCATCGGCCTCGCCGTGCGGGAGGCGGCGCTGGCGGGGCTCGGGATCACGCGCCTCGCCCATTACGTCGTGCGGCCGGAAATCGAGAACGGCACGCTGGTGCCGCTTCTCGAGGATTACGTGCTGGGCGAGGACCGGGCCATCCATGCGGTCTATCCGAGCCGCGAGTTCCTCGCTTCGAAGACGCGGGTCTTCATCGACGAGCTCTGCGAGTTCAGCCGCAGGTCCGCGCCGAGGCTGTCGGAACGGGCCGGGCGCGAGGCGGGCTGAACGAGAAAGGGCGCCCCGCGGGGCGCCCTCCGGACATTCGGGAAGAGGACCGCTCAGTCCTTCTTCTCTTTTTCCTTGCCGGTCTCCTGGTCAACGACCTTCATCGACAGCTTGACCTTGCCGCGATCGTCGAAGCCGAGAAGCTTGACCCAGACCTCGTCGCCTTCCTTGACGACATCGGTGGTCTTCTCCGGGCGGCCTTCGTCGAGCTGGCTGATATGCACCAGGCCGTCACGCGGGCCGAAGAAGTTGACGAAGGCGCCGAAGTCCATCGTCTTGACGACCTTGCCCTTGTAGATTTCGCCGATCTCCGGTTCGTCCGTGATCGACTTGATCCACTTGACGGCCGCGTCGATGTCCTTCTGGTCGGAGGAGGCGACCTTGATCACGCCCTCGTCGTCGACATTGATCTTGGCGCCCGTCTGCTCGACGATCTCGCGGATCACCTTGCCGCCGGCGCCGATGACGTCGCGGATCTTCTCTTTCGGGATGGTCAGCGTCTCGATGCGCGGCGCGAATTCGCCGAGTTCCTCGCGGCTCTCGCCGAGGGCCTTGTTCATTTCGCCGAGGATGTGCATCCGGCCGTCCTTCGCCTGGGCGAGGGCGGTCTTCATGATGTCCTCGGTGATCCCTGCGACCTTGATGTCCATCTGGAGGCTGGTGACGCCTTCGGACGTGCCGGCCACCTTGAAGTCCATGTCGCCCAAGTGGTCCTCGTCACCGAGGATGTCGGACAGGACCGCATGCCGATCGCCTTCGAGGATCAGGCCCATGGCGATGCCGGCCACGGCGCGCTTGATCGGCACGCCCGCATCCATCATCGCGAGCGAGGAGCCGCAGACCGTCGCCATGGAGGACGAGCCGTTGGACTCGGTGATCTCCGAGACGAGGCGGATGACGTAAGGGAACTCGTCCTGGTCGGGCAGGACCGCCTTCACCGCGCGCCATGCGAGCTTGCCGTGGCCGATCTCGCGGCGGCCCGGGCTGCCCATGCGGCCGGTCTCGCCGACCGAATAGGGCGGGAAGTTGTAGTGAAGGAGGAAGTTCTCCTTATAGGTTCCCTGAAGCGCGTCGATGAACTGCTCGTCGTCCGCCGTGCCGAGGGTCGCGACCACGATGGCCTGCGTCTCGCCGCGGGTGAACAGGGCCGAGCCGTGCGTGCGGGGCAGGATGCCCACTTCGCCGAGGATCGGGCGGACCGTCTTGGTGTCGCGTCCGTCGATGCGCGGCTTGCCCTCGATGATCGCGCCGCGGACGACGTTCGATTCGAGCTCCTTGAGCAGGCTCGACAGGATCTGCGCGTCGATGCCGTCGGGGTTCTCGTCCGAAGCGGCGAGCTGGTCATGCGCCTTCTGCTTGGCGGCCGACAGGGCGGCGACGCGCTCGGACTTGTCCTGGATGCCGTAGGCGGCGCGGATGTCCTCGCCGACCAGGCCTTCGACCTTGGGCATGTGCTCGGAGTGATCCGGCGGGGTGTAGTCCCACGGCTCCTTGGCGCACTGCTCGGCGAAGGCGATGATCAGGTCGATGACCTCGCGGCTCGCCTCGTGGCCCTTCATGACCGCGCCGAGCATGACGTCTTCGGAAAGTTCCGACGCCTGGCTCTCGACCATCATGACGGCGTCCTGCGTGCCGGCCATGACGAGGTCGAGATCCATGTCGCCGACTTCGTCGACGGCCGGGTTCACGACATATTCGCCGTCCTTGTAGCCGACGCGCGCCGCGCCGATCGGGCCCATGAAGGGGATGCCCGAGATCGTCAGCGCGGCGGAGGCGCCGATCATCGCGACGATGTCGGGATCGTTTTCGAGGTCATGGCTCATGACGGTGCAGACGACCTGCACCTCGTTCTTGAAGCCCGGCGCGAAGAGCGGACGGATCGGCCGGTCGATGAGGCGGCTCGTCAGCGTCTCCTTCTCGGAGGGACGGCCTTCGCGCTTGAAGAAGCCGCCGGGGATGCGGCCCGCGGCATAGGTCTTCTCCTGGTAGTTCACGGTGAGCGGGAAGAAGGACTGGCCCGGCTTCGCCTCGCGCTGACCGACCACGGTCGCGAGAACGGAGGTGTCGCCATAGGTGACGAGAACGGCGCCGTCCGCCTGCCGCGCGATGCGGCCCGATTCGAGGGTCAGCTCCCGGCCTGCCCACTCGATGGTTTTCTTGGTGATGTCGAACATGAAATTCGTCTTTTGGTTGTCCGCGGAAGCCGGATTGCCCCCGCGCTTTGGGGTTCGTTTCTGATCGCTTACGAACTGGGGCGCTTGTGAACCGCGTGCGCCGCCGATGCAACCGCGAGGGGGATGAGGGATCGTCAAGCGCCCTTAGCCGGCCTCAGAGGCAGGGGGCGAAGAGCCCTTCGAGCGTTTCGGCGAGCTTGCGGATGTCGTGCCGGGCCTCGACGCGCCGGCGGCCCTCCTTGCCCTTTTCGGCAAGGGCGCGGGGCGTGGCTTCGAGGCAGGCGCGCACCGCGCCGCGGATATGCTCGACCGAGCCCGCGGGGAAGATCCAGCCGCAGCGCTCGTCCAGCAGTTCGGGAATGCCCGCGATATAGGTCGACAGGGCCGGGCGCTCCATCGCCAGCGCTTCCATGATGACGATGGGCAGGCCTTCGGCGAAGCTCGGCAGGAGGAGGGCGCGGGACTGGCCGATCCGCGTCCGCACTTCGGCATTGGAGGCCCAGCCGGTCAGCTCGACATGCCGCTCGAGGCCGAGCCGCGCGACCTCGCCCTCGATCTCGCCGCGCGTCTCGCCATCGCCGATCAGCACGACCTTGAGGTCCGGATAGTCCCGGGTCAGCGGCGCGATCGCCTCGGGAATGAGCGTCTGGCCCTTTTGCGGGCACAGCCGCCCGACGCAGACGAAGGTGTTGCTGCTGTCGGGCGCGCCCATGGGCGCGAAATCCGACAGGTCGATGCCGCAGCGGGCGATATGGATCTTGTGCCGGTGCTGCATGCCGCCCCAGCGCATGAGCTGCATCTTGGAATAGTGGCTGATCGCCACGGCGAAGGCGGCGTGCTCGACCTTGAGGTCGTAGCGGTTGGATTCCGGATCGGTGAACTCGTCCGGGCCGTGCGCGGTGAAGCTGTAGGTCGGCCCGCCCATCAGGCGGCACAGCATGGCGACGGCCGGGGCATTATTGCTGAAATGGCAATGCAGATGCGTGACGCCGTCGGCGGCCGTGCGCTGCTTGAGATAGGCCGCTTCGGCGAGATAGGCGCTCGGACGGACGATTCCGTCGACACCCGTGGCGAGTTCGCGCAGGGCGCGGCCGGCCCGCGCGACGCCAGCGCCGTTCGCGGCGAACTCGGCGGCCAGGGCCCTGCCGAGGCCGGCGGCATTGCCCGTCAGGACGTATTGGGTCGCTTCCTGCTCGGCGCGGTCGGCGGGGTCGACCAGCTCCTGGTCCCAGCGCCGCACGGCATAGCGGGTGACCGGCACCCCCCGTTCCTCGAGCGCGTGGATCTCGCGCCGGATGAAGGTGCCGGACGTTACCGGATAGGTATTGAGGAGATAGCCGAGGCTCACGCTCTGTTCCGTCCGGTCAAGAAAACGCCCGGCGCGCTGCGAAAAGCGTGCCGGGCGGGAAAGCGGGGGCGCTTAGCGGCGCAGGCCGAGGCGGGTGATGAGGTCGCGATAGCGCTCTTCGTTCTTGCCGCGCACGTAATCGAGCAGGCGGCGGCGCTGGCTGACCATCTTGAGGAGGCCGCGGCGCGAGTGGTTGTCCTTCTTGTGCTCCTTGAAGTGCTCGGTGAGGTTGTTGATCCGCTCGGTGAGGATCGCGACCTGCACTTCGGGGCTGCCGGTGTCGCCTTCGCCGCGCGCATATTCCTGCACGAGCTCGTTCTTGCGGTCCGCAGTGATGGACATGGTTCTTTCTCCGTGCGCCGTGTTCTCATGTCCCGCGCCGGGGCGCCGTCCAGCGGGGGGAAGCGCGCAGCTAGCGGAGGCATCGAAAAGGCGCAAGCCGCAGCGAAATCCTAAGCCGCGTTAACCAGTCGGCAACTTCGGGTTGCGTACACCGCAACCTATGATAGCGATCCTTGGACTTGGCGTCACCGTTTGCATGGTCTTCGGCGGATATATCCTCGCCGGGGGCAAGCTTTCCATCATTCTGCACTCGCTGCCCTTCGAGATGATGATGATCGGGGGGGCGGCCACCGGCGCCTTCCTGGCCGCCAACGACTTCTCGACGATCAAGCATGCGGGCGCGGATCTCCTGGCGGTCATCAAGGGGCCGAAATGGAAGAAGCAGGACTACCAGGACCTGCTCTGCCTGATGCACGAGCTTCTCGCCGTGCTCCGCGACAGCCCCGTCGAGATCGAGGCCCATATCGAGGATCCGGAGAACTCGGCGATCCTCGCGCGCTACCCGAAGATCCAAGGCGATCCGGCCGCGGTCGAGATGATCTGCGACACAGTCCGCTCGATGACGCTGCAATTCGACAACGCCTTCCAGGTCGAGGAGATGCTCGAAAAGCAGCTCTCCCAGATGAAGGAAGACAGCCTTCACGGGGCGCATGCGCTCTCCAATGTGGCCGATGCGCTGCCCGCCCTCGGCATCGTCGCGGCCGTCCTCGGCGTCATCAAGACCATGGCCTCGATCGACAAGCCGCCCGAGGTCCTGGGGCAGATGATCGGCGGCGCCCTCGTCGGCACCTTCCTCGGCGTCTTCCTCGCCTACGGCATGGTCGGCCCCTTCGCCGCCCGCGTGAAGTCGGTCCGCGAGGAAGAGCATTCCTTCTACGGGCTGATCCGCGAGGTCCTCGTCAGCTCCCTGCACAGCCATCCCGCGCCGATCTGCGTCGAGGTCGGCCGCCGCAACGCCCCTCACAAGATGCGCCCCTCCTTCCAGGAGATGGACGATGCGATCCGTGAACTGAAGAAGGTGGCCTGACATGTCCGACGCGATCACCGCCAGCCTGTCCCGCCAGACCGGCCTCCTCAAGGAGCTCTCCGTCCTCGCCGGGAACATCGCCAATGCCGGGACCGCAGGGTTCAAGCGCGAGGCGTCCGTCTTCACCGAATACGTCAACGCCGACCTCGCGCCGGGCGGGGTCGCCATGGGGGCTCTTCGCGGCCGCTATGCGGTGATGGAGGAGGGGGCGCTGGTGGAGACCGGCGGCACATACGACCTCGCGCTGACGGGCGAAGGGTTCTTCGGCATCCAGCGGGACGGCGAAGTGCTGCTCACCCGCGCGGGCCGCTTCCAGACCGATATGGAAGGCCGGCTGATCACGGCGCGAGGCGATCTCGTCCTCGACGAGGGCGGCGGCGCCATCGAGATCCCGCAGGAGGCCGCAGAGGTCGTCTTCAGCCCCGACGGCACTCTGTCGGCGGACGGCCTCGCCATCGCGCAGATCGGCGTCTTCGACGCGCCGCAGGCCTCGATGAAGCGGGTCGGCGACACGCTCTGGCGGCCGGAGGGCGGCTATGCCCCGCGCGAGGACGCGCAGCTGCGCCAGGGCTTTCTCGAGCAGTCCAATGTGAACCCCGTCGCCGAGATGGCGCGCCTGGTCGAGGCGCAGCGCCTCTTCGAGGCCGGCCAGAATCTCATCGAAACCGAACACCGCCGCATGGACGCGCTTCTGCGTGCCCTCAACGAGTTGAGATAGGATGACCAACGCCCTTCGCATCGCCGCCACCGGCATGGCCGCCCAGCAGACGCGGGTGGATACCATCGCCAACAATATCGCCAACATGTCGACCACGGCCTATGCGCCGCGGCGCGCGGCCTTCGCCGACCTCATGTACCGCCAGGAGCTGACGCCCGGCGCGGTCTCCTCGCGCACCGGGACGCTGGTGCCCGGCGGCATCCAGATCGGCCTCGGCGTGCGCACCGCCGCCGTCACCGCCGACCGGGTGCAGGGCACGCTGACCTCCACCGGCGCCGATCTCGACGTCGCCATCGAAGGGCGCGGCTTCTTCGACGTCGAGCTGCCCTCGGGCGAGATCGCCTATACCCGCGACGGGCGCTTCAGCCTCGACCCACAGGGCACTCTGGTGAACACGGACGGCTTCCCGGTCTCGGGCGGCATCACCGTGCCCGAGGATGCGCGCGGGGTCAGCATCACCAATGACGGCGAGGTCTATGCACTGTTCTCGGACGGCACCGGCGGACAGCTCATCGGCACGCTCGGCCTGACCGTCTTCGCCAATGAAAAGGGCCTCGAGGCGCTGGGCGGCAATCTCTTCCGCGAGACCGAGGCCTCCGGCGCGCCGGGCGGCGGGGTCGCGGGCGTCGAGGGGGCGGGCTTCATGCGCCAGGGCTATCTCGAGGATTCCGGCGTCGATGTCGTCTCGGAGATCGCCGAGCTGATCGAGGCGCAGCGGGGCTATGAGCTCAATTCCAAGGTGCTGACGGCGGCCGACGAGATGTACGCCGCGGCCACGCGGATCAAGTGATGATCGGCCTCGTCCTCTCGCTCGCCCTGCTCGGCGCCGAGCCGCATGTCCTCGCGGCGCGGCCGCTGCCGCGCGGGACGGTCATCACCGCCGATATCGTGGACAGCCAGGGCGCAGACCTGTCGGGCTATCTCGGCAAGCAGCTCCGCCGCCCCGTCTTCGCGGGAAAGCCGATCCTCGCTTCGGACCTCGCCGCGCCGGACGCCGTCGCCCGCCAGTCGAACGTGACGGTCGCTTTCAGGAAGCGCGGCCTGACCCTCAGCCTGCCGGGCCGCGCCATGCGCGCGGGCGCGGTGGGCGATGTCGTCACCGTGCTGATCGACGGCAGGCGGCGCCCGGTACGCGCGGTGGTGACCGGCCCTGGCGAAGTGGAGATCGGACGATGAGAACGCGCCTCCTCCTCCTCGCGGGGCTCTGCGCCTGCGCCTCGGCACCGGAGCCGGTAGAGCCCGAGCCCCGGCCGAACCTGCCCTATGAAACGGCCGTGCCGGCGGCGGGCAGCCTGTGGAACCAGGACCCGCAATCGCTTTTCGGCAATCGGCGGGCGCGGGACATCGGCGACATCCTCACCGTCATCGTCGAGATCGACGAAGAGGCCGAGATCGGCAATGAGGTCAGCCGCAACCGGGCCAGCAACCAGACATTCGGCCTGCGCGGCCTGTTCGGACTGCCCCAGCTCGCGGCGGACGAGCTGCCCGGGGGCGCGACGCTCGACCCCGGCGTCGATTTCGACCGGCAGCAGGCCCAGTCGGGCGGCGGCAATCTGCGGCGGGAGGACCGGGTCACCCTGCGCCTCGCCGCCCGCGTCACCGACCGTCTGCCCAATGGCGATCTCGTCATCCAGGGGCACCAATCCGTGCAGGTCAATTACGAAGAGCGCATACTGCGCGCCGCCGGCATCGTCCGGCCCGAGGACATCTCGCGGTCGAACACCATCACCCACGACAAGATCGCCGAGGCGCAGATCGGCTATGTCGGGCGCGGCGCCATCGACCGGGCCGTGCGTCCGCGGGTCGGCAACCGCCTGCTCGACATCATCGTTCCGTTCTAGGAGGAAGACATGAAGCTCGCGCTCGGGATCGCCGCCAACATCGCCGCCGTGGCGGCCGGCACGGCAGGGGGCACCCTTTTGAGGCCGGACGCGGCGGACGCGGCACCGGCCGCCGAAGCGCAGGAGGCAGCGCCCGTCGCCCATGCCGATGACGGGCCGAAGCCGCCCGAAGCGGAAGCGGCGGTCATGGCCGCAACAGAGGGCGCAAGCGGAGCCGCATCAGAGGCCGCAGCCACTGCCCCGACGGACGCGCCCCGCAAGCATGGGGCCGAAGAGGCGAAATCCGACCCGGGCGCCGAGGACAGCCATGCCGGCGCTGAGGCCAAGGACACCTATACGATCAGGTTCAGCCGGCCCTTCATCGTCCCGGCCGCCGATGGCTGGCGCACGCAGGCGCTGGTCGTGCTCAATCTCGGCGTCACGATCGACCAGAAAAGCGGGGAGGCGATGGACGGCCTCGAGATCAAGATACGCGACCGCATCATGACCGCGCTCGTCGCCTATGCGCATGAAGGCGGCTTCGACGGCCCGGTCGCCGATCCCTACACGCTGGAGCGGGTGCGCGACCGCGCATCCCGCGCGGTCGCAACGCTCTTCGAAGACGGGCACCAGGAAGTGCTGATTGCCGACATGATCAAGAAGACCGTCTGAACGCGCCGCCCTGAGGTCCGAGGAAGGCCCCGCCTGACCGGCGGGGCCTTCGTGCTATTCGGCGGCGGCGAGCCTCTCGAGGATCGATTCGAGATGGCGATTGGTCTGCACCTGCTGCTCGAGCGAGGAGAAGGTGGCGAGCTGCTCGACGAAGGCCGTCGAATCGAGCGGGGTCAGCGGGTCCTGGTTGCGGATCTGGGTCGTCAGCAGGGAGAGGAACTGCGTCAGCTCCTCGGGCTGCCCTGCCTGCGGCGCGCCGCTGGCTGGGGCCGCCGCGCTCGAGGCGGGGGCGTTGGCGAGGGGAGAAAGTGTCGTCATGGGTCCTCCTGTCAAAGACGGATATCGACCAGTCCGAGCGGCGCGAGGCGGGGCGCATCGGCCGCGAGGACGGGCAGGGGCCGGGGGGCGGCATGGGGCAGGGCCACGGGCCGCCACCGTTCTCCACGGTCGGGCGGCGCGTCGCGCTCTTCTGCGAATTCGATATCGATGTCGCCGAACCCTCCTTCGAGAAGCTCGCGCGCCAGCGCGCCGCCGCCGCGGCGCAGCAGGGTCAGCGTATCGGGCTCGGCCGCGCTGACCACGGCCTTCACCGCGTCGCCGGTGAATTCGAACTCCACGCGAACATGGCCGAGGCTCGGCGGATCGAGGCGCACCTCGATCGCCCGCTCCTGCGGGCGGCTCACCACGGCCCGCGCGATCTGGGCCGCAGCGGCATCCGGCTGCGCCTGGACCTGGATGGTGTCTGCACAAAGCGGCGCCGCCGGGGCGGGTTGGAGCGGGGAAGGCATCGCAGGCGCGCTGAACGGCGGGGCCGCGGGAGCGGCTGGCGGCAGAGGCGCGGCCTGCGCACTCGGCGAAGCGGCGTCGCCCGAGGGGCGAAGCGGGGTGAATGTCCTTGTAGCCTCGCCCGCATCCCTGGGCGATACCGCTGCGGGCGCCTTCCCGTCGGGAACGGGGGGTGCGGACTGTCCGTCTGCCGCCGAAGGCCGGATGGGCGAGGCCTGAGCGGCGCCGGGCATCGCAGGCAGGGCTGGCTGCGGCAGCGGCCGTCCGCGCCGGCCCGCCGGAGGCATGGCGGCGCCCTCGTCTTTCTCCGCCAGCTCTGCTTCGGCGCCTTGCGCCCGGGCGGTGTCGGGGGGCGCATCGTCCGCGAGCAGGCCTGCCTGCGGCATGTGCGCTTCGGCGGCCGCTTCGCTGTTCTCGTCGGGAAGGGTGCCGAGAAAGCTCAGGAACCGGAATGCGGGCTGCGCGGCCTGCGGCGACGGCGGGCAAGGCCGCTTCGGCGCCGCCGAAGGCCCGCTCAAGGGAAGAAGAGAACTCGCTGGCATGCGACCAGAAATTGCAGCAAATGGTTTACTATACCTTTACGTGCAGGGGGCGAGTTGGCACAACCAGACCAAGCGAGGTGCCCATGCTGATTCCGACCCACACGACCTTCAATGCAACGCCTGCGGATCGTCGCGATGCCGAGGCGCCGCTGCGCGACGCGGCGAAGGACCTTCACCGCCAGTTCCTCGTCCAGATGCTGAAGGACGCGAAGCTGACCGAAGCGCTCGGCGCGAAAGGCGGCGAGGCGGCGGCCCTGTCCGGCTTCGCCGCCGATGCGCTCGCCGGACGAATGGCCGAGGCGCAGCCCGAACTCGCCGAGCGCATCTATCAGGCGCTCCAGCGTCCGGAGGGGGCATGACGGAGATCAGGGGTGTCGCGGCGGCGGTCGTCGCTCTGGCCGACGCGATCGAGCGGGAGAACGACGCTCTTCGGCGCGGCGACATTTCCGCCGTGGCCGGAGAGCAGGAAGAGCGCGAGCTTCTGCTCGATGCGGTCGAGTCCGGCATGGCCGCGCGGAGCAGCATGCTCCCGCAGGAGATGGGCAGCGCGGCGCGCCGCCTCGCCAGGCTGGCGGAGGAGAACCGGCGCCTGATCGCCGCCACGGAGGCGGGGGTGCGGGCGGCGGAAAAGGCGGCGCAGACGGCGGCCTATGCCGCCGATGGCTCCGCTCTCAGGACCGAGCAGGGGCAGCGGACGCGCCACCTCTGACGCGTTTACCCTTAGTCAATCAAGAGGTGCGATCACTCGGACACCGCAACCGGAAGTTGCGGGTGAGCGGCAGGGCCTAGGATGGGATGCCTGCCGGTCTTTTCCGAGGAAACTGGCATGTCCAGCATCAACTTCAACCAGTCCGCAATGGTCGCACTCGACACGCTGCGCGACATCAACTCCAACCTCAGCCGCGTCCAGAACGTCATCTCGACCGGCAAGAAAGTCGCCACCGCCCGCGACAACGCGGCCGTCTGGTCGATCTCGACCGTGATGAGCACGGACGTCTCCTCCTTCCGCGCGATCACCGACAGCCTCAATCTCGGCGCGGCCACCGTGGGCGTCGCCCGTTCGGCGGCCGAGCAGGTGACGGGCCTCCTCCAGGAGATGAAGACGCTCGTCGTCTCCGCCCAGGAAGAGAACGTCGATCGCGGCAAGATCAACACCGATGTCCAGGCGCTGAAGACGCAGATCGAATCGATCGTCGACGCGGCGCAGTTCAACGGCCTCAACCTCCTCAAGGGCGGCGGCTCGATCGAGCTTCTCTCCTCGCTCGACCGCGATTCGGACGGGTCGGTTTCGGTCGCGAACATCTCGGTGTCCAAGCAGGACCTGCAGACGGATGCCGAAGTCTTCGGATCGGCGGGCGCCATCACCAAAGGGACGGTGGCCGGCGACGGCACGGTGACCAACACCAACGCCACGACCGTTACCTTCTCCAGCCAGGAGATCGTCGAAGGCGACAGCTTCCGCGTGACGGTCGACGGCACGGCCTACGAGTATGTCGCCCGCGACGGCGATACCTCGAACGACGTGGTCCGCAATCTCGCCGGCCGCATGAGCGATGCCGCCGTCGATGTGACCTTCACCGCCGCAGCCGACCCGGCAACGGGCGACGCGGTGCTGACGGTCACCAACAACACGGGTGTCGATGTCACCACCGCTGTCGCTCAGAACTCGGGCGGCACTGCGGGCGGCGGCCTCGCCGAACTCAACGGCATCGATGTCTCCACCGATGCTGGCGCGACCGACGCCCTCAACAAGATCGAGGGTCTGATGCAGGCCGCGATCGGCGCTTCGGCTCAGTTCGGCTCGGCGCAGAACCGCGTCGACATCCAGAACGACTTCATCCAGTCGCTGATCGACTCGATGGAAGCGGGCGTCAGCGCCCTGACGGATGCGAACCTCGAAGAGGCTTCGGCCCGCCTTCAGTCCCTGCAGGTCCAGCAGCAGCTGAACATCCAGGCGCTGACCATCGCGAACCAGTCGCCCCAGTCCATCCTGGCGCTGTTCCGCTGATCCAGGATCGGCGCGGGGGCGCGAGCGCCCCCGCGCCTTCTTCTTTTTCCCAATGACAGGAGCCGTCTCATGCATTCATGCGGGTATGCTGCCGCGCAACGCCAGACGCTTTCGGGCCGAGATCTCGAGCGCGAAGTTCTGACCCGGATCACCGCCAGGCTTGCCGCCGCCGATCCGGACCTGCCGGGCGGCAACACGGCCCTGTTCGAGGCGCTGGAGGACAATCGCCGCCTCTGGTGCGCGCTCGCCGTCGACCTGGCGCAGCCCGCCAATTTCTGCCCGCCCGCGCTGAAGGCGAGCCTTCTCAGCCTCGCCGCCTTCGTCGAGCGGCAGACGAGCCTCGTCCGCGACGGGGGCGGCGACAAGGCCATCCTGGTGGAGATCAATCGCAATGTCGCGTCCGGCCTTTCGATGAGAACGGCAGAGGCGGCCTGACGTGAGCGGCCTCGTCCTGAACCTGCGTCCCTACGAGAAGGTCCTGATCGGCGGCGTCGTCCTGCAGAACGGCCAGCGGCGCGGGCAGCTTCGTGTTCTCGACGAAAAGGCTAGCGTGCTGCGCCTGTCCGAGGCGCTCCACCCCGATGCCGTCAAGACGCCACTGACACGCGCCTATTACGCAGCACAACTTCTGGTCAGCGGCGATGCCCCAGAGGGCGAAGGGCACCCCATCCTCCAGCGTCTCCTGGCCGATGCCGTCGGCGGGTTCGAAGGCTTCTCCTTCGCTTCCACCCTGCAAGAGGCCGCCGAGGCCGCAGGGGCGGGCCAGTACTGCCGCGTCATGCGCCTTCTGAAGCCTCTCCTGCCCAAGGAGGCAGCCATCCTCTCGCGCTCTCGCGGCGACCGGCAGGACAGATTGCCCGAACATGAACCGGAAATGGTTTCGTTAACCGGCTAGCAACCATAGGCTGTGCATCTTCGGGTTTCGTTAAGCATAACGGAGCCCGTTCATGTTTCCCAATCCCAGCCTCCTGAACCTCAGTTCGGCCATGGCCCGCCATGCCGGCCATGTGCACGAAGTGACCGGCAGCAATATCGCCCGCGCGGACATGCCGGGCGCGACGGCGAGCGAGGCCGCAGGCTTCGCCGAGGCCCTCCGCGCCCTGTCCGAAGGTGAGGCCGTGAGCGCGCGCGAGGGCCGCGCCCCCATCTCTCTCGACGAAGAACTCGTCCGCATGGCGCAGAATGCGACGCGGCACGACATGGCCGTGACCGTATGGTCGCGCACGCTCGACATGGTGCGCATGGCGGGGGCGAGCCCGCGATGAGCATTGATCCCATTCTCGGCGCGATGAAGGCGGCCTCGACCGGCATGGAGGCGCAGACGACGCGTCTGCGCCTGTCCTCGGAAAACCTCTCCAATGCCGACACGCCCGGCTATCGGCGCAAGCTCGTCGCCTTCCGGGCGGACGAAGGCGGCGTCTCCGTCGGCCGCGTGCAGCTCGACCGGACGGAAGGCGAGCGGGTCTTCGACCCCTCCCATCCCCTGGCCGACGCGAACGGCACGGTCCTCATGTCCAATGTCGACATGATGGTGGAGCTCGCCGATGCCCGCGAGGCGGGGCGCAGCTTCGATGCCAACCTCCAGGTCTTCAGCCAGGCCCGCCGCCTCTATGACGGCCTGCTCGGAATCCTCAAGCGATAGGGAAGGATACGGAATGTCGATCCAGATGATGAGCGCCGTGAACGGCTACGGAAACCTCGCCGAAACGCTGAAGGCGAAGCCCGGCAATCCGGCGGCGGAGGGCATGGCCCGCTTCGCCGAGGTCTTCGACAAGGCCGATGCCGCGACGCAAGGCTTCGCGGCTGGCCATGTCGATGCGCAATCGGTGGTCGAGGCGATCAGCCAGGCGGAGATGGCGCTTCAGACGGCGGTCACGATCCGTGACCGGATCGTCGGCGCCTACCAGGAAATCCTGCGCATGCCGCTCTGAAAGCGGTACTTGGGGAAGGGGAGAGTCCGCGTGACCGAAACCGATATTCTCGACCTCCTGAGGGAGGCCCTGGGGTCGGCGGCGCTGATGTCGCTGCCGCTTCTGCTGGCAGCGCTTCTCACCGGGCTGATCATCGGCCTGTTGCAGGCGCTGACCTCGATCCAGGAAATGACGCTGACTTTCGTTCCCAAGATTGGCGTCATGCTGCTCGTCTTCTGGGCGAGCGCCGGAATGATGGTGGGCCTGGTCGTCAAGCTCTTCGACGACCGCGTCCTCGCTTTGATCGCGGCTTGAGGTTCCCATGTCCCTGACCAAGCTGCCCCTCTCCTCGACCGTCGGCCTGGCGCTCGGCCTCATGGCGGTGCTCGTCATGATGGTGCTGCCCGTGCCGCCCATCGTGCTCGACCTCGGTCTCACGGCCAGCTTCGCCTTCGCGATCCTGATCTTCACGGTGACGCTCTTCGTCGAACGGCCGCTCGACTTCTCGTCCTTTCCGGCGATCCTCCTCGTCTCGCTCCTCCTGCGGCTTTCGCTCAACATCTCCTCGACCAAGCTGATCATCGGCGAAGGGCATACGGGAACGGGCGCGGCCGGAAGCGTGATCGAGGGCTTCGCCATGTTCATCATGGGCGGCAATCTGGGTCTCGGCCTGATCGTCTTCATCGTGCTGATCATCGTGAACTTCATGGTGATCACCAAGGGCGCAGGGCGGATGGCCGAGGTCGGCGCGCGCTTCGCCCTCGACGCCATGCCCGGCAAGCAGCTCGCCATCGACGCGGATGTCGCGGCCGGGGCGATCAGCCATGAAGAGGCCAAGGCCCTCCGCGCGAAGGAACAGGAAGAAACGGCGTTTCTGGGCTCGCTCGACGGCGTCTCGAAATTCGTCAAGGGCGATGCGGTCGCGGGCCTCCTGATCACGCTTCTGAACCTCGTCGCGGGTATCGGGATCGGGATGGTCTCGCATGGCGTCTCCTTCACCGACGCCCTCCAGAACTATTCGATCCTGACCGTGGGCGACGGCCTCGTCAGTCAGATCCCGGCGGTCATCATTTCGGTCTCCGCCGCGCTTCTCCTGTCCAAGGGACGCGGGGAGGGGGCGGTCGACCTCGCCCTCCTGCGCGAACTCGGCGGGCGGCCCGAAGCGCTCGGCACCGTCGCGGCCGTGCTCGTGGTCTTCGGCCTCTTTCCCGGCCTGCCGCTCCTGCCCTTCCTCGCCGGCGCCGGGGGGCTCGGCTATGCCGCCTGGCGCGCGCGCAAGGTGGTGCCCGAAGACGCTCCTCCCACAGAAGAGATCGCGCCCCGGCGCGAGCCGAGCCTCGGCGACCTCCTCGACGTCGATGACATCCATATCGAGCTCAGCCCCGATCTCGTCGCAGCCATCATCGAGGGCGATGGCAGCTTCGATGGCCGCGTCGACAAGATCCGCCGCTTCGTCATCCAGGAATTCGGCTTCATCATGCCGCCGGTCCGGGTCACCGACCGCGCGACGCTCGCCCCCGGCAGCTACGAGATCAAGGTCCAGTCGGTCACGGCGGCCGAGAACGCGCTGCGCATCGGCCGGCACCTTGCGCTCGTCGGAGAGGGCACGCTTCCGGACGTGCCCGGAGAAACGGTGCAGGAGCCGGTCTATGGCGCCAGCGCCCGCTGGGTCGACGCGGCGGGCAAGGACCGCATGGTCCTCGAAGGCGTGACCGTGGTCGACCCCGCCGAAGTCCTCGCCACCCACCTCCTCGAAACCGTGCAGGCGCAGTTCTCCCGCCTGATGACCCGCCGCGCCCTGCGCAGCATGCTCGACGCCTTCTGCGAGGTTTCCGACCCCGAGCGGGCGCAGGCCAATCGCCGCTTCCTCAACGAGATCGTGCCCGAAAAAGTGCCCCACGACCTCCTCCAGCAGGTTCTGCGCGACCTCCTCTCCGAGCGGGTCTCCGTCCGGAACCTGCCGCTCATTCTCGAGGCCATCTGCGAGGCGCGCGGGCCGGATATGCGGATCGAAGCCATCGTCGAGCATGTGCGCCGCCGCATCGCCTTCCAGTTCGTCAGCCGCCTGACCACGGGCGAGGGGCAGCTGCCCGTCGTCCAGCTGACCGAGAGCTGGGAGAGCGACTTCAAGGCGCATGAAGGCGAGGAGGCCGTGGCCCTCCCGCCCGCCCTCATCACCCGCCTCGCGGGCAAGGTGCGCGCCGCGCTCGACCAGGCGGCCGAAGGCGGCGCCTATCCGGTCATCGCCACCAGCGCGGCGCGGCGTCGCCTCGTCCGGGGGCTCCTCTCGAACCAGGGCGTGCGCAACCCGGTCCTGTCCTTCGACGAGATCGCGGGCTCCGCCCGGCCGCTCGTCCTGGGGACGGCGTGAGCGAACTCCTCCAGTCCCTGGGGCCGCTGGCGGGGATCGCGCCGCTGGTGGTCCTGCCGGCCATCGCGCTCTTCACCCGCATGTCGCTTCTCGTCTTCCTCCTTCCCGGCCTCGGCACCCGCGCCATTCCCGTCCGTGTGCGCCTGATCGCAGCGCTGGCCGTGACTGCGCTCCTCTTCCCGGCCGTCGCGCCGCTGGTGGAGGAGGGGCCGGTCCTGCCGCTCCTCGCAGGCGAGGCGCTGGTCGGCGCCTTTCTCGGCTTCGGCTTCCGCGTGCTCGTCTTCGCGCTGTCGATCGCGGGCACCATCGTGGCGCAGGCCCTGTCGCTCAGCCAGATCTTCGGCGCGGGCATCTCGGAGGATTCGAGCACCACCGTCTCGACCCTGCTCACCCTCGCGGGCGCCGCCTTGTTCCTGACGGCCGATCTGCATATCGCGGCCTTCGGCATCCTCCTCGACAGCTACAGGACCTTTCCGCCCGGCGGCTATGAGGGCGCCAGCGGGCCCATCGCCCAGGCGGCGCTTTCGGCCTGCGCGGATGCCTTCGCCTTCGGCCTCTCCCTCGCGCTGCCCCTCGTCCTCCTCAATCTCGCCTACAACGCGCTTCTCGGCGTCCTGAACCGCGCCATGCCGCAGCTCATGGTGACCTTTGTCGGCATGCCCGCCATCACCTTCGGCGGCATCGCGCTCCTGACGGCGGCGGTGGGCGGCATGCTGATCGTCTGGATGGACAGGGCGCAGGCCCTGTTCGGGAGCGTCCTGCCGTGAGCAAGGAGGACGCCGGCAACAAGTCGTTCGAGGCGACGCCCGACCGCATCCGCAAGGCGCGGCAGAAGGGCGATGTCGCGATCTCGACCGATGTGGCGGTCTTCGCGTCCTATGCGGGCTGCCTTCTCGGCCTTCTCCTCGCGGGGCGCGCCGCCTTTTCCGCGGCCGAGGCGCTGTCGGGCGTCTTCAACGCGCCCGAAGCCGTCGCGGGTACGCTGCTCCGCGGGGGCGGCGCAGGCCTCTCCGCTGCGGGCTTCGCGCCTGTCGGAGCCATCGTCCTTCCCGCCGCTGCCCTCGTGGTGGCGGGCATATTCGCGCAGCAGGCTTTCGTCTTCGCGCCGAGCAAGCTCAAGCCGGCCCTGTCCAAGATCCACCCGGTCGAGAACGCCAAGAAGAAATATGGCGGGCAGGGCCTCGGCGAATTCGCCCGCAGCGCGATCAAGATCACCGCCGTCGCCTGCCTCGGCTCGGCCTATCTCTGGTCGCGCCGCGACGGCTATCTGGCGGCGACCGGCCTTCATGCGGGGATGCTGCCCGGCATGCTGCGCGGCGAACTCTTCGGCGTTCTCGGCCTCGCCGCGCTTGTCGCGGCGCTCGTCGCCGGCATCGGCTTTCCCTTGCGCAGGATGCAGCACGCCCGCCGCCTGCGCATGACCCGCCAGGAAGTGCAGGACGAGAACAAGGAAAACGAAGGCGACCCGACGCAGAAACAGAACCGCAAGAAGCGGGCGGGCGAGATCGCGCGGAACCAGATGCTGCGCGACACGGCCGAAGCGGACGTCGTGCTCGTCAACCCGACCCACTATGCCGTCGCGCTCAAATGGGATCGGCGCAGCGACACGGTGCCGGTCTGCGTCGCCAAGGGCGTCGACCACCTGGCGCTCGCCATCCGTCAGCGGGCTGAGCTCAGCGGCGTGCCCGTGCGCGAGGACGTGAGCACCGCGCGGGCGCTCCATGCCGCGGTTGAGGTCGGCGAGACGATCCGGCCCGAGCATTACGCCGCCGTCGCCGCCGCCATCCGCTTCGCCGAAGCGATCAGGCGAAGATCGGGTCGCGCGTCAGCCTGAGGGCCTGGCGGCCGCGATCCTTGCCAAGCTCGGCCTCGGCGATCTGCCGCCTCGTCTCTCCGCCCTCGACCATCACCGCGACCGCATCGACGGACGCTGCGGGCAGGGGCAGGACCATGCCGGGAGTGAATGCCGCGACCTCCCGCGCCGTGACCTCCCAGCTGTCGAGAACGGCGGCCAGTATGACCGGCGCCGCGGAGGCGGCGCGGCGGGCGCCCGGCGCCCCTGTCACGACCGGAGTCGGCGCGGCGAAACATTCCGTGTCGCGCGTGACGAACACGGTGATGGCGGCGCTGACCTCGCCGGCCGTGAAGGGCAGGCGGACATGGAGGACGGGACGCGCTTCCTCCTCCATGCCCAGAGGCCAGTCGAAGAGCGGTTTTTCCTCATCGAGGGCCAGGTGGACCTCGAAAGCCGTGTAGAGCTGGCCGAGGACCGCCTCGATCACCGGGCGAAGCAGCAGGCCGTCGAGAAGGGCGGGCGCTTCGGGATCTTCGGTGCCGGGCGAGGCGCGCAGCAGCAGCGCGGACAGGCGCAGCGCATCGCTCCGGCCGATCCGGACCCAGGACCCCGCTCCCGAAGGCGACGTCATGGCGAACAGGACGCCCGGCTCGGGCGCGGCCGCGCGCATGTCGGGCAGGGCGATAAGGTCGATCAGGGGCGTCTCGGCGGCAATGTCCGCATCGAGAAGGCGGCTGAGATCGGGCAGCATGCGCTGGCTCGCCTCGTGCCAGCGCCGCGAATTGTCGAGGAAGGCTTGCGGGAGGGTGACGGTCTTCCGCGTCAGGCGCCTCAGATGGGGTTCGGTCACGGCCGGTCTCCAGACGGTTCGTAGGGGACCGTTACACGCGAGGCGGGTTAAGCGACCTTTTACACGCATAGGTTACGGCGCTTATTCTTTTCTCAAGGAGCGCCCGCCGTGAGCGTCCAGCCCATCATCGTCAAACGCAAGAAGACCATCGCCAGCGAAGGCCATCACGGCGGGGCGTGGAAGGTCGCCTATGCCGACTTCGTCACGGCCATGATGGCCTTCTTCCTTCTGATGTGGCTCCTCAACGCCACGACCGAGGAGCAGCGGGCGGGCCTCGCCGACTATTTCGATCCTTCCGTGCCGATCTCGGCGATCTCGGGCGGGGGCATGGACATGATGTCGGGCGACAGCGTCTACGCCACCGAAAGCCTGGCCCATGACGGCCATGGCGGCGCGGGCGACGATTACGAGCTTCGAGGAGAGATCACGCGCAGCGTTCTCGGGGCGCTGAAGGACGTGATCGACGAGAACCAGGTCAAGGTAACCCTGACGCCGGAGGGCACGGTGGTCGACCTGATCGACGCGGATGGCGCGCCGCTCTTCGCCCTTGGCGGCTCCGCGCCATCCGACCTCCTGCGGGACGTCGTCGCGAAGGTTACGCCGGTCCTGGCCGAGAGCGGCCGGCGTGTGAAATTCGTCGGGCATACGGACGATATCCCGTTCCGCAAGGGCGCGGCCTATTCCAACTGGGAGTTGTCGGCCGATCGCGCCAATGCCGCGCGGCGGCTGGCGCTCGCGGCGGGATTCCCGATCGCGGCGATCTCCGAGGTTTCGGGGCGGGCGGACCGCCAGCCGGTGAACGGCGATGCCTCCGCGGCCGAGAACCGGCGCATTTCGATCATCATGCTGAACGAGAGCGTTTCGAGCGGATCCGTTAACTCTTCGGTCACTCCCTGAGCTCTACAACTCAAGATAGAAACAACGGAGTCATGCAACCATGTCCATGTCCTCCTCCCTGAACGCCGGCGTCATGGGGCTGAACGTGAACGCGACGCGGCTGGCCGCGATCTCGAACAACGTCTCGAACGCCTCGACCTTCGGCTATAAGCGGACGGAGGCGAATTTCGCGTCCATGGTCCTGCAACAGCGCCGCAACGCCTATGCCGCGGGCGGCGTCCGCGTCGACACGACGAAGCTCGTGGACACGCGCGGTTCGCTGATCTCGACCGGCCGCTCGACCGACATCGCGGTCGCAGGGCGCGGCCTCCTGCCCGTGACCACCCCCGGCGGCGTGAACGAGGGCGGCGAGAACCGCTCGCTGCTCCTGACCCCGACCGGCGACTTCGCCCCGGACCAGGACGGGTTCCTGCGCACCTCCGGCGGGCTGCACCTGCTGGGCTGGCCGACCGATGCCAGCGGCGATCCGGGCGCGATCTCCCGCCGCTCGGGCGAGAGCCTTCAGCCGGTCAACATCAATGTCGCGCAGTTCTCCGCCCAGCCGACGACGCGCATCGAGCTCGGCGTGAACCTGCCCGCCACGGCGACCGAGGCAGGCGGCCTCGGCGATCCCTTCGTCCTTCCGCTCGAATATTACGACAATCTCGGCAAGCTGCAGGAGCTGACGGCGGAATTCACGCCCGACGTGTCGGGGACCGGCGCCTCGAACAGCTGGACGGTCACACTGACGGACGAGGCGCAGATCCCGCCCGCGCAGGTCGGCACGCTGAACGTCACCTTCAACGACACGCCGGAGGCGGGCGGGACGCTTGCCACGGTGACCCCGGGGAACGGCGCGACCTACGATCCCGCAACGGGCGAAGCGCAGCTGAACCTCTCCTCGGGCCCGGTCTCCATCTTCGTCGGCAAGGAAGGCCGCAATGAAGGCCTGACCCAGCTCTCGGCGAGCTTCTCGCCCTATGCCGTCGCCAAGAACGGCGCGCCTGTCGGCGATCTGTCTACGGTGGAAATCGACGGGTTCGGCCGCCTCCAGGCGATCTACGACAATGGCTTCCGCCGCACGATCTTCCAGATCCCGGTGGCGGACGTGCCGAACCTCAACGGGCTCAACCCGACCGACAACCAGGCCTACACAGTCAGCCAGGAAAGCGGCGACCTCTATCTGTGGGATGCGGGCGAGGGACCGGTGGGCGAGACGGTCGGCTACGCGCTGATGGAAAGCACCACCGATATCGGCACCGAAATGACGGACCTGATCAAGACGCAGAGGGCCTACACGTCCAACGCCAAGATCATCCAGACCGTCGACGAGATGCTTCAGGAAACCACGAATATCATCCGTTGACGAATTAGAAAGCTGATCCCGTGACCTTCTCCTCGGCTCTTTCCAACGCGATCTCGGGCATGAACGCCGCCACCACGGCGATCCAGGTCCGGGGCCACAACGTCGCCAATGCCATGACGCCCGGCTATGCGCGGCGCGACGTGATGCTGACGGCGCGAAGCCCTTCGGGCGGCGTGCTCGTCGAGACGATCCAGCGTGCCGAGGCCGGCCGCCTCGGCGGCCTGCGCCTCGCCGCCGATGCGACGAGCGCCGGCGCTATGGCGAAATCGGATGCGGCGGGCGAACTGAGCCGGCTTCTGGGCGAGCCCGGTGACGAGGCGGGCCTCTTCGCCCGTTACTCACGGCTCGAAACCGCGCTCGCCGATCTCGCCGCCACGCCGGAATCTGCGGCCTATCAGAGCGCTGCTCTGGACGCGGCGAACGGCCTGACCGCCGCCTTCCGCAGGATCGGCGACGCGGCGCAGGCCATGCGCGGCGACGCCGATGCCGGCATCGCTGCGGGCGTCGATGCGGTCAACCGGGCCCTGCTGGGTCTCGAAGAGATGAACGAGCGCGTCACTTCGGAAGGCAACGCCCTGTCCGACATGCCAGAGCAGCGCCAGAGGCTCATCAACACGATCGGCGAGCATCTTTCGATACGTGTGCAAACGAATGCGCGTGGCCAGGTCCGCATCGCCACGGCCGAGGGCGTCCCGCTGCTCGGCGACGAGGCGCGCCTTCTGAGCTTCAGGCCGGCCGGCGTCGTCGCGGCCGGGCAGACGATGGCGACCGGCCACCTGTCTGGCCTCTCCGCCGGGGGCATCGACATCACGCCCGGCGAGGGGGTGCAGGCTTCGGCGGCCGGAAAGATCGCCGGGCTCTTCGCGGTCCGCGACGCGACCGTTCCGGCCTTCTCCTCCCGTCTCGACGCGCTGGCCGAGAACCTCGTTTCGCGCTTCGCATCCGACGCGTTCGACCCGACCAAGGCGCCGGGCGCGGACGGCCTCTTCACCGGCACGCCCGGCCCCGGCGCGGCGAGCCGGATCGGCGTCAATGCTGCCGTCGATCCCGAGCGGGGCGGAGCCCTCTGGCGCCTCCGCGACGGGTTGAGCGCGACGGTTCCGGGCCCTGCAGGCGCATCGGGCATCCTGCCCGCGCTGAACGCCGCGCTGTCCGAACCTGCGGCCGTGCCGGACGCCACCGGCAGCCCCTCCGCCTACAGCGCCTCCGATGCGGTGGCGGCCTTTTCCTCCTCGCTCGGCACCGAGCGCCTCGCCGCAGATGCGCGCGCCGCCGCGGTCGGCGCTTCTGCCGATGAGCTGCGACAGCAAGCGCTGTCTGCCACCGGGGTCAATACGGATCAGGAGCTTCAGAGCCTTCTCCTGATCGAGCAGGCCTACGCCGCGAATGCCCGCGTCGTTCAGGTCGTCTCAGACATGATGGCTCGCCTGCTGGAGATCTGATCCATGATCCGCGCACTTCCAGACCTGCTGTCGTCCTCGCTGTTCTCGAGCGTCACGACGCGGCTTCGCGCCGACCTCGACCGGTCCGCGATGGAAGCCGTGACGGGCACCCGCTCGGACGTCACGCAAGCTTCGGGCGGAAAGCTCGGGCAGGTCCATAGGGTTCGAAACATCCTCGACCAGTCGAATGCGACGCAGACCCGCCTCGCCCTCGTGACCGGGCGCTACACCCATGCCTCCGCCGCGCTGAAGGGGGCGCGGGAAGCCGTCGGCACTCTGGGGGTCGAGGCGATCACCAATGCCGTCTCGCAGAGCGCCTCAGCGATCAAGGCGAGTTCCGATGCCGCCCGCTCGGCCATGGGCGCGGTGGTGACGGCGCTCAACGCCCGCTTCGACGGACGTTCGCTCTTCGCAGGAGCGGCGGCAGGGCAGCCCGCGCTGGCCCCGGCCGAGGCGATGCTGTCCGAGATCGGCACCGCGCTGTCCGTTGCGCCGGATGCGGCGTCCAAGCGGGCGGCGCTCGATGCGTATTTCGCCCCCGGCGGAGGGTTCGAAGCGAGCGCCTATGGCGGGGCCGATAGTGACGCGGCCAAGGTCGTCCTGCCGGACGGGACGACGCTTCCGCCTGCCATGCGGGCGGACAGCCAGGCGGCGAAGGACCTTTTGAAAGGCCTCGCCTTCGTCGTTCACGGCATCGACCTGCCGCCGATGGAGGTCGTGGACTGGGTGCGGCAGGGGGCGGACCTGATCCGTTCGGGCACCGAAGCCCTGACGCTCGAAGAGGCCCGCCTCGGCACCGCCCTCAAGCGTCTCGGCGAAGCGACCGAGCGGGAGGCCGATGGCCGTCTGGTGGCCGCCGAGACGCTGGACCGGATCGTCGGGCGGGACGCCTATGAGGCGGCCTCTGAGACGCAGCGGCTGGAGACGCGGCTGGAGGCGGCGTATACGCTGACCTCCCGCCTGGGACGGCTCTCCCTGACGAATTTCCTGCGATGAGGGGGCTCCTCCTCGCAGGGCTTTCGGCCCTCTCGCTCCTCTCTCCCGCGGCGGCGCAGACGCAGGTTCGGCTCAAGGACCTCGTCGATGTCGAGGGGGTCCGGGGCAATGAGCTCCTCGGCTATGGCCTCGTCGTGGGCCTGAACGGCACGGGCGATACGCTGCGCAATTCGCCCTATACGGAGGAGGCGCTTCAGAGCCTTCTCGAGCGCCTCGGCGTCAATGTCGCCGAGGAGCGCTTCCGCCCCGACAATGTCGCCGCCGTGGTCGTCACGGCGGAGCTTCCGGCCTTCGCCCGGGCAGGCTCCCGCCTCGACATCCAGGTGAGCTCGATCGGCGATGCGAGCTCGCTTCAGGGGGGCATGCTGGTCATGACCCCGCTTCTGGCGGCGGACAGCCAGGTCTATGCCGTGGCGCAGGGGCCGCTCGTCGTCTCCGGCTTCTCCGCCGGGGGGCAGGCGGCCGGGGCGGTCCAGGGCACCCCGACCCTCGGCACCGTGCCCGGCGGCGCACGGGTCGAGCGCGAGGTGCCCTTCGCCTTCGGAGAGATGGAGACGATCCGCCTCGCCCTCAGGAACCCCGACTTCACCACCGCCTCGCGGATCGAGCGGGCGCTGAACGACCGCTTCCAAGATGCCCCCGCCCGCATGCTCGATGCGGGAACGGTGGAGCTCGACGCGCGGCTGGCGGGCCTCAACCCCGCCCAGCTCATCGCCTCGGTCGAGCGCACGCTGCTGACCCCCGATCAGGCGGCGCGCGTGGTCATCGATGCCCGCTCGGGCACCATCGTGCTCGGCGCGGATGTGCGGATCGAGCCCGTGGCGGTGGCGCAGGGCGCGCTGACGATAGAGGTCGAGGAAACCCCGCTGGCCGTGCCCGGCGCACCCTTCTCGAACGCAGAGACGGCGATCCTACCGCGAACCTCGGTGCAGGTGGACAAGGGCGCGCCCGGCGTCTCCGGCCTGAGAGGCGGGGCGACCCTCCGCGATCTGATCGAAGGGCTCAACACGCTGGAGGTCGCGCCGCAGGACATGATCGAGATCCTGGAGGCGCTGAAGGCCGCAGGCGCGCTGCACGCCGAGATCGTGCTGCAATAGGCGTCAGCCGCCGCGGCTCACCGGCAGGCCCGCCTCTCGCCAGGCGCGCATGCCGCTCTCCATGTGGGTGACGTCCTCGAAGCCCAGCTCGTCGAGGACGCGCAGCGCCTTGGAGGAGCGGCCACCGCTCTCGCAGTGGAGGAGGACGGGGCGGTCGCGGTCGAGCCTCGCCACCTCTTCGCGGAAGTCCTCCGCGTTCCAGTCGACATTGACGCTGCCGGGGATCGCGCCCCTAGCATGTTCCTGCGGCGTGCGGACGTCGAGGACGAGCATGTCGCGGGTTTCGATCAGCTCTGCGGCTTCCTGAGGGGTGGCATCGGTTGCGTTGCCCGGCTCTGCGGAGCAGGCGGCGAGGAGGGCGAGGGCGGCGAGGTGAATGCGCATCCTCGCGACCTAGCGCCGAACGCCGCGCAGGCCAAAGCGCCCGCTCGGGGCAGGGTGCGAAGAGACGGGGTGCCCGGGCGGGCCTTTCGGCCCAGGAGCTGGAGATAGGAATACCGTTTCGGACCGTCCGGCCCGCCCGGCGGCGCGGTTCTGCGAGGGGCCGGGCAGGGGCCGCCGCCTTGAGGGGCGGCTGTCCCGCGCGGGCGCTTCAAACCCTCGGAGGGGGGCGGGCAAGAGCGAGGTCCTCTCGACCCCTCGCAACCGGATGCCATCCGTCCCGCGCCCCTGGCGCCGTCCCGCAGGCGGAAAGGTGGTTGGCCTCACCGCCCCGCATGCCTGCGGGAACGGGGAAAGCTTAGGCGGGCTTTTCGTCCCCGGGGACAAGTTTCGCGTCGTGCTCGGCCAGAAGCTTCGCCCAGGCCGCATCGGACTTGGCATGCGCGCTCTCGACGATGTGGTCCTGCAGGGCGCGTTGTTCGGGCGTGAGGGGGCGGCGCGAAGAGTAGCGGTTCACGATCTCCTCCGTCCGCCGCTCGCGCTCGGCCTTGGCCGCCTTGGCCCGATGACAGCCCCGCTCCCGCGCGGCCTCACCCGCGAGTCGCCGCTCCTCGGCCAGCACCAGCGCCTCGCGCTTGGCCTTGATGCGCAGGAGGGCGCGTTGCGGGCTGGCGGGCGGTTTGATGCGGCGGGTCATGGGGGGAGGGTAGGGCGGAGAGAGGGGTGTGGGGATAGTCGGGTGGATCGTGATCAACCTTACAGGTGTGGACGTTTTATAGGCTCAGAGATAGAGTTGAACTTACCCGATTCAGGGCAGGGGTGCGTGAGATACGGTGAATGCAATGCGGAGGTGGAAGATCATCTACACGAATGCTACGATCGTATTCTGCTTCGTATTTGCGCTGGCAAAAGTAGATCCGTATGCACAAATGCTGTCAATCGAGGAAGTTCCATTATTGCCGACAATGCTCACGGTTCTGATGGTATGGTATGTCATAGTTCGCCCTAGACCTGAAGATTTTGACGACGATCCCGATCCTTGATTGGCGTTCGGTAGGGTGGATCGTGATCCACCCTACAGGTGCATGTCTTCGGGCGGCTGGCGCCATGGCCGCGCCGCCTCCGCCTTCCATCTGTGCCAAGACGAGTAGGGCCAGTCGTCCATTTCGGTGACATGGCCGTGCTTGACCGGGTTCCAGTGGATGTAGTCGATCTGCGCCGACAGCGCGGCGTCGTCCTTGGGATGGTGTTCCCAGAACCGCCTCTGCCAGACGCCCCGTTCACCTTGCCGCCGTCCTTGCGGTGCGCCCGGCAGGGAACGCGTGAAGCGGTGTTTGATGAGGCGCCAGCGGGTGGAGTAGTCCGCATCCCCCTCGGGCAGGCGCCAGATGGCGTGCAGGTGGTCGGGCAGGACGCACAGGGCGAGAGTCTCGAACGGCCGGTCCCCCCGCACCTGTGCGTAGGCGGCGCGGAACAGGCTGATATGATCCGTCAGCGTCGTTTTGCGCCGGTCGGCGAGGTTCACCGTGCAGGTGACGGTCCCGCCGGGAACGAGGAGACGGCGATAGTCGGGCATGGAGCGACGTTAGCGGCGTTCGTACCGCAGGAAACCGCGCAGCGCAGGCGTAGGGTGGATCGTGATCCACCATGCATTGATTGCCGTTGGCGCGGTTGTCCGGGCGGGGCGCGTGTCGCGGTTGCCGGATGGTGGATCATGATCCACCCTACTAATGTTCGAATCTCCCGAGGAGCGATCATGCTAATCACTGTTATTATCGTTGTCGCTAGTTGCTCCATGCAGACTGAAACACCCTCAGATTCACGTTCTCAGGAGCCGCCATTGCAATGCAACGAAACATTCGGTCATTGGTGTGTCCTTAGGGGGCGGCAGGCCGTTGAGCGACTTGGCGAGAACCAGGCTAAGATTACTGTGCCGCACCTTGATTACTCTTATGCTGAGATAAGCTGGGTAGGCGAGTGTAGGTCCACCCCAATGCCTGAGCGCTCGCTTCAGGCTGCGCTTACTACTGGTGGATGCTTAATCGCGCAAATCTTCCCAGGCCAAAGCGGTGCCGCTGGGGTTGGGCCCTACGTTAAAACGAAGGTTGTAGTACCGGACGCAGAAGGATCATTCGACTTCCCCTTTCAGTAAAACTTGATTCATTCCTCGACCTTAAGAAGGGCGCGTTTTGTTCTCCTTTAGCGGCCAGTTTGTCCTGGCTTGTCTGATCACACACGACGCCCGATGTGCCGGGCGCTCGTTTCGGCTGTGGGCTCAGTGACTTAACCCCAAGTCCGGAATCGTCGTCTTTGGGTGGCCGGGGGGCTACAGCGGCGCGAACATCCCTATGCTGACAAGGGATTGGTGGTGGCCGCCGGATGGTGGATCATGATCCACCCTACGAGCGGAGCGAGCTACTGCTGCTCAGCACGGAGCTTCTTGAACGTCTCGATGTCGGCAAAGCAGGCTTCCACGCCCCCCGGCGTGGAGGGCAGCGCCTTGCATCTCCAAACTTCTCGCTCCGCCTCCGCGAGGTCGGTCAGCCAGCTCGAACAGTAGTAACGCTTCTTCGCCCCCGACTGACCCAACGGGATGGTACGCAGTTTATACTCGATGGCGTAGGTGAGGAACCGACCGGTGCGCGAAACGTCCACGTCGTATTCATCCTCGGGCGAGAGCCTATCGGTACGCCGCCGCCCCAACTCGTAGGCGACGTAGTAGGGAAGGGCGTCTTCGTCGTCTGGCCGCGCGCTCCTGGGCACTTCCGGGGTTAGGTAGCCGATCGCATCGGCTCGGCGCTCCAACTCCTCCCTCGACATCGCCCGCACCTGCGCCAGCAGCCGCTCATGCTGCAAGCGATGCCGGTCGTCCTCGCGGTAGGTCTCGCGACAGTACGCCGCCCGATCGCCTAGGAATGCCGCGCGGTACAAATCGCTCTCGCAGCCTGCGGCGAGGGTGACCGCGACTGCGCTGATCAGATGTCTCTTCACCGCCCGCACCGTTCGCTCCCTGCTTATTGCGTCGCCCATGCTACGGGCCGAGTAGACGTTCGAGCACCGCATGGAACGAAGCAAGACCGGCGTAGGGTGGATCATGATCCACCATGCATTGGTTATCATCGGCGCGGTTGTCCGGGCGGGGCGCATGTGGTGGCCGCCGGATGGTGGATCATGATCCACCCTACGAGGGGGGAGCCTTCCTCGTAGGGTGGCTGGGCCCCTACCGCGTCTGTCCGTACCCGCCCTGTGCGCTGCTGCGCTCGGGGTGCACCTGGCCGCTCGCATTGGTGTGGCGCTTGAGTTCCAGCTTGGCGAGGGTCCTGTTGTGGACCTCGTCCGGGCCGTCGGCGAGGCGCAATGTCCGCTGATGGGCGTACATGTTGGCGAGGAAGGTGTCCGACGAGACGCCCATGCCGCCATGGGCCTGGATCGCGTCGTCGATGATCTTGAGCGCCATGTTGGGGGCGGCGACCTTGATCGCGGCGATCTCGGCGCGGGCCGCCTTGTTGCCGACCGTGTCCATCATCCAGGCGGCCTTGAGGCAGAGGAGGCGCGTCATCTCGATATTGACGCGCGCCTCGCCGATGCGCTGCTCCCAGATCGAGTGCTGGATGATCGGCTTGCCGAAGGCCTCGCGGCTGGCGAGGCGCTTGACCATGGCTTCGAGCGCGCGTTCCGCGGCGCCGATCGTCCGCATGCAGTGGTGGATGCGGCCCGGGCCCAGGCGCCCCTGCGCGATCTCGAAGCCGCGGCCCTCGCCGAGAAGGATGTTCTCGGCCGGGACGCGGACGTTTTCGAGCTTGATCTCCATGTGCCCGTGGGGCGCGTCGTCATAGCCGAAGACGGGGAGGTGCCGCTCCACCGTAATGCCGGGCGTGTCGGCGGGAACGAGGATCTGGCTCTGCTGGCGATAGGTCTCGGCGTCCGGGTCGGTCTTGCCCATGACGATGTAGATCTTGCAGCGCGGATCGCCGGCGCCGGAGCTCCACCACTTGCGGCCGTTGATGACGTAGTGGTCGCCGTCGCGCTCGATCCGGGTCTCGATGTTCGTCGCGTCGGAGGAGGCGACGTCGGGCTCGGTCATCAGGAAGGCGGAGCGGATCTTCCCGTCCAGGAGCGGCTTCAGCCACTTCTCCTGCTGGGCGTCCGTGCCGTATTGGCTGAGGACTTCCATATTGCCGGTGTCGGGGGCGGCGCAGTTGAAGACCTCCGGCCCGATATGGCTGCGGCCCATGATCTCGGCGAGGGGCGCGTAGTCGGCATTGTTGAGGCCGACGCCCCATTTCGGATCGGGGTGGAAGAGGTTCCAGAGCCCTGCGTCCTTGGCCTTGTCCTTGAGCTCCTCGATGACGGGCGGGACCTCCCAGCGGCCCATCTTGGCGTGCTGCTCGTGATAGGTGCGCTCGCCCTCCCAGACATGCTCGTCCATGAAGGCCTCGACGCGGCCGATATAGTCCTTGCAGCGATCGGAATGCTCGAAGTCCATTGTGCGTTCCTTCCCAGGGATATGTTTTCGAAGAGAGGGTAGGGCGCGCGGGGCCGGCTTGCCAAGCGCCCTATGCGGCTCAGTAGCCCGCTTCGGCGAGGAGGGTGAGGAGGGCGGCGCGGGTGGCGCGGGCGGTGTCCTCGTCGGTCCAGCTCTCCGCCGCCGAATGCGCGCCCTCCGAGATGCCGCCGCGCGCCATGGTGACGGCGGGGACGCCGAGCGAGAGGGGGAGGTTGGCATCGGTGGAGCTCGCCGCCGGGGTGGGCTGTATGCCTTCGCTGCGAAGCGCGGCGAGGGCGTGCTGGACCAGCGGGGCGGAGAGGTCGCCCTTGGCGGCGGGGCGCTTGCCGATGGGCTCGACCGTCAGGGTCAGGGGCTCGCCCTGCGTCGCCTCGCGGTTCTCGACCTCGAGCGCGCGCTCCATCGCCTCCTGGAAGGCGGCGTCGACAAGGGCGAGGCGCTCGGGATCGCCCGAGCGCATGTCGACCTCCATCGTGCTCTCGAAGGGAATGGAGTTCACGCTGGTCCCGCCCGAGATCCGACCGACGGAGTAGGAGGATTTCGGCCCCTCCTGCGTCACCGGCAGGGCCATCTCGTCGAGATAGGCGATGGCGCGGCCGAGCGCGTGGTGCGGGTTCGGCGCGCCGAAATCCGACCAGGAATGCCCGCCCGGGCCCTTATAGGTCACGCGATAGCGGTTCGAGCCGACCGCCGCCGTCACGAGGCGCGAGAGGTCCGAGCCGTCAATGGCGAGGACCGCGTCGGGGTGATCCGCGCCCTCGCGGAAGAGGTGCTTCACCCCGCGTAGGTCGCCGAGGCCCTCCTCGCCGACATTGCCGACGAGCAGGATGTCGGCCTCGGTCTCGATATCCGCCGCCTCGATCGCGCGGGCGAGTTCGAGGAGGAGGACCACGCCGCGGGCATTGTCGCCGATTCCGGGGGCGGTGAAGGTGTTTCCCTCGCGGGTGACGGTGACGTCCGTGCCTTCTGGAAAGACCGTGTCGATATGGGCGAGGACGGCGACGCTGCGCTCGCCGCTGCGGCCCTCCCGCCTCGCGATGACATTGCCGACCTCGTCGACCGAGACGTCGCCGAAGCCCGTCTCCTCGAACATGCGGGCGACGAGTTCGCCGCGCGCCTCTTCCTTGAAGGGCGGGGCGGGGGTTTCCACGATCTCGATCAGGTCGGCGATGCTACGTTCCCGCATCGCGTCGATGGCCGCGAAGGCCTCCTGCACGGCGTCCTCGCCGGTCAGGCGCGCGATCTCTTCGGCATAGTGGTCTTCTGCGGGGACCTCCTGCGCTGCGGCGGAGGAGAGGAGGGCGGCGGCGATAAGGGGGAGCATGCGCATCGGGGCATGATGGGGCCATGCGGTCCGGCCCCGCAAGGCGGTTCCCGCAGCGCCGCCGGGCGCGGCCGTCCTGCCTGCCTCCGCGCCTTTCCTCCCCGGCCCCGCCCTCCTAGCCTGCTGCCATGGATATCCTTCTCCCCCCTGCGGGCACCGGCCCTCTCTGGCCGGTCATGCGGGGTTTCGTTTTCCCGGCGGGAGGCGCGCAGGGGCAGGGCCGCGCCTGGGGGCGGTTCCGCATCTCCTTGCCGCCGGAGGCGCGCCATGGCTGAGGGAATGCCCTCCGACGCGGCCTGGATGGCCCATGCGCTGTGCCTCGCGCGCCATGCGGCCGCGCGCGGGGAGGTGCCGGTCGGCGCTCTGGTGCTCGACCCGGCGGGGCAGCTTCTCGCGGAGGGCGCCAATGGCCCGGTCGCGGGCGCCGACCCCACGGCGCATGCCGAGATCGCGGCGATGCGCCTCGCCGCGCGGCGCCTCGGCAATTACCGGCTGACTGGCTGCACGCTCTTCGTCACGCTCGAGCCCTGCGCCATGTGCGCCGGCGCGATCAGCCATGCCCGCATCGGCCGCCTCGTCTATGGCGCGGCCGATCCCAAGGGGGGCGCGGTCGAGCATGGCCCCCGGCTGTTCGAGCAGACAACGCTTCATTCCCGGCCGGAGGTGACGGGCGGCGTGATGGCCGAAGAGGCGGGGAGCCTGCTGCGCGCCTTCTTCCGCGCGAGGCGTTGAACGCGCCGGGGCCGCCGCGGTCGGGAGCGGGCGAAGCGCAGGTCCTGTCGACCCTCACGCACCGGGCGCCAGCCCGTCCCGGCACCCTTCGCCGTCGCAAGTCGCGTTGCGATGGTCTCGCGCGGGACCGTCCTGTCCGGCAATGCAGGCAGGCTGCTCAGGCACACCGTATACGCATCACATGCGGAGGCTTCTCAGGGCTTCCTGAAGATATCCTCCACCGGCATATCGAACAGCCGCGCGATATCGATGGCCAGAGAGAGGCTCGGATCATACCGCTCCTTCTCGATGGCGATGATGTTCTGGCGCGAGACGCCGAGCAGGTCCGCGAGGTGGGCCTGGCTCCATTTGCGTTCGGCCCGCAGCTCCCGCAGCGCGTTCTTCACAGGAAATACCGGGCAGTGGCCGCGTGGACGAGGGAATAGATCCCGGCGGCCAACGGAGCGACGAGGGCGAGCGGCAATTCCGGTGCCCCGAGATGGAGGCTGCATAGCCCCCAGGCCGTGGTGACCCACAGGACGACGCCGCTGGTGATCGCGATCGCCCGGACGGCCACGGCCTTCTCGAAATCCCGAAGCGCCGCGATGTTCCTGGCGCAGACGAAGAACCACGCCGACAAGGCGAGGACGGGGAGCGCCACGGCCAGAAGCCCGGCCGCGATGTTCTCCGGCCCGGTGCCGATACGATCGGAGATCAGAACCGAGCCGGCGAAGAGGACGGCCAGAGCGAATTCGAGGGAAAGTCGCCTGCGCATCTTGGCCTCGTGCCGCATTGGGGATGCCGTCCTCTCGAGATCCACGGTCCTACCTTCGTCCGAAATCGCTCCGCCGGAACGGTGCGCCGAGCACGCGGAACACTCTCGCACGACTCTCCCAGACCGTCAGCCCCAGAAGGCCCGCCGTCGCCCAGAAGGCCAGTTCCGTGGCCACGGCCGTCACGGTGACCGCTATGGCCCAGACCTTCTGGCTGGGTCCCGAGACGTAGAGGCCCGCAAGGCCCAGCCAGATCAGGGCGACGCCGCCCCAAGCTGCGAGGAGAGAGAGTTTTTTCCAGTTCATCGGTGCCTCCATGTAAAGAGCTGTTGACATATCGGCCGGTGGCCACAATGTCAATAGATGTTGACTAGCTCTGTAGACAGAAAGGATGTCGGTCGCATGAGACGCTCTATGAAATGGCTCCTCGGATTATCGTTGCTGGCCGCCTGCCAGAGCACGGCGGAACCAGAGCCGGGCACCCTCTATTTCGGTTACACGGCCGTCGATCCGGCCACGAAGACCCATGAGCCCCGTTCCTGGATGATCGTCCGAGGAGAGACGATATCCGAGCAGGGCCAAGGCAGGCCGCCGCAGGGGGAGGGGCTCGAAAGGCGCGACATGACCGGCTTGTTCGCGCTTCCCGGCCTTGTGGACGGACATGCCCATATCACCTCGGGTCCGCATGCGGTCGAGATGGCCGATGGCGCGCCGGTGGTGACGATCGAAAGCGTGGACGGGATCACGCAGTTCCATGCCAGGATGGCTCTCGCCTCCGGGATCACGACGGTCCGCAATCCCGGCGGCGATCCTGTGGCCAATGCCCGATATGACGAGAATGTCGCCAGCGGCGCATGGGCCGGTCCCGAAGCGCTGCATGCAGGCGCGGTGATCCAGCCGCCGCCCTTTGGCGGGAACGCGTTCGCCTATCCGGCCACGCCTGCGGAGTGGGACGAGGAGGCCGAGCGGCAGGCCGCGCTCGGCATGAGCTATTTCAAGCTCTATTCGAGCCTGACCGAAGACGAGCTTCGGCTCGGTATCGAGGCCGCCCACCGGCACGGCCTTGCGGCCATCGCGCATCTCGACGCGGTGAGCTGGAGCCGGGCTGCGGCGCTCGGCATTGACGGGCTGGAGCATGCGCTGCCGACGAGCCCCGACCTTCTGGAACCAGGCGCGCGGCAGGACTATCTGAACGGTCTTGGCCCGGACAGTAAGCATACCTATCGCTGGTTCGAATTCGCGGACTTCGACGGCCCGCTCTTCCAGGACATGCTCTCCGCGCTCAGCGCGAACGGCGTGACCACGAACATGACGCTCCAGGTCAACCACCTGACCTATGGGGGCGGCGGCTTCGAGACGCTGTTTTCGGCCGAGGACCTCCAGCACATCCATCCGGATGTCCTGGCGGCGTCGCAGGAATTCCTGGTTGCGGGCGCGGCAGGCTGGACCGGCGAAGACCTGGCCCGGGCTCAGGCGGTCGTGCCGAAGCTCTATGAATTCGTCCGGCGGCTGCACGATGCCGGCGTGCCCATGATGATCGGGACGGACAGCAATGGCGGAGGCCCGTTCCTCGCTTTCGAGATGGCCCTTCACGAAGATGCCGGGCTCAGCCGCTGGGACATCCTGAACATGGCGAGTTCCCAAGCCACCAAACTCCTCGATCTCGCGGACCGCACCGGGCGGATCGAAGAGGGGCTGGAAGCGGATGTCGTCTTTCTGCGCGGCGACCCCGCGCAAGACCTGCGCCATATACGGTCCGTGGCGGCGGTGCTGTCGAATGGCCGCGAATTCGATCCGGAGGCGTTGATGCGGGACGCGCGTGCTTCCCTCGAGGGCGACGCGATCGACTGAGGCTTTCGGGTGAGCGGGCGCGTCTTGCCGTCTGGGCGAGGCGCGCCTGTCCGCTCGGCGGCGCCCGGGGTCGGCGTCTGTCCCACATTCCGATTGACGGCCCTGCGGAACCCTCACAGACCTGTGATCTTTGACTTCTGGAAGGGGTTTCGTTTTGAGGTTCAGCCGCGCTTCGAGTGCTTTCATCGCCGGCTTGTCGGCTATCCTGCTGACGGCTTGCGCCACGGGGCCGCAGGCTTTCGATGCCGCCGAGATTGATCGGGTGGAGCGCGGGCAGGCGGCGGTCATCGCCGCGGCCTTCGAGGGGAATGACGAGTTCCATGCCAGCTGGCTGACCCTCGGCAATCTCGACACGAGCCAGCTCTACAAGATCTACGTTCAGGACGAGAACATCACGGCCGCGGCGCGCACCGACAGCGCGGTGGTGTCGCCGGGGCAGTATGTCGTCCTGGCTGCCGAGATCTACTCGAAGAGCCGCGAGAGCGACGTCCCGATGATGCGTTACTGGTTCGCGCCGTTCGAGGTGGAAGGCGGCGACGTGGTGCATCTGGGAACGATCAAGCTCGACGTGATCGACCACGAGGCGCTGCCCGAAAGCCTTCTCGATCAGGCCACCAATCTGGCGAAACGCCTCTCCACCTCCGACAGGAACCGCTACATCTATCCGACCATCGCCGACACCCATGACGGCAAGATCGCGGACGACCTTGCGGTTCGGTCGCCCCAGCTGGCCGGCAGGCTGGAGAAGCTGGAGCTGGACCGGCGCATCGATCCCGCGGCCTTCGCGCGGATCATCGCCGAGGCCTATGCGCCCAATGCCGACGGATCGGCGCCGAGCAGCGAAGAGGCGCGGGCCGAGATCGACGGGAAGATGACGATCATGTTCCAGACCGGGCAGGACCCCGCCGCGGACTGAGGGGCGGGTCAACGCTCTCTGCGGAGCGAGAGTTCGATGTAAGATAGGATAGGGGCGGCGATGAAAAGGCATATCATCCATACCAGGATATCGCCTCTTGTCTCGCTTTCGAGCCTCTCTCCGACGAAAACGAAAGTCAGAAAAAGAACGAAGACGACGGCATTGATGGCTTTGTAGGACACACCGTCGCTGACTCTGAACTTCATCTCAGTACCATAGTTTCAATGCTGGTCCTGTGCCTATGGAGCGCGACAGGCGGATGCTGTGCCGAGGCCGCCTCAGCCCCGAACAGGCCAGACCCGCTCCGCCGCTTCGATGACCTCGCTCAGCGCGCCGTCGAAGCTGCCTGACGACAGGATCAGGATCACGTCCTCTTCGGGGTCGGCGGCGCGGATGACGGCTTCGGCCTCGTCCCGGCCGAAGCTGCGGATATCGGGGTGGCTCGCTTCGGCGACCTCTCGGATCTCGTCGAGCGAGACCTGGTCGTGCGTGCCCGCGCCTTGGGTCGGCGGAGCGTAGAGCCAGACGCGGGCGGTGTCGTTAAAGGCGCTGCGGTATTGGGGCAGGGCGGCGCGGTTTCGCCAGGTGAAGGTGTGCGGCTCGAAGAGGACGGTGAGGCGCTTTTCGGGGAAGTGCTCGCGCAGGGCGCCGATGGCGGCCCGGGCCTTCTCGTAGGACGAGCCGAAGCCTTCGTAGAGGATGAGGCGCGATCTGTCGGTCTTGCGGTCGAGCCTGCGGGTAAGCCCTGAGAAGCTGGCGATGCCTTCGCGGAATTCCTCCACCGTCAGATGGCCGCCGCCGATCAGGAGAGCGGCGGCGCCGGTGATGTTCTCGACCGCGTGGCGGCCGATCTGGGTGGTGGTGAAATCCGTGTGCATCTCGGCGCTGGCGGTCAGGGCGAAGCGGGTGGGGTCGCCGGGCGCGACGTTGACCGCCTGCCAGTCGCGCTGCGGGGCGAAGCCATAGGCGATCCTGGGGCCGACATAGCCGCCGAAGAGGCGCGCGGCCTCGGTTTCGTCGGTGCAGGCGATCAGCGTCCCGCCGCGCGCCGACAGCCCTTCGAGGAGGTCGAGGAAGGGCGCGTGGTAGTCGTTGAGCGTCGGGTAGATGTTGACGTGGTCATGGGTCGCCGAGGTCAGGACCACCGTGTCGGGCTGGTAGTGCAGGAACTTGGCCCGCTCGTCCCAGTTCGCCGAAGGATACTCGTCGCCCTCGAAGACGAAGGGGCCGGCGCCGCCGAGGCTGGAGGATGTGTCGAGATCCTTGGGGATGGCGCCGATGAACCAGCCGGGCTCCTTGCCCGCCTGCTTCAGGCAATGGACGATGATGCTTGTCAGGCTCGACTTGCCGTAGGAGCCGGCGACGACGATGCGCTCTCTGCCCTCGGTCAGCTCCGCGAGGACTTCCGGGAAGGAGCGGACCCTGTCGCCGAAGCGGGAGAGGGCGGCGGCGACCTCTTCGTTCGTCTCGGGCACGAGCTTGGCGTTCTTGCCGATGACGACGAGGTCGGGGTCTTGCGGCAGGTTCTCTGCGCGGTAGCCGACGGAGCAGTCGAGCCCCAGGCGCGTGAGATAGTCGGAGACAGGCGGATAGAAGCCTTCGTCGGATCCCGTGACCTCGTATCCTGCCTCCTGGAGGAGGTGGGCGACGGCGGACATGCCTGCGCCGCAAAGGCCGATCATGTGTGCGGTCTTGCTCATCCGCGAAGGGTTAGCCGCATGGCGCGCGCTTGACGAGGCCGGACGGGGCGCGCAGTTCGCTCCCGTCAGACGGCCGGGCGGCCGCGGGGCGCCTTGGCGCTTCGAGGAAAGTCCGGGCTCCATGGCGGCAGGGCGCCGGGTAACACCCGGCCGGCGCGAGCCGAGGGAAAGCGCCACAGAAAGAAAACCGCCCGCGCCAGCCGCGGGTAAGGATGAAAGGGTGGGGTAAGAGCCCACCGCTGGCCCAGCAATGGGACAGGCATGGCAAGCCCCGCCCGGAGCAAGACCGAGTAGGGATGGCAGTGCGCGCTTTACGCGCGCAGGGCGCGCCGCCACGCCCCGCCATCCGGGTGTGTCGCTCGATCCTGTCAGCGATGACAGGACCAGAGGAATGGTCGCCCAGGGGTGGAATCACCCCGGACAGAACCCGGCTTACAGGCCGTCTGACGCTCCACCTCCCGGATTCTACAGCCGAAAAAGCCCAGCGTTCTCGCGGTGTTCCGGGCGTTAAGCTTTTATCCACACCCTCCTGATCACGTTGACCGGCCACGAAATCCCATGATATCCCATCAAGCGTCACGAAGGGGACTCTCGGGGCACGAATTGAGCAGCAGCAGCGGCGGACCGGTTTTCGCCGTCACGGGAGAATTGCGTCGCCGCCATGGAAGCTCTCGGGACAGTTCGGCAGACGGAGGAGGGCACGCGGTCGCGCGATGCCGCCCGTTTCGTCGGCCGCGCCGAGAACAAGATCGACGCCAAGGGGCGCGTCTCGGTGCCCGCCGACTTCCGCCGCGCGCTCGGCGAGGCCGGCGCGCCGCTCTATGCGCTGCCCTCCCTGACCGATCCCGTCATCGAATGCGGCGGCGAGGAGCTGATCGGGCTGATGCTGTCCCTGATCGACGGCATGGACGTCTATGACGAGGAGCGCTGGGCGCTCGAAGAGACGATCACCGAGGACACGCAGCGCCTGTCCTTCGACGACAATGGCCGCATCATTCTGCCGCCCGCCCTTCGCGAGCATGCGGGGCTCGATGGCATGGCGGCCTTTGCGGGGCGCGGGCAGCGCTTCGTCATCGCCTCGCCCGAACATCTCGCCGAGCGCCGCGCCGCGGCGCGCGCCGCCGCGAGCCGCCACCGCGAGACCTTCAAGGCGAGAACGCTTCCCTCCGTCGTGCGGAGGCGCGAGGCATGAGCGGGCACATCCCCGTCCTCGCCCGCGAGGCGACTGAGGCGCTCTTGCCGCAAGAGGGCGGCGCCTATGTCGACGCGACCTTCGGCGGAGGCGGCTATAGCGGCATCCTCCTCGACGCGGGCGCCCGCGTCTTCGCCTTCGACCGCGACCCTTCGGCCATCGTGAACGGCAGGGCGCGAGCGGAGGCGGCGGAAGGCCGCCTCGTCCTGATCGAGGCGCCCTTCGACCGGATGGCCGAGGCGCTCGAAGAGCGCGGCGCGGCGCCGGTGGACGGCGTGGTCTTCGATCTCGGCGTGTCGTCGATGCAGATCGACCAGGGCGAGCGCGGCTTCTCCTTCATGAAGGACGGCCCCCTCGACATGCGCATGGGCCAGGGCGAGCGGGCGAGCGCCTTCGTCAACGAGGCGGACGAGGCCGACATCGCCAACGTGATCTATCAGTATGGAGAGGACCGCCGCTCGCGGCGCCTCGCCAAGGCCATCGTGGCCGAGCGCGAAGCCTCGCCGATCGAGACGACCGGGCGGCTGGCCGGGATCGCGGAGGCGGCCCTGGGCAATCGCGAGAAGATCCATCCCGCGACGCGCATGTTCCAGGCGATCCGGATCCTGGTGAATGACGAGCTGGGCCAGGTCGTCCGGGGGCTGATCGCGGCGGAGGCGGTGCTGCGCGGGGGCGGGCGGCTGTCGGTCGTCTCGTTCCATTCGCTCGAGGACCGCATCGTGAAGCGGTTCTTCGCCGAAGCCTCGGGCGCCGCCGAGACGCGCTCGCGCCACATGCCGGAAGCCGAGGGCGCGCCCGCCACGCTCGAAGCGGTCGGGCGCAAGGCGGTCGCGGCGGGCCGGGACGAGGTCGCCGCCAATCCGCGCGCGCGCTCGGCGAAGCTGCGGGTGGCCGCGCGGACCGAAGCGCCGCTGCGCCCCTGGACCGAAGAGAGGCTGCGCCGGCTGGGGGCGCCGCCGATCACCTTTTCCGATCTTCAAACGCGCTGGGCTGCATGATGCGTATCGTCACTCCGATCCTCTGTCTGGCGCTCGCGGCCGCAGCCGCCGGGCGCTATCATGCCGAGGCCGATGTGCGGGCCGCCCGCTCCGAGCTGTCGGAGGTCGAGGCGGCGCGCCTCGCCGAGGAGGAGAAGGCCCAGCGGCTGCGCCTGGAGGTCGAGGTCCTCGAATCCGCCGCCCGCCTCGAGGAGCTGAACGCGCAGACGATAAAGCTGGCCCCGGCGAGGGCCGAGCAGCTCACGACCCGCTCGGAATTCGCCGAGCGGATCGGCCGTCCGGCGGGCCGCGATGACAGCGTCGACGCGGCCTCGGACATCATCGGCAATGCGATCACCATGTCCGATCCGGCGCATGCGCCCGGAGGCCGGCCATGAGCCTGCACAGCGCCGATGCGGGCCTGAAGTCCCGCCCGAGCGTCCGCGTCACCTATGACGAGGCGCATGGCGGGGCTGTCGCCGATACGGGCGGCGGGGCGGAGATGATCGGCCGCGTGCGCCTGGTGCTGGGCGCCTTCTTGTGCGTGTTCTGCCTTCTGGGCGTGAGGCTCGCTTATGTCTCCTTCGGCATGGAGGAGGAGATCGCGCTCGTGCGCGCCGCCAATTCCTCCGACATGCGGGCGGAAGTCCTCGACCGCGAGGGCCGCCCTTTGATCATGAACCGGGACACTTACGGCCTCGGCATTGACGGGCGCGACGTCTGGGACGTCGAGGAGACGGTCGCCGCGCTGACCGGCCTGTTCCCCGATATCCGCAGGGACTGGCTCACCGAGCGCCTCGCCGATGGCCGCTACGCCTATCTGCGGTCCGATATCAGCGAGACTGAGCGCGCGGCGGTGGTGGCGCTCGGCCTGCCGGGCATGCGCTTTCCGCCGGGCCGCGCGCGGGTCTATCCGCAGGGCGAGCTCGCAGGGCATGTCCTCGGCTACACCATTCCGGGGCGCGGCGGCGCGGTCGGGATCGAGAAGTCCCTCGACGGCATGGACGAGGCGGGATCGGTTCGCCTGACGCTCGACGTGGCGGTGCAGCAGGTCCTCGAGGACGAGATCGGCGCGGCCATCGAGACCTTCTCCGCCAAGGCCGGGTGGGGCGTTCTGATGGATGCCCGCACGGGCGATGTCGTCGCCCTGGCGAGCCTGCCGGACTACGACCCCAACCGCCCCGGCGACAGCCGCGCCGATGCGCGCCGGAACCGCGCCGTGTCCGACGCCTATGAGCTCGGCTCCGCCTTCAAGCCGATCACGGTGGCCGCCGCCATCGAGAAAGGCGTCGTCACGCAGTCCGAACGCTTCGACGTCAGCAAGCCGATCACGGTCGGCCGCTGGCAGATCGAGGATTACAGCCGCAAGCCGCATCCGCTGACGGTCTCGGAAGTCCTTCAGTACTCGTCGAATATCGGGACGATCCAGATCGCCCAGCGCCTGGGCGAGAAGAGCTTCGTGGAGACGCTCGGCATGCTCGGCCTGACAGAGCCGCTGAAGACAGACCTGCCTGAGGCGCGCCAGCCCCAGCTTCCGCCCCAATGGGGCGAGGCGGAGCTTGCCACCGCATCCTACGGGCACGGCATCGCGGTCACGCCGCTCCAGCTCGCAGCGGCCTTCGCCGCCGTCGTCAATGGCGGCACCTATGTCACGCCGCGCTTCCTCGAGGACACGCCCGTGAAAACCCGGCCGGTCTTCAGCCCCGAGACGAGCGCCGCCCTGCGCGTCGCGCTGCGCCGGGTGATGACGGACGGGACGGGCAGGAATGCCGAAGCGCACGGCTATCACGCCATCGGCAAGACGGCGACGGCCGACAAGCCGGGCGGCGGCGGCTATAACGAGCGCAAGCTGATCTCGAGCTTCGTCGGCGCCTTTCCGGGCTATGATCCGCAATATGTCCTTCTGGTCTCGCTCGACGAGCCTCAGGGCATCGCCAAGACCTATGGCTTCGCCACCGCGGGCTACACCGCGGCCCCGATCTTCCGCCGGGTGGTGGAGCGGGCCGCGCCGACCCTCGGCCTGATGCCGGTCGGCGATGCGGTGGCGCTCGACGGCTTCATCGGCCTGCAGCGCGGCGCGGGCGAGCCGCAGGACCTCGATGCCATGGCGCGCCTGCTGACGGAGGCGGCTCTATGACGACATTGCAGGACCTCACCGCCCTTGCCCGCAACCTGCCGGCGGTCGAGGTGGCGGGCGTCACGGCCGACAGCCGGGCGGTCGAGCCGGGCTATCTTTTCGCCGCATTGCCGGGCAGCCAGGCCGATGGGCGCCGCTTCATTCCGCAGGCGGTCGAAGCGGGCGCGGTGGCCGTGCTCGCGCTGCCGGGGACCCAGGCCCCTGTGCCCGTGATCGAAAGCGAGGAACCCCGCCTGACGCTGGCGCAGATCGCGATGAGCCTGCATCCGGGCCAGCCGCGCCACGTCGCCGGGATCACCGGAACGAACGGCAAGACCTCGGTCGCCCGCTTCGCCGCGCAGCTCTGGACCGCGCTCGGCCATCCCTCGGGCACGCTCGGAACGCTCGGCGCCTTCGCGCCCGGCTATGACTATGCCCTGCGGCACACGACGCCGGACCCGGTCGAGATCCACCAGGTCCTCTCGACCATGGCCCGGCTCGGCACGACCCATCTCGCCATGGAAGTGTCCTCGCACGGCCTCGCCCAGCACAGGGCGGACGGCGTGCGGTTCAGCCAGGCCGCCTTCACCAATATCACCCAGGACCATCTCGATTATCACGGCGACTTCGCCGATTACCTCGCGGCCAAGCTGCGCCTCGTGACCGAACTCCTGCCCGAGGGCGAGACGGCGGTCATCGGCGCGGACGGCGCGGGCAGCGCGGAGGTCATCGCCGCGACCCTGGGCGCGGGGCGCCGGGTGTGCTCGGTCGGGCGCAAGGGCGAGCGCCTGATGCTGCGCTCCCTCGAGCCCCTGCCGACCGGCCTGCGCATGGAAGTCGAGGTGGAGGGGCGCACCCATGCCCTGAGCCTGCCGCTGATCGGCGCCTTCCAGGCCGACAACGCGCTCGTGGCCGCAGGGCTGGCCCTGACGAGCGGACATGACGACAGCGCCGTCCTGCCCGCGCTCGAACATCTCAGCGCCGCGCCCGGCCGCATGCAGCACGCCGGAACCAAGCGCGTCCGGGGCGGCGAGGCGGCGATCTATGTCGACTATGCCCACACGCCCGACGCGGTCTCGACCGCGCTGGCCGCCATCCGGCCGCATGCGGAGGGCGAGGTCCATATCGTGCTCGGCGCGGGCGGCGACCGGGACAGAACCAAACGCCCCCTGATGGGACGGGCCGCGGCCGAAGGCGCCGAGCGGGTCATCGTCACCGACGACAACCCCCGCACCGAGGCGCCCGGCCCGATCCGCGAAGCCGTGGCCGAAGGCGCGCCCGGCGCGCGGATCGTGCCCGACCGCGCCGCCGCGATCCAGGAGGCGGTCGAGGCGCTCGGCCCCGGAGACGTCCTGCTGATCGCGGGCAAGGGGCACGAGAAATACCAGATCGTCGGCGAGGTCACCTACCCCTTCGACGACGTCGCCATCGCGCAAGAGGCCGCACGCGCGGCCTCCGCCGCGTCGTGAGAGCGTGGGAGGGTTTGATGAGCGGACCGCTCTGGACCGCATTCGAGGCCGCGGCCGCGACCGGCGGCCTTCTGACCGCGCGCGGCGAGGCGCCCTCCTGGCAGGCCGACCGCCTGCCCGAGGAGGAGTGGACCGCGAGCGGCTTGTCGATCGACACCCGGACCCTGCGTCCCGGCGAGATCTTCGTCGCCGTCCGCGATGCCCGCGACGGCCATGACTTCGTGCAGCAGGCCTTCCGCGCCGGCGCCTCCGCCGCGCTCGTCTCGCGCGCGCCGCAGGATGCGCCCGAGGGCGCGCCGCTCCTGGTCGTGCCCGATACGATGAGTGGGCTTCACGGCCTGGCGGCGGCGGCGCGCGACCGCTGCTTCGGCAGGCTGATCGGCGTGACCGGCAGCGCGGGCAAGACCTCGGTCAAGGAGATGCTGAGATCGGCTCTGTCCGCCTGCGGCGAAGTCCATGCGGCGGCGGCGAGCTTCAACAATCACCTCGGCGTGCCGCTGACCCTCGCCGCGCTGCCCTCGGATGCCGATTACGGCGTCTTCGAGATCGGCATGAACCATGCGGGCGAGATCACGCCGCTGACGCGGCTCGTCCGCCCGCATGTCGCGATCATCACCACGGTCGAGGCGGCGCATCTCGAATTCTTCTCCTCGGTCGACGAGATCGCCGAGGCCAAGGCGGAGATCCTGCTCGGCATCCGCCGGGGCGGGACCGCCGTCCTGCCCGCCGACAACCGCTATTACCCGCTTCTGCGCCGCAGGGCGGAGGAGGCGGGCGTGGCGCGGATCGTCTCCTTCGGTTCGGGCGAGGGAGCCGATGTGCGGCTGATGGGTTATGAGCCCGGCGCGGAAGGCGCGCGGGTGGAGGCTTCCATCGGCGGCGAAACCTTGCGCTTCCGCCTCGCCGCGCCCGGCCGTCACCAGGCGGTCAACGCCATGGCCGTGCTCGCGGCCGCGCGGGCGGCGGGCGCCGATCTCGGCGCGGCGCTCGCGGGGCTCGAGACCTTCCGCCCCGGCAGCGGGCGCGGCGCCCGGCACGAAGTCCGCCTCGGCGGGAAGTCCGTGACGCTGCTCGACGAGAGCTACAACGCCAATCCCGCCTCCATGCGCGCGGCGATCCGCACGCTGGGCGATGCGGTGCCGCGGGGCGAGGGGCGCAGGATCGCGATCCTGGGCGACATGCGCGAGCTCGGACAGGGAAGCCGGCAGCTTCACGCCGAACTGGCGGAGCCGCTCGAAGGAGCGGGCATTGCCCGCATCCACACCGCGGGCGCCGACATGGCCGCGCTGCGCGACGTCCTGCCGTCCGCCATGCGCGGGCTTCACGCCGATGCCGCGGCGTCCCTGGCAGATGATCTGATCACGGATTTGCACGACGGCGACGTGCTCTTGTTCAAGGGATCGAACGCCTCGCGCGTCGGCGCGCTGATCGAGGCGCTGCTGGCCCGTGCGGAGGCGCGCTGAAGGACCTCATGCTCTACCACCTCCTCTATCCCCTTTCGGGCGAATTCCCGCTCTTCAACGTGTTCCGGTACATCACATTCCGGACCGGCGGAGCGGTGATGACCGCGCTCTTCCTCGCCTTCCTGTTCGGGCCGGCCATGATCGGCTGGATGCGGAAGAAGCAGGGCAAGGGGCAGCCGATCCGCGAGGACGGCCCGCAGAGCCACGTGATCGAAAAGGCCGGCACGCCGACCATGGGCGGGCTGTTGATCCTGTTCTGCATGCTCGTCTCGACGCTGCTTTGGGCGCCGCTCGACAATCTCTATGTGTGGGTGGTCATCGGCGTGACGGCCGGGTTCGGCCTCCTGGGCTTCTTCGACGACTATCTGAAGGTGACCAAGCAGAACACGCGCGGCGTCGTCGGCTCGGGCAAGCTCTTCTTCCAGTTCCTGATCGCCTTCATCGCGGGGGCGGCCTGCGTCCTGTTCCTCAAGACGACGCAGGGCATCGACCCGCGCATCGCGACGGGCATCGCTCTTCCCTTCGTCAAGGGGCTGTTCATCCCGCTGACCCTGTTCGGCATGATCCCCTTCGCCGCCATCGTCATCGTCGGCTCGTCCAATGCGGTGAACCTGACGGACGGGCTCGACGGCCTCGCCATCGTGCCGGTGATGATCGCGGCGGCGAGCTTCGGTGCGATCGCCTATCTGACCGGGAACGCCATTTACGCGGATTATCTCCAGATCGTGTACGTGCCCGAGGTCGGCGAGCTCGCCGTGATCTGCGGCGCCATGGTCGGCGCGGGCCTCGGCTTCCTGTGGTTCAACGCGCCGCCGGCCATGATCTTCATGGGCGATACGGGCTCGCTGTCCCTGGGCGGCGCGCTCGGCGCGATTGCCGTGGCTGCCAAGCACGAGATCGTGCTCGCCATCATCGGTGGATTGTTCGTGTTCGAAGCGTTATCGGTGATGATCCAGATCGCCAGCTTCAAGCTGACAGGGAAGCGGGTGTTCAAGATGGCGCCCGTTCACCACCACTTCGAGCAGATGGGATGGAAGGAGCCGACCGTGGTCATCCGCTTCTGGATCATCGCCGTGATCCTCGCTCTGGTCGGCCTGAGCTCGCTCAAGCTGCGTTGATGGAGAGACCCGTGTTCCCGCTTCCGCAGATGAAGGATCGTTCCGTTCGCGTGCTCGGCCTCGGCCCGGCGGGCCGGGCGGCTGCGGATGCGCTCGCGGAGAGCGGCGCCCGCGTGACGGTCTGGGACGACGATGCGGCGCGCAGGGAAGGGGTCCGCCATCCGGCAAAGGGGCCGCGCGCCTCCCTCGAAGGGCTGGACGGCATCGTCCTTTGCGACGGGGGCGTGGCCGGCATCGCCAAGGCGCTGCTGCCCCAGGCCAAGGCGGCCAGGATCCCGGTCCTGACCGATCTCGACCTCTTCTCCGCCGCGATCGAGGCGCTGCCAGAAGACGCGCGTCCCAAGGTGATCGGCGTGACCGGTGCGGCGGGCAAATCCGTCACCACCTCGCTGATCGCCCATGTCCTGCGGGCCAATAAGGGCAAGCCGATCCTCGGAGGCTCCGACGTGCCCTGCCTCGCCCTGCCGATGGCGGGGCCGGAGGCGACCTATGTCATGGAGCTGCCCGTCAGCCGCCTGAGCGCGGCGCGCAAATTCCGCTGCGACATCTCCGTCATGCTGGGCCTCGGCACATGCGGCGAGCGGCAGGGGCTCGACACCGCCCTTCGCGCCGTGATGCGCGTCTTCCGCCACCACGCGCCGGGCGATGCCGCCGTGATCGGCGTCGATGACGGGCTCGGCCAGAAGATCTGCACGGCCCTGCAATCGGGCGATGCGGCCAAGGTCGGCGCGGCGCGGGTGATCCCGGTCTCGGGCGAAGCGAGCCTCGGCCACGGCGTCTTCGCCCTGTCGGGCCTCGCCTATTCCTCCCAGCACGGGAAGACCCAGCCCTTGGGCGATTTCAGCCGCGCGACCGCCCTGGCCGGTCCCCACCTCAACCAGGACGCCGCCGCCGCCATCGCCGCCTGCCTGACCCTCGATGTCGCGCCGCCGCTCATCATGCGCGCGCTCTACAGCTATCAGGGTCTGCCCGGCCGCTTCGAGACGATCGGCAGCGAGGGGCGCATTCTCTATATCGACGACAGCCGCTCGCGCTGCGCCCGCTCCGTCGAGATGGCGCTAGCGGGGTGCTCGGAAGTCTTCTGGATCGGCTCCCGCGAGGTGGCGGCGAAAGTGCTCGGGCAGGCTCCTTCGCTGCGCGGCGCCTATGTCGTCGGATCGGGCAAGGCGATCCGCGGGGCGAGCCTTCATTCCGACCTGCCGAGCGCACTCGGCGCCGCGCGCCGGGAAGCCCGCGCCTATGCGGACGCGACGCCGGGGGCGGCGCCCGTCATACTCTATTCGCCGGGCTGCGCATCGGACCCGGCGGAGTTCCGGAAACTGATCGGTGAAGGCAGCGAGACGAGGCAGGCGCAGCATGGCTGAGATGACGCTGGCGCGGAGACATGCGCCTTCGGGAGAAATCGCGCGCTGGTGGAGCGAGATCGACAGGCCGCTGGTCACGCTGACCGGCGCGCTGATCCTGATCGGGCTCGTCCTGTGCACGGCTGCGGGCCCCGTGGCGGCGGGCCGGATCGGGATCTCCAACCCGCTGCACTTCGTCGAGCGCCAGATCGTCTTCCTCATTCCGGCGGTCGGCGTGATGGCGATCCTGTCCACATTGCCGCCGCTCGCCGTGCGCCGCTTCGGCGCGGTCCTCGGCGCCGGCGCGGTTTTCGGCATGATGGCGGCGATCCTCATCGGCCCCGAGATCAAGGGCGCGCATCGCTGGCTCGATCTCGGCGCCTTCAGCGTCCAGCCCTCGGAATTCATGAAGCCCGGCTTCGTCATCGCCAGCGCCTGGTTCCTCGCCGAGGGCGCGCGGGACAGGAGCTTCCCGGGCGGCCTCGTCAGCCTCGCGCTCTACCTCGCCTGCGCCGGAACGCTGCTCGCGCAGCCCGATTACGGCCAGTGGATCCTGCTGACGGCGATCTGGGGCGTGATGTTCTTCATCGCGGGCTGGTCCTGGGCCTGGATCGCCTCGCTCGGCGCGGCCGCGGCAGGCGCCCTGGCGGTCGGCTATCATGTCGCCCCGCACGTGCAGAGCCGCATCGACCGCTTCTTGTCGCCCGGAAGCGGCGACACCTATCAGACCGACAAGGCGCTCGAGGCGATCTCGGGCGGCGGCGTCCTCGGCCATGACGTCAAGGGCACGGAGGGCGTGAAGGCCTCGCTGCCCGATGCGCATACGGACTTCATCTTCGCCGTGGCGGGCGAGGAGTTCGGCTTCCTCCTCTGCGCGCTGATCCTCGCGCTCTTCGCGGCCATCGTGATGCGGGGCTTCCGCTTCGCCGGCGAGACGCAGTCGGTCTTCCTGCGCTGCGCCGTGGCGGGTCTGTCCGCGCAGCTCGCCTTCCAGGCCATGGTCAATATCGGGGTGAACCTATCGGTCCTGCCCGCCAAGGGGATGACGCTGCCCTTCATCAGCTATGGCGGCTCGTCTCTGGTCGCCACCGGCATCACCATGGGCCTGCTTCTGGCGCTGACCCGGCGGCCGCAGGCGTGACGGCGGCAGGATCGCGGGGCACCGTCGCGCTGGCAGCCGGCGGGACGGGCGGGCACATGTTTCCCGCGCAGGCGCTGGCCGAGGAGATGCGGCGGCGCGGCTGGCGCATCCTCCTTCTGACCGATGCGCGGGGCCTGCGCTTCGCCGAGGGCTTCCCGGCCGACGAAATCGTAGAGCTCAAGGCGGCCAATCCGAATGTGCGCGGGGCCGGCGCCAAGGTCGCGATGATGCAGGCCATGGCCGCGGGGCTGTGGCAGGCGCGCTCGGCGATCAAGAAGGCGGACCCGGCGCTGGTGGTCGGCTTTGGCGGCTATCCCTCGGCGCCCGCCATGCTCGCCGCGAGGCTGGGGCGGCGGACCCATGGTATCCACGAACAGAACGCCGTGCTGGGCCGGGTCAACAGGCGGGTCGCGCCGAGCGCGGATTTCGTCGCCCATGCCTTCCCGCGGCTCGACCGCCTGCCGGCCGTGCGCGGCGAGGTGGTCCAGACGGGCAATCCGGTGCGCGACGGCGTCCGCGCCGCGGCTGCGCCTTTCACCCTGCCGGGGGAAGAAGAGGCGCTCTCGCTTCTCGTCTTCGGCGGCAGCCAGGGCGCGAGCCTGTTCAGCCGGATCTTTCCGCCCGCGCTGGCATCGCTGCCAGAAGCGCTGCGCCGCAGGCTGCGCGTCGTCCAGCAGGTGCGCGACGAGGAAAAGGACGCGGTCGAGCGTACCTATCGCGACGCAGGCATAGTGGCGGAGCTCGCGCCCTTCTTCTCCGACCTGCCCCAACGCATGAGGGACGCCCACCTCGTGGTCGCGCGGTCCGGCGCGTCCAGCGTGACGGAGCTGGCCGTGATCGGCCGTCCCGCGCTGCTCGTGCCGCTCGGGATCGCGATGGACGATCATCAGCGGGCCAATGCCGAGGTGCTGGAAGCGGTCGGCGCCGCGCGAGTCCTTCTCGAGGAGGAGCTGACCGCGCAAGGCGCGGCGGCCGTCCTCGAGCCCCTCCTGGACGCGCCGGAGCGCCTGAAAGCCATGGCGGACGGGGCGGCGCAATGCCTGCCGGACGATGCCGCGGCAAGGCTAGCCGACCTCGCCGAGAGGCTGCTAGAGGCGAGCGACTAGCCTCGAATACGCCCAGAGCGGGCGAGGCGCCGCCGCAGCGAGACATCCGTGACCGAAGCCGCTCCTATCCAGGTCCGACTGCCCTTTCCGATCGGCCGCGTGCATTTCGTGGGCATTGGCGGGATCGGCATGTCCGGGATCGCGCGGGTGATGAACAATCTCGGCTATGAGGTCTCGGGCAGCGATATCGCCGAGGGCCCGCAGGTGGCGCGCCTGCGCGAACGCGGCATCGACGTGAAGATCGGCCATGCCGCCGGCAATGTCGGCGATGCTGCGGCCGTCGTCGTGTCCGCCGCGATCCCGCCGGAGAACCCCGAGCTCGCCGCGGCGCGGGCCCGGCACATTCCGGTGGTCAAGCGCGCGGACATGCTGGCCGAGCTGATGCGCCTCAAATGGAATGTCTGCGTCGCCGGCACGCATGGCAAGACGACTACGACCTCCATGGTCGCCGCCATGCTCGATGCGGGCGGGCTCGATCCGACCGTCATCAATGGCGGCGTGATCAACGCCTATGGCTCGAATGCGCGGCCGGGGGAGGGCGACTGGATGGTGGTCGAGGCCGATGAGAGCGACGGCACCTTCATCCGCCTGCCCTCGACCGTCTCGGTCATCACCAATATCGATCCCGAGCATCTCGACCATTACGGCGATTTCGACTCCCTGCGCGCGGCCTTCGACGCCTTCGTCGAGAACACGCCCTTTTACGGCTTCGGCGTGGTCTGCCTCGACCACCCCGAGGTGCAGGCGCTGGTCGGGCGCATCACGGACAGGCGCCTCGTCACCTATGGGCGCAATCCGCAGGCCGATGTCCGCGCCGAGAAACTGGAGGTCGCGCCCGATGGCAGCCGCTTCGACGTCGTCTTCCGCCACAGGGCCGAGGGCGAGCGCCGGATCGAGGGCGTCCACCTCTCCATGCCCGGCGAGCACAATGTCCTGAACGCGCTGGCCGCCATCGTGGTGGCGCGGGAGCTCGGCGTCGCGGACGAGGCGATCAAGGCGGGCTTTTCCCGCTTCGCCGGCGTCGGCCGCCGCTTCTCGGAGGCCGGAACCTATCAGGGCGTGCGGATCATCGACGATTACGGCCATCATCCCGTCGAGATCGCCGCCGCGCTCAAGGCCGCGCGCGGCGCGGCCGAGGGGCGGGTGATCGCGGTCGTCCAGCCGCACCGCTATTCGCGCCTCGCCTCGCTCTTCGACGAGTTCTGCGCCTGCTTCAACGAGGCGGACACGGTGCTGATCGGCGATGTCTACGCCGCCGGCGAGGCGCCGCTTCCCGGGGCGGACAAGGCCGCGCTCGTCGAGGGGGTGGCGGCCCACGGCCACAGGGATGTCCGTGCGCTGACCGACTGGCAGGAGCTGGCGCAGGCGGTCGGCGAGGCGGCGCAGCGGGGCGACCTCGTCATCTGCCTCGGCGCCGGGGACATCACCAAGCACGCGAACGGCCTTGCCAAGGCTCTCGAAGCCCGCGGGGTGCAGTTCCCGTGACGCTTCGCGGACGCCTCCTCGAGGGGCAGGCTCTGGCCCCCTATACATGGTTCCGGGTCGGCGGGCCGGCGGACAGGCTCTTCATTCCGCAGGATACCGAGGATCTCGCCGCCTTCCTCGCAGCGCTGCCGCAAGAAGAGCCGCTGACGATGATCGGCGTCGGCTCGAACCTCCTCGTGCGCGACGGTGGGCTGAGGGGCACGGTGATCCGTCTCGGGCCGGGCTTCGGCCATGTCTCGGCGGACGGGATGCGGCTTCGCGCAGGGGCGGGGGCGGTGGATGCCAAGCTCGCCAAGCGCGCGGCGGCCGCGGGGATCGCCGGGCTCGAGTTCTTCCGCGGCATTCCGGGCACGGTCGGCGGCGCGCTGCGCATGAATGCGGGCGCCTATGGCGGAGAGACGGCGGACGTCCTGGTCGAAGCCAGCGCGCTCGACCGGCAGGGGCGGCTTCACACTTTCGGGGTGGATGACCTCGACTACGCCTATCGCTCCTGCGGGCTTCCGGATGAATTCATCTTCGTCGAGGCGCTGTTCGAGGGCCGCCCGGGCGACCCCGCCGCGATCACCGAGCGGATGGACGCGATCATGACCCGGCGCGAGGCGACCCAGCCGGTCAGGGAGCGCACCGGCGGCTCGACCTTCAAGAACCCGACGAGCCAGACAGACCGCTCGTCCTGGCAGCTCGTCGATGCCGTCGGTGGCCGCGGCCGACAGGTGGGCGGCGCCCGGATGTCGGAGCTTCACGCGAACTTCATGATTAATTCGGGAAATGCGACCGCGGCCGATCTCGAGGAGTTGGGCGAGAGCATCCGCAAGGATGTGAAGGCGCAGACGGGAGTGGATCTCGAATGGGAGATCAAGCGCATAGGAGAGACGGCATGACGGATGCCAAGCGGATCGCCGTCCTGATGGGCGGCTGGGGCACGGAACGCGGCGTGAGCCTGATCACCGGCCGCGCGGCGGCGAAGGCGCTGCGCGAGGAAGGGTTCGAGACGGCCGAGATCGACGTGACCCGCGACCTGGCCGCGACGCTGCGCGAGAGCTTCGACGGGGCGGGGCCGGAGGTCGTCTTCCTCGCCCTTCACGGCCCTTACGGCGAGGACGGCACGGTGCAGGGCCTCCTCGAGATCATGGGGCTGCCCTATACGCATTCGGGCGTCCTCGCCTCGGCGCTGTGCATGGACAAGCCGAGGGCGAAGACGATGATGCGCAGCGCCGGCCTGCGCGTGCCGGACGGCTTCGTGCTGCCGCTCGCGGGCCTCGACGGCACCCATCCGATGCGGCCGCCTTACGTGGTCAAGCCGGTCGGCGACGGCTCTTCCTTCGGCGTGCATATCGTCGAGAACGAATTCGACGCGGCGCCCCGCGCGGACCTGATGGATGCGCGCCTGTTCGGCGGCGTCGCCATGGTCGAGCCCTTCGTTCCGGGCCGGGAGCTGACGGTCTCCTGCCTCGGCGACGAACCCCTCGCCGTCACCGAGATCGTGCCGGCGGCGGGCTTCTACGACTACACGGCGAAATATCAGGAGGGCGGATCCACCCATGTCCTGCCCGCCGAGATCCCTTCGGAAATCGAGGCCGAGGCGCTGCGCATGGCCGCGGAGGCGGCGCGCGTCCTCGGCTGCAAGGGCCTGTCGCGCACGGATTTCCGCTGGGACGACGCGGAGGGCGTTAACGGGCTGTTCATCCTGGAAGTGAATACACAACCGGGGCTGACGCCGACCTCCCTGTCACCGGAACAGGCCGCTCTGCGCGGCCACACCTTCCGCGCGTTGGTCCGCTGGATGGTGGAGGACGCGTCTTGCCCGCGGTAGCGAAGAAGAAGCCGGCGACCAGACGGAAGACCCAGAGCCCGAAGCGCAAGACCGGCCGCCAGACAAAGGCGAAGAGCGGCGCGCTGCAACGCACGGGCGCACGCCTGGACGGCGTGTTCGGCAATCTCTGGTCGAGCCTTCTGACCTATGCCGCCGTGGGATTCACCGCGCTCGGGCTTCTCGTGCTCTTCATGCTGTTCGCGGGCGGCTATTTCTCGAACATCCCGGACCGCCTCTCCGCGCTCAGCGAGACCATGGTGCGGGGCGCGGGCTTCTCGGTGGCGCGCGTGACCCTGAAGGGCGGAACCGACCTCGCCGAGCGCGACGTCATGCAGGCGCTGTGGACGGACGAGAAGGGGTCGGTCATCGGCCGGTCGCTCTTCCATGTCGACGCCGAAGAGGCGCGGACGCGGCTCGAATCCATCGGCGCGGTCCGCTATGCCGCCGTCACCAAGCTCTGGCCCGACACAGTGCATGTCTCCGTCACCATGCGGCAGCCCGAAGCGCTGTGGCAGGACGAGGCGGGCGTACTGCACCTCGTGGACGTCGACGGTGTCTCCCTGCGGCCCGTCTCGTCCAATGCGCATACGGACCTTCCGGTCATCGTGGGCACCCGCACCCCGGCAGGCGCCATGGATATCCTCGCCGAGCTGCGCCGCCGCCCGGCGCTGCTCTCGGCGGTCGCCGCCATCGTCAGCGTCGGCGACAGGCGCTACGATCTGCGCTTCCGCAACGACTTCACCGCCAAGCTGCCGCAGGACGATGTCGGCGCGGCCCTCGACCGCCTCCAGGGGCTCGGCGCGGGGACGGGCGATCTGGCGGAAAGCCTCGACTATATCGACCTGCGCGACCCCAAATGGGCCTATTACAAGCCCAAGCAGGACTGAATTTGTCTATGCAGACCGTCGTAAGGCTGGGCCGCGCCGAGACCAGCGTGCTGGTCGCGCAGCAGGGCGGCCGCGAGCTCGACATCGAGCATTTCCAATGCGTGGAAGTGCCCTCCCTCACCTTTGACGGCAGCCCGAACAGGGCGGCCGGACCCGTCCTGCGCGGCCTCCTGGCCGAGGCGGGCGATCCCGAAGAGGTCACGGTCCTGCTGCCGCCGGGCGCCAGCGTGTTCCGCCGGGTCGAGGTCGAGATGCCGGTGCGGGGCCTCGTAAGCCATGCGGTGCTGGAGGACGCGCTGGACCGGGCGCGCCGCGAGGTCGGCAGGCCGGCAGAGGCGCTGCTGACCTGCCAGCCCTCGCGCACCTTCATCGACGGCGAGCCGGTCTCCGGCGATCCGGTCGGCCAGCGGGCGCGCATCCTCCGCATCGAGATGACGGCGCTCAGCGCGCCGATCGCGCTCCTCGGCCGCTTCGAAACCGCCATCGGCGCCGCCGGCAGCCGCCTTGCCGGCGTTGTCAGCGCGCAGGAGGCCGCCGCGGCGGCCCTGCTGCCCAGGGGCGAGGGAAGCGCCGTGCGCGTCGCCTTCGGCGGCACCGTCGCGGTCCATGCCTCGGCCGGCGCGCTCGCGGCGGGCGCGCGCGTGCCGATCGGGCGGCGCCACCTGATACACGACGTTGCGGAGATCCTTCACCTCGACCCCGCCGAGGCCGAAGCCCGCCTGGAGAGCGTGCTGTCCGGGCGGCCGGACGAGGACGCGGAGCGCGTGATCCAGCAACGCCTCGCCGAACTCAGCGAGCTGCTGGTCGCCGCCTGCGCAGAGGCAGGCATCGCGCTGGAGGAGGGGCAGACGGTGCTGTCCGGCCTTCCTGCGGCCGCTCTGGCCCATACGGAGTTCGGCATGGCGCGGCCCGTGCCGAAAGGCGCCGTGCCCGGGGCGCTTGCGAACGATCCCCTGCTGGCGGGGGCCGCCATGCTGGTCTGCGAGATGCGCGGGCATCGCGACCGTCCGAGCGCATGGCTCGAAGCGCCCAAGCGGATGCGCCTCCTGGACTGGCTGCGCCGGAACTTCTGACTTGGCGCGCCGCCTTCGGCTCCTAAGATAGGGAAGATGTCGCTTATCGAACCCGGTACGCCCCTGCCGCCCGCCCACCCTTCCGAAGAGACCCTCGACCTGCTCGCCAAGCGGCGTTCGGTGACCGCGCAGCTCCTGGGCGAACCCGGCCCTTCGCCCGAGCGGCTGAACGCCCTTTTGGAAATCGCGGCGCGGGTTCCCGATCACCGGAAGATCGAGCCCTTCCGCTACGTCGTCTTCGAGGGGAAGGCCCGCACGGCCTTCGGCGAGGTGCTGCGGGAGAGCGCGAAGCGCAACGCGCCGGATGCCGCGCCGAAAAAGCTCGATGCGGAGGCCTCGCTCTTCGAGAGGGCGCCCGTCGTGGTCGCCGTGGTGTCTTCGGTCGATCGCGAGCACAAGACGCCGGAATGGGAGCAGGTGCTGACGGCCGGAGCCGTGTGCCAGAACCTGCTCATCGCGGCTTCGGCCGCAGGTTTTGCGGGGCAGTGGCTGACCGGCTGGCCGGCCTATGACGAGCATGTCCTCCGCGAGATGGGCCTCGGCCCGAACGAGCGGATCGCGGGCTTCATCTATCTCGGCACGGCGCAGGAAGACCCCAAGGAGCGGCCGCGCCCGGCGCTGGCCGATATCCTTATTCGATGGGAAGGGTGAGGGCGCGGACGGCCTTGTCGGTATATTGATAGCCGGTCCAGAAGGTCAGCGCCGCCGCGATCCACAGAAGGACGAGGCCGATCACGCTCAGAATGCCGGCATCCGGCCCGAAGCAGAGAAAGACGAAGGCGGCGAATTGCGCGGTCGTCTTGATCTTGGCGAGATAGGTCACCGGCAGCTTGACGCCTTCGCCCGCCGTCGCTTCGCGCAGGCCGCCGATCAGCGCTTCGCGCAGGATGATGACGAGGGCCGGGACGAGGTGCCAGCCGAAGACCGCGCCCGTCGCCACGAAGAGCAGGAGCGCGGCGCCGGTCAGCATCTTGTCGGCCACCGGGTCGAGCGTTGCGCCGAGCGGCGAGACCTCGCCCCGCTTGCGCGCGACATAGCCGTCGAACCAGTCCGTGATTCCGGCCAGCAGGAACAGGATCGCGGCCAGGACCTCGAAACCGGCGAGGAGCGCGGCGGCGAAGGGCACGATCAGCACGATCCTGCCGAGCGTGAGCCAGGTGGCCAGCGTCACGACCCGTCCCTCGCCAGCCACTCTTCGAGCCAGTGGATGTGGTAGTCGCCCTTCTGGAAGTCGGGCTCGTCGAGCAGGGCGCCGAACAGGGGAACCGTCGTCTTCACGCCCGTGATCACCGTTTCCTGCAAGGCGCGCCTGAGGCGGGCGAGGCAGAGCTCGCGGCTGTCGCCATAGACGATGAGCTTGCCGATCATGGAGTCGTAATAGGGCGGGATCTGATAGCCGTCATAGACCCCCGAATCGAACCGCACGCCGGGGCCGCCGGGCGGATGGAAATCGGTGATCTTGCCCGGAGAGGGCGTGAAGGTCCGAGGGTCCTCGGCATTGATCCGGCACTCGATCGCGTGGCCCTTGAAGGTCACGTCGGACTGCTTGATCGTCAGCTTCTCTCCGGCGGCGATGCGGATCTGCTCGCGGATGAGGTCGACATCCGTCACCTGCTCCGTGATCGGATGCTCAACCTGGATCCGGGTGTTCATCTCGATGAAATAGAAGCGGCCGTCCTCATACAGATATTCGACCGTGCCCACGCCCAGATAGCCGAGCTTCTCGATGGCCGCGCGCGTGATCTCGCCGATCTCGGCGCGCTGTTCGGGGGTGAGGACGGGGGACAGCGCCTCTTCGAGGAGCTTCTGGTTGCGCCGCTGCAAGGAGCAGTCGCGCTCGCCGAGCTGGACGACATTGCCGTGGCTGTCGGCGACGATCTGGATCTCGATATGGCGGGGCAGTTCGAGATATTTCTCGAGATAGACCGCATCGTCGCCGAAGGCCGCCTTGGCCTCGGACTTGGCGGTGAGGATCGCGTCTTCGAGATCGTTCTCGGTCCGCGCGAGCTTCATGCCGCGCCCGCCGCCGCCCGACGCCGCCTTGACCAGCACCGGATAGCCGATCTCGCGGGCGACCTTGAGGCCTTCCTCGACGTCGCGGATGCCGCCATCGGAGCCCGGCACCAGCGGAATGCCGGCCTTGCCCATCGTGTCCTTGGCGGCGATCTTGTCGCCCATCACGCGGATATGGTCGGCGGAGGGGCCGATGAAGGCGATGTTGTGCGCCGTGGTGATCTCGGCGAAGCGCGCATTCTCGGACAGGAAGCCGTAGCCCGGATGGATCGCGTCGGCGCCGGTGATCTCGGCCGCCGCGATGATGCGCGAGATGTCGAGATAGCTGTCCTTGGCCGCTGGCGGGCCGATGCAGACGCTCTCGTCGGCGAGGCGGACATGCATGGCCTTGGCATCGGCCGTGGAATGCACCGCCACGGTCTGGATGCCGAGCTCCTGGCAGGCGCGGTGGATGCGGAGGGCGATCTCGCCCCGGTTCGCGATGAGGACCTTTTCGAACAAGGCGCTACTCGACGATCAGCAGGACTTCGTCGAACTCGACCGGTTCGGCGTCGCGGGCCAGGATCTCCTTCACCGTGCCGGCGGAGGGCGCCTTGATCTCGTTCATCGTCTTCATCGCCTCGACGATCATGACCGTCTGGCCCTGGGAGACCGTGGCCCCGACGGTGACGAAGGGGGCGGCGCCGGGCGAGGGCGAGAGATAGGCCGTGCCCACCATGGGCGAGCGGACGGCGCCGGGATGGTCGTTCGAGACGGGACCCGGCGTTTCGGGCGCGGGCGCCTGCTGGGCGGGCTGCGCCGGGGCGTGCCCGGCGGCGGGCGCCTGCGCGCTGACGGTGGAGACGCCGCGGCTGACCCGCAGGCGCAGGCTTCCGCGTTCGATCTCGACCTCGCTGAGCCCGGTTTCGTCGAGCACCTCCGCCAGCGCCCGGATCGCGTCGAGGTCCCGTTCGATCTTGTCTGATTCGGCCATCGCGTCCCCTCTCAGCCTTCTTGTCTCGTATTGATCAGCCCCAAAAGGGCGCGGAGCGCCATCGTGTAACCATCTGCACCGAAGCCTGCAATGATTCCCGTAACAACCGGCGCGGTAAAGGATGAATGGCGGAATTCTTCTCTTGCCGCAGGATTGGACAGGTGAAGCTCGATAACCGGGCAAGAACAGGCGGCCAGCGCATCCCTCAGCGCGACGGAGGTATGCGTGTATCCCGCGGGATTGATGACGATGCCGTCCGCGGCGCGCGCGTCCTGCACGAGGTCGATCAGCCCGCCTTCGCTGTTGGTCTGGGCGAAGGTGAGGTCGAGGCCTTCGCGATCGGCCAGCGCCCGGCAGGCGGATTCGATCTGCGCGAGGGTCGTCCGCCCATAGACCTCCGGCTCCCGCTCGCCGAGCAGGTTGAGGTTGGGGCCGTTCAGGATCGCCACTCTGGCAGGCATGGTCTTGCCTTCTCGCCTAGGATCGGTTGCGGGCCGGGTGTCGCCTCAATACATCCCGGTTAGGCTGAACCGGCCCTTGCGAGCAAGGCGCAGCGCGATCCGAGGACGACAGAATGAACATCATCGTGAACGGCGAGAGCCGTCGAATCGCAACCGAGGCGACGGTGGCGGGCCTGCTCGAGGAGTTCGGCCTGCCCCCGCGCAAGATCGCGATCGAGCGCAATCGGGAGATCGTGCCCAAATCGGCCTATGGCACCACGGCGCTCAGAGACGGCGACGAGATCGAGATCGTCCAGTTCGTCGGAGGCGGCTGATGACGGACATCCCTCAGGACGAAGGCTTCACGGTCGCGGGGCGGCGCTTCACCTCCCGCCTGATCGTCGGCACCGGCAAATATGAGAGCTTCGCGCAGAACGCCGCCGCCGCGGAGGCCGCGGGCGCGGAGATCGTCACCGTAGCCGTGCGCCGGGTGAACCTGACCGATCCGAGCCAGCCCATGCTGGTCGACCATGTCAGCCCCGAGCGCTTCACCTTCCTGCCCAATACGGCGGGCTGCTATACCGGCGAGGACGCCGTGCGCACGCTGCGCCTGGCGCGTGAGGCGGGGGACTGGAACCTCGTCAAGCTGGAGGTCCTGTCGGACCCCAAGACGCTCTATCCGGACATGATCGAGACGCTGCGCGCGCTCGAAATGCTGGTCGCGGACGGCTTCGACGTCATGGTCTATTGCGCTGACGACCCGGTCATGGCGCGGCGCCTCGAGGAGGCGGGCGCCTGCGCGATCATGCCGCTCGGCGCGCCGATCGGATCGGGCCTCGGCATCCAGAACCGGGTCAATATCCGCCTGATCGTCGAGCAGGCGGGCGTGCCGGTCCTCGTCGATGCAGGCGTCGGCACCGCCTCGGACGCCGCCATCGCGATGGAGCTCGGCTGCGACGCCGTCCTGATGAACACCGCCATCGCCGAGGCGAAGGACCCTGTCCTGATGGCGAGCGCGATGAAGCATGCCGTGATCGCGGGACGGCAGGCCTATCTTGCGGGCCGGATGCCCAGGCGGCGCTATGCCGACCCGTCGAGCCCGCTGGCGGGCCTGATCTGAACAGAGAAGAAGCTGCTCTTTCGGAAGCGGCTTCTGTCTCTTTTTTCAAGCAAAGAAAAAGGCGGGCCGAGGCCCGCCTTTTCCGTTTCCAGGCTCGGTGAGAGCTTAGAAGTCTTGCGTGAACCGGATGAACGCGGTCCGGCCGCGCAGGTCGTACTGTGAACCAAAGACCGGAACATTGCCCCGGCGGCTGGTGATGTCCGCGGATACCACCGGCGGCTCTTCGTCAAAGAGGTTAGTCACACCGGCCGTGATGGTGTTGTTCTCACCGCGCCACCGGACGGAGGCGTCGTGATACCAGACCGCCTCGGTTTCGTTCTTCCGGATCGCGTCTGCGCCGAAATAGGTCGTCTCGCGAGGATCGAAGATCTCGTTCGAGGTGTGGCCGACAAAGTCGTAGAACCAGGTGAAGGTCCAGTCGCCGCGCTGCAGCTGAGCACGGCCGTTGGAGACGACATCCGGATCGCCGATCGTCGAGTTGAAGTCTTCTGTCTCGAAGCCTGATTCTTCAGCTGCGCTGAACAGCTGGTAGGTATCTTCCAGAGTCCAGGTCGCTTGGCTTTCGACGAGGATCGTGCCGAAGTCAAAGTCCTGTTCGTAACGCAGCGTGGCGTCGATGCCGCGGGTTTCCTGCGTATTGATGTTCACGAAGCTGTCGTTGACCGTATCGATCGCGAACTCATCAGTGTCAGTTCCGCGGACGATAAGATCACAGAAGGCGTTCGGGAAATTGTCACCACCGTAGCACCCCGACAGAATCGAAGCGGCACCGAGCTGGTCGATCTGGTCGTTCACTTCGATCTCGAAGTAATCCACCGCAAGGCTCAGCGGCAAGATCTCAGGAGTCAAGATAACTCCGAAGGTCCGTGCTTCCGAGGTTTCCGGAACGAGCACGCCTTCTCCACCGCCGGAGGTGATGGTCGCCGAAGATGCGCCGCCGGCATAATCCGGCTCGATTCCGATCGCCGAACAGTTCCGGACCAGATCTTCATCGCTGCTCTCGCCGTAGTCGATGCAGGGATCGATCGCGATCTGGCTGAGGAACGAAGTCTGGTTGCCGAGGAACAGCTCATAGAGCGCCGGCGCCCGGTAGGACGTGCCAATCGTGCCACGGACACGAACCTGCGGGATCACCTGCCAGTTGACGCCGGCCTTCCAGATCGCATCGCTGCCGGTTGAATCATAGTCGAATGCACGTGCGGATCCGTTAAAGGTCAGTTCCTCGATGCCCGGCATGCCACGCAGGATCGGAACCTCGATCTCGCCGTAAGCCTCAGCGACACTGTCCGAACCTTTCGTAACCTGTGCAGAGGAGAAGCCCCAGAGGTTGCCTGCCTGAGCCTGCTCGTCCGGCTGGTCGTCGATCGAGAAGTCCCGATACTCCGCACCCAGAGCCAGCAGCACGTCGCCCGCGGGCAATTCAAAGAGGTCGCCGCTGACATAGCCGCTGGCCACCCATTGCTCATAGGTCGTCTCACCGGTGATGTCGCCGCCCAGCGTGCTGTAGAAGTTGGACGGGTAGTAACCGCTCAGGATCTCAGGCGAGAAATAGTCAAAGACAGGCGCATCGTCGTCATACCGTGCGTCACCGCTCTGATCAGCAAAGATCTGATTGAAGTTCGTATACTCACCTTCGGAGCGGGAGTAGGTGCCAGTAAGGTTCCAGCCCCAGTCCGAGAAGTAGCCCGTGCCGCCGAACTCGCCCGACAGGTCCGAAGAAAGCGAGTAGTAGTCGAGCGTCACCTCCGAATTGCTCGGGTAGATCATGATCGGCTGCGCAACGACCAGAGGGTTGTCGTAGCTCGGATCATTCGCGTAGCCATAGGCGCCGAACACGGCGCTGGACGTTGCGCCGCCGACCAGCGGGAAGAACTGCCGGGTGCCGTCGGACTGTGTCTCGCGGCGGGTGAAGAGGCCTTCGACCACCCACTTGGTGCCGCCGAGCAAATCGAGATCGAAATCCGATACGCCGTAAAGGCTAAAGCGTTCTGTCCGATTGATCGCATCCTCTTCGAGTGCACGATAATCGTTGATCACGTCCTCGTAGTACGCGGGTTCGCCATCGCCGTCATCATAGCGACCATTCGTGCGCGGACGATAACCAGAGATCGGGCCGATCGTCATGCCGTCAGGGGCAGGGATGAAGCGCTCACCCTGGTAGGGAAGGAATTGAGCCGCTACTTCTGGCGCCAGACCAAAGTCGGGAACAATTGCCGTGTTGAAGTATACTGTGCCCGAGTTGCAGTTCGCGAAGTTTTCGTCATCCGCGAGAACCGAGCGGTTTTGACGGTCGATCTGACGACCGGTTTCCGGGTCATAGTACATGTCCATCGGACAGGACAGGTAGTCGCGGTCGCCGAGGTCTAGCTCCTCGATCAACTCCCACTGACCGGCGAGCGCGATGCTGCCATTGTCGAAATTGAAGCCGTAGGCGCCGTCGACCGAGTAGCTCGCGCCGCCGTCAGAGAAGGGCTGGTTGGTCTGGACGGTGATCGTCGGACGCTCGACCGAGGTGAGGGTGATGACATTGACCACGCCGGCGACGGCATCCGAGCCGTAGACGGAGGATGCGCCATCCTTGAGGATCTCGACACGCTGGATGATCGAGTCGGGAATGACGCCCAGGTCGAAGGAGCCGACCTGGCCGCGCACGCCGGCCGGACCAGGCCGGCGGCCATTCAGCAGGACGAGGCTGCGCTGTGCGCCGAGGCCGCGGAGCGAGACCGAGTTGATGCCGGTGCCGCCTTCGACGACGAAGCCGCCGAACTGGTTGTTCAGCTGGACGGAACCACTCGCCACGCTGGAGCCCTGGACGATGGAGGCCGTGTCGATCAGGCCTTCGAGCGTCGCCTGCTCGGCGGTGATGACGTCGATCGGCGAGGCCGAGGTGAAGGTGTCCCGGCGCAGGCGCGAACCGGTGACGACGATCTCGTCGGACGGCTGCCGGATCGGCGCTGCGGACGTTTCGTCGTTGTTCTGGACCGATTCCTGAACGGCCTCGGCTGCGGGGCTCTCGCCCTCGTCTTGAGCAAAGGCGATGCCGCCAAGTGCATAGACGCTGGCCGCGCTCGCGAGGAGCAGAGCGCGGCGGCTCCGTCGTTGAAGTTGCATGTTCTACCCTTAATCATTGCGGGAGCCGGAATGGCTCCCGCAAGCCCATCGAATGCCAGTTTGTATTGCAGGCCCGTCACGAAGGTGACACTTTCCGTGATGTCACGGCAAGGCGTTCGTTCCAAATCAGGATGATTCGCCCGTAGTCTGGAGCGTAGTGTGACGCTCCTGCTACACTTCCAGCCGCAACCTCCATCCACCACCGCAAACGAACAGGCCGATCTTGCGCAAGCACGGATCTGCCGCTTGCCAGAGCGCCTCTATGGCTGTCTTCTAAGCGCTGGCGGGGGAACAAGCCGCTCAGTTCCGGATGGAATTCGCAGCGGCTCGTTCCGGCAGAACGGGAAAGAACGATTATGAAATTCAAGGCATGCCTGACGGCGATGGTCGGGGCCATGGCCGCCACAGCGGTCGCGGAGCCTCTGCCTATCGAGGATCTGGCGCGCGAGCCGGCGATCACCAGCGTCACCATGTCGGCCGACGGCTCCTATCTGGTCGGGCTGATCACGCCGCCCGGCGACGAGGGCTCGGAGCTGGCGCTGACGGTCTGGGACCTCGAAGAGGGCGGCCCGCCGACCGTCACGCCGTCGAACGACCGGATGCGCTTCTTCTATGCCCAGGCGCTCAAGGCGGACAAACTCTTCGTCGGCGGCCGGCAGGCATGGACCGGTGCTCTGAGAGGATGCGGCGAGGGCAAGTCCGTCGGCTCGACGGCGACCTTCCTCACCAAGCTCTACATGACCGACAAGGAGATGGACGACTTCGACGAGGCGTTCACCAAGAGCCGGAAGACGCGCGGCGTGAGCGAAGCGACGGAGCGCTGCTTCGAGTTGGCGGGGACGGCCTCGCTCTATCAGGACCTTCCGCTCGATCCGAACGACGTGATCGTGCAGCGCGTGAACCAGGCGAACTTCGTCACGGAATATGTGCGGGTCAATCTCAAATCGGGGGCCGAGGAACTCATCTACCGCTCCGGCGGCGGCGAGGCGGCTGACCTCTTCGATCCGCGGACCGGCGAGCTCCTGGTCAAGGCGCGGACCGAGCCCGCGAACGGCGACTACCAGTTCCAGGTGCTCATCCGCGACGACGCGACCGGAGAATTCAACGTTCACGACCCGCTCACCTCAAGCGCGCGCGACCGCTACACCGTCTCCGTCGTCGGACGCGACGAGCAGAGCGGCAACTACTACGTCGTGACCGACAAGTTCTCGGACACGGCCGACGTCTACTTCTACGATCCGGTCGCCCGCAGCTTCAGCGACGAGGCCCTCTTCGCCCTCGACAAGTTCGAGGCCTCCGGTGTCGTGCTCAGCCGCCGAGAAGCCGATTTCGGAAAGCTCCTCGGCTTCCGCTACATGGCTGACACCGGAAAGACTTATTGGGTCGATCCGGAATGGGACAGCATGATGGCTGGTGTGGAAGCCGCCTTCCCTGGGCAGAATGTCGGCGTGATCGACTACACCGACGATCTCTCCAAAATCCTCTTCGAGACCTCGAGTTCCGCCAACCCGCCGGGTTATCACCTGCTCATCGACCGCAAGGCGGTGCAGACGCTCGGCAATGAACGGCCCTGGATTGAGACGGAGGATCTGCGGAAGACGGACCTCGTCTACTATACGGCACGCGACGGGCAGGAAATTCCCGGCTTCCTGACGTTGCCCAAAGGCTTTGAGCCCGGTAGCGATACGCCGCTTCCGGCGGTGGTCCTGCCCCATGGCGGTCCTTGGGCGCGCGACACGGCGGGCTGGGACGGCACAGGATGGCCGCAATTCCTGGCAACGCGCGGCTATGCGGTGCTGCAGCCGCAATATCGCGGCAGCACGGGCTGGGGCCGGGATCTCTGGCTGGCCGGAGATGCCCAATGGGGCCTCGCCATGCAGGACGACAAGGATGACGGGGCGCAATGGCTCGTCGAGCAGGGCATCGCCGATCCGGATCGGATCGCCATCTTCGGCTATTCCTATGGCGGCTTCGCGGCCATGGCGGCGACGGTTCGGGAGGACGGCCCCTTCCGCTGCGCGATTGCCGGAGCGGGCGTCTCCAACCTCGAGCGGATTGGCCGGGGCTGGAGCGACAACAGGCTTCAGCGCATCCTCCAAGGGCGGACCGTGCGCGGCATGGACCCGCTCGAAAACGCGGACAAGGCCAACATCCCGATCCTCATCTATCACGGGGATCGCGATGTCCGTGTACCGCTCTTCCACGCGAAGGACTTTTATGATCGCGTGAAGGACAGAGTGGACGCGGAACTGCTCGTGGTCGACGACATGCCGCACAGCCTTCCGTGGTGGCCCGAGCAGCACGAGGAGACTCTTGCGGCGATTGAGGGCTTCCTTGCGGATGACTGCGAGATGAAATGAGGAAAGGCGCCCGGCTGCGGCCGGGCGCCTCTCTCGGGATGTGTAAAGCGCCGGCACTCGATGCGCGGGACAATCAGCGTGCGCGAACCGTTTCGATCGCTTCAGTTACCGCTTCGGGGTCGTAGCCGGGGACGAGACGGATCCGTTTCCCGTCGGGCGAAGCGACGATGAAGGCCGGCGTGCCCTGGATGCCGAGGTCCGCGGCGATTTCCGTAGACAGCTCGATTTTTCCGGCCAGTTGCGCCCTCATGGCCCGGTCATCGAGGGCCGCTTCGACGCTGTTTCCGGCTCCGGCCCGGCGGGCGACTTTCTTCAGCCGGTCGCGGTCTAGGGTGCCGGCGGTGTTCATCAGCGCACGGTGCATCTCTTCATAGCGGCCGGCATCCGCTGCCGCGAGCCCGGCGAGCGCGGCGGTGCGGCTCTCCTCGCGCAGGATCGGCAGATCCTGGAAGACCACCCGGACGCCGTCCTCACCGGTGAGGCCGAGAACGTAATCCGCCGCCCTGCGGCAGAAGCCGCAATGATAGTCGAAGAACTCGACGACGACGACGTCCGCCTCGGCGGGGGATGCGCCCATGGCATGCCCGGCCTCGCCGGAGATCAGCGTCGGCAGGTGGCGGCGCGCCGCCTCCTCGGCGATGAGCGCGGCCGTCCGCTGCTCGTCGGCCTGATAATTGCCGACCGATTCGAGGATGACCTCCGGATTGGCGAGGATGTAGTCGCGGATGACCGCCTCGATCTCGGCCCGGCTCAGGCCCTGTTCCTCCTGGCCGGTCGAGGGCATCAGGGCGAAGGCCGCAGCGAGAGGCGCGGCCGCGACGGCGGCCAGGGCGAAACGTTTCATCGGGAGTCTCCTGTCAGCCGCGGCGACCGTGGCGGCGCGCCTTGCGGGCTGCGTCTTCGCTCGCGTTCAGAATGTCGAGCGCCTGTTGATGTTCGGGAGTTCCAGCCTCCAGATCGTCTCTCGCCCGGGTGGCGAAGCGGTGAGCCGAGGGCAGGTCGCCGCGCGCGAAATCGGCTTCGGCCTGGGCGAGGCTGGCGAGGTCCGTCCGCCCCTGGCGGGCATGGGCGCGCGCAAGCTCGGTCCAGCCGAAGGCATTGTCCGGCTCCATTTCGAGCGCGACGTTGAGAAGGCCGATCGCCTCCTGCACGGCCTCCGGCTTCTCGGTCGCGACGAGCGCGCGGGCGAGGTTGATCTTGAGAAGCGCGTATTGCGGGCCGAGAGCGACGGATTGGCGGTGCGGGGCGACCGCCTCGGCGACGCGGCCATGCTCGAACAGCATCTGGCCCTTGAGCTCCTGGAAGAAGGGGTTGTCAGGCTCTTCCTCGATCAGCCGGTCGATCTCGCGTTGCGCCTTTTCGAGGTCGGAGGCGCGGTAATAGGCGACGGCCCGCGCATAGCGGGCAGGGGCGGATTGATCGCGCAGGGGATAGCGCCGCAGCGTCGTCTGCGGGCCCTGCATGAAGCCGTTGATCTTGGCCTGGATCATTCTGAGGCGCTCGATCTCCTCCGGGCTGTCCTCCTCCCCGTAATGCTCCATCGCCGCCACGCGGTCGCGGAGCATCGCCATGCGTCGCGTCGCGAGCGGGTGCGTCTGCATGTAGGGGTCGATGCGGCGGGAGGTCAGGAGCTGGCGGTTCTGCAGCTTGCCGAAAAAGGTCACGAGGCCTTCGCCGGAGCTGCCGACGGCCTCGAGATAGCCGGCGCCGGCCTGGTCGGCCGCCGATTCCTGCCCCTGGCTGTAGGCGAGGTAGTTGCCGATGCCGACGGACTGGCCGAGGCCGGCCGCGGCCATGCCTGCCTCGGGCGGCGCGCCCGCCGCGATGAGGGCGGCGCCGAGGACGAGGCTCAGCATGGCGGGGCGGGAGGCCTTGGCCATCGCCTCCTGTCCCCTGACGGCGTGTGCGCCGGCGAGGTGGCCGACCTCGTGCGCCAGCACGCCCTCGACCTCGTTCGGCGTGTCGGCGGTGGTGATCGTGCCGGTGTGCATGCCCATGATGCCGGGACCGGCGAAAGCGTTGACCGACGGATCGCCGATCAGGAGGATGTCGATCCCTTCGGCCGGGACGCCCGCGACATCCATGAGCGGCTCGGCGTAATCGCGCAGCCACTGCTCGATCTCGGCATCCCGCAGCAACATCTGGGCCTGCGCCTGGGCGAGGGCGAAACAGGCCGCCGCCATCGCCCAGGCGAGAGCTTTCCAACCGCGTGTGGCCATGATCGCGCGCGCTCCTCCGTCACTTCCGATGGTCCCTAGCATCGCTCAGCGTGGCGCGGGCGTGACGATCGGGCAAGGCCGGAGGAGGGGGCGCCTCCTCCGGACAGGCGGCGTGAGGTCAGCGGCCGAGCGCCCGCTGCCACCATCCGCCGCGCTTGGGCCCTTCGGGCTTGGCCTCTTCGGGCTGCGGCGTGTCCGCGGCATCCCGAGAAGCGGGCTCGGCGGGTTCGGCGGCCTCTGCCGGTTCTGCGGGCTTCGCCTCGCCCTCGGGCGCGAGCGTCGGCATGGGAGACGCGGGAGCGGGCTCCGCATCCGTCTTCTCCTCGCCGGATCCGGAGGCTTCGGCCGCTTCGGCCGGCGTCTTCGGAGAAGCCGCCTCTTCCTCCTGGGGCGCTGCGGGAGCCGCTTCCTGCGGATTCACGTCCCGATAGCTCTGCGCCGTGGCCTCGGCTTCGCCATCGGTCGCCTCGGCGGCTTTCGGCGGTTTCGCCTCTGAAGGCGTGTCGGCGGTCTTGGCAGGCTTTTCCTTCGCCTTGGCGGACTCGTCCTCGTTTTTCCCGTCACCGGAGGCGGCGTTCACCTCTTCGTTGTCGCCTTCATCCGAGCGCCGGTTGCGCCGGCCGCCCCGGCGGCCGCGGCGGCGGCGCTTGCGCGGCTTCTGCTCGTCCTCGTCGTCGGACGCTTTCTTCTCGGTCCGCTCCTCGCGGTCGGCCTCGTCCGCCTGGGGAGCGGCCTCCTTGCGATCCTCGGCCTTGCGATCCTCGGCCTTGCGGGTCTCGGTCTTGCGGCCCTCGGGCTCCCGCTCCTCGTCATCGAGCGTGACCAGTTCCTCCCGCTGCGCCTGGCGGAGGGATTGGGGCGCCTGCGGCTCGCCGCGGCTGGAGATGTCGTACTGGTCGCCGTTCTTGTGCGCGTCGCCCGTCACCTCGACCGACAGGCCGTAAGTGGCCTCGATCCGGTTCAGCCAGTCGCGCTTCTGGTTGAGGATGTAGAGCGCGACATCCATCGACGTGTCGACCGCGATCACGCCGGCCTTGCCCTTGATCGCCTCTTCCTCGACCGAGCGCAGGATGCGCAGCGCCGCCATCTCGACAGACCGGATCGCGCCTGAGCCTTCGCAGAGCGGGCATTGGCGTGTCGTCCCGTCGACGATGCCGGAGCGGCGCCGCTGACGGGAGAATTCGAGCAGGCCAAAATTCGAGATCGAGCCGAGCTGGATCCGCGCCCGGTCGGTCTTCATCGCGTCCTTGAGCTTCTTCTCGACCGCGCGGTTGTTCTTGTTCTCCTCCATGTCGATGAAGTCGATCACGACGAGACCGGCGAGGTCGCGCAGGCGGCACTGGCGCGCCACCTCTGCGGCGGCCTCGAGATTGGTCTTGAGCGCCGTCGCCTCGACATTGCGCTCCTTGGTGGCCTTGCCCGAGTTCACGTCGATCGAGACCAGCGCCTCGGTCTGCTGGATGACGAGATAGCCGCCCGATTTCAGCTTGACCGTGGGCTGGTACATTTCGTCGAGCTGCTGCTCGACGTGATATTTCAGGAAGAGCGGCACCTCGTCGCGATAGGGCTGCACGTTCTTGGCGTGGGACGGCATGAGCATTTTCATGAAGTCCTTCGCCTCGCGATAGCCCTCCTCGCCCTGGACCAGGACCGCGTCCGTGTCCTTGTCGTAGAGGTCGCGAATGGCGCGCTTGATGAGGCTCGCCTCTTCGTAGATCAGGCAGGGCGCGACCGATTTCAGGGTCTTGTCGCGGATCGTCTCCCACAGGCGCGAGAGGTAGTCGTAATCGCGCTTGATCTCGGCCTTGGTGCGCTTGGCGCCGGCGGTCCGGATGATGAGGCCCATCCCGGTCGGGATGTCCATCTCGCTCATCGCCTTGCGAAGGCGCTTGCGATCGGAGGCGTTGGAAATCTTGCGGCTGACGCCGCCGCCGCGCGCCGTGTTCGGCATGAGGACGCCATAGCGCCCCGCCAGGCTGAGATAGGTGGTGAGCGCCGCGCCCTTGTTTCCGCGCTCTTCCTTGACCGCCTGGACCAGCATGATCTGGCGGCGCTTGATCACTTCCTGGATGCGGTAATTGCGCAGCAGCCGCGCGCGGTCGCGCTTGGCATCCTCATAGCGCCGTTCGAGCTCGGCGATCTCCTTGGCCCGGGGATCCTCGGTCTTCGTGTCGGCCTTCGCGTCGGTCCGGGGTTCGGACTTGGCTTTCGAGGCGGTCTCCGCGTCATCGTCCGAAGACGTGTCCTCGTCCTTGCGGTCTTCGGCGGCTTCGCCGTCCCCGGCGCCGGCCTCGGCCTTCTTGCCGCGACCGCGGCCGCCGCGGCGCCGGCGGCGGCGCGGCTTGCTCTGGGATTCGTCCCCGTCCTCGCTGTCGCCGCTTTCGTCATCGTCCGCCGCGCTGCGGGCCTGAGCGGCGTCCTGAGCGTCGTTCCGGGCCGTCTCGGCGGCCTCTGCGCCGGTCTCGCCGGACCCCTTGGCCTGCGCCTCGGGCGCATCGCCGTCCTCGGCCGTCTCGGCGGCGGCCTGCGCGGTGCTCGTCGCCTCGTCGGTGCGCAGTGCGGCGCTCGAAGCGGATTCGGTGTCCTCGCCGGGAGTGTGCTCGGCCTCCTCTTCGGGAAGGCTCGCGATCTCGTCTTCCTCGATGGCGTGCCAGCCGGCATCCTCCGCGGAGTCCTCTCCGGCGTAATCGGCCGGGCGCTCCGCATCGTCGCGGCGCTCGCCCTCTTCGGGCGGCGTCTCGCGCTCTTCTTCCTCTTCTTCCTCGTCGGGCTCTTCGTCGCCGGCGTCGTCCTCTTCGGGAACGTCGTCCTCTACGGCGCGCAGGCCGTCATCGTCCTCGTCGAGATCGACCTCGTCATTCTCGTCGCCGGCCAGCGCCGCGAGCGCCTCGGCGAGTTCCGCTTCCAGCGCCTCGGCCTTGCGCAGGACCTCGCGGTCGGAGACGGGAATCTGGTAGTAGTCCGGATGGATCTCGTTGAAGGCCAGGAAGCCGTGGCGGTTGCCGCCATATTCGACGAAGGCGGCCTGGAGGGAGGGTTCGACCCGCGTGATGCGGGCCAGGTAGATATTGCCTCTAAGCGGCTTGCGCGACAGCGACTCGAAGTCGAAGTCCTCGACCTTGCCGCCGGAGAGAACCGACACACGGGTCTCTTCCGGGTGGCTGGCATCGATCAGCATCTTCTTTGACATGAATTCTCGCTCCCCGGCGCGCTGTCGCGCCGGGCGAAGGAAGCTCGGTGCCGGCCCCCACGCGCGCGCTGACCCGGCGGCAGGCGGAGCCTGCGGCGGTGGCGGCGGTGAGAGTGAGGGCGGCAGGCGCCATAGCTTCGGTTCCAAACAGCCCCTGAGGGGCGATGCCCCCAAGGGGGATGATGAGGTGGGAGCGGACCGCTCCCGAATTGCCGCTTCCTTTCGCCCCGCCTGGCAGCAATGCGCTACGGGAGCGCCGCTGGGCGAAGGGCCGGCCGGGGAAGCCTCCGGCGCGGCAGGAGGCGAATATCGCGCTCCGGCCGGTGCACTGTGCAGGAAAGCGGCGGGCGCGACAAGCGATGCTCGCGGTCTGTCCGCTTTTCCCCTTTCGCCCCGCAACCGCCTCGGTGCAAGGTTAACGCGTCGTTAACGGCCGGGCGGGCAGCATTGGCTGGTCAAACCGCGCCCGCTTTGCCATCAGGATGCGAAGCGGTGACGGCGGGAGGGTGGTGACGCGATGGCACTGACATGGCGACGGGCTGCGGCGTTCTGGCCGGTGCTGGTCTTTTCCCTGTGGGGCGTTCTCGCCTTCGCGGAGGAGGCGGCGACGGAGCCGCATGTCGAGGCGGTCCGCCTTGGCGTCGACGCCAAGGGGCAGACGCGAATCGTCTTCGACATGGATGCCCGTCCGGCCTTCGCCGTCGAAGCGCGCGTAGGCGAGCACATCGCCGTCGCCATCCACGGCGCCACCTTCGCCGTCGCCGAGGGCGAGGGCGTCGGCGTGGTCACGCGCTATCGCGCGACCGATGGCGGCGCCGTGCTGACGCTGGACGAGCCGGCCCTGCCCGTGCGCAGCTTCGTGCTGCCGCCCGCGGGCGATGTCGCGCATTACCGCCTCGTCATCGACCTCGAGGGTGTCGAGCCTTCGGTCTTCGCCAAGGCGGTTCCCGAAGCGCATTCGGACGGACCCATCGCCCAGCGCCTGGCCGCGGCCGAGGCGGAGCTGGCCCCGAGCCCGACCCTGAAGCCGGAGCGGCAACCGCCCGCGATCGCCCTCTCGGCCCGCGACGCCAAGGTCATCGTCATCGATCCGGGCCATGGCGGCCACGATCCGGGCGCCTCCGGCGCGAGCGGGCATCCCGAAGAGGTCGCCACGCTGGAGGCGGCGAAGGCGCTGTCCACGATCCTGACGGCGCGGGGCTATGAGGTCGTGCTGACCCGCGAGGATGACAGCTATGTCGATCACGAGGAGCGGATCGAGCTGGCCCGGCGCCGGCGCGCGGACCTCTTCTTGTCGCTCCATGCCGACGCGCATGACGATCCGGACCTTCGCGGGGCCTCGGTCTATACCCTGTCCGAGAAGCGCTCGGCGCGCATGGCGCGGGAGATCAAGCGGTCCGGCGACTTCCATCTCTACGACGTCGCGCTGAGCGAGGACGAGCAGGATGTCGGCGCGATCCTGTTCGATCTCGCCAATTCCACGACGCAGAACGAATCCGGACGCCTCGCCGCCGCGCTGATCGACGAGCTGCAGGGCACGGTGCCCATGATCAACAACACGCACCGCAAGGCGGGACTGAAAGTCCTGCTGGCGCCCGACGTGCCGGCGGTCCTCTTCGAGATGGCCTTCATCTCGAACCCGGAGGACGAGGCGAATCTGCGTTCGGCCCGCTGGCGGCGCACGGCGATGACGGCGGTCGCCGACGGAATCGACGATTATTTCGGCGCGCGCATGGCGACCCGCACCGCCACGGGCCCGGCGGGCGGCTGAACGCCCCTTTGCTGCCACCTTTGTAAGAGAACGAGGCATTGTCCTTTCGGGGGTAGGGCTGCGATATCCTCCTGAAGACGTGAATTAGGGGCGGGCCCAATGGGCGCAGACGATTACAACCCGGAAGATCACCGGTTCGGCATCACCGCGCCGGTCGATCGGGACGAGCGGCTCTACAAGGATCCCGAGCCCGAGCGGAAGCCGAAGGGCCGGCTGCGCCTCGCGCTGAAGATTCTCGGCGGGCTCGCGGTCCTCGGCATCGTCGCGGCTTTGGCCGTCGGCATCTATGCGTGGACCTATATCTCCGGGCTGGACGTGCCCGAGCACGATGTCCTCGCCGATTACGAGCCTGCGGTGACCACGCGGGTCCATGCGGGCGATGGCAGCCTCGCGGCGGAATTCGCGCGGGAGCGGCGCCTCTTCGTGCCGGCGGAGAGCATTCCGGACACGGTCAAGCAGGCCTTCATCTCGGCCGAGGACAAGAACTTCTACGAGCATTCCGGCGTCGATCCGCTGGCTTTCGTCAAATCCAACCTGCCGCGCCTCATCAAGGGCGAGCGGCTGGTCGGCGCCTCGACCATCACGCAGCAGGTGGCGAAGAACTTTCTCCTGACCTCCGACCGGAAGATCGAGCGGAAGGCCAAGGAGGCGGTGATCGCCCGCCGCATGGAGCGCGCCTTCACCAAGGAGCAGATCCTCGAGCTCTATCTCAACGAGATCTATCTCGGAAACCGCAGCTATGGCGTGGCCGCCGCGGCGCTGAACTATTTCGGCAAGCCGCTGGGCGAGCTCGAGCCGCATGAGGCGGCCTATCTCGCGACCCTGCCCAAGGCGCCTTCGAACTATCACCCGATCCGCCGCACGGAGCGCGCGCTCGGCCGCCGGAACTGGATTCTCGGCCAGATGGCGGAGAACGGCTATCTCAGCGAGGCCGAAGCGCAGCGCTATGCCGACATGCCGCTCGGGGCCAAGATCTCGCCGCCGCTCGGCGCGGTCGACGATGCCAATGCCTATTACGCGGAGGAAGTCCGCCGGCGCCTCGTGGACCAGTACGGCGTCGAGGCGCTGTACGATGAGGGCCTCTCGGTCCGCACCACGCTCGATCCCCGGCTTCAGGCGGCGGCGCGGCAGGCCTTCCGCAAGGGGCTCGAGGATTATGACCGCCGCCATGGCTGGCGGGGGCCGCTGGCCGAGATCGAGCTGCCCTCCAACCTCCAAGCGCGCGCCGAAGGCGAGGGCAGCGAGGAGCCGGCCTTTGTCTGGCAGGAGCGGCTGAACGAGACGCGGCAGGACCTTTTCAATGCGCGGCAGGCTTCGGACGACCTCGCCCCGTGGATGGTCGGCGCGGTCCTGAAAGTCAGCGCGCAATCGGCCCTGATCGGCCTGCCCGACGGCACGACCGGCACGCTGCCGCTCGAGGAGGCGCGCTGGGCGAAGCGCTATGTCGACGCCAATTCGACGGGCGAGGAGGTGACGGCCCTCACCCAGGTGCTCGGCTCGGGCGACGTCGTCTATGTCGAGCCGGTGAGCGCCGAGGGCGAGGCGCTGCGGCTCGCCCTGCGCCAGGTGCCCGCCGTCGATGGCGGCCTGGTCGCGATCGATCCGCATACGGGCCGCGTCCTCGCAATGGTCGGCGGCTATTCCTTCGGCCTGTCCGAGTTCAACCGGGCGACCCAGGCCTGGCGCCAGCCGGGTTCGACCTTCAAGCCCTTCGTCTACGCGACCGCGCTCGAGAACGGCTACACGCCGTCCTCCATCGTGCTCGACGCGCCCTTCGTGGCGCCGGGCCTGAACGGGGAGTGGTGGAAGCCCGGCAACTACATCGCCGACCGCTTCTATGGCGAAAGCACGCTGCGCCTCGGGATCGAGAAGTCGCGGAACACGATGACCGCGCGGCTCGCGCAGGATCTGGGCGTCGGTCCGATCATCCGCCTCGCCGAGCGCTTCGGCGTCTCCGAGCAGCTGCCGCGCGAGCTGGCGATTTCGCTCGGGGCCGGAGAGACGACGCTGATGCGCCTGACCACGGCCTATGCGCAATTCGTTAATGGCGGCAAGAAGATCGAACCCGTGCTGATCGACCGCATCCAGGACCGCTATGGCGATACGATCTATGCCCGCGACAGCCGCACCTGCCTCGAATGCAATGCCGAGGAATGGGACGGGCAGGCAGAGCCCGTTCTCGCCGATCCGCGCCAGCAGGTGATCGATCCCCGCACGGCCTATCAGATGGTCTCGATCCTCGAAGGGGTGATCGACCGCGGAACGGGCGCGCGCATCAACAATTTCGTCGACCGCTCCGTGCCGCTGGCCGGCAAGACAGGCACGACGGACGATTACCGCGACGCCTGGTTCGTGGGCTTCCACCCGGACCTCGCCGTGGGAGTCTATGTCGGCTTCGACACGCCCAAGAGCATGGGCGAGGGCGAGGGCGGCGGCATCGTCGCGGCGCCGATCTTCGGCGAGTTCATGCGCCTCGCCCTTCAGGGCGAAACGGTCGTGCCCTTCCGCGCCCCCTCCGGCATCCGCCTCGTCAGGGTGAACGCGACCACCGGCCTGCCCGCCAATCCCGGCGACAGCAATGTCATCCTCGAAGCCTTCAAGGCGGGCGACGACATCACGGGCGATGACCGCTTCAGGGCCGATGGCAGCATCCTCGACCGCGGCCGGGGAGATGAGGGGATCACCGACGATCTCGGAGGGATCTACTGAGATGAAGCGGGCCCTGCGCCAGGATGCCAGCGTTCTCGTCGTCGAGGACGACATGCTGATCGCCCTCGATACCGAGGAGCGCCTGCGCCAGCTCGGTTTCGGCACCGTCAGCGCGGCGGGAAACTTTCGCGAGGCGAGCGGCCTCATCGAGGGCGGCACCTTCGACCTCGTCCTCTGCGACCTGAACCTCGACGGGATCAGCAGCCTGCCGCTCGTCGAGCAGCTCGCGCGGAACGGAGACAGCGTCGTCGTCACGAGCGGGTATGACAGCGCCGATGCGGCTCTGGCCCGCCTCGGCGTCCCGGTCCTGACCAAGCCCTATAGCGGAAACGACCTCAAGGCGGTTCTCGACGGGCTCGGTTTCTAGCCGGTCCCGGCCGGCTCTGCCGCGATCCGTCTTGCGGGCATGCGCCGGCTTGGTTATCCCGTTCTTCCCACAAGAAACGGAGCGTTCCGTGCGCGCAGAGATCAACCACGAAGCCGAGCAGGTGAGGCAATCGCTGTCCCTGCTGAGGAGGCGTCTTTGACTGGGACGTCGCCAATGCCCGCCTTTCCGAACTGAACGAACTCGCCGAGGATCCGGCCCTCTGGGACGATCCCGACAATGCGCAGAAGCTGATGCGCGAGCGCACGCGCCTCGACAACGCGATCGGCGCGCTGACCGGCATCGAGACCGAGCTGTCCGACCTTCTCGAACTCGCCGAGATGGCCGAGGCCGAGGATGACGAGGCCGCGCTCGACGAGATGCAGGCGAGCCTCGTCACCCTGCGCAAGCGCGCGGGAACGGCCGAACTCGAAGCGCTGCTTTCGGGCGAGGCGGACGCCAACGATACTTATCTCCAGGTCAATGCCGGCGCGGGCGGCACCGAGTCCAATGACTGGGCCGGCATGCTCTTGCGCATGTATGTGCGCTGGGCGCAGCAGCACGGCTACAAGGTGGACGTCACCGACCAGACCGATGGAGAAGAGGCAGGCATCAAGTCGGCCACCATCCTGGTCAAGGGCGAGAACGCCTATGGCTGGCTGAAGACCGAAAGCGGCGTGCACCGCCTCGTGCGGATCAGCCCCTTCGACTCGGCGGCCAAGCGCCATACGAGCTTCGCCAGCGTCTGGGTCTATCCGGTCGTGGACGACGAGATCGAGATCGAGGTCAATGAGAGCGACTGCCGCGTCGACACCTTCCGGGCGTCGGGCGCCGGCGGGCAGCACGTCAACACGACCGACAGCGCCGTGCGCATCACGCACGAACCCACCGGTATCGTCGTGCAGTGCCAGTCCGAGCGGTCCCAGCACAAGAACCGGGCCACCGCCTGGAACATGCTGAAGGCGCGCCTCTACGAGCAGGAGCTTCAGCGGCGCGAGGAAGAGGCCAATGCCGAGGCGGCCAGCAAGACCGATATCGGCTGGGGCCACCAGATCCGCTCCTATGTCCTGCAGCCCTATCAGATGGTGAGGGACCTGCGCACGGGCGTGGAAAGCCCAAGCCCGGACAATGTCCTCGACGGCGACATCGACGCCTTCATGGCGGCGGCGCTGGCCCAGCGGGTCGGCGGCAAGGAGGAGGCGTCGGGCTGAGAACGCCCGCGCTTCCCGCCCCCGGCTTTTCATTGCGGCAGCGTTGACCTAGTGTCCGCGCGAGCCTCTTCGAGACGATAGCCTTGCAGCCAAGAGCCTTCCTCCTGCTGGCGGTTCTGCTCGCCGCGGCGCTCCTTCAGAGCGCGGCGGCGGCGCATGGCGTCGTCTATGGCTCCGAGGCTCATGAGCATGGCGGCATGCCCTGCGCGCTCGCCGCGCATTCCTCTCACGACGATGCGGCCGCGCCGCCGCCGGACGGGCCGGTCCTGATCCTGCCAATGCCGGCGCCGGCCGTCCGCGCCTTCGAAGCGCGGGCCGCGGTCGTCCCGACGGTCACCGTCACGCCGCCAGGACGGGCGCCGCCACTCGCTTTCTGAACCGGTTTCCGGCCGCTGCCCTGGCGCGGCGGCATCCCCATTCAGAAAGCGAACGAACCATGTCCCATTCTCCGCATGCGCGCGCCTGCGCAGCCCTCGCCGCGTCCTGCGCGGTGTCCGCCCTTCTTCCTGCTCACGCTCAGGAGGCGCCGCCGCAGCAGCGGGCCGCCGATGACGTGATCGTCGTGACCGGATCGCCGCTCGACCGCACGCAGGACGAGCTCCTTGCCGGGGCCTCTGTCCTGTCCGGCGAAGAGCTGGCGCGGCAATCGGCCAGCACGATCGGCGAGACCCTGCGCCAGGAGCCCGGCGTCTCGACCACCTTCTTCGGCGCGGGCGCATCGCGCCCCATCATCCGGGGCCTCGGCGGCGACCGGGTCCGGATCCTCACCAACGGCATCGGCTCGATCGACGCCTCGTCGGCCAGCCCCGACCATGCCGTGGCGGTCGAGCCGGCGACGGCCGAGCGGATCGAGGTGATCCGGGGCACGGGGCTTCTCCGCTATGGCAGCTCGGCTGCCGGCGGCGTGGTCAACGTCATCGACGGGCGGCTGCCGACCGAGGCGCCCGAGACCGGCATAGAGGGCGCCCTTCGCGTGCAGGGCAGCACGGTCGATGACGGCGCGGAGGTCGCAGGCGGGGTCACGGGCCTTGCGGGCCGCATCGGGGGCGTCGACGTCGTCCTCCATGCCGCCGGCACCTGGCGCGATGCCGAAGACTACGAGATTCCCGGCTTCGCCGAGTCAGAAGCGCTGCGGGCGCTCGAAGAGGCCGAGGAAGAGGACCTCGACCACGACGAGGAAGAACCGGGCGCGCTGGAGAACAGCTTCACGAACAGCGCCTCGGCCACTGGCGGTCTTTCCTTCATCGGCGAGCGCGGTTTCCTCGCCGTGTCGATCCAGGACACGAACACGCGCTACGGCGTTCCGGCCGGACATGCGCATGAGGAGCACCTCGAACTCGAAGAGGAGCATGGAGAAGAAGAGCACGAGGAAGAGCACGCCGAGGAAGGGGGCGTCTTCATCGACCTCGGCCAGACCCGCTACGACCTCAACGCCGCCTATGAGCCGGAGCGTTTCGTCGAGGCGATCCGCCTCTTCGCGGGCTATGCCGACTATACCCACACCGAATTCGAAGGGCCGGGGGAGCCAGGCACCGTCTTTTCGAACGAGGGCTATGAGACGCGGCTGGAGGTGACGCAGATCGAGCGCGACGGCTGGCGCGGCGCAAGCGGCCTCCAGCTGCGCAAGCGCGACTTCGCGGCCATCGGCGAGGAGGCCTTCGTGCCGCCGACGAAGACCGAGCAATGGGGCCTCTATACCTTCCAGGAATGGCGGGACGGCCCCCTGCATCTCGAAGGAGCGCTGCGCTTCGAGACGACCGAGCACGAGCGCAGCACGGATGGCCGGACCCTCGATTTCGACGGGCTCTCGGCATCGCTCGGCGCCGGCTATGACGTGGCCGACACGCTGACCCTCGCAGCGACCCTGCTGCACACCAAGCGTCCGCCGACCAGCGAAGAGCTGTTCTCGGACGGCCCGCACCTCGCCACCGACGCCTATGAACTCGGCGACCAGACGCTCGGCATCGAGACGGCGAACGGGATCGAGGCGCTGGCGCATCTGCATGGCGACCGGGGCTATCTGACCCTGAACCTGTTCTACACGGATTACGACGACTACGTATACGAACGGGAGACGGGCCTCTTCGCCGACGAGCTTCTGGCCATGCGCGGGGTGGACGACCCCGAGGAGCTGGAGGAATTCGGCGAGCTGCCGGTCTTCCAGTTCACCGGCGCCGATGCGCGTTTCGCGGGCTTCGAGCTCTATGGCGAATACGAGTTCGCGGAGGCGGGCGGCTTCGTCCTCACCGCCGATGGCGTGCTCGACTATGTCGATGCGGAACTGACCGGCGTGGCCGAGGGCGAGGAGGAGGACCTGCCCCGCATTCCGCCGCTCGGGCTGACGGGCGGCATCGAGGCGGACGGCTACGGCCTCAACCTCCGCGCGGAGGTCGAATATGCGGGCGAGCAGGACGACGTGACGGATTTCGAGCTGCCGACCGACAGCTATGCGATGATCAATCTTTATGCATCATACGCGCTGACCGACCAGCTCATGCTCCGCGCCGCCCTCCTCAACGCCAATGACGAGGAGGCGCGCACGCATACCTCCTTCCTCAAGGACGAGGTGCCCCTGCCGGGCCGGAACTTCCGCGTCTCGCTCGGCTACGCCTTCTGAGCGCGGCGAGGGGGCGGCCCCGGCCGCTCCCTCACCGCGTCGCCTTGTAGCGGGCCAGCGCCTCTTCGCGCCGCTCGGCGTGATCGACGATGGGGCGGGGATAGGTCTTACCGAGCGCGACGCCGGCTTTCTCCAGGACGTCCTCCGGCGCCTTCCAGGGGGCGTGGATGTGCTTTGCGGGAAGCTCCGCGAGTTCCGGCACCCATGCTCTGATGAAGTCGCCCTGCTTGTCGAAGCGTTCGGATTGGCCGACGGGGTTGAAGATGCGGAAGAAGGGCGAGGCGTCCGCGCCGCATCCCGCGACCCACTGCCATTGCGCCGTGTTGTTGGCGGGGTCGGCGTCGACGAGGCAGTCCCAGAACCACTTCATGCCGCGGCGCCAGTCGATCAGCAGGTCCTTGATCAGGAAGCTGCCCGTGATCATCCGCAAGCGGTTGTGCATCCAGCCGGTCTGCCAGAGCTGGCGCATGCCGGCGTCCACGATCGGATAGCCTGTCCGGCCCCTGGTCCAGGCGCGGAAGGCTTTCTCGTCCTCTTCCCACTCGAAATCGCTGAAGCGGTCATCGAGCGGGCGATCGAACATCTGCGGCTGGTCGCAGAGGAGCTGGTAGTGGAATTCCCGCCAGCCGAGTTCGAAGAGCCAGCGCTCGGCAGCGTCCTCGCTCAACCGGCCCTCTTCGACATCGGTCTCGATGTCGTACCACATCTCGACCGGGCTGATCTCGCCGAAATGCAGCGCCGGTGACTGCCGCGAGGTGGTGTCGCCAGCGGGACGATTGCGGGTATCGGCGTAATCGGCGGCGTCGCTGCGCCGCCAGTCCCGCCAGCGCTCCCGCGCCCCGCGCTCGCCCGGCGTCCAGACGGGGCCGAAACCTTTCGCCCAGTTCGGCTTCGTCGGCAGCAGATTCCAGCCGGATAGATCGTCCGTATCCGGCAGCCGATGCGGCGCTTCGAGCTTGGTCACCTTGGGCAGCGTGTCGCGGATCTCCTTCCCGCGGAGCTGCTTCCAGAAGGGGCCGAAGACCTTGTAGAGCGTGTCGCTCTTGGTGCGGATCTCGCCGGGCTCGAAGAGCAGCGTGCCCTTGAAGCTCTCGACCGCGACATCCTGGTCTTCGAGGGTGTGGCGGATATCGGCATCCGTCTCCGCCTGCCAGCCGATATAGCGTCGGTTCCAGTAGACGGTGTCCGCCCCCAGCGCCTCGGCCACCCCCGGCACCACGGCCCGGGCATCGCCGCGGCGCAGGATCAGGGCGCCGCCGAACTTGCCGATATCCTCGCCGAAGGCTTCGAGCGAATGGTGCAGCCACCAGCGCTGCGCGGCCCCCATCGCCCACTCGCCCGGCGTCTCGTCGTCGAGCACGTAGAGGCAGGCCACGGGCCGCCCGCTATCGGCGGCGGCGCGCAAGGCCGGATTGTCGGCAAATCGCAGATCCGCCCGCAGCCAGACGAGGGCGGGCGCCGTCTTCTCCGTCATGATCATCCTCCCGGCGGGGGAGGGTAGGGCGCGCGGCGCGTTCGCCTACATCACGCCGAGCTGCAGGCAGTCATGCACGTGCAGCAGGCCGACCGGCCGCTCGTCCTCGACGACGAAGAGGGCGGTGATCCTGGTGCGCGAGAGGACGCCGAGCGCCTCGGCGGCGAGCGTGTCCGGCCTCACGGTCTTGGGGTTCCGCGTCATCACCCGCTCGACCGCGACGCGGCTGAGATCGTCGCCCAGATGGCGGCGGATGTCGCCATCAGTGATGATGCCGACCAGGCGCTCGCCCTCGATCACCCCGATGCAGCCGAAGCCGCCCTCGGTCAGCCTTCGCACCGCCTCCGGCACGGGAGTGCCCAGCGGGACGAGCGGCAGCTCCCGGCCGTCATGCATGAGGTCGGAGACCCGGCGCAGCGTCGCGCCCAGCTTGCCGCCGGGATGGAAGGTGCGGAAATCGTCTCCGGTGAAGCCCCGCGCCGTCAGCAGCGCGACGGCGAGCGCGTCGCCCACCACCATGGTCATGGTCGTCGAAGTGGTCGGTGCATGGGTCTCCGAACAGGCCTCTCCCGCGGGCGGCAGGGGCAGGATGACGTCCGCCGCCCGCCCGAGGCTCGAATCGGGGGCGGAGGTGATGCCGATGAGCGGAATGCCGAAGCGGCTGCAATAAGAGAGGATATCGCCGAGTTCGGGCGTTTCGCCGGAATTGGAGATCGCCAGGACGACGTCGCTTTCCCCGATCATGCCGAGATCGCCGTGGCTCGCCTCGCCCGGATGGACATAGGAGGCGGGCTGGCCGGTGCTGGCGAGGGTCGCCGCGATCTTCCGCCCGACATGGCCGGACTTGCCCATGCCCGTGACGACAACGCGGCCGGGCGTGTGGCTGATCGCGTCGATCGCTTCCACGAAGGCGCGCGACATCGCGCTGTTTTCGTCGTCGAACGCCGATTTGAGGACGCGCAGGCCTTCCGCCTCGCATCCCACCACGTCGGCGGCCTTTTCGAGCGCCCGCATCATAGAGTCTTGTTCCCTTTCGGCCCTGCCGCCATGTACCGGCCGGGGGCGCGAGGGTTCAAGCGTCCGTGAGGAGTTGCGTCATGACCAAGAGCCGGCCTGTCACCCTCGAAGCGCCTTCCGGCGATCTGACGATCGCGAACGATGCGCCGTTCACGCTCTTCGCCGGCCCCTGCGCCATGGAGAGCCGCGAGCATGCGCTGGAGGTCTCGGCCGCGATCAAGGAGATCACGGACGGCCTCGGCATCGGCTTCGTCTACAAGACGAGCTTCGACAAGGCGAACCGGACGAGCCTGAAAGGCGCGCGCGGCATCGGCATGGCCGAGGCGCTGCCGGTCTTCGCCGAGGTGAAGGAGCGCCTGGGCGTTCCCGTCCTGACCGACATCCACGAGCGGCACCAATGCGCGCCCGTGGCCGAAGTGGTGGACGTCCTACAGATCCCGGCCTTCCTGTGCCGCCAGACGGACCTTTTGATCGCGGCGGCCGAGACCCAGCGGGTCATCAAGATCAAGAAGGGCCAGTTCCTCGCGCCCTGGGACATGAAGAACGTGGTCGACAAGGTGCGCGGCGCCGGGAACGACCGGGTGCTGGTCACCGAGCGCGGCGTCAGCTTCGGCTACAACACGCTGGTCACCGATTTCCGCAGCGTGCCCATCATGGCGCAGGAGACGGGCGCGCCTGTCATCTTCGACGCCACGCATTCGGTGCAGCAGCCGGGCGGGCAGGGCGCAAGCTCGGGCGGCCAGCGCGAGATGGTGCCGACCCTCGCCCGCGCCGCCGTGGCGGTGGGCGTGGCGGGCGTCTTCGCCGAGACCCATCCCGACCCCGACAAGGCGCCGTCCGACGGGCCGAACATGATCCCGCTCAAGCTCCTCAAGGGCTTTCTCGAAGAGCTCGTCACGCTCGACCGCATCGCCAAGGCGCGGCCGAGCCTTCACGGCTTCGACGAAAGCTGAGCCGCCAATCCGTTCCCTCGCTGTTCCTTCGCCGCCTGATCCGGGCTAGGGAGAGCGCCCCCCGGAACACTTCGCCGGACCGCGAAGGTCCGGCCCGCCGACGCGAACGAGGCCGATAGATGGCGCGCAAGCCCACCACGAAATCTCCCGCTCGTCCCAGGCCCGAGCGGCCCGAGGACATCTTCGACGAGCCGATCTCGGAGGCTCTGTCGCGGCGCTATCTCGCCTATGCGCTGTCGACCATCACGGCGCGGGCGCTGCCCGATGTGCGCGACGGGCTGAAGCCGGTTCATCGCCGCATCCTCTACGCGATGCGGAACATGCGCCTGACGCCCGAGGGCGGCTACAAGAAGTCCGCCAAGGTCGTCGGCGAGGTGATGGGCAATTTCCACCCCCATGGCGACCAGGCGATCTACGACGCCATGGTCCGCCTGGTGCAGGACTTTTCCGTCCGTGTGCCGCTGATCGATGGGCAGGGAAATTTCGGCAATGTCGACGGCGACAACGCCGCCGCCATGCGGTACACGGAAAGCCGCCTGACGGCCGCCGCGCAGCTCCTGCTCGCCGGGATCGACGAGGACACGGTCGATTTCCGCGAGACCTATGACGGAGAGGGCAATGAGCCCGTCGTCCTGCCCGCGGCCTTCCCGAACCTCCTGGCGAACGGCGCGAACGGCATCGCGGTCGGCATGGCGACGGCGATCCCGCCGCACAATGTCTCCGAGCTGATCGATGCGATGGTGCACCTGATCAAGACGCCGGCGGCCAAGACCGAGACGCTGCTCAAATACGTCAAAGGCCCGGACCTGCCGACCGGCGGTGTCTGCGTCGAGAGCTTCGATGCGATGGTCGAGGCCTATGCGACGGGCCGGGGCGGCTTCCGCGTGCGGGCGAAATGGGAAACCGAGACCCTCGGGCGCGGCCGCTACCAGATCGTCATCACCGAAGTGCCCTATCAGGTGCAGAAATCGAAGCTGGTCGAGCGGATCGCCGAGCTCATCAATTCGAAGAAGCTGCCCATCCTGACGGACGTGCGCGACGAGAGCGCGGAGGACATCCGCCTCGTCCTCGAACCCCGCTCGGGCAGCCTCGACGCGGCGGTGGTGATGGAGACGGTCTTTAAGCTGACCGATCTCGAAACCCGCCTGCCGCTCAACATGAACGTGCTCGACGCGGACGGCACGCCGCGCGTCATGGGCCTGCGCGAAGTGCTCCAGGCCTTCGCCGACCACCGCAAGGAGGTGCTGGTCCGGGGCACGAACCACCGCCTCGAAAAGATCGCGCGGCGCCTCGAGATCCTGGACGGCTTCCTGATCGCCTTCCTCAACCTCGACGAGGTGATCCGGATCATCCGCTTCGAGGACAATCCGAAGGCGGAGCTCATCAAGACCTTCGATCTGACCGAGGTGCAGGCCGAGGCGATCCTGAACATGCGCCTGCGCAGCTTGCGCAAGCTCGAGGAAATGGAGCTCAAGCGCGAGCACAAGGACCTCAAGGCCGAGCAGAAGGCGCTGCGCGCGCTTCTCAAGTCCGACGAGGCGCAGTGGGAGAAGATCGTCGAGCAGCTGCGCGAGACCAGAAAGAGCTTCGCGCAGACGACGCCGCTTGGGCGCAGGCGGACCGCCATCGAGGACGCGCCCGAGGCGGAGGGCCTCGGCGAGGTCGACATGATCGAGCGCGAGCCGGTCACGGTCGTCATCTCCGAGAAGGGCTGGACGCGTGCCCTCAAGGGGCATGTCGAGGACTTCGCCGGCATCAAGTACAAGGAAGGCGACAAGGGCCGCTTCGCGCTGCATGCGCAGACCACGGACCGTCTGATGCTGCTCGGCACCAATGGCAAGTTCTACACGCTGGGCGTCGCCGACCTGCCCGGCGGCAGGGGGCATGGCGAGCCGATCCGGCTGACGATCGATCTTGGCAATGAGCACGACCTCAGCGCAGCCTTCCTCTACAAGGGCGACCGCATGATCCTGCTCGCCTCGAGCGCGGGCCACGGCCTGATCGTGCGCGAAGAGGATGCGGTGGCATCGAACCGCAAGGGCAAGCAGGTCCTGAATGTCGCCGAGGGCGCGGAGGCGCAGGTCTGCCGGATCCTCGACAAGCTGCCGACGCGCGCGGACTATGTCGCGGCGCTGGGCGCGAACCGGAAGCTCCTCGTCTTCCCCGCCGACGAGCTGCCGGTGATGACGCGCGGCAAGGGCGTGCAGCTCCAGAAGGTCGGCGATGGCGGGCTCGCCGATGCCAAGGTCTTCACCGCCAAGGAGGGCCTGACCTGGGTCGACCGGGCAGGCCGCCAGCAATCCGAGGCGCAATGGAAGGCCTGGGTCGGCAAGCGCGGGCAGGTCGGCAAGCTCGTGCCCAAGGGCTTCCCGCGCTCTGGCCGCTTCGGCGGCTGAGGCACGAAGCTTGCGGGCGGGGTAGCCGTTTCTGCCGACGCACCGCATATCGGAAGCTTCGCCTCGGATATCCCGCCCATGCGCACGCCGCTCGAAGACGTCCTGCACACCCACCCCGAGATCGCTTCGGAAGACAGCGATGCGGGACGCCGCCTCGCCGTCCTGTTCGAGGCGGCGGAGGCGCGGGAGAACCAGTATGCGGCGGAGCGGCTGCACGAGCTTTTCCAGATCGCCGAACGCGCGCTGACCCTCGGCGCGGAAACGGCCGCGCGGCCGCCTCTTCCGCCGGCCAGCGTGTCCTGGCCGATGCGGATCACCAGCGTGTCGGCGGGGCTTTTGCTGGCGGCGACCGCGCCGCTCATGGCGGAGACGAGCCTGCTTCTCGCCGCGCTGTCGGGGATCGCGGCGCTGGCCGCGCTCGTCATGCCCTTCGGCGGCAGCGGCGTGCGCCAGATCAAGCTGCCCGCGCCCAAGGCCGACCACACCGAGGCCAAGCTCGAAGCCGTCGCCTCGGCCGCCGACAGGGCGCTTCAGGCCATGGTCGAGCCGCGCAGACTGCCTTCGCCGCAGGCCGAGCGCCCGCTCGGCGCGGACGAGGATATCCTCGGCCTTCTGCAGGACGCGCTCAGCGTCGGCCGGGATGCCGAGGATGCGGGTGCGCGGGAGCTGGCGGAGAACGCCGAGCGGCTGGCGCGGCGCATGGGCTACCGGCCGGTCTATGACGGCAAGGACGAGCTCTTCGAAGTCATGCTCGATCCGAGCGTGACCGCGCCGCTCGTCCTGCGCCCGGCGCTGGTGCACGAGGACAAGCCGGACCGGACGGTCTTCGGCGTGAAGGTAAAAGGGCGGGCATCCTGATGGCCAATCACCACCTGGGCTTCGATCTCGGCCATGCCGACACGGCCATCGCGCTCGCCAGCGGACGGGAGACCGAACGCTTCGCCGCGCCCGCCAATCTCGAAGTGCAGGGGCAGTCGATCCAGCCGACGGCGCTCGCCCGTATCAAGCGCGAGGGCAAGGAGGTGCTGGTCGTCGGCGGCCGGGCGATCCGCGAGGTCTCGAAAGCGCAGGCGCAGGGCAATGCCGCGCTGAAAGCGGCCTTCAAGACGCGGCCCAAGAATCTGGGCGCCGCGACGGCCGACCTCCAGGACTTCTTCCGCACCATGCTGGAGGAGGCCGCCTTCGACCCCGCGCCGCCGGAGGGCTGGGCGGGCTGCTCCATCGCCGTCGGCTGCCCGTCGAGCTGGTCGGCCGAGGAGGATGCCCGCGCCTATGCCGAGATCCTGCGCGAGGCGCTGGCCGGAACCGACATGGCCAAGGCCGAAGTCTCGGTCGTGCCCGAATCGCGCGCGGCGCTGCTTCAGGCGATCGAGAACCCCAACTCCCCGCTGACGCTGGAGGCGCGGCGCGAGAACATCCTCGTCATCGATGTCGGCTCCTCGACGCTCGACATGTCGCTGATCGCGCCCGAGCAGAAGGCCTCGCCGCTCTTCGATGCGGGCCTCGATCTCGGCGCGAGCTTCTTCGACCGGCGCGTGCTCGATGCGGCCCTCGCGGACAGGTCCGATGCGCGAGGCTTCCTCGAGCTGAACCCGCATTACCGCGACCTCTGGCTCTATTACGCGCGGCGCACCAAGGAGCAGTTCTTCATCGACGCGCCGCATGACGACGAGGAGCCGATCAGCGGCGCGCCGCTCCAGACCTTCTTCGCCGGCGGGCAGCGCCAGAGCCTGACCATCGACATCACGGGCGAGGAGTTCGCGACGCTGCGCCGCGCGCCCTATGACCGTCCGCTCAATCCCTCGCCGGAACTCTCGCTCGACCCGGCGGCGCTTCAGGGCATGTCGTGGGAGGAGATCTACGAGGCGGCGCTGACCGCGCTGCGCGAGGCGATCGCGCGGCGGGGCAGCGCCTATGGCCGCGTGCTCCTCGCGGGGGGCGCATCGCGCATGCCCTTCACCGAAGAGATCGCGCAGCGCGTCTTCGCGCACGGCCCCGGGGACACGCCGGTGCTGCGCGATCCCGAACCCTCGCACATGGTCAGCCGCGGCCTGAGCCGCTGGAGCCGCAGGCAGGAAAGCGTCGAGCGCTTCGCCGTCGCCGCGCGCAAGCTGATGAAGGAGCGCCTGCCCGAGCTCGCGTCCGAGAATTTCGAGCCGCTGAAGGACCGCCTCGCGACCGCGCTCGCCGGCGTCATCTTCGACCGCTTCGTCGAGCCGGTGCTTCAGCTCTGGAAGGATGGCGCCTTCCGCACGGGCCGCGACGTGCGGGCGGAGATCGAAACGCGCACGGCGGAGTGGCTGGCTTCGGAGGAGGGGACCGATTTCTTCGTCCGCGAGATCAATGCCTGGTGGCGCGAGGAGGTGAAGCACGAGCTCGACCGGGAGCTCGACAAGCTGCACGCGGCCTTCGACGTCTCGCGCGACATCCAGCTCAACCTCGGTCAGGCCATCGACCCGGCGGTCTTCCGCTTTTCCGCGTCCAGCCTCGACCTGCCCTTCGAGGCGGTGATCCAGGCAGCCCTCCTGACGCTCGCTTTCGCCGTTACCATCGCCATCGACGCGCATTTCGGCTTCGTGCCGATCACGACCGGCGCGCTCGCGGCCGCCGTGGCGGTGGGCGGCAAGCCCCTGCGCGCCTGGATCGCGCGCATCGACGTGCCCGCCTTCGCCCGCCGCCTGCCCGACAGGCTGCCTGGGCGCGAACAGCTCTTCGACGCGCGGGTGCGCGCCCGTGTGGAAAAACAGCTCGGCCAGTCCGTCGAGAAGGCGCGTCGCAGCATTCTCGACCAGATCGAGGCGGCCGTCGCAGCCTCCGTCACGCAGCAGACGAAGCGGGCGCGGGTGCTGCTGCACGGCGAAGACGGCAACGCACGCTGAACGGGTCGCCTCGGAAGAGCCTGCGGGTTACGCTGCGGGTTGCCGATGAGGGCGAACCGGGCCTACAGGGGACACCCATGACGCGGTATATCTTCATCACCGGCGGCGTGGTCTCATCGCTCGGCAAAGGGGTCGCATCGGCGGCGCTGGGCGCGCTTCTGCAAGCGCGCGGCTATTCGGTGCGCCTGCGCAAGCTCGATCCCTATCTCAATGTCGATCCGGGCACGATGAGCCCGTATCAGCACGGCGAGGTCTTCGTGACCGATGACGGCGCGGAGACCGATCTCGACCTTGGCCATTATGAGCGCTTCACCGGCGTCTCGGCGACCGAGGGCGACAATGTCACCACCGGGCAGATCTATTCCGAGATCATCGAGAAGGAGCGCCGCGGCGACTATCTGGGCGCCACCGTCCAGGTGATTCCCCACGTCACGGACGCCATCAAGAACTTCGTCCTGTCGCCCGCGCTCGACGAAAAGGGCGAGCCTGTCGATTTCTGCCTCTGCGAGATCGGCGGCACGGTCGGCGACATCGAGGGCCTGCCCTTCTTCGAGGCGATCCGCCAGCTCGGCAACGAGCTCCCGCGCGGCCATGCCGTCTTCGTCCACCTGACCCTGATGCCCTATATCGAGGTGGCGGGCGAGATGAAGACCAAGCCGACGCAGCACTCGGTCAAGGAGCTGCGCTCGATCGGCATCCAGCCCGACATCCTGCTGATCCGCGCCGACCGGCCGATTCCCTCATCCGAACGGCGCAAGGTGGCGCTGTTCTGCAATGTCCGCCCCAGCGCGGTCGTTCAGGCGATGAATGCGCGCACCATCTACGAGGTGCCGCTCGCCTATCATTCCGAAGGCTTCGACGCGGAGGTGCTCGCCGCCTTCGGGATCGAGGATGCGCCGAGCCCCGACCTGTCGCGCTGGCGGGAGGTCGTCCGCCGGGTGACCCAGCCCGACGGCGAGGTCACCATCGCGGTGGTCGGCAAGTACACGGTCCTCAAGGACGCCTACAAGTCGCTGATCGAAGCGCTGGCGCATGGCGGCATCGCCAACAACGTCAAGGTCTGCATCGAGTGGATCGACGCGGGCGTGTTCGAGAACGAGGAGATCGCCAAGCAGCGTCTCGCCGATGCGCACGGCATCCTCGTGCCCGGCGGGTTCGGCGAGCGAGGGTCCGAAGGCAAGATCCGTGCGGCCCGCTTCGCGCGGCAGAACGGCGTGCCCTATTTCGGGATCTGCTTCGGCATGCAGATGGCCATCGTCGAGGCGGCGCGCTCTCTCCTGGGCGCCGAGACCGCGACGAGCTCCGAATTCGGTCCCGGCGGAGAGCCGGTGGTCGGCCTGATGACGGAATGGGCCTCGGAGGCGGGGACGGAGAGGCGGACCGAAGAGACCGATCTCGGCGGCACCATGCGCCTGGGGGCCTATGAGGCGGTGCTGTCCGAAGGGTCGCTGGCGCACGAAATCTACGGCAAGGACCGGATCGAGGAGCGCCACAGGCACCGCTACGAGGTCCAGATGAGCCTCGAAGAGGCGCTCAAGGAGAAGGGCCTTCGCTTTTCGGGCCGCTCGCCGGACGGGCGCCTGCCGGAGATCATGGAGATCGAGGGCCATCCCTGGTTCCTCGCCGTCCAGTTCCACCCCGAATACAAGTCCCGGCCCTTCGAGCCGCACCCGCTCTTCGCGAGCTTCATCGAGGCGGCGCTCAAACGCTCCCGCCTCGTCTGATCTTTCAGATCCAGCCGCGGCGGGCCGCCTCGGCGTCATAGCCCAGGCGCCGCATGGCATGGCCGCGAAGGGCGACCTTCTGCGGCTCGGGGAGGGCATCATAGCGCCTCGCCCAGCGCTGCTCCTGCCGCTCATAGGCTTCCGCCGCGACGACCTCGACCAGCGCGCGCTCCTGCGCGGAGAGAGCCGGCCAGGCGAGGCTGGCGAGGGCGGTGTCGGGCAGAGGCTCGGCATGCGCGGCCGCGGCCGTCAGAAGGAGGCCGCAGGCGAGGCCGAGATAGAACGGATAGGTGCGGCGCAAGAAAAGGCCCTCCTGGATGACCCGCTCTTCCTAGCGCGTCAGGCTTACGGCCCGGCGAAGGGGAGGCGCGGTATTGGACGCTTCGCGTTAACCAGCAAATCCCGTGCCTTGCCGCATGCGCGCCTTGGGTCTTGCGGCGGCCCGCCGCCTCCTGTATCGGCTCCGTTCCTGTGAACATTCCAGCCTGTACGAGGCCCCGATGGCAGTCCCCAAGAGTAAGGTCACCAAGTCCAAGCGCGGCATGCGCCGTGCCCATGACCGCCTGGACGCTGCGTCCTATGTCGAGGACAAGCAGTCCGGCAATCTGCGCCGCAACCACCACGTCGACCTGAAGTCCGGCACCTATAACGGCCGCCAGGTGCTCGCGCCGCAGGACGACTGATCGCGTCGACATTGGCGGGTCTTCATGCCCGCTCTGTTTACGGATCCGCCCGGTTCAGGCTTAACTGGCCTGATGCCGGGCTTTTTTCGTGTCCGGCGCCTGCGCGGGAGGCGTGAATGACCGGATGGAAAACAGCGGGTCTGGGGCTTCTGGTCCTGCTCGGCCTCGGCGCCTGCACCACGATGCCGGACCGCTATGCCATGGCCTATGACGCCTGCGACCGCCAGGTCGGCGCCTGCTACGAATCCTGCCGGGCCGAATCCGATGCCGAGGATCGCCAGGTCTGCCAGCGCGTTTGCAGCCGGCAGGTGGAGCAGTGCTTCGCGCGCGTCTCGCGGGAGGCGCAGGCCGCGGCCGCCTGGCGCAGCGCCGACACGACCTTTTATGGCCGCTACGGCTTCTGGTCGCCCTATGCCGGTTGGCGGCCCGGCTGGCACGGGCGCCGCTACAGCTACGACCCTTACGGCTATGGCTATGGGCGGCGCTATGGCTACGGCTATGGGTATGGCCATCGCGATCCGCGCGACTGCCGCGGACGCTACGCCTCCCCTTACTGCCACCGCCCGGACCGGGACAGAGGGCCGAGCGTGGCCGACAGCCTGCGCAATGTCGTCATCGGCGGTGCCGCTGGCGATGCGCGGGAGGGGCAGCGAACGGCCGAGCCCGCGGCTGCGCCCGCCCCCGGCGCCGCACCGTCGCTTGGCGATGCCATCGGCGCGAGCGTGAGGCGCGGCAATGACGCGCCTGCGGCCCGCCCGTCGCCGCGGCCATCCCCCCGTTCGGTGACGCGCGGCCGCCCGGCTCCGCGTCCGGAACCTTCGGACAGCCTGCCGAGCGTTCGGAGGCAGGACAGCCGGGCGCGCCCGCAGATCCGCTGACCCTTTGCGGAGCGCGGCGGGCCAGCCTATAGGCGGTCCGAGACAAGCGCTTCCGGAGGCTTCCATGACTGCCATCACCGACGTTCTCGCCCGCGAGATCCTCGACAGCCGCGGCAATCCGACGGTCGAGGTGGACATCACTCTCGAAGACGGCGCCTTCGGCCGCGCCGCCGTGCCCTCGGGCGCATCGACCGGCGTTCACGAGGCGCATGAGCGCCGCGACGGCGGCGAACGCTATGGCGGGAAGGGCGTGCGCGGCGCCGTCGACGCGGTGAACACCGAGATCGCGCAGGCGCTGGTCGGCGTCGATGCGGAAGAGCAGATCTTCCTCGACGACATGCTCTGCGACCTCGACGGGACCGGGAACAAGGGCCGTCTCGGCGCCAATGCGATCCTCGGCGCCTCGCTCGCCATCGCCAAGGCGGCGGCGGACAGCACGGGCCAGCCGCTCTACCGCTATCTCGGCGGCCCCTCCGCCGCGCTCCTGCCCGTCCCGATGATGAACATCGTCAATGGCGGTGCGCATGCGGACAATCCGATCGACATCCAGGAATTCATGATCATGCCGCTCGGCGCGGACAGCTTCGCCGATGCGCTGCGCATGGGGGCGGAGGTCTTCCACACGCTGAAGAAGGAGCTGTCGGCGGCCGGCCACGACACCAATGTCGGCGATGAGGGCGGCTTCGCGCCGAACCTCGCCTCGACCGACGAGGCGCTCTCCTTCGTCGCGAGATCGGTCGAGAAGGCGGGCTATACGCTGGGCGAGGACATCGCGCTGGCGCTCGACGTCGCCTCCACCGAATTCTTCGAGAACGGGCAGTACAAGCTGGCCGGCGAGGGCAAGACGCTCGATGCGGGCGGCATGGCCGACTACCTCGCCGACTTCGCCGCGCGCTATCCGATCGTGTCGATCGAAGACGGCATGGCCGAGGATGACTGGGAGGGCTGGAAGACGCTGACCGAGCGGCTCGGCGCCAAATGCCAGCTCGTCGGCGACGACCTCTTCGTGACCAATGAAAAGCGCCTGCGCCGCGGCATCGCGGAGGGCGCGGGCAATTCGATCCTCGTCAAGGTGAACCAGATCGGCACACTGACGGAAACCTTCGAGGCCGTGGAGGCGGCGCACCGCGCGGGCTTCACCGCCGTCATGTCCCACCGCTCGGGCGAAACCGAAGACACCACGATCGCCGATCTCGCCGTCGCCACGCGCTGCGGCCAGATCAAGACCGGCAGCCTCGCGCGGTCCGACCGGACGGCGAAATACAACCAGCTCCTGCGCATCGAGGAGCAGCTCGGGCCGTCGGCGCGCTATGCCGGCCAGCGGGCGCTGCGCCAGTCTGTCTCGTCTTGATACAGGCTTAACAAAGTCTTTCTTGTACTGAGCAGCGCGTGGCGCTGCTTTGTGCAAAACTGAAGTGTTCGATTCACGACTCACTAACCACGGAGGGCGCACAAGCACCTCCGTTGAGTGAGGCGGACATGAACAAGATCACGGCGTTCCTGACACAGATCGTTCTGCCGGCGGCCTGCGTGGTAGGCATCGCCTACAACCTGCTGGTGACGCAGAACGGCGAGGAGGGGCGCCGCGCCGCCGCGCTCCTGCGAGAGCAGGTCGCCGTCGAGACGCAGGCGCTCGAAGCCGCGAAGCTTCGCACCGCGCGCCTTTCCGACAGGGCCGACCGCCTGCTCGTCGCCTCGCTCGACCGCGACCTTCTCGAGGAGCGTGTGCGCGCGAGGCTGGGCCTCGTCTCCGCCGAAGAGTACATGGTCCGCATGGGCGACGTCGATCGCCTGGCCGGACTGGAGGCGGAACATGGGCCTGGATCCCGCTACGCTGAACTACAGCATTGAGGAGCGAAGCGAGGCCGGCCGGATCGTCGCTCGCGGCGAGATGGGCGAGGCCGAGCTGACCTATCGCCTGCGTCCCGGCGGCCGCCTGATCGCCGATCATACGGGCGTGCCGCCTTCGATGGGCGGAATGGGCGTGGGAACGGCGCTGGTCGAGCGCCTCTACGCGCTGGCGAAGGAACGGGACCTCAAGATCGTGCCCGCCTGTCCCTTCGTCGAGGACAAGATGGCCAAGCACCCGCAATGGCGCGACGTTCTGACCGCGTGAGCGGGCAGGTGACAGGCAGGCCCCGAGCCTCTATCTGACGGCCATGGTCACCCTCATCGACGCCAAGGCTGCCCGGCACCCCGAGAAGCAGCGCCGCCCCGACAGCCCCGTCCTGCGCAAGCCCGAATGGATAAGGGTCAAGGCGCCGGTCACCAAGGGCTATGGCGAAACGCGCGAGATCGTCCGCTCCAAGGGGCTGGTCACGGTCTGCGAAGAGGCGGCCTGCCCGAATATCGGCGAGTGCTGGGACAAGAAGCACGCGACGATGATGATCCTGGGCGACACCTGCACCCGGGCCTGCGCCTTCTGCAATGTGCGCACGGGCATGCCCGGCGCGCTCGACCCAGAAGAGCCGCAAAAGGTGGCCCGAGCGGTGGCCGAGATGGGCCTCAACCACGTCGTCATCACCTCGGTCGACCGCGACGATCTCGACGATGGCGGCGCGCAGCATTTCGTCGAGGTGATCGAGGCGATCCGCGAGGCCTCTCCGGGAACCACGGTCGAGATCCTGACGCCGGACTTCCTGCGCAAGCCCGAAGCGGCGGTGCAGAGCGTGATCGACGCGCGGCCGGATGTCTTCAACCACAATCTCGAAACCGTGCCGCGGCTCTATCTCAAGATCCGCCCCGGCGCGCGCTATTACCACTCCCTGCGCCTTCTGGAGCGGGTGAAGGACCGCGACCCGGACGCCTTCACCAAGTCCGGCATCATGGTCGGCCTCGGCGAGACGCGCGAGGAGGTCATGCAGGTCATGGACGACATGCGTTCGGCCGGAATCGATTTCCTGACCATCGGCCAATATCTCCAGCCGACCCGCAAGCATGCGGCTGTCGAGCGCTATGTCACGCCCGAGGAATTCAAGTCCTATGAGGCGGTGGCCCGGGCCAAGGGCTTCCTGATGGTCTCGGCAAGCCCCCTGACGCGGTCCTCGCACCATGCGGGCGAGGACTTCGCCCGGCTCAAGGCGGCGCGGCTCGCCCGCGGCTGAGGCGGTCATGCGTCAGCATCACGAGCGGCGGGCGCTGCCCTATAGCCCCGAGCAGATGTTCGACCTGGTCGCGGATGTGGAGAGCTATCCGCGCTTCATTCCCTGGGTCGAGGCGCTGCGCGTGCTGCGAAGCGACGTCGAGGACGGGCAGGGCACGCTGACGGCCGATATGAGCGTCGGCTACAAGATGTTCCGCGAGAGCTTCCGCTCGGAAGTCACGCTGGACCGCGACGCGAAAACGATCGGCGTGAACTATATTCGCGGACCCCTGAAGAGCCTGACCAATGACTGGCGCTTCGAGCCTGCCGAAGGGGGATGCGTGGTCGACTTCACCATCACCTTCTCGTTTCGGAACAGGCTGATGCAGATGGCGGCCAACCAGTTGATGGAAAAGGGGTTCATGCGCCTCGTCGGCGCATTCGAGGCCGAGGCGCGGCGCCGCTACGGCTGATTTTTTATCGATTATCGGGAAGAAACCTCTTGAAACGGACAGGGAGGTGGCCACCTCTTGAGAACGGCGCCGCCCTCGGCGCTCTCGTTCCAGCCCCGGAGGAGCCCAAATGTCCGACGCAAAAGCCAAAGCGAAAGTCTTCGACGAGCAGGAGTTTTCGCGCCAACTCAGACCTGCCTGGACGCCGCTGAACATCGCGCTGATGGTGTTCATGTTCGTCGTCGGCCTGTGGCCGCTCGGCCTCGCGATGATCGTCTATATGAGCTATGGCCGCGAGATGGGCATCGACCTGTCCAACTGGGGCCGGGCCAAGAAATCCGCCTCCCGCGCGATGGACGGTGTCAAATGGTCCTCGGACCGGACGACCGGCAATGCCGCCTTCGACGAGTGGCGTGACAACGAGCTGAAGCGCCTCGACGAAGAGCGCCGCAAGCTCGACGAAGCCCGCCGCGAATTCGACGAATATGTCCAGGAACTGCGCCGCGCCCGCGACCGCGACGAGTTCGAGACGTTCCAGAACAAGCGCCGCGGTCAGAGCGACGACACCCAAGCCTGATCCAAAGCGCTTTCCGCCGGGCCCCTGCCCACTAGGCCCGGACGGCAAGAGAGCCGGCGACGCGTTGCCCCCGCGTTCGCCGGCTCCGGCGCATCCGGGGATGCGCCGCCGTTCGGGCCGCGATATCCGCTTTACTGCTGGGGGCCGGCTTCGTCCTGCGGGCCGGGAAGCTGGCCGACGCCGCCGATGAGTTGCTCGAGGAAGCTGAGCTCCTTGCCGCGGGTCGGCGTCTCGCGATCGACGAGGTCCACCGACCGCCCATCGGACAGATCATAGGTCTCCACGCCGGTCACCTGCCCGTCGTCATCGAAGGCGAAGGCCACGACCTGACGCTGCGTCGTCTCGGTGTTGTAGAAGGCGCGGGAATTGGTGGCCGAGGTGATGTAATACCAGACATCATCGGAGAGAGCCGGGCGGACCGAAGGCTCGCCATAGCGGGCGAGAACGGATTCGCGCGTATCGACCCCGACCTGCGCCTCGAGCGCGCTTTCGCCCCGCTCAATGACATAGCCGTGCCGGGCCCGTGTGGAGACACAGCCTGCGGCCAGAAGGACCATCAGCCCAGCACTCAGAACACGCATTCCCGCTTCTCCTGTGGCGCGCCCCTTTTCAATCGGGGGGGAGCGGCGCCATATCGGCTAGAGTGCTTCGGTGGCATGACGCTGCCGAACTGGCAAGAGTAGGGCGTTCACCAGGCGAATGGTTTTCGGATTCTTAAAGAGCATTGCGCGCCGGGCCTTCGGTCACGACCCGCGCCAGGTCGCCGCGGTTGACCTCTATACGGAAATCGTGGAGCAGGCGCGCTCGCCGGTGCTCTATGAGGAATACGGCGTCCCGGACACGGTCGATGGCCGCTACGACCTCCTCACCTTGCACATGGTCCTCGTCCTGCGGCGGCTGAAGCGCGAAGGCGAGGGGCGGCGGGGCTTCTCCCAGCAGCTCTTCTACGTCATGTTCCGCAATATGGACGACTCGCTTCGCGAGATGGGCGTCGGCGACCTCAAGGTCGGCAAGAAGGTGCGCGAGCTGGCAGAGGCCTTCTATGGCCGTCTCGGCGCCTATGAGACCGCTTTCGAAAAAGACGGCGACGCGGCGCTACGAAGCGCGCTCGGCCGCAATATCTACGGGCAGGAGGATGCGCCGGAGGCCGCGCGGCTCGCCGCCTATGCCCGCGCCGCGGACACGGCGCTCGCCGGGCAGCCCGCGGCGACGCTGACCGCGGGGCGCGTCGCCTTCCCCGATCCCGCCGACATTCCTCAGGAGCTTCGTCATGACCCAGCCTGACCTTCCAAGCTTCAGCCATCTCGTCACCGCCGACAGGATCGTGCCCGGCGACCCCGTCACCGTCTCGCTGACCATGTCCGATGAGGACCGGCAGGCGCTGGCCAAGGCGTGGAGCATTCCGGGGATAGAGGCTCTGTCCGGCGAGGCCCTGGCGGCCCGCCGCGGCGGTGTGATCGAAGTCGAGGGCCGCGTCCGCGCGAGACTCGTCCGCCAATGCGTCGCCTCGCTCGAGGAGATGGACGAGGAGATCGACGAGACCTTCCTCGCCACCTTCACGGATCGCGAGGAGGAAAGGACCGAAGGCGAGTTCGAGGCCGATCTCGATGCGCCCGAGCCGATGGAGGATGGCCGCCTGGACCTCGGCAGCGTGCTGCTCGAACAGCTGGTGCTCGCCATCGACCCGCATCCCCGGCGCCCCGATGCCGAGCCGGTCGAGGATCCGGGAGCGGGCGCCAGGATCACGCCCTTCGACGTGCTCAAGACGATGCAGAAGGGAAGCTGAGGTCCCACATCGGGAACCAGTCCCCTTCGCCCCTGCTATTTTCGCAATGAGAGACTTCAAGCATGAGAACCAAGCTCCTCCTCGGCGCCGCCCTGATGGCGCTCACGGCCTGCAGCGCGGAAACCGCTGAAATCGATACCCAAGCGGAAGACACAGCCGAGATGACGTCCAGCTCCGACTCTGCGCTGATCGCGCCTTTCGACGGCCCCTATGGCGGCGTTCCGGCCTTCGACGAGGTCGCGCTCGAGGATTTCGAGCCGGCGCTCAAGGCCGCCGTCGAGGAGGGCCTCGCCGAGATCGACGCCATCGCGCAGAACGAGGAAAAGCCCACCTTCGAGAACACGATCCGCGCGCTCGAAGAGCAGGGCGGCGCGCTCGACCGCTTCGGCACCTATTACGGAATCTGGTCCTCGAACCTGTCGACGCCCGAATTCCGCGAGATAGAGACCCGGCTGATCCCGGTCTTCTCGGACTATGAAGCGTCGATCATCCAGAACGAGGATCTCTTCGACCGTATCCGGACGGTTTATCAGGACAAGGCGCAGATGCGCGCCCTGACCGAAGAGGAACGGCGCCTCGTCGAGGATTATTATACGGATTTCGTGCGGTCGGGCGCCGCTCTCGACGAGAAGACCAAGACCAAGATCGCCGATTTGAACGAGCGTCTGTCCGAGCTCTACACGCAGTTCAGCCAGAACCTTCTGCATGATGAGCAGTCCTATGTGACCTATGTGCCCGAGGATCGTCTTGGCGGCCTGCCCGACGACCTCGTCGATTCGATGGCCGCGACGGCCGAAGGAAAGGGGCAGCCCGGCAAGTACGCCGTGGCGAACACCCGCTCCTCGATGGACCCCTTCCTGACCTACTCGGACGACCGCGCGCTGCGAAAAGAGGTCTGGGAGACCTATTACAATCGCGGCGACAATGGCGACGAATACGACAATAACGCGCTCATTTCGGAGATCCTCCGCCTGCGTCAGGAGCGGACCCGCCTCCAGGGCTACGGCACCTTCGCCGACCGCGCGCTCGAAAAGCAGGTCGCCAAGACGCCCGAAGCGGCGATGGACCTGATGATGCGCGTCTGGCCAGCGGCCAAGGCGCGCGTCGCCGAAGAGGTCGCCGACATGCAGGCGGTGGCCGATGCGGAAGGCGCGGAGATCGAGATCAAGCCCTGGGACTATCGCTACTATGCGGAGAAGGTCCGCAAGGACAAATACGATCTCGATAATACCGAGGTGAAGCAGTACCTCCAGCTCGAGAACCTCCGCGAGGGGATGTTCTGGATGGCCGGAGAGCTCTACGGCCTGACCTTCGAGGGCCCGATCGACACTGTTCCCGTCTATCACGAGGACGTTCGCGTCTGGGAGGTCTACAAGGACGGCGACCTCCAGGGCCTTTGGTATTTCGACCCCTATGCGCGCGACGGGAAGCGTTCGGGCGCCTGGATGAACGCTTACCGGACGCAGGACAGGCTGAACGGCGAAACCATGCCGATCGTGTCCAACAATTCGAACTTCGTGAAGGGCAGGCCCGGCGAGCCGGTGCTGATCTCCTGGGACGACGCCGAAACGCTCTTCCATGAGTTCGGCCATGCGATCCACGGCCTCCTCTCCGATGTCACCTATCCGACCCTCGCGGGCACGGCGGTGCCGCGGGACTATGTCGAGTTCCCGAGCCAGGTCCACGAGAACTGGCTGGCGACGCCGGAAGTGCTGCAGAATTACGCGCTGCACGTGGATACGGGCGAACCGATCCCGCAGGAGCTAGTTGACAAGATCGAGAAGGCCGCGACCTTCAACCAGGGCTTCGCGACTACGGAATATCTCGCCTCGGCCCTGATCGACATGAAGCTGCACACGCTCAAGGATGCATCGGACATCGACCCCGACGTCTTCGAGCGCGAGACGCTCGAAGAGCTCGGCATGCCCGATGAGCTGCCCATGCGGCACCGCACGCCGCAATTCGCTCATATCTTCTCGGGCGAAGGCTATGCGGCCGGCTATTACGCCTATCTGTGGGCCGACACGTTCGGCGCGGATGCGTGGGAGGCCTTCGCCGAAGCCGATGGCGGCGCCTATGACGAAGAGGTCGCGCAGCGCTTCGTCGAGAACGTCCTCAGCGTCGGCAACACGGTCGACCCGGTCGAAGGCTACAGCGCCTTCCGCGGCCGCGATGTCGACGTGAACGCCCTTATGCGTCAGCGCGGCTTCCCGACGGAAACCGATGCGGACGCTCCGGCCGAGAGCGTGGGCGATCAGGGCATGAACGGCGTCGGCGACGTCGACTGAGACAGGACAGGGGTGGGCGGCGCCCACCCCTCGGCCTCACGCCGCTCGCGGCACAAAGGCATGTGACAGCAAGAAACCGCGCCAGGACCTGGCGCGGTTTCTTGCTGTCACATGTGAGAAAAAATGGTCGGAGTGGCCGGATTCGAACCGACGACCCCTTCACCCCCAGTAAAGTGCGCTACCAGGCTGCGCTACACTCCGACCGTGCCCTTTCGGACAGACCCGGGGTATAGGCATGGCGGACGGCGGGTGCAAGCGCCCGATGCGTGTTTCTAGGCGCCGCCCAGGCTCTCATTGATGCGGTCCTTGAGGACGTGGGAGGGGCGGAATGTCAGGACCCGGCGCGGCGTGATCGGCACTTCCTCGCCGGTCTTGGGATTGCGGCCGATGCGCTCGTTCTTGGCGCGGACCTGAAACGTGCCGAAGGAGCTGAGCTTCACCGTCTCGCCGCGCTCGAGGCAGGTGCCGACCGATTCGAGAACGCTCTCGACGAGTTGCGCCGACTCCTGACGCGACAGACCGACCGCCTGATAGACCGCTTCGGTCAGATCGGCCCTGGTGCGTGTCTTCGCCATCATGTCCTCCGCGATTCGCCGCGCTCTAGTCTGACGTCATATCGCAGCGCGTCAATATACCGAGCCTACAGGCGGAACAGGGCCGCGCCCCAAGTCAGGCCGCCGCCCATGCCCTCGATCATGACGAGATCGCCGTCCTTGATGCGCCCATCGCGCCTCGCGACGTCATAGGCCAGCGGAATCGATGCGGCGGACGTGTTGCCGTGCCGGGCGATGGTGGAGACGATCCTGGAGGTGTCGAGTTCCAGCCGCTTGACCACGCCGGCGATGATGCGCTGGTTCGCCTGGTGCGGCACGAACCAGTCGACCGCGCTCATCGGAATTTCCGCGACTTTCGCCGCTTCGACCATGGCGCTGGAGATCCGGCCGACCGCTTCCTTGAACACCTTGTTGCCCTGCATGCGCAGATGCCCGACCGTGCCGGTCGCCGAGGGGCCCCCATCGACATAGAGGAGCTCGGTCATCGAGCCGTCGCAGCGCAGCATGCTGCCCAATATGCCCCGCTCTTCGGTGTCCTGCGCCTCGAGAACGAAGGCCCCGGCGCCGTCGCCGAACAGGACGCAGGTGCTGCGGTCCTCCCAGTCGATGATGCGCGAGAAGGTCTCCGCCCCGATGACGAGGGCGCGGCGGTGCTGGCCCGTGGTCAGGAAGGCGTTCGCCGTGGACAGCGCATAGACGAAGCCGGTGCAGACGGCGTGAACATCGAAGGCCGCGCCCGCAGTGATGCCGAGCTTGGACTGCACGATGGCGGCGGTCGAGGGGAAGGTCAGGTCGGGCGTCGCCGTGGCCAGCACGATCAGGTCGATATCGTCCGGCGTCAGCCCAGCGTCCTCGAGCGCGGCCCGGGCCGCGCGGGTGGCGAGGTCGGAGGTCCGCTCGTCCTCCGACGCGATATGGCGCTGCGCGATGCCTGTGCGCTCCCTGATCCAGGCGTCGGAGGTGTCGATGCGCTGCGCCAGCTCGTCATTGGTGACGATCCGGGCGGGCAGGGCGCTGCCCGATCCGATGACGACGCCGCGGCGGCTCACGACGGCACCTGCTCGGTTTCGAGGTCTTCCTCGACGGCCTGCGCGCGTTCGGCGACTTCCGCGATGGTGTCGCGGATCTGTTCCTGGAACGGGTGGACGGCGAGATCCTCGGTGATCTGGAGCGCCGCCGCCACGCCGTCGGCATCCGCGCCGCCATGGCTCTTCACGACGAGGCCGCACAATCCCAGAAGCGGCGCGCCGTTGGAGCTCGACGGGTTCATCTTGCCCTTCATCTCCCTGAGGGCGGGCGCGAGCAGCGCCGCCCCGGCCTTGGAGCGCAGGTTCGCCGTCAGCGCCTCGCGGATCCAGCCGCCGATCATGCGGGCCGTGCCCTCGGCGGCCTTGAGGGCGATGTTCCCGGTGAAGCCGTCGGTGACGACGACGTCCACGACGCCGCCGGTGATGTCGTCGCCCTCCACGAAGCCGCGGAAGTCCATGTCCGGGTCGGCCTCGCGCAGCACCTGCGCCGCCCGCCGGATGAGGTCGTGGCCCTTGAGCTCCTCCTCTCCGACATTGAGGAGGCCGACGGTTGGTTGCTCCTTGCCGGTGAGGGCCGCGTAATAGGCCTCGCCCATGATCGCGAACTGGACGAGCTGCTCTGCGGTCGCCTCGACATTGGCGCCGACGTCCAGCACCACCGTGCGGCCGGACCGCGTCGGCCAGGTCGAGGTGATCGCGGGCCGGTCGACGCCCTCGATCATTCTGAGTTGCAGGACGGACATCGCCATCAGCGCGCCGGTATTGCCAGAGGAGACGACGCCGCCCGCCTCGCCCGCCTTCACCGCGGCGATCGCCGCCCACATCGAGGAGTTGCGGCCCTTGCGGACCGCTCGCGAGGGCTTTTCCTCCATGCTGATGACGTCGTCGGCATGGATGATCTCGCAATCGCTCAGGTCGTGGCGGGCGAGGGCGGCCTCGAGCTCGCTTTCGCGCCCGAAAAGGCAGAGCTTGGCGCGCAGTCCATTCGCCCGGGCTCTCGCGCAGCCTTCGACGATCGTCTGCACGCCGCCATCGGCGCCCATCGCATCCACCGCCAGAACGGCGTCCTGCCTTGGAAGTTCTTCAATCTTCACGGGACTGTCCTTCCCTCGCGGAACCGGCTGTCGGCGGCGCGAGGCGTGCTGTCAAGGAAAGGGCGTTCACGGCAGGAACGGATCCTCCACCATGCGGGCGGAGCGCAGCCAGAAGGCTTCGTCGAAGCCGGGGATCTCGAGATTGCCGATGAACTGCCGGACCGACTTGTCCCAGGAGAATTCGAGGGAATGGGCACGGCAGGCCTCTGCGTCGCGCCGCTCGAGCGCGGTCAGGCAGGCCTTGCGGAGATCCTCGTCGAGGCAGCCCGCGCCCGGCGGCGCGTGCTCCATGATCTCCAGCGGTCCGCGCACCGGGAAGGCCGCGACCGGCGTGCCGCAGGCGAGCGCCTCGACATTGACGAGGCCGAACGTATCGGTGCGGGAGGGAAAGACGAAGACGTCCGAGGCGGTATAGCGGCGCGCCAGATCGTCGCCGAATTGCGGCCCGTCGAAGACGACGCCCTTCTTCTCGTAGCGGTCGCGCAGTTCCTCTTGCTGCGGCCCCGAGCCGACGAGCACCTTGGTGCCCGGCAGGTCCAGATCGAGGAAGTCCTCGATCGTCTTCTCGACGGCGAGGCGGCCCACATAGGTGAAGATCGGGCGCGGCAGGTGGTCATAGACATCCGAGGGCATCGGACGGAACGCCTCGGTGTCCACGCCGCGCTCCCAGAGGCGCATGTTCTTGAAGCCCTTCTGGTCGAGCTCGGCCATGAGGGCGGGGGTGGAGACCATCATGGCCTCGCCGTGCTTGTGGAAATCCCGAAGCAGCGCATAGCCCCATTCGATGGGGAAGCGGATGCGCTCATAGGTGTATTCGGGAAAGCGGGTGTGGAAGCTGGTCGTGTAGGGATAGTTGCGGCGGCGGCAGAAGCGGCGCGCCGCGCGGCCCAGCGGCCCTTCCGTCGCGATATGGACCGCGTCGGGCTTGAACGCGTTGAGCTTCGCGGCGACGCGGCGATTGGGAAAGAGGGAGAGGCGGATCTCGCTATAGCCCGGCATGGGCACGGAGCGGAAATCCTGCGGCGTGATGTAGAGCACCTCGTTGCCGAAGCGCTCGAGGATGCGGCCGAGCGTATCCAGCGTGGTGACGACGCCGTTGATCTGCGGCTTCCACGCATCGGTCACGATGACGATCTTGAGGCCGCTCTGCGGATTGGGCATCGGGAATTTCTGCCGGGCCCCGGTCAGGCGCCTGACCCGCCCGCCGATCTTGCGCAGGCGATTGTGCTGATCGGTGTTCGCCGGATTATCTGTCATGAATCGGGTCTAAGCCATGCCGCCAGAGGGGACAATGTGAACCGGCGTGATCGCCGCATCCAGTAGAGGGTGCGCCCGGTTCTTGGGCAAGCTGCAACCCGCTCCGCACGATGTAGCAGATTATTGCTTTGTTGTACTGCACCGCAAAAAAAGCTTGCGGGGCCGCGGGCAGGGTCCTACTTTGTCCTCGGTGGCTCCGGTCACCATGCCCTTCTTGGGCGTTTCCTCCCTAAACTGGCCGCAGCCTCGCGCTGCGGCCGTTTTTTTGTCCGGTGTTCCTTATTCGGCAGCGAAGCTGCGCAGCGCGTCCCTGCTGCCCACCACGCGTTCGGCGGCGGACAGGATCGTTTCGCGGAAGCCGGAAAAGGCGTCGCTGCGCGCGACCGCGCCCTCGTCGAGATAGAGCGACCTGTTCACCTCGATCTGCAGGGCGTGGATCCCCTGGGCGGGGCGGCCATAGAGGGATGTGACATAGCCGCCGGCATAGGGCGTGTTCCGCACCACTTTCAGGCCGGCGGCGCCGAACGCGGTCTCCCAGTCGCGCACGTTCCCCTCGGCGCAGGCCGCGCCGAAGCGGTCGCCGAGGACGATCTGGGGCAGGGTCCGCCCGCCGCCGCGCGAGGGCATCGAGTGCCAGTCGATGATGACGGCTTCGCCGAACTGCGTGAGGCATTCGGTGATCAGCGCCCGCAGGCTGGCGTGATAGGGCTCGTAGCACCATTTGACCCGCGCTCGCGCCTCCGCGGCCGGCAGCCTCTTGGTGTAGATCTGCCGCCCTTCCGCCGCGAGCCTCGGGACGACGCCGAAGCCTGCGAGCACGCGGTTCGACCGCGGGGAGGCGGCTGCGACCGGCCCGTCGAACAAGAGAGGGTCGAGTTCGTCCGGCGCCCTGTTCACGTCCACGAAAGCGCGGGGAAAGTCGGCATAGAGGATCGGCACGCCGATCGCCTCGGCCTCGGGGAGGAGCGCATCGACATAGGCGTCCTCGGACCGGCGCAGCTCGAGAAGCGAGAGCCGCGTTTCCGCGATGAAGCGGGAGGGATATTGCCGCCCTGCATGGGGACAGGCGAAGATGAAGGGCGCGCGCCAATGCGCCGGCCGCGCGATCCTGTGCCCGGGAAAGCCGTCACTGCCGATTTTTGCGACCAAAGCCGCCTCCCATGATCGGCGCCGGACCGGGCCGGGCCGCCAGTTAACGCTTTCTGCGAACCGATGACTACCACCGGCGGCGGAGTTTTGTTAAAGCAGGAGTAACGACCACGGTGTTAGCGATGTGGGACGTTCACGGCACGACGAGGCTGAAGGGTATGGCGGCGATTCTTCTCGCGGAAGACGACGACAGCATGCGGGGCTTTCTGAAGAAGGCGCTCGAGAAGGCGGGCCACGTCGTGGTCGATGCCGGACAGGGCGACGAGGCTCTGACGGAACTCCAGCTGCGGGAATTCGACCTGCTCCTGACCGATATCGTCATGCCGGTCATGGACGGGATCGAACTCGCCCGGCGCGCCGCCGACATCGATCCGGCCATGAAGATCATGTTCATCACCGGCTTCGCCGCCGTCGCCCTCAACCCGGCGAACAAGGCGCCGCAGGACGCTAAGGTCCTCTCCAAGCCCTTCCACCTGCGCGACCTCGTCGACGAGGTCGACAGAATGATCGCGGCCTGAGCAAATCCGCTTGAACCGCAGCGCTTCAGGCGCTATCGGGCGGGTTCCGGGCGCATAGCTCAGTGGTAGAGCACTGCCTTCACACGGCAGGGGTCCGTGGTTCGAACCCACGTGCGCCCACCATTCCCGACATGAGTTCCTGAAGGGCCTCGCGGCCCTCGGCATGCGCAGCACCTTGTCTGCCATTGCCAGTCTTCCTTCGCAGGCCGGGAACCACGAACGCCCTCACGCTGCTGAACGGGTTACAGGTCCGGAGCCTTCGCGCGCTGGCGATCCGGACATGCGCGGCCCGGTGGGGTGCAGACGCCTGGCGCCTCCGCACCCCGGAAGAGGCGGGCCGTCAGGGCGCTGACAGCCCGGACCGGATCTGGTTCTTGCCCGTCGAAGTCCATCCGAGTTCGAGATGGTTGATCGGGACCGTGGCCGTGCCGCCATTATTGGTGATGCCGACCGTGTCCTCGCAGCTCGCGCGGAAGACGACGCCGTCCGAGGGGCCGGTATGCTCATTGTGCAGGAGCGCGATGTCGTTCTCGCTGCCGCAGAGGTTGTGCACCCTCACGCCGCTCGGGGAGGGCGCGTTCCGGATCGTGTCGACGAGCGAGCCGCCCAGATAGGAGGCGATGCCCGGCCCGCTCGTGTAATAGCCGAGGCCGCCATAATAGGTCGTGTACCAGTCCTGCTCCCAGCTCGGCAGGGAATAGGTGCCGTCCCAGCGCTTGAGGAGCTGTTTCGAGCCCGGGAAGTAGTCCGACGCATAGGTCCATTCGTCCCCGCTCCACCACACGCCGTAGCAGACCATGGCATCGTGCGGGACCGGTCCGTTGATGACGCCGCCGCATTGCGGATAGACCGTCAGGCTGAACGTCCATCCGTGGCGGAAGGACAGGTCGATCCCGTTATTGGCCGATCCGAGGAGGATCAGGCGGCGCACATCGCCGCGATAGGCGGTGCCCCAGGACTTCTTCACGCCGGAGATATACATCCGGGCGTTCGAAGCGGCCTTCGACCAGGCCACCACGTCGACTTCGCTCGCGCCGGTGCGGGCCTTGATGACCTTGACCGCGTCGGCGATCTGTTCGGACCAGTAGTAGCCGTCCCCGTTCTTGTGGGGGAAGTTGATGGCGAAGACCTTGTAGCCGTCGCTCGACAGGGTCTGCATCAGGCCGGTCGAGGGGCAGGAGGAGCGGCCGCAGCCATAGCCGCCCGCTTCGTTGGGATCGGCCCAGGCGAGATCGGCGTCCTGATTGGCGCCATGGACCAGAAGGACGGGCGTCGTCCTGACATTGGTGTTCCAGCCCGGAGCGTAATAGAGCAGAAAGCGGGAGGAATGCGGCGAGCCGTCCCCGCCGAAAAAGGTCTTCCTCTGGCCCGACTGGTCGCCGCGCCCGTCGCTCGGGAAGGCTTCCTGGGAGAAGGCGGACAGCGTGTCGCGCCAGCGTTCGACCCGGACCCAGCCGTTCTGGATGCCGCTCGTATAGCTCGCCTCCAGGCTGACCGGGCCGGCGATCGCGCCCGTTCCCCCAAGGCCCATCGCGGCCCCGGCCGCCGCGAGCAGGCCGCCGAGCCAACGCCCGGTGCGGCTGCGCACTGTGTTGCTTCGATCCATGTTTCCTCTCCCTATCCTGGGTTTTTTATTCGATCAGCACCCGTCTCATGAAGCGAGCGAGCAGCGTTCGCCCGGAGCGGGCCTGATCGAGAACGCCGAAGGACAAGAAGGCGTGGATCGCGCCTTCGATGACGTCGAGAGTGAGGGGGATGCCGGCGCGCCGGAGCCGCTCGGCATAGGCGACCGCTTCGTCCCGCAAGGGATCGCAGGCGCCGACCATGATATAGGTGGGCGGGAGGCCTGACAGGTCCTCGCGCAGGAGCGGCGAGACGCGGGGGTCCGAGGGATCGCCGCCAGCGGACAGATAGCCCTGGACCGCCCCGTCCACGGCCTCGCGGGTCAGGAAATGCCGCCCGCTTCCGAAATCGAGGCGCGAGCCATAGGCCTCGTGCGGCCGCGAGACGTCGAGCATGGGGTAGAGGAGGATCTGCGCGAGCACCGCCACGTCCCCGTCGGCGCGCAGGAGCTGGGCCGCGGCCGCGGCGAGGTTTCCGCCGGCGCTGTCGCCCATGAGGAGGATCTGGCCGGGCACCCCGCCGAAGCGCTCCGCGGACGCCGCCGCATCCCGCGCCGCGGCGAGCGCGTCCTCGAGCGGGGCGGGGAAGGGATGCTCCGGCGCGAGGCGGTAGGCGACCGAGAGGATCGGCATGCCGGCCTCCTCGGCCAGCGCGCCGAGGAAGGCGTCGTAATCGTCGAGCGAGCCCAGCGCCCAGCCGCCGCCGTGAAAGAACACGGTGAGCGGCTGGGCTCTCCCCCGCTGTCGTCCGTAAAGCCGGGCAGGCAAGTCGCCCCTCCCTCCGGCGATGCGGACGGGCTCTCCGGGCGGCCCCCCGGCCTCTCCGGAGAAGGTTTCGAACACGCGGCTCGCGCGCTGCCGCGCCGCCGTCATGGGATCGGTCCCGGCGGCATCGGGCTCGGCGAGGATCTCTCCGATCGCCGCGACGAGGGCCCGGCTTGGCGCATCGAGGCCATCGCGGTGACCGGCGCGTTCCTCGGCCGAAATTTCCGTCACGGGGTCAGTACCGCAGGATCAGGCGCGCATCATAGGTGCGCGGCGCGGCGTAGAAGCCGAGCTGGACGCCCGGAAACTCGGAGAGGTTGAAGCCCTGGACCCGGATCGCCTCGTCGGTCAGGTTCTTCACCCCTGCGCGCAGCTCCCACCGCTCGTCCGCGGCCTTGAGCGAGACCAGCGCATTGACCACTTCATGGCCATCCTGCGTGAGGATGGGCGAGGCGGTGATCTCGGTCGCCCTCTCGCCGCGATAGGCCGCATCGACATGGAACAGGGCGGTCATGCCGTTCCCGACGGGCTGCTCGTAATTGATCGCGACGCTGCCGTTCCAGTCCGGCGCATTGACCATGGCCCGGTCGCTGACATCCGTGGCGACGCCGCCGACCAGGATCTCGAACTCCTCATACTGCGCATCGAGCCAGCCGAGCGTGCCGGTGACCGAAAGCCGCTCGCTGAGCTCGCCGAAGAGCTCGAGCTCGAGGCCCTGGATTTCCGCGGCCGCGGCATTGGTGAACTGGCTGACGAAGACGCCGGTGACCGGGTCGGCGCCGAAGGAGGTCACCTGAAGGTCGGTATAGTCATTGTAGAAATAGGCGGCGTTGGCGATCAGCCGGCCATCGGCGAGCGTCGCCTTGGCACCGGCCTCATAGCTCCAGACGAATTCGGGCTCGAAGGCCTCGAAGCCGAAATCGGTCGTCGCCCTCCCGTCGAAGCCGCCGCTCTTGAAGCCGCGCGCGGCGGAGGCATAGAGCATCAGGTCGTCGCTGGCGTCATAGGAGACAGAGACGCGCGGCGTGAAGGCGTCGAAATCCGCCTCGCTTTCGATGGGACCGCCGGGGACGCCCTGTCCTGCGAGGAAGGGCGGCGTGTCCTCGATCGTGGATATGTCCGGATCGAAGAAATTGTCGAAATAGCGGGCCGAGCTCTTCTCCTCGAAGGTGTAGCGGAGCCCTGCGCTCAGATCGAGCCGGTCGGTCGCGGCATAGGTCGCGTCGATGAAGGCGGCATAGCTGTCCGTCTTCTGGTCGGTGAGCGCGAGGCTCGACGTGGCGAAGCCGAAGGCCGTGACCGGGAAGCCGAACAGCGTGGCAGAGCCATTGTCGACGCCGGAGAAGCTCTCGTCATTGTCGGCGAAATAATAGAGGCCGCCCACCGCCGTTAAGGGACCCTGCTCGTAGGTGCCGCGAAGCTCCTGGCTGAACTGCTCCTGCTTCTGCTCGAGAAGGATGTCGAGGATCGGCAGCGGCGTTCCGTCCGTATCGAGATTGAGGTCGAAATCCAGCGTTCGGTAGGAGGTGATGGATTCGAAGGAGAGGCTGTCGGACGCCGTCCAGCGCGAGGTCAGGGAGACGCCGTAGGCTTCGAGGTCGGAGAGGCCGTTGGCGTTGGTCTCGACCTCGTAAGGATCGTCCGAGGCTTCGAATGTCTGGAGGACGAGCGGGTCGGCGGCAGGATCGGGCGTGCCGGTGATGGCGGTTTCCCGAACCGGGCTGCGCGAGGTGTCGGGGCTGTCGATCTTGAGGTCGCCGGACAGGAGGAACTCCCAGTCCTGCGCCGGGGTGAAGAGGAGGGAGGCCCGGCCGGAGACGGACTGCACGTCGCCGTCATCCTCTTCCGTGAAGAGATTGTCGTTATAGCCGTCGCGCCGCGTCGCCGCGAAGGCGACCTTGCCGTTGAGGAGGCCCGGCGCGATCGGGCCGCCCACGCGGCCCTTGGCGGTGAGGAAGTCGTAATTGCCGATGCCTGCCTCGAAATAGGCTTCCAGCTCGTCCGGCGGCGGGGTCGATACGAATTTCACCGCGCCGCCGATCGTGTTCCGCCCGTAGAGCGTGCCCTGCGGTCCGCGCAGGACCTCGACCCGCTCGACGTCGAAAAGCTCGAGGAAGGCGGCCTGCGAGCGGGCGATGAAGACGTCGTCGACATAGACCCCGACGCCGGCGTCGGCGAAGGCGAGGCTGTCGTTCTGCCCGATCCCGCGCAGATAGATCACCGCGTTCGAGGCGTCGCCCTGATCGAGATAGAGGTTCGGCGTCGTGTACTGAATGCCGGACAGGTCGTCCGCCTGAAGCTCGGCGACGCGGTCGTCGTCGAAGACCGACACGGCCACGGGAACGTCCTGAAGCGACTCGGCGCGCCGCCGCGCGGTGACCACGATCTCGTCGATCTCGATCTCGTCATCCGGCGCTGCGTAAGGATCTCCGCGTTCCTGCGCCGCGGCGTTCCCCGGAACGCTCAGCAGGAGCGCGAGCACACCCCATGATACGCTTCGCGCCAGTTTGCTGCCGCGTCCGCTCTGCCTTGATCCCCTCATCATGCCCTCCCTGGAGCGGCCTCTGCCGGGCCGCTTGACCGAAGGGGAATGCTAGGCACGAGAGGAGAGCCGGGTCGATGACGCCTTGGCGCAAACTGAATGGACAGTTTCGCTCAGGCGCGGCAGCCTCGCTGATAGCGCCCGGGGCTCGTCCCGTACCAGGCCTTGAAGGCGCGGTTGAAGCTGCGAAGATCGGCGTAGTGGAGTTGCAGCGCGACCTCTTCGGCGTGCAGTCCCTGCTCCAGCAGGCGCAGCGCGTGGCGGCCCAGCACCTCGTTCCGGAGCGCGCGGAACGACGTGCCGCGTTCGCAGAGGCGCCGCCTCAGCGTGGCGATGCTCATGCCCCTGTCCCGAGCGATCTCCGCCTGGCTGCGTCCTTCGCCGAGGAGGAGGCGCACCCGTTCGACGAGATCGACCTGGCGGCTCTGCCGTTCCCGCCTCGCTATCAGCGCATCGATCGTGTCGAAGACCTCGCGCAGGCGCAAGCCGCGCCGGACCGGGCGCTGCGCGGCGGCGGCATCGTATTCGAGCGCATAGGCCTGCGCGCCCCTGCGCACGGGACAGTCCCAGAAATCCAGGAGGCCGTCCCGTGCGCAGGCGCGTGCGCGCACGAGGCGAAGATCCCGTGTGAGCTCTTCGCCGCAGGCCGTCGCGAGAACGCCGTGAACGAAGATCAGAAGGCTCTTCATCACCGCCTGCTTGACCGCTTCGTCGGCGGTAGGCGCGTAGGGGAAGCTGCTGTCGTCGATCTCGAAGACGAGATGCGCGCCGCGCTCATGGACGGTGTTGAAGCGGCCATTGTGGACGAGGTTGTAGACCCGCGCGAGCGTGCGCAGCGCCTCCTCGAAGCTCCTGGCCTGCGCGAGGGTCTCGACCACGAAGGCGCTGGTGCCCTGCGCTATGGGACGGGCGGAGAGAGAAAAGGCCTCGTCGTCGGCATCCAGGCTCCGCCGACCCATCATCCGGAAATGTTCGGCCAGGCAGACGGTGTCATCGGGCCGGAAAGCCGTGGGGTCCTCGCCAAGCAGGGCAGCGGACAGCCCTCGGCGGATCTGAAGAGCGTCATGGATGGAAACGGAGTCCACTCGCCGAACACCTCAGTCGATAGGAGCGGCAGGATAATGCTCTTCTGTGTTTCCGAGCAAGAGCGCCAGGCGAGGCTTGCCCGGTGCGCGTCGCCCTCTTTCCCTGGCGGCACCTGTTTCAGCCGGCAGCGAGCATAGCAGGCTTTGCGCAGGTGCCGGGCCCCGCGGCGCCTTGCTCGCGCCGGGCATCGCGGAGGCGGACCGCGCGGGATGAGGCTTCGGCTTGGCGAACCGCTGGCGGCAGCGCTGTCAGGACGCTTCTCTCGTCCGGCCCGATGCCGCTTTCTTGCGTCCGCTCCAGGCCGTCAGCGTCTCGGTCAACACGTCCCGCCGAATAGGCTTGGTCAGGAAATCGTCCATGCCGGCAGCGAGACACTCCTCCCTTTGCCCGCCGATCGCATGGGCCGTCAGGGCAATGATCGGTGTCCGCTCTATGCCGTTCGCCTCCTCATAGGCCCGCAGGCGCTTCGTCGCCTTCAGGCCGTCGAGGTGCGGCATCGAGACATCCATGAGAACGAGATCGAATGACGCCGTCTTGAACGCCTCGCAGGCTTGCAGGCCGTCCTCGGCAAAGGTGAGCGCGTATCGATCCCGGTCGATGAAGTTCTCGACGATCATCTGGTTCACCTTGTTGTCCTCGGCGACGAGGACGCGAAGGCGGTTTCCCACGGCCGCTTCCACCGCCTGCGGTTCGGCCGGTTCTGTCCGCCGAGCGGCCGGTCGATCGTCGAGGGCGGCCGCAATGCTGTCGTGAAGGGTGCGCGCCCGGACGGGCTTGACCAGGCAGTCGCTGGCTCCGAGCGCCCTGAACGCTGCGAAGGCGTCGTCGCGGTCGACCGACGACAGAACGACGATCCCAGCCGGAGCCACCCTGAAGGACGCGGCGATATGCTCTGCGACCGCGAGGCCGTCCACCTCCGGCATGTGGTAGTCGAGAACGACGACGTCGTAAGGGTTTCCTTCCCTCGCCGCATCGTCGAGCGCCGCGATCGCTTCCGCCCCGCCCGCCGCCCGGTCCGTCCGCAAGCCCCATTCCCGGCACTGCTCTTCGAGGATCACGAGGTTCACCTCGGTGTCATCGACGAGAAGGATGCGCCCGGCCCCGATCGGCTCGAGGGCGCCGCGCCTGTCCGCTTGCCGGTCCGAGACGTCCAGCGGAAGCTCGAACCAGAATGTGGAGCCGCGTCCGACCTCGGAAGCGACCTCGATCTTGCCGCCCATGCTCTCGATGAGGCGGCTCGAAATGGTGAGGCCGAGGCCCGTTCCCCCGAACTGCCTCGTGGTCGCCTGTTCGGCCTGGCTGAATTCGTCGAAGATTAGCGCGAGCTTGTCCGGCGCTATGCCGATGCCGGTATCGGACACCTCGAAGCGCCAATGCCCGTTCCCGCCGGGCTTCACCTCGATCAGAACGTGTCCTGCAGCGGTGAACTTCACGGCATTGCCGGCGAGGTTCGTGACGACCTGCCGCAGACGATGCGCATCGCCGATCAGCGCAGGGGGCAGGTCGGGGCTGCACCGCACGGCGATCTCGACGTTCTTCTCGTGAGCTCTATTGGCCAGAAGCGACGCCACGTCCTCGCAAAGGTCGCGCGGGGCGAAGGGTTCGGCGAAGAGTTCGAGCTTGCCTGCCTCGATCTTCGAGAAATCGAGGATGTCGTTGATGATGGTCAGGAGGCCCTCGCCCGACCGGTTGATCGTTTCGACGAAGGCGCGCTCGCGCGGCGGCAGATCGCTCGCCAGCAGGAGTTCCGACATGCCGAGGACGCCGTTCATCGGCGTCCTGATTTCATGGCTCATATTCGCAAGGAAAGCCGACTTGGACCGGCTGGCCGCCTGGGCGACCGCCACGGCGTTCCGGGCGGTGTCGAGCTCTCGCTCCGTCCGCACCGCGTTCCGCAGGCGGGACAGCATGGCGTTCTGCCGATAGACCATCGTGACGGTGAGCGTGACCATCAGCCCGATCATCAGGGTCATCCAGCCCGCTTCGGGCGTCCCCTGGACGAACATGCCGATGCAGAAGGGGATCGCCGCGAGAAGCACCGACGCGACGCCGACACGCGGCATCCAGCTGAGGGTCAGCGCAGTCGTCATCGATGAGACGCCGACGGCGAAGGCCAGGAAAAGCAGGTCCTCCGTGGTCGTGTAGGAGAGGTTGATCCAGTTGGCGATCCCGCACCCGAGCCCGATCAGGGGCACCACGTAGCGCATGTAGCCGAACTGGGCCTTCGCGGCGTCATGATCGCCGCCGGCGTGCCAGATCTTGAGAAGCTTGGGGACGCGAACGGCGAAGATGAGGAGCACGAGTGCGGTCGGCCCGACCGACACGGCTTTGGGGGCCGTATCCCACAAGCGGATCGACACCGCGCAGAAGCAGACGACGATCATGGCATAGGCCACGAAGAGGTCCTGTGCGACGCGCAGATAGCCCGAAGGTTCGGTCCGGGACCCGGATCGCTCGTCGGTCGCCTGATCCATCACCATGCCTCCCCCCCCGGCCGCTCTACGAGCGAGTGCTTTGTGATCCTCAGAGATTAAGATTGCATCCGGGAATTATCGGCGCGCTGGCCCGCTGGCTTCGGGAAATCTTTACGGCTTTCGCTGTCGCTGACCGACGAAAGGCAGGGCGGGATTCCGCGTCGCCTGGAGCGAAGCGACCGATCAAGCTTTTTGGCACGTTGCGGGTGGCGGAGGGTTGGCGCGAAGTTCGAATGAAAGACTGCCGCACTAGGGTGTCGCGAAAGACATCGAATAGGCTAAAGATTGTTCTATGACAGAATTAAGAGAGATCGATGGACCGGTCATAGAGTAATGTGATTTATATTTTTCGATTAATTCACTAGTTTAATCAAGAATACTGCACAGCCTAATACGCCTACGGCAGCAAATATAAAGAAAATAGCAGCTAAGGCGATGCGGGTGCCGTCGCCGGGCCGCTGAGCCACGATCTCAGACTCGCTAGCATATTCGAGGCCGGAAGCGTTTTCGTCTGTCATCATAATGAGGAAAAACAAAGACATGGCCAATATCGATACGACACTAGAAACCACTATCACTGCTGTGAGGATAGAAGACATCCCGAATCCAATCTAAATTTTTCTGTGCGCTGACTAATGGGCCGCGGTGCTATAGATCGCTTCAAGCTTCTTCGAGGCTTGATCGATGCCGTAGAGCTTGGACATTTGAGTTGCCGCTCTTGCTCCCATTTTGGAAAGCTCTCCATGGTCGAGGCAGGGCTCGATCGAATTGCAGATTTCCTCCGCAATGAAGGACTGAAGGTCGTCCCACTCTTCAGGGCCAGCACGACCAAGTGAGGACCAGCGACGCGAATCGTTTACGTCGATAGGTATAGTCCACCCATCTACTCTGTTACGTATTAGCTCCCGTGTAGCGAAAACGTCGAGAGCTAGTCTCGGCAGGCCTTGCAACCCAGCTTCAACGACAACCCAGCCTAAAGACTCGTCGATAGAGGGGTGAAGGAAGAGATGAGATTGTGCCATGAGGAATTTGACTTGATGGTTAGGAATTTTTCCATGGAAAGTTATCCAGTCACTCTCACTAAATTGGGCTATCTGCTCATCCGGATTGGGCACGAAACCAGGAGCTGCATACATCCGATTACGCCGGAACCCGCCAACTACGTCCAGATGGATGTTTGCTCCCCGTGCACGTAGCCGTTCTACTGCCCGAACCACTCCTTGTATGCCTTTATGAAACAGGTGATTGCCGACAATCAGGAACCGAAATTGTCCCTGTTGTGGACGATCTTCAGCAGGGGGGTACTGACTGATCCCGCCGCGAAAGACCTGAATTTTGTTTGCCACGTCACCTCTGCCGAACTGGCGGGCGCGCCGAACCGCGACCTCACGGGCAATTTCGCTCAAGGCGAATATTCCTAAGCACCTCTGAGAATCCAAGCAGTCATACGCAAACGACATTGCTGAATTTGTTGGGTTCCCTAGTAGGCGGGGGAATTCCGACTCAAAGCTTACAATAAATCGTCCATTCAAAGGTATCTGATTAAATGTGTGTACAAAATCAGATTTGCTAGGTGCTACAAGTGGGAATTGATGGAGGTTCTTTGACGATCGAAATAACTTAGATCCATTGATCGACATGCATTTAGAAAAGGATGCGTTCCTTGCTAGGAGCCCGTAGCTAACCTTTTCTAAGCCATAATCTTCATATAGAACCCCCGCCTTTACGCGTTGTGTGTCAGTAACTGTTCCTATCGAGAATTTGGTCATGCCCCCTCATTTCACTCGTTCTATGCCGTGGCGCAGCAATGCAGCGAGGACTGAGACGCTCAAGACGAGCGCAATGGTCAGCATCGTCCCATGAGACTTGACCATTTCGCATTGCCCCTTGCCCTGCCGCATTGGTGTCACAATCGCGCGACGCCGGACAATGACAGTTCAGCTCAGCCCCAACGGACAGTTTCGCTCACGGTCGGGCCATGGTTCGGGAAAACTCACTCAAGCCGCGCGCCCCTCCGTGTTCTACGTCCGTTCTCATGAGCGGAAGGCGCGGAACCTACAGCCCATCGAACAAGAGGGAGCTTCCTCAGCAGCCCGCCTGCCAGCGCACCCTTGCGGGGGTCGACAGATGGTGGATCGCTCGAGGCCGCGCCCTCCTGCGCGCCGCTATGGCGAAGCACGTGAAGAGCGCGGCCGAGCGGAAGGCCCTTTGCCGCTTTATTGAGGCCGAGCTGATGCGGATGCGCGGCGAGGTGCTGGCGTCGGGCGTTTAGGCGAACTCGCTGAAGGAGCGGGAGCGGTAAGCTTGATGAGGGTGCGGACGATACAGGAAGAGCCCGGGGTCCACTTGAGGCCAAACGCGTAGACGGGCTGGGAGACGTCTAACTATGCAGTGTTCATATAGAGCATGGCGGAGGAGGAGGGATTCGAACCCCCGGGACGCGTGAACGCCCAACGGTTTTCAAGACCGCCGCTTTCGACCGCTCAGCCACTCCTCCGGCGGGAGCGCTCTAGCCTTTGGGCGCGCGCTTCGCAATCAGCCGCCATAGAGGCGCCCGGGCAGCCAGGTGGCGAGGCCAGGGGCGGCGGCGAGGAGGGCGAGCATGACGATCTGGATGGCGACGAAGGGCAGCGCGCCCTTATAGATCGCGGTGGTCGGCAGCTCGGGCGGGGCCACGCCGCGCAGGTAGAAGAGGGCGAAGCCGAAGGGCGGGGTGAGGAAGCTCGTCTGGAGGTTCACCGCCATCATCACGCCGAGCCAGACCGGATCGAGCCCGAGGGTGAGAAGCGCCGGGGCGACAAGCGGGACGACGACCAGCGTGATCTCGATGAAGTCTAGGAAGAAGCCGAGCACGAACATGACGAGCATGACCGCGATCACCGCCCCGACGACGCCGCCGGGCGTCGCGGCGAGAGCGTTCGCCACCGTCTCGTCGCCGCCGAGCCCCCGGAAGACCAGCGTGAAGAGGGCCGCGCCGATCAGGATCGTGAAGACCATGGCCGTCACCTCGGTCGTCTTGACGAGGACCGGGCGGAGGAGCCCGCGCGCAAAGAGGGCAAAGATCGCGGCGAGAACGCCGATGGCGAGGCCCGCGCAGGCGATCATCGCGACGGCGATCGCGAGCGTGTTGACGTCCTGGCTCTCGTCCCGCCCGAGGCGCAGGTCGAAGAGGAAAGGCATGACGGCGAGGACGCCGAAAGCCAGAAGCCCCAGGCGCGAGAGCTGCTTTGGCAGGCCTTCGGCGACCTGCGTGCCCGAGCCCGCGATGAGGAGGGCGCCGACGGCGCCGACGGCCGCCGCCTCGGTCGCTGTCGCGACGCCTGCCAGGATCGAGCCGAGCACGACGACGATGAGGATCAGCGGCGCGGGAAGCGTGCGCAGCGCAGCCGCAATGCCCTGCCTGAATGCGAAGCGGTCCTCCGGCGGCACGGCCGGCGTCTTCTCGCCCCTGAAGATGGCGAGCCCGATCAGATAGAGCATGTAGAACCCGACCAGGACGAGGCCGGGCAGGAGGGCGCCCGCGAAGAGGTCGCCGACCGACACGGTTTCCGGCGCGAAGACGCCCTGGCGCAGCTGGCTCTCCTGATAGGCGTTGGACATGACGTCGCCGAGCAGGATGAGCACGATCGAGGGCGGGATGATCTGTCCGAGGGTGCCCGCAGCCGCGATCGAGCCTGCCGCGACCGAAGGGGCATAGCCCCGGCGCAGCATGGTCGGCAGGCTGAGAAGGCCCATTGTGACGACGGTCGCCCCGACAATGCCGGTCGAGGCGGCCAGAAGCGCCCCCACCACCATGACCGAGAGGCCGAGCCCGCCGCGCAGAGACCCGAAGAGGCGCGCCATGGTGTCGAGAAGGCGCTCGGCGATGCCGGACCGCTCGAGGATGACGCCCATCAGGATGAAGAGGGGGACGGCGAGAAGGACCTGGTTCCTGACGATGCCGAAGATCCGTATGGGGAAGGGCTCGGCGATGAAGGCGGCGTCGAAGGCGCCGATGGAGAGCCCCAGAAGGCCGTAGAGCAGCGCGACGCCCGCAAGCGTGAAGGCCGCCGGGAAGCCCATCAGCAGCAGGGCGCAGAGCGTGATCACCATGGCGATGTCGAGCCAGGTCGCGCAGGCGCAGAGGCACAGGATCAGCTCATCGAACATCAGCGCGCCTTCAGCGCCCGGACGAGCGCCTCCATCCGGACGAAGGCGGCGAGGGCGAGGACAATCCCGAAGGCGGGAATGAGCGTCTTGAGGAGGTAGACGAGATGGATGCCGGAGGGCTCCGGCGAGCGTTCGAGTTCGGCCCAGCTCGCCGCGACGTAAGGGCCCGCCGCGATGACGATCAGCGCGCAGACCGGCAGGACGAAGACCGTAAGGCCCGCAAGGTCGACCAGCGCCCGCCGCCGCGCGCCCCAGCGGGTATAGAAGACGTCGACCCGCACATGTTCGTCCGCGAGGAGCGCCGCGCCGCCTGCGAGCAGGAACATGGCACCGAAGAGGTAGAGCGTGCTCTCCTGCAGGGCGATGACGCTGAGCGCGAAGACCGATTGCAGGACCACGACCGCCATCTGCACGAGGGCGAGGAGGAGGGCGGCGGCGCAGGAGATCCAGAAGGCGCCCGTCACCACGGCGCGGGCGGGCCCCGCCAGCTGATGCGCGAGCCTTGCCGCGGCGCCGGATCGCAGCGCCGCGAGCGGCAGCGCGGCGAGGAGACCGGCGAAGAGGACCATGAGCGCGATCAGCATGCCGCCCCCCGGCTAGAGGTCGAAGCTGCGCCGCCGCGCGGCGAGATAGGCCTCGTCGGCGACCGTGTTCCAGGCCGCGCTCCGGCGCATGCTCGACCGGTAGCTCTCGGCGATCCGGCCCGCGATTTCGGAAGACGCGGCGACTTCGTCCAGAACCTCCCGCGTCGCCTGCGCCAGGGCGTCGAGCACGTCTCGGGGCATGCGGCGCAGCTTCACGCCGTGCTCCTCGACGAGCACTTCGAGCGCACGGGCATTTCGGGTGGCGTATTCGGCGAGGCTGAGATGGTTCGCCGCGCGGGCCGCGTTCTCGATGATGGCGCGTTCCTGGAGGGTCATGTCCTCCCAGACATCGAGGTTCAGCCCGATCGAGAGCTGCGCCGAGGGTTCGTGAAAGCCCGGCCAGTAGTAATATTCCGCTTCGCGGTAGAAGCCGAAGGCGAGGTCGTTCCACGGCCCGACCCATTCGGTCGCGTCGATCCGTCCGGACTGGAGCGACTGGTAGAGGTCGCCGCCGGGAATGTTGACGGGCGAGGCGCCGGCGCGGCGCATGACCTCGCCGCCAAGGCCCGGCATGCGGATGACGAGGCCGCGCAGATCGTCGAGGGTCTCGATCTCCTCGCGGAACCAGCCGCCCATCTGATGGCCGGTATTGCCCGCTGCGAAGGGCTTGATGCGGAACTGCGCGGCCAGCTCGTCCCACAATTGCTGGCCGCCGCCCGCCTCGGTCCAACCCATCTGCTCGACCGCGGTCATGCCGAAGGGGACGGCGGTGAAGAAGGGATAGGCCCGGCTCTTACCCGTCCAGTAATAGTCCGCGCCATGATAGAGGTCGGCTGCGCCGCCCGACACCGTGTCGAAGGCGTCGAAGGCGCCGACGAGCTCTCCTGCCGCGAAGACCCGCACCCTGAGGGCACCGCCCGACATCTGGGTGATGAATTCGGCCGTCCGCTCGGCCGCGTCGCCGAGGCCGGGGAAATCCTTGGGCCAGGTCGTGACCATCTTCAGCTCGCGCGAGCGGACGGCGCGGCCGGTGATGGCGGGCGCCGCGGCGCCGCAGCGCTCGGCGCAGTCGCAGCCCGCCAGCGCCAGCGGCGCGGCCAGCGCGCCCGTCTTGAGCAGCTTTCTGCGGCTGAGCTGCGGGCCGGTTTCTCGGCCCTTCGCGCTCTCGGTCATTTCCTGCCCTCGATTCTTTGGCGAAAGCCTAGCACGGCTTTCCGGGGCGGGAATGGCGCGTCAGTCGCGGCGGGCGGCGAACTGGCGCCGGTCGGTCTTGCTGAGATGCTGGGCCCTGTTCCGGGTCAGGGCATCCTTGACCCGCTCCGCCTTGCCCGGGCCGCGTAGATAGCCCGCCGCGCGCCCCGCGCCTTCGGACATCATGCCGAGGAGGACGGCGCGGCCATGGGTCTTGGGATTGACCGAGACGTCGCCGCCGAGGAACAGCCGCGTCTTCTCCCGGCGATAGCGGGGATAGGGCGAGAACAGCGCCGGCAGCGCCTTGGCGATGCGTTTGGCGCCGCTCATCCGGTGCCCCTCGCTGGCGGCGGCAAGGCGGCCCTCGGCGAAGCGGGCTTTCAAGGTGGCGTTGAAGGTCGAGGGGTTGAGGATGCCGATCAGCGCCTCGTCCTCCATCTTCAGCGGCTGGCCGCTCTCTCTCAGATGCCGGACCAGCGCGCCCTCCTTGCGCAGAAGGCGGGGCAGCTCGTCGCTGAGCGGGGCGAGGGCGTCGCGCCGGAAGACGAGGTTCCGCGCCGGCAGCGCATCCACCTCGCCCCCATGCATTCCCTCGCGCCACCGCCCGTTCTCCAGCAGCATGTTCGCCCAGGAATAGCGCGAGCGGGGATTGGCGTTGGACAGGGACGAGCCGAGGGCGGCGAAGCGATCGTTCTGGTGGGTGAGCACGTGTTCGGCCCAGTCGCGGGCAGGAAAGGCGTAATCGTCGAGCAGCGCGACGAGCTGGCCATTCGCGGCCAGGAGTCCCGCTGCCGCCGCGTCCGCCCAGGAGACGCCCCTGTCGAGGACGAGCGTGCGGACGGCGGCGAATTCCTCTCCCGCCTCGGCATCCGTCAGCGCATTGATGCCGACGGCGATCAGTTCGATCCGCCCCGCCTGCGTCTGCGCCCGCAGCGCTTCGAGCGTGCGGCGGGCCGCCGCCCAGCCGGACAGGGCCAATACGACGCAGGACAAGGTGGCGGTGCCCGTCCGGGCCGCCGGGGCGGGCGAGGGGCGGGCGGGCGCCTCCTGCGGGGCTGCCGGCGTCACCGGGAAGGGCTCGCTCGGCTCTGGCTGGGGCGTGAGGACGGGGTTCGAGACGCCCTCGATCGTCGGCACGGACGGCTCGGCACCGGCTGTCCCGCTGTCGGACGGCGCTTCGGTCTCTCGCTGCGGCGTCTTTTCCTCTTCGGGCATTCCGAAGAGGTTCTGCAGCCCGTGCTTGGTCTCGGTCATGCTGTCCTGCGTCCTCGCCGCCCCTGCCAGGGCGGCATGTTAGCTGTCTTCCCGCAACAGGGTCACTGCCAAGTGCAGCGACACCTCGCGAACGGCGGAAGTTCCGTTACCCGGCCAGGCCGGGCGCCGTGGGCAGGAGCAAGGCAAGGATCGCGCCGCCGATCGCTCCGCCGAGATGCGCCTCGTGCGCGACGCGGCCCTTCCCGCCCATGGCGAAGGAGGAATAGGCGATATAGCCCGCGCCGAAGAGGAAAGCCGGAACGGGGATGGCGAAGAACAGGTAGAGGTTCGCCAGCGGGGCATAGATGCAGAAGGCGAGAACGATGCCCGACACCGCGCCCGAGGCCCCGAGCGCGTTGTAGTCGGGATCGGACCCCTTGCGGCTGAGCGTGTAGCCCTGCGCCGCGAGCTGGCTGCCGAGATAGAGGAGGGCGAACCCGCCCGTTCCGTAGATCACCTCGACGGCGGGCCCGAAGAAGTAGAGGGTCAGCATGTTGACCAGCAGATGCCCGAGATCGGCATGCAGGAATGCCGGCGTGACCATGCGATGCCACTGTCCGCGCCGGACCGCCCCGACATTGAAGATGCCGCCGCGGATGAAGCTCTGATCGACCATCAGGCCGTAGAGGCTCGCCAGCGTGGTGACGAGGAGAAGCGTCCAGGCGAGAGGGGCCGCCTCGGGTCCTATGCCCATCAGGCGCCCGTCCGGAAATGCATCACGTCCCCGTCGCGGACCTCGTAATCCTTGCCCTCGATGCGCTGCTTGCCCGCTTCCTTGGCGCCGGCCTCGCCGCCGAGCGAGACGTAGTCGTCATAGGAGATGGTTTCGGCGCGAATGAACTTCTTCTCGAAATCGGTGTGGATCACGCCTGCGGCCTCGGGCGCGCGGGCGCCTCTGCGCACGGTCCAGGCGCGCGCCTCCTTGGGCCCTGCGGTGAAATAGGTCTGAAGCCCCAGAAGGTCGTAGCCCGCGCGGATCAGTCGGTTGAGGCCCGGCTCCTCGAGGCCGATCTCGGAGAGGTATTCGGCCGCTTCCTCGTCGTCGAGGGTGGCGAGTTCGGCCTCGATCTTGGCGCTGATCGTGACGGCGACGGCATGCTCCTCGCCCGCGCGTTCCTCGACGCGCTGCGAATAGGCATTGCCCTCCCCGGCGCTTTCCTCATCGACATTGGCGACGAAGAGGACCGGCTTGCTGGTCAGGAGCTGCAGGCCCTTGAAGGCGCGTTCCTGGTCCTCGGGCACGTCGGCGGCGCGGGCGGGGCGCCCTTCGCGCAGCTCGGCGAGGGCGAGGTCGACGAGGACGAGCGTCTCCTTCGCCTCCTTGTCCTGGCCCTTGGCGCGCTTTTCGAGGTTCGCCCGGCGCTTTTCGAGGCTTTCGAGGTCGGCGAGCATCAGCTCGGTCTCGACCGTCTCGTAATCGGCGATGGGATCGACCCGGCCTTCGACATGGGTGACGTCGTCATCCTCGAAGCAGCGCAGCACATAGGCCACGGCGTCAACCTCGCGGATATTGGCGAGGAACTGGTTGCCGAGGCCCTCGCCCTTGGACGCGCCCTTCACAAGGCCCGCAATGTCGACGAATTGCAGGCGCGAGGGAATGATCTCGGCGCTGCCCGCGATCTCGGCGAGCTTGCCAAGGCGCGGCTCGGGCACCGCGACATCGCCCACATTCGGCTCGATCGTGCAGAAGGGGTAATTCGCCGCCTGCGCCGCAGCCGTCTTGGTCAGCGCGTTGAACAGGGTGGACTTGCCCACATTGGGCAGGCCGACGATCCCGCACTTGAACCCCATGACGCGCTACTCCTTCTTGCCGGTCAGGGCGCGTAGCGCCTCGCTGAAGGGGTTGGAAGGGGCTGTCTTCGCTTCGCGCTTCGGCATCTCGGCCTTGGGTTCCGGCGCCTTCTTCGCGGGCTCCTCCCTGCCGCCGGGCTGGTGGACTGCGGAAGCGAAGCGGGCGGCGTTGTCCTTGGACAGAGGCACGAGATGCGGCGCGGCGCGGCCGATGCCGTCCAGCATGTCGGCGAGCCAGCCCTCGCGCTCTTCCTTGGCGAAATCCTTGAGGACATGCGCCGTCACCGCGCGCTTGTCGCCGGGATGGCCGACGCCGATGCGCACGCGCCAGACATCGGGGCTGAGCTGCGCCGCGATCGAGCGCAGCCCGTTATTGCCGGCGAGGCCGCCGCCCTGCTTCACGCGCAGCTTGGCGGGGGCGAGGTCGATCTCGTCATGGAAGACGACGATGTCCTCCGGCGCGAGCTTGTAGAACTGCGCCGCCTCGCCGACCGAGCGGCCGCTTTCATTGTAGTAGGTCAGCGGCTTGAGGATCAGCGCCTTCTCGGTGCCAAGGCGCCCCTCCCGCAGGAGGCCGCGGAATTTCTTGCGCTCGGGCCCGAAGCCCTGGCGCTCCGCGATGGCATCGACGGCCATGAAGCCGGCATTGTGCCGGTTGCCCGCATATTTCGCGTCAGGATTGCCGAGGCCGACGAGGAGGATCATGGCGCGCGCTTACGGAGGAGGGGGCCGTCGTTCAAGCGGCAAGCCGGATCGGAGGCGGCGGAACGCAAAGGGCGCGGCGGAAGACCGCCGCGCCCTTCGGGGAGTCATCTCGCAGCGCCGCGATGGCGCTGAGGAACGATTTACTCGTCGTCGGTGTCGATCTCGGCGCCTTCGGGGCCCTCGATCACTTCGGTGGTCTCGTCCTCGTCGCCTTCGTCCTCATCGCTCTCGGCGGCTTCGACGGCCGGGGCGGCGATGGTCGCGACGGTGAAGTCGCGGTCCGTGATCGTCAGCTCGACGCCCTTGGGCAGGGTGACCGCGGAGATATGGATCGCGTCGCCGACCTCGGCGTCCTTGAGGTCGACTTCCAGCGCCTCGGGAATGCGGGTGGCGGGCGCTTCGACCTCGACTTCGAAGCGGACGACGTTGAGGACGCCGCCGGCATTGAGGCCCGGGCAGTCTTCTTCGTTGAGGAAGCGGACGGGCACGTTGACCGTGACGCGCGTGCGTTCGGAAACGCGCATCATGTCGACATGCATCGGCAGGTCCTTGACCGGGTCGACCTGGATGTCGCGGCCGATCACCTGCTGGTCCTTGCCGTCGACCTGGATCTTCGACAGCACGTCGATCAGGCGGCCCGTCTGATAGGCCTTCAGGACCTCGTTATAGCGCAGCTTGATGTTGGCGGGCTCTTCGCCGCCGCCATAGAGCACGGCCGGAACCCAGCCATCGCGGCGCACTGCGCGGCTGCCGCCCGTGCCCGCGCGCTTGCGCAGTTCGCATTCGAAGATAAAGGGATCGCTCATGGCCAGAACTCCTCTCGTTACGCCGCAAGCGGTTCCGCCGCCCTCGACGCAAGAGGCGCGGCCGACTGGCGATCGGCGGCGCCCCGGTTGCACCTGAAAGCGCGGCTCATAGAGGCGGGTTTCGCATCGGGCAAGGGCCTTGCGGCGGCAGGCGCTGGACGGGCCGCCGGCGTCCTCTACTCTGGCGGGCAGGACGAGCAGAGCGCAGGGAGCGACCGCGCATGGCCCATTTCCTTCTCATCTACGATCTCGCCGAGGATTACATGGACCGGCGCGAGGCCTTCCGCGCCGAGCATCTCGCGCTGGCGGGGGCCGCCGCCGATGCGGGCGAACTCCTCCTCGGCGGCGCGCTGACCGGTCCCAGCGATACCGCGCTGCTCGTCTTCACGACGGCGGAACGCGCCGAAGCCTTCGCGCGGTCGGACCCTTACGTGGCCGAAGGGCTGGTCCGGCGCTTCAGTATCCGGGAGTGGCAGACCGTCGTCGGGAGCGCGGCAAGCGAGCCTCTGGGACAGGGCCTCGCCTGAGCCGCGAAGATCAGACCTTCTGGCAGATCCGGATCGCCGCGTGGCAGCCCGCCTTGATGACGCCGCTGAGGAGGCGATAGCCCGGCGCGTCCTCCGCGCCTTCCTCGATCGCCGTGTCGTGATGCTCGAGCTCGTCCTCGCGGAACTGGGCGAAGGTCGCTGACAGTTCCGGCTCGCGCGGGCCGAGTTCGTCGACCTGCTCCTGATAGTGGCCTTCGATTACGCTTTCGACGGCCGAGGTGCAGGCCATGGCCGCCTTCTCGCCCATCAGCGCCGTGCCCGCGCCGAGCGCGTATCCCGCGGCATTCCAGAGAGGGCCGAGCAGGGTGGGGCGGACCCGCCGCTCCGTCAGCAGGCGGTCGAAGGCGGCGAGATGGTGCTGCTCGCCGTCCTCCATCTCTTCGAGGAGGGCCGCGAGGCGGGCCTTGTGCGGAAGCCGAGCGAAGACCGCGCGCTGGCCCTTATAGATCGCGACCGCGCCGTATTCGCCGGCATGGTCGACGCGCAGCATCTCCTCGGTGCGGCGGTCCGTGGGCCCTGCGGGGGCGGGCGGGTTCAGCGTATCCATGGCTTCCGAGCTAGGCTGCGACGTGCCGCGCGTCCAGACCCATGCCCCGCGCGAAGACAGCGCAGGCCCCGGCCGTGAGCCCAGCGAGCACGAGCGATATCAGCGCGTTGTATCCTGCCATCGAGATGCCGAAGAGCCGCCAGGCCGCCTCGGAGCAGGCGGGGCCCGAACCGGGGGCCGAAAGGCCTGCGATGAGCTGGTCCGGCGTGAAGGCCGCGGGCGCATTGCCCGCCGCGCAGCCCGCGGGACCCGGCCAGAAGTCCCATTCGACGCCGGCGTGATAGCCCGCGAGGCCGGCCGAGAAGAGATAGATCAGCGCGAGGCCGCCAAGGCCCGCGGCCACGGCCCGCCGGGCGCCCATCTGCGCCAGCACGAGCAGGCCGAGCGCCACCGTCGCCGCTGTCCAGTGCACTTCGCGCTGATCGAGGCAGAGGAGGCAGGGGGCGAGCCCGCCGAACCGCTCGAAGGCGTGCGCCCCCGCGAGCAGCATGGCGCTCGCCACGAGGCTCAGGACCGAGGCCCGCTTCGGGACGGTCAACGACATCAGCAAACGCTCCATAGGCTCAGGCTGCGCGGCGAGGCGCCAGCGGAGAAGACGGTGTCCCGTCGCAGCGCGCTATGGTCGCAGTCAGGGCGTGCCGAAGACAAGCCCCTTGGCGAAGGCGATGGCCTCGGCCCCGAGAAACACGAGGAGCATCACCCAGGCGAGGCCGAAGAGGAGGCCGAGGAGAACGAGGAGGCCATCGCGTTCCAGAAGGCCGACCGACGCGATCGCGACCCCTATGCCTGGGGCGGTATTTGTCGAGGGAAGCGGCACGAGGATCGAGGCCGTCGGGATCAGGAGGAGGAACCCGACAATGCGCAGGCCCACCCCTTCGGTCAGCCGGTTCAGGCGCGGCCTCGCCAGCCTCTCGGCCCAGCCGAGATAGCGCTGGGCCCGCCGCACCACGCCGTGCATGCCCGACACGGCAAAGCGGCGCTGCCGCAAGGCTTCGGGCAGCCAGGGATGCTCTCGCCCCCGCGCGATCTGGAAGGCGATGGCGAGCATTGGCAGGGCGACGATCTGGGGAATGCCCCACAGGAGCGGGATGCAGCAGGGCAGGGCCAGGACGAGGAGAAGGAGCCCGAAGGCCCGCTCGTCGAGCTCGTCGAGCAAGGTGCCGAGACTGACTTCGCCGTCCTCTCCGCGCCGCTGCGCCAGCCGGTCGAGCGTGGCGTCGAGCAGCGCCGTCACGCCGCCGTCGCGGTGCCCGGCCTGGTCCTGCTGATCGGTCTTCGTGCTCATGGAGCTTTTCCTCGGGGCGCCGGATCCGCCCGCCTCCGCCTAGAGCGGCCGCAGGATCCTTTCAATCGGCGTGCCGCCTGTTCCCTCCGCGCGCCGAAGCCTCTAAAGCGGGCGCGTATGCGGGTGTGGCGGAATTGGTAGACGCGCCGGACTCAAAATCCGGTTCTGGAGACAGAGTGTCGGTTCGATCCCGACCACCCGTACCATTCCCTAGGGCTTCGGCGACCAGATCTTCGGGCGGCGGGCCAGCAGGGCCAGAGGCGACCAGGTGAGGGTATGGGCGATCCGCGCCTTTTCTCCCCGCGCCTCGCGATGCAGCTCCCGCCGCTCTTCGAGGAAGGGCTTCATCCCGCGCACGGCGTCCCGCAGAGCCCGCAGATAGGGCTGAAGCTGCCCCGCCAGCGCGAGGCGGGGCACGAGGTAGAGATTGGCTGCGAGATGGAAGGGCAGGCTCGCCAGGAGCAGCCCCCGCGGCATGTCCCGCAGATAGGTCCAGACCCTGTTGCGATGCCCGTGATAGGTCGTGAAATCGCTTCTGCGGCCGGAAATGCCGGAACCCTCATGCCGGACCTTCGCGCTGCCGACCTGCACGGCCCGGCCCCCCGAAAGCCTGTGGCGGAAGGCGAGGTCGACATCCTCCCCGTAGCAGAAGAAGCGCTCCTCGAAGCCGCCGAGCTCGAGGAAGCGCGATTTCCGCCACAGCGCGGCCGCGGCGCAGGGACCGAAGACCTCTCCTTCGCCGGGATCGCCGCGCAGCGGACGCCCGAACCCCGCGCGATAGGGGAGCCCGGCGAAGAAATAGCCGTCGCCGAGGCCGTCGAGGCGCGAGGGGTCATGCGCATCCACCTGCGTCGACCCGAAGGCATCCACGCCGGGGTGGCGCTCGGTCGCGGCGAGGAGCCTGTCGAGCCAGTCGGGTTCGGGATAGGCATCCGGATTGAGGAGAGCGATCCACTCGCCGCGCGCCTGCTTCGCAGCGAGATTGTTCGCGGCAGCGAAGCCGAGGTTCTTGTCCGAGCGGATGAGCGTCACCGCCAGAGGATGGTCCGCTGCGATGTCCACGGAACCGTCGATCGACGCATTGTCGACGACAATCACGTCGAAGCCGGTGGCGGTCTGCACGGAGAGCGCGTCGAGGCAGCGCGGGAGTTGCGCCGCTGCGTTATAGCTGACGATGACCACGGTCACCGCAGCGCGTTCGTCTTTATCCACGCCTCGGCGCCTCCAGCCGCATTAGCCGTCCGCGCCTATGCAAGCGGCGAGGCGGGATCAATTCCTCGGCAGGGTAAATTTCGGCCCTGTCCTCGCAATTAAAATCCCGCCAGCACCGTCGGAAGGTGAGGGAAAGGCCGTTCAGACGGCCCCGCCATCATCGGCGGTCGCTGGATCGCCGCCCGGCATGGAGGAGCTGGCAGAGCCCCCATCGCCGATCAGCAGATCATTGCCGGCGCCGCCTTCGATCACGTCGGACCCGTCATCGCCGTAGATCGTGTCGTCGCCGTCCTGACCGTAGAGCGAATCGTCGCCGTCGCCGCCGAAGATGGTGTCGCTGCCGCCTGTGCCGCTTCCATCTTCCATGTCGCCAAAGATCACATCATTGCCGGCATCGCCTCTGAGGCGGTCATTGTTCGCGCCGCCTTCGAGGAAGTCCGCGCTTCCCCCGCCGAAGATACCGTCATTGCCATCGCCGCCGAAAAGGCTGTCGGCCCCGCCTTCGCCCTGAAGCACGTCGCTGCCGTCGCCGCCGCGCAGCACGTCGTTCTGCGTGCCGCCCCAGAGCTCGTCGTTCCCGATGCCGCCGTCGAGCTCGTCATTGCCGGCGCCGCCATAGAGCTCATCGCTCCCGCTGCCGCCGAGCAGCGTGTCTGCATCGAGCCCGCCGAAGAGGAAGTCCTGGTCCGCGCCGCCCTCGAGCAGGTCGTTGCCGGCGCCGCCCTCGACGACGTCCACGCCGCCTTCTCCCGACAGGGTGTCATTGCCGCCAAGGCCGATCAGCGTGTCGCTTCCCGCGCCTCCATCGGTCGCATTGGCGGCGTCGGTGCCGAAAACGAGGTCATCGCCCGCCGTGCCCGCGCCCGAGCCGCCTTCGGGGGCGAGGAGGATACGGGTCGTGTCGTAGGAGAAGATCGTCTCGTCGAAGATATTGGGATTGATCACGGCGCTGGTGACCAGCTGCCCCTCGAGCGGGCCGGTGAAGGTGACCGCCGTGTCGAGCGTGCCGTTCCCGTCCGTGTCGATCTCGAGCAGCGTGTCGCCGCCGACGGTGGAGATCGTCAGGGCCTCGCCGTTGAACCGCCGGCCGCCGAGGAAGAAGATCTCGTCCTCGAGTGCGAAATCGGTGATGACGTCGCCGGTCTCGCCCGTGCTGAGCTGGAAGACATCCGCGCCGTTCCCGCCCGTCAGGACGTCCGCGCCAGCGCCGCCATTGAGAGTATCGTCGCCGTCCTCGCCGCGGAGCGTGTCATTGCCGCCTTCGCCGGTGAGGATGTCGGCCTCTGCGGTGCCGATGAGTTCTTCGTCGCCCGGGGTGCCATTGATCGTCGCCATCGCAATTCTATCCTCGCTGCCCTCGTCACCCGGTGGGCCGGGCGCCATCCAAAGAAAACACGTTCAAGTTCAACCGTGTTCCGGGTCTCTGCAAGAACCGGTCACAGTACCCCCAATTCGCCGGCGGCGGTGACGGTGCGGCTTGGCGTTTGCGCCCCGCGCGCCATCTGAGCGTTTCGACGGAGGATTTGATGACCACAACTGACGAAGAGAAGAAAGAGGCGCCCGCTGACGCCGAGGCCATCCGGAACGTCATCCGCGCCACGGTCTCCGCATCGGGGGAGCCCGATCCCGAAACGCTTCCCCACCTCGTCCGGGAACGGCTGAAGGGCACGGATACGGGAGATATGGATATCGACGCCTACGTCTCCGAGGTGCTCGAGGAGATGCGGTCGGCGAAGTGAGGGCACGCTGCCGGAACTGGTGCCTCGCGAAAAATTGACCGGCATTCACACTTTCTCCACCTTCCGTCGCGCGGCCCGCTGGTTGCAACTGCCGGGGCGTGACATTCGGAGGATGGGGAATGGCCTTGACGACCTCGACGCCGATCGGACGCATACTCGCTGCGGCGCTGCTGCTCGTGATCTGCGGCGCAGGAGCCAGCAGCGTCCCCTCCGACTCGAAGGCGCCTTCGCTGTCCGGCTCCGAGCTGCGCGCAGAGGCCGCCGAGCGCCTCTTCGAAGATCCGCCGGAGCGGGAGGCGGGGCTGTTCGCCCGCTACGCGCTCCTCCGCGAGGCCGCGCGAGAGGAGGCGGCCTTTAGGACTGTCCTCGTCGAGAAGGGCGGCTCTCTTGCAGGCGCGCTGGCGCAGGAGGGCTTCGCCGAGGGCCAGATCGCGCAGGCGGTCGATGCGCTGTCGGAGGTTCTCGATCCCGGCGCGATCGCGCCGGGCGCGGCGGTGGAGGTCGCCGCGACCCCCGTGCCCCTGACCGTCTATCAGCGCGCCGCGGGCGACAGGGCGGAGCGGCTCGCCCGGATCCGGCTCTTCCCCGAAGCCGGGCGCCGCGTCCTTGCCTGGCGCACGGGCGAGGGGTGGAAGGCCCGCGCCGAGACGGTCGACGTGCGCACGCGCTATGCCTTCGCGGCGAGCGTGATCGAGGACAGCCTCTTCGCATCGGGCCGCCGGGCGGGAGTGCCGCGGGAGGTGACCGCGCGGTTCGCGAACCTCTTTCTCTACGACGTCGATTTCGGGCGGGACATTCGCCGCGGCGACCGGTTCGAAGTGGTCTACGAGGTCTTCGTGGACGAGGCCGGGCGGCCTCTTGGAACGGGAGACATCCTCTTCGCCGGGCTGACCTGGCGCGGCGAGCGCGACGCCAGGGGATATTACCGCTTCGAGGGGTCGGGCGAGCCCCGCTATTTCGATGCCGGCGGCGAAAGCGCCGAGCGCCTCCTGATGAAGACGCCTATCGAAGGCGCGCGCGTCACCTCCGCCTTCGGGCGCCGCCGGCACCCGATCTCGGGCTATACGCGGCAGCACAAGGGCATCGATTTCGGGGCCCGCCCGGGCACGCCGATCATGGCGGCGGGCGACGGCGTGATCGTCCGGGCCGACTGGTTCGGGTCCTTCGGCAACTATGTCCGCATCCGGCATCGCGGCGGCTTCGAGACCGCCTATGCGCATCTTCAGGGGTTCGGGCCCGGCATCCGCGAGGGCGCGACGGTTCGGCAGGGGCAGGTGATCGCCTATGTCGGCAGCACGGGCCGCTCCACCGGGCCGCATCTGCACTACGAGGTGCTCAAGGGCGCGAAGGCCCTCAACCCGATGACGATCGAGGTCGCGACGGGCCGGGTTCTGGACGAGGCGATGCTGGAGGCCTTCCGGGCGCGCAGGGACGAGATCGACGCGCTGCGGATGCAGCCCCTGACGATCGCGGCGGCAACGAATGGTTAACCATCGCGGCACAAGCAGGCGCCGTTCGACCCATCGGAGCCTTCCATGACCGACTCCCGCGAGATCGTCCTCGTCGCTTCGCTGCTTGCATCCCGCCTCTGTCACGATCTCGTGAACCCGGTCGGCGCGCTCAACACCGGCATCGAGGTGCTGGACGGCGAGCAGGACGCCGAGATGCGCGAGCACGCGATGAGTCTCATCCGCGAGAGCACGCAGAAGACGGTCGCGCTCCTCACCTTCGCCCGCAGCGCGTTCGGCGCCTCGGGCTCTTGGGAGGGGCAGATCGAGATGCGCGAGGCGCGCGAGCTGGCGGAGGGCTTCTATGCCCATGTGAAGGCCGAACTCGACTGGCAGGTTTCCGAGCCCGCTCTCGACAAGCCGATGGCGCGGGTCCTCCTGAACCTTCTCCTGATCGCAGAGCGCTGCGTGCCGCGGGCGGGCAGCCAGGTGACCGCCGAAGCCGGCCCCGACCGGGTGCAGGTGACGGCCCGCGGGCGCCGCGCCAAGCTCGGCGAGGATCTGTCGGCGGCGCTCGGGCGCCGGCTGGACGATCTCGAAGCCAAGGCGTCCCCGGCCTATCTCGCCGCCCTGCTGATGGAGGCGATCGGCGGCAGCATTACCGCCGAGCAGGCCGATGAGGAGACGGTCGTCTTCACCGCGCAGCGCTGAGCCGGAGGCCGGATAGGGCGCATTCGACGCTCCCGCTTAACGGCCTCTTCAGCGGGAAGGACTAGCCCTGTGAGGCAGGTCGGGGAGAGGCCTCGCGCTGTAGGACAAAGGGGAATCCTTGATGGCTTCATGCCTCGTCGTCGATGATTCGGCAGTCGTTTGCGGCATCGCCGCGGACATCCTTCGCGCCTTCGGTCACGAAGTCACCGAAGCGCGAACTGCCGAGGCCGCCATCACCCGCTGTAAGGACGGCGTGGACGTGGTGCTTCTCGACTGGGACCTGCCGTCGCTGGGGGCGCTCGATTTCCTGCGGGAGGCCGCTCTTCTGGCGGAGGAGCGCAGGCCCGCCATCATCCTCTGCGCGAGCGAGAACGACCCGCGCCAGTTCTCGCTCGCCCGCGCGGCGGGAGCTGCCTATCACGTGCTCAAGCCCTTCGACCGCGACGATCTTGCCGAGGTGATGCGGAAGGCCGGGTTCGACGCGCCCAAGAGAAGCGTCGCCTGACGGCACGCGCTACCGTCAGACGGTCCTGACCGTCTGCAGCAGGAAGCGCAGGGCCGTCTCGACGCTGCGCTCGCGCACGAAGCGCCGGTCGCCGCCCGCAAAGACCCTGCGCTCGAGCCGGATGCCCTGCGGGCCAGACATTCCGAACCAGACGAGGCCGACGGGCTTGCCCGGACTGCCCCCGCCGGGACCTGCGATGCCGGTGACCGAGACGCCCACCGTCACCGCCGATCGCGGCAGGGGCGGCGTGCGGGCGCAAAGACCCGCCACCATGGCCTCCGCCACCTCCGCGCTGACGGCGCCATGCCGCGCGATGAGAGCGGCGGGCACGCCGAGGAGATCCGTCTTCGCCTCATTGGCATAGGACACGATGCCCTGGCGCAGGACGGCCGATGCGCCTGCGACATCGGTGATCGCCGCGGCGACGAGCCCTCCGGTACAGGATTCAGCGGTCGCGACGGTCGCGCGGCGCGTCCGCGCTTCCCGCACCACCTTCTGCGCAAGAGAATTCGTCATCAGGATACGGGTACACTGATCGTGCAGACGGCCTGCGCGGCGATGCCCTCGCGGCGGCCGGTGAAGCCGAGGCCCTCGCTCGTCGTCGCCTTGACCGAAATCCGCGACACCTCGCAGCCGAGCGCCTGCGCGAGGGATTCGCGCATCGCCTCGGCATGGGGCGCGATCTTGGGCGCCTCGCAGATCAGGGTGATGTCCGCGCTGGTCAGGCGCCCGCCGCGATCGGCGAGAAGGCCTGCCGCATGGCGCAGGAAGACATCCGATGGCGCGCCCCGCCATTGCTCGTCGGTGGGTGGGAAATGCCGGCCGATATCCCCCTCCGACAAGGCGCCGTAGAGCGCGTCCGTCAGGGCGTGCATGGCCACGTCGGCGTCCGAATGCCCCTTCAGGCTATGCGTATGCGGTATCCGGATCCCCCCGAGAATGACCGCCTCCCCCTCGTCGAACGCATGGACGTCATAGCCGAAGCCCGTTCGAGTTTCTCTTTGCACAAGCAGTTCGGCCAGAGCGAAATCTCCCGGATAGGTCAGTTTGATGTTGGTCGGGTCGTCGGGCACCAGCGCCACCGGGCGGCCCGCCGCTTCGAGCAGGCTCGCATCGTCCGTGGCGCTGCCGGAGGGGGCGCTGCGATGGGCGGCCAGGATCGTCGCGAAGCGAAAACCCTGTGGGGTCTGGGCCCGCCACAGGCCGTCGCGCGGCATGGTGGCCGCAGCGGCGCCGTTCCCGTCTTCCCGCTTCAGCGTATCAGTGACGGGCAGGGCGGCGAGGGCGCCCTCGTGCCGGTCGAGGGCGTCGATCACCGCGCCGATCGTCGCTGGCCCGACAAAGGGCCGCGCGCCGTCATGGATCAGCACGCGGTCGGGCGGATCACCGGCGAGCGCCTCCAGCCCCAGGCGGACGGAGGCCTGGCGGTCCGCCCCGCCGTGAACGTAGTCCGCGCCCGGGCAGGCGGCCTCGAAGGCCGCCTCGTCCTCCGGATGGATGACGGCGAGAACCCGGTCGATGCGCGGGTGGCGCGCGAAGAGCTCCATCGTGCGCGTCAGCACGGGCCGGCCGTCGAGCAGGCGGTACTGCTTGGGGCCGCCTCCTCCTGCGCGGGCCCCCCGGCCGGCGGCGACGATCAGAGCGGCTGTGGTCAAGACGGTCCTCCCATGGTGCTGTGTCTTCGTCGCCACTCCGTGCGCCTTAGGCAAGAGCGGCCCGTTCATGGACTTGTGTCTGGACAAAGACGCGCCACCTTTCGAGCAAGATCTCGCGTTAACCAAGACGATCGGTCCGACCGATGCTCGGGAGGGACGTGTGAGGATGCCGCCTGCCTTGAACGAATTGTCTGCCAGCATGTTGAGCGCCGTCCACGATGCGGCGACGACCGGCCTCGTCGTTTCCGTGACGCTGGCCGCGCTCTTCGCGCTCGCCGCCACGGCGACGACCGGGGAACGCGACCGCAGGCAGGAACTCGCGCTCGCCGAGGCGAACGAGGTCGCCGAAGATGCCCGCTTCGCGCTCGGCAGGCTCGAATCCGCCTCCGAATCGGCACTTCGCGAAGCGGAAGATGCCCGCTGGGAGGCGGAGGCCGTGCGCCGGCAGAACGCCGCCCTCGAACGGCAGCTCGCACGGGCCCGCAGCCGCGAGGTGCCTGCGCCTCTCGCAGACGCCTCGGACGCTGAGGCGGCCGAGACGCCCGCGCCCGCCACCGCGCGGCAGGCGCGCGCGATGCCGGCGCTGCGGGCCGAACAGGCCGTCACCATCGCCGAGGGCCTGCGGGCGCAGGAGGAGAGCTTCAGCATCGAAGTCACCTCCGCGCCCAATGAGGAAGCGCGTCTCTATGCGGCGCAGATGGTCGACGCCCTGCGCCGCAGCGGCATGCCGGTCGAAGGCCCCTACGGGATCCTGACCGTCGCGCCGAATGCGCGCGACGGCCTCTTCGTGAGCGTGGACGGGCACGGCGCGGCGCTGCTCGAGGTCCTGCAGAACGCCGGCCTCTTCGCGCAGGCGGCGCCGAACCGCCCGCCCGAGGCGGACTTCTTCGTCCCCGACCGGGCCGATGTCCGGCTCTTCGTCGCCGCCGAGCCCGGCGCCTGACGCTGCCGAGCGGGGGTGACGGCGGGGGACGCACGCGCTTTGATCCCCGGATGAAACGATACCTCCTCACCGCCGCAGCCGTTCTCTTTCCCACTCTCGCCGCCGCGCAGGACGTGCACCTCGTGCATGCCGGCACGCTTCTGGCGGTCCCGGGCGAGGCGCCGCTCGAAGAGCGCACCGTCGTGATCCGGGGCGACCTGATCGAGGCCGTCTCCGAGGGCTATCTTTCCGCGGACGATGTCGAGGCGGGGGAGGGCGAGGTGGTCGTCCACGACCTGCGGGACATGGTCGTGATGCCGGGCCTGATCGACGGGCATGTGCACCTCACCTCCGAGAACAATCCGCAGCAGCGTCTCCAAGCCGTCGAGATGTCCGAGGGCGACCGGGCCATGTACGGCGCGAAGCACGCCCGTGACACGCTGATGGCCGGCTTCACCACCGTCCGCGATGTCGGCGCCCGCGGCGGCGACGCGATCTTCGCGCTGCGCGAGGCGGTCGAGCAGGGCTGGGTCGACGGGCCGCGCATCTATGCTTCGGGCTCCACCATCTCGGTGACGGGCGGCCATGGGGACGGCACGCAGGGCTATCGCGACGATGTCGCAGCGCTGATGCATTCGACCGGCGTGTGCGACGGCCCCGACGCTTGCCGCGCAGCCGTGCGCGAGCAGGTCCGGCGCGGCGCCGACCACATCAAGCTGACGGCGACGGGCGGCGTCCTCTCCAACACGGCGACGGGCACCGAGCAGCAATTCACGGACGAGGAACTGACGGCGATCATGGATGCCGCCCATGCGATGGGCCGCAAGGTGACGGCGCATGCGCATGGCAAGGCCGGCATCGAGGCGGCCCTGCGCGCCGGCGTCGATTCGATCGAGCACGGCACCTATCTCGACCGCGACACGGCGCGCGAGTTCCGGCGGCAGGACGCCTATCTCGTGCCGACCATCCTGGCCGGCGTCACCGTCGCCGAGTGGGCGGAGGATCCGGACACCTTCCTGACCGAGTTCCAGCGCGCCAAATCGCGCGAAGTCGGCCCGCGCATGCTCGACATGGCGCGCCGCGCCCACGAGGCGGGCGTGCCCATCGCCTTCGGCACCGATTCGGGCGTGTCGAGACATGGCGAGAATGCCCGCGAGTTCGAGCTTCTGGTCGAGGCCGGCCTGACGCCGATGGAGGCGCTGCGCAGCGCGACCGTCGAGGGCGCGGAAAACCTGGGCAAATCCGACATGCTCGGTACGGTCGAGGCCGGCAAGAAAGCCGACCTCGTCGGGGTGGACGAGGACCCGCTCGAGGACATCTCGGCCATGCTGGACGTGGATTTCGTCATGAAGGACGGCGAGGTCTTCAAGTCGCCCGAAGGCCCGCGGGGCTGAGGCGGCCCCGCCGCGCAAGGGGGGTGGACAAAGCTCCGCCCTTCTGCCACACGCGCGCCCTCTAGCGGGAGAGATCCCGCGCCCGTCCGAGACCGCAGGCATCCCATAAGCCCTGTGCAGACGAGGTGAGCGGCATGAATGCGCCCGGAGCGTCCGCTCCGCCGCACGCTCGTTCTCATCTGTCCTCGAACGGTTCGTCGCCCGCGCAAGCGGGCAAGTGCAGCCCAAGGCGGGTCGTCGGCCCGCCCTCAAGGACCGAACGCCTATGCCTCTATCGAGAGCCCAGAAGGCCGATCAGGTCGAGTGGATGAAGGGCGTCCTCAACGACAACGAGGTCCTGGTCGTGATGCAGAATCACGGCCTTTCGGTGGCCCAGGTGTCGCAGCTTCGCAATGAGATGCGCGAAGCGGGCGGCGGCGTGAAGGTGGTGAAGAACCGCCTCGCCCGGATCGCTCTGAAGGACCTGCCCGGCGGCGACGTCGCCGACCTCTTCACCGGCCCGACGGTCATCGCCTATTCCGAAGACCCCGTCACCGCGCCCAAGGTCATCGTCAAGTTCACCAAGGACAACGACAAGCTGACCATCCTGGGCGGCCGGATGGGCGAAGAGACCATGGACGAAGGCGGCATCAAAGCCCTTTCCGACATGCCGAGCCGCGAGGAGATCATCGCTTCCATCGTGGGTCAGATCATCGCCCCGGCCTCCAACCTCATCAACGCCGTCACCGCGCCGGCGTCGAACCTCGCCTCCATCGCAAAGACGCTCGAAGAGCGCGAAGACGCGTAAGCACAAGGACAGATTATCATGGCAGACATCAAAGCCCTCGCCGAACAGCTGGTCGGCCTCACCCTGCTCGAAGCCAATGAGCTGAAGAACCTCCTCAAGGACGAATACGGCATCGAGCCCGCCGCCGGCGGCGCGGTCATGATGGCCGGCCCGGGCGGCGGCGACGCCGGTGCCGCGGCCGAGGAGCAGACCGAATTCGACGTCGTTCTGACCGCCGCCGGCGACAAGAAGATCAACGTCATCAAGGAAGTCCGCGCGATCACCGGCCTTGGCCTCAAGGAAGCCAAGGAAATGGTCGAAGGCGCGCCGAAAACCGTCAAGGAGCAGGTCTCCAAGGACGAAGCCAACGAGCTCAAGGAAAAGCTCGAAGCGGCCGGCGCGAGCGTCGAACTCAAGTAAGCTTCGCGGCTTTCCGCAAAGTCGAAGCCCCCGCCATTGGCGGGGGCTTCTTCATGTCCGGAACTGTGTAGCAAGCCGCTTGCATTCGGTTCTGCCGGGCGCTATCTGCTCGCTTCACTCCCGGGTGCGGCCCCCGGGTGACTGGCTGTGCACGTGCGACGACAAATCGTTAAGACAAACTAATTCGGTGTGATGCGACGGCGCGCTCCTGCCTTGCCGGCACGGGCGCCGTTCGCCGTTTCGGGGAGCCCGCGATCGGGCCCTGCTTTCTGCGGAAGGAAGCGCCCGGACCGGCTCGCCCACCCCGCGAAAGGGACCTTTGATGGCTCAGAGCTTCGTCGAGAAGAAACGCATCCGCAAGGGCTTCGGCAGGATCGGCGATGCCGCCGAAATGCCGAACCTCATTCAGGTTCAAAAGGAGAGCTACGAGGCCTTCCTCCAGCGCTTCGTCAAGCCCGACGACCGTCGTCGCGACGGCCTGGAAGCGGTGTTCAAATCGGTCTTCCCGATCACCGACTTCACCGAGACGGCTTACCTGCAATACGTTTCCTACGAGTTCGAAGAGCCCAAATTCGACACCGAAGAATGCATGCAGCGCGACATGACTTATGCCGCGCCGCTGAAGGTCAAGCTCCAGCTCGCCGTGTTCGAGGTCGACGAGGACACGGAGTCCAAGTCGATCAAGGACATCAAGGAGCAGGAAGTCTACATGGGCGACATGCCGCTCATGACGGACAACGGCACCTTCATCATCAACGGCACCGAGCGGGTCATCGTCAGCCAGATGCACCGGTCCCCGGGCGTCTTCTTCGACCACGACAAGGGCAAGACGCACAGCTCGGGCAAGCTGCTCTTCGCCGCGCGGATCATTCCCTATCGCGGCTCCTGGCTCGATTTCGAGTTCGATCCCAAGGACATCGTCAATGTCCGCATCGACCGCCGCCGCAAGCTGCCGGCGACGACGCTGCTCTATGCCCTCGGCATGGATCAGGAGGACATCCTCGAGGTCTTCTACAAGCGCGTCACGCATGAGGCGCAGGGCAACGGCTATACCGTGCCTTTCGACGCCGAGGCGATCAAAGGCACCAAGCCCGAGGCCGGTCTCGTCGACGCCAGGTCGGGCGAGGTCGTGGTCGAAGGCGGCAAGAAGGTCACCGCCCGCACGGTCAAGCAGCTCGAGGAGCAGGGCGTCGAAGCCTTCTTCCTGACCCGCGAGCAGATGATCGGCCGCTATTTCGCGCGCGACATCGTCAACACCGAAACCGGCGAGATCTATGCCGAGGCCGGCGACGAGGTGACCGAGGACATTCTCGACCAGCTCGCCGAGCTGAACATCACGCGCTTCGAGACGCTGGACATCGACCACGTCAACACCGGCGCCTACATGCGCAACACGCTCGCGGCGGACAAGAACACCAATCGCGAGACGGCGCTCATCGACATCTACCGCATCATGCGTCCCGGCGAGCCGCCGACGCTGGAGACGGCTGAGTCGCTCTTCGGCGGGCTGTTCTTCGATGCGGAGCGCTACGACCTCTCCGCCGTGGGCCGCGTGAAGATGAACATGCGCCTGGGCTTCGACAATGCCGAGGTCACGGACGAGCAGCGCACGCTGCGCAAGGAGGACATTCTCGAAGTCCTCAAGGTCCTCAACGGCCTGCGCGACGGCAAGGGCGAGATCGACGACATCGACAATCTCGGCAATCGCCGGGTGCGTTCGGTCGGCGAGCTGATGGAGAACCAGTACCGCATCGGCCTTCTGCGGATGGAGCGGGCGATCAAGGAGCGCATGTCGTCGGTCGAGATCGACAACATCATGCCGAACGACCTGATCAACGCGAAGCCGGCAGCCGCGGCGGTGCGGGAATTCTTCGGCTCCTCGCAGCTCAGCCAGTTCATGGACCAGACGAACCCGCTCAGCGAGATCACGCACAAGCGCCGCATGTCCGCCCTCGGGCCGGGCGGCCTGACGCGCGAACGCGCGGGCTTCGAGGTGCGCGACGTCCACCCGACGCATTATGGCCGGATCTGCCCGATCGAGACGCCGGAAGGCCCGAATATCGGCCTCATCAACTCGCTCGCCACCCATGCGCAGGTGAACAAATACGGCTTCATCGAGAGCCCCTATCGCCGCGTCACCGACGGCAAGGTCACCGATGAGGTGGTCTATCTGTCGGCGATGGAGGAGCAGCGCTTCGCGATCGCCCAGGCGAACGCCGACCTCAACGAAGACGGCAGCTTCGCCAACGAGTTCGTCAACTGCCGGATCGCCGGCGACGCGACGCTCGTCCCGCGCGAGGACGTCGCCTATATCGACGTTTCGCCCAAGCAGCTCGTTTCGGTGGCCGCGGCGCTCATCCCCTTCCTCGAGAACGATGACGCCAACCGCGCCCTGATGGGTTCGAACATGCAGCGCCAGGCGGTGCCGCTGATCGAGGCCGAGGCGCCCTATGTCGGCACCGGCATGGAAGCGATCGTCGCGCGCGATTCGGGCGCGGCCATCGCGGCGCGCCGTCCGGGCTTCGTCGAGCAGGTCGATGCCCAGCGCATCGTGATCCGCGCGACAGAAGAGACCGACCCCACCAAGTCGGGCGTCGACATCTATAACCTGCGCAAGTTCCAGCGCTCGAACCAGAACACCTGCATCAACCAGCGTCCGCTCGTGAAGATCGGCGACACGGTGCAGGCGGGCGACATCGTCGCCGACGGTCCGTCCACGGACCTCGGAGAGCTGGCGCTCGGCAAGAACGTGCTCGTCGCGTTCATGCCGTGGAACGGCTACAACTTCGAGGACTCGATCCTGATCTCCGAGCGCATCGTGCGCGACGACGTCTTCACCTCGATCCACCTCGAGGAGTTCGAGGTCGCGGCCCGCGACACCAAGCTCGGCCCCGAAGAGATCACGCGGGACATCCCCAACGTCTCCGAAGAGGCGCTGCGGAACCTCGATGAGGCCGGCATCGTCGCGATCGGCGCCGAAGTGCATCCGGGCGACATCCTGGTCGGCAAGATCACGCCCAAGGGCGAAAGCCCGATGACGCCGGAAGAGAAGCTCCTGCGCGCGATCTTCGGCGAGAAGGCGGCGGATGTTCGCGACACCTCGCTGAAGCTGCCGCCGGGCGTGTCCGGCACGGTGGTCGAGGTGCGCGTCTTCAACCGCCACGGGGTCGACAAGGACGAGCGGGCCCAGGCGATCGAGCGCGACGAGGTCGACCGCCTCGCGCAGGACCGCGACGCCGAACTCGCCATTCTCGAGCGGAACATCTATGGCCGTCTCGCCGACATGCTGGCGGGCGCCGAGGCCGTGTCCGGACCCAAGGGCTTCAAGAAGGGCACGATCGAGCGCAGCCAGCTCGACGACCTGCAAAAGGGCCTGTGGTGGAAGATCGGCCTCGCCAATGAAGCGGCGATGGGCGAGATCGAGGGCCTGAAGAAGCAATATGACGAGAGCCGCGCGCGGCTCGAGGCGCGCTTCGAGGACAAGGTCGACAAGCTGCAACGCGGCGACGAGCTGCCCCCGGGCGTGATGAAGATGGTCAAGGTCTTCGTCGCGGTGAAGCGCAAGCTCCAGCCGGGTGACAAGATGGCCGGCCGTCACGGCAACAAGGGCGTCATCTCCAAGATCGCTCCGATGGAGGACATGCCCTTCCTCGAGGACGGCACGCCCGTCGACATCGTCCTGAACCCGCTCGGCGTGCCCTCGCGTATGAATGTCGGGCAGATCCTCGAGACTCACTTGGGCTTCGCCTGCCGCGGCCTCGGCCGCCAGATCGGCGATGCGCTCGAGGAGTACAATCGCGACGATGCCAAGAAGGCCGAGTACCTTCAGAAGCTGAAGGACGTGTACGGCGAGGACCAGGAGCTGCCCGAGGACGAGTACGAGCTCAAAGAGCTCGGCAAGAACCTCATCAAGGGCGTTCCGATCGGCACGCCGGTCTTCGACGGCGCGCGCGAGGCCGAGATCGTCGAGATGCTGAAGAAGGCGGGTCTGTCCGAGACCGGCCAGGTGACGCTGCATGACGGGCGCACGGGCGACAGGTTCGCCCGGCCGGTCACGGTGGGGTACAAATACCTCCTCAAGCTGCACCACCTGGTGGACGACAAGATCCACGCCCGCTCGATCGGCCCGTACAGCCTGGTCACCCAGCAGCCGCTGGGCGGCAAGGCGCAGTTCGGCGGCCAGCGCTTCGGCGAGATGGAGGTCTGGGCCCTCGAAGCCTATGGCGCCGCCTACACGCTGCAGGAGATGCTGACGGTGAAGTCGGACGACGTCGCCGGCCGGACCAAGGTCTATGAGGCCATCGTCCGCGGCGATGACAGCTTCGAGGCCGGCATCCCCGAGAGCTTCAACGTTCTCGTCAAGGAAATGCGCAGCCTCGGCCTGAACGTCGAGCTGCAGAACCGATAAGGAAGAGGGCGGGGCGACCGGCCCCGCCCCTTCTTCGCAAACGGATACTCGCGGGTGCTCACGCCCGCACCGCCTGAAAGGACACCGCATGTCTCAGGAACTCGCGAACGTCTTCAATCCGCTGGCCCAGCCGCAGACGTTCAACCAGATCCGCATCTCGCTCGCCTCGCCGGAGAAGATTCTCTCCTGGTCGTTCGGCGAGATCAAAAAGCCCGAGACGATCAACTACCGCACGTTCAAGCCCGAACGGGACGGCCTGTTCTGCGCCCGGATCTTCGGTCCGGTGAAGGACTACGAGTGCCTGTGTGGCAAGTACAAGCGCATGAAGTACAAGGGCGTCGTCTGCGAGAAATGCGGCGTCGAGGTCACCCTGTCCAAGGTGCGCCGCGAACGCATGGGCCATATCGAGCTGGCCTCGCCGGTCGCCCATATCTGGTTCTTGAAATCGCTGCCCTCGCGCATCGCGACCTTCCTCGACATGACGCTCAAGGACGTCGAGCGGGTTCTCTATTTCGAGAACTACATCGTCATCGAGCCCGGCCTGACGCCCCTCGAGCAGCACCAGCTGCTGACCGAGGAGGAGTATATCGAGGCGCAGGAGCAGTACGGTGATGACAGCTTCACCGCCGGCATCGGCGCGGAAGCCATTCGCGACATTCTCGGCAGCATGGACCTCGAGGCCGTGACCGAGCAGCTGCGCGTCGAGATCGCCGAATCGACCTCGGAGCTGAAGCCCAAGAAGCTCGCCAAGCGCCTCAAGCTGATCGAGGCCTTCATGACCTCGGGCAACAAGCCCGAGTGGATGATCATGACGGTCATTCCGGTGATCCCGCCGGAACTGCGTCCGCTCGTCCCGCTCGATGGCGGCCGCTTCGCGACGTCCGACCTCAACGACCTGTATCGCCGGGTCATCAACCGGAACAACCGCCTCAAGCGCCTGATGGAGCTGCGCGCGCCCGACATCATCGTGCGCAACGAGAAGCGCATGCTGCAGGAGTCGGTCGACGCCCTGTTCGACAATGGACGCCGCGGCCGGGTCATCACGGGCACGAACAAGCGTCCGCTGAAATCGCTCTCCGACATGCTCAAGGGCAAGCAGGGCCGGTTCCGCCAGAACCTGCTCGGCAAGCGCGTGGACTATTCGGGCCGTTCGGTCATCGTTGTCGGCCCCGAGCTGAAGCTGCACGAATGCGGCCTGCCCAAGAAGATGGCGCTCGAGCTGTTCAAGCCGTTCATCTATTCGCGCCTCGATGCGAAGGGCCTCAGCGCGACCGTCAAACAGGCGAAGAAGCTCGTCGAGAAGGAGCGCCCCGAGGTCTGGGACATCCTCGACGAGGTGATCCGCGAGCACCCGGTCATGCTGAACCGGGCGCCGACGCTGCACCGCCTCGGCATCCAGGCCTTCGAGCCCAAGCTGATCGAGGGCAAGGCGATCCAGCTCCACCCGCTGGTCTGCACGGCGTTCAACGCCGACTTCGACGGCGACCAGATGGCTGTGCACGTTCCGCTGTCGCTCGAAGCGCAGCTCGAAGCGCGCGTTCTGATGATGTCGACCAACAACATCCTCAGCCCCGCCAACGGCAAGCCGATCATCGTGCCGAGCCAGGACATCGTGCTCGGCCTCTACTACATCACCATCGAGAAAGAGGGTGAGCCGGGCGAGGGCATGGTCTTCGCCGACCTGGCCGAGATCGATCACGCTCTCGAAGCGGGCGCGGTGACGCTGCATGCCAAGGTCAAGGCGCTGTGGCGCTCGGTCGATGCCGAAGGCAACGAGACGCGCGAGCTGGTCGAGACGACGCCGGGCCGGATGAAGGTCGCGGGCGTCCTGCCCAAGGACCACAACGTGCCCTTCCAGGCCGTGAACCAGCTCCTGACCAAGAAGACGATCCAGGGCCTGATCGACACGGTCTATCGCCATACCGGCCAGAAGAAGACCGTGATCTTCGCCGACAAGGTGATGGAGCTCGGCTTCAAGGAAGCGGCCAAGGCCGGCATCTCCTTCGGCAAGGACGACATGGTCATCCCCGAGACGAAGGCGGGGATCGTCGAGGAGACGCGCGCACTCGCCTCCGAATACGAACAACAATATGCGGACGGCCTGATCACGCGCGGCGAGAAGTACAACAAGGTCGTCGACGCCTGGGCCAAGTGCACGGACCGGATCGCCGACGAGATGATGGGCGAGATCAGCCGGACCAAATACGATCCCGAGACCGGCCGCATGATGGAGCCGAACTCGGTCTACATGATGAGCCATTCGGGCGCGCGGGGCTCACCCACGCAGATGCGCCAGCTCGCCGCCATGCGCGGCCTGATGGCCAAGCCGTCCGGCGAGATCATCGAGACGCCGATCGTCTCGAACTTCAAGGAAGGCCTTACCGTGCTGGAGTACTTCAACTCCACCCACGGCGCGCGGAAAGGCCTCGCCGACACGGCGCTCAAGACGGCGAACTCGGGCTACCTGACCCGCCGGCTGGTCGACGTCGCGCAGGACTGCATCGTCAAGGAGCAGGACTGCGGGACCGAGAAGGGCATCACGCACGAGGCCGTCGTCGATTCGGGCGAGATCGTCCTGCCGCTGGCCGAACGCATTCTCGGCCGCACGATCCTCGAGGACATCGTCGAGCCCGATAGCGGTGAAGTCATGGCGAAGGCGGGCACGCAGCTCGACGAGCCGACCGCCGAAGCGATCGAGATGGCCGGCATCCAGAAGGTCAAGGTCCGCAGCCCGCTGACCTGCGAGACGCCGATCGGCGTCTGCGCGACCTGCTATGGCCGCGACCTCGCCCGCGGCGAGCCGGTGAATATCGGCGAAGCCGTCGGCGTCATCGCGGCGCAGTCCATCGGCGAGCCCGGCACGCAGCTGACCATGCGGACCTTCCACGTGGGCGGCACCGCGCAGGTCGGCGACGTGTCGCTGATCGAGGCGACGCATGCCGGCAGGATCAAGCTCGAGAACCGCAACGTGGTTCGCGACTCGAGCGGCGATCTCGTCGTCATGGGCCGGAACACGCTGGTCAAGATCGTCGACAAGGACGGCTCGGACCTTGCGTCCTTCAAGGTCACCTACGGCACCAAGCTGCGGGTGGACGAAGGCGACGACGTCGCGCGCGGCCAGCGCCTCGCGGACTGGGACCCCTATACCCTGCCGATCCTCACCGAGGCGGCCGGCAAGGTGTCCTATGAGGACCTCGTCGAGAGCGTGTCGTTCCAGAACGTCGCCGACGAGGCGACGGGCCTGTCCTCCAAGGTGGTGCAGGACTGGCGTTCGAACCCCCGCGGTTCGGACCTCAAGCCCGCGCTCGCCATTCGCGGCGAAGACGGCGAGATGGTCACGGGCGAGCAGGGGGGCGAGCTTCGCTACCTCCTGCCGGTCGAGGCGATCCTGTCGGTCGAGGACGGTGCGGATGTCCAGCCCGGCGACGTTCTCGCGCGGATCCCGACCGAGGGCGCCAAGACCCGCGACATCACGGGCGGTCTGCCCCGCGTCGCGGAACTGTTCGAGGCCCGCCGCCCGAAGGACCACGCCATCATCGCCGAGATCGATGGCCGCGTGGAGTTCGGGCGCGACTACAAGAACAAGCGCCGCATCTCGATCGTGCCGGTGGACGAGGATCAGCCTCCTGCGGAATATCTCGTTCCGAAGGGCAAGCACATCGCGGTCCAGGAAGGCGACTTCATCGCCAAGGGCGAATATCTGCTCGACGGCAACCCCGCGCCGCACGACATCCTCGACGTCATGGGCATCGAGGCGCTGGCCGACTACCTGATCAACGAGATCCAGGAGGTCTACCGGCTCCAGGGCGTGCCCATCAACGACAAGCACATCGAGGTCATCGTCCGGCAGATGCTGCAAAAGGTCGAGGTCAGCGATCCCGGCGAGTCGCGCTTCCTGAAGGACGAGCAGGTCGACAAGGTCGAGTTCGACGAGGAGAATGCGCGGCTCGAGGAGCAGGGCAAGACGCTCGCCGAAGGCCAGCCGGTTCTTCTGGGGATCACCAAGGCTTCGCTCCAGACGCGCAGCTTCATCTCGGCGGCCTCGTTCCAGGAGACGACCCGCGTCCTCACCGACGCGGCCGTCAACGGCAAGATCGACACGCTGGACGGCCTCAAGGAGAACGTCATCGTCGGCCGCCTCATCCCGGCGGGCACGGGCGGTCAGATGGCCAAGCACCAGATCGAGGCCGATCGCCGCGACGAGCAGCTCATCGAGGAGCGTGAGGCCCGCGAGGCCACTGCGCTTCCGGCGCCCGATGCGGTCTTCGACCTGCCCGAGGGCGACGAAGGGTCGGCCGCGGCCGAGTAACGGTATCGCGACTGTTGTTGCGATGCGGAATATGAAAGGCCCTGCCGCACCGGCAGGGCCTTTTTCTTGCACGGCAGGGGGCAATTCAGGTGCGGGACCGAGGGAATGATGCCGACCAGTGACAATATCGCCGTGGTCGTTATCGGCAGGAACGAGGGCCAGCGGCTGGAGGAATCGCTGCGGTCGATCCGGCAGTCGTCCGAGCGCATCGTCTATGTCGATTCCGGATCGACCGATGGCTCGCCGGAGGCGGCGGAGCGCCTCGGTGCCAGGGTCCACCGGCTGAGCGCCGACAGGCCGTTTTCGGCGGCACGCGGACGGAATGAAGGCTTCGCGCTCGCCACCGAGATCTGGCCTACGGTCCGCTACGTCCAGTTCGTCGACGGCGATTGCACCCTCGATCCGGCGTGGCTGGCCGCCGGCGCCGCCCATCTGGAGGAGCATGAGGACGTGGCCGTCGTCACCGGCCGCAACCGGGAACGCTTTCCCGAGGCGTCGGTCTACAATGCGCTCTGCGACATCGAGTGGGACGGGCCTCTCGGCGATCAGGCCGCCTGCGGAGGCAATGCCATGTACCGCGCCGCGCCCTTCGCCGCGGCCGGAGGGTTTGACGCCTCGGTCAAGGCTGGCGAGGAGCCCGAGCTCTGCCTGAGGCTGCGGCGCGAAGGCTTCCGCATCGTGCGGATCGGCCATGAGATGACCGTGCACGACGCGGACATGCATCGCTTCGGAGAATGGTGGAAGAGGGCGGTCCGATCGGGAACCGCCTATTGCACCGGTGCGTTGATGCATGGCCGCGGACCCGAACGCTACAATGTCCGCGAGACGCTCCGGGCCGTGATCTGGGGCGGCATCCTGCCGGCCGTCGCGCTCGTCGCGCTCTTCGGCGCCCCGCTGCTGACGTTGGGCATCCTCGCGCTCTATGCCGTCAAGCTTCTGCGGATCGGGCTGCGCCATCGCGGGCGCATCGACCGCCCCTTCCGGTATGGCGCCTTCATGATCTTGCTCAATATCGCCGAGTTCGTCGGCGTCACGAAATGCCTGGCCAGGAGATGACAATGCAGGGCTCCCCCTCCCGAGCGCCCGAAGGGGCGGATTATTCCGACCTCATCTTCCTGTGCGGGCCGCTGCGGAGCGGCACGACGTTGACGCGCCTCCTCCTCCAGCAGCACAGCCAGATCTCGACCCGCGGCGAGAGCGACTACTATTTCGACGAGAGCGCGGCGGCCCTGCGGGCAGGAGACGATACGCCGGAGGCGCGGGAGCGCTTCGCAGAGGACCTCGCCACCCAGCGCATCACGCGGGACCAGAAGGTGACGCCGCCGCCGGTCGGTCCGCTCCGCGACATGATCGAGAGCCTCCTCGAGCAGGAGCGGCCAAAGGGGGGAGGGCGCCTCCTCCTCACTCTCCACCGGCATGCCGATCTTGCCGCCGAGCTCTTCCCGAACGCCCGCTTCATCCGCCTGCGCCGCGATCCCCGCGATGTCGCCATCTCGGCGATGAAGATGGGCTGGAGCGGGAATCCCTATCACGGCGTCGATGTCTGGCGGATCTCGGAGCGGCATTGGCAGGCCGCTCTCCCCAAGCTGGCGGAGGAGCAGGTGACCGATCTGTCCTTCGAATCACTGGTGAACGCGCCGGAGACCACCCTGCGCCGCGTTCTGGAGGAGCTGGACCTGCCTTTCGAGGAGGCCGTGCTCACGCCGTCCGGATCGACATATTCCGCGCCGAGCGGCTCGCGGGCCAAGGCCTGGCAATCGACATTGACGACGAGGGAGGCCGCCGAGATCAACGACAAGATCGGCACCCTTGGCGAGAATGCCGGCTATGACTGCACCCAGCGGCGCAGGCCGAGCCTCCTGCGCAAGCTCGCTCTGCGCCTTGGCAACCGCGTCGGCATCTGGCGCCATGACGTGGGGCGCTATGGCCCCCGGCTCTTCGCCGAGAAGCTTCTCGCGCATCGGCTGGGCAGCGGACCCTATCGCCGCAGCGTGGGCGAGCGGATCCAGGCGCGTGATCGCCTGTTCCTGAAGTAGGACGGTGGAACCACTGCCGAGGTGTTGACGGGGCGTTACGCACCTAGTATGGGCCGCGCTACGCCGGATGGGGCGCTGTCGAAAGCCGGGTTCTGAACCATTTGGTTCCGGGGCCGGGCCGGAGAAACAACCCCGGGCAAGACGACATCGGTGAGTTGCCCCGGCGGCGCGCTTTCCACGTGGGAGGAGCGCCGCCTCGTGGTTTGGGCGAATCCTTCTCCGAAGTCAGCCAGCCGGCACAGTGTTCTAACGGATGACGGGACCCGGATGCCGACGATTCAACAGCTAATCCGCAAGCCGCGAAAGCCGAAGCGGAAGATCAACAAGGTGCCGCACCTGCAGGGCAACCCGCAGAAGCGTGGCGTGTGCACGCGCGTCTACACGACGACGCCGAAGAAGCCGAACTCGGCTCTTCGGAAAGTCGCGAAGGTGCGTCTGACCAATGGCTATGAGGTCATCAGCTACATCCCCGGTGAGGGGCACAACCTTCAGGAGCACTCCGTGGTCCTGATCCGCGGCGGCCGTGTGAAGGACCTTCCGGGCGTCCGCTATCACATCCTCCGCGGCGTGCTCGACACGCAAGGGGTGAAGGACCGTCGTCAGCGCCGGTCGAAGTACGGCGCCAAGCGGCCCAAGTAAGGAGAAGCGTCGATGTCACGTCGCAGGCGCGCAGAAAAACGCCCGATCAACCCCGATCCGAAGTTCGGCGACCAGACGGTCTCGAAGTTCATGAACTACGTCATGCTGGACGGCAAAAAGTCCGCGGCCGAGAAAATCGTCTACGGCGCGATGGACCGTCTGGAAGAGCGCATGAAGCGTCCGCCCGTGGATATCTTCCACGAAGCGCTCGAGAACGTGACGCCGGCCGTCGAGGTCCGCTCCCGCCGGGTCGGCGGCGCGACCTACCAGGTGCCGGTCGAGGTTCGTCCGGACCGCAAGAACGCGCTCGCCATGCGCTGGCTGATCGCCGCCGCCCGCAAGCGCAATGAGACGACGATGGTCGACCGCCTCTCCGGCGAGATCATGGATGCCGCGCAGAACCGCGGCACCGCCGTCAAGAAACGCGAAGACACGCACAAGATGGCCGAGGCCAACCGCGCGTTCTCGCACTACCGCTGGTAACGAGACACACAGGTTAGGCGCCGAGCAGGCGCCGGAAGGAATTCACCGATGGCCCGCGATTACAAGATCGAGGACTACCGCAACTTCGGGATCATGGCCCACATCGACGCGGGCAAGACGACCACGACCGAGCGGATCCTCTATTACACCGGCAAGTCGTACAAGATCGGCGAAGTCCATGACGGCGCCGCGACGATGGACTGGATGGAGCAGGAGCAGGAGCGGGGGATCACGATCACCTCGGCTGCGACCACGACCTTCTGGGAAGGCCGTGACGGCAAGAAGCGCCGCCTGAACATCATCGACACGCCCGGCCACGTGGACTTCACCATCGAGGTGGAGCGCTCCCTCCGCGTGCTCGACGGCGCGGTCGCGCTTCTCGACGGGAATGCCGGCGTCGAGCCGCAGACCGAGACGGTCTGGCGCCAGGGCGACAAGTACAACGTCCCCCGGATGTTCTTCATCAACAAGATGGACAAGATCGGCGCCGACTTTTACGCGAGCGTCGCCTCGATCCATGATCGCCTCGCCGCGAAGACCGCCATTCTCCAGCTGCCGATCGGCATGGAGAGCGATTTCGAAGGCGTCGTCGACCTGATCGAGATGAACGCCATCGTCTGGCGGGGCGAGGATCTCGGTGCGTCCTTCGACGTGATCGACATTCCCGACGACCTCAAGGAGAAGGCCGAGGAGTACCGCGAGAAGCTCATCGAGACGATCGTCGAGATCGATGACGACGCGATGAACGCCTATCTCGAAGGCGACATGCCCGACAAGGATACGATGCGCCGCCTGATCCGTCAGGGGACCATCAATGTCGACTTCCATCCGGTGATGTGCGGCACGGCGTTCAAGAACAAGGGCGTGCAGCCGCTCCTCGACGCGGTCGTCGACTACCTGCCGAGCCCGCTCGACGTTCCGTCGATCAAGGGCGTCCTTCCGGACTCCGACGAGGAGGTGAAGCGTCACGCCGATGACGACGAGCCGTTCTCGGCGCTGGCCTTCAAGATCATGAACGACCCGTTCGTGGGTACGCTGACCTTCTGCCGGATCTATTCGGGTCACCTCGAGCAGGGCACGAGCGTCCTGAACACGGTGAAGGGCAAGAAAGAGCGCGTGGGCCGGATGCTGCTCATGCATTCGAACACCCAGGAAGAGATCAAGAACGCCTATGCCGGCGACATCGTCGCCATTGCGGGCCTCAAGGACACGACGACCGGCGACACGCTTTGCGCGTCGAACAAGCCGGTGATCCTCGAGCGGATGGAATTCCCCGAGCCTGTCATCGAGCTCGCGGTCGAGCCGAAGACGAAGGCCGACCAGGAGAAGATGGGCGTCGCGCTGCAGAAGCTCGCGGCCGAGGATCCCTCCTTCCGCGTCGCGTCCGACGAAGAGTCCGGGCAGACGATCATCAAGGGCATGGGCGAGCTTCACCTCGACATCCTGGTCGACCGCATGAAGCGGGAGTTCAAGGTCGAGGCGAATGTCGGCGCGCCGCAGGTGGCCTATCGCGAGACGATCACGAAGCGGGTCGATATCGACTACACGCACAAGAAGCAGACCGGCGGTACGGGTCAGTTCGCGCGCGTGAAGATGATCATCGAGCCGAACGAGCCGGGTGCCGGTTACGAGTTCGAGAACAATATCGTGGGCGGCAACATCCCCCGCGAATATATTCCGGGCGTCGAAAAGGGCATCGACTCGGTCCGCGAGAACGGCCTGCTGGTCGGCTTCCCGCTGCTCGACTTCAAGGTGAACCTCTATGACGGCGCCTTCCACGACGTCGACTCGAGCGTCCTCGCCTTCGAGATCGCGGCGCGGGGTGCGATGCGCGAGCACAAGAGCGAGCTCGGCCTCGCGCTGCTCGAGCCCGTGATGAAGGTCGAGGTGGTCACGCCGGACGAGTATACCGGTACGGTGATCGGCGACCTCAACTCCCGCCGGGGTCAGATCCAGGGGCAGGAGATCCGTGGCAACGCCACCGTGGTGAACGCTATGGTGCCGCTGGCCAACATGTTCGGCTACGTCAACAATCTGCGCTCCTCCACTCAAGGTCGGGCACAGTACACGATGCAGTTCGATCACTACGAGAAGGTGCCGAACGCGGTCGCCGAGGAAGTCAAAGCGAAGCTGGCCGGCTAAGGCGAGCTTCTTCAGTTCAACCACGATCGTCAGAAGACGGAGAGACGAGACATGGCCAAGGAAAAGTTTGAACGTAACAAGCCGCACGCCAATATCGGCACGGTCGGCCACGTTGACCACGGCAAGACGACGCTGACGGCGGCGATCACCAAGTATTTCGGTGACTTCAAGGCCTACGATCAGATCGACGCCGCCCCCGAAGAGCGTGAGCGCGGGATCACGATCTCGACCGCGCACGTCGAGTACGAGACCGACAACCGCCACTACGCGCATGTCGACTGCCCCGGGCACGCCGACTACGTGAAGAACATGATCACGGGCGCGGCGCAGATGGACGGCGCGATCCTGGTCGTGAACGCGGCCGACGGCCCCATGCCCCAGACGCGCGAGCACATCCTGCTCGCTCGCCAGGTCGGCGTTCCCGCGATCGTCGTGTTCCTCAACAAGGTCGACCAGGTCGACGACGAGGAGCTCCTCGAGCTCGTCGAGATGGAAGTTCGCGAACTCCTCTCCTCCTACGAGTTCCCGGGCGACGACATTCCGATCATCGCCGGCTCGGCGCTTGCCGCGCTCGAAGGCCGTGATCCGGAAATCGGCGAGAACAAGATCAAGGAACTGATGGAAGCTGTCGACAGCTACATCCCGACGCCCGAGCGTCCGGTCGACCAGTCCTTCCTGATGCCGATCGAAGACGTCTTCTCGATCTCGGGCCGCGGCACCGTGGTGACCGGCCGTGTCGAGCGTGGCGTGATCAATGTCGGTGACGAGATCGAAATCGTCGGCATCCGCGACACGAAGAAGACGACCTGCACGGGCGTCGAGATGTTCCGCAAGCTGCTTGACCGCGGCGAAGCGGGCGACAATGTCGGCGTGCTGCTGCGCGGCGTGGAACGTGAAGGCGTCGAACGCGGCCAGGTTCTCTGCAAGCCGGGTTCGGTGACCCCGCACACGAAATTCGTGGCGGAAGCCTACATCCTGACGAAAGACGAAGGCGGCCGCCACACGCCGTTCTTCAACAATTATCGTCCGCAGTTCTACTTCCGTACGACGGACGTGACCGGCATCTGCACGCTGCCCGAGGGCACCGAGATGGTCATGCCCGGCGACAACGTGAACCTCAATGTCGAGCTGATCGTCCCGATCGCGATGGAAGAGAAGCTCCGCTTCGCCATCCGTGAAGGCGGCCGCACCGTCGGTGCCGGTATCGTCTCCTCGATCATCGAGTAACACGCCTCTTGACGACCGGGCGGGCCGCGTGCATGCGGCCCGCCCGTTTCTTTCGCTGGCTCCTCTGGGCCCGACCCCACGAGCCGAACTGGACACCCTGAGATGCAACAGAACATCCGCATCCGCCTGAAGGCGTTCGACCACCGCGTGCTGGACAGCTCCGCGGTCGAGATCGTGAACACGGCGAAGCGTACTGGCGCGCAGGTTCGTGGACCTATTCCGCTGCCGACGCATATCGACCGCTACACCGTGCTGCGCAGCCCGCACGTCAACAAGAAGTCTCGCGAGCAGTTCGAGATGCGCACGCATAAGCGCGTCCTCGACATCGTCGAGCCGACCCCGCAGACGATCGACGCGCTGATGAAGCTCGATCTCTCCGCGGGCGTTGACGTCGAGATCAAGCTGGGAGCGTAAGCACATGGCACACACTCCCCAACCTCTTCCCGCCCAGGCGCAGGTCCGCACCGGCGTGATCGGCAAGAAGCTCGGCATGACCCGGCTCTACACCGCGGAAGGCACCCATGTGCCCTGCACGGTGGTCAGCCTCGAGGACTGCCAGGTGGTCGATCATCGCACGCAGGAACGCGACGGCTACACCGCGCTTCAGCTCGGTGCCGGCGCGGCCAAGACCAACCGCACGACCAAGCCGATGCGCGGTCATTTCGCGAAGGCCAAAGTCGCGCCCAAGCGCAAGCTGGCCGAGTTCCGCGTGCCCGAGGATGCGCTGATCGAAGTGGGTGCGACGCTCACTGCGGATCATTTCGTTGCGGGCCAGCGGGTCGACGTGACCGGCACTTCGATCGGTAAAGGCTTCGCTGGCGGCATGAAGCGGCACAATTTCGGCGGTCTGCGGGCCTCTCACGGCGTGTCGATCAGCCACCGCTCGCACGGCTCGACCGGCCAGTGCCAGGACCCCGGCAAGGTGTTCAAAGGCAAGAAGATGGCCGGCCATATGGGTGACGTCCGCGTCACCACGCAGAACCTGGAAGTCATCCGCACGGACGTCGCGCGCGGCCTCATCCTCGTCAAAGGCGCCGTTCCGGGCTCCAAGGGCGGCTGGGTGATGATCAAGGATGCGATCAAGCGTCCGCTGCCCGAAGACGCTCCGCGTCCCGGCGCTTTCGTTGCGCGCGGCGACGACGTCGAGGCGGAAGAGACCGAGAGCACGCTGGCAGAAGCCGGCGACAAGCAGCCCGTGGGTGCCCACGACGCGCCGATCCCGTCCGAGGCCGATGCCAAGGACGAGACCGTCGCTGTCGAGCAGCCCGAGCCGAATGCGGCTGGCGATAATTCGCCCGACGCCAAGGCGGCCGGCGAAGCCGACGGCGCTGAGAAAGACGGCTCTGGCGGCGGCGCCGATGCCGGTTCCGGAGGGAAAGAATAATGCAAGTTGATGTATTGACCCTCGACGCGGAAAAATCCGGTACGGTCGAGCTCAAGGACGAGGTGTTCGGCCTCGATCCGCGGCGCGACATTCTGCACCGCTGCGTGACCTGGCAGCTGGCCAAGCGCCAGCAGGGAACCCACAAGACGAAGGAGCGCGGCGAGGTCGCAGGATCGACCCGCAAGATCGTTCGCCAGAAGGGTTCGGGCGGAGCGCGGCACGGCAACCGCAAGGCGCCGCAATTCGTCGGCGGCGGCGTTGCCCATGGCCCGCGTCCCCGCAGCCACGCGATCAGCCTGCCCAAGAAGGTGCGGGCGCTCGCTCTGCGGCACGCTCTGTCCGCAAAGCAGAACGCGGCCGAGCTGATCGTCATCGACGATGCGGTGATGAGCGAATCCAAGACGAAGACGCTCGCGGCCAAGCTTGCGAAGCTGGGCCTCAGCAACGCGCTTTTCGTGGACGCGTCGGTGAACGAGGAGTTCGCCCGCGCGGCGCGCAACATCAAAGACGTGGACGTCCTGCCGGTCGTCGGCGCGAATGTTTACGACATTCTGCGTCGCGAGAAGCTCGTCCTCACCAAATCGGCCGTTGAAGGCCTGGAAGCGAGGCTGTCATGAGCGAGGCGAAGGAACGCCATTACGACGCCATCGTGGCGCCGGTGATCACCGAGAAATCGACGATCGCCGCCGAAAACAACCAGCACGTCTTCCGCGTCAGCGGCGAGGCCACGAAGCCGCAGATCAAGGAAGCGGTCGAAGCGCTGTTCGACGTCAAGGTGCGCAGCGTGAACACGCTCGTCACCAAGGGCAAGAACAAGCGCTTCCGCGGCCGTCCCTACAAGCGGTCGGACGTGAAGAAGGCGGTCGTCACTCTCGAGGACGGCCACACCATCGACGTGACGACGGGGCTCTAGGATCATGGCACTCAAGACCTACAACCCGACATCGCCCGGCCGGCGCCAGCTGGTGACGGTCGACCGCAAGGACCTCTATAAGGGGCGTCCCGAGAAGCAGCTGACCGAGGGCCTGACGAAGTCCGGCGGTCGGAACAATAAGGGCCGGATCACGGCCCGGCGGATCGGCGGCGGCACGAAGAAGCTGTACCGCGTGGTCGACTTCAAGCGCGACCGCTTCGACGCCATCGCGACCGTCGAGCGTCTGGAATACGACCCGAACCGGTCGGCCTTCATCGCTCTGATCGCCTATGGCGACGGCAAGAAGTCCTACATCCTGGCGCCTCAGCGGATCTCCGTCGGCGACAAGGTCGTCTCCGCGGATCGTGCGGACGTGAAACCCGGCAATGCCATGCCGCTGAGGAACATTCCTGTCGGTACCATCGTCCACAACGTGGAGATGAAGCCTGGCAAGGGTGGTCAGATGGCACGCGCTGCGGGGACCTATGTCCAGCTCGTCGGCCGTCAGGGCGACTATGCGCAGGTCCGGCTGAAATCCGGCGAGGTCCGCCTCGTCCACGGCGAATGCCGTGCCACGATCGGCGCGGTCTCGAACCCGGATCACGCCAACATCAATATCGGCAAGGCCGGTCGGAAGCGTCACATGGGCAAGCGTCCCGCCGTTCGCGGCGTCGCGATGAACCCGATCGACCACCCGCATGGTGGTGGTGAAGGCCGTACGTCCGGTGGCCGCCATCCCGTCACCCCCTGGGGCAAGCCGACCAAAGGCAAGCGCACCCGGAACAACAAGGAGACCGACCGCCTCATCATCCGCTCTCGCCACGCGAAGCGTAAGGGCCAGTAGGAGACACGCACATGCCACGTTCAGTCTGGAAAGGCCCCTTCGTCGATCGCTACCTCCTGAAAAAGGCGGAAGAAGCGCAAGGCGGCGGCCACAAAGGCGGCATCAAGACCTGGTCGCGTCGCTCGACCATCCTGCCGCAATTCATCGGCCTGACGTTCAACGTCTATAACGGCCAGAAATTCGTGCCCGTCCACGTCACTGAAGACATGGTCGGCCACAAGCTCGGTGAGTTCTCCCCGTCGCGGACCTATTACGGCCATGGCGCGGACAAGAAGGCGAGGAGGCGGTAATGAGCCAGAAGGCCAATGCACGGCGCCTCGGCGACGATGCCGCGATGGCGAAGGCGCGCATGCTGCGCACCAGCCCGCAGAAGCTGAACCTCGTCGCGCAGTCGATCCGCGGCATGCAGGTCGAGCGCGCGCTCAACGAGCTCGAGTTCAGCCGCAAGCGGATCGCGCGCGACGTCAAGAAAGTGCTCGAAAGCGCCATTGCGAACGCTGAGAACAATCATGATCTCGACATTGACAGCCTGGTCGTCGACCAGGCCTTTGTCGGCAAGAACCTGGTCATGAAGCGCTACAAGCCGCGTGCGCGCGGGCGGATGGGCAAGATCCTGAAGCCGTTCGCCGAGATCACCATCGTGGTGCGCGAACAAGAGGAGGCCGCATAATGGGTCAGAAGGTCAACCCGATCGGTCTCCGTTTGGGGATCAACCGGACTTGGGACAGCCGCTGGTATGCCGACAAGAAGGCGTATGGCGACCTGCTGCACGAGGATCTCAAGATCCGCGACTACCTGCTGCAGAAGCTCAAGAATGCCGGCGTCAGCAAGATCGTCATCGAGCGTCCGCACAAGAAGTGCCGCGTCACGATTTACACGGCCCGTCCGGGCGTGGTGATCGGCAAGAAGGGCGCCGACATCGAAAAGCTTCGTCAGAAGCTGTCCGAGATGTCGTCGTCCGAGACGGTTCTGAACATCGTCGAGATCCGCAAGCCGGAAACCGATGCGACGCTCGTCGCCGAGAATATCGCTCAGCAGCTCGAGCGCCGGGCCTCGTTCCGCCGCGCGATGAAGCGGGCGATGCAGACGGCGATGCGTATGGGTGCGCTCGGCATCCGCGTGAACTGCTCGGGCCGCCTCGGCGGCGCGGAAATCGCGCGGATGGAATGGTATCGCGAGGGCCGCGTGCCGCTTCACACGCTGCGTGCGGACATCGATTACGGAACGGCGACGGCGCGCACGACCTATGGCGCGATCGGCATCAAGGTCTGGGTCTTCAAGGGCGAGATCCTGGAGCACGATCCGATGGCCCATGAGCGGCGCTTGATGGAGAACCAGACCGGCGCCCCGCAGGCCGGCCGCGAGCGCCGTCCGCGCCGCGAGAACGCGTAAGGGTTACGAGCCATGATGCAACCGAAGCGGACCAAGTTCCGCAAGCAGCACAAGGGCCGGATCAAGGGACTCGCCAAAGGCGGGACCGAGCTGAACTTCGGCACCTACGGCCTGAAGGCCGTTGAGCCCGAGCGGGTCACCGCTCGGCAGATCGAAGCGACCCGCCGTGCCATCACCCGGCACATGAAGCGGGCAGGGCGCGTGTGGATCCGGATCTTCCCGGATGTGCCGGTCACCAAGAAGCCGACGGAAGTCCGGATGGGCAAGGGCAAGGGTTCGGTCGAATACTGGGCCGCCCGCGTCAAACCCGGCCGGGTCATGTTCGAGATCGACGGTGTGCCCGAAACGGTGGCGCGCGAAGCGCTGGCGCTGGGCGCGGCGAAGCTGCCGATCAAGACCCGCATCGTCAAACGGATCGGGGAGTAAGCCATGAACGCGACCGAAGTGCGCGATCTGAGCGATGACGAGCTGTCCTCGCGCCTGCTGGACCTCAAGCGGGAGCAGTTCAACCTGCGTTTCCAGAAGGCGTCCGGCCAGCTGGAGAAGACGGCGCGGATCAAAGAGATCCGCCGGGACATCGCCCGCATCAAGACCGTGATGACCGAGCGTCGTCCCGCCACGTCAACGAATGACGCCCCGGCGAAGCCGGCGGCGGAAGCCAATCAGGAGCCGACCGATGCCTAAACGCATCCTGCAGGGCCCCGTTATTTCCGATAAGGGCGACAAGACGGTTGTCGTCCGGATCGATCGGGCCTACAGCCACCCGCTCCTCAAAAAGGTCGTGCGGCGCTCCAAGCGTTATCACGCCCATGATGAGGGCAACCAGTTCAAGACGGGCGACGTGGTGCAAATCCGCGAATGCCCCCCGAAGTCGAAGCTGAAGCGTTGGGAGGTCATCTCGGCCGCCGATGCTGCCGCGGCGGCGGACGGCGAGAAGACGAGCGCCTGAGAGGGCGCTCACCCTGCAACACCCTAACCGGGCCCGAGGCTGGGCCAAGGAGGATTCATGATCCAGATGCAGACGAACCTGGACGTGGCGGACAATTCCGGCGCGAAGCGGGTCCAGTGCATCAAGGTGCTGGGCGGCGCGAAGCGGAAATACGCTTCGGTCGGCGACATCATCGTCGTCTCCGTCAAGGAGGCCATGCCCCGTGGCCGCGTCAAAAAAGGCCAGGTGATGAAGGCCGTGGTGGTTCGCACCGCCAAGGACATCAAGCGCCGTGACGGGTCGGTCATCCGCTTCGACGGAAATGCGGCCGTGCTCATCAACAACAACTCTGAACCCGTTGGCACGCGGATCTTCGGCCCGGTGACGCGCGAACTGCGCCGCGCCAAGCACATGAAGATCGTCAGCCTCGCGCCGGAGGTGCTGTAACCATGGCTGCCAAGATCAAGAAGGGCGACACGGTCATCGTGCTCACCGGCAAGGATCGCGGTCAGGAGGGCCAGGTCCTGAAGGTCATGCCGAAGGACGATCGCTGCATCGTCCAGGGCGTGAACCGCATCAAGCGCCACACCCGTCCGAGCCAGACCAGCGCCGGTGGCATCATCGAGCGCGAAGCGTCCATCCACATCTCCAACGTCGCGATGAAGGACCCCAAGGACGGCAAGCCGACCCGCGTGGGCTTCGAGATGCGTGACGGCAAGAAGGTCCGGATCGCCAAACGGTCCGGGGAGGTCATCGATGTCTGAGACCGCTGCTGAAGCCGAGAGCTACACGCCGCGTCTGCGGAAGAAGTACCGGGAAGAAATCCGCGGCAAGCTGAGGGAGCAGTTCTCCTACGGCAATGAGATGCAGATCCCGCGGATCGAGAAGGTCGTCCTGAACATGGGCGTCGGCGATGCGGTCAACGATCGCAAAGTCATCGACAATGCCTTCGAGGAGATGCAGGCCATTGCCGGTCAGAAGCCGGTCGTGACCTCTGCCAAGAAGTCGATTGCCGGCTTCAAGGTCCGCGAGGAGATGGCGCTCGGGGTCAAGGTGACGCTGCGCCAGGACCGGATGTACGAGTTCCTGGACCGTCTGGTGACGATCGCTCTGCCCCGCGTCCGCGACTTCCGCGGCTTGAATCCGAAGAGCTTCGATGGCCGCGGCAATTTCGCGATGGGCCTCAAGGAGCACACGGTGTTCCCCGAGATCGACTACGACAAGGTCGAAGGTCAGCGCGGGATGGACATCATCGTGACGACCAGTGCCAAGACCGACGAGGAAGCGCGCGCGCTCCTCAAGGAGTTCAACTTCCCGTTCCGCCAATAGGCGGTCCGGTAACTAAGGTCAGGTCCGGGCGACCGGAAACCGGCCGTAGGAGAGACGACAAACGATATGGCTAAGAAGTCGATGATCGAACGGGACGTGAAGCGGCGCAAGCTCGCGGCTCGTTACGAGAACAAGCGGAGTGCCCTCAAAGCGGTCATGCGCGACGAGGATGCGAGCCCGGAAGACAAGTTCAAGGCAGCGATGAAGCTGGCGGAACTGCCCCGGAACTCGTCGCCGACCCGCATCCGCAACCGCTGCCTGGTGACCGGGCGGCCCCGCGGCTACTACCGCAAGCTGAAAATGTCGCGGATCGCGCTGCGCGATCTCGGATCCACCGGCCGCATCCCCGGCCTGGTGAAATCGAGCTGGTAAGGGGAGCAGTCGAATGGCGATCAACGATCCTGTCGGCGATATGCTGACCCGTATCCGGAACGCGCAGATGCGCGGCATGAGCAAGACGAACACGCCCGCTTCCAAGCTGCGTGGACGCGTGCTCGACGTGCTCGAGGCCGAGGGTTACATCCGCGGCTACACGAAGCTCGAGCATCCGAACAACAAGCGCGAGTTCGAGATCGAACTCAAATATTTCGACGGCCAGCCGGTCATCTCGAAGATGAAGCGCGTGTCCAAGCCGGGCCGCCGCGTCTACTCTTCGGTTCGTGACATCTCGCCGGTGCGCAACGGTCTGGGCATCTCGATCCTGTCCACGCCGAAGGGTGTCATGTCCGACGCGGCCGCGCGCGAACACAATGTGGGCGGCGAAGTCCTCTGCCAGGTGTATTGATATGTCTCGCATCGGAAAACGACCCGTTCCCGTTCCCTCCGGCGTCACGGCGAGTGTCGACGGCCAAGCCGTCTCCGCCAAGGGGCCGAAGGGCGAAATGAATTTCGTCGTCAACGACCTCTGCCTCGTCGAAATGGGCGATGGCGGCGTGGAGATCCGTCCCGTGGACTCGTCGAAAGAGGCGCGGTCCATGTGGGGCATGTCCCGCACCATGGTCTCGAACGTCTTCGAAGGCGTGGCCAACGGCTTCACCCGCCGCCTCGAGCTGGTCGGCGTCGGCTATCGGGCGCAGATGAAGGGCAAGACGCTCGTCCTCGCGCTCGGCTACAGCCACGACATCGAGTTCGAGCCGCCCGCCGGCATCGACATCAAGGTCGGCCGTCCGACCGAGATCGAGATCACCGGTATCGACAAGCAGGCCGTCGGCCAGACCGCAGCCAAGATTCGCGGCTTCCGTCCGCCCGAACCCTACAAAGGCAAAGGCGTGAAGTACGAAGGCGAATACATCTTCCGGAAGGAGGGCAAGAAGAAGTAAGGCCTCAGGTCTTTCTTCGATTGCGTTATCGATATGCCTCTTACCAGAATCCAGAAACAGAAACTGCGCGCAGGCCGCACCCGTGCGGCGCTGGCGCGCAAGTCGAACGGCAAAGCCCGTCTGTCGGTCTTCCGTTCCGCCAAGAACATCTCCGCCCAGGTCATCGACGACCAGGGCGGGCGCACGCTGGTCTCCGCCTCCTCTTTGGAGAAGGATCTGCGCGAGCAGAAGATCGGCGGCGGTCTCGAAGCCGCGGCCAAGGTCGGTGAGCTCCTCGCGGAGCGCGCCAAGAAGGCGGGCGTCGAGGACGTCGTCTTCGATCGCGGCGGCTACATCTATCACGGCCGGGTGAAAGCCCTGGCGGACGCTGCCCGCGAGGGCGGCCTCAAATTCTGAAGGGCTGAGCTATGGCTAGAGAACCCAGAGGCGGCCGCGGCGGCCGCGACGGGCGCCGGGGCGGCCGGCGCGAGGAAGAGCGGGACGAGTTTTCGGATCGTCTCGTTGCGATCAACCGCGTGTCCAAGACGGTCAAGGGCGGCAAGAACTTCGGTTTCGCCGCGCTAGTCGTCGTCGGTGATCAGAAGGGCCGTGTCGGCTTCGGCAAGGGCAAGGCCCGCGAAGTGCCCGAGGCGATCCGCAAGGCCGCTCAGGAAGCCAAGCGGAACATGATCCGCGTGCCGCTTCGCGACGGCCGGACGCTTCATCACGATGCCCAAGGCCGTCACGGCGCTGGCCGCGTGGTGCTGCGCACGGCGCCTCCCGGGACCGGCGTGATCGCCGGCGGTCCGATGCGGGCCGTGTTCGAGATGCTGGGCGTCCAGGACGTCGTCGCCAAATCGGTCGGCACTTCGAACCCGTACAACATGGTCCGTGCGACCGTGGACGCTCTGAAGAACCAGTCCAACCCGCGTGCCATCGCGGCCAAGCGCGGTCTCAAAGTGTCGGAGATCATCAATCGCCGGGCAGCCGTCCAGCAGGATGCCACCTCCGCGGACGCGGCGTAAGGAGGGATCGAGATGGCTCAGACAATCAAGGTCCGTCAGACCGGTTCGCCGATCCGGCGCCCCAAGGATCAGCATGCGACGCTGAAGGGGCTCGGCCTCGGCAAGATCGGCCGCGAGCGCGAGCTCGAGGACACGCCTTCGGTCCGCGGCATGATCCGGAAGGTCTCCCATATGGTCGAAATCGTCGGCGAGTAAGCCGGCGATCGGGCAGGGGCTTGCCTTGGGTGGGCTCCTGCCGTCATAGAGACCGAATATCTTCTATCCTGATCGGCCGGAGGCGAAAACGTCTGCGGCCGATCCTTCTTAGTCGCTGCCTCAAACCAGGCAGCAGTCAGGCGAGGCGGCCGGTCGGGCCGCCGCTAGTCGAAAGGAATGGACATGCGCCTCAACGATCTTCGTGACAATCCCGGTGCCCGCAAGCCCCGCAAACGCGTCGGACGCGGTATCGGTTCGGGCAGCGGCAAGACCGGCGGCCGTGGCGTCAAGGGCCAGAAATCCCGTTCCGGCGTCGCGATCAAAGGCTTCGAGGGCGGCCAGATGCCGCTTCACATGCGTCTGCCCAAGCGCGGCTTCAACGCGCCGAACGCCAAGGACTACGTTGAGATCAATCTCGACACGCTGCAAAAAGCGGCGGATGCCGGTCAGTCGAGCGTAACCGAGGACGGGCTGGTCGAGGCTGGCCTGATCCGGCGCAAGCATGACGGCCTGCGCCTGCTCGGCTCGGGCGAGCTGAACGCGAAGCTGGACGTGACGGTGACCTACGCGACCAAGGGTGCGCGCGAGGCCATCGAGAAGGCCGGCGGATCGGTGACGATGACGCGGACGGAGAAGCGTCAGCGCCTGCGCGGGCCGCACAAGGCGAAAGCATAACGCTTCGTCAGCCGGGGCAGCGGGTTGCGCCCGCGCCCCGGCGGGTCCAACTGGCCCGCAGTCCCTCGCTTCTAACAGACGGGTCCACCCATGACCTCAGCTGCCGAGCAGTTCGCTTCCAACCTTTCATTCGGGTCGTTCGCCAGGGCGGAAGAGCTCAAGAAGCGGCTCCTCTTCACCCTGGGCGCGTTGATCGTCTATCGGATCGGGACGTTCATTCCGATCCCGGGCGTCAATCCCGGCGCCTTCTCCGAACTCTTCCAGACGCAGACGGGCGGCCTTCTCGGCACGTTCAACCTGTTCTCCGGCGGCGCGACGGAGCGCATGGCGATCTTCGCGCTCAACATCATGCCGTATATTTCGGCGTCCATCATCATGCAGATGATGGCGGCGATCATTCCCTCGCTGGAAGCCGTCAAGAAAGAGGGCGAGAGCGGCCGGCGGCAGATCAACCAGTATACGCGCTATCTGACGGTGGTGCTCGCGCTGGTGCAGGGCTTCTTCATCGCGACGACCGTGGCCGGGCAGACCAGCCCTTCCGGCGTGCCGATCGTTGGCGAGGCGGGGACCGTGTTCCTCGTGACGACGACGATCACGCTCCTCGGCGGCGTTATGTTCCTGGTCTGGCTCGGTGAGCAGATCACGGCGCGGGGCATCGGCAACGGCATCAGCCTGATCATCTTCGCCGGTATCATCGCGGAGCTGCCGCGGGCCGCGGCGGGCCTTTTCGCGTCCGGCCGCTCGGGCGCTCTGCCCCCGGTGATCGTCGTGGCGGTGATCCTGATCGCGATCAGCCTGATCGCCTTCGTGGTCTTCATGGAACGGGCGCAGCGCCGACTTCTAGTGCAGTATCCGCGTCGCCAGCAGGGCAACCGGATGACGCAGGGCGAGAAGTCCCACCTGCCGCTCAAGCTGAACACGTCCGGCGTCATTCCGCCGATCTTCGCGAGCTCGCTCCTGTTCCTGCCGGCGACGGCGGCGAGCGCGATCGGCAATGACGCGCCGATCTGGCTGCAGAACCTGACCGGATCGATCGGGCCGGGCTCCTGGGCCTATATCCTGATCTACGGGGCGGGGATCGTGTTCTTCTGCTTCCTCTACACCTCGATCGTGTTCAATCCCGAAGACACGGCCGACAACCTCAAGAAGTATGGCGGCTACATCCAGGGCTATCGTCCCGGCGCGCGGACGGCGGAATATATCGACTACGTCCTCACCCGGATCACGGTGATCGGGGCTGCCTATCTCGCCTTCGTCTGCCTGATGCCGGAGTTCCTCCGGATGAACTACTCGGCGATTCCGGTCTATCTCGGCGGCACGTCGCTGCTGATCGTCGTGACGGTGACGCTTGATACGGTGCAGCAGATCCAGGGTCATCTTCTGGCCCAGCAATACGAATCGCTGATCAAGAAGTCGAAACTGAGGGGTGCCCGCCGATGATCGTTGTCTTTCTGGGGCCGCCGGGCGCGGGCAAGGGCACGCAGGCGGCGTATATCTCGGCGAAGCGGGACATTCCCCAGCTTTCCACCGGCGACATGCTGAGAGCGGCGATCGCTGCGGGCTCCGATGTCGGCAGGCAGGCGAAGGCCATCATCGATCGCGGGGACCTCGTCTCCGACGAGATCGTGGCCGGCATCGTCTCCGAGCGGATCGACATGTCGGACTGCGAGAGCGGCTTCCTGCTGGACGGGTTCCCGAGGACGATCGAGCAGGCGCACATGCTAGACAGGATTCTCGCCGGCAAGGGGCGGGACATCAGCTGCGTGCTCGAACTCGTCGTGGACGAGGGGGCGCTCGTGGATCGGCTCAACAGCCGAATCAGCGAAGCCAAGGCGCGGGGCGACGAGGTCCGGTCGGACGACAATGTCGAGACGTTCCAGAAGCGGCTCGGCGTCTATCAGGAACAGACCGCGCCGCTCGTGCCCTTCTACGAGGCGAAGGGCGTGTTGAAGAAGATCGACGGCATGCAGCCGGTGGAGGCCGTGAGCGCCGACATCGATCGCATCCTCGATGAATGCTGAAGGCTGCGGATCACATTCGCAGGCCTGTTGACGCGGGCGGGCGCGGGTTTATAAGTCGCGCCTTCGCCTGAAACATGGACGAAGCCGGATCGCGCCGTCGCGCGGTCTCGTTAGATCACCGCCCGTTCAGGGGCGACCGAAAGAAGAGGCATATTCGTGGCTCGTATCGCTGGGGTGAACATCCCGAACAACAAGCGCGTCCACGTCGCGCTGACCTATATTCACGGTATCGGCGACTCCAAGGCGAAGGAAATCGTCGAGAAGGTCGGCATCGATACCTCTCGCCGTGTCCAGGACCTGACGGACGCCGAGGTTCTGCGGATCCGCGAGACGATCGACGGCGACTACACGGTCGAGGGCGACCTGCGCCGTGAGAACGCTCAGAACATCAAGCGCCTGATGGATCTCGGCTGCTATCGCGGCCTCCGTCACCGCCGCGGCCTTCCGGTCCGCGGTCAGCGCACCCACACCAATGCGCGCACCCGCAAAGGGCCCGCGCGTCCGATCGCCGGGAAGAAGAAGTAATGGCACGTCAACCGCAACGCGGACAGAGCCGCGCACCCCGTCGTCGCGAGCGCAAGAACATCGTGAACGGTGTCGTTCACGTGAACGCCTCCTTCAACAACACGATGGTCACCATCTCCGACGAGCAGGGGAACGCCGTTTCCTGGTCCTCTGCCGGGATGATGGGCTTCAAGGGCTCGCGCAAGTCGACCCCCTTCGCCGCGCAGATGGCGGCCGAAGACGCGGCGAAGAAGGCGATGGAGCACGGTCTCCGCTCGGTCGACGTGCTGGTCCGCGGGCCGGGCTCCGGCCGGGAAAGCGCTCTGCGGGCTCTGCAGGCCGCCGGCCTGACCGTCACGAACATCAAGGACGTCACGCCGATCCCGCATAACGGCGTTCGCCCCCGCAAGCGTCGTCGGGTCTAAACAGTCTTGGAAGAGGCCGCGCGGCAGCCGCGCGGCCGAAGGAATCCTATGCTCGAGAAGAATTGGCAGGAACTGATCAAGCCGAACAAGCTCGAGGTCCAGGCGGGCTTCGACCCGCAGCGCAAGGCGACGATCGTCGCGCAGCCGCTGGAACGCGGCTTCGGCCTCACGCTCGGCAATTCGCTGCGCCGCATTCTGATGTCGTCGCTGCAGGGTGCTGCCGTGACCGCCGTTCAGATCGACGGCGTCGTGCACGAGTTCAGCTCGATCCAGGGCGTCCGCGAGGACGTGACGATCATCGTCCTGAACCTCAAGCAGCTCGCCATCCGCATGCATGTGGACGGGCCGAAGCGCCTCACCCTGCACAAGCAGGGACCGGGCGTCGTCACCGCCGGTGACATCCAGGAGACCGCGGATATCGAGATCCTGGACAAGGATCACGTGATCTGCACGCTGGACGAGGGCGCCGACCTCCGCATGGAGCTGACGGTCCAGACCGGCAAGGGCTATGTGCCGGCCGATCGCAACCGCCCCGAAGATGCACCGATCGGCCTGATTCCGGTCGACAGCCTCTACAGCCCCGTCCGCCGTGTTTCCTACCGTGTCGAGAACACGCGGGAAGGGCAGGTCCTGGACTATGACCGGCTGCTGCTCGAGATCGAGACCAATGGCGCGGTCACTCCCGACGATGCGGCCGCTTACGCTGCCCGCATCCTTCAGGACCAGCTCCAAGTCTTCGTCAACTTCGACGAGCCCAAGCGCGAGGAAGGCGCCGGACAGGAAGAAGAGCTTCTCTTCAACGCCGCTCTCCTGCGCAAGGTGGACGAGCTCGAGCTGTCCGTGCGTTCGGCCAACTGCCTGAAGAACGACAATATCGTCTATATTGGCGACCTGATCCAGAAGACCGAGGGCGAGATGCTCCGGACGCCGAATTTCGGCCGGAAATCGCTCAACGAGATCAAGGAAGTCCTCGCGACCCTCGGCCTGCATCTCGGCATGGACGTGCCGGACTGGCCGCCGGACAATATCGAGGAACTGGCCCGCAAGTTCGAGGATCAGTCCTGAGTTTTCCTGCCTGCCGCAGCTGAAACGGCCTGCGGCGGGCAAATCCTTCGGGCGGGCGTCACGGCGTCCCGTTCATCGTTGGCGGCAGGGCCGTCGGCACCGTCAAGACAACCATCCAAACCGTCCGGCGTCGCCGGAGTAGTGGAGAGATACCCATGCGCCACGGCTTCGCGCACCGTAAACTCAACCGTACCGCCAGCCACCGCAAGGCGATGTTCGCCAATATGGCGGCGAGCCTGATCAAGCACGAGCAGATCGTCACGACCCTGCCCAAGGCGAAGGAGCTCAAGCCCATCGCCGACAAGCTGATCACGCTGGCCAAGAAGGGCGACCTGCCCGCTCGCCGTCAGGCGATCAGCCAGATCCGCGACGTGGCGATGGTCGGCAAGCTCTTCGACACGCTCGGCCCGCGCTATGCGGAGCGGCAGGGCGGCTATACCCGCGTCATGAAGGCGGGCTTCCGCCACGGCGACAATGCGCCCCGCGCGGTGATCGAATTCGTCGATCGCGACGAGACCGCCAAGGGGCAGGACTCTGGTCCGACCGCCGAGGTGATGCTCGAAGACGAAGAGGCCTGAGCGCGAAGCGCGAGAGCCTCTCACCGGTGAAGACCAGAACGGCCCGCTCGCGCGGGCCGTTCGTCGTTCCGGGGGGCATGCGGCCCGGAAAGGGTTCTCGCTCTGCGGGCGGGGCGCTATCTAGCGGGCATGCGCAACCTGCTCCTCCTGACCGCCCTCCTCGTCGTCCTTTCGCCGGTATCGGCCTGCGCGCAGACGGTGGCGCCGCCCACCGACGCGGCGCTCCGCGCCTCCTACGCGCCCGTGGTGAAGGTCGCGGCGCCTGCCGTGGTGAACGTCTACACGCAGCGGACCGTCCGCACGCAGGCCCGAAGCGTCTTCGACGATCCGTTCTTCCGCGAGTTCTTCGGCAATAGGGGCATGGCCGGCAGAACGCGGGAGCGGGTGCAGTCCTCCCTCGGCTCAGGGGTGATCGTCGATCCGGGCGGTCTCATCGTGACGAACAATCACGTCGTCGAGGGGACCGACGCCATCAAGGTCGTTCTGGCCGACCGCAGGGAGTTCACCGCGGAGGTCCTGCTCACCGATCCCCAGACCGACATCGCCGTCCTCAAGGTCGAGGCGCAGGACCTGCCCGCCCTCGAATTCGCCGATTCGGACGCGGCGCAGGTCGGCGACGTCGTCCTCGCGATCGGCAATCCCTTCGGCGTGGGCCAGACAGTGACCAGCGGGATCGTCTCGGCTGTGTCGCGCAATGCCGCCTCGGCGACGGATTATCAGTTCTTCATCCAGACCGATGCCGCGATCAATCCGGGCAATTCCGGCGGCGCGCTGGTCGATGCGAGCGGCAAGCTCCTCGGCGTGAACACCGCGATCTACTCGCGCTCGGGCGGGTCGAACGGCATCGGCTTCGCGATCCCCGGCAATCTCGTGCAGCGTGTGGTCGCCTCGGCGGCCGGGGGAGAGGCGATGGTCCGGCGGCCCTGGCTCGGGGTAAGGGCGGAGCGGGTGGACAGCCGCATCGCCCAGGCCGTCGGCCTCGACCGGCCCCGCGGCGCCTTGATCGCCGATGTGTATCCGGACGGACCCGCGGACGAGGCGGGGCTGGAGCCCGGCGACGTCGTCCTCTCGATCGCGGGAACCGAAATCTACGAGCCAGAAGCGCTGCGCTACCGCCCGGCGACCCTCGAAGCCGGAGAGCGCGTGGCGCTTGTCGTCCTGCGCGGAGGCGAGGAGCGTGATCTGACGGCGCGCCTGTCCTATCCGCCGGAGCGGCCCGCCCGCAACGAGGCGGTCCTGGCCGGCAACAGCCCCCTGTCCGGCGCGCAGGTCGCCAATCTTTCGCCGGCACTGGCGGAGGCTCTGGGGCGCGATCCCTTCGAGGCCGGCGTGGTGGTTCTCGACGTCGCGGCCCGCTCTTTGGCGGCGCGCTACGGCTTCGGGCGCGGAACGGTGATCCTCGCGATCAACGGGCAGCTGACGCCCACTGTCGAAGCGGTGCAGGCCGCGCTCCGGCGGCCCGCCTCCTTCTATACCATGCGCCTGCGGACACCTGACGGCCGGGTGACCACGCTGCGGATCGGACGATGAGGGAAGAGGAGCAGAACCTGTTCGGCAATGCCGGCCTCGAGCAGGAGGCTCCGCGTCCGCTCGCCGACCGGCTCCGACCGGCATCGCTCGGCGAGGTGGCGGGGCAGCAGCATCTGTTGGGCGGGGACGGCGCGCTGACGCGGATGCTTGCGAGCGGCCAGTTGCCCTCGCTCATCCTCTGGGGGCCGCCGGGCACCGGCAAGACGACGATCGCGCGCCTGCTCGCGGCGGAAACGAAGCTCGCCTTCGTCCAGCTATCGGCGATCCTCTCCGGCGTTCAGGATCTGCGGAAGGCGTTCGCCGAAGCCGAAGCGCGCCGGTCGAGCGGGAAGGGGACATTGCTCTTCGTCGACGAGGTCCACCGCTTCGACCGGCGCCAGCAGGACGCCTTCCTGCCCCATGTGGAGGCGGGCACGGTGACGCTGGTCGGCGCGACGACCGAGAATCCGAGCTTCGCGCTCAACCCCGCGCTTCTGTCGCGCACGCAGGTGCTGACGCTGAAGCGCCTCGCCGACGATGCGCTCGAAGCGCTTCTGAGCCGCGCCGAGGCGTTGGTGCGGCCGCTGCCTTTGACCGAGGCGGGCCGCGCGGCGCTGATCGGGCTGGCCGATGGCGATGGCCGCGCCCTCCTGACCCTGACGGAGACATTGCTGAGCCTGCCCGAGCCCGATGCGCCGCTCGGCCCGGATGCATTGGCGTCGGTCCTGCAGCGCCGCGCGCCGAGCTTCGACAAGGAGGCGCATTACGATCTCGCCTCGGTCCTGCAGAAGTCCATCCGCGGGTCGGACACGGATGCCGCGCTTTATTGGTGCGCGCGGATGCTGGAGGGGGGCGAGGATCCCCGCTTCGTCCTGCGCCGGCTGACGGTCATCGCGTCGGAGGATGTGGGCAATGCCGATCCGGCCGCGCTGCCGCTCGTGATCGCCGCGCGGCAGGCCTATGAGGCGCTCGGCGATCCCGAAGGCCATCACGCCATCGGCCAGGCCGTCGCCTATCTCGCCAGCGCCCCCAAATCGAATGCCGCCTACAAGGCGCTCAAGGCCGCAAGGCGGGTGGTCCGCGAGGAGGGGAGCCTGCCGCCGCCCAAGCACGCTCTCAACGCCCCGACCCGCCTGATGAAGGCCGAAGGCTACGGGGCAGGCTATGAATACGACCACGACGCACAGGGCGGCCATGCCGGGCTGGGCTATCTGCCAGACGGGATGGAGCGGCGGACCTTCTACGACCCGGCGGGGCGGGGCGCAGAAGGCAAGATCAAGGAACGCCTGGCCTGGTACGCCGCGCGCCGCGCAGCCCGGGAGCAGGGCTGAGCGGTCCTCCGCTGCCAGCCGCGAGGAACAGGACCGGCCTCCGCCCTGTTACAAGCCGGAAGGACAACCCGGAGACCTCGATGTTCCGCCTTGCCGGCGCCGCCGCGTTATTCGCCCTCATGGCCTGCTCGCAGGATGCGCGCCTGCCCCCGCTGCAGGACGAGACCCTGCCTCCCGTCGAGCAGTCGCCCGACTGGGAAGGCTGGGGCGAGGACCGTACCGACCTTCCTCCCGGCGGACGCATAGGGGAAGGAGACGTCATCGGCGTCATCCTCGATGGTGACGAGATCCGTGCCGCGCTCGCCGGAACCACGCTGCAGGGCTGCTATCCGAACGGCCAGACCTTCGCGGAACGGCTGGCGGCGGATGGCCGGTTCTTCGATGCGGCCGATGACCGGCTCCTCGGACAGTGGTCCGTGAGCGAGGACACCCTCTGCTTCAGCTACGCGGAGGCGCAGCAGGCCGGGGCGGCGGATAGCTGCTTCGCCGTCAGCCGCCTCGATGACGACCTGCATTTCTATGCGCCGGACTATTCCACCTATGTCGCCTCGACGCGCTGCCCGATGCGGCTCGGAGAATGACCATGAAAGCGCTTCTTGTCCCCGCATGCCTGCTCGCCCTATCGGGCGAGGCGGCGGCGCAGCTCGGCGGCACCATCGAGAAGATCGACCGCAGCGTCACGAGGGCCGCTGGCGACGCGACCGTGATCGCAGGCGCCGGGATCGGCGTGGCGACGCTTCCCTACCGCGATCTCGACGATCCCACGCGCGTCTTTCCGCTACCCGTCATCTCCTTCGAATCCGGCCGCTACAGGCTGGTCGGCAAGACGGCCTCGGCCCGGCTCGCCGATTACGAGGCGCTGAGTTTCGATGCCGTGGCGGATATCCGCTTCCTGAACTTCGACGAGGATGACAGCCCCTATCTGCGGGGCATGGACGACCGAGACGGAACGCTGGAGCTGGGGGGCCGCTTGTCGGCCGAACTGGGGCCGGTGGAGCTCTGGGTGACGGGCCTCGCCGATGCGCTGTCGCGCCATGGCGGCTACGAGATCAGCGCCCAGGCGCAGGTCGAGCTGTCGAACTGGCGCCCGCTCTCGGTCCGTCCGAATGCGGGCCTCCGCTATCAGTCCTCGAGCCTGACCGACTATTATTTCGGCGTGGACCGGGACGAGGCGCTGGCCGTGAACTGCATCACCGGCGATTGCGGCGAAATCTTCCGCCCGGCCTATGAAGTCGACGATGCGGTGCTGCCCTTTGTCGGGATCAGCGCGCGCCAGGCCTTCAGCTACAAGATCGCCGCCTTCGCGCAGGCCTCCTACGAATTCCTGCCCGACACGATCGCGGACAGCCCCATCGTCGAGGATGAGGGCCGCTTCACCGTCTTCGGCGGGCTCGTCTATATTTTCGGTGATGCCGGGCGCCGGATGGAGCAGGGGCGCTAGAGAAAGCGGAAGGCTTTCGAACGGGCGCGGGTCGTCCTAGGGCTTGCCGTCCGGGCCCGAGCGCCGCATCACGCGCCAGACCCACAATCACGGAAGCTTCTCATGTCCCGCGTCCTCGTCACTTCGGCGCTGCCCTATATCAACGGCATCAAGCATCTGGGCAATCTCGTCGGCTCGATGCTGCCTGCCGATGTCTATGCCCGCTTCATGCGGGCGAGGGGGCATGAGGTCGCCTTCGTCTGCGCAACCGACGAGCACGGCACTCCGGCCGAGCTTGCCGCGGCGGCGGCAGGGCAGGAGGTCGCCGCCTATTGCGCCGAGCAGCACGAGGTGCAGCGTGCCGCCTGCGAGGGCTTCGGGCTGAGCTTCGATGTGTTCGGCCGCTCCTCGAGCGCCCAGAACCGGGCGCTGACCCAGCATTTCGCGAAGACGCTCGAAGAGAACGGCTATATCGAGGAGCGCTCGGAGCGGCAGGTCTACTCGCCGCAGGACGGACGCTTCCTCCCGGACCGCTATGTCGAGGGCACCTGCCCCAATTGCGGCTTCGAACGGGCGCGCGGCGATCAGTGCGACAATTGCGGCAAGCTTCTCGACCCGGTCGATTTGATCGATCCCTATTCGGCGATCTCGGGCTCGAAGGATGTCGAGCTGCGCGAGACCAAGCACCTCTATCTGTTGCAGTCCAAGCTGGAGCCGGAGGTGCGCGCCTGGGTCGACGCGCATCCCGACTGGCCGCAGCTGACGCGGTCCATCGCCTATAAATGGCTGGACGAGGGCCTGCGCGACCGCGCGATCACGCGCGACCTCTCTTGGGGCATCCCGGTCGCCTATGACGGCGCGGTGCGCGAAGGCTTCGAGGACAAGGTCTTCTATGTCTGGTTCGACGCGCCCATCGCTTATATCGCCGCCACACAGGAGCTCGACCCCGAGGGCTGGGAGCGCTGGTGGCGCACCGACCAAGGCGCCGACGAGACGCGCTATGTCCAGTTCATGGGCAAGGACAATGTCGCCTTCCACACGGTCAGCTTCCCGGCGACCCTGCTCGGCTCGCAGGAGCCATGGAAGACCGTCGACACGCTCAAATCGCTCAACTGGCTGACCTGGTATGGCGGCAAGTTCTCGACCAGCCAGAACCGCGGCGTCTTCATGGACCAGGCGCTCGAAATCATGCCGGCCGATGCCTGGCGCTGGTACCTGATGGCGAATGCGCCGGAATCGGACGATACGGCCTTTACGCTGGAGGCGTTCCAGGCGGCGGTGAACAAGGACCTCGCGGACGTCCTCGGCAATCTCGTCAACCGCGTCACGCGCTTTGCGAGCTCGCGCTTCGACGGCGTCGTGCCCGAAGGCGGGCAGGCGGGAGACACCGAAGAGGCGCTCTTCGCGGAGATCGACAAGCGCCTTCCTGCCTATACGGAGCATCTCGAACGGATGGAGTTCCGCAAGGCCTTCGCCGAGCTGCGCGCGATCTGGGCGGCGGGCAATGAATACCTTCAGGCGGCGGCGCCGTGGACGGCATTCAAGGAAGACAAGGCCCGCGCGGCTGCCTCGGTGCGGACTGGGCTCAACCTGATCCGTCTCATCGCGGAGCTGTCAGCGCCGGTCATTCCCTTCACGGCGGCAGCGATGCTGAAGATCTTCGGCCCGGACGCTGATCAGGCCTGGCCGGAGGGGCGGGCGCGGGATCTGCTGGACCGCCTGGAGCCCGGTCGCGCCTTCGAGGCGCCGGCCGTCCTGTTCCGCAAGATCGAGGATGACCAGCTCGCGGAATGGGCGGAGCGTTTCGGCGCTCCTTGAGGGGCGCTATTTCTTGCGGAAGCGGTCGAGGCTGACGACGTCGGCACCGCCGCCCCCGGGGCCGTCATCGTCCGGCCCCTCTTCGTCCGAGCCCTCTTCGTCCTTGCCGGTCCCCGCGTCCTTCTGGTCGACGGGCCGCAGGGGCGCGACGTCCGCGCCCGGTCCTTCGGGCATGGCGGGCTCGATCGGGGCGGCGAATTGCAGAGCGAAATTGGCCGAAGGATCGGCGAACTGCGTCACGGCGGCGTAGGGAACGACCAGCCGGTCCGGCACGCCCTTGAAATGCAGCGTGACGGCGAAGCCTTCCTCGTCGACGTCGAGATCGTCGAACTGGTGCTGGAGGACGATCGTCATGCGCTCGGGATATTGCGCGCGCAGGCGGTCCGAGATCTGCACGTTGGGCGCGGTCGTCGCGAATTCGACGTAGAAATGATGCTCTCCGGGAGGCGCGCCGAGAGCGGCCGTGACCGACAGGACCTCCCGGACGACGCCGCGCAGCGCCTCCTGCGTCAGATAGGCGTAATCGAGCTCGGCGTCGTCGTTTTCCATGCCTCGGCCTTACTGCGCGCTGGGCGCCCGGTCCAGCGAACCGGCGGCCTTTTCCAGCGCCTCCACCACGGGTTGAAGATGCGCCTCGCCGAGCGCGCCGCCCTCCGCGGGCAGGGCGCCGAGCGCCGCCTCGAGCGGCAGGCGCGCCAGCCGGCCGAGGCCGAGCGCCGCCAGTTCCGCCTCGCCGAGGCCGGGTCCGAAGGGCGTCTGGCCATCGGGCGTCTGCGCCATGTTCTCGATCAGGCCGAGCACCGGCACGTTCATCTTCTCGAAGAGCTGGCGGCCCCGCCGCACATCGGCCATGGCCAGCGGGCTCGGCGTCGTCACCAGCAGCGCCGCGTCGATCACCAGGCGCTGGATCATGGTGAGATGCGCATCGCCCGTGCCGGGCGGCGTGTCCACGATCAGCCAGTCGAGTTCGCCCCAATCGGTCTCCTCGATCAGCTGCCGGGCGGCGCCCATGACCATGGGGCCGCGCCATGCGAGGGCCTGCTCGTCGGAGACGAGGAAGCCGATCGAGTTCAGCGCCAGCCCGCATCGCTCGATCGGTTGCATGCGGCTCTCCGCGACCGCCGGCTTTTCGTGGACGTCGAACAGCATGGGAAGGGAGGGGCCGTAGATGTCGAGATCCAGAAGGCCCGTCCTGTAGCCCTTCGCTCCGAGAGCGAGCGCGAGGCGGCTCGCCACGGTGCTCTTGCCGACCCCGCCCTTGCCCGAGGCGACTGCGACGACCCGCCGCACCCCCTCCGGCCGCCTCTTCTCGGGCTTCTGTTCGCGCATGCGGCGGGGCGCGGTATTGCCCAGCGACAGGGGATCGGCATGGCCGCCACGGGCGGACGCCGGGCGCGAAGGGGCCTCCTGCGCCGTGCCGGTTCCGACGACCAGCACCTCCGCCGCGCCGGCGGCCTTCAGCGCCGCTTCCGCCGCGGCATGCGCTTCGCCGGGCGCGCCTTCGGGCAGGACCACGGTCGCGGCGAGGCCGTCTTCGCGCTCGCGCCACCTGACGGATGCGCCCGGAACGGCCTGCGCGAGCGCCTTCTCGCCCTGGCTCTGCGTTCTGGCCTTACGCGCGGCCTGCTTCATTCTGTCCAGCAAGACTGTCCCTTCGGTCACGAGCCGCCCATTTGCGCGGCCCCTCGGCGTTCACATATGGCTGATAAGCCCCTACGCCAGACATACGGAAGACCGCACGGTGATCCCGCAGCTGGCGGACGAGACGAAGGATTACGACGCTTCATGCCTTGGACAGACAAACCCGGTTCCGGCGGCAATGGTTCAGGGGGCAACGGCCCCTGGGGCCGTCCTGCCAACAATCCCGGCGGCAGGGACGGCAGGCCCGGCCAGCCTGCGCCCGATCTCGAAGAACTGCTGCGCACGGGGCGTGAACGCTTCCGGCGCGGCGGGGGGCAGGGCGGCGGCCGCGACCCGATGAAGATGCCGTCCGGCCGCATGCTCGCGATCGGCGCTGCGGCGGTTGGCCTGCTCTATCTCGCCTCCGGCTTCTATCAGGTGCAGCCGGGCGAGCGCGGCGTCGTGACGACCTTCGGCGATTTCGGCGGCCTGACATCCTCCGGCCTCAACTGGCACGCGCCCTGGCCGTTCCAGGACGTGCGCGTCGTCGACGTGCAGTCGGACCGCGCCGTCACGATCGGCCGCGGGCAGGGCGGGCGCACCTCCATGCTGACCTCCGACCTCAACATCGTCGATGTCGACATGCAGGTGAACTACCGCATCAAGGACGATGCCGACACCTCGCCCGGCGAGCTGCCCAATGCCGCCAAATACGTCTTCAACATCGAGGAGCCGCAGGCCCTGGTGCGGGCGGCGGCCGAGGCGGCCCTGCGCGAAGTGGTCGGCGCGAACGAATTCGGTCCCATCATCTCCCGCGGCCGGAACATCGTGAACGAGCGCACCGCCGCCATCCTGCAGGAGACGCTCGACAGCTATGACAGCGGCATCGAGATCCTGCGCGTGAACTTCGGCGAGGCGACGCCTCCCGACGAGGTCCGGCCAGCCCAGCTCGACGTGGTCGATGCCCGGTCCGAGGCCGAGCGCAAGGTCAACGTCGCCATCGGCTATGCGAACCAGCAGGTGCCCGTCGCGCAGGGTCAGGCGCGGCAGACCGTGCTCGACGCCGAAGCCTATGCCGCGCGCGTGGTCGCCGAGGCGCGCGGTGACGCCGCCCGCTTCAACGACGTCTATGTCGAATATGCCAAGGCGCCCGAAGTCACTCGTCGCCGCCTCTATCTCGAGACGATGGAGGATGTGCTGGGCGACATGAACAAGGTCGTCATCGACGACGATGCCGGCGGTACGCTGCCTTATCTCAACGTCAACGAGCTGGCGCGCGAAGGACAGGCGCGCCGCAGTGCCCGTCAGGAGAACGAATAGCCATGACTCCGACCCGTATCGCCCTTCTCGCTCTGGGCGTGATCGTCCTGATCGCGCTCGGCATGGTCTTCTTCACCGTCCGCGAGGACCAGCAGGCCATCGTGCTGCAATTCGGTGACCCGGTGCGCGTTCTCAACGACGACGATGCCGGCCTCCACGCCAAGCTGCCGATCGCGCAGGACGTCGTCTATCTCGACTCCCGCAACCTCGAATTCGACCTGTCGCGGCCGATCGAGATCATCGTCGCCAACGAAGAACGCCTGCTCGTCGACGCCTTCGTACGTTACGAGATCACCGACCCGCTGCAATACTTCCAGCGCTTCAGCCAGGGCGCCCGCGACGCCGAGACCATGCGGCAGAGCTTCAACAACCGCCTGACCAACGTCCTGGGCGAAGCGATGCGGCAGGTGCTCGGCGAGGTGCAGATCCGCGACATCATCACCGAGCGCCGGGTCGAGCTGATGACGGCGATCCAGCAGGCTGTCGCCGAGGAAGCCCGGCAGTTCGGCGTCCGGATCATCGATGTCCGCATCCGCCAGGCGGACTTCCCGCAGGAGAACGCGGTCAACGTCTATCAGCGCATGATCTCGGACTATAACCAGCAGGCAGAGCGCATCCGCGCCAACGGCACGCGCCGGGCGCAGGAAATCCGGGCCGAAGCCGACAAGCAGGTCACCACGATCCTCGCCGAGGCGGAGGAGCAGGCGCAGATCACCCGCGGTCAGGCGGACGGCCAGCGCAACGCGATCTTCGCCGAGGCCTATACCCGCGACCCGGAATTCTTCGCCTTCTACCGCTCGCTCGACGCCTATCAGCAGGCGCTGCGCGACGGGGAGACGACGATCATCCTGTCGCCCGACTCCGAGTTCTTCCAGTATTTCGGCAATGCGGGCAGCCAGCCGGCGCAGTAATTCGCAGGGCGAAACTCCGTTATGCGAGGGGCGGCGCTGGACCGGCGCCGCCCCTCGCGTCATTCTTGGCTGACAGTTCGGCCGCTTCGCGCCTCGAGCCGGAGCGACGAGCACGAACGGGGAGTGACGACGTGACCGAGGCGACCCTCGAAGACGCCCGCATGCCGACGCCGCTGCCGCGCAACTATCCGCGCGCCTTCAAGCGGATGTACGATCTGACCCGGAACAAGGAGGACACGACCTTCGTCTTCGACGTCATCCGGGCGGTCAACGGCGACAGCATGGTGCCTGCCTTCAGGCGGTTCTGCGCGTCGGACGTGGCGCGCCGCTACATGGCGGACAGGCCCTACCTCCTGCGGGCGCTCGATGACCGGACGGCGCTGCTCGCTCTGCCCGTCGGCACGCTCGGCCGGACCTATGCCGAGTTCATGCAGGCCGAGGGCCTCGACACGAACGGCGTGCAGGAGGCGGCGATCGCCGCGGGCGTGGATTACGACCTGTTCGCGCGCGAATATCCCGCCTTCTACGCCTTTTCCTGGGCCAACAATCTCAGCCACGACCTGCATCACATCGTCAGCGGCTATGGCCGCGACGGCCTCGGCGAAACGGCGCTCCTCGCCTTCAACCACAAGCAGACGGGCTCTGCGGGCGCGGCCTTCATCGCGCATTTCGGCGGCCTCAAGGCGCGCCTCGACGCGCCCCGCGTGCCGGTGGGCCGCATCATCGCGGAGGCCAAGCGCAATGGCCGCGATGCGGAGGATTTCGTGACCACCGACTGGGTGCCGCTTCTCGAGCGGCCCCTTCAGGAGGTGCGCGAGCGGCTCAAGGTACGACGCCCCGCCCTCTACGAAGCGGTGCCCAAGGAAACGCTCGATTTGATCGGCCAGCCCGAGCCCGCTTAAAGCGGTGTCGTGACCCCAGCTCTCTATCTTCTCACGCCGAGCGGGATCGGTCCCGATTTCGCCGATCCTCTCGCCGCCGCGCTCGATGCGGGGCTCGGCAGCCCCGCCGAGGTGGCCTGCGTCCAGCTCCGGATGAAGGATGCTCCCGACGACGCGATCCTGCGCACGGCGGAGGCGCTGCTGCCGGTCTGCGCGGCGCGCGGTGTCGGCCTCTTCGTCAATGACCGGGCGGATCTTGCGAAGAAGGCGGGCGCCGACGGCGTCCATCTCGGCCAGTCCGACGGCAGCGTGGGGGAGGCGCGGCACCTCTTGGGCGAAGACGCCGAGATCGGCGTGACCTGCCATGACAGCTATCACCTCGCCATGCAGGCGGGAGAGGCGGGCGCGGACTATGTGGCGTTCGGCGCTTTCTACCCGAGCGGCACGAAGGACGCGGCCTATAAAGCGGAGCCCGAGCTCCTGACGACTTGGCAGGCGATGACGGTCCTGCCCTGCGTCGCGATCGGCGGCATCACGCCGCAGACGGCGCCGCTCCTCCTGCGCGCGGGCGCGGATTTCCTCGCCGTCTGCGGCGCGGTCTGGAACCATGCCGAGGGGCCGGAGGCTGCGATCGCGGCATTCGCGCGCGCCTTGCAACCTCAAGGCGACGCCCTCTAAGACCTGAAGCGGGTTCCGGGAGGGGCGCGATGCCGCGCTTGCTGACCAGTCTTGCCGTCTGCTGCCTGCTTCTGGGCACGCTCGCCTTCGCGCAGGAGGCCCCGACCGAGGCTGCGCTCGATGCCCTCCGCCGCGGCGCGTATGACGAGGCGCGGGCGCTGCTCGAGCCGCTGGCATCCTCCGATCCCGAGGCGGGCTACATGCTCGGCTTCCTCGCTGCCCGCGGCCTCGGCATGGAAAAGGACGCGGCTGCCGCGCGCCGCCTGTTCACCGAAGCGGCCATGGCCGGGCAACCCGATGCGCAGCATGCCCTCGGCCAGCTCGCCTATACCGGGCAGGGCGTGCGCCTCGACTGGCAGCGCGCCTATGGCTGGTTCGACCGCGCGGCGGCGCAGGGACACGTCAAGGCGCTCTACATGCTCGGCCTGATGCATGCCGAAGGCCAGCACGTGCCGCAGGACCTCGGACGGGCCGCGGATCTCTATGAGCGGGCGGCGCAGGCGGGGCATGCCGATGCGCAGCACCAGCTCGGCTCGCTCTATCTTCGGGGAAAGGGGCGTCCCCGCGACCCGCAGGAGGCGGCGCGCTGGTTCCGGGCGGCGGCGAGGGCGGGCCATGCGGAGAGCCAGTACGATCTCGCCCTGCTGCTCGAAGCCGAGCGCCTGCCGGGGCCGCCCGATCTCGAAGAGGCGGTGGTGTGGATGAACGCGGCCGCGGAGGCGGGACTGCCCCGGGCGAAGCTCTCCCTGGCGCTCCTGCACCTCAATGGCAGGGGCGTGCCGCAATCGGACCGCGAGGCCCTGCGATGGTTCCGCGCCGCGGCGGATGACGGCGAAGGCGAGGCCATGTTCTACTACGCCGCCGCCATCGCCGACGGCCTGGACGGCGCTCCTGACTATCACGCTGCGCTCCTCTGGGCGGAGCGGGCTCTGGCGGCGGCCGGGGGCGAGCTGCCCGAGATCGTCGCCGAACGCAGGCTCCTGCGCGATCAGCTGGCCGCGCAGATCGCGGCGCTCGCGGCCGCGCGGAAGCCGCCGGAGCCGCAAAGGGAAGAGCGGGTGGCGGAGGCCGCGCCGGAGCGGGAAGCGCCGCCCGCCCGAGAAGAGCGCCGCAGCGGCGGCCTGCGATGGTGAACAGGCCCGGCAAGGCTACCGGCTGCCCCAGAGACCTGCTTTAACGCGCCGATGCAGCACAATTTCCGTATCCTGGGAATCGATCCCGGCCTTCGCCATGCCGGGTGGGGCGTTCTGGACTCTCTCGGCTCGCGCCTGCGTTTCGTCGCCTGCGGCGTCGTCAAGCCGCCGCAGAGCGGCGATCTGCCGAGCCGGCTCGCCGCTCTCGCAGAAGGTCTCGAAGAGGTTCTCGCCGCCTACGCGCCGCAGGCGGCCGCCGTCGAGGAGACGGTGGTGAACGCCGGCGCGCGCTCCGCTCTCAAGCTCGGCCAGGCGCGAGGCGTCTGCGTCCTCGTGCCCGCGCGCGCAGGGCTGCCGGTCGCCGAATATACCGCGACGCGGATCAAGAAATCCGTCGTCGGCACGGGGCGGGCGGACAAGACGCAGGTCGCGGCCATGGTCAGCCGCCTCCTGCCCGGCGCGAGGCTCGACAGCGCCGATGCCGCCGATGCGCTCGCCATCGCGATCTGCCATGCGAGCCATGCCCAGACCGCCGTGAGGATGGAGGCCGCATCGTGATCGGACATCTGTCGGGCAGGGTCCTCAGCGTGGCCGAGGACAGCGCCATCATCGTGGCGGGCGGCGTCGGCTACGAGGTGTCCGGCACGCCGCGCCTCCTGATGCGCCTGTCGCCGGGCGAGCCTGCGGCGCTCGCGATCGAGACGCTGGTCGCCGAGACCTATATCCGCCTTGTCGGCTTCGAGACCGAGGCGGAGCGGCGCTGCTTCCGCCTGCTTCAGACCGTGCAGGGCGTCGGGGCCAAGGCGGCGCTGTCGATCCTCCAGGTTCTGAGCCCGGCGGGCCTTCTCGACGCCATCGCGGTCGGGGACAAGGCGGCCGTGGCGCGCGCACAGGGGGTGGGGCCGAAACTCGCCCAGAGGATCGTCACCGAACTCAAGGACAAGACGGCCGGCATCGCGATGAGCGTGCCGCACGCCGATCTCGCCGAGCGGCTGGACGGCGAGCCCGCGCAGGACGGCGCATCGCCGGGGGCGGGTATCAAGGCCGACGCCGTCACCGCGTTGATCGGGCTGGGCTTCGATGACAGCCTCGCCCGCGAAGCCGTCATCGCGGCGCAGGATGCGGCCGATCAGGGCCTCGAAGCGCTGATCACCGCCGCGCTCAAGGGGCTTTCGAAATGAGCGAGACCCGAATCACCAGCGGCGCGGCGAACGCCGAGGACGCCGATGCCGCGCTGCGCCCGCGCTCGCTGGCTGACTTCACCGGCCAGGCCAAGGCCAAGGACAACCTTTCGGTTTTCGTGCAGGCCGCGCGCCAGCGGGACGAGGCGATGGACCATGTCCTGCTCTCGGGGCCGCCCGGCCTCGGCAAGACGACGCTGGCGCAGATCGTCGCGAACGAGCTCGGCGTCGGCTTCCGCCAGACCTCGGGGCCGATCATCTCCAAGGCGGGCGACCTCGCAGCGCTCCTCACCAATCTCGAGCCGCGCGACGTCCTCTTCATCGACGAGATCCACCGCCTGACCCCGACGGTGGAGGAGGTGCTTTATCCTGCGATGGAGGACTATTCCCTCGACATCCTGATCGGGGAGGGGCCGTCTGCGCGGTCGGTGAAGATCGACCTGCCGCGCTTCACCCTGATTGGGGCGACCACGCGCTCTGGCCTCCTGACAAAGCCGCTTCTCGACCGCTTCGGCATTCCCCTCCGGCTCGACTTCTATACCGAAGAAGAGCTGATGCGGATCGTCTCGCGCGGGGCGGGCAAGCTCGACGTGCCGATCGAGGAGGACGGGGCGAGAGAGATCGCCCGCCGCTCGCGCGGCACGCCGCGCGTCGCGGGCCGCCTTCTGCGCCGGGTGCGCGACGTGGCGGCGGTCGAGGACACGCTGCCGATCACCGCGGCGGTGGCGGACAAGGCGCTTCGGCGCCTCGATGTCGACGCGCTCGGGCTCGAGACGCTGGACCGGCGCTATCTGACCAAGATCGCGGAGGATTTCGGCGGGGGTCCGGTCGGCGTCGAGACCATTGCCGCGAGCCTTGCCGAAGCCCGCGACGCGGTCGAGGATGTGATCGAGCCCTTCTTGCTCCAGCAGGGCCTGATCCAGCGCACGCCGCGCGGGCGGATGCTCACCGACAGGGCCTACCGGCATATCGGCCTCGCCGTGCCGCAGCGGGCGGGGAGCCTGTTCGAATGACGCATGAACTCCAGGTGCGCGTCTATTACGAGGACACCGACTTCTCCGGCGTCGTCTATCACGCCAACTACTTACGCTTCTTCGAGCGGGGGCGGACCGAGGCCATGCGCGCCGCCGGCGGCAGCCATGCGGAGATGCTGGAGGCCGACGAGCCGCTCGCCTTCACCGTGCGGAGCCTCTCCATGGACTACATGCGCCCGGCGCGAATCGACGATCTCCTCACGGTGCGCACGACCCTCTCGGAGGTGCGGGGCGCGCGCATGGTCTTTGGCCAGGCGGTGCTGCGGGGCGAAGAGGTGCTGGCGGCCGGCGAGGTGACGGTCGCCTGCATGACGATGGAGGGGCGCCCGCGCCGCCTTCCGCCCGCGCTCAGGCGCCTCTTCGAACGGACATTGTCGCCGCCCGGGAACTAACGCGCAAAACCCGTCTCCAGCAGGCAGCGCGCGCGTTGCGCGGGGCAAACCCGTGTGCTACCCGCCCGCCGATATCCGGCGCCCTCGCGCCGTTCGCTCAATTCCATCCGTCGCCGGGTCCGCCCCGCGCCCCCGCCAACCGGGAGCTTTCCATGTCCGACGACCGGTCCGAAGTCGCACAGCGTTACGCCAGCGCCTTCTTCGACCTCGCCAAGGAGCAGGATGTCGTCCCTGCGCTCGAAAGCGACATGCGCGGCCTGCGCGGCGCGCTCTCGCAGTCCGATGACCTGCGGCGTCTTGTCGCATCCCCCGTCTTCGATGCCGACGAGAAGACGCGCGGCATGAAGGCCGTCCTTGACAAGATGGGCGCGCATGCGCTGACCCAGAACCTGGTCGGGCTTCTTGCCCGCAATGGCCGCCTGTTCGCGCTCGACGGCATTGCACGCGCCTTCCTCGATCAGGCTGCCAAGAGCCGGGGCGAAGTCTCGGCCGAGGCCGTCTCCGCCCATCCGCTCAGCGCCGATCAGACCACGGCGCTGCGCGCACAGATCGAAGCGGCCGTCGGCAAGGCCGTGAATCTCGAAACGAAGACCGATCCGTCTCTTCTGGGCGGCCTTATCGTCAAGGTCGGCAGCCGGATGATGGATTCTTCCCTGCGTACCAAACTGAGCCGGCTGCATGGCCGACTGAAAGAGGCATAAGTCATGGAACTGAACGCCGCTGAGATCAGCTCGATCCTCAAGCAGCAGATCAAGGACTTCGGCAAGGAGGCCGAAGTCTCCGAGATCGGGCAGGTGCTGTCCGTCGGTGACGGCATCGCGCGCGTCTATGGTCTCGACAATGTCCAGGCCGGCGAGATGGTCGAGTTCGAAGGCGGCGTGCGCGGCATGGCGCTGAACCTCGAAGCCGACAATGTGGGCGTCGTCATCTTCGGCGACGACACCGGCATCAAGGAAGGCCAGACGGTCAAGCGGACCGGCGCCATCGTGGACGTCCCCGTCGGCAAGGGCCTTCTGGGCCGCGTCGTCGACCCGCTGGGCAATCCGATCGACGGCAAGGGCCCGATCGAATCGACCGAGCGCCGCCTCGTCGACGTGAAGGCGCCGGGCATCCTGCCGCGGAAATCCGTGCACGAGCCCGTCCAGACCGGCATCAAGTCGATCGACGCCATGATCCCGATCGGCCGCGGCCAGCGGGAACTCGTCATCGGCGACCGCCAGACCGGCAAGTCCGCGATCTGCGTCGACGCCATGCTGAACCAGCGCGAGCCCAATGCCGCCGCGGCGGACGACAAGGGCAAGATGTTCTGCATCTATGTCGCCATCGGCCAGAAGCGCTCGACGGTCGCCCAGATCGTCAAGACGCTCGAGGACAATGGCGCGCTCGACTATACGATCGTCGTCGCCGCCACGGCCTCCGAGCCTGCGCCGCTCCAGTTCATCGCGCCCTTCGCCGGTTGCGCCATGGGCGAGTATTTCCGCGACAACGGCATGCATGCCACGATCGTCTATGACGACCTGTCCAAGCAGGCCGTGGCCTATCGCCAGATGTCGCTCCTCCTGCGCCGTCCGCCGGGACGCGAAGCCTATCCGGGCGATGTCTTCTACCTGCACTCCCGCCTGCTCGAGCGCGCGGCGAAGCTGAACGAGGATCATGGTTCGGGCTCGCTGACGGCGCTGCCGATCATCGAGACGCAGGCGAACGACGTGTCCGCCTATATTCCGACCAACGTGATTTCGATCACGGACGGCCAGATCTTCCTCGAGACCGACCTCTTCAATCAGGGCATCCGCCCGGCCGTGAATGTCGGCCTGTCGGTGTCGCGCGTCGGCTCGGCCGCGCAGATCAAGGCGATGAAGCAGGTCGCGGGCAAGATCAAAGGCGACCTCGCCCAGTACCGCGAGCTTGCGGCCTTCGCCCAGTTCGGCTCCGACCTCGACCCGGCCACGCAGGCGACGCTGAACCGCGGCGCCCGCATGACCGAGCTCCTCAAGCAGCCGCAATACTCGCCGCTGCTGGTCGAGGAGCAGGTGGTCGTCCTCTTCGCCGGCACGCGCGGCTATCTCGACAAGGTCGAGACGTCAAAGGTGCAGGAGTTCGAGGCCGAATTCCTCCGCCACATGCACGCCAAGCATGCCGATCTGCTGACGACGATCCGCACCGAGAAGAAGCTCTCGGACGAGACCGACGCCAAGCTGACGAAGATCCTCGACGAGTTCGTGAAGAGCTTCGCATAACGACCGGTCGGAGGGCGGCAGAGCCGTCCTCCGGATCGGCCACCGGCCGGGGCGGGAGCGCTGTGAGGCGCTCCGGGCCGGTTCGAAGACATCAAAGGGCGAATTGCTGTGCCTAGCCTCAAAGACCTCAAGGACCGCATCGGTTCGGTCAAATCCACGCAGAAGATCACCAAGGCCATGCAGATGGTCGCGGCGGCGAAGCTGCGCCGGGCCGAAGAGGCAGCGACGGCTGCGCGGCCCTATGCCGATCGCATCGAGACCGTGCTGTCGAACCTCGCCGCCGGCATGACGCCGGGCGCGCCGGGACCGAAGCTTTTGACCGGGACCGGCTCGCAGCGCACGCATCTCCTCGTCGTCGCCACGGCCGATCGCGGCCTCTGCGGCGGCTTCAACTCCTCCATCGTGCGCCAGGCGCGCGAGCGGATCGTCGAGCTTCAGAGCCAGGGCAAGGAGGTCAAGCTCTTCCTGGTCGGCAAGAAGGGCTATGACCAGCTCAAGCGCCTCTATGGCGATCTGATCCTCGAGCGCTTCGACACCTCCGAGGAAAAGCGGGTCACCTTCGAGCAGGCCAAGGGCATCGCCGACCGCCTCCTGACCCTCTACGAGGACGGCGCCTTCGACGTGGCGACGATCTTCTATGCCCGCTACCAGTCGGTCATCTCGCAGGTGCCGACGGCGACGCAGATCCTGCCGGCGAGCCCCCCCGAGCGGGCCGACGCATCGGCGCCCAAGGCGCCTTACGAATACGAGCCGGACGAGGAAGCGATTCTCGAAACCCTGCTGCCGCGCTACGTGGCGGTGCAGGTCTTCCGCGCCCTGCTCGAGAACGCGGCCTCCGAAGAGGGCGCGCGCATGACGGCGATGGACAACGCCACGCGCAATGCGGGCGATCTCATCGACAGCCTGAACCTATCCTACAACCGCGCTCGCCAGGCGCAGATCACGACGGAGCTGGTGGAAATCATCGCCGGCGCCGAGAGCGTCTAGACGCTCGACCGAACGAAAGGGACCGAAAGCATGGCACAGGGACGCATCGCGCAGGTGATCGGGGCGGTCGTGGACGTCGAGTTCGACGACCACCTGCCGTCGATCTTGAGCGCGCTCGAAACCGACAATCACGGCAACCGCCTCGTCCTCGAGGTCGCCCAGCACCTCGGCGAGAACACGGTGCGCACCATCGCGATGGACTCGACCGAAGGCCTCATCCGCGGCCAGGCCGTGACCGATACGGGCGAGGCCATCCAGGTCCCCGTGGGCGAGGGCACGCTCGGCCGCATCATGAACGTCATCGGCGAGCCGGTGGACGAGCTGGGCCCGATCCCCTCGGATATCCGCCGCCCGATCCACGCCTCCGCGCCGCCCTTCGTCGAGCAGTCGACCGAGGCCGAAGTGCTGGCGACCGGCATCAAGGTCATCGACCTTCTCTGCCCCTACGCCCGGGGCGGCAAGATCGGCCTGTTCGGCGGCGCCGGTGTCGGCAAGACGGTTCTCATCCAGGAACTGATCAACAACATCGCCAAGGTGCATGGCGGCTACTCGGTCTTCGCCGGCGTCGGCGAGCGGACCCGTGAGGGCAACGACCTCTACTGGGAAATGATCGAGTCCAACGTGAACAAGGACCCGAGCAAGAACAACGGCTCGGCCGAAGGCTCGAAAGCCTCCCTCATCTACGGCCAGATGAACGAGCCGCCGGGCGCCCGCGCCCGCGTCGCGCTGACCGGCCTGACCGTCGCCGAGCATTTCCGCGACCAGGGCCAGGACGTCCTCTTCTTCGTCGACAACATCTTCCGCTTCACGCAGGCGGGCTCCGAGGTGTCGGCGCTTCTCGGCCGCATCCCCTCGGCCGTGGGCTATCAGCCGACCCTGTCCACCGACATGGGCGCGATGCAGGAGCGGATCACGACGACCACCAAGGGCTCGATCACCTCGGTCCAGGCCGTCTATGTGCCGGCCGACGACCTGACAGACCCCGCGCCGGCGACGACCTTCGCCCACCTCGACGCGACGACGGTTCTGAACCGCTCGATCGCCGAGAAGGGCATCTATCCGGCCGTCGACCCGCTCGATTCCACGAGCCGGATCCTCGATCCGCGCATCGTCGGCGAAGAGCACTACAACGTGGCGCGCGGCGTTCAGCAGATCCTCCAGCGCTACAAGTCGCTGCAGGACATCATCGCCATTCTCGGCATGGATGAGCTGTCCGAAGAGGACAAGCTGACGGTCTCCCGCGCGCGGAAGGTCGAGCGCTTCCTGTCGCAGCCCTTCGACGTTGCCGAGGTCTTCACCGGCAGCCCGGGTATTCAGGTGCCGCTCGAAGAGACCGTGAAGGGCTTCAAGGCCCTGATCGCGGGCGAGTACGACCACCTGCCCGAGCAGGCCTTCTACCTGGTCGGCGGCATCGACGATGCCATCGCCAAGGCCGAGAAGATGGCCGAAGCGGCTTAAGCCCGCTTTTCTTCACGACAGGCCGCGGCGGCGAAAATGCCGCTGCGGCCCAGCCGTCCTTAGCGGCGGCAAGCATGATGACGCGGAGCGTGCCTCCGCACGCAGCAAGGCGACGACGCGATGCCCAAGCTTTCCTTCTCTCTCGTCTCTCCCGAGCGCGAGCTGTTCTCGGGCGAAGCGGATTCCGTCTCGATCCCGGGCACCGAAGGCGTGTTCGAGGTCCAGGCGGGACACAGCCCGCTCATGTCGACGCTCAGCCCCGGCATGCTGACCATCCGCGACGGCAGCCGCGAGCGGAAGCTCTATGTCCGCGGCGGCTTCGCGGATGTCTCTCCGGACGGTCTGACCGTGCTGGCCGAGACGGCGATTCCCGAGGACGAGCTCAAGGGCGATGTCCTCGGCGCCCAGAAGCAGGCCGCCCAGAAAGCGCTATCTGCGGATTTGAGCCCCGAGCAGCAGCTCGAGGCCCAGCGCGCGGTCGACGTCCTCTCGACCTATTGAGCCTCGCCGGCCTCCCGCTCGCGCTTGAAGCGGGAGAAGCCGGACTCTATCTCCGTCTCGCTCGACCTGGCGGCGTCGGCTCTCCGCTCGCAATCGCGTCGCTCATCGCCCACCAGCGTGTTTCCCGCATAGCTGTGACCGGAATACCGGTCTTGGCTCTCCGCGATCTCGCAGGTCATGCGATGCGTGTTGGCGCAGGATGCGCAGGCGAGAAGAGCAAGCAGCGTGGCGCTTGGAAGGATGAGGCGGATCATGGAGGTCCCGGACTGGCGGCAGCGCGAGGCTAGCCCGCGCCGCGCGTCCGGCGCCAGTGCGCGGCAGCCGACGGTTCGGTAAGGTGGTCTACTCCGCCAGGACGAAGGTCACCTTCATGGCGACCCGGTACTCCTTGATCCCGCCATTGCCGTCGCATTCGACCTTCATGTCCTGGACCCAGGCGCCCTGGACGTTCTTGAGCGTCTTGTTCGCTCTCTCGATGCCGAGCTTAACCGCCTCGTCGAAGCTGTTCGGCGAGGCGGCGATGATGTCGGTGACGCGGGCTACGCTCATGGTCTCTCTCCCGAATGAATGCAGGGAGTGGAGTCTCCGCGCGGGGCCCGGTCAAGCGGGAGCCTCAGCGCCCCGCTTCTCGCGCCGCCTGCGGGCGAAGATGTTGAGCATCTCCACGAAGGCCGAGAACGCCATGGCGGCATAGATATACCCCTTGGGCACATGGAAGCCGAACCCGTCCGCCATCAGCGTCGTGCCGATCAGCAGGAGGAAGCCCAGCGCCAGCATTACGACGGTCGGGTTCCTGGCGATGAAATCGCCCAAGGGATCTGCCGCGAAGAGCATGACGGCGACAGCGACGATCACGGCCACGAACATCACCGGCACGAAATCGGTCATGCCGATGGCGGTGAGGATCGAGTCGATCGAGAAGACCATGTCGAGGAGCAGGATCTGCACGATCACGGCGCCGGCGGCCCGGGTGCCCTTGTCGGCCACGCCGCCTGCATGATCGACATCCGGGTCCATGGTCTCGTGGATCTCCCGCGTCGCCTTCCAGACGAGGAACAGGCCGCCCGCGATCAGGATGAGGTCGCGCACCGAGAAGCCATGCCCGAACGCCTCGAAGAGCGGATCGGTCAGCTGGACGATCACGGTGATCAGCGACAGGAGCGCGAGGCGCAGGACGAGCGCCCCGGCAATGCCGATCCGCCGCACCCGGCTCCGCTGCGCTTCGGGCAGCTTGTTGGTGAGGACCGAGATGAAGATGAGGTTGTCGATCCCCAGGACGACTTCCATCACGATCAGGGTCGCGAGCGCGGCCCAGGCGGCGGGGTTGGACAGAAGATCGATCAAACCGGACACTCCTTCGGCAGGTCGATGCGGAACGCCGCGGCAGGGCTTCGGGTTCCGAAGGCGCGGCGAAGCCTGCACAATCCATTTCTCCCGCCGCTAGCGGTTGACGAATCGCGGCTTTCGCCCCAGATGCCGCGCTTGCGTCACACAGGATTCGCATGGCCAAGGAAGAGCTGCTCGAGTTTTCCGGTACGGTGGAAGAACTTCTGCCGAACGCGACCTTTCGCGTGAAACTCGAGAACGACCACGAGATCATCGCCCACACCGCCGGCAAGATGCGCAAGAACCGCATCCGCGTCCTGGCAGGGGACAAGGTCCTCGTGGAAATGACGCCCTATGATTTGACCAAGGGCCGGATCACCTATCGCTTCAAGTAGAGGCGGGGCGGGGTGTCCGTCATGACGCGTCCGCCGCTGATCCTCGCCAGCGCCTCGCCGCGCCGCCGCGACCTTCTCGCGCAGATCGGCGTCACGCCCGAGGCCATCGACCCAGCCGACATCGACGAGACCGAGCGCGACGGCGAACTGCCGGCGCCGCTGGCGGTGCGCCTCGCCGCCGAGAAGGCGAGGGCGGTCGCGCCGCGTCATGAAGGGGCGATCATACTCGCCTCGGACACCGTCGTCGCGGCCGGACGGCGCATCCTCCCCAAGGCCGAGGACGAGGCGACGGCGGAACGCTGCCTGCGCCTTCTTTCCGGCCGGTCGCACCGCGTGCATACGGGGCTGGCCGTTCTCGGCGCGGACGGCGTCGAGCGGACGCGCCGGGTGGAAACGCGGGTGAAGGTCAAGCGGCTGAGCGATGCCGAGATCGCGGGCTATCTCGCTTCGGGCGAATGGCACGGCAAGGCCGGCGGCTATGCCATCCAAGGCGCTTTCGCCGCCTTCATCCCCTCCATCATCGGTTCTTATCCGGGCGTCGTCGGCCTGCCGCTCTACGAGACGGCGAACCTCCTGCGGGCGAGCGGCTATGTGACAGGCGGTGCCTCGTGAGCGTTCTTCTCGTCGATCGAACCCCTCTGGAGCTGCGCATCGGCCTGCTCGAAGAGGACCGCGTCGTCCGGCTGCATCACGAATATCCGCAGCGGGTAGAGCCTCGCCTCGGCGCGCTCTACCAGGGCAGGGTCCACTCGAAGGATAACCGCCTCGGCGGCGTCTTCGTCGATCTGGGAAGCGCGCAGGGCTTTCTTCCCGCCGAAGGCCGCGCAATGCCGCCGCTCGGCGCCTCGCTGACCGTCGGCATCCGGCGCGAGGCCATCGGCGACAAGGCGGCGCAGCTGGTCGCGAATCCCGCCCTGCGGCTTCCCCTTGCGACCGTGCGGCGAAGGGATGGCGAGCTCGCCTGCGCGCCGGGGCCGATCGGGGCGCCCGAAGACGGCGAGGAGGATGCGCTGCGTCTGGCGGGCGAAGCCTTCGCGGAGGGCGAGGCTGGCCCGCGTTCCGTGCCGGCGCCGCTCATCCGCGCGGTGACGGGCCTTCTGACGCGGGAGATCGAGGAGATCCACGTGACGGATGCCGATGCGGCCGCCGCGCTCCGCGAGGCCCTCGGCCCCGAAGCGGACCGGGTCGCGCTTGCCGAACCCGCTGCCCTGCGGGCCGTGCTGGACGAGGCGGAGGAGGAGGCGCTCTGGCGGATCGTTCCGCTGCCGGGCGGCGGACGGCTCGTCTTCGACGAGGCCGAGGCGCTGACCGCCATCGATGTCGATCTCGGCCGCCAGGAGGGACGCTCGGCGAAGGGCGCGGCGGAGCGGGCCTTTGCGGCTCTCCTGCCCGTGCTCGGGCGGCAGGGGGCGCTGCGCTCGCTTGGGGGGCAGATCGTGATCGACCTTCCGCGCCGCGCCGCCCCTTCGCCGAAGATCCTGCGCGACCGCCTGACAAAGGCGCTTTCGCCGCTCGGCCGCGTCAGCATTCCGGCGGTGACGGGGGAGGGGATCTGCGTGGTCATCGCGCCGCGCCCGGTGCCGGGCCTTCTCGAACGCCTGACCGAGCCCGGCGAGGGGAGCGTACTGCCGGGCCGCCGCCTGAGGGCCGACGTGCTCGCCGCCCGCAGCTACCGGCTGCTCGAAGCGCGCCTTCTCGCCGACAGGTCCGGCTCGTGCACTTTGTCTTGCCCGGAGCGGGCGCTTCCCCATCTTGAAGGAGAAGCGGCAGAGGCGCTGCGCGCCCGCTACGGCGCCCGCTTCACCCTCTCCGCAACGTCATCCGAGGAGCCGCATGTCCGCTGACGCGCGAAAGTCAGGTCCCCGCTGCCCGATCTGCAAGAAGCCGAGCGAGAAGGCCTATGCGCCCTTCTGCTCGCGCCGCTGCGCGGACGTGGATCTCAATCGCTGGCTGTCCGACGGCTACGCCATCCCGGGCGCGGCGGACGAAAGCGCGCGGGAGCCGGACTAGCCGTCTTCCCGCTCTGCGCTGTCCTGCGTCGCGCCGACTTCGTCCTCGGCGATGGGGTCGATGCGCAGGATGAGGACCGGCTCGACCGGCACTTCGGCATCGAGGCCCGTGCCCGCGGGGCCGGGACCCGTTTCCACTGCTCCGATCGCGTCTGCGACCGCCATGCCCGCGACGACATGGCCGAAGACGGTGTAGCCCGCATCCATGTCGTAGGTGTCGCCGGTCCGGTCGAGATCGGGATTGTCGCGCAGGTTGACGAAGAACTGGCTCGTCGCGCTGTCGGGGTCGCTATAGCGCGCCATGGCGATCGTGCCGCGCTCGTTCCTGAGCCCGTTCGACGCTTCGTTGACGATCGGATCCCGCGTCGCCCGCTCATAGAACTGCGCGCTGAAGCCGCCGCCCTGGATGAGCGTGTCCGGAATGACCCTGTGGAAGATCAGCCGGTCGTAATAGCCGCTGGTGGCGTATTCGAGAAAGTTCTCGGTCGTGACGGGAGCGGCCTCCCGTTCGAGCGCCACGTCGATATCGCCCATCGACGTCTGGATCCGCGCGAACTGCGCCGCCTCCTGATCGTCCTGCGCGGCAGCCGGCGCGATGGCGACGACAAGCCCGAAAAGCGCGGCGAGAGCGGTTCTCATGCGATGATGTCCGGCAGGATCTCTTCGTGAAGAGCCGTGATCTGATCCTTCAGCGCGAGCTTGCGTTTCTTGAGGCGCTGGATCGTGAGGCGGTCATAGGGCATCCGCTCTTCCATCGTCGTGATGGCCTGATCGAGATCGCGATGCTCCTCCTCGAGCTGGGCGATCTTCATGCGGATCGCCTCGTCATTGGCCGCTTCGACCTCGTCCGACGCGGGAGGCGAATCGTCGGCCGGGTTCCGGCCATCGCCGTCGATCGCTTTCAGCTTCGGGGTATCGTCATCGGTCATTCGGCATCCTGCGCGAGCGTTTGCGGGCCAGAACGGGTGGACCGTGCTCGATCGAGAAGCGTCTCGAACAGCGCGACCGGGCTCTCCGGGCCAAGGTCATCGGCCAAGACGACCGGCATTTCAAGGTGGGCGCGGCTTATGGAGAACAGCCGCCGCGCCTCGTGCCCGGCTTCCGCGCCGCCGCGCAGGCCCGGCGGCCCGGCGAGCATGCGGGTCGCCGCTTCGAGGCGGAGCTGGACCAGCCGCTCTCCGGCGAGTTCCGCTTCATAGGTTTCCCGCCGGAGCCTCACCAGCTCTACGAGCGGATAGCCGGGGTGGGGCGCGGAGAGATAGCGGCGGACCTCCCGCAGCCTGCGCACGACATAGGCGTCCATCGGCTCGATATGGTCGAGGATGCGCCTGGCCTCCTCCTCCTCGAGCACATAACCGGAATGGGCGGTCCAGACGCACCAGAGCGCGACATTGGCGTTGATCGAGTAGCGATCCTGCAGGGCGAGGGAGACCCGGCGCGCTTCGGCGTCGCGCAGCAGCGCGGTCGACCAGGTCCAGAACCTGTCGTGAAGCTGAACCCCGGCTTGCCGAGGCGCGGACGCCGAGATCTGTTCGCTCACCCTGCCCATCTAGCGCTCCGGCGGCGGAACGGAAAGCGGCGCAACAGCCCGCGGCTGCGGGGCATGCGGCCTGAGCTCCGAATCACGGTTTCAGGCGGAACCGCCATCAGTTCGTGACAGGACGGCGAAGAAAATGGTCATCTGTCAGGCGTCACTCGAAAGGAGACTCTTCATGTCGATAGACGCTCGTCTGGATACCCTCGGCCGCCGCCACCAGGAGCTCGAGTCCGCGCTGCACGAGGAGCTGCGTCATCCCGCCTTCGACGACAAGAAGGTGCACGACATCAAGAGACGGAAGCTCGCCATCAAGGACGAGATACAGACCCTTCAGACCAAGCGATTGTCGAGCTAAGGCCCATGCGTTCGGCTCGTCCGGGATCGATATCCCGGACGGGCCCCAAAAAAGGCAGGCGAGGTAGAGACATGGCCGGCAGATCGGTGATCGTGACGGGAGCCGGCGGCGGCATAGGGCGCGCAGTGGCGCTCCGCTTCGCCCGCTCCCACGATAAGCTCATCCTCACCGACGAAAGCGCGGCCAAGGGCGACGCGCTCCGGATCGAGATCGAAGAGGCGGGCGGCACCGCGTCCTTCATCGAAGCGGACCTGCACAAGAAGCTCGACGTGCACAACATCCTGGCCGAGGCGCTCGACGTCTATGGCGAGGTCAACGTGCTCGCCCACTGCGCGAGCCATTTCTACGCGGCCCCCTTCCTCGAGACGACGAATGAGGATTTCGACCGCGTGCTGGACCGGAACCTTCGGGCGGCCTTCCTTCTCAACCGCGCGGTCGCCAAGCAGATCATCCGGCAGGCTGGCGCGGTGACCGATGGCGGCGTCGATACCGCCCGCTCCGGCGCCATCGTCAACGTGGTCTCGACCGAGGCGGTGACCGCGAGCGCGGATCACGCGCTCTTCGCGGCGAGCCAGGGGGGCATCCTGCAGATGACGCGCGCGGTGGCGATGACGCTGTCCCCCTATGGCGCGCGCGCCAATGCCGTCGGTGTCGCGGCCATCAAGGAGGAACTCGAGGAGACGGAGATCGTCACCAGCCAGGAAAAGAAGGACGCCATCGCCGCGACGCCGCTCGCCCGCCGGGGCGAGCCGGAGGAGGCGGCGGGCGCCGTGCATTTTCTCGCGGCGGGAGAAGCCTCCTTCATCACGGGACAGACGCTGTTCGTCGATGGCGGGCGCCTGGCCAGCCATGTGGGGCCCAAGAAGGAACATTGACCGGCGCCGAGGCGTTCGTTGCCGCATGAGGCAGTGACAGAGCGGGAGGACGCCGGCATGGCAGGATCGGACAGGGGCCAGCGCGCGCGCAAACCGTGGCAGATTCCGGCCCGGGGCTGGATCTCGGTCTTCGGCCGCGTCCGCAAGGAGATGGGCCGGGACCATATCGGGCTCGTCGCGGCCGGATGCGCCTTCTACGCGCTTCTCGCCCTGTTCCCGGCGATCGGCGCCGGGGTCTCGATCTGGGGACTGGTGGCCGATCCCGACCAGATCGTGCAGCAGATCGACGGTTTCACCTCGACCATGCCGTCCGAGGCCGCCGAGATCATCCACGCTCAGGCGGCCGATGCGGCAAGCGAGGATACCGGCGCCGCGGTCGGTGCCATCATCGGCATCCTCCTGGCGGTCTTCAGCGCATCGAAGGGCGTGAAATCGCTGACCGAAGGCATGAACATCGCCTATGACGAGGATGATCAGCGCGGCTTCCTGCGTCAGACGCTAGTCAATATCACCCTCACCATCACCGCGATCGTCGGCATCGTCATGGGCTGTCTTCTGGTGATCGCTCTGCCGGCGGCGCTGGGCAGCCTCGGCCTGCCCGCCTATGCGAATGTCCTCGCCGTCGTGGTGCAGTGGCTGGTCCTGATCGGCGGTGCCTTTTTCGGCTTCGGCGTGCTCTACCGCTTCGGCCCCGCGCGGGAGGACGCCCGCTGGGAATGGGCGAGCGGCGGCGCTCTGGTCGCCGTGATCCTCTGGATCGCCGGGTCGGCCCTGTTCACCGTCTATGTCGCGAATTTCGCATCCTACAACGCCACCTATGGCGCGATGGGCGCTGTCGTCATCCTCCTGATGTGGCTCTATTTGACCGCCTTCGCGACGCTTCTGGGCGCCGAGGTGAACTGCGAACTCGAGCGTCAGACCCGCCGCGACACCACGACCGGTCCCGCCCAGCCCATGGGCGAGCGGGGCGCGCATGCCGCCGACACCGTGGCGGAACCGGCGGGCTGAGGATCAGGCGAATTCGTCGAGCCAGCGCAGGAAGAGCGTCTCGTTGCGCGAGAGCTTCTTGCGCGCGCTGATCTTCGGCCGGAGCGTCCGGATCTCGCCGACCAGCCGCTCCTCCCTGACCGCCTCGATGATGGCCGGGTGGACATAGGCCTTGCGGGCCACGGCGGTCGTGTTGCGAAGCCGCTCGGCGGCGGCCTCCACGACGTCGCCGATGCCCGCATCCTCCGAGAAGCCCGCCTCGAAGGCGGCGAGGCTGCCGGCCCATGTGCGGAACTGCTTGGCCGTCACCGCCTCGCCGAAGACCTCTTCGAGATAGGCGTTCACATCGGCGCTGTTCAGATGGTGCAGCTCGCCGTCCTGCTCGTACTGGAAGAGCGGCTGGCCGGGCAGGTCGTGCAGCTTGTGGACGAGGCGGGTGAAGCGCCGGTCCGTCAGCGGCAGGTGGACTTCCCGCCCGCCCTTGGCCGTGAAGACGAAGCTGTCCGCCTCGAGGTGTTCGTGGCGCAGCGTGGTCGCGCCGAAGCTCTCATTCTCTTCGGCATAGGCCTCGTTCCCCACGCGCAGCGCGTGCGTGTCGAGAAGGTAGAAGACCGCCGCCAGCAGGCGTTTCTTCTTGAGGCCATGGGTGTGCCACGCCTCCTCGTTGCGGGCGCGGGCCCGGCCGAGATGGTTTCCGAAATCGGCCAGTTCCGCGAATTTCAGCTCGTCGCGGAAGCGGCGCCATTCGTCATGATAGCGATAGGTCTTGCGCGACCGGCTGTCCCGGCCCGTCGCCTGGAGGTGTCCATTGGCATCCGCGCAGATCCACACATCCGTATAGGCCGGCGGAATGGCCAGCGCCTCGCACCGCTCCCGCAGGGGCCCGCTCGTGATCAGGCTCTCATCGGGAGCGTGATAGGAAAAGCCCCTGCCGCGCCGGACCCGGGTAATGCCAGGCTCCTCGTCGGTCGAGTAGCGCAGGCCCGCCTTGCGCGCATGCAGCTCGGCCTCGGCATGGGCGTCGCGATCGGTGCTCATGGACCCACTCCTTCCTCGAGCCTCGAGATCCGCAGCGTGCCCGCGCCGCGTTCCGAAGCGGCGCGCCGGCGCAGCCGCGCCATCGCTTCGGCGATGTCCTGGCGTTTTCCCTCGGTCGAGAGCTGGTCGGCGCAGGCCTTCGCGAAGGTTTCCGCCGAGCGGAGCAGCCGCTCGCGGTGATCCTCGTCGGAGAGCCGGATGAGCAGGTCGTCATAGACCTCCAGCATGATGGGCGCGACCGTGGGGTTCCTGGCCGCGTCGGTCGCCAGCCGGTCGAGGGTGAGCCTCACCACGTCTCCGAAGCTCAGGACAGGCCGCCGGATGCGCGGCACCCCCTCCTCGTCGGAGTGGATCGACTGGCGGCACTTGCCGCTGCTCGCCCGCTCGATGATGGCGGTCAGGTGGCGCAGCACGTCCGTGGCCGTGAACGGATCGTTGATGCCCGGAGAAAGCGCCCGGAAGGCGATGGTGCAGAGTTCGTCGAGAGTGAAGGCGACGTCCTCGTCGGGCGTGCGGCGCCGTCCCCAGGCGAAGGCATGGCGCAGGGCCGTCTGCGCTTCCTCATCGGGCAGGGCCGGGGTGAGCCGCGCGAGGACCGAGAGGGGCGTCACGAAATCGCCGGGGCGGACGAGGATATCGGCCTGCAGATCGTGCTCCTTGGCGAGTTCGACCAGCTTCTGGGTTCCGATCGTCGAGATATAGCCGCGGCCTTCCCCGCAGAGCAGGGGATCGCCCTCTCCGGTGAGGAACTCCGTCTTCCGGCCGGTCCCGCTCGCCGCGGCGTCCCGCGGCGGGTTGAGCGGCATCTCGTCATCGAGGAGGTGCAGCGTCTGCTCGGCGATGCGGGCGACGATGTTGGAGATGTGCAGCATCGCCAGCATGTGCGCGATGAAGGCGATCAGCATGCCGATCGCGGCAGCGGCGAGGGCAAGGGCGCCGAGGATCGCGAGCGCGGGAACGAAATCCTTCTCCCCCGCCTGCACCGTGAAGAGGGCCGTCGTGCAATAGGCGAAGGCCGCCAGCATGAGCCCCAGCGTCGCCTGGGCCTGCCGGTCGCGCTGATATTGCGGCAGGACATGGGGGCCGTACTGCCCCGAGGCGAAGACGATCGTCGCCAGCGTCACCGAGAACACCACGCCGGCGACCGACAGCATGGAGCCGCCGATCGTGCTCAGGAGCGTCCGGGCGCCTTCGGGCGTGGTCGGCCCCAGGAGGAGGTCCTGGGGCAGGAGGCCCTCGCCGACGAACTGGTCGAGCAGGGTGAGGCCGATCGCGAGGAGGACGCCGCCCAGGATCAGGGTCAGGGGCAGGAACCAGTAGCTCGAAATGACCGCTCGATAGGTGGCCAGGACCCGTCCTGAAAACACGCATTGCTCCTTTTGGGCTTCGCGTGGCAACGCCCCGTGCCGCCGGGTCGTTCCCCGGCTGCGGCCGACGGTCCTACCAAAGCTTGTGCGAACTCCCCGCTCTTCCCATTGTTACTATAAGAGAACACACCAAGGAGGCGCCCGTGCATCCCAAGGCTGGCGGAAGACGATCTGTGAAGGCGGCGGCGCTTGCTGCCGCGCTATCCTTGGGCGTAGCCGGCTGCGCCTATAACGAAGAACTCGGCCGCAACCAGCTGATGTTCGGCGTGGGCGAGGATTCGATGGCCGAGGCCGGCTCCGCCGCCTGGCAGGACATCAAGGAACAGCAGACGATCAGCCGCGATTCGCGCTATACGGAGCGCCTGAACCGCGTCGCGCCGCGCCTTCTGCGCGCCTCCGGCGAAGATCCCGCGGAATGGGAATATCTCGTCTTCGAGGATCCGACGCTCAACGCCTTCGCGCTGCCCGGCAAGAAGATCGGCATCCATACCGGGATCATGGACATCATGCAGAACGACGCGCAGCTCGCTGCGGTCGTCGGCCATGAGATTGCCCATGTCGAGTACAACCACGCCGGCGAGCGATCGAGCCAGAACCTTCTCGCCCAGCTCGGCCTCGTGGGGACGTCGATCGCGCTCGGTTCGCGCTGCGGCGACAATCCGCGGGCCGGTACAGACTGCTCGCAGAACGCGCAGCAACTGGCGCAGGTCCTGGGTGTGGGGGCCATGTACGGCCTGATCCTGCCTTACAGCCGCAAGCACGAGCTCGAGGCCGATGCGGGCGGCGTCCGCTATATGGCGCGGGCCGGCTATGATGCGAGCGAGGCGCTCGAATTCTGGACGCGCATGGCGCAGGCGAGCGCCAATCAGGAGCGTCCGGCGGAATTCGCCAGCACGCACCCCGCGACCGAAACCCGCATCGAGAACCTCCGCCGAGAGATCGCGCAGCTCGGCCAGGGCACCTGATCGGCGCTTGAAACCCATAGCCGCGAGGTCTAAGGCCTCGCGGCGTGCCGCCTTAGCTCAGTAGGTTAGAGCGCTTGATTGTGGATCAAGAGGTCCCCCGTTCGAACCGGGGAGGCGGTACCATCCGACAGTCTAGTTCGAGCGCGGTGTGTTACCGCGATAACATCGGACAGTGGCGTCCGCCCGCGAACTCGTCGAAGCCCGGACGGAAGCCCCCGTTCGCTCATGCAGTCCTGGCGGGCCCCGCCCGGCCTCGCCTGGTGGAGGGGCCGCGCCGGTCAAAGCGTTTGGTTTCGGTGTTTCAGGGCGTTAGAGAGCGCGCGAACCGATCCCTCGGGCTTAGGCATGAGTTTCGACAAAACGCGAGCGAACGACACCGGTGAAGAGACGCAGGCGAATGCCAATGAGCGCCTGCGGGCGATGGACCTGCTCGGCGATTACGGCAAGATCCGCCTCTGGAAGGCGCTCTGCGAGAACGCGACCCTGGCCATGTTCGTCATGGATGAGCAGCAGCACTGCATCTACATGAACGGCTCGGCCGAGCGCCTCACCGGCTACACGCTGGCCGAGACCTTGGGGCGCCCGCTGCACGACGTCCTTCATCACACCCGGCCCGACGGCTCGCCCTTCCCGCTCGAGGAATGCCCGATCGACCGGGCTTTCCCGGAGAAGCACCGGGAGCAGGGCGAGGAGGTTTTCGTTCACAAGGACGGAAGCTTCTATCCGGTCGCCTACACCGCAAGTCCGCTCGAAGACGATGAGGGGCGCCCGATCGGCACGATCATCGAGGTGCGGTCCATCGCAGAGGAGAAAGCCACCGCCGAGCGGCTGACCCAGACAGAACGCCGCCTGCAATTCGCTCTGGCGGCCGGGCGGGCGATCGGGACATGGGAATGGGACATCCAGGCCGATACCATGCGGACGGATGCGCGGTTCGCCAGGATGTTCGGCATCGACAAGGGGAGGGCGGGAGAGGGGATGCCGCTCGCATCCTTCCTGGCTGCGATCCACGAGGAGGATCGGCCGCGGGTCGAAGCCGCCATCGCGGAGGCGGTGGAGAGCGGAGAGGAATTCGAGGAAGAGTATCGCGTCACCACCGCCGACGGCGAGGAGGCGTGGCTTTTGGCGCGCGGCAAGTGCTTCCGCGATGCCGATGGCGGGCCGGACCGCTTTCCCGGCGTGGCTGTCGACATCACGACACAGCGGGCCCATCTCGCCCGGCTTCAGCTGCTCGCCGATGAACTCAACCACCGCGTCAAGAACACGCTCCAGACCGTCCAGGCCATCGCGGTTCATTCCCTGCGCGGCCGAGATGGGGATGCATCGCGCCATGACGACTTCGTCGCGCGCATTCAGGCCTTGTCCGCCCTGCACAACCTCCTGACCGAAAGCCAGTGGGAGAAGACGGACCTCGAATCGGTCCTGGAGATGGCGCTGGCACCCTATCGGCAGGACGAGGAACGCGGAGGCGGCGACCGCTTCGCCTGCGAGGGGCCCTTTGTCCCGCTGACCCCGCAGCGCTCGCAGGTCTTCTCCATGGCGCTTCACGAGCTTGCGACGAATGCCGCGAAATACGGCGCGCTCCTCGTCCGGACCGGCTCGGTGAGCGTGCGCTGGTCCTTCGACGCCGATACCCGGGAGCTCCGCCTCGTCTGGCGGGAGAGCGGAGGGCCGGAGGTCGCGCGGCCGGAGCGCGAAGGCTTCGGTACGCTCATGCTGACGCGCATCCTCGCCCGCGACATCCAGGGCGCGATCAAGATCGAGTATCCGCCCGAAGGAGTGGTCTGCGAGATCACCGGGACGGTATAGGATCGTCCGGATGATCGAGAGCCCCAAGACAGCCTTTCTGGTCGAGGACGAGTCGCTGCTGCTCATGATGCTCGAGCAGACGATGATGGATCTCGGCTATGAAGTCGGCGCGACCGCGTCGAGCGTCGCGGGCGGGCTGGAGGCCCTAGCCGGCCCGGCGAAATACGACGTGGCCGTTCTCGACGTGAACCTCGCCGGAGATCAGTCCTTCCCGCTCGCGCGCAAGCTTCTCGAACGGCGCATCCCCGTGGTCTTCGTGACGGGCTATGGCCGACGGGGCATCCCCGAGGAATTCGGCGACTGTCCGGTTCTGCAGAAGCCCTATACCACGGCGATCATGGAGCGGGCCTTGCGAGAGCTGGCATAGCCGCTCCGCCCGCTCCCGGCCCGCAGGAGGAGGGGGCACGGCACCGCCGGAGGGGGCGTCACCGCCCGTCTGCGACCGCTGCGCTGCCGTCCCGGGTGAAGACGAGCGTCGTGCCGGCTTCTCCGTAGCGCGGCCATTCGGGCAGGTCTTGCGTGTTCGGATCGCCGGTCTTCACGAAGCTGGCGAGATAGCCGAGCGCCGTCCCGCTCGCGCTTCGGTCGAGATCGGTCGCGGCCTCCCCGTATTTGGCGGCCACGGTGCCGAAGAAGAACGGGATTTCCGAGGCATGGGGCGCGCCTGCCGTGCCGCCGCTCCGCTCGCTCTCTGCCACATAGTCGTAGACGTAGTGCCAGACCGGCATGTCCTGCGCGGTCATGAGCGCGGCGAGCTGCCTTGCGCCCCGCAGCATCACGCCGTCCGGCCCGCCGATATCGGCCGATGTCGCGCCGATCATCACCGGCATGCCCGCCAAGCGGCCGCTGCGATAGGCCTCCGCCGTGTCCACCACGGCGACGTCGTCGAGCACCGGCATGTGGAAGTCCGGCGGCGCATCGCTGCCGCGCTCGAAGAGGACCGAGAGGTTCAGCCCGTCCACGACGGCGTCCTCTTCGAGCGCGCGCAGGGCTTTCGCCGCGCCGGGTCCGGTGCCGGTGATCCCCTTGCCTTCGGCGAAGGCGAGAGCGGCCTCGCGCGCGGCGTCGAGCGAAGCGGACATCGCGCTGCCGCCATCGCCGCCGGACTGGATCACTGCCCGCTGCACCATGCCTTCAGTCAGGGGAGAGGTGAGCATCAGGTGCACCGAGCGGCCCCCCGCGCTTTCGCCCATCACAGTAACCTGCGCGGGATTTCCGCCGAAGGCGGCGATGTTGTCCTGCACCCAGGACAGCGCCATGGCCTGGTCGAGAATGCCGTAATTGCCGCCGCGCTCCTCGTCGGTGGCGTCCGCGGACAGGGCCGGATGGGCGAAGAATCCGAAGCGGCCGAGGCGGTAGTTCAGGCTGACCACGACCATGCCCTCGCGGGCCAGCGCCGCGCCGTCATAGACGTCGGGCGACGCGCCGCCATTGATGAACCCGCCGCCGTGAATCCACACCATGACCGGCAGGCGGTCCCCGCTGCTGGCCCCTTCGGGCCGCCAGACATTGAGATAGAGGCAGTCTTCGGACGGCTCGGTCCCGAGCGGCGCGGCATCCGAGGGGAAGGGCTTCTGCGCGCAGTCATTGGCGAAGCGCGTCGCCTCGAAGGGGCGGGACCAGCCATCCGCCGGCTGCGGGGCTCTCCAGCGCAGATCGCCGACCGGGGGCCGGGCATAGGGCAGGCCGAGAAACGCCTCCGCGCCATTCTCCACCTTGCCCGTCACGGGGCCTTGCGGGATCGTCGCGGCCGGGGGCGCCATCGCCGCACCCCCCGCAAGGACCAGTCCGAGGACCGCCAGGCCCGCATGTCTCAATGTCCGCATTCGGCTTTCTCTCCTCTGGCCGGCAGGCCCCCCATAGCGCCTTCGGCTGCGCCTGTTCCACAGATGCTGCCAGCTGCGCGCGGTGCGAGCAGAGCCGGACACTGGACGGGCGGAGGGCCTAGAGCATCGTCCACTGCGTCACCCATTGTGACAGCAGGAGCGCCGAGGCGAAGCCGAGGACGGGAACGATCAGGATGCGCAGCCTTGTGCCGCGAAGGGCCGTCGCGGCGACGAGGCTCGTAAACGCGAAGGACAGAAGCGCGACGAGGCCGATCTCGACCGCCAGTTCCGTCGTCAGCCAGTCGAGAACCTCCCCGCCACGGCGCTGCTGGTAGATCAGCAGGGTGATCGCGACGAAGAGGAGATAGCGGAAGACGAGGCCGAGCACCGTCTTCAGCACGGCCGCGAGGATGAACAGGCCGACGACGATCCCCAGGAGGACGATCCACTGTTCCAAGACAGGCTTTCCTTCGGCGGAGGCTGGAGGGCGACCCTAGCGCCCCGATCACGTCCTGTCCTGCGCCTTTGCGGGGCTCAGCTTTCCATCTGGGCGATGAAGCGGTTCGCCTCGGCGATGGCCGCGTCCATCTCGGCGATCAGATCCTCGACGCGCCGCTCGATCGCCAGCCGCTCCGTATCGAGCGCGGCGACGGCGCGGGCATTGAGGTTGTGCTTCAGGTAGAGAACCTGATCCTGATAGATCTCGAGGACCGGATCCATCTTCGCGGCGGCGCGGTTCATCGCCGCGACGACCTGATCGTATTGGGCGCGCGTCTCGCGGAGCTGTACCGCCGAGCTGCGCCGCAGCTCATTGGAGCTGTACTGGTCGAGCTCGTCCTCCCACTCCCGGAACAGCGCCCGGCCGACATCCTCGATGGCGCCGATCCGGTCGCGCACCTGATCGGCCTCGTTCTCCATGCTGTCATAGGAGCGGGACAGCCGGTCGTATTTCTTCTCGAGCTCGCCCCCGTCAATGTCGACCAGGCTGCGGAACTGCTCGAGCGCGTCCTTGAATTCTTCCTGCGCGTCGGCCTGCGCCTCGCGCCCGTCCTTGACCCGGTCGACGAGGATGTCCCGCTTCTCGAAGCCGAGATTCTCCATCGCGTCGTAATAGACCGAGGAGCAGCCCGGAACCGCGACGCAGAGCGCAAGGGCCGCCAGAAGGTGCCGCAGAGGAGGAATCATCGGAAGCCCCTGATTTGTCTCATCTCCCAGTGAGGTAGGGTGTTTCGCCCGCTTTCGGAAGAGCAAGGGGAGCCAAAGAGCAGGGGCTGCCTTTTCAGACGAGCTTGGCGCGCACGGCCTTGTTCGCCTTCGAGAAGTCCATCTTGCCGGCGTAGCGGGATTTCAGCTCGCCCATGCAGCGGCCCATATCCTTGAGGCCATCGGCATCGACATCGGCGATGACGGCCTCGACGGCGCTGTCGATCTCGGCGTCGTCGAGCTGGCGCGGGAGATATTCGGAGACGATCGCCTGTTCCTGCCGCTCCTGCTCGGCCAGTTCGATGCGGCCCGCGTCCTCATAGGTCTTCGCGCTGTCCTCGCGCTGCTTGACCATCTTGCTGAGGACGGCCGTCACTTCCTCGTCCGACAGGCCGCAACAGCGGTCCTCGGCCCGCGCGGCGATGTCGCGATCCTTGATGGCGGCGGAGATGAGCCGCAGCGTGGCCACGCGAAGCTTGTCGTTGCGCGCCTTCATCGCCGTTTTGAGATCGTCGTTGATCTGCTTGACCAGGGTCGATGTCATGAATTTCCTCGGGAGCCGCGCTCCGGCGGCGATCGTTCAACAGTCGTCTTTTACGATGCGGGCGCTGCGCCCTTCCCAGCGCGGGCAGCGCACCTTATATGCCTGACCGTTTGGCCCGCCATCTGGACCGTCAGTATCCGACGAGATATCTATTCATGCGCCTCTGTCAAGACAGCTCCTCCACGCCCGCAACCGCCAGGCTGATCCTGGCAGACGGAACCGTCCTGCATGGAGAGGGCCTCGGCGCGACGGGCGCCGCGGTGGGGGAGCTCTGCTTCAACACCGCGATGACCGGCTATCAGGAGATCCTGACCGATCCGTCCTATGCCGGTCAGATCGTCACCTTCACCTTCCCGCATATCGGCAATACCGGCGTAAACGACGAGGATGTGGAGAACGCCAGCACGTCGTCCTCGGCGGCGGCGCGCGGGGCTGTCCTGCGGGCGACGGCGACCTCGCCGTCCAATCACCGCGCGCGCCTCGACCTTTCCGCCTGGATGCGCCGCCGCGGCATTATCGGCGTGACGGGCGTGGACACGCGCATGCTGACCGCCCGCATCCGCGAGGAAGGCGTGATGAGCGCCGTCGTAGCGCATAACGCCGCGGGATCGTTCGACGAGGAGGCGCTGATCCGCAAGGCGCAGGACTGGCCGGGCCTGCTCGGGCGCGATCTCGCAAAAGGCGTCGCCACGCCGTCGGCCTTCTCGGCCACGGAAAGCGACTGGCGCCTGGCGGAGGGTTTCGGCACCGGCGATCCGAACGGCCCCCACGCCGTCGTCATCGACTATGGCGTCAAGCGCAACATCCTGCGCCGGCTCGTCGGCGCGGGATGCCGCGTTTCGGTCGTGCCCGCCGCGGCGAGCTTCGACGAGATCATGGCGCATGAGCCCGACGGGGTCGTGCTCGGCAACGGGCCGGGCGATCCGGCCGCCACGGCCGAATATGCCGTTCCGGTCATCCGGAAGCTGCTCGAGGCGAAGGTCCCGCTCTTCGGCATCTGCCTTGGCCATCAGCTGCTCGCCCTCGCCGTCGGCGCCCGCACGATGAAGATGCCGCAGGGCCATCACGGCGCGAACCACCCCGTGCGCGACCATGCGACCGGCAAGGTCGAGATCGTCTCGATGAATCACGGCTTCGCGGTCGACGAGGCGAGCCTCCCCGACACGGTCGAGGCAACGCATACGAGCCTGTTCGACGGCACCAATGCGGGCCTGCGCCTCAAGAACGCGCCCGCCGTCTCGGTCCAGCACCACCCAGAGGCGAGCCCGGGCCCGCAGGACAGCTTCGCCGTCTTCGAACGGTTCGTGGAGACGATGCGGCGGGAGAAGGCGGCGGCTTGAAGCGGAGGGTTGCCAGCGCTCAGCGTTTCTTGGCCGGTCCCTTGCGCGGTGCCTTCTTGCCGGCGCTCTGACGCGGCGACGTCTTGCCCGCCGATTTGCGCGGGCGCCGCCGCAGGGTGATCTCTTCTTCCTGCTGCGGCTTTCCGGCGGCCTTCGGGCGCGGCGGCTTCTTCTTGCGCGGCGCTTCTGAGACCGGCTCGTCGCGGCGGCGGGGGTTGTCGCTCTTGGTCCTGACGACGGGCCGGCCCTTGCGCGTCGTCTTCGGCTTTCCGCCCTTCTTGCGCCGGTCCGGTTTCTCGCCCGCCTCGGGTTCGGTCAGCATCTCGAAGCGCAGGCCGCCCTGCAGCGGTGTGACCTCGAGCAGGCGCACCCGCACGCGCTGGCCGAGGCGATAGCGCCCGCCGCTCTCCCGGCCGATCAGCGCGTTGCGCGCCTCGTCATGCTCGAAATATTCCCAGCCCAGGGTCCGGGCGGGGACGAAGCCGTCCGCGCCGGTCTCGTCCAGCGTGACGAACAGGCCCGCGCCCGTGACGCCGTTGACCCGCGCCTCGAATTCGCCGCCGACCTTGTCCTGAAGAAACGCCGCCAGGAAGCGGTCCTGCGTCTCCCGCTCGGCCGAGACCGCCCGGCGCTCGGTGTCGGAAATCGCCTCGGCGATCTTCTGCAGCTCCTTTGCGACCTCCGAACGCTCGCCCCCCGGCCCGAGCTTGAGGACGGAGACCAGCCCGCGATGCACGGTCAGGTCGGCATAGCGGCGGATGGGCGAGGTGAAATGGGCGTAGCGGGCGAGGTTCAGCCCGAAATGCCCGATATTGGCCGTGTCATAGGCCGCCTGGCTCTGCGTGCGCAGGACCGCCATCGAGACCATGTCCATCTCGTCGCGCTCGCTCGCCATGGACAGGACGCGGTTGAAGCCCTCGGGCTTGAGGACCTGACCCTTGGGCAGGGAATAATCCATCGTTGAAAGGTACTGGCGCAGCCCGTCCAGGCGCTCCGGATCGGGCGCGTCGTGGACGCGGTAGATGAGGGTGGAGCGGTGCTCCTCCAGCGTCTCGGCGGCGCAGACATTGGCCGCGACCATGAAGGCCTCGATCAGCTTGTGGGCGTCGAAGCGCTGCTTGAGGACGACATCTGCGACCGCGCGGTCCTCGCCCAGCACGATCTTCCGCTCGGGCAGCTCCAGCTCGAGCGGCGAGCGGTCCGCCCGCGCCTTCATGACCGCCTCATAGGCGCCGAAGAGCGGTTCGATCACCCGCTTGAGGAGAGGCTTCGCCCGCTCGTTCGGAGAGCCGTCGGCCGCGGCCTGCGCCTCCTCATAGGACAGGCTCGCCGCAGAGCGCATCATGCCGCGGAAGAAGCGGTGCTTGGTCTTCTGTCCCGTCTTCGAGAAGTGCATCTCACAGATGAGGGCGGGGCGGTCCTCGCCTTCGTGAAGCGAGCAGAGCCCGTTCGACAGCGCCTCGGGCAGCATGGGCACGACCCGGTCGACGAGATAGACCGAGTTGCCGCGCCGTTGCGCCTCCTCGTCGAGGGCGCTGCCCGGGCGGACGAACCAGCTCACATCGGCGATCGCGACGAGGACGCGCCAGCCGCTCTTCGTCTTTTCGGCGAAGACCGCGTCGTCATGGTCCTTCGCATCGGCCGGGTCGATGGTGACGAGGGGCGTCTCGCGGATGTCTTCGTGGTGGTCGAGGTCGGGCAGGCTGCGCGTCTCGGCCTCGCGGATCGCCTCCTGCGGAAACTGCGTCGGGATGTCCTGATTGGCGAGCGCGATCAGAGACCAGTTGGCGCTCTCGCCGAAAGCGCCGACGACCTCGGCGATGCGCGCGCGGCGGGGGCCGTAGCCGCGTCCGTTCATCGGCTCGGCCCAGACGAGGGCGCCGTCCTCCGCCCCGTTCTCGTCGCCGCGCTCGATCAGGAGGGGCTTTCCGGCCTTGCGGCTGACCGGATCGACCGTGCCGCCGCCGCGCCGCGCCCGCTCGAAGACGCCGAGAACCCGCTCCGCGCGCTGTCCGAGCCGCTTGATCGGCTCTGCCTCGAAGCGGCCCTGGCCGCGCGGGTGGAGGCGTCCGAGGAAGCGGTCGCCGACGCCGAGCGGCGGGGTGATGGTGGAGGCGCCCTTTTCCGTCAGCACGACCTGCGGCGGCTCGCCCTCCCATTTCAGGGGCAGGGCGAGGAGATCGCCTTCGGCGTCCGTGCCGGTGAGGTCCATCACCGTCACCTTGGGGAGCTGGCCCTTCACCTTCGCCTTCCTGCCTTCGAGCGTGATGAGGCCTTCTTCTTCCATCTCGCCCAGAAGGCGGCGAAGCGCGGCGCGATCCGGGCCCTTCGCCTTGAAGGCCTTGGCGATGTCCCGCCGCGCGGGCGGTCCCTCGCCCCTGTCCGTGAAGGTCCGGACATAGTCGACGATCTGCTGGGGGGAGGGAAGTTCTGCCATGATACAGGCATTGGCACGGTTTGCCGGCTTTTGTCACTTCACGGGACGCGAGCGCGCCTCCGTTAGGCCTTTTTTAAGCCAGCCGGGCGATTCTGGTTCCAAAGCCTTAACCCATCTTACCCGGTCCCGAACTGGCTCCGCCCGGAGGCTCCTCATGCGCTCACACTCCCTCGCCGCCGTCTCCAGCTTCGTCCTCGCAACGCTCGCTGCCGCAGGCGCGGGCGCTCAGGCGCAGACGGTGCCGGTCACCTTCGGCACCGATCCGGGGGCGGCGCATCCGCGCTATGCGCAGAACATCGCCTACAGCTCGAAAAGCGCGCCGCAGGCATTGCAGTTCGGCGCCGCCGCGACGGCCTCGTCCGCTGCCGCGACGCGCACGGTGACGATCGCGCCTGGCGACACCGTCTATGGCATCGGCCGCCGCTACGGGGTTCATCCTTCCGAGATCATCGCGGCCAACCGCCTCGCCGCGCCCTATGAACTCAAGATCGGTCAGACGCTGACACTGCCGGGCGCATCAACCGGCGGTGAGGCCGCTTCGCCTGCCATCGCCGCCGCGGCGCCCGAGGCCGCTCCCGCGCCCGCAATCCCCGCGCCTCAGGCGGTGCCCGTCGCGGCCACCCCGACGCGGCCGCTCGCTTCTGACACCAAGAGCCAGCTCGTCGAGCGGATCGAGCCGATCGACGAGCCCGCGGACATGCGGGACCGCGTGGATGCGGTCTACACGGTCCGTCCGGGCGACACGCTGTTCAGCCTGGCGCGCAAGTTCGGGATTTCCGTCGGCGAACTCGCCGAGGCGAACGGGATCGGCGCGCCCTACACGCTGTCGCTGAACCAGAACCTGATCATCCCCGCCGCCGTTCCGGCCACGCCCGCCGAGCGGGTGGTCGAAACCGTTCCGGCGGCGCCGCGCGAGCCGCAGGCCGATGCCGTGCTCGTCAACCGCGCCGCCAGCTCCCGGTTCTCCTGGCCGATCAAGGGGGCGGTGGTGCGCAGCTATGGCACGAGCATGGACGGCGTGCGCAATGACGGCATCAACATCGCCGCGCCGGTGGGCGCGCCGATCCGCGCCGCTGCGGACGGGGAGGTCGTCTATACGGGCGCCGAGCTGGCCGGTTACGGCAACCTCCTCCTCGTCAAGCATGACGATGGCTGGGTCTCCGCCTATGCCCACACCGACGCGATTCTCGTGAAGAAGGGCGACCGGGTCCAGCAGGGGCAGGTGGTCGCCAAGGTCGGCGCCTCGGGCGATGTCGACGGGCCCCAGCTCCACTTCGAGTTGCGGCACGACCTCAAGCCGCAGGACCCGATCGCCGCTCTCAACGGCGCGCTGGCCACCGCCGCCCTGCCGGCGAGCTACCAATAGGCGAGCGCCTTCAGCCGCAAGGGACCTCGCGGGCTGAAGGCGCCTAGCCCGGTTTATCCCGCCGATGCCTGCTCCGCCCGGAAGGGGTTCGGCTTCTGCTCCGGCATGCTGCCGCCGTCGATCGATTCGACCTGCGCCTTCGGCTTGGCATTGGCCTTCTGCTTGTCGAGCAGATAGCGCATCAGCATGAGGTGGTGCGGCTCCATGTTCATGGCGGCATCGACCCAGTCATCGATGACGAGCTGCATCTCCTCGAGCATGATCGGCGCGACGCGGCGGCGCGCCCGCACCGTCGTCAGATAGGTGTTGAAGCGGGGCGCGATGGTGTCCTTGAGGCGCGCCAGCGCCTTGTCCATCTCTCCGTCCTCGGCGAGCTCGTCGACGATGCCGAGCTCATAGGCCTCTTCGCCGGTGAAATAGGCGCCGGCCGTGATCAGGCGCTCGGTCTCCCGCCGCCCGATCTTGCGGGTCAGCATGGAATAGGCGCCAGCACCGGGGAACATGCCGATATTCGCTTCGGGCAGGCCGAGCTTCACCGACTTCTCCGCGACCACGTAATCGCAGGCGAGCGCTCCTTCGAGGCCGCCGCCCAGACAGGTGCCGTCGACGGCGGCGATGCTGATCATCCGGTCGCCGACGCCCGACAGGACCTTGTGGATCGACTGGATGCAGACCTCCCCATATTTGCGGAGGGTCGCCGAGTCCTTGCGCTCGATGACGTCCAGAAGCAGCGAGAAGTCGCCGCCGTAAGACCAGATGCGCTCGTGCTTGGTGCGCATCACATAGAAGCGGAACCAGTCGTCGCCCGCCCAGGAACAGGCCTTCAGGCCCGCATAGAGCGAATCGCAGGACCGCATGACTTCCGGTGTCATGTTGGGACGCTGCGCGTGGTTCCACCACGAGGTCACTGTCCTGTCGTCGCAGTCATAGGTGAGTTCGACGCCGAGGCCGCTCCAGCCGTTCAGGAAAGCCAGAGTGGCTTCCGTCGGGCCGGATCCGTTATCGGTGGCGGCCGTCTGCGAGGCGGTTTGTCCGAAGGCCATGCTGTTCCCCTCTGAATGCCCTGTCCCCTCGGACAAGGTTACGAAAACGTGAACGGAACCGCAAGAATCCTGCCGGTGTTATTCCCGGTTCTGGATAAATCGCATGTTTTTTCCTGCGCGCCTGTCCGGGCCTGAGACCGCTTGACGGTCGCCGGGCTTGGGAGTATCCGCCCCGTTCGTCTGCGCCCCTGCGCTCCATAGATTTTCTCCGAGGCCAATCATGTCCCGTGTCTGCGAGTTCACCGGCAAGCGTCCCGTGACCGGCAACAACGTCTCTCACGCGAACAACCGCACCAAGCGCCGCTTCGTCCCGAACCTGTGCAAGGTCACGCTTCTGAGCGACCGTCTCGACCGCAGCTTCAAATTCCGCATCTCGGCACACGCCTTGCGTTCCGTCGACCATGTGGGCGGTCTCGACACGTTCCTCCTCAAGTCGAAGGACGAGGTTCTGTCGGACAATGCCCGCAAGGTGAAGCGAGAGATCGCCGCGGCCGGCTAAACCGGAGGCTCACGTGCCGAAGGGACCGCCGCCAGGCGAGCCGGAGGACAGCGTGAGCAGCACGACGATCAACGCCTTCGCGGAAGATGCGGTCTTCCGCCAGAGCCCAGTCAGCGACGTCGTCATCGGCGAGCGCTTCCATGTCGACGAACGCAGTGCGCGCGAGCGCCTCGCACACAAAGCGAGGGCGGTCCTGCGGCGCTGTCTCGCCGTGCTGGGCCTGTCCACGCTCGTCCTGCCGCTGTTCCTGATCGCCCTGATCACGCTCGATCTGCCGCTCGGCTGGTTCGACGGCTGGGCCGGGCGGGGGGACCTCGCGGCCAGCAACTGGATGAGCCGGGGCGAGGCCCTGCTCGCCGGCTCCGTCTTCCTTCTCCTCTTCATGACCCGCCGTCACGGCGGCATCCTCGTGTCGCGGGCGCAGAGCCTGTCCTGGCTGCTGGCGATCTGCGCCGCTGCGGCCATGCTGGCCTATCTGGCCCCCCAGCTCACACAGGATGACCTGCCGGGCGGCCGCTACGTGATCGGCATCATCCTGAGCTGGTATGTCGGTCAGCAGGTGGCGATCCACATCTATGACGCCACGCGGGGCGGCCAATGGTGGCGCGCGCCGTTCTACGGGGCTCTGTTCGGCTTCGGGGTCCAGGTCCTCCTGTTCTTCCCCGTCGCCTATGGCGCGACGAGCGCGCCCTGGGCCTCATGGATGTTTCTCGATTTCAGCCTGAAGATCCTGGCTTCAGCCGCCTTCCTGCTCGTCTACCACCTCCTGCGCCGGCGCATCCGTCCCCGCCCGGGCCTGGGCGGCCGGTGAGCCGCAGCCGGGCGGGATCGCCAGGGTGAGCAGGACCGTCCGCTGCAGGGCCGAATAGTTGTCGTCGGATACGAGATAGGCGCGCAGGGAGCCGTCGGTGCGGGCCACGAGGCTGAGCCCTTCCATGTTGTCGATGCCCTGCAACAGGCCGAGCCGCGCGACCTCTTCTCCTTCGAGGACCTCGGCGCCGAGCCGCGCCCCGTCGACCCGCTTGAGGCGGGCCCTCGGCCCCTGAAGCGGCGAGAAGGCCCGCTCGAGGACGAAGAGGTCGCCGCTCAGCGGGTCGAGATCGGCGGCGGTGACCGCGAAGTCCTTGGTGGGCCGATAGGCGGTGCGGGCCCATTCGGACATTGGCCGCCCCAGCCGCCCGCGCCGGACGATGGCGAGGCCATCCTCGTCGGCGCCCTCGGACACGGCCATCAGAGTGCCGTCGCCCATCGCGACGAGTGCCTCGAAGCCGGAATTCCTCTTGAGGATCGGCCGGTCCTCCTCGGCAGGAGGCGTGGGCGGGGCGAGCTGGCGGACATCGCCGTTCACCGAGACGATCTGGTTGCGCCCTTCATAGCTGATGGCGAGCTCGTCTCCGAGAAGCGCCATGGCTTCGGCATCTCCGCTCATCTTGTTCAGCGGGCGGCCCTGCCGGTCGTGGAGCTTGAAGGACTGGACACCGCGCAGGGCCGCGACGGCGCCATCGGGCCGCGTCTCGACATCGGCGGAGAACAGCCAGGCCGCGTCCGACAGGGCGAGAAGGGCGTCTCCGTCCACGTCGACCGTCAGCGCGGACAATCCTCCGAAGGCTTCGGGGCCGCGAAGGATCACGCCGCCGATCAGTTCCGCGCATCCCACGCTGACTGGCTGTTCGAGGCCCGGGAAGGGCTCGGCCGTCACGGACAAAGGCGCCAGAAGAGCGATGAGGGCGCCGATCACGCGCGCCTCCTCGGCAGGGACACCTCGTCTTCGAACAGGGCGGCGAGCTGTTCGATCATCGCGCCGGCGAGCTGCTCGACATCGCCGATCGTCACGGCACGGCGATAGAAGCGGGTGACGTCGTGGCCGATCCCGATCGCGAGGAGTTCGACCGGAGAGCCGGTCTCGATGAAGGCGATCACCTCCCGCAGATGGCGTTCGAGATAGGCGCCGCCATTGGCCGACGAGGTGGCGTCGTCCACAGGCGCGCCATCCGAGATCACCATGAGGATGCGGCGCGCCTCGGGCCGCGCGAGCAGGCGGTCATGGGCCCACAGAAGCGCCTCGCCGTCGATATTCTCCTTGAGAAGCCCTTCCTTGAGCATGAGGCCGAGATTGTCGCGGCCGCGCCGCCATGGGACGGAGGCGGGCTTGTAGACGATGTGGCGAAGATCGTTGAGACGGCCCGGATTGCGGGGACGCCCGTCCGCGACCCATTTCTCTCTCGACTGGCCTCCCTTCCACGCCTTCGTCGTGAAGCCGAGGATCTCGACGCTGACCCCGCAGCGCTCCAGCGTCCGCGCGAGGATGTCGGCGCAGATCGCCGCAACCGTGATCGGCCGCCCGCGCATGGAGCCTGAGTTGTCGAGGAGCAGGGTGACGGTGGTGTCCTTGAACTCCTGTTCCTTCTCCTGCTTGAAGCTCAGCGGCTGCATCGGGTCGGCGACCACGCGAGCGAGGCGGGCCGCGTCGAGAACGCCCTCGTCCAGATCGAACTGCCAGGCGCGGTTCTGCTGCGCGAGCAGGCGGCGGTGCAGGCGGTTGGCGAGGCGGGAGACGACGGCCTGCATCTGCTCGAGCTGACCGTCGAGGGTCGCCCGCAGGCGCGACAGCTCGTTCGGGTCGCAAAGATCGGCGGCATTCGCCACCTGATCGAATTCCGTGGTGTAGGCGCCGTAGCGCAGGCCGCTATCGCCGGAGAAGTCCGGGCGGGACACGCCGGCCTGGGTCTCGTCGCCCTCGGCAGGGTCGGGGCTTTCCTGCGCGTCCTGCGGCTGGTCCGAGAGGTCGGCCTCGCCCTCCGGCGCATCGCCGGTGTCGGGCATCTGGTCCTCGGGTTCGTCCTCGCCGGGGCCCTGCTCGTCGCTCTCCTGATCCTGAGGCTCCTGCTCCTCGTTCTGCTGGGTGCCTTCGTCCTCGGAGCGGTCTTCCTCGTCGGCATCCTCTCCCTTCTCGTCGCCGAGATCGAGGTCGTCGATCAGGCGGCGGGCGAGGCGGGCGAAGGCGTCCTGGTCCTCGTGGCTCTCTCTTTCCGCCAGCGCGTCGAGCGCCGCCTTGGCCTTGTCCTCGACCTCGTCGCGCCAGAGATCGACCAGCTTCGCCGCCGATTTGGGCACCGGGCGGCCGGTCATCTTCTCGCGGGCGAGGAGGCGGACGATATCGGAGAGGGGGACGTCCTGCCGGTCTTCCATCCGGCGATAGCCCTTCTCCTCCAGCTCCCGCTCCAGCGCGGCGTCGAGATTGTTCCCGATACCCGAAAGGGCGTTCGCGCCCAGCGCCTCGACCCGCACCTCCTCGAGCGCGGCGAAAAGGGCGCGGCCTTCTCCGTTCTGCGGCGCGAGGCGGGCATGCAGCCCCGCATCGTGGTGGGCGAGGCGCAGCGCGGCCGCATCGGCATGGCCGCGGCTGATCGCGACCTTGCGGCGATCGAGCTTGCGCGGAGGCAGAGGCAGGCGGGCGCTCGTCCCTTCGACGGAGGGGCTGTCCCCGCCATAGCGCACCTCGACATCCTGCTCTGCCGAGAGCGCGCGCGTGGTCTGGGCGAGGACTCTCTTGAAGCGTTCGAGAGGAGTTTCGGAAGGTGTGGACATGATGCGGAGTTAGACACCCGCCGGTCGTCTGGCCAGCGGGCGCCGGTGTCGCGGATCAGCCGGCGGGCTGCCGTTCCCCCGCGCCGTGGTCCTCCTCGGCGTGGCGGGCGGAGAGGAAGTCGCCGAAGCCGCGCAGCTGAGGGATGTGCTCGGAGAAGGCGCGCACCGCGATCAGGATCGGCATGGCGACCAGCATCCCGATGACCGACCACATCCACCCCCAGAAGGCGACGGCGATGAAGACCACCACCGTGTTGAGCTTGAGGCTGCGCCCGACCGCGTAGGGAGTGACGAACTGCCCCTCGAAGGATGTCAGCGCGAAATAGATGAAGCCCGCGAGGAACGCCGTGCCGATCTGATCGAAGGTCACGATCCCGATCAGCGTGGCGAGCAGAACGCCCGCGATCGCGCCCACATAGGGAATGAAATTGAAGACGAAGGCGAAGACCGCGAACAGGTAAGGGTGCGGCATGCCCATCGCCCACATGGCGATGCCGATGGCTGCGCCCAGCCCCGCATTGATGACGGTGATGGTGAAGAAGTAGTGCGCGAGCTTGGTCTCGATGTCGCGGATGATCCGGACCGCCCGGCGCTTGTCCTTGAAGCGCCCGATGGAGTGGACGATCTTTTCGGCGAACATGTCGCCCGATGCCAGGATGAAGAAGAGCAGGACCAGCGTCAGAACGGTCTGGGCGAGAATGAAGGGCGCGATGCCCGCCACCTTGCCGGCCACACCGGGCTCTGCGACCTCGACCTTGGTGGGAGCGTCCGCGTCGCGGGTGACCTCCTCGATCTTCTCGCCAGCCTCGGCGACGCTGGAAACCGTCTGGCTCAGCGAGCGGACTTTCCCTTCGGCCTCCTGGATCAGATAGGGGGCGTCCTCGATATAGCCGGTGAGGGGGGCGGAGATCGCGGCGACCGTGGCGACGAGCCCGGCCAGAAGGCCGACGACGACCAGCGCCGCCGTGACGCCCGAGGGAATGCGCAGGCGGTTCGCCGCGCGCCGGACCGGCGTGAAGGTGATGGCGAGGAGGAAGGCGAGCACGACCGGCATCAAGAAGGCCTGGGCGTAGATGAAGGCGGCGGTGGCGAGGAGGAGGAACACGCCGATCATCGCCCAGCTCGGCTTCTGCCGCGCAGGTCGCGCGACGTCGGCCGGCTGGGAGCCGCGCGCCAGCGGGTGGCCTGCGACCTCGCTGGTCGGGACCGGGCTCGAAGGAAGTGTCGTACCGTCTGCCATGACCTGTCTCTGTCCGCTCCTTCAGGCGCCTGGAAGAAGCCGTTGAAGGAACACCTTAACGGCGTTTCCGTGCGCAGCGAACAGGCAGATCGCGCTGTGCCGCCCGGCACGCTTCATTCATCGATCATGTCCTCGAGGCCGCCCAGGCGGAACCAGCGATAGCCGTAGGGGTAGAGGGCGACGTCATAGTGCCCCTTCTCGGGGTGATTGGCCGTGTCGGTCTGAAGGCAGGTCAGCGGCTTGCCGGTCCCGCCGAGCGCCTCGACGGGCAGGCGGACCGAGGCATCCTCGTCGGTGAAGTTGTGCACGAAGACGGCGCGACGATCCTGCCAGGCATAGCTGATGGCGAGCGTGCCGTCCTGCGTGTCGATTATGTCGAATTCGCCCCAGCCGATCTCCGGCAGCTCGAGCCGCATCCGGAGCATGCGCTCGGTCCAGCTGAGGAGGGACTCCGCCTCGGTCCGCTGCCTCGCCACGTTGACGCACTCATAGGCATAGTCGCCCTCGTCGATCACCGGCCTCACCGGATCCTTCGACGAGGTGAAGCCGGCATTGCGCTCTCCCGACCACTGCATCGGCGTCCGGCAGGAGAACCTGCCCTCGAGCGAGAGGTCGTCTCCCATGCCGATTTCATCGCCATATCGCAGGACCGGCGTGCCCGGCAGGGTGAGCATGAGGGAATTGGCAAGCTCGATGCGGCGCCGGTCGCCGCCGAGCATGGGCGGCAGGCGCCGCCTTATTCCGCGATCGAAGATGCGCATGTCCTCGTCCGGCGCGAAGGCCTCGAAGACGCGGGACCGCTGCTCTTCGGTCAGCTTGTCGAGCGACAGCTCGTCATGATTGCGCAGGAAGTGCGCCCACTGCGCCGTGTCCGGCACGCCGCGCAGGGCCTCGACCGCTTCGCGCAGGAGGGCCGTCTCCCCCGTCGCCAGCGCATAGAACAGCGCCTGGTTCACTGGGAAGCCGAAGATCATGTGCAGGCGGTCGCCGTCCTCGCCGAAATAAGCCTTGGCGGTCTTCGGCTCGACATTGGCCTCGGCGAGGAGGACCACATCCCCGTTGCGCCACTGGGCGAAGGCGCGCAGCTCCCTCAGGAACTCGTAGGCGGGCTCGGGGGCCTCCGTGTCCACGCCGTCCCGGGCGATCAGGAAGGGCACCGCATCCATCCGGAAGCCCGACACGCCGAGCGCGAGCCAATACCCCATGATCTTGCGCAGCTCGTCCCGCACCTCCGGATTGGCGATGTTGAGATCGGGCTGGAACTCGTAGAACTTGTGGAAATAGTAGGCGCCGACCTTCTCGTCGCGGGTCCAGGTCGTCTCCTGGACGCCGGGAAAGACGACGCCGTCATCCGCGTCCTTGGGCTTTTCGTCCGCCCAGATATAGTAGTCGCGATATTTCGACGAGGGATCGTCCCGGGCCGCCTGGAACCAGGGGTGCTGGTCCGAGGTATGATTGATGACGAGGTCCACGAGCACGCGCATGCCCCGCTGACGCGCCGCATGGGTGAAGGCGACGAAGTCCCCGAGGCTGCCATAGCGGGGGTCGACGCCGTAATAGTCCTCGATATCGTAGCCATTGTCCCGCCGCGGGCTCGGATAGAAGGGCGCGAGCCAGATCGCCGTGACGCCGAGCCCGCGCAGATAGTCGAGCCTGCGCATCAGACCGTCGAAATCGCCGATCCCGTCGCCGTCGGAATCGAGGAAGCTCTCGAGCGAGAGGTTGTAGAGGACGGCGTTCTTGTACCAGAGGTCCGGGATCATGCCCGCCTGCCTTTCCTTCGCTGACGGGCCGCTCCGGGATCGCGGCGCTCCCCGGTCACACCGTCACCTCAACTGGGGCAGGACGCGGTCGCCGAAGGCGTCGATGAAGTCCGCCTGATTGGTGGCGACGTTGTGGAAGATCAGTTCGTCCACGCCGCATTCGGCGTATTCCCGCGCCCACGCCGCGTGCTGGTCGAGGTCGGTCGAGACCCGCACCGTCCGGTCGAGGTCCTCTGTCGTCATATAGGCGGCCGCCTCCTCGAACTGTTTCGGGGTGGGGATTTCCCAGACGACCTGACCGACGACGAGATTGGTGCCCCAGGTGTGAAGGGCGTCCTCGCGCAGGGCCTTTTCGTCCGTGCCCCAGGCGAGCTTCATCTGGCAGACGACGGGCTTGCCCTCGCCGCCGCCCTCGCGGAACGCCTCGATCACCGCTCTGAGGTCGTCGTCGGGGCCGCCGCAGAGCGTCAGGAGGCCATCCGCCCATGAGCCGAGCCAGCGCGCCGTGCCCGGCGTGACGGCCGCGCCGAATATCTTCGGCGGCGTCTTGGGGCGGGTATAGAGCTTCACCTCCTCCATCACGACGCGGCCGTGATGGGTGACCGTCTCGCCTTCCCAGAGGCGCCGCATCAGCTCGCAGCACTCCTGGAGCTTGGCGTTGCGCTCGGCCTTCACGGGCCAGGCCATGCCCATCGTCGCTTCGTTCAGCCGCTCGCCGGAGCCGAGGCAGCAGTCGAGGCGGCCGGGAAACATGTGCCGGGTCGTCGCCATCGCCTGGGCCAGGATCGCCGGATGGTAGCGGTAGCCGGGGCAGGAGACCGACCGGAACTCGCCCTTGGTCACCTGCATCGCGGCGCCGAGCCAGGTCCAGAGAAAGCCCGCATGCCCCGGCCGCTCGTTCCAGGGGTGCAGGTGATCGGAGGCGGTGAACACCTCGAACCCCGCGCTCTCGGCCCGCTGGACCCAGGCGAGCAGGTCATTCGGATCGAACTGCTCGTGGCTGACATGGTAGCCGTAGCGGGTCATGGGGCCTCCGGCGCATCGTCTCGTGGCGCTGAAGGGAAGGAACAGAAAAAGAGGTTCAGCGTTCCGCAGCCATCGCGGCGTTCGGCAGGTGTCCTCCCATCGGCAGGGCAGCGGGATCAGCGCCGCTCGGCGAGCATCCGAACTGGAGGCGCGGGGATTGTCTTCGCAGATGACGGTGCCGCGAGCAGCGGTGCTGTTCGCGGGGGTAAGAGGACGGGGCGGGGATAGCCGGCGGGCGGGCGCCCTCGTCCGGCTGCAACCCGGCTTGTCGGAACCGGGCTCTCAAGGAGGGGGAGGCTGCCTTCTATCGTCTCCCTGCGGCGCTCTCCGTCGTGAAGGCGCCACGCGATCAGCACGTTCCTGCCGTCTCCGTCCGGGCCGGACCGGCAGTCGGGGCCCGAGGGCCTCAAGGCCGTCGCGGGCGAAACGGACTTCCTCGCGGCCGAGACAGCAGGTCCCCTCTTGGCTGTGCCAATAGCGATGCACGGCCTCCGCCGCCTCCGCGATGTCGCGCGTAAAGGCGCAGCCGGTGAGGAGGCAGAACCAGACGAGCGTGCCGCGTTCGTGCGGGCGGTGGCGATGGGTGATGAGATAGGCGACCCGCCGCTCGATCCGCGCCAGGAGCTCGGGCGTCAGGCCGAGCTCGGCGCGGCGCGCATCGTCCATATCGGCGAGGGTTTCGCCGTGGCGGTCGGGGAAGGTGTCGCCGCGGCAGGAGGGCCGGGGGCGTTTGCGGGGCATAACGCCTCCTTTCGCGCAAGCTGAAGCGCCCGCCTGTCGCGGGGGACGAGAAAAGCAGGGGACCCGCGCGCGGACGCGCCGCAGCGAAAGGGTTTTTTGAACTGTGCTCCGGCGTTCGGGGGCCCCAAGCCCCTCGCCCGCGCGCAGCCGCGATCCTTGACCCCTCCCGGCCCGATGAGCTCGCGGGAAAGGCGGGCCGTCGGAGGGCTGCTTTTGTCGCCCCGTTTTGGGGCGGGCGCCGCTCGGGGCAGAGCCCCTCACGCGCGCCGCAGACCTCTCGCCTGAGATCACGGGCGGCCCTCCTCACAGATGACGGTACCTGTCAGCCCCGGTGAGGGTCGCCTTGGCAGGGTAGGGGGCGGAGAGGGTGGTGGGGATAAGTGGCGGGCAGTGCTCGCGAGCGGCCGCTGTTCCGAGATGGGCCCCGGCGCGGGGGCCGGGGTGACAGCGGCTAAAGCTGGGCGTCACCCCGGCCGGAGCGCAGCGGAGAGCCGGGGCCCATCTCGGGAAGAGGGAAAGGGTGCAACGGCAGGCTGCGCACACAGCTGGCGAAGCAACCCGAACACAGCCACCGCATCCTCGTGACCTACTACGTCTACATCCTCGCCAACCGGAAACGCGGCACGCTCTATACCGGCGTCACCAACGACCTCTCCCGGCGCATCGCCGAACACCGCGAAGGGCGCGGCGCGACTTTCCCGGCGCAGCACGGCTGCACCAAGCTCGTCTGGTTCGCCCGGTTCGAGAGCGTCGACGCCGCCATCACCCACGAGAAGCGCGTGAAGAAATGGCGGCGGGCATGGAAGGAAGAGGAGATCGAAAAGACGAACCCGGATTGGCGGGACCTCTTCCACGACATGGGCGGCTGGACGGGGTGATCGCCGCTGGGCGAGGAGGTGGTGAACAGACCGCTCCCTCCGCTGTCACCCCGGCTGGAGCGCAGCGGAACGCCGGGGCCCATCACGGAACATCCGGCGCTGTGAGGAGTGGTCGGCCATTGCGCGAGCGGCCCGGCCACTGCGCCCGGCCGTTCTTCCCGAGATGGGCCCCGGCTCGGGGGCCGGGGTGACGCCTGTTGTCGGCGGTGCGCGAGAGGACGGAGCGATGGCTGGTTGAAGGGCAAAGCGGAGCGATGCTCGATCCTCACCGCTTGGCGAGAGGGTCGCCGATTGCCCGCTCTCTCCGCTGTCACCCCGGCTGAAGCGAAGCGGAGCGCCGGGGCCCATCACGGAACATCCGGCGCTGTGAGGAGTGGTCGGCCAGTGCGCGAGCGGCCCGGCCACTGCGCCCGG
>NZ_JPHU01000002.1 GCF_000733125.1 Parvularcula oceani | reverse complement strand
GGTGATGGCCGCAGGCATTGATGCAGCCCGAGATCTTGATCTTGAGCTCGCCGATCTCCGCCTGCCGCTCGATGGCGGCGAAGCGCTCCTGGATGCGGTTCGCGATCGGGATGGAGCGCGTATTGGCGAGGTTGCAATAGTCGAGCCCCGGGCAGGCGATGATGTCCGAGACGAGCCCGGCATTGGGGCTGGCGAGCCCGTGCTCGCGCAGCGCGGCATAGAGCGCGGGCAGGTCGTCCTTGCGCACATGGGGCAGGACCATGTTCTGCTCATGCGTGGTGCGGATATCCGAGACGCTGTAGCGGTCGGACAGATCGGCCAGCGCCTCCATCTGCTCCGCCGTGATGTCGCCCGGCGGTTTGCCGTTCGGCTTCAGCGAGACGGTGACGACCGCATGGCCCGCACGCTTGTGGTCGTGAACGTTGCGCTTCGCCCAGGCGGCAAAGAGCGGGTCGCGCGCCTTGGCCGCCTCGAAGGCTTCGCTGACGTCCGGCAGGTCGGCCAGCTCCGGCTCTTCGAAGAAGCCCGCGATCCGCGCCCGCTCGGCCTCGGGCAGGTCGACGCTGCCGCCGGGGCCCATCTCGCGGAAGGCTTTCCACTCTTCCTCGACGGCATGGGTGAACGCCTCCTCGCCCATCTCGTTGACGAGGATCTTGATGCGCGCCTTGAACATGTTGTCGCGCCGTCCGTGCACGTTGTAGACGCGCAGGATCGCTTCGAGATAGCTGAGGAGATCGTCCTTCGGCAGGAATTCGCGCACGACATGGCCCACATAAGGCGTCCGGCCGAGGCCGCCGCCCACCAGCACCCTGAAGCCGATCTCTCCGTCCGCATTCCGATGAAGTTGCAGGCCGATATCGTGCACCTGCGTCGCCGCGCGGTCCTCGCCCGAGGCCGTGACCGCGATCTTGAACTTGCGCGGCAGGAAGGAGAATTCGGGGTGGAAGGTCGACCACTGACGGATGATCTCGCACCAGACGCGCGGATCCTCGACCTCATCGGCGATGGCGCCGGCGAAGGGGTCGGTCGTGGTGTTGCGGATGCAGTTCCCGCTGGTCTGGATCGCATGCATTTCCGCATCGCAGAGGCGCTGCAGGATATCCGGCACGTCGACCAGCGCGGGCCAGTTGAACTGCATGTTCTGGCGGGTGGTGATGTGGCCATAGCCGCGGTCGTAATCGCGCGCGATGCCGGCGAGCACGCGCAGCTGATCCGATGACAGCGTCCCATACGGAATGGCGACGCGCAGCATATAGGCGTGAAGCTGCAGATAGAGCCCGTTCATCAGCCGCAGCGGCTTGAACTGGTCCTCGGTCAGCTCGCCCGTCAGGCGCCGCTCAACCTGGCCGCGGAACTCGTCGACGCGCGCCTGGACGATGGATTTGTCGATGTCGTCGTATTGATACATGGCTAGGCTCTTTCTGCCTGTCTGCCAAATTGGGGGTGGATCGTCGGTCCCGCCTCTCGGATTTCCTCACGCAGCCGTCCGCGGCCGGAAGGATGCGTGCCGCCCGTCGTCTCCACGTCCATGAGATAGGCTCCGACGCTCTCGCTTTCGTCCGCCTGCGCCATGGCGAGCGCGCCGATGGCGTCCTCGCCCTCCACGACCTGCGCGCGGGAGATGTCCTCGGTCCAGCTACCGTCGCCCATGCGATAGATCACCACGCCGTCGCGCAGGCGGTTCGCCGTGAGAATCTTCTCGCCCTCATTGCGGCCCTTCTTGACGCCGCCAGCGGCGATCTTGGCCGGGGCCTGCGCGCGGGGACCTGGGTTTTCTGCGCTCATGAATAGGCTCTTTGTTTGGTGCTGACGCCTTCGGCGACGGGCGCGGGGATGCCCGGAGCCGCGGTCGCGGCTCTTCCGGCGGGGAGGTCGTGCTGCTGGCAGGCTCTCGTCAGGTCGACGAGGCCGCGTCCGTCGGCCCTTGCGGCGACGGCGCCGATGACGAGGATTGCCGGGCCGGTGATGCCGCCGGCGAGGATGTCGTCGGGCAGCCTTTGAAGGTCCGTCTTGACGATCGCCTGCTCGGGCAGAGTGCCCTTCTCGATCACGGCGACCGGCGTGTCCGCCGCAAGGCCGCCCGCGCGCAGATTGCCCGCGACTTCGCCTGCCTTGGCGACGCCCATATAGACCACGATGGTATGCCCCAGCCGCGCCAGCGCTTCCCAGTCTATGCCCGGCGCGCCGCCGCTGCCGCCCTGGGCGGTGACGAAGGTGACGGCCTGGCTGAGCCCCCTATGGGTCAGCGGGACCGATGCATCCGCGCCGCAGCCCGCGGCCGCCGTGATGCCGGGCACCACGCTCGCCGCGATCCCGGCCTCGCGCAGGACGTCGAGCTCTTCGCCGCCGCGGCCGAAGACGTAAGGATCGCCGCCCTTGAGCCGGACCACCCGCTTGCCCTCGCCCGCGAGGCGCACCATCAGCGCGCCGATCTCTTCCTGCGGTAGGCTGTGATCCGAGCGCTTCTTACCGACATAGACGCGCTCGGCGTCGCGACGGATCAGCTCCAACACACCCGTGCCGACGAGATTGTCGTAGAGGACGACATCCGCCTCCTGCAGGACGCGCAGCGCCTTGAGCGTCAGAAGCTCGGGATCGCCCGGCCCCGCGCCGACGATGGCGACATGACCCTGCGGCAGGCGGCTGTCATCGAGTGCCGCTGCGAAGCGCGCTTCGGCGCCCGCTTCGTCGCCGTCGAGAACCGCCTCGGCCACGGGACCCGCCAGAACGCGCTCCCAGAAGCCGCGCCGCGCCTCGGGCGCCACGCGCTCGGCCACCTCGCCGCGCCGCGCGCCGGCGAAAGCGACGAGGGCACCGAGCCTTGCGGGCAGCAGCGCCTCGATCCGCTCGCGCAGGCGGCGGCCGATGACGGGCGCAGCGCCGCCGGTCGAGATGCCAATCGTCACGTCGCCCCGCTCGATCAGCGAGGGAACGACGAAGTCGCAGGCTTGGGGCTGGTCCACCGCATTGACCGGCACGCCCGCCGCCCGGGCGAGCGCGGCCACGCGCGCATCGTCCTCTTCGTCCCCGCTCGCCGCGACGACGAGGGCGGGACGCGGAGACAGTGCCGTGAGCTGTTCCGTTTCGAAGGCGCAACGGCCATCGAATTCGGCTCGGACAGGGGCCTCCGGGCCTGCGCCCCAGAACGTTACCCGCGCATCGGCCTTGAGGAGAAGCCGCGCCTTGCGCGCGGCCAGGGCGCCGCCGCCGCTGACATAGACGTCGCGGTGGCGCAGATCGAAGAAGGCCGGAAAGTAGCGCATCAGAAAACCTAAACCGAAGATCCTGGGAGAAGGAATTGGGGCGCAGGCGGCGATCTTGCAAACGAGGCTTCCTAGCAGGGACGATTAGAGATACTAATCCCCCTCGCGACGAAGCCCGATCCATGCGCCGACTTCCTCCCCTCAATGCCCTCCGCGCCTTCGAAGCCGCGGCCCGCCATCTCTCCTTCGCCCGCGCGGCCGACGAACTCGCCGTGACGCCAGGCGCTGTGAGCCAGCAGATCAAGGCCCTCGAAGAGACCGTGGGCGTCGCGCTGTTCCGCCGCGACCCGCGCGGGCTGGAGCTGACGGAGGCCGGTTCCGCGGCCTTCCCGTCCTTGCGCGACGGCTTCGACAGGTTGGCGGCGGGCGCGCGATTGATGACCGAGCGGGGCGGCCCTCGGCGCGTCACCGTCTCGGCCGCGCCGTCCTTCGCCTCGAAGTGGCTGGTGCCGCGCCTTGACGGCTTTCAGAGCTCGCACCCGGATATCGATGTCTATGTCCATGCGGACATGCAACTCGTCGATTTCTCCTCCGGCGAGGCGGATATCGCGATCCGCTTCGGACGCGGCGAATACGAGAACCTCGACGCGACCCTGCTCATGGCCGAGCGGATCGTGCCGGTCTGCGCCCCCGCCCTCCTGCGGGGGGACCCGCCCCTGAAGACGCCCTCCGACCTCGCGCGTCATACCCTGCTGCACGATGACAGCCGGACCGAGGACGGTCCCTCCTGGGCGATGTGGCTGAAGGCGGCGGGCACCGATATCGACGGTGCGCGCGGCCCCCGCTTCAACCAGTCCTCCCTCGCGATCGAGGCGGCGGTGGCGGGCAAGGGCGTCGCGCTGGCGAAATACGCGCTGGCCGAGGCGGACCTCGTGGCGGCCCGCCTCGTCATTCCCTTCGATTTCACGACGCCTACGGATTTCTCCTATTGGGTCGTGCACCCTTCCGCCAAGGCCGCCCTGCCGGAGGTCGCGGCCTTCAAGTCCTGGCTTCTCGAACAGGTCACTCCGCCGGCGTCAGCTTGAGGAGGCGTCCGCCCTCGCCGTCGCGCTCGTCCTCGAGCAGCCAGACCGCGCCGTCGGGCCCCTGCTCGATCTCGCGCAGGCGGTTCTCGAAGCCGTAGCGTTCCGCCTCGCAGATCTCGCGATTGTCCCATTCGCAGTTCAGGGAGACCTGGACCAGCGCCCGGCTGTTGAGGCCGGTGATCAGCGGCGAGCCCTGCCATGCGTTGAACATGGCGCCGTCATAGATGATCATCGAGGAGGGCGAGATCACCGGGTTCCAGAACTCGTCGGGCTGGCGGAATTCCGGCCGCGTATCGTGCTCGGGGATGTCCGAGCCGTCGTAATTGTCGCCATTGGAGACGACGGGCCAGCCGTAATTCTCGCCCTCCTCGATCTTCTGGAACTCATCGCCGCCCTTGGGCCCCATCTCGTGCTGCCACAGCGTCCCTTCCTCGTCGAAGGCGAGGCCGAGCGTGTTGCGGTGGCCATAGGACCAGATCTGCGCCGTCACGCCGCCCTCATCGTAGAAGGGATTGCCCTCGGCCGCTTCGCCCTCGAGGGTCAGCCGCAGCACCGCGCCGAGATTGGAGGAGCGGTCCTGAGCGGGGTCCTTCTTCTGCCGCTCGCCCGAGGACAGGAACAGGTACTGCCCGTCGGGGCTGAACGCGATCTTGTGGCTGTAATGGCCGCAGCCCGTCACTTTCGGATCCTGCCGCCAGAGGACCTCGAAATCATCAATCCGCATCGCATCGAGATTGAGGGTGCCCCGTCCCATGGCCGCGCCGCGCGTGTCGTTCTCTCCCGCCTCGGCAAAGGTCAGATAGACGAGATCGTTCTCGGCATAATCGGGGTGCAGCGCGACGTCGCCGAGGCCGCCCTGGCCGCAATAGGCGACTTCGGGCACGCCCTCGACCGGTTCGGAGGCCTCTCCGTCCTGCGTGACGATGTGAAGCTGTCCGGGCTTTTCGGTCACCAGCATCCGGCCATCGGGCAGGAAGGTCATCGCCCACGGCTCGTCGAGCTGGCCTTTCACCTCGATTGCGAAGGGATAGGTCTGGGCCGTCTCCTGCGCCATGGCAGCGGCGGGGGCGAGAAGAAGGGCAGTGGCGGCGAGGAGCGTCGATCTGTTCACGGGCCGGATGTCCTTGTTGCGTCGAAGGGGAAGTTAGGGCGAACGCGCTGTCTGAAAAGCCGTTCACCTGCGGCGCATCGCGGAACAGAGCCTGCGGGTCTTTCGTTCCTTTCGTGCAGAGTCACGAATGGAGGAAATCATGGCTCGCTATGGAAGAAGCACCCCTGCCCGCACCGGCGCCCAATCCTTCGGTTACGGCCTGTCGCCCTTCCGGATGATGGACGATCTGCGGCGGGAGATGGACGACGTCTTCGGCAGCTACATGGCGGATTTCGCGCCCCGCGACGGTGGTCGGGGCCATGGGGCCGCCTTCGTTCCCGAGATCGACATCGACCGCGACGGCGACCGCTATCTCATCTCGGTCGAGGCGCCGGGCGTGCGCCCCGAGGAGCTGACCGTCGATGTCGAGAACGGGGTCCTGACGATCTCGGGCGAGAAGAAGGAGGAGCGGCAGGCCGAGGACGGAAGCCGCCGCGAGCGCCGTTATGGCCGGTTCAGCCGTTCGATCCGCCTCGCCGAGGATATCGACGCCGACCGGATCGAGGCGCATCACGAGCATGGCGTCCTGACGATCAGCCTGCCGCAACGCACGCTGCCCGAGGCTGAACGCAAGCGGATCGAGATCCGCTCCGCCGCGGATGGCGACCGCAGCGCCGAAGCCGGGGACGAGACGCAGGACAGCTGACCCGGTCCCGCCGATCGGCGGGACCGCGCCTCGTCTCACCGGACGTGTTCGACCGGCTCCGAATCCCCAAGACCCAGCCGGTCGAGCGCGAAGGCGTAAAGATGCGCCCGCTCTTCGAGCCGCTCGAAACGGGCGGCGGACCCGCCATGCCCGGCGCTCATATTCATCCGCAGGAGGAAGGGTCCGCCCTCGGCCCGGTCGCGCAGGCGCGCGATCCACTTCGCCGGTTCCCAATAGGTGACGCGGTAATCGGCGAGGCCCCCGGTCGCGAGGATCGGCGGATAGCTCTCGCCCTCGCGGATATTGTCATAGGGGCTGTAGGCCGCGATCGTCTCATAGGCCGCCTCGTCCGTGATGGGATTGCCCCATTCGTCCCATTCGGGCGGCGTCAGCGGCAGGGTGTCGTCCGAGATCGTCGTGACGACATCGACGAAGGGCACCGCGCCCAGGATCGCTCCGTAGAGGTCGGGCTCCAGGTTCACGGCCGCGCCGACGAGAAGGCCGCCCGCCGAGCCGCCATAGGCGGCGATGCGGCCTTTACCCGTATACCCTTTCTCGATCAGCATATGCGCGGCGGCATTGAAGTCGGTGAAGGTGTTCGCCTTCTTCGACAGCTTCCCGTCGAGATACCATTGCCGCCCCTTGGCCGAGCCGCCGCGGATATGGGCGAGGGCGAAGGGCATGCCCCGGTCGACGAGGCTGAGGATCGAGGTCGAGAAATCGTCCGGGATATAGGCGCCGTAGGAGCCGTAGCCGTAGAGCATGATCGGCGCGCTGCCGTCGAGCGGCGTGTCCTTCAGGCGCAGGACGGTGACCGGGATCTCCGAGCCGTCCTCCGCCGTCGCCGTCAGCGCGTCCACCGCATAGAGGTCCGGGTCGTGCCCCGAGGGCACGTCCTGCGTCTTGCGCAGCGTCCGCTCGCGAGACCGGATATCGTAGTCGAAGACCTGTCCGGGCTGGCTCGGGCTCTCATAGCCGAAGCGGATCGTATCGGTGTCGTATTCGCCCCAGCCATGCAGCGAGAGGGCATAGGCGTCCTGGTCGAAGCCGACCTCGTGCTCGGCCTTGTCGTAATCGGAAATGACGATGCGCGGACGGCCGTCCTTGCGTTCGGTCCTGACGAGCCAGTCCTTGTAGGTCTCGATGCCCGTCACATAGGTCCCGGTCTCGTGGGCCAGCCAGTCGGTCCAGTTCTCCCGCCCCGGCGCATCCTCCGGCGCGGTGACGATCTTGAAGTCGGTCGCGCCGTCCGCATTCGTATGGATGTAGAAGACGCCCTCGCGGTGATCGACGTCGTAGAGCTGGTCATGGATGCGTTCCGCGATCAGGCGCGGCTCGGTCTCGGGCGCGTCCAGAGGCACGACATGCGCCTCCGAGGTCACGCCGTTTCCGATGCCGATCACCATGAACTCGCGCGACGTCGTCTCGTCTATGCCGAGGAACATGGCATTGTCCTGCTCCTCATAGACCAGCCGGTCCTCGGACGGGTCGGTGCCGAGCACGTGATGCTTGACGCGCTTGGGCCGCTGATTGTCGTCCCGCTCGACATAGAAGAAGGAGCCGGAGTCCGCGGCCCAGACGACCTCGCCATCGGTCGAGGGAATGGTCTCGGCGTATTCTTCGCCCGTCTCGATATTGCGGATGCGGATGTCGTAATATTCGGAGCCGACCGTATCTGTCGAATAGGCGATCAGCCGGGAATCGTTCGAGGCGTCGACCCCGCCGATATCGAAGAAGTCATGGCCTTCGGCCTCCTTGTCGCCATCGAAGAGCATCTGCTCGTCGCCGCCGCCCACGGGCTCGCGCGCGAAGACCGGGTACTGGCCGCCTTCGCGGTAGCGGACATAATAGGCATAGGGGCCGTCCGGCATGGGAACGGAGCTCTCGTCTTCCTTGATGCGCCCGCGCATCTCCTCGAACAGCGTCTTGCGCAGCGGCTCGAGCCCATTCGTCATCGCCTCGTAATAGGCGACTTCCGCCTCCAGATGCTCGCGGATATCCGACCGCAGCACCGAAGGATCGCGCAGCACGTCCTGCCAGTTCTCGTCCCGCATCCAGGCATATTCGTCGGTCCGCGTCCTGTCGTGCTGGGTATAGGTGACAGGATCCTTCTTGGCGGTCGGCGGCGTCGGCGTGTCCTGCGCGGCGGCGGGCGGGGTCTGTGTCATCGAGGCTCCTGACGGATCGGCCGCGCTGGCGGCGATGAGCAGGGCGAGCGGCGCGGCGAAGAAGATCATGGCGAAGGCCTAGCCCAAGCGCGGGGTCCGCAAAAGCGGTCCTTGCCGTCAGCCGTCGGCGAAGCCGAAGGGCGCGGCCATGCGGCGGTAATCGTCCGCGATCAGGGCGCGGCCGAGCGGCGGCTCCGCCCGGGCGAGGCAGTTCGTCCTGTGGCAGAGGCGGCAGGCGACGCCGATGGGCGTGGCGGGGCCCTCCTCGATCCGCTGACCCTTCGCATAGATCAGGCGATGGGCATGCTCCGCCTCGCATCCGAGCGCCACGGCACGGACCACGCGCTGCGCGCCATGCGCGCCGCCCCCGGCGGTGACCGTCCGGGCGACGGAGAAGAACCGTTCGCCGGTCGGCAGCTCCACCGTCTCGGTCACCACCTCGCGGGGACGCTCGAAGACATGGTGGAGCGACCAGAGCGGACAGGACCCCCCATGCCGCGCAAAGGGGAAGGCGCCGCCATCGAGGCGCTTGGAGACATTGCCCGCCCGGTCCACGCGGATGAAGAAGAAGGGCACGCCCGCCCGTCCGGGCTTTTGCAGCGTCGTCAGGCGATGCGCGGTCTGCTCGAAGCTGGTGCCGAAGCGCCGCCCCAGCGCTTCCACGTCATAGCCGCGCGCTTCGGCCTCCGAATGGAAGGCGCCATAGGGCAGGAGGATCGCGCCTGCCGCGTAATTCGCGACCGCGCGCCGCGCGAGCCTCTGCGCCTGCTCGCCCTCGAAGCGGCCTTCGGCCACGGCGGCGCCCAGGGCGTCGCCCAATTCGAGATAGGCGAGTTGCAGCGCGATCTGGAAGGATCGGCCCGCCCCGTCCAGCGTGTCGTCGAGGAGGAGCGCCCGGCGGTGCAGGTCATAGCGCCGGACAGCACCGTTCATCACATCGGGCGGCATGCGCCTGAGGGCGAGGCCATGCCTGTCCTTGAGATAGGCTGCGAAGCCGCCTGCCGCCTCGACCCGCGCCGCCAGTTTCTCGGCCTGTTCGTCGAGGACGGGGAAATGGTTGTGCCGCGCGCCGAGAAAGGCGCGCAGGGCTTCGAGCGGATCGCTCTCGCTGCCCGCCTCCTGCCGGTCGGCGAGGGCGAGCTGGCTCTCCCGATAGGCGGTGTAGAGGCGCAGCACCGCCTCGGTCACGGCCGGGGAATTGCCAGCCACGTCGGCGGGCTCGCCCGGTTGCAGGTCGAGGTCCGAGAAGATCGGATCGCGCAGCACCTCTTCGAGGCGGGCCGCCTGCCCCGCGCCGCCATCGCCGGCGAAGGCGCCGAGATCGACCTGATAGGTCTGGGCAAGGCGCAAGAGGAGCTCCGCCGTCAGCGGCCGCTGATTGCGCTCGATCAGGGCGACATAGGACGCGGAGACGCCGAGATCCTCGGCCATGGCCGCCTGGGTCAGCCCCAGATCCCGCCGCAGCCGGCGCAGGCGGGGGCCGAGGAATTGCGAGCGCTTCTGCATATCTGCGCCTCCTTTCGGGCCGTGACTGCACAATCCTTACAACATTACATCTAGCGATGTGTGAAGACGGACAGCCGCACCCTTTGGCCGCAGCGCCCTCGCCTTGGCGGTGCCACCCTCGCCTCAGACGGCCCGGCCATCGCCGGGCGCAAGCTTGAGGGGCCACCCATGTCCTATACCGACACCGCCGGCGAAATCCGCCAGCTCATCTCCTCCCATGACGGCAAGTGGGACGGCATCGACGCCGAGAACGCCGCGCGCATGCGACTTCAGAACCGCTTCCGCACCGGGCTCGACATCGCGCGCTACACCGCGGGCATCATGCGGCGCGACATGGACGCCTATGACCGCGACCCGGCGAACTACACGCAGTCGCTCGGCTGCTGGCACGGATTTGTCGGCCAGCAGAAGATGATCTCGATCAAGAAGCATTTCGGCACGACCAAGGGCCGCTATCTCTATCTGTCGGGCTGGATGGTCGCGGCCCTCCGGTCGGAATTCGGCCCCCTGCCCGACCAGTCCATGCACGAGAAGACGGCCGTCCCGGCCCTGATCGAGGAGCTCTACACCTTCCTCAAACAGGCCGATGCGCGCGAGCTCGGCGGGATGTTCCGCGATCTCGACGCGGCGCGCGAGGCGGGCGACGAGCTGGCCGAGCGGCGGATCCAGGACGCGATCGACGGCTATGAGACTCATGTCGTGCCGATCATCGCCGATATCGATGCGGGCTTCGGCAATGCCGAAGCGACCTATCTTCTCGCCAAGAAGATGATCGAGGCGGGCGCCTGCGCGTTGCAGATCGAAAACCAGGTGTCCGACGAGAAGCAATGCGGACACCAGGACGGCAAGGTCACGGTTCCGCATGAGGACTTCCTCGCCAAGGTCCGCGCCTGCCGCTACGCCTTCCTGGAGCTCGGCGTCGATGACGGCATCGTCGTCACCCGCACCGACAGCCTCGGCGCGGGGCTGACCAAGCAGATCGCGATCAGCCATGAAGAGGGCGATCTCGGCGATCAGTACAACAGCTTCCTCGACTGCGAAGAGATCACGATCGACGAGGCGGGGCCTAACGACGTCCTGATCAAGCGCGACGGGAAGCTGATGCGGCCCAAGCGCCTGCCCTCGAACCTGTTCCAGTTCCGAAAGGGCACAGGCGAAGACCGGGTCGTGCTCGACTGCATCGCCAGCCTGGAGCATGGCGCGGACCTTCTCTGGATCGAGACGGAGAAGCCGCATGTCGAGCAGATCGCGGGCATGGTCGACCGCATCCGCGAGGCGGTGCCGAACGCCAAGCTCGTCTACAACAACTCTCCGAGCTTCAACTGGACGCTCAACTTCCGCCAGCAGGTCTTCGATGCCTGGGAGGCGGAAGGCCGCGACCTCTCGGCCTATGACCGCGCCCAGCTGATGAGCGTCGAATATGACGAGACGGAGCTGGCCGCAGAAGCCGACCGGCGCATCGAGAGCTTCCAGAAGGATGGCGCGGCCAGAGCCGGCATCTTCCACCACCTGATCACCCTGCCGACCTATCACACGGCGGCGCTCAGCACCGACAATCTCGCCAAGCGCTATTTCGGCGAAGAAGCGATGCTCGGCTACGTCAAGGAAGTGCAGCGCCAGGAGATCCGGCAGGGCATCGCCTGCGTGAAGCACCAGAACATGGCCGGCTCGGATATCGGCGACGACCACAAGGAATATTTCGCCGGCGAGGCCGCGCTGAAGGCGGCCGGCGAAGACAATACGATGCACCAGTTCGGCTGATCCGTCAGCCGCGGGGCGGAGAGGAAGAGGCGGGCCTTACGGGCCCGCCTCTTTACCGTTCGAAGAGCCGTTTGAGCCGCATCTGGAGGCCGCCGCGCTTCTCCTTGCGGTCGAGTTCCTCCTCGCTCGTCAGGAAGGTCGTCTGGATCACGTAGCGCTCGCCCGCGAAGGGCGGGTGGCCGTGCCAGCTCGTCTCGGACCGCGCGAAGGCGAAGACGTTTCCCGCGACCGGCGCGACTTCCTCGGCGTAGTCGTCCATGTCGTCCGGGCCGTTCAGGGCGCGGATGGCGCCGCCCTCGGCCGGGTCCCATTCGTCATTGAGATAGACGAGCATGGTGCAGATCTTGGAGGCGGAGTCGTTATGGATGCGCCCGTCGCCGGCCTTGGACAGGCGCCGCACCGTGATCATGCGCGGCTTGCCGACGAGATCGAGCCGCAGCTTGTCCGACAGGACCTCCGCCAGCGCCTCCGAGCGCAGATCCTCCACCAGTTCGGCGAAGCGGCCGCGGGCCTCGAGCCTGGACAGCGGCAGATAGCCCGTCTTGTCGATCGCCGGAAAATCCTCGCGCACCCCGGCGGCCTCATCGCGGCTGAGCGCGCCCTGCGCCGCGAGATAGGTGAAAGGCGCTTCACGGGTCTTCGCCGCGCGCAGGGCATCGAGGTTCAGCATGGTCGCGTGGCCTTTGTGTCGCGGCCGTCTTAAACCGCTGGCGATGGCAGCAGGCAAGACCAGGGCTGAGAGGGACAGGCGCGGCGTCGGCATGCTGTGCTGGCGGGGCTATGCGGATTTCGCCCGCGCGCTCGAAAGCTATCAGGCAGCCGGGCTGTTCGAGCTTTTCGGCGAGGCGATGGTCTTCTTCCAGGACGCCGATGCGGAGGCTGCGGCCCTCGCGGCCCGCTTCGGCCTCGACTGGCGCGGGAGCGCGGAGAACCTCGGCATTCTGGGCGGCTTCAAGGCCATGGCCTCGGCCATGGAGTCCGAACTCCTCCTTCTTCTCGAAAACGACCTGCCTCTGGTCGAGGACCGGGAGGAGACGGCGCGCCAGATCGAACTCGCCACCCGCCTGCTCCTGTCGGGCCAGGCCCAGGTCGTGCGCCTGCGATCGGTCCGGGAGCCGGGGCAGAAATTCGATACCAGGGCGAAATATGCCCGCTATCACGGCGAGGGCATGCTGCCCCTCCTGCGCCGCAGCCTGCGGCCCGGAAAGGCGAAGCGCCTGGCCGGAAGCGCCGTCTATGTGCACGAACAGGCCGACCGGCACCACCGCGGGCTGATCGACCGCTCGGACGAAGGAACCTATCTGGTCTCGGCGGCAGCTTTGCCCTGGACGAACCAGTCGATCATGCTTCGGCGGGACTTCTTTCTCGAACGCATCCTCGCCCATGCCGAGGCGCATCCTTCGCGGCGGCGCGTCAACGGCCATCCCGACATCGAGAAGGAGTGGAACGGACCCGTCTGGCGCCGCTCGGGCTGGAAGATCGGAGTGCCGAGCGGCCTCTTCACCCATGAGCGGACGGACCGGGCCTGACCATGCGAACCATCCTCTGCATGCGCTGGGGCACGCGCTATCCGGCCCCTTACGTCAACCGGCTCTATGCCGGGGTGGCGCGCCATCTCGAAAAGCCCTTCCGCTTCGTCTGCCTGACCGACGATCCCGCAGGGCTGCGCCCGGAAGTGGAGGCCCATCCCCTGCCGCCGATCTCGCTGCCCGAGGCGTTGACGCAAAGCCCGTGGCGCAAGCTCTCGGTCTGGCAGCATCCGCTGGCGGGGCTTGAGGGCGATGTCCTGTTCCTCGACCTCGACATGATCGTCACGGGATCCCTCGCCCCCTTCTTCACGCACAGGCCCGGCGCCTTCTGCGTCGCGGAGAACTGGACCCAGCGCGGGCGGCAGGCGGCCAACACATCCGTCTTCCGCTTCCGGCCCGGCATGCACGCCCATCTCTACGACCGCTTCGAGGCGGATCCGGGCGCGGTGCTGGCGCGCTACCGGACGGAGCAGGCCTATGTCTCGGCCGAGATCGGGGAAATGGCCTTCTGGCCCGGGGGCTGGGCGCTCTCGTTCAAGCACGACCTCGTGCCGCCATTCCCGCAGAACTGGTGGCGGGAGCCGGCGCTGCCGAAGGAGGCGCGGGTCGTCGCCTTCACGGGGCGTCCCGATATCGACGAAGCGGCGCGCGGCGAATGGCCCGCGCGCTGGTACAAGAAGGTCTATAAGCACGCCCGCCCCGCGCCCTGGGCGACGGCGCATTGGCGAGACGATATCTGAGCGGGCAGAGGCCCCGGCGCTCAGCCCTTTTCGCCGTCCTTGAGCGGGACGCCATAGAGTTCGAGCCGGTGATCGACCAGCTTGAAGCCGTGCTCGCGCGCGATCTTCTCCTGCAGGCGCTCGATCTCGTCATTGACGAATTCGATCACCTCGCCCGATCGCACGTCGATCAGGTGGTCGTGATGCTCTGGGCGCGCCTCCTCGTAGCGGGCGCGGCCATGCCCGTCCTGGAAGTCGTGGCGCTGCACCACGTCGTAATCCTCGAGCAGGCGCATGGTCCGGTAGACCGTCGCGACCGAGATGCCCGGATCGATCTCCGAGGCGCGCCGGTGGATTTCCTCGACGTCCGGATGATCCTCGGCCTCCGACATCACCTTGGTGATGACGCGGCGCTGGCCGGTCATGCGGAGGCCCTTCTCGACGCAGATCTTCTCGATGCGGTCCATGAAAAGAGGATTAGTCGCCCGCGCCCGGCTCTTCAAGCGGAAGATCCCGCGCCAGGACGAGCGCGTCGCCGCCGGCGGCATAATAGCCCTTTCGCAGTCCGACGGCCTTGAAGCCGAGCTTCGCGTAAAGGGATCGGGCGGGAGCATTTTCCACGGCCACTTCGAGGAACAACCGGTCCGCGCCCGCGCCATGAGCCCTCGCCGCAGCAGCGCGGAGGAGCATGCGCCCGAGGCCCTGCCCGCGGGCTTCGGGCGCCACGCAGATCGTCATCACCTCGGCCTCGTCCGCCGCGACGCGCAGCTGGCAGAGCCCCTGCTCGGCGACCTCGACCACGGTCAGCATGACCGCGTCCTGCCAATAGGCCTCGTCCCAGGGGCTGTCGGGAAAGCAGGTCTCGTGCAGGGCGGCGAGGCGCGGCGCGTCGATCAGGCGGGCCGGCCTCACAGCGGCGCCCGGGACGGCGCCTTGGCGTCGGGCGGCCGCAGATAGAGCGGACGCAGCGGAGCGGGCGGCGCCGCCTCCGCCCAGCGCGCGATCCGTTCGGGGTCCGGCGCCGTCATCTCGTCGCCCGCTCCCTCCTGAGCGAGAATCGCGCGAAGACCGGTTCCCACAATCCGGGCCCCGCTTCGAACCCGCTTTACGGCCTCGGCATGGGGCAGGAGTTCGGGTCCGCCCAAGGGCGCTCCGCCCGCCCCGAAGCGCTGGACATAGGCCTGTCCCCGCCGCGCATCGATCAGCACGCAGGCCGGACCGGCAGCGGACAGGGCGAAGCCCCTGAGCGTCGAGACCGGCACGGTCGGCAGGCGGCGCGGCAGGGCCAGGCCCTTAGCGAGGCTGATCCCGACGCGCGTGCCCATGAACGAGCCGGGACCGACGGTCGCGGCGATGCGGGTGAGCGCAGCCGCCTCGACCCCGGCCTCGGCGAGCAGCTCTTCCACCATGGGCGCGATGCGCTCGGAATGGCCCGTGCCGATCACCTCCGACCGCGCGAAGACGGCACCGTCCTCGCGCAGGAGCGCCGCCGAGCAGGCGGCGAGGCAGGTATCGAGAGCGAGAAGGGGGCCGGCGGCGGTCACGTCAGAGAATCTGCGCCGCCTCGTCGAAGCTCAGGCGCGGGCCGCGCTCGAAGAGGTTCTCCTCCGTGCCGTAGCCGAGATTGCACAGGAAGTTCGCATGCACCTTCCGGCCCGCGAAGAACTCTTCCGTCGCGCCCTGGCGGTCGAAGCCGGACATCGGCCCGCAATCGAGCCCGAGCGCTCGGGCCGCGAGAATGAGATAGGCGCCCTGCATCGAGCCGTTGCGCATCGCCGTCTCCTCGATCAGGGCGTCATTGCCCTCGAACCAGGACTTGGCATCGGTGTGGGGGAACTGCGTCGGCAGGTGCTCGTAGAATTCGAGGTCATAGCCGACGAGGCAGACGACCGGCGCCGTCATCGTCTTCTCGACATTCGATTCGATCAGGAAAGGACGCAGCCTTTCCTTGGCCTCCGGGCTCGTCAGGAAGAGATAGCGCCCCGGCTGCCCATTGGCGGAGGTCGGCGCCCATTTCATCAGGTCGTAGAGCGCCCGCAGCAGGGTCTCCGGGACCTCCCTGTCCTCCCAGGCATTATGGGTGCGCGCCTCGCGGAAGAGCTGATCCATCGCGGCGTCGGCGAGGGGGGCATGCGCTGATGTCATCGCGGATCTCCTGGCTGTCGGCGGCCGGAGACGATCCGGCCCGTGGGTGCTGCCCCTAGCCGACCGCCTCGACCGACGTCACCTCCGGCACGTAGTGGCGCAGGAGGTTCTCGATGCCCGATTTCAGCGTCATGGTCGAAGAGGGGCATCCCGCGCAGGAGCCGCGCATGGTGAGATAGACGATGCCGTCGCCCGGCACGAATTTGTGGAAGACGATGTCGCCGCCGTCCTGCGCCACGGCAGGGCGGACCCGGGTGTCGAGAAGCTCGACGATCTGCTCGACGATCTCCTTGTCCTCGCCTTCATAGTCGTCGGCGCTGCCCGCGGGGCTCTCCTCGACCGCGCCCTGGTCCACGACCGGAATGCCGGCGGCCAGATAGTCGGCGATCGTGCCCAGAAGCGCGGGCTTGATATGGGTCCACTCGACCGAAGGATCCTTGGTCACGGTGACGAAGTCCGCGCCGAGATAGACGCCGGTGACCCCGTCCACATCGTAGAGGGCCGTGGCCAGCGGGCTCGGCTTGGCGGTGCCGGGAGTGGGAAAGTCCATGCCGAGCACGCCCTCGCCGAGCACGGGCTGGCCGGGCAGGAATTTCAGGCTTTGCGGGTTCGGGGTGGGTGCGGTCTCGATGAACATAGCCGGGATGTGGGCGGGAGCGCCGCTGGGCGCAAGCTCCCCGCATCGCGCACGGGCACCGCGAGGAAAACCGGTTCCGGCCCTAGCAGCAGCAGCAGCAGCCCCCTAACTCTGCAACGACCGAAGCGGGAGAGACCCCGTCCTTCCTCCGGTTGCGAATCTCGCGCATGCGCGCGCAGCTCGATCGAAGGCGCCGATGCCGAAGCTTCCTCTTCTGACCATCCTCCTCGCCGCCCTCGCCGCGGTCAGCTTCGGCCTGATCGGCCTTGGCCGCAGTCCGGATCCCGCAGTGCCGCCGGACGAGGGCATCAGGATCGTCGATGGCGACACGGTGGCGTGGCATGGCCGCCTCCACGACCTCTACGGCATCGACGCCCCCGAGCTCGGGCAGCGCTGCCTTTCGGGAACCCATCTCTACCCTTGCGGTCTCGACGCTGCGCTGGCGCTCGACAAGCGGATCAAGCTCGATCCCCTCCACTGCGAAGCCGCGCCGGAGAGGCGCAGCGAACTCGTCTGCCATGTCGGCGGATCGTCGCTCGCCGAGCTGCAGATCCATGACGGCTATGCCTATCCGGACCCCGGCGCGCCCTATGCCTTCAGGCAGGCGGCGCAGACGGCGAAGGCAGCGCATCTCGGCGTCTGGCGCGGCGAGCATGTCGCCCCGGCCCGCTGGCTCGAAGGCGAACGCCTGCCAGCGGAGAACGCCTCCCCGCAGGCCTGCCCCGTGATCGGCGTGTCCGAGGAAGGAGCGCGGCTCTATTTCGTGCCCACCGATGCCGATTACCGCCAAGTCGCCGCCCTGCCCGGCATCACCCGGTTCTGCAGCGACGAGGAAGCGCGCAGCGCCGGATGGCGCTATGCGCCCGGATCCTGACATGGCACCCATCCGGGTTCAGCCGCGTCTCGCCAGCAGGCCGGGGTCTTCCCGATCCGGCCCTCTCGCCTGAGCGCGCAGGAAGCTCTTCATGCATTACTACGCCCCGGTCGTCCGCGTCATCGGCATGCTGCTCGTCATCCTGGCGGTGATGATGATGCTGCCCTTCGTCATCGAGCTGGTGCACGGGCGGGCCGACCTGCCAGCCATCGAGGTCGCCCTCTTCCTCACCTTCTTCGTCGGAACGGGCTGCGTCCTGATCGGGTACCGGCCGGGGAATTTCGAGCTCGACCGGCGGCAGGCCTTCTTGTGCACCGCCCTCGCCTGGCTGATCCTCCCTGCCTTCGCGGCCATTCCCTTCCTGGGGGCGGGCCTGTCGCCGGTGGATGCGTGGTTCGAAGCCGTGTCAGGCTTCACGACGACCGGGTCGACGGTGCTGACCGGCCTCGATCATCTGCCCGACGGCCTCCTCCTGTGGCGATCCTTCCTGCAATGGCTCGGCGGGATCGGCATCATCGTGATGGCGATCTCGCTGCTGCCCTTCATGCGGGTCGCGGGGATGCAGCTTTTCCAGACGGAGAACTCCGACCGCTCGGACAAGGTGCTCGGCAATCCGATCGATATCGTGCGCTGGATCGTCGCCCTCTACCTCGCGCTGACCATCGCCTGCACCGCCGTCTACGACCTCCTCGGCATGAGCGGGTTCGACGCCCTCAACCACGCCATGACGACCATCTCCACGGGCGGCTATTCCACCCATGACGCCTCCTTCGGCCATTTCCGCGATCCCGCCATGTCCTGGGCGGCGATCCTGTTCATGATCCTCGCCGCCCTGCCCTTCGTCGTCTATATCCGCGCGCTCGACGTCAGCGCCCGCGATATCGTGGCGGATGCGCAGGTCGCCGCCTTCGTTCTCTTCCTCGCCGTCTGCTCGATGGCGCTCGGCTTCTGGCTGTCGGGCCAGGCGGGGATCACTCTTGGCGAGGCCATGACCGCCGCGGCCTTCAACGTCGTGTCGGTTGTCACCACCACCGGCTATGCCAGCGCCGACTACACGCTGTGGGGCGCGCCTGCCGTGGGCGCCTTCTTCCTTCTGACCTTTGTCGGGGGCTGCTCGGGTTCGACCGCGGGGGGCATCAAGATCTACCGGCTGCAGATTCTGGCGCTCCTGGTCTCGGTCCACCTGAAAAAGCTCATCAGCCCATCCCGCGTCGTGCCGGTGAACTATAACGGTCATCATGTCGATACCGAAACGGCAGTGTCGATCCTTGCGTTCCTGATCCTGTTCCTGATCACGGTGGCGGCCGGCGCCCTCGTCCTGTCGGTCATGGGTCTCGACATCGTCACAGCCGTCACCGCCAGCGCCACGGCCGTCGCCAATGTCGGGCCGGGCCTCGGACCCATTGTCGGCCCCGCCGGGAATTTCGCGCCCCTGCCCGACGGCGCGAAGATCACGCTGAGCCTCGAGATGATTGCCGGCCGGCTCGAATTCTTCACCCTTCTGGTGATCTTCACCCGCAGCTTCTGGAGCCGTTGACCGCCCGCGCCGAAGTGAGCTTCGCGGCTAGCCCCGCCTGCCGGGGCGGGCTATGCGATTCGCCATGGCCGACGACACGACTTCCAAGTTCACCGACGAAGAGGCGCTCGATTTCCACCGCCGGGGCAAGCCCGGCAAGCTGGAGGTCACGCCGACCAAGCCCATGGCGACGCAGCGGGATCTCTCGCTCGCCTATTCGCCGGGCGTCGCCGTTCCGGTGCAGCGGATCGCCCAGGACCCCGACAGCGCCTACGACCTGACGGCCAAGGGCAATATGGTCGCCGTGATCTCGAACGGCACGGCGATCCTGGGCCTCGGCAATCTCGGCGCCCTGGCCTCCAAGCCGGTGATGGAAGGCAAGTCCGTCCTCTTCAAGCGCTTCGCCGACATCGATTCGATCGATCTCGAGGTCGACACCGAGGACCCCGACGCCTTCATCGACGCGGTCAAGCATCTCGGCCCCTCCTTCGGCGGCATCAATCTCGAGGACATCCAGGCCCCCGACAGCTTCTATATCGAGGAGCGCCTCAAGGAGCTGATGGACATCCCGGTCTTCCACGACGACCAGCACGGGACCGCCATCATCGCCGCCGCGGGGCTCCTCAACGCGCTCGACATCACCGGGAAATCCATCGGCGAGGTGAAGGTCGCGGTGTCCGGGGCGGGCTCCTCGGCCCTCTCTGTCGTCGGCCTGATCAAGTCGCTCGGCGTGAAGCACGAGAACGTCCTCGTCTGCGACAGCCGCGGCGTGATCTATGCCGGCCGCACCGAGCACGTGAACCAGTGGCAGTCGGCCCATGCGGTCGACACCGACAAGCGCAGTTTGGCAGAGGCGATGGACGGCGCCGATGTCGCGATCGGCCTGTCGGTCGGCGGCGCGATCACGCAAGCCATGGTCCGGTCCATGGCCAAGAACCCGATCATCTTCGCCATGGCGAACCCCACGCCCGAGATCACGCCCGAGCAGGTCGCCGAAGTGCGGGGCGATGCGATCATGGCGACGGGGCGCTCGGACTATCCCAATCAGGTCAACAACGTCCTCGGCTTTCCCTACATCTTCCGGGGCGCCCTCGATGTGCGCGCCCGCACGATCAACGAGGAGATGAAGGCCGCCTGCGCGCGCGCTCTGGCAGGCCTCGCCCGCGAGGACGTGCCCGACGAGGTCGCCGTCGCCTATGGCAAGCGCCTGCAATACGGCCCGGGCTACATCATCCCCACGCCCTTCGATCCGCGCCTGATCGCCGCCGTGCCGCCGGCGGTGGCGAAAGCCGCCTGCGAGACCGGCGTGGCGCGCAAGCCGATCGAGAACATCGAGGCCTATTCGGCGAACCTCGCCACGCGCCTCGATCCGTCTGCGGGCTTCCTGCAGAAGATCTATGCCAGCGTGAAGTCGAACAAGCCGCAAAAGCGGATCGTCTTCGCCGAAGGCGAGGAAGAGGTCGTCGTCCGCGCCGCCTACCAGTTCCAGAACCAGGGCCTCGGCCAGGCCATCCTGATCGGCCGCGACGACAATGTCCGCCGCACGATGGAGCGGCTCGGCCTCGACCCGCGCGGCCCGCTCGAGGTCTGGAATGCCCGCGAGAGCGCGAACAACCAGGTCTATATCGACTTCCTCTACGACCGGCTGCAGCGCCGGGGCTATCTGGAGCGGGACTGCCGGCGCCTGGTCAATCAGGACCGCAATGTCTTCGCCGCCTGCATGCTGGCCCATGGCCATGCCGACGGCATGGTGACCGGCGTGACGCGGCACTACAATGTCGCGCTCAACAATGTGCAGCTGGCCCTCGACCCGCGGCCCGGCGAGCGGCTGATCGGCATGTCGGCGATCCTCGCGCGCGGGCGCACGGTGTTCATGGCGGACACGACCATCGCCGAGCTGCCGACCTCGGAAGAGCTCGCCGATATCGCGGTCCAGGTCGCCCATGCCGTCCGGCAGCTCGGCTTCACGCCGCGCGTCGCCTTTGTCAGCCATTCCAATTTCGGCAATCCCGACACGCCCCACATGCACAGGGTGTCGGGCGCGGTGCGGGCGCTCGATGCGCGCGACGACGTCGATTTCGAATATGAAGGCGAGATGACGCCGCGCATGGCCCTCAATGACCGGGTCCGCGCGATCTATCCCTTCGCCCGGCTGACCGGGCCGGCCAATATCCTGATCACGCCCGGCCTGCATTCGGGCGGCATCTCGACCAAGCTCCTCTCCGAGATCGGCGGGGCCACCGTGATCGGCCCCGTGCTGCTCGGCCTCTCGCGCCCGGTGCAGATCGTCCAGACCGGCGTTCAGGTGGGCGACATCCTCACCCTCGCCGCGATGGCGGCCTATGAGCTCGACCGCGAGCACAGGGACTGGGCGCAGGGCGCGGGCGCTTGACCTTCGATGACGCTCACGCCCGAAGCGCTGTGGCGCGCCTATCTCGCGAGCCGGCCTCAGCACGCAGCTCCGCGCGGACCTGTCCCACCGGCCTGGCACTTCTGCGACAACGAGGCGGACGCCGACGCCTGCCTGGACCTCGTGCTTGCAGGAAAAAAGCGGGCGACCGCTCCTTCGTTGGCTGAATTGCGCGCTTCGGGTCAACCGGTGCCGCAGGTCGGCGACCTGCACATCGTCACGGACTTCGCGGGGCGAGCCCGATGCCTTCTTCGGACCGAACGGGTGGAAATTCTCCGCTTCCGTGACGTCACGGAGGCGCACGCCGCCGCAGAAGGCGAAGGGGACGGCTCGCTCAGCTCCTGGCGAAGCGTGCACGGAGCCTACTACCGGCGCGTCCTCGCGAACACGGCCGACACCTTCTCGCAGGATTTGCCGGTCGTCTTCGAAACCTTCGAGCTGCTCTACGCAGCCGAAGGGGAAGTCTGAGACGTCAGACCGGCGCGCGCTTCGCCAGAATCCGTTGCAGCGTCCGGCGGTGCATGCCGAGGCGTCGCGCCGTCTCGGACACGTTGTGGCCGCACAGCTCGTAGACCCTCTGGATGTGCTCCCAGCGGACGCGGTCCGCCGACATCGGATTTTCCGGCGGCTCGGGCAGCTCGCCGCCCTCGGCCAGAAGCGCCTTCTGCACGTCGTCCGCATCGGCGGGCTTGGCGAGATAGTCGATCGCGCCCGCCTTCACCGCGGCGACGGCGGTCGTGATATTGCCATAGCCCGTCAGCACCACCGCCCGCGCATCGGGACGGCGTTCATGCAGCGCGTTCACCACCTCGATGCCGTCCCCGTCATCGAGCCGGAGGTCGACGACGGCGAAGGCGGGCGCGCTGTCGCGGATCATCTGTTTCGCCTCGGCAACGGTCTCGGCAAGCACGGTGGCGAAGCCCCGCTTGTCCATCGCGCGCCCCAGGCGGGTCCGGAAGGGCTGGTCATCGTCGAGGATGAGGCAGCTCCTGTCGTCGGGCAGGTTCACGGTTTCGGTCTCGGTCATGTCTGGCTCCCTCTTACGCCGTTACGGTCTCGATCGGCCGGGTCTTCCCGCGTGAAGTAGGTCTGATCCGCAAATTCGCCAATGGCCATGTCACCTCCACATAGGCGCCGCCGCCCGGCGCATTGCCGTGCTCCAGCGTTGCGCCCGTTCGTTCGAGCAGGGTCTTGGCGATGAAGAAGCCGAGGCCGAGACCGGCCTTTTGCATCCGTTCCTTCTGGCGGACCGCCTCCGCGCGCGGATAGGGCTCGCCGAGGCGGCCGAGAACGTCGGCGGGAAAGCCCGGGCCGTCGTCGCGCACGGCGATGGTCAGGAAGCGCTCCGACCAGGAGGCCTCGATCGCCACCGTCTCGGCGGCGTATTTCATCGCGTTCTCGATCAGGTTGCGCAGCCCGTAAATGACCTCCGGCCGGCGCTGGAGGCGGTCCGGCATCGGCGCGTCCGAGCGGGGATCAAGGTCGAAGGAGAGGCGCGGCACGTCCTGCGCGGATCCGTCGCCCTGCGCGAGGAACGGCTTCGCCGCTTCCCGCAGCAGGGCATCGAGCGAGAGGACGTTGTGGACGGCGTCGCCCGCCTGGCCCGCGCTCGACAGGCGGCGCAGGATCCTCTGGCATCGCTGGGTCTGGGAGATTAGGAGCTGCGCATCTTCCCGCAGGTCGCCGTCGAGCTCCCGCTCCATCTCCCGCGCGGTGACGAGGATGGTGCCGAGCGGCGTGCCGAGTTCATGCGCCGCCGCCGCGGCGAGGCCGTCCAGCGCCGCCAGCCGCTCTTCCTGGGCGAGCGCGGTCTGGGTGGCGGCGAGCGCCGCGGCGAGCTTGGCCTGCTCGCGGGCGACGCCGTGCGCATAGGCGGAGGTGAAGGCCACGGCGAGCACCATGGCGGCCCAGAGGCCGAGATTGTAGATGCGCGGCAGGGCGAACCCTTCCGGCGTCACCCAGGGAAGCGGATAATGGACCAGCGCCAGAACCGTCAGGGACAGGAGGACGAGGCCGACCACGCCCACCGCCTGGCGCGTCGGCAGCGCGCTCGCCGCCAGCATGGCCGGCATGACCAGCCACACCGCGAAGGGGTTCTGGATGCCGCCGGTCAGGAACAGGATCACCGAGATCTGCAGCGTGTCGAAGCCGAGATGGGTCAGGATGCCGCGCTCGGTCAGAGGCGCGCCGGGCCGCGGCTGCCGGAACACCATATAGAGGTTCATCGACAGGCCGACCGCGATCACCGCGAGCAGCGGGCCGAGCGGCAGCGGAAAGCCGAAGCCGAAATGGACGGCGATCACCACGCCGAGCTGGCCGGCCACGGCGAACCAGCGCATCCCGATGGCGGTGCGCAGGCGGAAGGCGGCGAGCGGACGCGGCGCTGTGGCGTCGAGCATCATGGTATTGGTCATCGAGGCTTCCTATAGCAGGGAAAACGTGAAGGAGACGCGACCCATGGCAGCGACGCTTTCCCGCCTCGCCCTTTTCGGACTTCTGCCTCTTGCGGCGGCCTGCGCCGATGAGCGCCCGCGCGCGGGCGAGATCGCGCTGAACGAGGCCTTCCGCGCCGATTTCGACCTCGTCGACCAGACCGGCGCGCCCGCGACCGACGAACGGTTCGAAGGCGAGCCCATGCTGATCTATTTCGGCTTTGCGAGCTGTCCCGATGTCTGCCCAACGGCGCTCGGCGTCATGTCCGCGAGCCTCGATGCGCTCGGCCGCAGGGCGGACGAGATCCAGCCGCTCTTCATCTCGGTCGATCCCGAACGCGACACGCCGGAGCGGCTGAGCCAGTACCTCGCCTTCGATCCGCGCATTCTCGGCCTGACCGGCGACGAGGAGGCCCTGCGCGAGGCGCGCGAGGCGATGAAGGTCTTCGCCGCCAAGGTCCCGCTTCAGGACAGCGCGATGGGCTACACGGTCGATCACCAGTCCATGTTCTTCCTGACCGATGCGAGCGGGCAGCCGGTGGTGGCGCTCGACGATGCCATGGCGCCCGAGGACATCGCGGCCGTCATCTCCCGCTATCTCTGAAACCGCACGTTCGGGCGGGGCGGAAACGCTCCCCTTGCCGAATTTTTTGCGATGCAGCATGCTGCGCCTTCGAATGCGGGAGGCCTGAATGCTCTACGTCGCCTATGAACTCGGCCATCAGGCCGTCGCGCCCCTGCGGGCCTTCGCCCATGCGGCGCACGAGGCGGCGGAACATCCCCTCAACCCCTTCCGCGGCAGCGCTGCGGCCAGGGCGGCGAGCGCCGGCTACAGCGTCTTCGAGAGCACGACCCGCCGCTACGGCAAGCCGGCCTGGGGCCTCGACGATGCGGAGATCGACGGCCACCGCGTGCCCGTCTCGGTCGAGACCGTCTGCGAGCGCCCCTTCGGGAGCCTCCTGCGCTTTCGCCGCGACCGGGATGCGCTGCGCGCCGCCGGGCGCACCGAGCCCGACCCGCGCGTGCTCATCGTCGCGCCCATGTCGGGCCATCACGCGACGCTTCTGCGCGGGACGGTTCAGGCCATGCTGCCCGATCACGAGGTCTTCATCACGGACTGGACCGATGCGCGGGACGTGCCGATCTTCCAGGGCCGTTTCGACCTCAACGACTATATCGACTACCTGATCGACTTCCTGCAGGTGATCGGACCCGGCGCCCATACGGTCGCGGTCTGCCAGCCGGGCCCGGCGCTGGTCGCCGCCGCGGCGGTGATGGCCAAGGCGGACGATCCGGCCCGGCCGCGCAGCATGACGATCATGGGTTCGCCCATCGACGCCCGCCGCTCGCCCACCGTGACCAACCTCTTGGCCGAGCAGCGCGCCTTCGAATGGTTCGAGAGCAACATGATCCAGACCGTGCCCGCCCCCTATGCCGGGGTGACGCGGCGCGTCTATCCGGGCTTCCTCCAGCTCTTCAGCTTCATGTCGATGAATGCCGAGCGGCACGCCGAAGCCCAGTGGGACTATTTCGAGAACCTGATCCAGGGCGACGAGGACGCCGCGGACAAGCATGTCCGCTTCTATGACGAATATCTGTCGGTCTGCGACATGACATCCGAGTTCTACCTCCAGACGATCCATGACGTGTTCCAGGAATATCTTCTGCCGCGCGGCCTGTTCGTGCATCGCGGCGAACTCGTCGATCCGGGCGTCATCGCCGATTGCGGCCTGATGACGGTCGAGGGCGAGCTCGACGACATCTCGGGCATCGGGCAGACCCAGGCCGCCCACGACCTGTGCACAGGAATCCCGAAGGCGGACAAAATCGACTACGTCCAGAAGGGCGCGGGTCATTACGGCGTCTTCAACGGCTCGAAATGGCGCGGCCAGATCCAGCCCAAGATGGCGCGCTTCATCCGGGACCGCTTCGATCCCGCCGAGGAGCGGCGTTTCCTGGCAGAGCGGGCCGGCCTCAGCCTCGTCGCCGAGTGACCCCCGCCTGAAACGGCGCTAGGCGGAGCGCGCGCTTGGCGCTACCTGCACCCCATGCCTCAGGACACGCCTCTCGGCCCCGACAGCCGCCTCTATCTCGTCGACGGCTCGGCCTATATCTTCCGCGCCTATCACGGCATGGCCAATGCCCAGGCGCTGACCCGTAAATTGGACGGCCTGCCGATCGGGGCGGTCCACGTCTTCTGCAACATGCTGTGGAAGCTGCTCAGCGACGCCCATAACGACGCGGTCGAGCACATGGGCACGCCGACCCATTTCGCGGTGGTCTTCGACAAGTCGAGCTACACCTTCCGCAACGACCTCTATGCGGAATACAAGGCGAACCGCTCGGAGACGCCCGAAGACCTCCTCGTCCAGATTCCGCTCATCAAGGAGGCGACCTGCGCCTTCGGCCTGCCCTGCCTCGAGCAGGAGGGCTACGAGGCGGACGACATCATGGCGACCCATGCCCGCCTCGCCGAGGAGCGCGGCGCGGAGACGGTCATCGTCTCGTCGGACAAGGACCTCACGCAGCTCGTCACCGACCGGACGATCATGTTCGATCCCATGAAGAACAAGGTGATCGACGAGGAGGCGATCCGCGAGCGCTACGGCGTCGGCCCCTCGCAGATGATCGAGCTTCAGGCCCTGATGGGCGATACCTCGGACAATGTGCCCGGCGTTCCGGGCATCGGGCCCAAGACGGCGGCGCAGCTTCTGGAGGAATTCGGCACGCTCGACGCGCTGCTCGACGGCGCAGAGGGCATCAAGCAGAAGAAGCGCCGCGAGAACCTGATCGAGCATGCCGAGGCGGCGCGCCTCAGCCGCGAGCTCGTCACCCTGCGCCGCGACGTGCCCGTGCCGGAGGACCCCGACAGCTTCGGCCTCGCGCCGTTCGACCACGAGAAGCTCGTCTCCTTCCTCGAGGAGATGGAATTCAACACCCTCACCCGCCGGGTGCGCGAAGCGGGCGGCATGGCCGCGCCCGAGGCGAAAAAGACCGAGGACACGGCAGAGCCGATCGGCGAAGGCTACGAGGCGGTCACAGAGATGGCCGCGCTCGAAGCGATCATCGCGGATGCCTATGAGACGGGGCTCCTCGCCGTCGACACCGAGACCGACAGCCTCAACGCCATGCGCGCGCGGCTGGTCGGCATCTGCCTCGCCACCTCGCCGGGCAAAGCGGCCTATGTCCCGCTCCTGCACGGCTCGGGCGGGCTGGATCTCGGCGGGGAGAGCGAGACCCCGCAGCTGAAGACCGAGGACGTGCTGGAGGCCCTGCGCCCTGTCCTGACCGATCCTTCGGTCCTCAAGATCGGGCAGAACCTCAAATACGATCTCGTCGTGCTCGCTCAGCACGATGTCGACATCTTCCCCTATGACGACACCATGCTGATGTCCTACGCCGCCGAATGCGGCCTTGGCGGGCACGGCATGGACGAGCTGTCCAAGCGGCATCTCGGCCACGAACCCATTCCCTATTCCAAGGTCGCGGGCACGGGGCGCAACAAGCGCACCTTCGACGAGGTGCCGATCAAGGAGGCGACGGACTATGCGGCCGAGGACGCGGACGTCACGCTGCGCCTCCATACGGTCCTTCGGGACAAGCTGATCGAGGACGGCCTCGTCACCATCTACGAGACGGTGGAGCGTCCCCTCGTCCCCGTCATCCGCGACATGGAGGCGGCGGGCATCAAGGTCGACCGCGAGGTCCTGTCGCGCCTGTCGGGCGATTTCGCGCAGCGCATGGGCGCGCATGAGGAAGCCGCCTATGAGGCGGCCGGCGAGCGCTTCAACATCGGCAGCCCCAAGCAGATCGGGGACATCCTCTTCGACAAGCTCGGCCTGCCCGGCGGCAAGAAGACCAAGACCGGCGCCTGGGCGACGGGCGCCGACCTCCTCGAGGATCTCGCCGCGCAGGGCGTGGAGGTCGCGCGCGAGATCCTGAACTGGCGCCAGCTTTCAAAGCTCAAGAGCACCTATACCGACGCGCTCGTCTCCGCGATCCATCCCGAGACGGGGCGGGTCCATACGAGCTTCTCGCTCGCCCAGACGGTGACGGGCCGCCTCTCCTCCTCCGACCCGAACCTTCAGAACATTCCGATCAGGACGGAGGAGGGCCGCAAGATCCGCCAGGCCTTCGTCGCCGAGCCCGGCAATGTGCTGGTCGCCGCCGATTACAGCCAGATCGAGCTGCGCCTCCTCGCCCATATCGCCGATATCCCAGAGCTCAAGCGCGCCTTCCAGGAAGGCATCGACGTGCATGCGCTGACGGCCTCGGAGATGTTCGAGACGGAGATCGACCAGGTCTCGGGCGATCAGCGCCGCTCGGCCAAGATGATCAATTTCGGCATCATCTACGGCATTTCCGCCTATGGCCTCGCCAATCGCCTCGGCATCGAGCGCGAGCGGGCGGCGGACTACATCAAGGGCTATTTCAAGAAGTTCCCGGGCATCCGCGCCTATATGGACGACACGGTCGAGGGCGCGCGCGAGCACGGCTATGTCGAGACCTTGTTCGGGCGGCGCAGCCATACGCCGAACATCAAGTCCAAACAGGGGAATATGCGCGCCTTCGCAGAGCGCCAGGCGATCAATGCGCCGATCCAGGGCACGGCGGCCGACGTGGTCAAGCGCGCGATGATCCGCGTGCCGGATGCGCTCCGCAAGGAGGGCCTGAGAGCGAAGATGCTGCTGCAGGTCCATGACGAGCTGGTCTTCGAATGTCCCGAAGCGGAGGCCGAGGCCACCTGCGCGCTCGTCGCCCGCATCATGGAAGACGCGGCGCGCCCGGCAGTCGACTTCTCGGTCCCTCTCGCGGTCGAGGCGAAGGCGGCCGGAAACTGGGAGGCTGCGCACTGAACGGGACGCTTTGCGCGGCGCCGGCCGGCCGCTAACGCTGGCCTGCATCCAACGGGGAGTTCCGATGTCCGACGCGATCAGCCGCTTCTTGAGCTTCGACCGCCCTCTCGGTCAGGGCCTCGTCAAGTTCGCCTATTTCGTTCTGCTGGCGATCCTGACGATCGCCACCGTCATCGCAATGATCGCCGCCTTTATCGGCCTGTTCACCGGGCCGTTCTGGGCCAATCTCTTCCAGTTCCTGATCCTCCTGCCGCTGCAATTCCTCGTCGGCGTGCTTCTTCTGCGCGTTGGTACGGAGGTCGTCTTGGCCATCCTCTCGATCGATGACAGGCTGGCGCCGGCCGCGCAGGCAGAGCCGAAGCGCCGCTTCGAAGACGCTCCTGCCCAGCGGGCAGAAGCGCCGCGCACCACCGTCTCGGCCCCGGTCGCGGAAGAGGATCGCCCAGGCGGGTCCGGAACGCGGAGCGCGGCGAGCGAGGCGAACGGCGACAAGGGCACGCCGATCTGATGGTCCGGCCTTGGCGCGGGGCCGTTCGCGCGCCACTTACGAAAGCATGACCGAGACATCTCAGACCGAGCCTTCCGAAGAGGCGCCCGTTCCCACGACGGAAGACGGCATTCCGCTTTTCGCCAATGGCGTCCGCCTGACGGATGTCCAGATCGAGGCCCTGCGCGAGGCGCGGGCGCGAAGAGCCTCGATCGACGAGGCGGCGGACCTGCCGCCCGAAAAAGGCGGCCCGGAGCGCGAGGAACCGACCCGCTATGGCGACTGGGAGAAAGCCGGAAGGGCCTACGACTTCAGCTGAGCCCCGCTGCGCGAGGCGCTGGCCCGTTCCCAGGCGGCCGTCCCCTGCTTCGCCTTGCGGATGCCCTGCAGCTTGCCGAACACGAAGACGCCCGTGAAGACGGCCGACCCGACGGGGTCCAGGAGCGCGACACGGCCGAACCCCTCATAGCGGTTGCCCCGATCCTCGTTCTCCAGAAGCGCCGGGAACTTCGCGGCGAGTTCCTCATTGCCCCGCGCCCAGCGCGTCCTCACCGCCAGAAGCTCGCCCAGCCCCTCGGGCATGGCGAACTCGTATGACGCCTCGTCGCTGCGCACCCGCTCTTCGGGCGCGAAGTTGAGGCGGGCGAAATGGTCGTCGGCGACGATATCGGGATAGGCCCCCCAACGCGCGCGCCCGGCGGCGTTCACGGCGTAAAGCGCGATGCCGTGCGGCCGTTTCGCGATGAGCGGCAGCTGCGACCACATGCGCGCATAGGCGCGGCTGACGGCGCTGCGCGGCGGCTTCACGACGAGGCGGAAGGCCGCATAGCGGGGCGCCTCCGTATCGAGCGCGGCGAGCGCCGCCTCGATGAGGCTCTCCGATACGAGAAGGTCTGAGTCGCAATACATCCTGCAATCGAAACGGGCCTGCTCGTCGCCCGCATTCAGCGCGCCGATCTTGCCGGGCTCCCCGCGCTCCTCGACATGCAGGCGGATGCCCCGCGCCGCCGCCGCTTCGATCCGCGAGCGGGCGATGGCGGCGGTGTCGTCCGTGCAGCCATTGGGCACGACGATCAGCTCGAAGGGCTTGTCCGTCCTCTGCGCCAGGAACCGGTCGATCGCCTCGGCGATGACATTGGCTTCGTTATGGGCGGGCATGATGACGGAGAGCATGCGGCCTCGCTGGAGTGGAACCTGCGCGCAGCGCTTTGCAGGGAACGGACCGCCCCGGCAAGCCGCGCCATTGCGGCGCGGTCCTCGATGGGCCAGATGCCAGCGCGCCAGCCCGGGTCTTGCAGGAGGCGGCCAATGCTCGACGAAGACATGACCGGCGACACCGCCGCCAACGCCCCGCACCCGAAGACGGCCGACCCGTTCGGCCGCGACGTGATCGCCCTGTTCGGCCTGCCCTTCGACCTCCTCGATCTCGAAAGCGTGGCGCAGGCCGTGCTGGGGGCGGCGAAGGCGCGCGAGCGCCTGTTCCTTTCGACCGCAAATCTCGACTGGCTGGTCACCTGCCGGACCGATCCCGCTTTCCGCGCCAGCGTGCTGGCCTCCGATCTCGTCACGATGGACGGCGTCCCGGTCGTCGCGCTCGCCCGCCTCGCCGGCGCCGGGCGCGCCGAGAAGGTCGCGGGATCGGATCTTTTCGACCGCCTGCGCGACGAGGACCTCTCGGTCTTCTTCTTCGGCGGGCGCGAAGGCGCAGCCGACGCCGCCTGCGCCGTTCTCGAAGCGGATGACCGGCCCATGCGGCCCGTCGGGCACACCAATCCCGGTTTCGGCGATCTCGACGCGATGAGCACCGAGGCCCAGCTCGCCCCGGCCAATGGCTCGGGCGCCGACATGCTGGTCGCCGCGCTCGGCGCGGCCAAGGGACAGGCCTGGCTCCTGCGCAACGAAGCGCGCCTCGTGCCGCCCGTCATCGCGCATCTGGGCGCAGTGGTCGATTTCGTGGCAGGCACGGTGCAGCGGGCTCCCCGCGCGCTTCAGGTCAGCGGCTTCGAATGGGCCTGGCGGATCGGCCAGGACCGCAAGCTCTGGCGCCGCTACGCCGCGGACGCCGCTCTCCTGCCGCGCCTCGTCGCCGAGGCCCGGCGGATCCGCAGGCTCTCGGCACGGCTCGCCGCGCGGGCCCCGGCCACCGCGCCGCATCTGGACGCGGACGACGCGCAGCAGGTCCTGCGGCTCGAAGGAAAGACCGGTGCCGAGGCGCTGCGTCCGCTTCTTCGCCAGGCTCTGGCTGCGGGCCGGCCCCTGAAAGTGCAGCTCGCGGAGCGCGCCGCGCCCGACCTCGAGGCCTTGGGCCAGCTCCTGATTGCCCGGACCGCCTTCGCGCGACAGGGTGTCAGGTACGATATTTGCTGTGAGAGCGGCAATGCCCGCAACCTATGCGCGCTGGCCCTGGGGCCGGACCTCCCGCGCTTGGTGAACGGCGATTGAGCGTATAGATCGAAACAGGCCGGATACGGCGGCAGGGACGACGAGGATCAACGATGATGACCACGCGGAAAGGGCTGAAGCGGCACCTTCTTGCGGGAGCCGGCGCGCTCCTCCTGCTCGCGGCCTGCGAGAGCAAGGAAGAACAGGCGATCAAATTCGCCGAAAGCGGACAGGAATATCTCGATCAGGGCGACCTGACCAAGGCGGAGCTGCAGTTCAACAACGCCCTGTTCAAGGACCCCGTCAATATCGAGGCCCTGCGCGGCGCGGCGCTGATCGCGGAAGAGAAGGACCAGGCCGTCCGCCAGGCGCGCATGCTGTCGCGCCTGCTGGCCGAGCGCCCCGACGACATCCCGGCCAATCTCGCCTTCGCCCGCCTGTCCCTGCTCGGCGGATCGGCCGAGCGCGCGCTCGAACATGCCGAGCGGGTCCTGGCCCAGCGCCCCGAGGATGCGGAGGCCCTGACGATCAAGGGCGCGGCGCTGGTCGTCGACAACAAGCTCGCCGAGGCGACCGAGGTTCTCAACCGCGCGCTCGAGCAGGATCCGGACAATGCCGAGATCTTCAACCTGCTGGCCGCCGGCGACATCCGGTCCGACAACTACCAGCAGGCCCTGCAGCGCGTGAACGAGGGCATCGCCCAGGCGGAGAACCCCGAGACCCTGCTGATCGTCAAGCTGATCCTCGCCGAGCGCCTGCTCGGCGAAGAGGAAGTGGTCGACACCTTCGAGCAGCTCATCGAGGCCGCGCCCGAAAACGGCACCTATCGCCAGCGCCTGGCCGACTATTACCTTCTGCGCCTTCGCGACTACGACACGGCCCGCCGCCTCTATACGGAGGCGCTGCCATTCGTGACGGACAAGACGCCGCTGTTCACCCGCATCGTCTCGATCGATCGCGAAACCGAAGGCGACGAGGCCGCGGAGCGGACTCTGCGCCGGTTCATCGAAGAGAACCCGGCCAATGAGGACCTGCGGTTCTCCCTGCCGATCTTCTACTGCCAGACCGAGCAGCCCGAGGCGTGCCAGCAGGCCTTCGAGCAGCTCGCGGGCGACGAGACCCTGTCCGAGGAGCAACGGCTTCGCGCGCGCATCGGCCTGTCCGATGTCGCGATGAGCCAGGGCCAGATCGAGCGCGCCGAGAGCCTGACCGAGGCCATCCTCGCCGAGGATGCCGAGAACGTGGCGGCGCTGACCAACAAGGCGCAGATCCTGATGACCCGGGATCAGGCAGAGGAGGCCATACCGCTTCTGCGCACCGCCCTGAACAACCAGCCCGACAATGCCGAAGCGCTCGTCTTCCTCGCCCTCGCCTATGAGAATACCGGCCAGGAGCAGTTCGCCGATGCCCAGTTCGCCCGCGCGGTGGACGAGGTCGGCTATACCAAGATCGTCTCCGATCAATACCGTCAGTTCCTACAGCGCCGCGGAGAAAGCCGCCGGGCGAGCGAGGTGCTCGAACGCTATATCGCGCAGAATCCCGGGGACACTTCGGCTGTCCTGCAAAAGGCGCAGAGCGACCTCGGCGCCGGTGACTACCGCACGGCCCTGGAAACGGCGAGCCGTCTGATCGAGGCCGGCGTCGACACCCGCCGGGCGGAGCGGGTCAGGCTCGCCGCGCTGGTCGGGCTGGAGCGTTGGGACGAGGCCCTGCCCCTGTCCGAGACGCTGGTGCAGGCCGCCCCCGATGATCGCCGCCTTCTGGCGATGCGCGCCCGGATCCTGGCCGAAAGCGGCGCGCCCGAAGAGGCCTTCGCCGCGCTCGAGGCCCGCCTCGACCGGCAGGACGCCGTCGCGGCCGATTACATCCTGCTCGGCGAGGCGCTTCTGCGCGAGGAGGAGCAGGCCCGCGCCGCCGATGTGGCGCAGCGGGGCATTCAGGCCTTCCCCCGCTCGGAAGACCTGCACATCGTGCGCTATCTTGCGGAAAAGGATGGCGGACCGACCCAGCAGACCACGCAGATCCTGCGCGAAGGCGCAGAGCAGGCCGAGAACAGCAGGCGCATCCGGACCCTCCTGTCCAACGACCTGATCGTGCTCGGCGAGACCGACGAGGCCATAGAGGTCCTGCGCTCCTTGGAGCAGGACGAGCTTCTCGACCCGCTCACGGCGAACAATCTGGCTTCGCTGCTGCTCGAGCGCGAGGGCAATGAAGAAGAGGCCCTGCGCATCGCCGAGCGGTTCCGCCGGACGGAGAACCCCTATTTCGCCGACACGCTCGCCTGGGCCTATTACCAGAACGACCGGCTCGAGGACGCTGCCCGCTACAGCCGCATCGCTGCGGAGGGGGCGCCGGAGAACGCGGACATCCTCTACCATCGCGGCGTCATAGCGGCGGCGCAGGGCGATATGCCGAGCGCCCGCTCCGCCCTCACCTCCGCCAAGCGGAACATGGGCGCCACGACCCAGGTCGCAGCGGAAGAGATCGACGCGGCTCTGGAACGCCTCTAGGGCTCGCGGCGTCATCTAGCCGCCTTTATCTGGTGCGTTTCTTGAAGAGACGCGCCGGCACAGGAACACGAGAATCGGGCCGCACCGGTCCGAAGTCGAGGAAGAGCATGTATGAAGCCCATTTCAACCTGGGCCGGAAGCCGTTCGCGAGCTATCCCGAGCCCGACATGATGTATTGGGCCGAAGGGCACAAGATGGCGCGGACCATGCTCGTCTACGGGCTGACGGCCACCAACGGCATCGTCGTCATCACCGGCGAAATCGGCAGCGGCAAGACCACGCTGCTCAACGACATCATCACCAGGAACGAGAGCGGACACGTGCTGGGCCGCCTCAACGGCAAGATCGGCCTGGGGCAGGACGTGGCGGCCTGGGTCCTCTACGGCTTCGGCATCGAGACCGGGTCGGTGTCGTCGACCACCTCCATGGGGCAGTTGCAGGAATTCCTGCGCCAGACCCAGGCGCGCGGGCGCAAGGCCGTGCTGTTCATCGACGAGGCGCAGCTCCTGCCCGAGCCGGTGATCGAGGAGCTCAGGCTCCTCTCGGACATGCAGATCGGCATGATGCCGGTCCTGCAGCTCGTCCTGCTCGGCCAGCCCGAACTCGCCAACAAGCTCAACGTGCCGAGCCTGTTGCAGTTCCGGCAGCGCATCGTCAGCCACTACCACCTCAAGGCCTTCGCGCCGAACGAGACCCGCGAATACATCGTCAGCCGCCTGCACAAGGCCGGCGGTCAGGAATCGCTCTTCACGCCCGATGCGCTGGAAGGCATTCACGCGCAGACCGACGGTATTCCGCGGCGGATCAACATCCTGTGCGACACCGCCTTCGTCTATGCCTATGCCCAGGGCATGGACCGGATCTCGAAGGACGTGATCGAGAAGGTCGTGTCCGACCGCACCGATCACGGCCTTCTGGAAATCAACTAGGCTGCGCCCCCCTGCCGGCGCGGCGGCGCCGGCGGACGGTGCTGACCCCCCACATCGCAAGGCCGAACCCCATCCCGGCGACCGGCAGGAGCAGGCTGGTGGCGACTGCCTCGGTCTCTCGCCGGAACTCCCAGTTCCAGTGCTGCTGATCGAGCCATGCACTCCGCGCGGCGGAATAGCCCGCAAGCGATGAGGGCTCGATCCGGTCGCTTTTCGTCACCAGCGACTGCACGAGCCGGAGATCGTCGCCGGAGCGCGACGCATCGAAGGTGAAGCGGAAGGCGTCGTCCGAGAGGTCCATCTTCTCGGGCGCGACGTGGCCGCCTTCCCAGCCGAGAAGCGCGATTTCGTGGCGCACACTGACCGGGTGAGGAATCGCCAGGGCCAGCGTCCGATCCTCGGCCGCCTGGGGGAAGCTGAATTCCATGGCGTAGAAATTCAGCGGGAAGGCCTCGGCGAGAGGGCCCTCGAAAGCCGCGGCGGGCAGGAGATAGCGTTCCGTCGTCACCGACCGGTTGGCCGCACGGTCATCTTCATATTCGAGCGGCGCGCTGCGGCTGAGGCCCGGATAGGACGTTCGGTAATAGTCGAGATAGCTGTCGGACAGGTCGAGGAGCGGCCGGCGGGCCATCTCGTTGCGGAACGCGTCCGCGGCCGCGCCGCGCCGCACGGCCTCGACCGTCAGGGCGACGCCCTCACCGGCGGCATCCGACAGATCGTATCGCTCGACGACGTCGAGAGTGGGATAGGCTTCGGGACCGCGCGGCATGGCCTCCAGCGTCGCATTCTCCTCGATCGGAAGGGCGTAGCCGAACCGCGGCTGGTCGAGCGCCGGGAATACGCCCCCCTGAAGCGCCCGCGTCGCATCGATCCAGACCGCGCCGTCTTCCCACGGCACCCGGACGACGACGTGATCGAACCGGCCCGGCGAGGGCGCGACATGGGCCAGGCCGAGGCCGCGTTCGGTCGATGCGAGGGCCGGAACCGCCTCGACGCCCATGGTCCTCAGGATCGCGGCCAGGAGCAGAGCCTTGTCCTTGCAGTCGCCATAGCCGTTCGCCCAGGTGACGGCGGGTGGGCGGGGCCGGTAGGCGCCGAGGCCGACGCTGTCGCTGACATAGCGGACCTCGTCCTGCACCAGCCGGATCGCGCGCGTCACGCGCTCCGCCAGCGGCAGCCCGTCCCAGCCCGCCATGCGGGCGCGCAGCGGGTCCGGCAGGGGCGCGTCCAGCGCGTAGAAGGGCCGCGCCCAGTCCGCGACCGCGGCCCAGTCGGTGAAGGTCGAATAGGTGACGCTGCCCCATTGCACGACATCGCCCGGGACGTCTCCTTCGCCTGCGACCGGGAGCGCGTAGAGCTGGCGCCATTCGCGGATGTCGTAGCCCGCCGCGGCCGAGCGTTCCGGCTCGGGCCCGGGCCCGAAGGCGCGAACGGAAAGAGGCGTTCCCGCCTCGGTCAGGACCCGCCAGCGGTCGAGGCCGCTCGGCACCGACCATTGCGTTGAGAACCCGCCCGTCAACTCGCCTGGCCAATGCGATCCGGTGGCACGCCAGCTGGCCTCCCAGTCGATGATGTCCCCGACCCGCAGGCCCGGGATCTCGCCGAACACGGTGAGGTCGCCATCGACTATGCCGTCGTCCAGCCGGTCTTCCTGGCGCGCCGTCTGGAAGGTCATGGCGGGCAGGACATCCCGCGCGGCGCCGTCGCGCCAGAGCCGGACCCCGTGCAGCACCAGCCGGGTATCCGAAGGGTCGAAGCCGAGCGTCAGCCGCCCCTCCTCCTCGAGGCCTGCCCGCGAGGTGATCAGGGTGGCGATGCGGCGGTAGCTGTCCCGCCCCTGCGGGCCCAGCCGGACCTGGGTGTCGTAGAGGAGGACGTAGCGGCCGTTCTGGGCCTGCGCCCTGCCCTCGTCGAGAGCGTCCGGGATCTCGGCCGGAACGACCCAGCCCGGCGGCGTCTCGACGCTGTAGCTTTCCGCCCCGTTTGCGAGCGCCGCCGTCATTATCGCGGATGCAGCAATGCCGCCCAGCCAGATCATCCCCAAGCCCTCCTGCCTCGAAGGCGCTTTGTGGAACGGCTGCCGCGCGTTCACAAGGGCGTGACGCGGCGGATCAGCGCTGCCAGACGGGTTCGGCCATTTCGGTCACGAAGGCCGCATGGGCGGCGCGCTCCTCCTCGGTGAGGAGGACGGGCCTCGGGCCGTCGCGGCGCGGGGTCTCCAGCATCATGCCGGGCTCGCCCTCCGCGTCCTCGTCCTGCCGGGCGGTCAGCGTAAAGCCGCCCTGCGCGCCGCCTGTCAGTTCGATCCAGACCTCGGCGAGCAGCCGCGCGTCGAGAAGGGCGCCGTGCCCTTCCCGCTCCCGCTGGCTCGTGTCGATCTTGAACCGCGAGCACAGCGCATCGAGCGAGACCGGAGAGCCCGGAAACTTGCGCCGGGCGATCTGCACGGTGTCGATTACGTCGCATTTGAAGGTGGGCAGCCCCGCGAGCCGGAGCTCATGGGCGAGGAAGCCGACATCGAAAGGCGCGTTATGCGCGACGAGAGTCGCATCGCCGACGAAATCGCAGAAGGCCTGCCCCACTTCCGGATCGGCGAATTTCGGCTTCCCGCGCAGCATCTCCTCGGAGATCTTGTGCACGCGATAGGCCTCTTCGGGCATGTCGCGCTCGGGATCGATATAGACGTGGAAGGTGCGGCCGGTGAGGCTGCCGCCGGCCATCTCCACCGCCCCGATCTCGACGAGGCGATGTCCTTCGCGGGGGGAAAGGCCGGTGGTCTCGGTATCGAAGATGACGTGTCGCATGGCGCTATTGTGGTGCGCCTCGCCGCCCGGCGGAAGACGAGTTCTCCTCAAGCGCTGCGAGGATCGCGCGCACCGCCCGGCGCGCAGCCGGCAGGCCTTCATCGGTCCTGATGACATAATCGGCCCGCCCCGCCCGCTCGGCTTCGGGCGTCTGGCGCGCGAGTATGGCTTCGAGCTTGGCCTCGGTCATGCCCTGTCGATCGAGAACGCGGCGCCGCCGGACCCCCTCCTCCGCCGTGACCACGACGACGACGTCGAACGCGTCATCCGCCTCGGTCTCGAACAGGAGCGGGATGTCGCAGACGGCGATGGCGAAGCCCTCCCGCCTCGCCCGAACGAGGAAGCTCTCGCGATCCTCCTGCACCAGCGGGTGGATCAGGGCCTCGAGCCGGGCCAGCGCGGCCGGATCGGACAGGACGTGCCGTCCCAAGGCGTCGCGGTCGACGCCCCCTTCCGGGGTGAGGACGCCCGCAAACGCGCCTGCGATGGCGGCGGCGCCCTCGCCCTTGGGCGCATAGAGGCGGTGGACCGCCGCATCGGCGTCCCAGACCGCGCAGCCTTCCTCGGCGAACAGGCGGAGGGTCGTCGATTTTCCCATGCCGATGGAGCCTGTGAGGCCGATCGTGATCATGCCGCCTCCCGCAGAAAGGCTTCGGCGGCCTCGGGGTCGCCCGGCGTGACGCCGAACCAGCGCGAAAAGCCCGGTATGGCCTGGTGCACCAGCATGGGCAGGCCATCCATCGCGGCCAGGCCCCGTTCGCGGGCCGCGCGGGTCAGGCCGGTTCCCGCGGGAGAATAGACGGCATCGGCCACCACCGCATGCGGGGGCAGGCCGCCCAGATCGATTTCGAGCGGGGGCTTGCCCGGCAGGCCCAGCGCCGTCGTGTTGATCAAGAGATCGGTGACGGCCGCGTCGTTGCGGCATTCCCAATCCACCACTTCGGCGCCGAAGCGCTCGGCCAGCGCTTCGGCGCTTTCCCGTGTCCGATTTGCGAGCCGCACTTTTCGAACTCCCAGGTCGGAAAGTGCTGCGAGAATGGCCGGTGCCACGCCCCCTGCCCCCAGGACCAGCGCCTCTCCGTACCGGCCGGTCAGGTATGGCCGCAGCGCTGCGGCGAATCCGGGCGCGTCGGTATTGTCGGCATGCACGCCTCCTTCCGTGAAGGTCAGCGTGTTGGCCGCGCCGAGACGGCGCGCCAGAGGCGTCGCCTCGGTCGCGAAGAGCAGCGCCTCGGTCTTGAAGGGTAGGGTGACGTTGACCCCCCCATAGCCCTGCTTGCGCAGCCGCGCGATCGTCGCCACGAAACCATCCGGCGGCGCGTCGATCGCTTCGTAGCGGCCGTCAATGCCGTAGTTTTCGAGCCACCGGGTATGAAGCCGCGGCGAAAGGCTATGCGCGACGGGGTGCCCGACGACGCCGGCGCGGATCACCATGGCAACGCGTCCCGCCGGCGGAGCTCCTCGAGCAATGGGAGGAGGGCGAGGCCGAGTATGGTGAAATAGTCTCCCTCGACCCGCTCGAAGAGGCGGGCGCCCAAGCCTTCGAGCTCATAGGCGCCGACCGTGGCGAGCACGCCCTCGCCCGCGGCATCCAGATAGGCGGTGGCCTCGCTTTGGGTCAGCGGGCGCATTGTCATCGCCGCCGAACCGGCATGGCGCCAGACGATCTGTCCGTCCTGCGCGAGGACGAGGCCCGAGCGCAGGTAGTGCGTGTGGCCGCCCATCATGACGAGGCGCCGGATCGCTTCTTCGCCGCTGCGGGGCTTGTCATAGGCCCGGCCCTCGAATTCCAGGACCTGATCGCCGCCGATGATCAGCGCGCCGGGAACATCGAGGGACAGCGCCTTTTCCTCGGCGAGGCGCAGGGCGAGGCTGGCAGGATCGCCGTCATGCCGCGCTTTCGTGGCTGCCTCGTCGACATCCGCGGCACGGGCCTCGAAGGAAATGCCCGCTTCGCGGAGAAGCGTCCGGCGGGAGGCGCTGCGGGAGGCGAGGATGAGGGTCATTCCGCCCCCCCGCGCCGGGCCGAGAGCAGAGTGAGGATCTTGGCCGCCGTCTCCTCGACGGAGCGGCGGGTAACGTCGATCACCGGCCACTGGTTGGAGGCGAAGTAGCGCTTCGCCTTCTGCACCTCGGCGCGCACTGCGGATTGCTCGGTATAGCTTTCGACGTCCTGGGTCGCGGCGAGATTGGTCATGCGGCTCGCGCGGATCGAGGAGAGGCGGTCTGGGCTGGCGGTCAGGCCGACGACCAGCGGCTTGCGCAGGCCGGGCAGCTCGGGCGGCGGATCGGAAGTCGGCACGAGCGGCACGTTCGCCGCCTTGATGCCTCTGTTCGCGAGATACATGCAGGTCGGCGTCTTCGAGGTCCGGCTGACGCCGACCAGCACGACCTCCGCGCTTTCGAGATCCCAGGTCATCTGCCCGTCATCATGGGCCAGCGTGTAGTCGATGGCGGCGATCCGCCGGAAATAGTCCTCGTCGAGCTCGTATTGCCCGCCCGCGCGCATGGTCTGTTCGAGCCCCAGATAGTCCGCGAAGGCGTTGAGCAGGGGATCGAGCACGGAGATCGCCGGCACCTGGAGTTCCGCGCATTTCACCTCGAGGCGGCGGCGCATGCCCGCATCGACGATTGTGTACATGACGAGGCCCGGCGCCTGCTCGATACGGGCCAGCACCTTGTCGAGCTGGACATGGCTGCGCACCAGGCTCGCGACATGTTCGAGCGGCTTGGCCGTCTCGAAGCGGGCGGCCGTCGCCTTGAGAAGCGTGTTCAGAGTCTCGCCGGTCGAATCCGAGACGAGATGAACGTGAAACCAGGTCGCCAGGCGCGGGGACGCCGGCATCGCGGTTGCGGACATGCGAAGCCTTCCTTGCCGTTAAGGACTTATTCACCGATCGGGGAGAGAACGGAAGGGCGAAGGGCCAGCGGCACTCTTCCGCGCAGTCTGCGCCGCGGCTGCACAGTGCCGATCTGCAAAATGTTACCAAGAGGTTAACGGCCATCGCGCTCTCCCCAGGCTGTGGGAAAGCCCGTTCACGCGTCCGTGATCCGATCGGCAGGACCAGGTATGACCGGCCTTCGGCTCGCTTTTCCCGAAAGCTGGGGATATGGGGACTTGTTCCGGACCGGCGGGGGACGGCGCGAAGCCCCGGTGGTTTCCCACACTCCCCCCCGGCCTAGGACTCGGACTCGTTTAGGTTTTATTAGGATTTTGGGATGGCGCAGCGGCGCGGGCGGTTCCTCGACACCCTTTCAGGCGAAGCGGAAACTCCTCCGCCCATGTGGTTCATGCGGCAGGCCGGGCGCTACCTGCCGGAATACCTGAAGACGCGGGCGGAGGCGGGAAGCTTCCTCGATCTCTGCTATACGCCCGAACTCGCGGCGGAAGTCACTCTGCAGCCGATCCGGCGCTACGATCTCGATGCGGCCATCCTCTTCGCCGATATCCTCCTGATCTCGCAGGCGCTGGGGCAGGGCGTGCGCTTCGTGAAGGGGGAAGGTCCGCGGCTGGAGCCGCTCTTCGACGAGGCCCTCCTGTCGCGGCTGTCTCTTTCCGCGATCCACGACACTCTCGGGCCGGTCTACGAGACCGTCCGGCGCGTGCGCGAGGCGCTGCCCGAGGACAAGGCGCTGATCGGCTTCGCCGGCGCCCCCTGGACCGTGGCGACCTACATGCTGGCGGGCAGGGGGGTGAAGGACCCTTCCGCCCTTCGCCTCTACGCCTATGAGCATCCCGAGAGTTTCGACCGGCTGATCGCCATGCTGACCGAGGCGACCGCGGACTACCTGATCCGCCAGGTGGAGGCGGGCGCCGATGCGCTGCAGATCTTCGACAGCTGGGCGAGCGGCCTGCCCGAGCCCTTCTTCGAGCGCTACTGCCTGAAGCCGGCCGAGGAGATCGCGCGGCGGGTCAAGGCGCGGTCGGACGTGCCGGTCATCACCTTTCCGAAAGGGGCGGGACCGCTCTACGAGGCGGTGGCGCGCTCGGACGCCTTCGACGGCGTGTCGATCGGAACGGAGATCCCGCCGGCCTGGGCGCGGGAGCGTCTTTCGCCCCATGCGGTGGTGCAGGGGGGTCTCGACCCGCTGCTGGTCGTGCGGGGCGGCGACGCGATGTTCGCGGCGGCCGACAGGCTGCTCGAAGCCTTTGCGGGCGCGCCCTACATCTTCAATCTCGGGCACGGCTTCACGCCGCAGACCCCGCCCGAAAACGTCGCCGCTCTGGTCCGGCACGTCCGGGGACGCTAGGGCGGAGACATGCTCTATCTCTCTGTCCAGGCCCTCCACATCCTCAGCGTCATCGCCTGGATGGCGGCCATGCTCTATCTGCCGCGCCTCTTCGTCTATCACTCCCAGGCCGAAGCCGGCGGGGAGGCCGAGCGCTTCTTCACCGTGATGGAGCGCCGCCTCCTCAAGGGCATCATGACGCCCGCAATGATCGCCACCTGGATATTCGGGATCGCGCTCGTCGCGCTGGCGCCGGGCTGGCTCGATGATGGCTGGCTGCACATCAAGATCCTGCTCGTCGTGATCCTGAGCGGCGTGCACGGCTTCTACGCGGCCAGCCGCAAGACGTTCGAGCGGGGCGAGCGGCCGCGGACCGAGCGCTTCTGGCGGCTGATGAACGAGGTGCCCTTCGTCCTGCTGATCGGGATCGTGTTCCTCGTCCTCCTCAAACCCATGGCCGGGTGATGTTGCTCCGCGCAGCCCGGATGTGAGACGAGCGGGGGATCGCAACTCCGGCTCCCCCCATGCGCTTCGCTTCTTGCTGCCTCGCTCTTCTCCTCGCGGTCCTGACCGGGGCGCTGGCGCAGGACGGGGCCGAGGACCGGCGCGCCCGGATCGCCCAGATCGAGCGGTCCCTCGACCAGGCCGAAGACCTGCCCGACCAGGCTCTGGTCGACTGGCAGGAGGAGCTGCGCACGCTGCGGCGGGAGGTCGAGCTCGCCGCTGCTCCCCTTCAGGCGCAGCTGGAAACGCTGCGGGACGATCTCGAGCGGCTGGGCCCCGAGCCCGAAGAGGGCGCCCCGGCAGAAGACAGCGCCATCGCACAGCGCCGCTCCGAGATCGAAGCCTCGATCGGCCGCGTGAATGCCGCCCTGCGCCAGGCGGAGCTGAACAGCGCCCTCGCAGGACGCCTCGTCGACGAGATCGCCGAACGCCGCAGGGAAGCCTTTACCGGCGCGCTGCTCCGGCGGGGTCCGTCACCGGTCGATCCGCGGGTGCTGGGTCCGGCCGCGGACACGCTTCTGGCCGGCACCGACGCCGCGCGGGACGCCTTCGGCACCTGGATCGCGGAAAAGCAGGCGGCGGGCGCCCTCAACGACGCGATCCTGTCGATCGTGGTCGCCATCGCCCTGGCCGTGGCCCTGTTCCTGCCGATCCGGAGCTGGATCAACAATGCGATCAAGCGGCGGATCGCGAATCTCGAACCCTTGCCCTCGCGACGTGTGCTGGTGGCGACCGTCCGCACGCTGGCCCGCACCGTTCCGGGCCTGCTGGGCGGCTTCTTCGTCTATGAGGCGCTGCGCCTGAACGGGGCGATCCCGCCCGGGGGCGAGGCCTTCGCGCGCGCGATCTGGGTCGGCTTCCTCACCCTGCTCTTCGCCGACGGCGCGGTGAATGCCGTCTTCGCGCCGCGCCTGCCCGCCTGGCGCGTGGCGCCGCTGTCCAATCGCGGCGTTCTCGCCGTGCGCAGCGTCATCCTGTCCGCGGCGATCGTCCTGGCCGGCGACCTCGTCCTGCGCATGGGGGCGGAGGTCTTCGCCGATTCCGCGGCGCTGGCGCTGGTGCAGGAGGGCCTCGTCGCGATCACGCTGGCCGTTCTCCTCTTCCTGCTCTGCCGCGACGGGATGTGGCGGCGCGGAAGCGACGAGCCGACCCTTCCCGCCGAGCCCGAGGCGCTGACCGAGGGCGACGCGCCGCCGGGCGCGCCGGAGGCACCCGCCGTCACCGTTCCGGCGCCGCGGGCGATCGGGCTGAGGGTCGAGCGGTCAGGCTGGACCCAGATCCGCCGGGCAGGCCAGATCATCTCGATCCTGGCCGCAGGCGCGGCGATCCTCGGCTTCGTCAGTCTCGGGCATTATCTCGTGACGCGCAGCTTCGCCCTTCTGGCGCTGTTCGGCCTTGTCTGGGCCCTGCGCGCCCTGATGCGCGAAGCCGTGCGCCTGTTCGACCGGCGCTTCTCCTCCGAGGCGCAGGTGACGGCCGATCGAGAGGAGCGTGTGCTCTATTCGTGGATCGGGATCGGGATCGACCTCCTCGCCCTGATCGTCTTCATCCCGCCCGCGCTCCTGATCCTCGGCGCGGAACCGGCCGATGTGCGCGGCTGGCTGTCCGATGCCTTTTTCGGCTTCGAGGTCGGGGCGGTCAGGATTTCGGTCGCCAAGATCCTCGCCGGGATCACCGTCTTCTTCGGGCTGCTCTGGCTCACCCGGACCGTCCAGCGGGCGACCGATACGCGCGTCTTTCCCCGCTCGCGGCTCGATGCGGGGGTGCAGAACTCCCTGCGGACGCTGATCGGCTATGTCGGGCTGATCATCGCCTTCGCCGCGGGGGTGGGCACGCTGGGCTTCGATCTCGGCAATCTCGCCATCATCGCCGGCGCGCTGTCGGTCGGTATCGGTTTCGGCCTGCAATCCATCGTCAACAATTTCGTCTCCGGGCTGATCCTGCTCTTCGAACGGCCGATCAAGGTCGGCGACTGGATCGTGACCAATTCGGGAGAGGGGATCGTCAAGCGCATCTCCGTCCGCTCGACCGAGATCGAGACGTTCGACCGCTCCTCGGTCATCGTCCCGAACTCCGAGCTCATCTCGGGCGCCGTGACGAACTGGACCCACAAGGACCGCATGGGCCGGCTCGTCATCGCGGTGGGCGCCGCCTACAGCTCGGATGCCGCTCAGGTGGTGCGCGTCCTGGAGGATGTGGCGTTGCGCAGCCCGGACGTTTTGTCCGATCCCGCGCCGCTGGTCGTCTTCGAGGATTTCGGCGCATCGAGCCTCGATTTCACGCTGCGGACCTATATCAGGGATGTCTCGGACACGCTGAAGGTCCGCACGCGCCTGCGCATCGCGATCCATGCCCGCTTCGCCGAGGAAGGCATCGAGATCCCCTTCCCGCAGCGGGACCTGCATCTGCGGGACCTGCCCGATCACGTCCTGCAATCCGGGCACGGCCCCGCCGCGGCGGCGGCGGAGTGAAGGCGGCGCATCCTCTCCGATTGACGCGGGCAGGGGGCGGGCTTACGTAAGGGAGCAGCGCCGGGCGTCCGCCCATGCGCTTCCCCCATTTTCACGCCGCGCCGCTTTTCTGCCTTCGCGCGCGACCTGCCAGGATGTCTGCCATGCTGCCCGACCGCATGACGCTCGACGAGCTGAAGGAAAAGACGCCGCAAGAGCTCGTCTCCTTCGCCGAGGAAGTCGGCGTCGACAACGCCTCCGCCCTGCGCAAGCAGGACCTTCTCTTCGCGACGCTGCGCGAGCTCGCCGAAGAGGACGTCGAGATCATGGGCTCGGGCGTGCTCGAGATCCTGCCCGACGGCTTCGGCTTCCTGCGCTCTGCCGACGCCAACTATCTCGCGGGTCCCGACGACATCTATGTCAGCCCGCAGATGATCCGGAAATACACGCTCAAGACCGGCGATACGGTTTCGGGCGAAATCCGCAGCCCCAAGCAGGAAGAGCGCTATTTCGCGCTGACCAAGCTCGACACGATCAATTTCGAGGAGCCCGAGAAGGCGCGCCTCAAGGTCCACTTCGACAACCTGACCCCTCTGTACCCTGACGAACGCCTCAAGATGGAGACGGTCGTGCCCGAGGAGAAGCTCGAGCGCGACGATATGGGCCGGGTCAAGAAGGAGCCGAACAAGGACCTGTCGACCCGCGTGATCGACATCGTCGCGCCGATCGGCAAGGGGCAGCGCTCGCTGATCGTGGCGCCGCCGCGGACCGGCAAGACGGTCCTCCTCCAGAACATCGCCCACGCGATCACGACGAACCATCCCGAATGCTATCTCATCGTGCTGCTCATCGACGAGCGGCCCGAAGAGGTGACCGACATGCAGCGCTCGGTGAACGGCGAAGTCGTCTCCTCGACCTTCGACGAGCCGGCCACCCGCCACGTTCAGGTCTCCGAGATGGTGATCGAGAAGGCCAAGCGCCTGGTCGAGCACGGACGCGACGTGGTCATCCTCCTTGACTCGATCACCCGCCTCGGCCGCGCCTATAACGCGACCGTGCCGTCTTCGGGCAAGGTGCTGACGGGCGGCGTCGACGCCAATGCCCTGCAACGGCCCAAGCGCTTCTTCGGCGCCGCGCGGAACATCGAGGAGGGCGGTTCGCTGACCATCATCGCGACGGCTCTCATCGATACCGGCTCGCGCATGGACGAGGTGGTGTTCGAGGAGTTCAAGGGCACCGGCAACTCGGAAATCGTGCTCGACCGCAAGGTCGCCGACAAGCGGATCTTCCCGGCCATGGATGTCGGCAAGTCCGGAACCCGGAACGAGGATCGCCTCGTCGACAAGGGCGAGCTCGCCAAGATGTATGTCCTGCGCCGCATCCTCTCGCCGATGAACGCGCAGGACTCCGTCGAATTCCTTCTGGACAAGCTGCGCCAGACCCGGACCAACAAGGACTTCTTCGACTCGATGAACACCTGACCCGGCGCTGCGGCGGTTTTCCGCGAGGCGACTGAAAAGTGCGGCAGAGGGCGGCTCCCGGGCCGCCCTTTTTCATGTCAGGGCAGAAAAGCGCGGCAGGTCCGTGCGGCATCGGCCCGGCCCGTCTCTGCAAGAATGCGATGCGCCTCGAGCGGACGGTCCGTCGCCAAAATATCGACACCCTGTTCGGCCAGCCTCACATAGGCCTCCTCGCTTCCGGAACGGGCGATCCTGGCGTCCCAGGACTCCCGGCCGCCCAGCGTGCCGAAGATCACCTCGATGCCGCGCGCATCGAGCGCCTCGTAGAGATCGGGATCCGGCGTTTCCGTCCCCGTCCATGCAAGGAGCCTCGAGGCGGGAATACCGGCGGCCATCAAGGCGTCGAGGTCCGAAAGGGCGTCAACGCCGGCAGAGATGACCGCTTCGGGAAAGGCATCGGCGATCGCCCGCGCCTGCGCCTGGGTGTAGGCGATGATCACGACCTTGTCCTCGACTCCCTTTTCCTCGAGGAGCGCGGCGACATCGGCATAGCGCGCTGACGGCTTGAGATCGAGCTCGACGATGACCGGCTCGTCCCGAACCCAGTCCAGAAGCGCTGCAAGAGAGGTGACCGGCTCTGCGGTCACCCGCCCGGCCGCGTCGCGGAGCGACAGCTCGCGAAGCTCCGACCAGGGGATGTCCGCAGGCCCCGTGCCGGTGGTGCTCCGGTCCAGCGTATCGTCATGATGCAGGAACAGGACTCCGTCCGCGCTGGCCGCGACGTCGACTTCCACCAGGCCCGCCGTTCGGGCGGTCACGGACCGGATCGATGAGAGGGCGTTCTCGGCAGCGCGTCCATCCGTTCCCCGGTGGGCGGCGACGAGAGTTAAGCCTTCCTCGTCGATGCAGTCGAAATAGGCGGAGAGGCTCGCCTGATCCGTTCTCATACCGCCTGCATCGCCGGGCGCGCAGGAACACAAAAGCAGTGCCGATGCCAGCAGTTCCCGTCTCACGCTTGCTCCTTTTCGCGTCCTTGTCATAACCCTCTTCTGCCCTGCCTCTCATCTCGCGGAAAGGTCGCCCCATGAAGATCACGTTCGATATCGAGTGCACCCCGGCCGAGGCGCGGACGCTGCTCGGGCTGCCGGATGTGCAGACCGTGAATGATCTGATCACGGAGGAACTCGAGCGGCGGACCCGGGAGAACATCGACACCCTGGCGGATCCCAAGATCTTCTGGGAGCGCGCCATGTCCGCGGGCACGGGCAGCATGGAAGCCTTCCAGGCTATTCTGAAAAGCGCAGCCCGCGCCAAGGAATAGCGTCCACGTGTTCGATGCGAGAGCGACGATCTTCGCCAAATCCTCGGGCAGCGGCAGGGCCGGCGTCTCGGTCTTCCGCATCAGCGGCCCCCGCGCAGGAGAGGCGCTCGAAGCATTCTGCGGCAAGCGCGGCGAGCCTCGGAAGGCCCATCTTCGAAGCATTCGCCTGCAGGATGGAAGCCTGCTCGACCAGGGGCTGACGCTTTGGTTCCCCGGCCCCGACAGCTTCACTGGTGAAGACGTCGCCGAGCTCCAGCTTCACGGGTCTCCTGCGGTCGAGCGCGCTTTGATGGATGCCTTGGTCGCTTTCGGCCTCCAACCCGCCGCGGCCGGCGAATTCACGATGCGGGCTTTCGAAGCCGGGAAACTCGACCTGACCCAGGCGGAGGCGCTGGCCGACCTCCTCGATGCCGAGACCGAAGCGCAGCGGAGGCAGGCGCTCGGCCAGTTGGGCGGCCGCCTGTCGGAGAGGGCAGGGGAGTGGCGCAGGCTCCTGCTCACGGCGCTGGCTGCCATCGAAGCCGGCGTCGATTTTCCTGACGAAGAAGACGTTCCGGCGGCGATCGAGACCGCTGCCATCCAGCCGCTCATCGAAATGCTCGCGGATATGCGGCAGGCCCTCGGCAAGGCGGCGGGCGCGCGGACGGTTCGGGAAGGTCTGACAGTCGCGATCTCGGGCCCGCCAAATGTCGGAAAATCGAGCCTCCTCAACCGGATCGCGGGGGAGGAGCGGGCCATCGTCTCCGACCGCGCCGGCACCACGCGGGATGTTCTGGAGATCCGCGCAGACATCGGCGGCCAGCTGGTGACGCTGCTCGATACCGCCGGGCTGCGTGAAGATACGGAGGACGAGATCGAGCGAGAGGGAATGCGGCGCGCCCGCCGGGCTGTTGCCCAGGCCGATATCCGCATCCTCGTCTGGGACGGAGAGGGGCAGATGCCGGAGCGGGGAAGCGCCGATCTCTTGCTTCTCAACAAGGCCGATCTGCGAAATGGCGGCCCGCCGGAAGGGTGGACGGGCTTGTCGGTCCGAACCGGGGAGGGATGGGAGAACTTCCTGATGCGCCTCCGGAACCTCGTGCTCCGGAGTGCCGGGATCGGAGACCTGACGCGGGAGCGGCACGTTGCGCTCGTCGAATATGTCGTGCGAGAGCTCGAACCCGCTCTTTCAGGCCATCTTCCACCGGAGCTTCTGGGAGAGGAGATCCGGGTGGTCCTGCGAAAGCTCGATGAGTTGACCGGACAACTCGCGCCCGACGAGGTCCTCGGCGAGATCTTCTCGTCCTTCTGTATCGGGAAATGAGGCGCTGTTTCACGTGAAACGGAGTGCTTGAGGGATTGGCATGTGCGCCTCCCCGTTCCACGTGAAACAGTCGAAACCCTCTCGCACTGCTTTCGCGGCCCTGCTATCTGCCGCCCATGACCACAGATGCTTTCCAAATCCTCGTAATCGGCGGGGGCCATGCCGGTGTTGAAGCCGCCGCTGCCGCTGCCCGCTGCGGGGCGAAGACCGCTCTCGTCACGCATTCGAGGGCCACGATCGGCGAGATGTCCTGCAACCCCGCGATTGGCGGGCTGGGGAAGGGCCATCTCGTTCGTGAGATCGACGCACTCGACGGACTGATGGGACGCGTGATTGACAAGTCCGGCATCCAGTTTCGCCTCCTCAACCGGTCGAAAGGACCGGCAGTTCGGGGACCGCGCGCGCAGGCAGACCGCGTCCTCTACAAGCGCCACATGCAAGCAGCCATCGGCGCGACCGCTGGCCTCTCCGTCATTGAAGGGGCCGTCGACAATTTGATCCTCGAAAACGGCGCCTGCCGCGGCGTCGTGCTCGCGGATGGCAGCGAGATCCGGGCGCAGCGGGTGGTTCTGACAACGGGAACCTTCCTGCGCGGCGTGATCCACCGCGGCGGAGAACGTATCCCTGCTGGTCGTGATGGCGAAGCCCCGGCAAATGGGCTCGGGGAAGCGCTGGAAGCGCTCGATCTCCCGCTGGGTCGCCTGAAAACGGGGACGCCGCCTCGCTTGAACAGTGACACCATCGCTTGGGATCGTCTCGAAAAGCAGGAGGCGGACGAGAGGCCTGTCCCGTTCTCCTTCCTCTCCGCCGGGATCGATGTTCCGCAGATCGCGTGCGGTATCACCTATACCAATGAGCGGACCCACGAGCTCATTCAGGAGAATCTCGAGCAGTCTGCCGTCTATAGCGGTGCGATAGCGGGGCGGGGGCCGCGTTATTGTCCCTCAATCGAGGACAAGGTGGTCCGCTTCGCAGACAAGACGGCCCACCAGATCTTCCTAGAGCCCGAGGGGCTGGACGTGCCGACGGTCTATCCCAACGGCATTTCGACATCGCTACCTGTGAGGGTTCAGGAAGCGTTCGTTCGATCCATCGCCGGCCTGGAATCAGTCGAGATTCTGCGTCCGGGTTATGCCATCGAGTATGACTATATCGACCCGCGGGCACTTCGCCGGTCGCTCGAGCTGCGGGCGCTTCCCGGGCTCTACCTGGCCGGCCAGATCAACGGCACTACGGGTTATGAAGAAGCCGCGGCGCAAGGCCTCTATGCAGGCGTAAATGCTGCAAGAGCTGCCCGCGAGGAAGAGCCATTCCTGATCGACAGATCCGAGGCCTATCTGGGTGTGATGATCGATGACCTTGTCACGCGTGGCGTCACCGAGCCCTATCGGATGTTTACTTCGCGGGCCGAGTACCGGTTGAGCCTGCGCGCCGACAATGCCGATGAGCGGCTGACGGGCCGAGGGATCGAAGCCGGCTGCGTCGGCGCCGATCGTGAAGCAGCGTTCCACGTGAAACAAGACCAAGTCGACGAAGCGCTGGCTTGGGCAAGAACCACTTCTCTTACCCCCAAAGAGGCCAACGACAACGGCATCACGGTGAACCAAGACGGTCGTCGCAGGAACATCCTCGAGCTGCTCGCCTTGCCGAGCGAAACTGTCGAAAGCCTCCAGCGGGTCTGGCCCGAGCTCGGCACCATGCCCGCCGTCCTGACGGAACGGCTGGAAGCGGACGCGCTCTATGCCGGCTATCTCGAACGTCAGAAACAGGAGGTCGAGGATCTGAAGAGACAGGAGAACCTTTCGATCCCGACCGATTTCGACTTCCGCGCCGTACCCGGCCTCTCACGGGAAGTCACTGAAAGACTCGCTGCCGCTCAACCAGAAACTCTTGGCCAGGCGCGCCGCCTCGAAGGGATGACGCCCTCCGCTCTCACGACGGTGCTGGTCGCTCTCCGGCGGCACGGCATGGCAGCTGCGGGCTGAAATGAACGATCTCTCCACTGTCGCGTCCGCCTATGGCCTCAGTCCTGCCGAAGCCGAACGACTCAAGATTTACGATGCCCAGTTGCTGCAGGCGTCGAGCCATACCAATCTGATCGCCCGCAGCACTCTGCCGCAACGGTTCGGCCGCCACTATGCCGACAGCTTCCAGCTCTGGGAGCATGTGCCGAACGGGGCTTCGACCCTGCTCGACATCGGCTCCGGCGCAGGATTTCCAGGCCTGCTTCTCGCTCTTCTGGCAGAGGACAGAATGCCTGGCCTCCACCTGACCCTCTGCGACAGCGTTGGAAAAAAGGCTGCCTTCCTCGCATCGACTGCGCAAGAGATGGGCTTGTCCAACGTCACCGTCACGGCTCAGAGAGCCGAAGCGTTGGATCGCCGGTTCGACATCGTCTCCGCCCGGGCTGTCACGGCTCTTCCACGCCTGCTCGACCTCGCTGTGCCGCGGGTCGCGCCCAACGGTCATCTCATCCTGCCAAAGGGTCGGAACTCCGAAGAAGAGCTTGCCGAGGCGAGGAAGCGTTGGACGATGAACGCGAAGCGTGTACAAAGCCATACCGACCCGGAGGCTACGATCCTCCTCCTCTCGAACCCGGAGCCGCGCCGTTGAGCGATTCGAAGATTCGCGATGCCCGCATCCTTGCTGTCGCCAACCAGAAAGGCGGGGTCGGGAAGACGACCACCGCCATCAATCTGGGAACCGCGCTTGCCGCTGTCGGAGAACGCGTTCTCGTCGTGGACCTCGATCCGCAGGGGAACGCTTCGACCGGGCTCGGGGTCCCGCCTTCCGCGCGGCAGGCCACGACCTATGACGTGATGCAGGGCGATGCCACCCTCGCCGAAATCGAGATGACGACAGCCATACCCGGCCTGACGGTCGCGCCGGCAGGCGTCGACCTGGCGGGTGCGGAGATCGAGCTGCTCGACGTGCCCAATCGGCACTACCGCCTGCGCGATGCGATCCGCGCCTATCGCGAGGCGATGCCGGACCTGACCTATGTGATGATCGACTGCCCGCCCTCTCTCGGCCTCCTGACGGTCAACGCCATGGGCGCCGCCAACGCGGTCATCATCCCGCTGCAATGCGAGTTCTTCGCGCTCGAAGGGCTGGGCCAGATCATGAGGACGATCTCGACGGTGAAGGAGCGGATCAATCCCGACCTCGAACTGCAAGGCGTGATCCTCACCATGTATGACCGGCGCAACAATCTCAGCCAGGAGGTCGAGGCCGACGTGCGCGGACATCTGGGAGACAAGGTCTATCGCACCGCCATACCGCGGAACGTCCGTGTCTCGGAGGCGCCGTCCCACGGCAAGCCTGCGCTCCTCTACGACCTGCGATGCGCCGGCAGCCAAGCCTATGTCCGCCTCGCCTCAGAGGTCATTCAACGCGAAAGGGCGATGTGATGGCGAAGAAGGGTCTCGGCCGCGGGCTCGAAGCCATACTCGGGGAGGCGACGCCGGAGCGAGTCGATCGCGGGCGGGTCGATGGCGGGGTCGCGCTCCTGCCGATCGCGAACCTGCAGCCCGATCCCGATCAGCCGAGAAAGAAGTTCGGCGATGACGAATTGCAGGCGCTCGCCGACTCGATCGCCGCGCAGGGCATCCTCCAGCCGATCCTCGTCCGGCCTTCCCCCGATGAAGGCGGCCATATCATCATCGCCGGCGAGCGCCGCTGGCGGGCAGCCCAGAAAGCGGGCCTGCACGAGGTTCCGGTTCTCATCCGGGAGCCGAGCCCCGATGGCAGCGCCGAACTCGCCCTGATCGAGAATGTGCAGCGGGTCGACCTCAACCCGATCGAAGAGGCGGATGCCTATGCGCGCCTGCGCGACGTCTTCGGCAGGAAGCCGCAGGAGATCGCGCAATCCGTCGGCAAGAGCCGCAGCCATATCGCGAACATGCTGCGCCTGACCGAGCTGCCCTCCGATGTGCGTGCTCTGGTCATCGACGGCGATCTTTCCATGGGGCATGCGCGCGCCCTGCTGACGGCGTCCGACGCCACTGCACTCGCCCGGCGGGTCGTCTCCAAGGGCCTGTCGGTCCGCGAAACCGAACGCCTGGCTTCTCCCAAACCCAAGGCGGAACGGAAATCCGAAGGGGCTGTAGCCGAAAAGGCACCGCGGCGACCGTCTTCGGGCACGAAGGATGCAGACACCAAAGCCCTCGAACGTGATCTCGAAGCGGCATTGGGCCTGACCGTCGCCATCGACCACCAAGGCAAGGATGGCGGCGAAGTCCGTATCGACTACCGGACCCTCGACGAGCTCGATGACATCTGTGCCCGCCTGATGCGCACCTCCATCTGAATTTTTCGAGACGGCAACGGGATCGGGTCCTGCCGGTATGGCCGGCGCCCGCTCGTTCTGTCGGCGGTATGACCCCTCAGGAGCCGGGTTCACCAAGCCGCTATTGCCGGAGGCGCGGAAGAGCGAAGCCGCACTTTCGGGCCCGAGGCCGCAAAAGTGCGGCGCGGGCTCGAAGCGTCAGCATCGGCCGAAGAGCGCGGCGGGGCGATATTGACCGCTCCGGTCCGGCGAAGGCAAAGAGCGGCATGCTCTTCACCTCAGACAATTGGGCCGGCGTCCATCCCGATATCCTCGATGCGATGGTCGCCGCGAATGGCGGCAATGCGCCGGCCTATGGCAATGACCCGTCCACCGAGGCGGCGCGCGCCGCTCTGTCCGACTCCTTCGAGCGGGAGGTCGAGGTCGCTTTCGTCACCACCGGCTCCGCGGCGAACGGCCTCGCCCTGGCCTGCATGATGCCGCCATGGGGTGCGGTCATGGCGCATGAGCATGCGCATGTGCATATCGATGAGTGCGGGGCGCCGGAATTCTATACCGGCGGCGCCAAGGTCCTGACCGTGCCGGGGCAGGGAGGGAAGCTGACCCCGGCGGCGCTACGCGACGCCCTCTCCGTCTATTCACCGCCCCAATATCACCGGGTGCGGCCGGCCGCGCTGTCCCTGACGCAAGGCACGGAATGGGGATCGGTCTATCAGCCGGATGAGATCGGGGCGCTCGCTGAGGTCGCGCGAGCCTTCGGCCTGAAGGTCCACATGGACGGCGCCCGCTTCGCCGGTGCCGTCGCATCCGGCGCGGGAACGCCGGCCGAGCTGACCTGGAAGGCAGGGGTCGATGTCCTCTGCCTTGGCGGGACGAAGAATGGCTGCATGGCGGCCGAGGCGGTCATCTGCTTCGACAAGGCGCTGGCCGAGCAGCTGCCCTGGCGCCAGAAGCGGGCCGGACTGAGCTGGTCGAAGCACCGCTTCCTTTCCGTGCAGTGGTCGGCCTATCTCAAGGACGGGCTCTGGCTCGATCTGGCCGGGCACGCCAATGACGCAGCGGCGCGCCTCGCCGAGATGATGTCGCGGCACGAGGCGATCGACCTGATCCTTCCCCCCCAGATCAACGAGGTCTTCGTCACCATGCCGGACGGTTTGGCGGAGAAGCTCCGCGAGCAAGGCGCGCAATTCTATGACTGGATCCAGCCCAATGACGCCCATGACCGCAAGGCGCGCCGCTTCGTGACGAGCTATGTCACGGCGGATGCGGATATCGCTGCGCTCGAAGAAGCGCTTCGCTAGAAGCCGTAGACGGCCTTCGCCACCCGGTAAGTGTTGGCGTAGGCGCGGACGGTATCCGAAATCGGCACGGCATAGCCGCCGCCGATCGCCATGGAGCAGGGGATGCCGCGCCGCCTGCAACCCTCCAGCACGAGGCGGTCGCGGGCGGCGAGGCCGTCATAGCTGATCGAGAGGCGGCCAAGGCGATCCGTGCTCAGAGGATCGACGCCCGCCTGGTAAAGCACGATATCCGGCGCGAACTGCCAGAGCTGGGGCAGGTGCTCCTCGATCGCGCGCAGGAAGGCATCGTCCTCCGTCCCGTCGGGCAGCGGCACGTTCAGCGTCGCCGGGACCTTCCGGAAGGGAAAATTCTTCTCTCCGTAGACGTCGAGCAGGAACACGTCCGAGCGATCCGCCAGCAGCGCGGCATTGCCGTCGCCCTGGTGGACGTCGAGGTCGATGATCCCCACACGGTCGACCAGGCCTTCTTCAAGAAGCGTGAGCGCAGTCGCCGCCTGGTCGTTGTAGATGCAGAAGCCAGCGCCGAATTCCCGGTGCGCATGATGTGTCCCGCCCGCCATCTGGCCCGACAGGCCATGCTGAAGCGCGATGCGCGCGGCGGCGAGCTGCCCGCCAACGGTCCGGCGTCCCCGCAGCGGGATTTCCTCAGACCACGGAAAGCCGACGCGGCGCATCGCCCGCGCATCGATGCTGCCGCTTTCGAGCGCATCGACATAGTCCGGGTCGTGGGCCCGCAGGACCGTCTGCCTGTCCGCGAGCGGGGATACCGCGATCTGCTCCTCGGTGAGAACGTCCGTCGCCAGGAGTTCCTTCCGCAGGAGGGCGTATTTCTCCGCCGGGAAGCGATGCCCTTCGGGCAGGGTCAGGCCGAAGGCGTTCGAGGCGAAGAAGATCACGAGGAGGCCGCAAGCCAGCCGCCGAGCTCGCGGCGGACCAGCGCCTCCACCGCATCCAGGAAAGCGGGGTCGAGATTGAGGCAGGGGACAGCGGTCAGCGCGTCGCCGCCGGCTTCCTCGAAGATCTCCGCCAGTCCGATGCCGATCTCCTCGAGCGTCTCGATGCAATCGGAGACGAAGGCGGGCGCCATGACCGCGACGCGCTTCTTTCCCTCCGCCGCGGCCGCGCGGACGAGGCTCTCGGTTGAGGGCTCGAGCCATTTCTCCGGACCGAACTTGGACTGGAAGCCGACCGGCGCGAACGCCTCGCTCCAGCCCATCGCCTCGCGCAGCAGGCGTGCGGTCTTCTGGCAATGGCAGTGATAGGGGTCGCCGGCCGCGAAATAGCGCTGCGGCAGGCCGTGAAAGGACAGGATCACGCGCTCTGTCTGCGGCCCCACATGCGCCTTCGCGCTCTCGGCCAGCGCTGCGATATAGGCGCTCTCGTCATGGAAGGGCGGGAGGGTCCGGATGGCCGGCTGCCAGGGCTTTCGCGCCAGATGGGCGAAGGCGGCATCGATGACGGTGGCCGTCGTGGTGGCCGAATATTGCGGGTAGAGCGGCACGATCAGGATGCGGTCGCAACCCTCCGCCTGAAGCGCGTCGAGACGGCCGGCAATGCCCGGCACGCCGTAGCGCATGGCCCAGTCCACGCGCGCCGCGTCGCCCAAGCGGTCCTGAAGCCGCATGGCCTGCTCGCGGGTGTAATAGCGCAGCGGGCTCTCATCGCTTTCCTCCCGCCAGATCTTGGCATAGGCGGCGCCGGTCTTCTTGGGCCGCACATTGAGGATGACGCCGTTCAGGACCGGCCACCACAGGGCCTTCGGATAGTCCACGACCCGCCTGTCGGAGAGGAATTCGCGCAAGTAACGGCGCACCGAAGACGCATCCGTGCCCTCCGGCGTGCCGAGATTGACCAGCAGAACGCCGATCCGTCCTTGACGCACGGGCGGGTGCCCTTGCGGCAATTCCTCTGCGGGAAGTTCTGAGCTTCGTTCTGAAGGTTTGGCTAACATTATGATTTGTCTACCTTACGCCATTGTTCGGTCGCATTCGCGAGGGGGTGCGCTATCTATGAGGGGAATGCAAGGAGGACAGGGCGATGAACAAGACGACATGGCGACGCGCCGCGCTCGCAGGGGCGGGAGCGCTGGCGCTCGGCGCCTGCGCCACCTCGACCCCTTATGCGCCTGCCGAAGGCTCGGGCTACGGGTTCACCGACCAGAAGATCGAGAATGACCGCTACCGGATCACCTTCCGCGGCAACAGCTCCACCCAGCGCGATACGGTGGAGACCTATCTTCTCTATCGCGCGGCGGAGCTGACGCTGCAGAACGGCTTCGACTATTTCGTGGTGGTCGAGGACGACACCGAGGAAACGACGAACTATACCGGCACGTCGAGCCTCGGGCTGACCGGCTATGGCCCCGGCTTCTACAATTACTACGGCTATGGGCGCGCCTTCCCCTATTACGGGTTCGGCTACCCCTGGGGTCCGGGCTTCGGGGATTTCGATCTGCGCGAGCGCAACCGCTATACCGCCATCGCCTATATCGTGATGGGCAATGGCCAGAAGCCCCAGGACACGCTGACCGCTTATGACGCCCAGGAAGTCGTGAACAATCTCGGACCCGTCATCCGCACGGCAGAGCAGGGCTGACGCTTCCGCAAAGCCTCTCGGCCGGTTAGGCTCGTCCGATGCGAACGGAACGAGTCATGACAGCGAAAACCAAACTCCGGGCGGCCTTCCTTCTTGGAACGGCCGCCCTTTCCTTGTCCGCCCATGCGGCCCAACTGCCCGGCATGGCCCAGAAGGACGAGACGATGCAGAGCACGAACGCCGCGAGCGAAGATCCCTATCTCTGGCTGGAGGAGGTCGAGGGCGAACGCGCGCTCGACTGGGTCCGCGAGCAGAACGCCCGCTCGCTCGAAGAGTTGCAGGGAAATCCGCGCTACGAGGCCCTGCTCGAAGAGGCCCGCGCCATCCTGACCTCGGAAGAGCGCATCCCCGCCGCCTCGCTGCGCGGCGGCTATGCCTATAACTTCTGGCAGGACCAGGATCACGTGCGCGGGCTGTGGCGGCGCATGCCGGTCTCCGACTATGTCGAGGGCTCCGACGATTGGGACGTCATCCTCGACATCGACGCGCTCGCCGAGAAAGAGGGCGAGAACTGGGTCTATGAGGGCGCCTCCTGCCTCGAGCCCGACTATGAGCGCTGCATCCTGACCCTGTCCCGCGGCGGCTCCGATGCGGCCGTCCGCCGCGAATTCGACATCGCCAGCCGGGAATTCGTCGAGGGCGGCTACCGGCTCGAAGAAGCCAAGGCATCGCTCGCCTGGCTCGGCGAGACCGAGATGCTGGTCGGCACCAGCACGGATGGCGCGACGGATTCGGGTTATCCGGTGAAGACCCGCCTATGGACCCGCGGCACGCCCTTCGAGGAGGCGGAGGTTCTCTTCGAGGGCGAAACGAGCGATGTCGGCGTCTGGCCGTTCTCGATCTACGATCACAAGAGCGGCGAGCATGTCGGCGGCATCGTCCGCGCCGTGACCTTCTACGATTCCGAGCATCACCTGCGGATGGAAGACGGCAGCTTCGAGAAACTGCCCTTCCCCTCCAAGGTCGACCTCGCCGGCTATCTGGACGGCAAGATCATCGTCAGCCTGAACGAGGACTGGGACTTCGGTGGACAGTCCTTCCCGATCGGCAGCGTCGTCGCCTACGACCCGCAGGCCGAAGCAGCGCAGCTCGTCTTCTCGCCCTCGGACAGCCAGGCGGTGCAGTCGGTCTCCTCCGGGCCCGATGCGATCTATGTCTCGCTTCTCGACGATATCAACGGCCGCATCCTGCGCTTCGCGCCGGGCGATGACGGCTGGTCGTCCGAACCGGTGGCGCTGCCCGATAACGGCGTCGTCAACGTCGCCTCCATCGACGAGGTGACAGGCGAGATGCTGCTCTATCACGAGGATCCGGTGACGCCGGAAACCCTCTACTACAAGGCGGCGGACGCCGAGCCCGAGCCGATCAAGCGCACGCCCGATTTCTTCGACACCCAAGGGGTCACGGTCACCCAATACAAGGCGACCAGCAGCGACGGCACGCAGATCCCCTATACCGTCATCGCCAAGAAGGACGTGCTCGAAGGCGGACCCGCGCCGACGATCCAGTACGGCTATGGCGGCTTCCAGGTGCCGATCCTGCCGGGCTATTCCGGTACGACCGGCAAGCTCTGGGTCGAGAATGACGGCGTCTACGTCATCGCCAATATCCGCGGCGGGGGCGAGTACGGCCCGAGCTGGCACCAGGCGGGGCTGAAGGGCGAGCGTCAGAAGATCTATGACGACTTCTACGCGGTCTCCGAGGATCTGATCGACAGAGGCATCACGACGTCGGAGCAGCTCGGCATACTCGGCGGCTCGAATGGCGGCCTTTTGATGGGCGTGTCGATGACGCAGCGCCCCGACCTCTACCAGGCGATCGGCATCGGCGTGCCGCTCCTCGACATGCTGCGCTACCACAAGCTCCTCGCCGGGGCGTCCTGGGTCGGCGAGTATGGCAGCCCGGACGTGCCCGAAGAGCGCGCCTTCCTCGAGACGATCTCGCCCTATCAGAACCTCGAGGAGGACGAGGATTATCCGCGGCCCTTCTTCTTCACCTCGACCAAGGACGACCGGGTCCATCCCGGCCATGCCCGCAAGATGGCGAGGAAGATGCAGGGGTATGGCCAGCCCTTCCTCTACTACGAGAACATCGAGGGCGGTCACGGCGCCGCGGCGAATCTCGAGCAGACGGCCAAGCGGCTCGCGCTGCAATACACCTATTTCGCCAACGCCCTCGGCCTCGAGGCGGATGGCGGGACAACCGGCGACTGATCCCGGCGGCGGCAGGGCCCCGAAGGGGGCGCTGCCGGTCATACTTCTCTCTCTTCCCGCCGAAGCGTAGATTTCCGCCGGGGAAGAGAGGGATTCCGCGATATGATCTCGATGCTGGCGGCCATCGCCGCGCTCCATCCGCCGGTCATCGTGCCGGCGGGAGAGGGGGAGGCGGTGCCCGTCCCCTTCCATCCCGTCCGCCTTCTCCTTTCGGGCAGGGCGAGCGAGGGCGGCGTCACCTTCTACGAATTCGAAGTTCCGCCTGAGAGCAGCGGGGCCCCGCCGCATGTCCACCGCTCGGAGGACGAATATTTCTACGTGCTCGAAGGCGAGGTGACGCTGCTCGACGGCGAAGAGGCCGTCACCGCCGGGCCCGGCGCGCTTGCCGCGCTGACCCGGGGGCATCAGCACGCCTTCTGGAATGCCGGCGAAACGCCTCTCAAAATGCTGGTCATGGTTTCGGGCGAGAACCGTTTCGAGGACTTCTTCGACGCCCTGGTCCTCGCCCTGCGCGAAGAGGCGCCGGCGGATGGCCGAGCCTTCGGCGCCCTCGTGGGACGCGTCGCGGTCGAGCACGATATCGAGATGCGGCCGGACGCCTTGCCCGAAGAGGCGAGGCCCTTCTATCCCGTGCCCTGACAAGACCGGCGGGCACGGCTAGGCTGCCCGCTTCGCACGGCAGGGGCAGGACATGGCTGGCATTCTCGCAGGGCTCGGCGCCTGGGGCTTCTGGATACTGGCGCTGGCGGCCTTCGCCGGGCTCTTCGTGCTCGGCCGCATGAACCTGCCGCTCTGGGCGCGGGTTCTGATCGGCCTCTTCGCGGGCGGGCTTCTCGGCTATCTCTTCGGCGAGACGGCGGCGCAGGCGAAACCCATCGGCGACGCCTTCGTGAAGCTGATCCGGATGCTCATCGTCCCGCTGATCTTCACCACGCTCACCGCCGGCGTCATCGCCATGGGCGATCCCAAGAAGCTCGGCTCGCTCGGGCTCCGGACGATCCTCCTCTACATGGCGACCACGGTTTTCGCCGTGACGCTCGGCCTGATCATGGCGGTGATCTGGCGGCCCGGCATCGGCCTCGACATGGAAGCGGGCGCGGACGCCGCCTCGGCTGCGGTGACGGCGCGGCTCGAAGCGGCGGCGGGCGCCGAGCGCACCGTGGTCCAGCAGCTCCTCGACGTCATCCCCGCCAACCCGCTCGCCGCCATGGTCGAGGGCGACATCCTCGCGGTCATCTTCTTCTCGATCCTGTTCGGCGTCGCCATCCTCGCCTCGGGCGAGGGCGCGCGCTCCATCGGGCGCGGCATCGAATCGGCGGCCGAGGCGATCCTCAAGCTGACGGGCTTCGTCATGGCGCTCGCGCCCTATGGCGTCTTCGCCCTGATGGCCTGGGTCCTGGGCACGCAAGGCCTCGCCGTCCTCGTCAATCTCGGCAAGCTCGCAGGCGCCCTCTATCTCGCCTGCGCCTTCCAGATCCTCTTCGTCTACGGCTTCCTCGTGCGGGTCGTCCTCCGCCTGCCCTTCGGCAGGTTCCTGCGCGGCATTCTCGACGCGATGAGCACGGCCTATTCGACGGCAAGCTCCTCGGCGACGCTGCCGGTGACGATCTCCAATGTCAGCCGGAATCTCGGCGTCCACAAATCGGTGGCGGGGTCCGTGCTGCCGCTCGGCGCGACGATCAACATGGACGGCACGTCCATCTATCTCGGCATCGTCGCGGTCTTCGCCGCGCAGATGGTCGGCATCGACCTGACGCTCGGCCAGTATGTCGGCATCGCGGTGACCGCCACAGCCGCCTCCATCGGGGCTGCGGGCATCCCGTCGGCCAGCCTCTTCCTCGCCGTCGCGGTCCTCCAGACCTTCGGTGTGACGATCGAACAGGCGGTCGCGGTGATCGCGCTCGTCTTTCCCTTCGACCGCCTCCTCGACATGATGCGCACCACGACCAATGTGACGGGCGACGCGGCCGTCGCCACGGCCGTCGCCAAATGGGAAGGGGAGCTCGACGAGGAGGTCTTCCGTCACGGCAAGGTCGATGCGACGGTGCCGGCATGAAGCCCGTCCGCATCCTCACCACCGGCGGCACGCTCGACAAGGTGCATGACTGGCGCACCGAAGGGCTCGCCTTCGCCGGCGCAGGCAAAAGCCAGGTGCCCGAAGTGCTGGAGAACGCGCGCTGCGAATGGCCAGAGACCGAGCAGCTCTTCCAGATCGACAGCCTCGAGATGACCGACACCTATAGGGCGCTTCTCCTCGAGCGTATCGTCAAGGCGAAGGAGGCGGCGCTGGTCGTCACCCACGGCACCTCCACCATGGGAGAGACCGCGCGTTATCTCGACGGGAAGATCGAGGGAAAGACCGTGGTGCTGACCGGCGCCATGCGGCCCCATTCGCTCTTCGTCTCGGACGCCGCCTTCAACCTCGGCGGCGCGATCATCGCGGCGCAGACCCTGCCCGCAGGCGTCTTCGCGGTGATGAACGGCCGCGTCTTCCCCGCGCAGGAGGTGCGCAAGAACGAGCGGCTCGGCCGCTTCGACGCATGAGCGGGGCAGGGGCAGGCCCGCTTGTGCCGCCCCTCGTCTGGCTCGCCCTGTTCGCGGGAACGATGGCGCTGGCCGGCTGGATCCTGCCCCTGGCGGCATGGCACCTGCCCGGACAGACGCCGCTGGCGGCGGCGCTGGTCGTCTGCGGCATCGGCGTCATGGCCGCGGGCGTCCTCGCCTTCCGCCGCCGGGGCACGACCGTGAACCCGATGGCGCCGGAAAAAGCCAGCGGTCTCGTCACCGGCGGCATCTATCGGGTGACCCGGAACCCCATGTATCTGGGAATGGCGATCCTCCTCCTCGGGCTGGCGCTCGGCATGGGCAGCCTTTCGCCGCTCCTGATCGCGAGCCTCTTCCCAGTGGTGCTCACGCGGTTTCAGATCCGGCACGAGGAAGCGGCCCTGCGGCGCCTCTTCCCGGATACCTATCCCGGCTACGCCGCCCGCGTGCCGCGCTGGTTCCTGATCTGAACCGGGGGCGGACGGGCATCGATTGACCGGGGCCCGCTTCGCGCGTAGAAGCCGCGACCACATTCGGGTCAGCTTGAGCACAGCTGCGTCTACCGGCACGACCCTCCGCCTCTTGAGCGGAGACGGGGCCGGGGATGTCCCGCCGCCGGGGTAACGCCCTCGCGGCGGCGACACGCGTTGCGGCAAGGGTTTCTCGGCCCGGAAGGAAGGTTTTGCATGTTCGACAGCCTGTCAGATCGCCTCGGCGCCACCTTCGACCGCCTGCGCGGCCGCGGGGCGCTGACCGAGTCCGATGTCCAGGAGGCGCTGCGCGAGGTCCGCATCGCGCTCCTCGAGGCCGATGTCGCCCTGCCGGTCGCCAAGAGCTTCGTGGCCAGCGTGCGCGAGCGCGCGGTCGGCCAGGAAGTGCTGCGCTCGATCAAGCCGGGCCAGCAGGTCGTCAAGATCGTCCATGACGTGCTGGTCGAGACCCTCGGCGGCGAAGAGGGCGAGAACGACCTCAACCTCGCCAAGGCGCCGCCCGTGCCGATCCTGATGGTCGGCCTCCAGGGCTCGGGCAAGACGACGTCGACGGCCAAGATCGCGATGCGCCTTCAGAAGCGCGAGAAGAAGCGGGTCCTCATGGCCTCGCTCGACACGCGCCGTCCGGCCGCGATGGAGCAGCTCGCCGTCCTCGGAGAGCAGGCGGAGGTGAAGACCCTGCCGATCATGCAGGGCCAGTCGCCGGTCCAGATCGCGAAGCGCGCGATGGAGGCGGCGAAGCTTCAGGGCTTCGACGTGGTGATGCTCGATACGGCTGGCCGCCTGTCGATCGACGAGCAGCTCATGGCCGAGGTCGCCGAGGTTCATGGCGTGGCGCAGCCCGCCGAAACGCTGCTCGTCCTCGACGCTTTGACCGGCCAGGACGCGGTCGAGACGGCGACGCGGTTCAAGGCGCGCGTGCCGGTCACCGGCGTGGTCCTCACCCGTCTCGACGGCGATGCCCGCGGCGGCGCCGCGCTCTCCATGCGCAAGGTGACGGGCGCGCCGATCAAGTTCGCCGGCGTCGGCGAGAAGCTCGATGCTCTCGACGCGTTCGATCCCGAACGCATGGCGGGCCGCATTCTCGGCATGGGCGACATTGTCGGGCTGGTCGAGAAGGCCTCCGAGGAGATCGACCAGAAAAAGGCCGAGGCCGCGGCCAAGAAGCTCGCCAAGGGCCAGTTCGATCTCGACGACCTCGCCGACCAGTTCGCGCAGATGCGCAAGATGGGCGGCATGAACGCGATCATGGGCCTCATGCCCGGCATGGGGAAACTCAAAGGCGCCGTCGATGCGGCGGGCGGCTTCGGCGACAATCAGATCCGGCGCCAGGAAGCCATCATCAGCTCCATGACGAAGAAGGAGCGCAAGAACCCCAAGCTCCTCAACGCGAGCCGCAAGAAGCGCGTCGCGGCGGGCTCGGGCACGTCCGTTCAGGAGGTCAACAAGCTCCTCAAGGCCCATCAGGGCATGTCCACCATGATGAAGAAGATGGGCAAGGGCGGAAAGCGCGGCATGGCGGCCAACATGGCCAAGATGCTCGGCGGCGGCATGCCGGGAATGCCCGGCGGCGGAGCCCCCGGAGGCGCGCCGAACTTGCCGGGTCTCGGCGGCGCGCCGGGCGACATGCCCGATCTTTCGAAACTCGGCGGCCTGCCGGGCCTTGGCGGGCCGAAGAAGAAGTGAGGCTGCTTCCGATGGCCCCCCTCACGCTCCTCTGCGCATGTGCTCTCTCCGGCGAGACCGAGACGCTGAGCGTGATGAACTATGCCCGGGAACCGATCGAGGCCGCCTGCGCGCGCGATGCGGTTCTGGCCGAGGAGGGCTTCGCGCTGCGCGGGGCCCTCGGCCGGCGCGGCGGCGCCTCCGAATTCACCGCTCTTTTCAACGACGATCTGCCGGTCCGCGTGATCGTGCGGAACGCGGACGGCACGGGAGAGGTCAGCGCCTTCACCCGCCTTCCCAAGGACGCAACGCCGCTTGAGCGGCGTGAAGCCAGCTTCGCCGTCGAGGCGGCGGACGAAGCGATCTACCGTTCGTGCACCGCGGACGGCCGTGAAAGCGATGGCGACATCGTCATCGAAACAATCCCGAACTCCTGAAAGACAAGGACAGAACCATGGCTCTCAAACTCCGGCTCGCCCGCGGCGGCTCCAAGAAGCGGCCCTATTACTCGATCGTCGTCGCCGATGCGCGCATGCCGCGCGATGGCCGCTTCATCGAGAAGATCGGCGCCTACAACCCGCTCCTCGCCAAGGACGACGAGAACCGCATCCAGCTCGACACCGACCGCGCCAAGCACTGGCTCGAGCGCGGCGCCCAGCCGACCGAGCGCGTCGCGCGCTTCCTCGGCACGGCCGGCCTGATGGAATGGAAGCACGGCAACAACCCCAAGAAGGGCGAGCCGGGCCAGAAGGCGAAAGAGCGCGTCGAAGAGCGGGCCGAGAAGGAACGCGCCGCCAAAGAGGCCGCCGAAGCCGCCGCCAATGCGCCGGCCGAGGACGAAGCCGCCGAAGAGACCGCGGAGTAAGCCCGCATGCCTGCGGACAAGGTCATACTGGGCCAGTTCGCGGGCGCGCATGGCGTGCGGGGCGAATTCAAGCTCCGCAGCTTCACCGAAGAGCCGGAGGCGGTCGCCGCCTACGGCCCTCTCCTCACGCCCGACGGCCGCGCGCTGACGGTCCGGCTTCTCCGCGAGGTGAAGCCCGGCCTGTTCGTGGCGCGGGCGAAGGAAATCACCGCGCGAGAGGATTGCGACGCCTATTCCGGCCTCAAGCTCTCTGTCCCGCGCGATCGCCTGCCCGAAACGGATGACGAGGACGAGTTCTATCTCGACGATCTCGTCGGCCTCGAAGCCAGGACCGAAGACGGCGCGCCTGCAGGACGCGTGAAGGCCGTCCTCAACCACGGTGCGGGCGATCTGATCGAATTGTCCGCCGTGCCCGGCCGCAATGGCCTGATCGTCCTGCCCTTCACGCGGGAGGACGTGCCGGAGGTGAGCCTCGAAGGCGGTTACGTCGTCGTCGTGCTGCCAGAAGAGGACGAGGGGTCCGAACCCGATGACGGCATGCCCCCTTCGGTCCGCCGATAGGCCTTGGACTGCTTGTTCATCACCTTGGCGGCGAGTTCGGGTCCCATCAGGCGCGATGAGCGGGCGATCGCCTGATTGACCCGCCCCGGGACATAGACGACCGGCCCGTCTTCCAGCGCATCCAGCGACCCTTCGGTCACGGCGCCCGCCTCCATCCACATCCGCTCCGACACGCCCTTCATCCGCTCCCGCGTGCCGTTCACGTCGTGGAACTCGGTATAGGTGAAGCCGGGACAGCAGGCCTGCGCCCGCACGCCTGCGCTCTCGCCTTCGGCGGCGAGGCTCTGCGAGAAGCTGATGAGGAAGGCCTTGGACGCGCCATAGAGCGTGTGCCCCGCGCTGCCGGGCACGATCCCGGCGAGGCTCGCCACATTGACGATCCGGCCCCAGCCGCGCTCATGCATGGCCATGTTGGCATGGTGAGCGAGTTCGGCGCAGGCGGTCACCATGAGCTGGAGGAAGTCGCGCTGCTCTGGCCAGGATGTGTTGGCATAGGTGCCGGGCAGGCCGAAGCCCGCATTGTTGATCAGGATGTCCGGCGCCGCGCCGATCTCTTCGAGAATGGCGGCGGGCGCTTCGGGCTTTGACAGGTCGGCCGTCACCACCCGCGCCCTGCGGCCGAGCCCTTCGATCTCTCCCGCCAAGGCCTGAAGCCGGTCCCTGCGCCGCGCGACCAGAACCAGATCCGCGCCGCGCTGCGCCAGCCCGCGCGCATAGGCGGCGCCGAGGCCCGCCGATGCGCCGGTGACCAGGGCCGTGCGGCCCGCATAAAGCTCGCTGTCGCTCATCGCGTTCTCCTCGTTCATTTCGGCGGACGCTCCCCGAAAATGCCGGAGCCGACGCGGACCGAGGTCGCGCCGAGGCTCACCGCCGCCTCGTAATCGGCGGACATGCCCATGGAGAGCTTCAAAAGGCCCGCCTCCCGCGCCAGCTCGTGGAGGAGCGCGAAATGCGGGGCGGGCGGCTCATCCTGCGGCGGAATGCACATCAGGCCCTCCACCGCCAGGCCATGTTCCTCCCGGCAGCGCTTTGCGAAGGTGACGGCCTCGGCGGGCGTCACGCCCGCCTTTTGCGGCTCTTCGCCCGTGTTCACCTGGACATAGACGGGCAGGGGGCGGTTCTGCTTCTCCATCTCGGCGGCGAGCACGCGCGCGATCTTCTCGCGGTCCACGCTCTCGATCACGTCGAACAGGGCCACGGCATCGGCGGCCTTGTTCGACTGCAACGGCCCGATCAGGCGCAGCACGACATCCTCGTACCGCTCGCGCAGTTCCGGCCATTTGGATGCCGCTTCCTGCACGCGGTTCTCGCCGAAATCGCGATGCCCCGCCTGAAGCAGGGGCGCGATCCGTTCGGCGGGAAACATCTTCGAGACGGCGATCAGCGCGATCTCGCCGGGGTCCCGCTCCGCCTCTCTCGCTGCGCGGGCGATCCGGCTTCGCACCTCTTCGAGGTTCAAGGTGAGGGCTGTGTCTGTCATGTCTCCGGCATGAACCAAACCGCCGCGCGTGTCATGAGGCTACAGGCAGCCGCGAATGCGGTCCGCCGGGCTTCGCCCATGCGCTCTCCGCTCCCCTTCGCGCTCGCCCTCTTCACGGATGAGGAACGGCATCCGGATATCGTTTCGCTTATGGAACGGCTGCCGGGAGCAGGCCTCCTCCCGCCGCTCCTGATCGTCTTCCGGCATTACGGGCTTCGTGCGGGTGACAGGGCCGTCCTCGCGCACAGGGCTGCGGTCGTGGCCCGGCGCAAGGGGCACCTCTTCGTGACGGCGCGAGGCAGCTTCGGCGACGGCGCGCATAATGGCTGGAGCAGGGGGCTCAGGACGGTCTCGGTCCACGGCCCGCGGGAAGGGGCGGCCAAGGCCGCGGCGCTGCGCCCGCATCTCGGTTTCGTTTCGCCGGTCTTCCCGACGCGAAGCCATCCGGGCGCTGCCGCGCTCGGCCCCGCCCGCGCATCGGCCATCGCGCAGCGCCTGCCTTATCCCGCCTTCGCGCTTGGCGGTGTCGACGATCTTTCGACGAAGCGCCTGATCGGCACGCCCTTTTGCGGGATCGCGGCGATCGGCGCCTTCGGTCCTTAGAAGCGGATCGCGCTTTCTAGCACGATGGCGGCGGCGTCTTCCTTGCCGCCCAGCGGATCGGGTTTGTCGCTGTCCACGAATTGCGCGGCCACGCCGAGCGTCACGCCCTGGTCGAAGACCTTGGAGACGCCGGCCTGCGCGGTCTGGGTCTGGCGGTCGAGCGCATAGGGGATGAGCGCCGGATCGGCGCCGCTCATCGGGCCGACGAGAAGCCCCGCATCGCGCTCGGCATCCGCCGCGCCATAGCCGAGCATGAAGTTCCAGTCGCCCGCCTCGTAGGTCACGCCCGCATCGAAGGCGAGATAGTCTTCGTCGCGCTCTTTCAGGATGCCCGCATTGGTCGACTTGACCGATCCGCCCACCGTCACATTGCCATAAGCGAGGTTCAGCCCCAGCGCATATGACCTGTAATCGCCGAGCGGCAGCGCGACCGCGCCGGGCCTCAGCACCGGCTCGTCCTCGTCCGCCCGGACATAGGAGGCGCTGAGTCCGACCAGCAGCGGCTCGCTGCCGACGTCGAAGCCGTTCTGGTAGTAGACGGCCGCCTCGACCACGTCGCGCCAAGACTGCTCCTGGATCGACGCGCCGGGCTCGAACGGGACGACATAGCCCGGCACGGGCGCGCAGGCGTCGCCGCCGCAATCGGCCAGAGTCGGGGCATAGGAAAGGCCGAGCTGGAGCTGGCCGATCAATCCGCCGAGGAACCCGGCCGGCGGCATATAGGTGAGCTTCGTCGCCGACCCCGAAAAATCGTTCACCGTGTGGACGTCGTTCAACCCTGTCAGATCCGTGCGCCAGTCATTCACGCCGATCGAGCGGAAAATGGTCGGGGAGGTGACGGCGAGGCGGGCGGCGACCCCGTCATCGCGGCCGACATGCACGCTGCCGAAGCTGCCGCGGGCGAAGACATAGGCGCCTTCGAGATAGATATCGCCAGAAGAGATGCCGAGCCCTCGCGGCCCGCCCGCGGTGAGGGAGGAATAGCGCCCGCCGGCGAAGAGGTTCTCCGGCATGTCGCCGTCCGCGCGAACCGATCCGCCCGCGCCGAGCTCGAGGCCATTGCCGAGCAGGGTCGAACCCTCCGCCCGGAGGACCGCATCGGCGTCGCCGCGCGCATCGCCGTCGACCACCCCGCCGACCACCGTGGCTTCGCCGGTCACCTCGATCGGATGTTCCTGCGCCACGGCGAGATCGACGGCGCACAACCCCGCAGCCAGCGCGAGGGCGGCTCCGGCCGCGCGGCGGGGCCCCTGTCGTTTGCGCATGCGTGCTGGCTGATCCACCGGTCCCGAACTCCCTCTTTCTCGTTTTTGTTCCCCAGAGTGTGATACCGCTAGCAGCGCTGTTCAAAGGTTGAGTGACACAAACTGCCGGAATCCGTGAGGGCGTGGTGAGAAAGCCACGCTTTTGCGCGCACCGGCCTCCCCATCACCGCCTCAACTCGCTGTAAGGCGGGCGCCATTGACCCTTCCGGCGCGTCCACTACCTTGCCGCGGTCCGAAACGAAGGCTTCTGCATGACGTCCCAGATTTCCCGCGCCAAGGCGCTGCGCGCGTTCAAGATCACCGCCATTGCGGGGTCGGCCGCCATTCTGGCCGCCTGCGCCGATACGGGAACGGGCGGCAGCAATGTCCCTCTGATCCAGTCCAGCAGCGGCGCGGCGACCAGCGTGAACCGCTATCTGTGGACGGCCTCGCTCGAGACGATCGACTTCATGCCGCTGTTCAGCGTGGATCCCGTCTCCGGCGTCATCATCACCGACTGGTATGCCAACCCGCAGGTGCCGAACGAGCGGTTCAAGGCGAACGTCTTCATCCTCGACACCGCGCTGCGGGCCGATGCGCTGCGCGTCTCGGTCTTCCGCCAGCAGCTGACGCAGGCGGGCTGGGCCGATGCGCCGGTCAATCCCTCGACCGCCGCCGAGATCGAGAACGCGATCCTCAGCCGCGCGCGGGAGCTTCGGCTGAACAGCCTTTGAGGGCGCGGCCCGCGCCCGCTTGCCTCGCTGCCGCACAGGCGCGAGAAGGCCCGTTCAGCTCGAGGACATCATGGCGAAGTACGAACCCGCGCGCGTCGAGGAGAAATGGCAGAAGGCCTGGGACGAGGCCGATGCCTACAGGACGAAGGCCGCGCCGCAGCGGCCTTATTACGTCCTCGAGATGTTCCCCTATCCCTCGGGCAAGATCCATATCGGCCATGTCCGCAATTACGCGATGGGCGACGTGGTGGCGCGGACCAAGCGGGCGCAGGGCTTCGACGTCCTCCACCCGATGGGCTGGGACGCGTTCGGCATGCCGGCCGAGAACGCGGCGCTCCAGACCGGAAAGCATCCGCGCGACTGGACCCTCTCCAATATCGAAGTGATGCGCGGGCAGCTCAAACGCATGGGCCTCGCGCTCGACTGGGACCGCGAATTCGCGACCTGCGAGCCGGACTATTACCGCCACCAGCAAAAGCTCTTCCTCGATTTCTTCGATAAGGAATTCATCGAGCGCAAGGAATCGATGGTGAACTGGGACCCGGTCGATCACACCGTTCTGGCGAACGAGCAGGTGATCGACGGCAAGGGCTGGCGCTCCGGCGCGCCGGTCGAGCGCCGGGTGCTCAGCCAGTGGTTCTTCAGGATCACCGACCGGGCCGAGGACCTTCTCGCCGCGCTCGACGACGGGCGGCTGTCGGGCTGGCCCGAACACGTCAAGCAGATGCAGCGCAACTGGATCGGCAAGTCCAAGGGCCTGAAAATGGCCTTTCCGCTCACGGCCGTCGCGGGCGCGCTGCCGGGCGGCATGGACAGCCTGCCGATCTACACGACGCGTCCCGATACGCTTTACGGGGCGAGCTTCCTCGGCGTCTCGCCCGATCACCCGCTGGCCAAGCATTACGCCTCGGACGATCCGGGCCTCGCCGCCTATCTCGCCGAATGCCAGGCCGCGGGCACGTCCGAAGAGGCGATCGAGAAGGCCGAGAAGACGGGCTATCCGCTGCCGGTCACTGGACGGCACCCCTTCACGTGCGAGGAGCTGCCGGTCTTCGTCGCGAACTTCATCCTGATGCAATACGGCACGGGCGCGATCTTCGCCTGCCCGGCGCATGACCAGCGCGACCTCGACTTCGCCCGCAAATACGGCCTTCCGGTCAAGACGGTCGTCCGCCCGCCCGATGCGGACGCGGATTTCGCGGTCGAGAACGAGGCCTTCACCGATCCCGGCACGATCATCAATTCAGGCTTCCTCGACGGCCTGCCGGTCGAAGAGGCGCTGCCCAAGGCCATTGCCAGGATCGAGGAGATGGGCTGGGGGCAGGGGACCACGAATTACCGCCTGCGCGACTGGGGCATTTCCCGCCAGCGCTATTGGGGCTGCCCGATCCCGATCATCCACTGCGAATCTTGCGGCGCCGTTCCGGTGCCGAAAGGCCAGCTGCCGGTGGAGCTGCCGGACGTTCCCGCCGAGGCCTTCGGCGAGCCCGGCAATCCTCTGGACAAGGATTATGCCAAGGCGTGGCGCGAGGTCTCCTGCCCGTCCTGCGGCGGCGCGGCGCGGCGCGAAACCGACACGATGGACACCTTCGTGGACAGCTCCTGGTATTACGCCCGCTTCGCGAGCCAGCCCTCGGATGCGCCGGTGAACCCGTCGGAGGCCAATGCCTGGCTGCCGGTGAACCAGTATATCGGCGGCATCGAGCACGCGATCCTGCACCTTCTCTATGCGCGCTATTTCATGCGGAACATGAAGGATTGCGGGTATACGGATCAGGACGAGCCCTTCGCCAACCTGTTCACGCAGGGGATGGTGACGCATGCGACCTATAAGGACGAAAGCGGCAATTGGCTGCTCCCCGAAGAGGTCCGTATCGAGGGAAGCTCGGCCACGCATGCCGAAACGGGGCGCAGCGTCCTGACCGGCGCCATCGAGAAGATGTCCAAATCCAAGAAGAACGTCGTCTCGCCCGACGCGATCGCGGATCGCTACGGTGCAGATGCGGCGCGGTTCTTCATGCTGTCGGACAGCCCCCCCGAACGGGACGTCGAATGGACCGAAAGCGGGGTCGAGGGGGCGAGTCGCTTCGTCACGCGCGTATACGATCTGTGTGCGGCGCAGGAAGGTCTTCTGGCGTCCGCGCCTTCGGACATGCCCGCGACGGATGACGACACGGAGCTTCGCCGCGCCACCCATGCCACCATCGCGGGCGTGACGGCGGATATCGAGGCGTTCCGCTTCAACAAGGCCATCGCGCGGCTCTACGAATTCCTCGGTGCGCTGAAGGGCCTTGCGACCGGGACCGACGCCGAGCGCTTCATGGCGGCCGAGGCGCTCTCCGCGCTTTGCCGCCTCGTCGCGCCCTTCTGCCCGCATCTCGCCGAGGAATGCTGGGAGAAGATCGGCGGGAAGGGCCTTTGCTGCGACGCGCCCTGGCCGCAGGCCGACGAGGCGCTTCTCGTCGCCGACACCGTCACCGTGCCGGTGCAGGTCGGCGGCAAGCGCCGGGGCGAGGTCGCGGTCTCGCCAGAAGCGACGCGGGAGGAGGTCGAGGCCGCCGCCCTGGCCGAGCCCGCGGTGGCGCGCTTCGTCGAGGGCCAGACCGTCCGCAAGGTGATCGCCGTGCCGAACAAGCCTTCGGGCTGGCGCATCGTCAATGTCGTGGTGGGATGAGATGAAAGCGCTCCTCGCCGCGCCCGCGCTCATGCTCCTCTCCGCCTGCGGCTTCACACCGCTTTATGCGACGGGCGGGGACAGCATCGCCGGCGAGATGCGCGAGGTCTTCGTCGGCGATGTCAGCGGCCCGCCCGATGCCAGCTATTACGTCTCGGACTCGCTTCGCGACGTCCTGCCGGACGAGGCGGGCGCGGAAATGCGCTACCGCCTGCGCGTCGCCCTGCGCGACCAGCGCCGCGCCATCGCCGTGACGCGGGCCGCCGCGACCACGCGCTACGACTATGTCCTCAACGCCGCCTATACGTTGACCGATCTCGATACCGGCGCGGTGCGCAGGCATGAGCTCGAGACGGTGGTCTCCTACGGCGTCGTCGCCAGCCAATACGCCTCGCTCGTCGGGCGGGAGGACGCGGTCCGCCGGGCCGCGACGGATCTTGCGCGCAGGATCGAGACCGATGTCGCCCTCTATCTCAAGGGCCGGGCGCCCGATACGGCCCGCGTGCCCCTGCCGCCCGTGATCGACGACGAGCCGCTCGAAGAGCTGCCCTCGGATGAAGGCGACACGACCGGCACCGGGACCACGATCCCCGAGGACGCAGAAGGCACGCAGGCCCCGGCCGGGGCGGGCCTTGAGGGATGACCGTCCTCAAAGGACGCGACATCGAAGCCTTCCTGAAAACGCGCTTCGCCGAAAAGCCGGTCGTGCTCGTCTACGGCCCCGATCAGGGGCTGGTGCGCGAACGGGCCGCCAGGATCGGCGCGCAGGTCACGGACGATCCCAACGACCCCTGGGCGGCGACCGAGTTCACAGAGACCGACCTGTCCGAGCCCGGACGGCTGGCGGACGAAGCGGCGGCGCTCTCCTTCGGCGGCGGCGAGCGCCTTGTCCGCGTGCGCGGCGGCGGCGATCCCGTCTCCAAGGCCGTCCGCCTGCTTCTGGACGGCATCGAGGCAGGCAGCGTCAAGCCGAATGCGGTGATCGTGGTCGAGGCGGGCGACCTCAAAAAGACCTCCGCCCTGCGCAAGGCCTGCGAGAAGAGCGCCGCCGCCGCGGTCCTGCCCTGCTATGCGGATGAGGCGAGGGACGTCATCGCCGCGGTGCGGGAAGCTCTCGCCGCCGAAGACCTGACGATCACGGAAGAGGCGCTGATGGCCTTTGCCGGGCGGCTCGGCGATGATCGCGGCATCACCCGGTCCGAGATCGAGAAGCTGATCCTCTTTGCGGGGCCCAAAGCGCTGCGGGACGCGCCGCGCCAGGTCGGCCTCGAAGATGTCGAAGCCTGCCTCGCCGACGGAACGCAGGACGCGACCTTCGCCGTGTGGGATTGCGCGGCGGCGGGCGACAGCGAGGGGCTGTCCGAAGCGCTGCATCGCGCGGAAGGGGCGGGGGCGAGCATGCTCGGCATCCTGCGCATCAGCCAGACCAAGCTCCTGCGCCTCCTCGCCGCCGCCCGCATGGTGCGGGACGGCAAGCCTGCCGCCGCAGCGATGAAGAGCCTGCGCCCGCCGGTCTTCTATTCCGAGCAGCGCGCCTTCGCAGAGCAGCTCAAATTATGGACCGTCCCGGCGCTGGAGCAGGCCGTCCAGGATCTTCTGGCTGCGGATCTCGGCGCCAAACGGACCGGCGCCCCCCAGCGCGAGATCGTCGAGCGGGCGCTCCTGCGGCTCGCCGCCCGGGCCAGACGCTGAGGCCTTCTTCTCCCGCTCGCCATCACCATGCCGCAAGGATCGCCCGGACAGACCTAGACGGCCGGAGCCGCGCTGATCCTCCGGCGGCCGCGAAAGGTCGCGGTGGCCGAAGCGGGCGGTCAGGCCCGCTCCGGCGGGGAAAGCCTCAAAGGCCGCCCAGAAGGTTCACCGTCGCCTCGGTCGTCATGTCCCCGACCTCGATCGCCGCATCGGAAAATTCGGGCATGGCGGTGCGATCGACATTGCCGGAAAAGCCCCAGGGCTCGGTCGGGCCCATTTCCTCAAGGCTCAGGCCGCCATCGCCATCAGTGTCCTGGAAGGCGGCCACGGCATAGGAGCCCGGCTCGACATCCTCGAACATCACCGTGACGATGCCCGCCTGCGGCTCGGCCACCTGCGTGTACTCGCCGCCGGTCTGGGCGAAATTCTGTTCCGTCTGGAGGGCGACGAAGACCTCGCCCGCATCGGCTTCGACACCGGAGACAGTCACCGTCACCATGCTCTCGCCGCCGAGGGCCGGCTCCTCGAGGGCAACCGGTTCGATCTCTTCTTCTCCGTAAGCCATGTCCTCGTCGCCGAAATCTTCAGCGGTCTCGACGATGGTTCCGTCATCCTCGATCTCGTCGATATCGTCATCGCCGCCGCAGGCCGAGACGCCGGCCAGCGCGACGAGCGCGATCAGGGGAAGGGTCTTCATGGGGATCTCTCCGCTTGTCTCGAACGCGTGCAACAGGCCGGGCCGCCTCCGCGTTCCTGAGGGGGCCTGCGACGCTTCGTCCGGAACAACCCGTCCGCGGCATCCGTTCCCGGGGGCGGGCACGAAAGGATGAGCGCCATGACCGATGCCAAGCGGACCGACCCGGAGCTGTGGGAGCAGGTGAAGAAGGACGTCACTCAGAGCGACAAGGGCGGCGATCCCGGCGAGTGGTCGGCGCGCAAGGCGCAGATGGCGGTCCAGGAATACAAGAAGCGCGGCGGCGGCTATTCCGATGACGGACCCGACCAGGACGAGACCTCCCTGCATGAATGGACCGAGGAGGACTGGGGCACGAAGTCGGGCGGCGAGAGCGGCGAGACGGGAGAGCGCTATCTGCCCAAGAAGGTCCGGATGCTGCTCACCGAGGACGAGTACCGCCGCAGCACCGCCAAGAAGCGTTCGGGCGACGACCAGTATGTCGATCAGCCGGAGGACGTGCGGAAGAAGGTCTCGCACATCAAGGAGAACGGACCGACTAAGGCGATGCTCGAGGAGCGGGCCGAGGATCTCGGCCTGAGCGGTTCCTCGTCCAAGACGAAGGACGAGCTCCTTTCCGCGATCGAGGAGGCGACGGACGGGAACGGCCGCAAGAAGGGCAGCGAGGCCGCGCTCGAGAACGAGACCAAGGACGCGCTTCTAGAGCGGGCGAGGCGGCAGGACATCGAGGGCCGCTCCGGGATGACCAAGGACGAACTCGTCTCGGCGCTGGCGGATGCCGATCGGGATCATCTCTCCGAGAAGACGAAGGACGAGCTTTACGAGATGGCGCAGGAACGGGACATCGAGGGCCGGTCGGATATGACCAAAGAAGACCTCATCGACGCCTTGTCCTGAACACGGACTCCGGCATCTGGCATGGAACCTGCTGAGTTGGTCGCGTGGTAACACTTGAGCAACCAAGGCAGGGGAACCATGAAACGCTTTATCAAGACAGGCGCCGCGGCGGCGCTCATCATGTCCATGGCTTCGGGGACGGCCATGGCTGCGACGCTGACCAGCGCGGACCTGACGCCGGGCGCCTCGCATGAAACCGCGACGGCGAGCGTCGACGGGGTGGATGTGACGGTTGCCGCCGGCAGCTTCGATGTGGACTGGTTCAACATCTTCTCCAATCACGGCTATGGCGACGTCACGCTGGGCGGGAAGCTCACCTTCGGCAGCGACGGGATGGGCGTGAAGAACTCCAACGAGATCCTGAACCTCGGACCGTTCGGCGGCATCAATCTCGATTCCGGCAATATCGACGGCTTCAAGACCAATGACATCGCCGTCTTCTCCTTCGACGAAGCGGTCCGCCTCACCTCGATCGGCTTTGACAGCTTCGATGGCTTCCTGCCGGACGAATTCGTGCTCTTCGTCGGCGACAGCCTGAGCGAGCTTTGCGCCTTCAGCGAGATCTCCATCTCCGAGCTCGTCGCGCTCGACGTGGTCGGCAAGGTGTTCGGCATCGGCGCCCGCAGCGCCGAGGACGATTTCGTCATCTCCTCGGTCAGCTTCGACGCCGTGCCGCTGCCCGCGGCTGCGCCGCTCTTCGCGAGCGCCATCGTGGCGGGCGCCTTCGCCCGCCGCCGCAAGGCGCGCGCCTGAGGGGAACCCCTCCGCTCCAGGGCCCGTTCGCCCTCCTGTCCGGTACAGGAGGGCGAACGCCATGGACGATCCTTACGATCTGAAACGCTTCATCGATGCTCAGGAGCCGTCCTATGCGCGGGCGCTCGAAGAGCTGCGGGCAGGCCGAAAGCAGACGCACTGGATCTGGTACGTCTTCCCGCAGATCGGCGGGCTGGGCAGCTCGCCGACCGCGCAGCGCTTCTCCATAAGGTCGCTCGAAGAGGCCTCCGCCTATCTCGCCCACCCGGTCCTCGGCCAGCGGCTGCGCGAAGCGACGCAGGCCGTGCTCGATCTTCAAGGCCGCAGCGCGCACGACATCTTCGGCAGTCCCGACGATCTCAAATTCCGAAGCTGCATGACCCTGTTCGAGCGGGCCGCCGCCGAGCCGCGCCTCTACGCGCTGGCTCTCGACAGGTATTACGACGGCGAGCGCGACCAGGAGACGCTGAAGCGCCTGTGAGGGCAGGGCTTTGCAAGCCGGGCCTCCCGGGCGCACAAGAGCCTCAGGAAACCGGAGGCCATCATGCTGCTGCCCACTGACGACCCCATCGTTCTCGCATCCATCGCCCGCACGCCCATGGGCGGCTTCCAGGGCGAGCTCGAGACCAAGACCGCTTCCGAACTCGGCGCCAAGGCGATCCACGCGGCGCTGCAGCGGGCCGGCGTGGACGAGGAAGACGTCGCCGAGGTCCTGATGGGCTGCGTCCTGCCGGCAGGCCAGGGCCAGGCCCCTGCGCGGCAGGCGGCGATCAAGGCGGGCCTTCCGACCTCCGTGCCCTGCACGACCGTCAACAAGATGTGCGGCTCGGGCATGAAGACGATCATGATGGCCGCGAGCGAGCTTGCCGCCGGGACGGGCAAGGTCATCGTCGCGGGCGGCATGGAGTCGATGACGAACGCGCCCTACCTGCTGCCCAAGGCGCGCGGCGGCATGCGGCTCGGCCATGGCCAGGTGATCGACTCCATGTTCCTCGACGGGCTCGAGGACGCCTATGAAGGCGGCCTGATGGGCAATTTCGCCGAACTCTGCGCGGGCAAGTACGAATTCAGCCGCGAGGTGCAGGACGAATACGCGATCGAGAGCCTGAACCGCGCTCTCGCCGCCGCCCAGAGCCAGTTCGCCGACGAGATCGTGCCGGTCTGCCTCGAATTGCGCTCCGGAACGGTGACGGTGGACAAGGACGAGCAGCCCTTCAAGGCCAAGCCCGAGCGGATCCGGCAGCTCAAGCCCGCCTTCAAGCGCGAGGGCGGCACGGTGACGGCGGCCAATGCCTCCTCGATCTCCGATGGCGCCGCGGCCGTGGTGATGATGCGGGCGTCGGAGGCCGAGCGACGCGGGCTGACCCCGCTCGCCAGGATCACCGCGATGACCAGCCATGCGCAGGACCCCGCCTGGTTCACCACCGCGCCGGTCGGCGCCATGCGCAAGCTGATGGACGAGACGGGGCTCGAGAAGTCTCATGTCGACCTCTTCGAGATCAACGAGGCCTTCGCCGTCGTGCCCATGGCCGCGATGGAGGACCTGCAGCTTCCCCATGAGAAGGTGAACGTGAATGGCGGGGCCTGCGCGCTCGGCCATCCGATCGGCGCCAGCGGCACGCGCATCGTCGTCACCCTGGTCAATGCTCTTCGCCAGCGCAGCCTGCAGACCGGCATCGCGGCCATCTGCATCGGCGGGGGCGAGGCGACGGCGCTGTCGGTCGAACTCATGCACTGAGGCTTCGGTGAGCCACGCCTATTTCTTCCGCTGGCGCATCCGCCCCGGCCGCGAGGCCGAATTCGAGGCGGCATGGGATGCGCTGACCTTGGCGCTGGGCGAGCGCGGCTCGCACGGCTCCGCCCTGTTCCGGGCCGAGGACGGCACCTATGCCGCGCTCGCCCGCTGGCCGGACAGGGCCACGCGTGAGCGGGCGGGCCGCGAAGAGGTGGACGCGGCGCTCCGCGAACGCATGCACGACGCGATCGCGGAAACGCTGCTCGTCCTGCCGGCGGACGAGGTCCTCAATCGCTGGGTCCTGCCGCGGCGCTGATGCCGCTTCCTGCGGGCGTGTTTTGCAAAGCGGCGCCTGCCTGGCGTAGTCCGGCGCCAAACCCGAACCAGAAGAGGCAGCGCCATGGAAACGCTCGGACACTTCGTCGGCGGCAAGCAGGTCGAAGGCCGCTCGAACCGCACGCATGACATCTATGACCCCGTCCGCGGCACGGTGCGTCGCCAGGTCAGCCTGGCCACGGCCGAAGAGGTGCGCGAGGCGATCGGCCGCGCGCAGGACGCATTCCCCGCATGGGCCGCGGTCAATCCGCAGCGCCGCGCGCGGGTCATGTTCGAGTTCAAGCGCCTCGTCGAGAAGGACAAGGACCGCCTCGCCAAGCTCCTCTCCGAAGAGCACGGCAAGACGGTCCCGGACGCGATGGGCGACGTGCAGCGCGGGCTCGAAGTGATCGAGTTCTCCTGCGGCATCCCCCATCTGCAAAAGGGCGAATATACCGAGGGCGCGGGCCCCGACATCGACGTCTATTCCATGCGCCAGCCTCTGGGCGTCTGCGCGGGCATCACGCCGTTCAACTTCCCGGCCATGATCCCGATGTGGATGTTCGGCCCGGCCATCGCCGCCGGAAACACCTTCATCAACAAGCCCTCCGAGCGCGACCCGTCGGTCCCCTTGCGCCTCGCCGAGCTGATGATGGAGGCCGGCGCGCCCGAAGGCGTCCTCAACGTCGTCAACGGCGACAAGGAGGCGGTGGACACGATCCTCGAGGATCCGCGGGTCAAGGCGGTCAGCTTCGTCGGCTCGTCCGATATCGCCCAGTACATCTATGCGACGGGCACGGCGCACAACAAGCGCGTCCAGGCCTTTGGCGGGGCGAAGAACCACATGGTGGTCCTGCCCGACGCCGACATGGAGAACGCGGCGAGCCAGCTCGTCGGCTCGGCCTACGGATCGGCCGGCGAGCGCTGCATGGCGACGCCGGTCGTTGTGCCGGTTGGCGATGGCACGGCCGAGCGCCTGATCGAGGCGCTCAAGCCCAAGATCGAGGCGCTGCGCATCGGCCCCTCCGATCAGGACGTCGATATCGGCCCGCTGGTCACGAAAGAGCACAAGGAACGCGTGCGCGGCTGGATCGACCGCGCGGTCGAGGAAGGCCAGGAGGTGCTGGTCGACGGCCGCGATCAGGGCGTCGAAGGCTATGAAGACGGCTTCTTCATGGGCGCGACCCTGCTCGACAAGGTCAAGCCGGAGCATGAGAGCTACAAGCAGGAGATCTTCGGCCCCGTCCTCCAGATCGTCCGCGCCGACACGCTCGAAGAGGCGATCCGCCTGCCGAGCGAGCATCAATACGGAAACGGCGTCGCGATCTTCACCGCCTCGGGCTCGGCCGCGCGCAAATTCGCGCAGGAGGTCGAGGTCGGCATGGTCGGGGTCAATGTCCCGATCCCCGTGCCGGTCGCCTATCACAGTTTCGGCGGGTGGAAGCGCTCGGGCTTCGGCGACACCAACCAGCACGGCCCAGAAGGCGTCCGCTTCTGGACCAAGGTGAAGACCGTCACCCAGCGCTGGGACTGGGACGAGGAACTCGGCGCGTCCGAATTCGTCATTCCCACGATGAAATAGGCCCACGACGAAACAGGAGGCTTCCATGCCCAATGTCCTGATCACCGGCGCCAATCGCGGCATCGGCCTCGAGTTGACGCGCCAATACGCCAAAGACGGCTGGCAGGCCTTCGCCTGCTGCCGCACGCCCTCGCAGGCGGACGATCTGCGGGCGGTCGAGGGCAAGGTCTCGATCCACGCGCTCGACGTCGCGGATGCGCGAGCGACCGAGCGGCTGGCGAAAGAGATCGATGCGCCGCTCGATGTCGTCATCGCCAATGCCGGGGTCTATGGCCCCGGCTCCGAGGCGCAGACCTTCGGCCGTCTGGACCTGGACGGCCTGCGCGATACGATCGAAACCAACACGATCGGCACGCTGCGCACCCTTCAGGCCTTCCTGCCGCATGTGAAGCGGTCCGAGCGCAGGAAACTCGTCGCGATCACGTCGCAGATGGGCTCGATCGAGGACGCTTCGGGCGGCTCCACCGCCTATCGCGTGTCCAAGACGGCGCTCAACATGGCCGTCGCGGTCGCCGCGGCCGAGGTCAAATCCGACGGGGTCGCCATGGCGATCCTGCATCCCGGCTGGGTGCGCACCGATATGGGCGGCCCGAGCGGCAAGATCTCTCCGGAGGAAAGCGCCGAGGGCCTGCGCCGCGTCATCGACGGACTGACCCCGTCGGACAAGGCGCCTTTCCTCACCTATGCGGGCAAGACCCTGCCGTGGTGACACCGGCCCTTCCGCTTGGCGGGCATTGCCTCTGCGGCGATGTCCGCTTCGAGATCCGCGGCGCGCCGGGACCGGCTGGCGCCTGCCATTGCGAAAGCTGCCGGCGCTGGTCGGGGACCTATTGGTCCTCGGTCAATATCGCGCAATCCGACCTCGTCCTCACGAGCGGCGAGGCGTCGCTGGCCTGGTATCCCTCATCCGAACATGCCGAGCGGGGCTTCTGCCTCCTTTGCGGCTCCTCGCTCTTCTGGCGGCTGAGCGCGGCTGACAGCGAGCGGGTGGCCGTCGCCATCGGCGCGCTCGACCTGCCGACCGGGCTCGATCTTTCCGCCCACATCTTCACCGGCGAAGCCGGCGATACCTATGAGGTGCCGCAAGGGGCGCCGCACCACGAAGGATTTCCGCAATGAGCACGATCCTCTTCATCGGCCTCGGCAATATGGGCTCGGGCATGGCCGCGAACCTGATGAAGGCCGGGCACGACGTGCTGGTCCACGATCTGTCCAAGGAGGCCGTGGCCGAGGCGGTGCGCGGCGGCGGACGCGAAGCGGGCGGCCTGCCCGATGCGCGCGATGCCGATATCGTCATCACCATGCTGCCAGCGGGCGAGCATGTCGCGCGCGTCTATCTGGAGCGTGACGCGGTGGCGAGCCATGCGCGCGAGGGCACGCTCTTCATCGACTGCTCGACCATCGATGTCGAAACCGCCCGCACGGTCGGCATGGAAGCCAAGGCGCTCGGCTTCCGCTTCGTCGACGCCCCGGTCTCGGGCGGCACGGCGGCGGCGCAGGGCGGCACGCTGACCTTCATGGTCGGCGGCGAGGAGGATGATTTCGAAGCCGCGAAACCCGTGCTCGAAGCGATGGGCAAGAACGTCTTCCATGCCGGCGGCGCAGGCACGGGCCAGGCTGCCAAGATCTGCAACAACATGCTGCTCGGCATCACGATGATCGGCACTTGCGAAGCGTTCAACCTCGCGCAGTCCCTCGGCCTCGACCCGCAGACCTTCTTCGACATCTCGTCCAAGGCCTCGGGCCAGTCCTGGTCGATGACGAGCTATTGTCCCGCGCCGGGGCCCGTTCCGGCCGCGCCATCGAACAAGGGCTACAAGCCCGGCTTCGCGGCCGCGATGATGCTCAAGGACCTCCGCCTCGCCTCGGACGCCGCCAGAACCGCCCGCGCCGCCATTCCGCTCGGGGCGCAGGCCGAGCAGCTCTACACGCTGATGGAAGCGGCGGAGGCGGGCGGCCTCGACTTCTCCGGCGTGATGAAGCTGATCGACGGGTCCTTGAACAAGGACTGAGGCGGATACGGACAGCATGGCGCTCGTGTTGTCCGCAGGCGGGAAGCCAAAGGCCGTTCTGCGCCGCCGGACCGATCGCAGCTGCGTGGGTCCGGGGTGGGTCAGACCGGCCTTTCCACCACTGCCCGATGGCCGGCCGGGGGCGGAATCGCCGCTTTCGGGCTGGGCCTGTCGTCGCCGAGGCGGCGTAGCTCGTAGAGGTCCAGGATCGAAAAACCGACCTTCGAGAAGGCGGGCAGGATCACGAAGAGCGCGATGCTGACGGTGGGGCCGACAATGCCGATGCCGGAAGGACTGATCAGCCAGACAAGAGGATAGCTGACCCAGAACACCGTCAGGTAGGCGGCAACCCGCGTATAGGTCTTGGACAACGCCTCGCCCTGCTCCCCCGCGATCCGGCGCAGAGGGCCCCAGACCTGCCACAGGATGAGGAGGAAGGAGACGCAGCCAATCGTGTACCAGAGCCACCGGACGCTTTGTTCTGCGGTCAGATCGGCGAACAGGCCGGACAGGATCATCACCACGTCGGCGAACATCAGGCTGCCGATCAGGCGTGTGTCATTGGCGCGGTAGAACGTCGCCGTCGAACCGAGCAGCCAGAGGAGGAGCGGCGTCGTCACGAGCCAGTCGAGATAGCGCGCGTAATAGACTTCCCGGCCGTCGATCATCACCGTGCCCTGGCCCAGCGCCATGGCGAGATAGGCGAGGCCTGACCAGATCGGGATCACGGCGGCGATCGTGTACTCGTAACCCGGTACGCCCCTGGGCTTCCGGCTCCAGTAAAGGAACAGGCAAGCCCCCGCCGCCATGACGGCCACGTAGAGCCACAGCCAGAAAGCCTCTGTCATCCGGGTCCTTCGGTTTTCCCTCTCGCTAGTGGAACAGGAGGAAGGCCGCAGAGTTCCGCGAAAGGGCAGCCCGCCTCGCTAGAACGCCCGAAACGGGCGCGATCAGTTCACTCCTGTCGTGATCGCACAGCGCTCGGTCGGACGAGAAAAGGCCCGCATCGTTTTCGATGCGGGCCTCTCTTCGTCCGGCATTGCACAGCGCCGCGAGGGCGGCGCTGAAAGATCAATCCGCAGCGACGTCGCTCAGTGCGCGGACCTCGACGGGGCCGAGGTCGAGGCCCTGAAGCTGGGGCTCGATCTCGTCATAGTCGCCGACGATGACCCAGACGAGGCTGTCCGGATCGATCACGCTTTCGGCGGCGGCCTGAAGGTCGTCCGTCTTGAGCGTGTTGTAGCGCTCGGCCTCGGTGGTGTCGTAGTCGAGCGGGCGGCCATAGACCGCGTTCCCCATCATCGAGAACAGGACCGAGCGCGCGGTCTCGAACTTGCCGGGCAACGCGCCGACCACGCCCGCGACGGTCTGGTCGAGTTCGGCCTGCTCGATGGGCCGCTCGCCGCCGACCAGCTCTTCCATCTCGCGCGTCAGCTCGGCGACCGAAGGCCCCGCCTGGTCGATCTGGACCGGCGCCCAGAGATAGAACATGCGCTGGCCGAGGGCATCGCCCGCGCCGGAGCGCACGCCATAGGACCAGCCCTTGTCCTCGCGCAGGTTCATGTTGATCCGGCTGAGGAAGTTGCCGCCGAAGGCGTCGTTCATCGCTTCGAGCGCGGTGTCCGTCTCGCTGCCCGTGGGATCAATCAGGCGGCCGGCCAGGATCAGCGCCTGCTGCGTGTCCGGCTTGTCGATGACGATGACGCGGGGCGTGTCGGCCACCTGCACCTCGTCGATGGACTTGCTCGCAGGCTCGCCCTCCGCGGTGAAGTCGCCGAAGGCGCGTTCGAGCTCGGGCAGGATCTCCTCGACGCTCGTATCGCCCGTGACGTAGATCGTCGCGTTTTCGGGGCGCAGCCAGGCGCTCTTCCAGGCGAGGAGGTCGTCGCGGGTGATCGACCGGATCGCCTCGACCTCCTCTTCGGCGGTCATCGGCGTGCCATAGGCATGATCCTCTCCGAAGACCGCATTGCCGAGCGCGCGGAAGCCGAGCGACTGCACGTCCGCCTTCTCCTGGCGCAGATCGTCGATCGTGCGCTTGCGGAACTTCTCGATTTCCTCCTCGGGGAAGCTCGCCTCTTCCACGATGGAGGAGAAGAGCTCCAGCGACGGCCGCAGATTCGCCTTGAGGGAGGAGAGATAGGCCTTGGAGTCGTCGCGCGAATTGTAGACGCTGATCTGCGCGCCCAGTTCCTCGGACCGCGTGGCGATTTCCTGCGCGTCCATGCGGCGCGTGCCCTCGTCCATGAGGTTCACCGCCATGGAGGGCAGGCCGGGGATCGGCTCTTCATTGTCGCCGACCGGCACATTGCTCGTCGCCGTGCCCGCGTCGAACTGCACCGCGACTTCCACGACCGGCACGGTCGGGCGCGGGGCGACGACGACCTTCATCCCGTTGTCGAGCGTCGCTGTCTGGATCTCGGGGAAGGAGACATCCGCGCCCTCGCCGATACCCGGCAGTCCCGCGGCGCGGTCCACGCCTTCGGCGGATGCCGCATAATCGGGGAAGGGCAGGACCTGCAGCTCGTAGAAGCCCTTGGTCAGATAGCGCTGCGCGGCTTCCTGCACGGATTTCGGCGTCGCGGCCTGCAACAGGTCGAGGTTCTCATCCGTGTAATAGTCCGGATCGTCCATGAAGAGCGCGCCGCGGGCGAGCTTGGCCGCCTTGCCGGAGACGCCTTCGAGGCTGCGGACCTCCGAGGCGAGATAGATGGTCTTGGTTCGCTCGAGCTCGTCGCGCGTCGGGCCGCGCTTGAGGAACTGCGCGATCTCCTCGTCGATGACCGCGTTGATCTGCGGGATGTCTGCTTCTGTCTTGGCATCGACGATGAAGAAGATCTGACCCGACAGGATGTCCTCGCCATAGAAGACCGAGGCCGAGTTCGCGATCTGCATCTCGTCGACCAGGCGGCGATAGAGGCGCGAGGTCTTTCCGCCTCCGAGCGCGCGGGCCATCACGTCGAGGAGCGGGCTGTCCGCCGAGCCCGTCGGCGGCGCGATATAGGCTCTGTAGATGCGCGGCTGGGCCACGCGGTCCTGCATCATGCCGTATTTGTTGGCTTCGAGCGGAACCGAGTCCACGACCGGCTTGAGGAGCGGCGGGCCCGCCTCGATATCGCCGAAATATTTCTCGACCAGCGGCCGGGCCTCGTCGGCGGAGATGTCCCCGGCGAGGACGAGCACGGCATTGGCCGCGCCGTAATATTGCCGGAACCATTCCTGCACATCCTCGAGCGAAGCGTTGTCGAGGTCTTCCATCGAGCCGATGGTCGAGTGGTGATAGGGGTGCCCGACCGGATAGAGGTTCTCGTAGATCTCGGTCCAGATCCTGCGGCCGAAGGGGCGGTCCTCGCCAAGACGCTTCTCGTTCTGGACGACGCCGATCTGGTTTTCGAGCTTCTCCTGCGTCACCGCGCCAAGGAGATGCCCCATCCGGTCGCTTTCGAGGAAGAGGATCCGCTCGAGCGCCGCGCGCGGCACCGTCTCGTAGTAGTTGGTGCGGTCGGTATTGGTCGTGCCGTTATACTGGGTCGCGCCCATATCCTTGAGGGCGACGAAGAAGTCCTTGTCGAAATTCTCCGAGCCGTTGAACATCAGGTGCTCGAAGAGGTGGGCGAAGCCCGTCTTGCCCTGCGGCTCGTCCTTCGAGCCCACGCCATACATGACCTGGACCGCGACGACCGGCGCCTTCCTGTCCTCGTGGACGACCACTTTCAGGCCGTTGTCGAGCGTGAACTCCTCATAGGGCAGCTCGACCTCGATGCCGGAGGTCTGCGCCTGCACGGCGGGCGCTGCGGCGAGGCCGAGCGCGGAGGCGGTCAGAAAGGCCGAGGCCAGTAGGGCTTTGGACATGCGATGATGCTCCCAGCTTTATCGTTCCGCGGTAAGGTGCGGGGCGGGGCTGGCGGCGTCAACGCCGCAAAATGCGGCATGACTGCGTTTTCAGGCAGCTTCGCAAGATCGGCTCTGCGCTCTTGCCCAAGACGGTGCGGCCCGTCACACAGCGCCGATGAGCTGGCATGCGACCTTCGTGACCCTCTACCCGGACGCCTTTCCGGGCGTGCTCGGCGTGGGCGTTCTCGGAAGGGGGCTGCGCGAGGGGCAGTGGTCCTATGACTGCGCCAATCCGCGCGATTTCGGGGCGGGCAAGCACAAGCTCGTCGACGACACGCCGGCGGGAGGCGGTCCGGGCATGGTGCTGCGGGCGGACGTTCTGGCGGCGACGCTCGATTCCGTCGAGGCGGACAGGCGCCCCCGCCTCCTTCTCAGCCCGCGCGGGCGTCCCTTCACCCAGGATTTCGCCCATGACCTCGCCCGGGGGCCGGGCGCGGTCTTCGTCTGCGGCCGGTTCGAGGGCATAGACCAGCGGGTGATCGACGCGCGCGGCCTCGAGGAGGTGTCGATCGGCGACTTCGTGCTGGCAGGCGGGGAGGTCGCCGCCCAGGCGCTGGTCGAGGCTTGCGTGCGGCTCGTCCCCGGTGTACTGGGCGCGCCGGCCAGCCGTGACGATGAGAGCTTCGAGCAGGGCCTGCTCGAATATCCGCATTACACCCGGCCGAGAGAATTTGAAGGCAGGGCCATCCCGGACGTGCTCCTCTCCGGCGACCATGGAAAGGTCGCGAAGTGGCGCAGGGACCAGGCCCTGGAGCTGACGCGCGCGCGACGACCGGACCTTCTCAGGGCGGTCCAATCCGGCGACAAGAAAGACGAGACGACGACATGAACGTGATCGAACAGCTCGAAGCCGAGCACGCCGCGGAACTCAAACCCGAAGTGCCCGATTTCGCGCCCGGCGACACCGTGCGGGTCCAGGTGCGGGTGCGCGAGGGCACGCGCGAGCGGCTTCAGGCCTATGAAGGCGTCTGCATCGCCCGCTCCGGCGGCGGCCTGAACCAGTCCTTCACCGTCCGCAAGATCAGCTTCGGCGAAGGCGTCGAGCGGGTCTTCCCCCTCTACAGCCCGCTGGTCGAGGAGATCGAGGTCGTGCGCCGCGGCAAGGTCCGGCGCGCCAAGCTGTACTATCTCCGCTCGCGCCGCGGGAAGTCCGCGCGGATCAAGGAGAAGGTGGACACCAAGCGCGTCGCGCGGGTCGCCGCCAAGAAGGCTGCCAAGAAGAAATAAGCGGCATTCTCCGCAATTTTCGGAAATTCGGTCGGGCGGGCGCTATGCGTCCGCCCGAGCCATTTTCGGCAACTGGTCGGTGAAGGCCCGGAACAGGTCCGGGTCTTTCGTCATCCGGCCGAGGATCAGCGTTCCCTGAAGTTCGGCGAAGGTCCGCTGCGCCTGCCGCAGGGCGGCCGCTTCGTCGCGGCCCGTGCGCAGGAAGGTCGTCCTGAGCGCCGCGAGGAAACGCTGCGCCGCCGCCTCGATCTTCGGCGCGTGGTTCGTGCCGGCCGGGACCGAGAACAGCTCGAACAGGCAGGATTGCGCGCCGCCCTCGTAATAGGCGGAGAGGCCGTCCGCCGCCTCCTGCAGGGCCTCGCGCGCTGTCGGGGCGGACAGCATGGGCTCGGTGACGACCTCGTCGAACTCGTCGCAGGTGCTGCCGATGACCGCCTCGACGACTTCCCGGCGGCCGCCGGGGAAGGCGACCTTGATGACGGTCTCGTCGATCCCCGCTTCGTCGGCCAGCTCTTCGAGGCTCGCTCCGGGTCCCCGCCGCCGCATGGCGCGATCCATCTGCCGCAGCACGACCACATTGTCGTCCGTCATCGAAATCCCCGTCAGGCTCCGCTCGTTTCGATCCCGGAAAGCATAGCCGACCCTGCTCCGGCGTGAAGAGGCGCGCGCGGCTCTGCGCTATTCGGCCGCCTCCTGGAAGCCCGCGTCGAAGGCGACGTCCGAGCTCTTGATGTGCAGGTCGCGCTGCGGGAACGGAATCTCGATCCCGGCTTCTTTCAGGCCCTCCCACACCTTGATGAGCACTTCGGAGCGGACATTGGCGATGCCGTTGGGCGGGTCGTTGATCCAGAAGCGCAAGGAGAAGTCGACCGAGCTGGCGCCGAAACCGATGAGATTGCAGACGGGGGGCGGCCGGTCGAGAACGCGCGGCGTCGTCTTGGCCGCTTCGAGGCAGATCTTCTGCACCTGCCGCAGGCTCTCAGTGCCATAGGCCACGCCGACATCCGCCTTGCAGCGCACGGCCCGGTCATTGTGCGACCAGTTGATCACGCCTTCGTCCATGAAGGTCGCGTTCGGGATCAGGTGCTCCGTCCCGTCGCGCGTGCGGATCGAGACGTAGCGGCTCTTCATGTCCGTGATCCAGCCGAAGGTGTCGCCGACCTGGATCGTGTCGCCCGGCTTGATCGACCGGTCCGCGAGCAGGGTGAAGCCGGCGAGGAAATTGCCGATGATCTTCTGCAGCCCGAGGCCGATGCCCAGCGCCGCCGCCCCGCCGAAGACGGCCAGATAGGTCAGATCGAAGCCGATGAAGGCGAGCGCTGCGATCAGCGCCGCGATCGGCAGAACGAAGTTCAGCACCTTGGCGAGCAGCGCCTTGAAGCTGACGTTCAGTTCCTCGGTCTGGTTCACCCGGCTGATCAGGAGGCCGGTGACGAAGTTCGCGGCCAGAAGGAAGAGCGCGAAGATCAGCCCTGCGCGCAGCACGTCGTAGAGGCTGATCGTCTGCGCCTCCTGCCCCGGCCCGGCCGGCGTCAGCGTATAGGCCCGCGCCTCCATCCAGTCGAAGACGTCGCCGAGCACGCCGAAGGCGTCGAGCGCGGCGATCGGCCAGGCGATGTAGAAGGCGACCTTGGACCAGAAGGGCGACCGGATGGCGAGGGTCACCACGCGCACGATGATCCAGGCGGCCAGAAGGCTCTGCGCCGCGGAGACGAAGCCGTAATGCTCCCCCATGCTTCGCAGGATCCACATGAAGACCGTCAGCGTGATCCACAGCGCGATCGGCGTGGCGAGGACGGCGGCGGCATCGGCGAGGCGGCGCAATATGCCCGCCGGCACCTGCTTGCGCAGATAGCGCCCGATAAAGCCCTTCAGGCGCGGCCCGAAGAGGACGGCGGGAATGAGCGCGCCGAAGACGAGGCCGAGCTGCAGCAGCGCGTTGATCGTCAGGACATCCGTGCGGATCCAGGTCAGCGCCCTCGTGCCCCAGACCTGCAGCAGCTCGACGTCCAGAAGATCGGCGAGGGCCGATCCTTCCTCGGCCAGCTCTTCGGTCTCGGCGATCAGCTCGTCCTGCAGCTCGGCGACGTCCTCTGCCGCGCCCTCGAGGATCTCCGGCGTCTCGCTCGTCGCCGAGGGATCGGCGGCCGCTGCCGCGGCGGCGTCCTCTGCGCGGCGCGCTTCGAGGATCGCCTCGAGCTCCTCGGTCGAGAGCTCGACCGTGATGTCCTCTGCGGGAACGGTGATGGTCTCGTCGTCTTGCTGCTGCACGTCGCAAGAAACCCCTGTCGAACGTCTCGAAGCTATGCGTAGCAGAACAGCTCGGCAATTCACCCTCTCGCAAAGGCGGGGCGCGTCGCGCTAAGGGGCGGCCATGTCCGAGACGAACTCTCCCCGCAAGGTCCATGTGAAGACCTGGGGCTGCCAGATGAACGCCTATGACACCGAGCGCATGATCGGCCTCCTGCGCCCGCTCGGCTATGGCGTGACGGAGGATCCGGGCGCGGCGGATCTTCTGATCCTGAACACCTGCCACATCCGCGAGAAGGCGGCCGAAAAGGTCTACTCCGAGCTCGGCCGCCTGAAGTCGCAGCGCAAGGACGGCGCCAGGATCGCCGTCGCGGGCTGCGTCGCGCAGGCCGAGGGCGCGGAGATCCCCGCCCGCGCGCCGCAGGTCGACATGGTGATCGGGCCGCAATCCTATCACCGCCTGCCGGAGCTGATCGCACGGGCCGCGCGCGAGCGGGGCGAGGTGCTGGAGACCGAGTTCGAGGCAGAGGCCAAGTTCGACGCGCTCGAAACCCCGCGCGAGGCGGACGGCCCGACCGCCTTCGTCACCGTGCAGGAAGGCTGCGACAAGTTCTGCACCTTCTGCGTCGTGCCCTATACGCGCGGCGCCGAGGTGGGGCGCGCGACCGACCGCATCGTCGCGGAGGTCCGCGCGCTAGCCGCGCAAGGGGTGCGCGAGGTCACGCTTCTGGGCCAGAACGTCAATGCCTGGCGCGGCACCGCGCCCGCGGGCAGCGGCGAAGAGGTGTGGGGCCTCGGCCGGCTCTGCCGGCATCTCGCCAGGATCGACGGGATCGAGCGCATCCGCTTCACGACCAGCCATCCGCGCGACATGGACGATGCGCTGATCGAAGCCTTCGCGGAGGAAGAGAAGCTCATGCCCTATCTGCACCTGCCGGTGCAGTCGGGCAGCACGCGCATCCTCAAGGCGATGAACCGCCAGCACACGGCCGAGGACTATCTGCGCCTGATCGAGCGCATCCGCGCGGCGCGGCCCGACATCGCGATTTCCGGCGACATGATCGTCGGTTTCCCCGGCGAGGACGAGGCCGCCTTCGAGGAGACGATGAGCCTCACGCGGGAGGTCGATTACGCCGCCTGCTACTCCTTCAAATATTCGCGCCGCCCCGGCACGCCCGGCGCCACCATGCGCGGCCAGGTCGCAGAAGACGCGAAGGCCGAGCGCCTCGCGCGCCTCCAAGCCCTCCTCGATGAGCAGCGCCACGCCTTCAATGCGCGCCAGGTGGGCCGAACGCTGCCCATCCTATTCGAGGCCAGGGGCCGCCATGAAGGCCAGCTCAAGGGCCGCAGCCCCTATCTGCAATCGGTCCATGCCGAAGCGCCCGAGGCGCTGATCGGACAGGTCGTGCCGGTCGCGATCGAGCGGGCGGGACCGAACAGCCTGACGGGCCGGATCGAATGCTCCGCCGCGGCCTGAGCCCGGCATTGGACCGGCGTCCGCTTCTGGCCCTGGCCGCTTCGGCCTTGCTCTTGCTCTTGCTGGGTCCGTGTGAGGGGGAGGGTGACCCCACCTCATCCACGGCTTGGGCCGATCCGGACAAGCTGCGCGACCGGACCGCGTTCTACGGGGCGGACCGGGAGGATCTGGTCGCCTATGTCGATCGCAACTGGCGCAACCGGTACGGGCTGAAGGGGGATGAGGACTGGCCGCTCTGGACGATGGATCTGACACGCCATTGGCGAACGCCCCGCATGCAGGTCTACTATCTCGGCGGCGGCCCCTTCTCCCGGACATGGTCTCAACAGAGCCTGCGCTACATCGTCGACATCTATGCGAAGATGCGTCCCGACCTCACCTTCGTCGACTATTCCGGAACGGAGTGCTGCGGCGGCATCTTCCTTGAGCGCCTGAAAGAGACGGGCATTTCCGCCCTGGAGCGGGATGCGGAGGCGCTCCTGGACCTAATCGAGGCGCGCAGGATCGACGGTGTGCCCGTCGTCATCCACGTTTCGAGTTTTTCGACACTCGCAGGCGTCATCGCGCTGACCCGGAACGATCCGGCTGAAACGTCCTGCACGATCGGCGTCTTCGTCGCGCCCTGGACCAGCTTCTATCCATCGAGCTTCGTCTACGATCCGGCGAACAAACCGTTTCCGAGCTTCGAGCTCACGATCGAAGAGCGCATCGCAGGCTGGCGCGAAGGCAATCGAGACTATCTGCACATCGACGAGGATCTGGACGACGACCCGGCGCGCCAGTGGATGCGCAGCGTCGTCGCGGAGGCCGAGATCGACGAAGAGATCATTGCCGTGTTCCCCGAGTCCGAGAACAGAATGGACAAGGCGGTTGCCGAGCGGTTCTTCTCGGGAATGCCGCATGCATCTTTACGCGCCGCCCGGGCGGCTTTTCACGACTCCATGGTGGCTTCGCCGGAAAGCCGAAAGGCCGTTCGCGATTTCGTATCGGAGAGGCTGGATGAGAAGACGTGCAGGACCGCGGCACGGGGCTGACGCCCCGTCCGCAGCCGCGACCCCGATTTGTGCTTTGTCCTCGCCTCCGCGCCCCCTACCTAGAGCGGCAATGACCACGGAAACTCTCGTCTTCGACGACAACGCCCTCGTCTCCGACCTTTGCGGGCCGCATGACGCGAACCTCCTCCTGATCGAGAACGCGCTCGGCGTGCGGCTCGATGCCAAGGGGAACACGATCGCCCTGCGCGGGCAGGACGGCGCGCGCTGGCAGGCGAAAGAGGCGCTGCGCGCGCTCTATGGCCGGCTGGAGGGCGGCGAGGGCCTGTCGAGCGCCGATGTCGAGGGCGCGCTGCGGCTCTCCGCGACGGCCGCCGAGGGCAAGGCCGAGAAACCGAAAGGCGCGGGCGCCGCGCCCGTGCTGACGCTGCCCAAGCGGACCATCGCCCCGCGCAGCGCGGCGCAGGCGGACTATATGCGCAAGCTGTCGGCGAACGAGCTGACCTTCGGGGTCGGCCCGGCGGGCACGGGCAAGACCTATCTCGCCGTCGCCCATGCCGCGAGCGCCTTCCTGCGCGGCGAGGTCGAGCGGCTGATCCTGTCGCGCCCGGCCGTCGAGGCGGGCGAGCGCATCGGCTTCCTGCCGGGCGACATGAAGGAGAAGGTCGATCCCTATCTGCGTCCGCTCTACGACGCGCTCTACGACACCATGCACACCGACTATGTCGACCGGCGCATCGCCGCCGGCGACATCGAGATCGCGCCGCTCGCCTTCATGCGCGGGCGGACGCTGAGCCGGGCCGCGGTGATCCTCGACGAGGCGCAGAACGCGACCATCGGCCAGATGAAGATGTTCCTGACGCGCCTCGGCGAAGGCAGCCGCATGACGGTGACGGGCGACCCCTCCCAGACCGACCTGCCCGATGCGCGCCAGTCGGGCCTTCAGGACGCGCTCTCGCTCCTGACCGAGATCGACGGCGTCGCGGTCACCCGCTTCACCGGCGAGGACGTGGTCCGGCACCGCCTCGTCGGCGAGATCGTCCGCGCCTATGACGGCCGCGAGCGGGACCGCATGGCGGCCGCGCAAGCGGGACGCGGCTCTTGATCCGTTTCGACTGCGAGACGGAGGCGCCCTGGCCCGAAGACGTGCTGGACCTGCCATCATCCTGCGCGCGGGCGGTCGGAGAGCTTTGCCTGCCAGGGATGCGCGGCGGGGAGGTCTCGGTCCTCTTCACCGATGACGGGGCGGTGCAGAGCCTGAACCGCGACTGGCGCGGGAAGGACCGGCCCACAAACGTCCTGTCCTTTCCGGCCGATCCCGTCCCGGGCCTGCCCGAAGACATGCAGCCGCTCGGCGACCTGGCGCTGGCGCTCGGGACCTGCGAACGGGAAGCGGCGGAAAAGGGGGTTTCGCTGCGCCATCATGCGGCCCACCTTCTCGTTCATGGTCTTCTTCACCTTCTCGGTTATGATCACCGGGACGGGGAGGAGGCTCGTGCGATGGAAGCGCTCGAAACGCGGGCGCTCGCCAGCCTGGGGATCGCTCCCCCTTACGAGGAAGAGCCCGCCGATTGAGCGGGCCAGACGGAGACGAATATGTCCGACGGCGCAGCGCCGTCTCCTTCCGGGCGAGAAGCCCGACAGACGGCTCCCGGCTCAGCGGCCGGGCCCGCATCTTCTCCCGCGCGGAGTTCTTCATCCCTTCGCAACCTGCTCGGCCGGTTCCGTCCGGCGCGGGAAAAGGGCCTCAACGGCGTCCTGCAGGAGGGCAGCGGCGCGACGCTGACCCCGGCCGAGCGCGAGATGATCGAGCGCATCGTCGCCTTCGACACCAAGCGCGTCGACGACGTGGCGATCCCGCGCGCCGACATCATCGGGGTCGACCATGACGTCACCCTCGCCGAGCTTCTGACGACCTTTTCCGAGGCCGGCCATTCGCGCCTGCCGGTCTATCGCGACGATCTCGACGACCCGATCGGCATGGTCCACATCAAGGACCTCGTCGGCATGCTCGCCGAGCCCGACCGCGCCGAGGGCGGCGACACGCCGATCCTGAAAGGCCTGACGCGCAAGATTCTCTACGTGCCGCCCTCCATGCCCATCACCGACCTGTTCCTGCGCATGCAGGCGAGCCGCATCCACATGGCGCTCGTCATCGACGAATTCGGCGGCACGGACGGCCTCGTCACCATTGAGGACCTGATCGAGGAAATCGTCGGTGACATCCGCGACGAGCACGACAATGCCGAGGAGTTCGGTCTGCGCAAGACCAAGAACGGCCGCTGGGACGCCGATGCGCGCCTGCCGCTCGAGGAGTTCGAGGAAAAGACCGGTCTCGACCTGCGGCTGCCCGACGACGAGGCGGACACGGTGGGCGGGCTCGTCTTCGCGCTCGCCGGCCGCATTCCGGTGCGGGGCGAGGTGATCCCGCATCCCGACGGCGCCGAATTCGAGGTGGCGGAGGCCGATGCCCGCCGCATCCGCCGGGTGCTCGTGCGCCCGCTGGCGGCCGAGACGGTGCGGCGCGAACCCCTGCCGCCGCCCGCCGAGAAGACGGTGCGGCATGAAGAGGCGATGCGGACGGCCGAGGCCGCCGCCACGTGACGCTTGCCGCGCGCGGCGATGCGGACGCCGAAGACAGAGCCGGGAGGGGGCCCGCGCTGCGCCTGGCGCAGGGCCTGCGCGGAACCGGCGGGTGGCGGCGCTTCGTGCTCGCGCTCCTTTTCGGCGCGCTGTCCGCCACCGCCTTCGCGCCCTATGGCGCCCTGCCGGTCCTGCTGATCGCCTTTCCGGGTCTCGCCCTGCTGCTCGAAGGGACAAGCGGCGGGCGGAAGCCTCTGCGAAGCGCCTTCCTGACCGGCTGGGCCTTCGGCTTCGGCGCCTGCGCGCTGGGCATGTACTGGATCGGTTTCGCCTTCCTCGTGCAGGCCGAACAGTTCGCCTGGATGATCCCGATCCTCGTGCCTGGGCTGATGGCGTATCTCGCGATCTATAGCGGCCTCGCCGCCCTCATCGCGGTCCGGGCCTGGCGCGGCCCCTGGGGGCGCAGCGCCGGAGCGCGGGTCCTGACCCTCGCCGCTGCCTTCGCGCTCGGCGAATTCCTGCGCGGCTGGATCCTCACCGGCTTCCCCTGGAACCTCTTGGCGCAGAGCACGCTGGCATGGCTGCCGCTCGCGCAGTCGGCGAGCCTTGTGGGACCTTATGGCCTCTCCCTCATCGTCGCGCTTCTCGCGCTCCTGCCGGCGGCCGCGCTCTCGGGCGGGCGCCGCTGGCCCTGGCTCGCGCTCGCCTGCGGTATCGGCGCGATGGCGCTGTTCGGCTGGGTCCGTCTTCAGCCGCTGAGCCCGTCACAGCCGCAGGCGCAGCTCGTCATCGTCCAGCCCAACGTGCCCCAGCGCGACAAGCTCGATCCCTCAAAGCGCGAGGCGAACCTGCAGCGCACGCTCGACATGACGGCCGAGGCGGCGGCCGCCGTGGCCGACGACGTGCCGACCTATGCCGTCTGGCCCGAGAACACCTTTCCGCATCTGGGCGAGATCCCCGGCGTCGGGCAGGGGCTCGCGGAACGTTTTCCTGCCGATACGATCCTCGTGACCGGATCGGTTCGTGTCTATGGCGAGGCGGAGGCCGCATCCTTCGGCAATGCCGTGCAGGTCTTCGGCGAGACCGAGGGCGGCGAGAAGCCGTTGCTTGCCACCTATGACAAGCATCACCTCGTTCCCTTCGGCGAATACCTGCCGCTGTCGGGCCTGTTCGAGGCGCTCGGCCTCGCTTCCATGTCGCCGGTCGGCGCGGGCGGCTTCACGCCGGGGGCCGGGCCCGAAGTGCTGTCCGTCGGACCTGCGCCCTTCGCGCCGCTCGTCTGCTATGAAGGCATCTTCCCCGGGGCGCTCTATCCTGACGGCGAACGGCCCGACTGGCTGGTGACGGTGACCAACGACGCCTGGTTCGGCGACAATGTCGGGCCGCGCCAGCATCTCGCCATCGCGCGGTTGCGTTCGATCGAAAGCGGCCTGCCCATGGCCCGCTCCGCCAATACGGGCATCTCCGCCCTGATCGGTCCCAGGGGCAGGGTCCTGGAATCCTTGCCGCTTTACGAGGCGGGGACCCTGACCGCATGGCTTCCCGCGCCCGCGCCTCCCACGCTCTATGACCGCTGGGGCGAGGCGGGGTTCGCGATCATGCTACTTCTGGTTGTTGTTTCTCCGTGGGTTACGGGGCTTGCGCGCCGGGAGTGAAGTCGGCAATTCAGCGCATCCTCACGGTTCAGAGAGAATGAATATGGCCGGTACGGAAAACAAGCGAGCGCCCCACCCGATGGATATCCATGTGGGCAGCCGGGTCCGTCTGCGCCGGATGATGCAGGGCATGTCCCAGGACAAGCTCGGCGAGGAACTGGGCCTGACCTTCCAGCAGGTGCAGAAATACGAAAAGGGCGTGAACCGGATCGGCGCGTCGCGCCTTTACGATATCGCCCGCATTCTCGGCGTGCCGGTCCAGTTCTTCTACGACGATTTCGGCGACGGGCCGGAAACCATGATCGGCTTCGCCGAGACGAGCCCCGACAAGAACGAGGACAAGGCCGACTTCCTGTCGGTCCTCTCGACCCCCGAAGGCATGCAGCTCTGCCGCGCCTTCGCGAAGATTCCGGACTATCAGGTGCGCCGGCGCGTCCTCGACCTCGTCAAGGTCCTGGGCGAGGACGACGAGGACTGACAGCCCGAAAACCGTGCGGGCCGCCTCCCGCTCTTGCGAGGAGCGCGCCGGGGACATAAAGCATCCTTTATATCCTTTCCACGCATGCAAGCGGGGCGACGCCATGGTGGCCAGCAGCTACGACTTCACCTCCGAATCCGTTTCCGAAGGCCACCCGGACAAGGTCGCCGATCGGATTTCCGACGGGATCGTCGACCTCTTCCTCGCGCAGGAGCCCGAGGCCCGGGTCGCGGTCGAGACGCTGACCACGACCAATCGGGTGGTGCTGGCGGGCGAGGTCCGCTCGGCCGCGCTTTCGAACTCGAAGGACCGCGAAGAGGCGCTGACCGAGACCGCCCGCCGTGTCGTCCGCGAGATCGGCTATGACCAGGAGGGCTTCTCCTGGAAGAACATGGACGTGCAGTGCTACGTCCACGAACAGTCCGCCGAAATCGCGCAGGGCGTCGACAGCAGCGAGGGCAAGGACGAGGGCGCGGGCGATCAGGGCATCATGTTCGGCTTCGCGACGGATGAGACCGAAAGCCTGATGCCGGCGCCGATCGCCTTCGCCCATGCCATTGTCGGCGCCCTCGCCAAGGCGCGCCATGACGGCTCGCAGCCCGGTTTCATGCCCGATGCCAAGAGCCAGGTGACGCTGCGCTATGAAGACGGCCGCCCGGTGCGCACGGATTCCGTCGTCGTCTCGACCCAGCATGCTGAAGGCCTCTCCCAGGCCGAGGTGCGCGAACTCGTGCGTCCCTATGTCGAGCAGGTCCTGCCCGAAGGCTGGATGTGCGGCGAGGACGACTTCTACGTGAACCCGACGGGCAAGTTCGTCATCGGCGGCCCCGACGGCGATGCGGGCCTGACCGGCCGCAAGATCATCGTCGACACCTATGGCGGCGCGGCGCCGCATGGCGGAGGAGCCTTTTCGGGCAAGGACCCGACCAAGGTCGACCGCTCCGCCGCCTATGCCAGCCGCTATCTCGCCAAGAACGTGGTCGCTGCGGGCCTCGCCAAGAAGTGTCTGATCCAGGTCTCCTACGCGATCGGCGTCGCCAAGCCGCTTTCGCTCTATGTCGACACCTTCGGCACGGGCGAGGTCGATCCGACGCGGCTCGAAAACGTGCTGCTGGAGGTCATGGATCTCAGCCCGCGCGGGATCCGCACCCATCTCGGCCTCAACCGCCCGATCTACGAGCGCACGGCCGCCTATGGGCATTTCGGCCGGACACCCGAAGAGGATGGCGGCTTTTCGTGGGAGCGGACGGACCTCGTGGACGATCTGCGCTCCGCCTTCTCCTGACGTGACGGCCGCAGATCCCCGCAGCGCAGGCTACAAGGATCTGCGCCTGTTCGGCCGCCGCCAGGACAAGCCGCTCAAGCCGCGGCAGGCCCGCCTGATGGAGTCGCTGCTGCCGGAACTGGCGGTGACGCCGGAGACGGTGGCGGATGTCATCGCCGAAAGACGGGCTTCCCCGCGCTCAAGCAGCGAAGCGATAGCGCAGACAGAAGAGCGCTCAAGCAGCGAAGCGATAGCGCAGACAGAAGAGCGCTCAAGCAGCGAAGCGATGGCGCAGTCAGAAAAGCGCTCAAGCAGCGAGCGAGAGCGAGCGGTAGCGCCAAAAAGAAAGACCGCGCAGGAAGTCTGGCTCGAAGTGGGCTTCGGCGGCGGCGAGCATCTCGCATGGCAGGCCGAGCGGCACCCCGATGCGCTGCTGGTCGGCGCCGAGCCTTTCGTCAACGGCGTCGCCAAGCTCCTCACCCAGATCGAGGAGCGCCGGCTCTCTAATGTCCGCATCTGCCATGGCGATGCCCGCCAGCTCATGGCGGCGATGCCGGATCGCTGCCTGTCCCGCCTCTTCGTCCTGCATCCCGACCCCTGGCCGAAGCGAAAGCATCACAAGCGCAGGATCGTTTCGCAGCCGTTCCTGGCCGAGGCCGCGCGCCTCCTGCGCCCCGGCGCCGAGCTGCGGGTCAGTTCGGACATCCCCGACTATGTCCGCTGGACGCTGATGCAGGTGCAGGTCGCGAACCGGGAGGAGCGGCGGTTCGAGTGGACGGCGAGAGCGCCGTCCGACTGGCTCGACCGGCCCGGGGACTGGCCGCAGACCCGCTATGAGGCGAAGGCCCTCCGCGAGGGGCGCCGGCCCGCCTATCTGCGTTTCCTCCGGCGCTAGCCGGCCTCGCCCGGGCGGCCCTGGCCGGTCTTTCCCCGATTGGCGAGGAAGCGGCCGATGGCATCGGCCCGTCCGCCATCCGGGCGGCGCAGGACCTTCTGGCGCAGGACGAAGAAGCGCGACGCCCATAGCCAGGCCCTGTCCGCCCGGTCGGCATAGCGGGACCCGAAATTCTTCTCGAAGAAGCGTCGGCGCGAACGGAACCAGTAATCGGGCAGTCCCGCTTCGCTGCGGTTCGCCACCGCCATGCCCGTCGAGGCGCCCTGCAGGTGGGTCATCCGCGCCTGCGGCACATACCAGGTCTGGAACCCCGCCCTCTGCGCCTGGAGCTGATAGTCGGCCTCCTCGAAATAGAGGAAATAGGCCTCGTCCATGTCCCCGAGGCGGTCGAGCACCTCGCGGCGAAGGAGGAGCGCGGCGCCCGAGACCCAGTCCGTGCGATGCGCTTCGCTGCGCGGAGGCGGCGAGACGCGCGCCTTTCCGAGAAGGCGCGTGATCGGCCCGGTGCCGGCGCGCCCTTCGATCTCGCCTGCGACGGAGGGAAAGCGGAAGGCCGACCAGTGGACGCGGCCGTCGCTTTCGGTGATCGCCGGGCCGAAAATACCGCCTTCGGGACAGTCCTGCGCGAAGCTGACGAGGGTCTTGAGGCTGCCCGGTTCCGGCCAGGCATCGGGGTTGAGGAGGAAGACGTAGCCGAAGGGCGCGCCCCGCTCCGCCTCGGCCCGGCGAAGGGCGGCGAAGCCGACATTGTTGCCGGCGGCGAAGCCGTCATTGCGCTCATGGGCGATGACCTCGACATCCGTCTCGTTCGCGGCCGCGGCGCGCAGCGTTCGCGCATCGTCCCCGGGCGAGGCGTTGTCGACGACGAAGAGGCGGCTGCCGGGAATGTCTCGCAGCGCTGCCAGCGTGGCGGGCAGGTTGCGGGCCACCAGATGCGCCGCGCGATAGTTCACGACGATGCAGGCGACGGGCGGAAGCGGAATTGTCATGGCCGCTCTCTGGCACGAGCCGTGCCAGTCGGAAACCTCGGCGAAGCGGGGGTGACAGACCGCTCGGGCTCGCCTATGTGGAGAGTGCATTCGAACCCCGATCGGAAGCGGCCCCCCGGGGCCGCTTTTTTGTTGAGCCGAGAGCATGACGACACCGCTTGAGAACAGACTGTCCGAGATCGTCGCGCCCGTGACCGAGGCCGAGGGCTTCGAGCTCGTCCGCCTGCGCGTCACGGGATCGAGGAACAAGACGCTGCAGGTCATGGCCGAGCGGCCCGACGGCACGATGACGGCCGAGGACTGCGCGAAGCTCAGCCGGGCGATCAGCCCCGCGCTCGAAGCGGACGATCCGATCGACGATCCCTATACGCTCGAAGTGTCCTCGCCCGGCATCGACCGGCCGCTCACCCGCCTCAAGGACTATGAGCGCTGGGAGGGTTTCGAGGCCAAGATCGAGCTGACCCAGGCGGTCGAGAACCAGAAGCGCTACAAGGGGACGCTGGCCGGCGTCGAGGGCGAGGACGTCCTCTTCGACATCGAGGGCGAGGAGGAGACGGCCGTCATTCCCTTCGCCCTGATCGCGAGCGGCAAGCTTCTTCTGACGGACGATCTGGTCACGGAAAGCCTGCGCCGGGCAAAGGCGGCGGGAAATGCGCCGGACAATGCCGAAGCGAACGACAACGGTATAGATGACGCGGGCGGAAGCGCCCCTGAGAAGGAGTAGCCTCATGGCCGTGACAGCCAACAAGATCGAGCTGATGCAGATCGCGGACGCCGTCGCCCGCGAGAAGTCGATCGACCGCATGGTCGTGATCGAGGCGATGGAGGACGCGCTCTCCCGCGCGGCGCGCTCGCGCTACGGCGCGGAGACCAATGTCCGCGCCGAGATCGACCCCAAGACGGGCGAAACGCGCCTGTGGCGCCTGATGGAGGTGGTCGAGGAGGTCGAGAACGACTCCGCCGAGATCTCTCTCGCCGATGCGCAGCGGCAGAACCCCGAAGCCGAGATCGGCGACTTCCTCTCCGACCCCCTGCCGCCGGTGGACTTCAACCGCGTCGCGGCCCTCGCGGCCAAGCAGACGATCACCCAGAAGGTCCGCGACGCCGAGCGCGAGAACCAGTACGAGGAATACAAGGACCGCCAGGGCGAGATCATCTCGGGCCTCATCAAGCGGATCGAATACGGCCATGTCATCGTGGACCTCGGCCGCGCCGAGGCGGTCATCCGCCGCGACCAGCAGATCCCGCGCGAGCCGCTGCGCCAGGGCGATAGAGTGCGCGCCTATGTCGCCGATGTCCGGCGCGAGCCGCGCGGCCCGCAGATCTTCCTCTCGCGCACGCACCCGCAATTCATGGCCAAGCTCTTCGAGCAGGAAGTGCCCGAGGTCTATGACGGCGTGATCGAGATCAAGGCCGCCGCCCGCGATCCGGGGTCGCGCGCCAAGATCGGCGTCTATTCGAACGACAGCTCGATCGACCCCGTCGGCGCCTGCGTCGGCATGCGGGGCTCCCGCGTGCAGGCCGTCGTCTCGGAGATGGCGGGCGAACGCATCGACATCGTGCCGTGGTCCGAAGACACCGCCACCTTCATCGTCAACGCGCTCGCGCCCGCAGAGGTCGCGAAAGTCGTGCTCGACGAGGAGATGGAGCGGGTCGAGGTCGTCGTGCCCGACGATCAGCTCAGCCTCGCCATCGGCCGCCGCGGCCAGAATGTCCGCCTCGCAGGCCAGCTTTCGGGCTTCGAGATCGACATCATGACCGAGGAGGAGGAGTCCGAGAAGCGCCAGAAGGAATATGCCGAGCGCTCCGCACTCTTCATGGAAGTGCTCGACGTCGACGAGATGATCGCCAACCTGCTCGTCGCCGAAGGCTTCGCGCGGGTCGAGGAGATCGCCTATGTCGATCTCGACGAGATCGCGATGATCGAGGGCTTCGATGAGGAGACCGCCGAGGAGCTTCAGGCGCGGGCGCAGGAATATCTCGAGCGCGAGCGGGCCGAGCTCGACGAGAAGCGCCGCGAGATGGGCGTCGAGGACGATCTTCTCGAGATCGACGGCCTCGACCTCAAGATGATCGTCGCGCTCGCCGAGGAAGGCGTGAAGACCGTCGAGGACCTCGCCGGCTGCGTCGCCGACGACCTGACCGGCTGGACCGAGCGGGTGGACGGCGAGAAGAAGCATTACGAAGGCATGCTGGAGAAATACCGCGTCAAGCCGGACACCGCCGAAGCGATGATCGCCGAAGCGCGCGCCAAGGTCGGCTGGGACGACGAGGAGGAGGGCGAGGAGGCTTCGGTCTCTGCCTGAGCCGGGCGCCATGCCGCAGGGCCGCCTCAATGACCGCCGGTGCATCGCCACCGGCGCGCCGCTCGGACCGGATGCGCGCGCTTTGCGCTTCGTGCGGTCGCCCGAGGGGGAGGCCGTGCCCGACCTCGCTCTGCGCCTTCCGGGGCGCGGGGCCTGGGTGAGCGCGCAGCGCTCGGCGGTCGAGGCGGCGGTCCGCCGGAACGCCTTCTCCCGCGCCTTCAAGGCGCCGACGGCGGTGCCGGAGCCCGCAGAGGGCTTCGCGGCGCGCATCGAGGCGCTCCTTGCCGAAAGGGCGCTGTCCCGCCTCGGCCTCGCCCGCAAGGCGGGCGCTCTTTTCGCGGGCTTCGAGGCGGTGCGCGAGCGGCTGCCGGGGCTCTGCGCCTATCTGTCGCCTGCGGATGCGGCGGAGGACGGCGTGAACAAGATCATGGCGCGCCTTGCCGCGACGTCGCCGGCAACCCACATCCGTCTTCCGGCCACGTCGGAAGCGGTCAGCGCCGCGATCGGCGAGGTCGGCGCCGTCCATCTCGGGCTCGCCGCAGGCGGTGCCGGACGGGCGGCGGCAGAGGCCGCAGCAGTGTGGGCGGCTTATACGGAAAACCCTCCGGCGACTTAAATCGCACTGAGGTGTTCTGGGGGCGGTGGACGTGAGCCGCCCTCGCGTATATGTGGGCCGTCCCCGGCGGTGAGGGATGTGGTAGACTGCTCGGCGGTGCGCCGGATCGGCGTCCTCGGAGCGAGCGGGTCCCCTCCCGCGATCAGGTCAGTGGCCTTGTTGGGAACAGTTTTCGGATCGCCCGGCGGTCCCCGTGGAGACGTATGAGCGACGAGACGCAAGAAAAATCGAAGGGCGAGCGCAAGCCGCTGAGCCTCCGTGGCAAGACCGAAACAGGTTCGGTCAAGCAGAGCTTCAGCCATGGCCGGACCAAGACGGTCGAGGTCGTGAAGAAGCGCAGAGTGGCCTCCCCCGGCGGCAAGTCACCCTCGTCCAAGACGAAGGTGATCGAGCCTGCGCCCAAGCGCGAGACGGCCAAGGTGCCGCCCGCGGCTGCGGCCGGGCGCGCCAAGGAAGTGGCGGCCAAGCCCAAGGGCAAGGTGGTGCGCCGCCTGTCCGACGAGGAATCCAAGCGCAGGGCGGCCGCCCTCGCCGTCGCGCAGAAGGCGGCGAAGGAGAAGGCCGCGCGCGAGGCCAAGGAGCGCGAGGAGCGCGAACGCCGCGAGGCCGAGGAGCGGGCGCGCCTCGAAGAGGCCCGCAAGCAGGCCGAGGCCGAAGAGAAGCGCCGCGCCGAGGAGGCCGAAGCTCGCAAGAAGGCCGAGGAAGAGGCGCGCAAGCAGCTCGAAGCCGAGGAGGCCGAGCGCAAGCGCCGTCAGGAGGCCAAGGCCAAGGGTCTCGAAAATGCCGGCGGCCAGCAGAAGAAGGGTCCCGCTCTCGAAAAGGATGCGGATGACCCGCTCTCCGCGCTCGGCGGCCGGATCAAGCAGAAGCGCGGCTTCGGCGGCGCGGATACGAGCCGGAAAGAGGCGCCGAAACGCCGCACCGGTCGCCTGACCATCGCCAACGCCCTTCAGGACGACGACCGCCAGCGCAGCCTGGCCTCCGTCCGCAGAGCGCGCGAGCGCGAGAAAGCGGCGCGGGCCAAGCGCGGCAATCAGGCGAGCCAGAAGAAGCGCGAGGTGGTCATTCCCGAACTGATCACCGTTTCCGATCTCGCCCAGCGCATGGCCATGCGGTCGACCGACCTCATCAAGGAGCTGATGAAGCAGGGCCAGATGGTCACCGGCAATGCGACGCTCGACGCCGATACGGCGGAGCTGATCGTCGAGGATCTCGGCCATACCGCCAAGCGCGTCTCCGAGGCCGATGTCGAAGAAGGCCTGATCGCGCCCGATCCGGAGGACGCCACGCTCAAGCCGCGTCCGCCCGTGGTCACGATCATGGGCCATGTCGACCACGGCAAGACGAGCCTGCTCGACGCCCTGCGCCAGACCGATGTCGTCTCCGGCGAGGCCGGCGGTATCACGCAGCACATCGGGGCCTATCAGATCGAGGACAAGGCGCATAACAAGATCACCTTCCTCGACACGCCGGGCCACGCCGCCTTCACGGCGATGCGGGCGCGCGGCGCGGATGTCACGGATATCGTGGTCGTGGTGGTCGCGGCCGATGACAGCGTCATGCCGCAGACCGAAGAGGCGATCAGCCATGCCCGCGCCGCGGGCGTGCCCATGATCATCGCGGTCAACAAGATCGACAAGCCGGGCGCCGATCCCACCAAGGTCAAGAACGACCTCCTGCGCTACGAAGTGCAGGTCGAGAGCCTTGGCGGCGAGGTTCAGGACATCGAGGTGTCAGCGCTCAAGAAGCAGAACCTCGACGGCCTTCTCGAGGCGATCAGCCTTCAGGCCGAGTTCCTCGAGCTCGAGGCGAATGAGGACCGCGCGGCCCATGGTTCCGTGGTCGAGGCGCAGCTCGACAAGGGCCGCGGCTCCGTCGCGACCTTCCTGATCGAGGCGGGCACGCTCAAGCGCGGCGACATCGTCGTGGTCGGCTCCGAATGGGGCAAGGTCCGCGCGATGACCGACGACAAGGGCAAGCAGGTCAAGACGGCCGTGCCGAGCCAGCCGGTCGAGGTCCTCGGCCTCAACGGCGTGCCGGAACCGGGCGACCAGTTCGTCGTCGTCGACAGCGAGGCCCGGGCCCGCGAAGTGGCCGAATACCGCGCCCGCGTGAAACGCGAAAAGGCGAATGCCTCGACCTCGGGGACCAGCCTCGAGCAGATGATGGCGCAGCTCCAGGACGCCGAAATCAAGGACCTGCCGATCGTCATCAAGGGCGATGTGCAGGGCTCGGTCGAAGCGATCGTCGGCGCCCTCGACAAGATGGCGACCGAGGAGGTCCGGGTGCGCGTGCTGCACACCGGCGTCGGCGCGATCTCCGAGAGCGACGTCGTCCTCGCCGAAGCGTCGAACGCGCCCGTCATCGGCTTCAATGTCCGCGCCAACAAGCAGGCGCGCGAGGTGGCCGAGCGGTCGAACACCGAGATCCGCTATTATTCGGTGATCTACGACCTGATCGACGACATCAAAGGCACGCTGTCGGGCATGCTCGACCCCGAGCTGCGCGAGACCTTCCTCGGCAATGCCGAGATCCTCGAGGTCTTCAACGTCTCCAAGGTCGGCAAGGTCGCCGGCTGCCGCGTGACTGAAGGCCAGGTGAAGCGCGGTGCCAATGTCCGGCTGCTGCGGGACAATGTCGTCATCCACGAGGGCGAGCTGAGCCAGCTCAAGCGCTTCAAGGACGACGTCAACGAAGTGCCCGCGGGTCAGGAATGCGGCATGAGCTTCGCCAATTACGACGACCTGAAGGTCGGCGACGTCATCGAGTGCTTCCAGGTGGAGCGGATCGAGCGCAAGCTCGACTAAGCGTCGCGGCAGAGACATCGCAGGCGGTGCCGGCTTTCAGGCCGGCACCGCCTTTTTCTATGCCCGGATTTCCAGCACGCTTTTCGTGTCGCACAGACGCAGGAGGCGGCGCATGGCCGGCTCCGCGATGGCGACGCAGCCTTCGGTCGGCGTCGGATCGGCGGATTTGGTCAGGTGGAAGAACACGGCGCTGCCCGCGCCGGGCTCGGGCCGGTCGAGGTTCTGATCCAGCACGACGACGAGATCATAGGCGGCATCCTCTCTCCACATCCGCTCATGGCTGGCCGGGAAGGGCAGCCGGACAGGGCGGTTGTAGAGCGGGTGCCCAGGGTCGTCGCACCAGCCGTCGAAGCGCCGGATTGGCAGGACGGGAAGCCCTGTCACGGGCCGGGCGACGCGGTCTGGACGCCAATAGCAGCTGCGCATTCCGAAGCGTCCGATGGGCGTCGCGCCGTCGCCTTCTTTCTTATCATTTGTCAAACCACCGCGCCCGAAAGCGCAGATTGTCTGGAAATCCGCTGCTTCCAGCACACCGCGATCGCTCTTTTTCGGCGTCGCGGTCAGAACGAAGCTCATTTTTGCGTGTTGTTCCCAGGCAAGTTTCGGTACACCTCAACGGGAAGTGATGCCGCCCCAAGCGGCACGAGGGAAGACTTTATGGCACGTGCGGCACGCGTTCTCCTGGTCGAAGACGATGCTCTGCTGGCCGGCACTCTGTCCGACCAGTTCGCGGAGCATCCGGAATTCGAACTCGAGGTCACGGAGACCGGCAGCGCGGCCATAGAAAAGCTGCGCGCCGAAGGTCACATCGACCTCGTCCTGCTCGATGTCGGCCTTCCTGACATGGATGGCCGAGAGGCCTGCCGGAAGCTGCGCGATGGCGGGTTCAAGTCGCCGATCATCATGCTGACCGGCGCCGACGAGGAATCCGACGTCATCACCGGCCTCGATGCCGGCGCGAACGACTATGTCACCAAGCCCTTCAAGTTCGGCGTCCTGCTCGCCCGCCTGCGCGCCCATCTGCGCAGCCACGAGCAGTCCGAGGACGCGGTCTTCCGGATCGGGCCGTATGAATTCCGTCCGGCGGTGAAGATGCTCGTCACGAGCGACGACAAGCGGATCAAGCTGACCGAAAAGGAAGCCTCGATCCTCAAATATCTCTATCGCTCGGGCGGAAAGCCCGTTAGCCGCGACACGCTGCTCGACGAGGTCTGGGGGTACAATTCGGGCGTGACGACGCACACGCTGGAAACCCATGTCTACCGGCTGCGCCAGAAGATCGAGCCGAAGCCGGGCGAGACGACGCTCCTGCTGACCGATTCCGGCGGCTACCGCCTCGCCACCGACGTCTAGCCGGGCGCAGGGCCGCTTCGCCTGCGAAACGGTATCGGGCGGCCATAGGCGAGGCGGCGCCAGACCCATTCGAGCGGTCCGAAGCGGAACCTCGCGAGCCAGAGCGGCGAGGCGATCAGGATGATCGCCCAGACGGCGCCGACGGCGATCAGGATCTCGCCCAGGGTCAGATGGCCGTAAAGGCTCCCGCCATGGCCATAGGCCAGCGTCGTGCCGATCAGCGAGCAAGCGATGTAATTGGTGAAGGCCATGCGGCCTGCGGCGGCGAGGGCGGCGGGCGCCTTGCCGAGGCTCAGGATGCCGAGAACGAGGCCGGTATAGCCGAACGCGCCGAGCGGCCCTTCGAGATAGGCGATCCATTCCTGCCGCAAAGAGGCGGCGAAGTCCCATTGCGCGGCTTCGAGCCTTTCGGCGCGAAGGAAAGCCAGGGCCCAGGCGGATGACAGGCAGGCCGCTGCGGCCGGAAGATATGCCTTCGGCGCCTTCGTGCCGAGCAGGATGCCGCTGCGGAACAGGACGATGCCCCCGAGCATGTAGGAAAGGATCATCGGCAGCAGGCCCGCAAAGAGCAGGCCGGTCAGATTGCCGAGCGCGAGCGGAAACCGCGCCGCGGCATGGTCGAGGGGGGGGGGAGGCGCTGCGGAACGCCGCCAGATCCTCTCGCAGGGCCTGCGGGCCTGGGTCCCATGCGGCCGCGGACAGATCAGCCAGCGCCGGCGGCGGAAGGGCGGCGAGAAGGGCGTTGAGCCCCGCCGTCCACAGGAGGCCCAGCACGAACAGGCCCGCCATCCAGCCGCAGACCACGAAGGTCCGCCTGCGCAGGAACGGAAGGGCGGCCCATCCGGTCACGGCATAGGCCGCCAGGATATCGCCGGCCCAGACCGCGAAGAGATGGATCAGGCCGAAGACGAACAGCCAGCCCAGCCGGCGCAGGATCCGCGCCTGAGGATCTTGGCCGGCCGCGACCGCTTTGTCCCATGAAAGGGCCAGTCCCGCCCCGAAGAGGAGCGCGAAGACCGGCATCCACTTCCCGTCGACGGCGATGGCAAGGAGGCCGGCGAAGAGCCGGTCCTGGGGACCGGCCCAAAGAGTCGGGTTCTCGTAGAACGCGAAGGGCGCGAACATCGCCTTCGCATTGACCGCGAAGATCATCAGGACGGCGAGACCGCGCAGCACGTCGAGGCTGTCATGGCGCGCCTCCGGCGCGACCGGCCCGTCTGCCGCGCTCATCTCATCCCGCCGCGCTCATCCGCAAAAGGGTAGGGAGGCCCCCCGAGCCGCGTCAATCGCCGCTGAGCGCCGGAAGGTCCAGGACGCGCTCCGCATAGGTGCCGCCATCCATGTCGCGCAGGCGGAGCGTGACCTGCCTGCGATCCCAATCCACCAGCACCTCGCCGAAATTCTCGTCGCGGATCATCGGCGTCGTGCGGTGGGGTCCCGCTTCCTCCGCCGCATCCGCCCAGGCCGAAGCGGGATCGTTCAGGGAGGAGGCCGTCATCTCGTGAAGCGGATAGCCGAGCACGTCGTCGCGGCGATAGAAGGCGCCGGCGTGGCGGTCGCCCGACACCACGACGAGGTGCTCCGCGCCCGATGCGCGCAGCGTTTCGTAAAGCCGCTCGCGCGCTCCGGGCATGGTGGCCCAGGCCTCCCAGCCATGCCCGTCGGCGAGGAGCTGGATCGAGGTGACGAGGATGCGCAGATCCGCAGGCTGGCGCAGGGTCTCGGCGAGCCAGGCTTCCTGCTTGGCGCCGAGCATGGTCTGCTCGGGGGCTGCGCTCGGCAGGTAGCGCTCCTTGCCGGGCGCACCGTACCGGTCCGTCGGTGTCAGCTCCGATCGGAAATAGCGCGTATCGAGAAGAATGATCTGCACGCGCTCGCCCGGCGCGCCGACCGTGACCGCCTCATAGACGCCGGGACGCCTGCGGCGGGGATCGTCGGCATCCAGCGCCCATACATCCTCGAACAGGGCCTCTGATTCCTCTCTCAGCGCGAAGTCCGCGCCCGCATCGTTCCTGCCGTAGTCGTGGTCGTCCCAGACCGGCAGGACGGGGATATCGTCGCGGAAGGCGGAAAACGGCTCGGACCGGGCCAGGCGGTAATAGGCGGCACGCAGCTCGGGCAGGGCGGGGTCGTCCGTGGTCACATCGCCGTAGACGTTGTCGCCGAGGAAGACGAACAGGTCCGGATCCGTCTCCGCAATCGCCGTCCAGAAGCTCTGATCGGCCTGCTGCTTGGCGCAGGAGCCGAAGCCGATGCGGGAAATGGCGGCGCTCCGGTCGAGCGGCGCCGAGGCGAGGGTGACGGTCGGCGGGGCGTAGGCCGCCTTTTCCGGCACGGCGATGGCGTCGACGGCACGAGGCCCGGTCGAACAGGCGGCGAGAAGAAGGCTCGGCAGGAGGATGCGTTTCATCCGGCCGTCCCTAGCGGTCCTGCGTGACGGGTTCGTGTCGCCGGGCCGATCCCGCTAGTCTGGCCGTCCGCTTCTTCGGAGACGCCGCATGACACTTCTCGCCATCGATCAGGGCACGACCTCCTCGCGGGCGATCCTCTTCTCGGAGGAGGGCCGCGTGCTCGACACGGCGCAGGAGGAGTTTCCGCAGCGCTATCCCCGCGACGGCTGGGTCGAGCACGATCCCGAGGCGATCTGGCAGTCCGTGCTGCGCACGGCGCGCGCCGTCCTCAAGCGGGCGGAGGCGCCGGTGGCCGCGCTCGGCATCACGAACCAGCGCGAGACCGTGCTGGTCTGGGACCGTAAGACGGGCGAGCCGATCCACGACGCCATCGTCTGGCAGGACCGGCGCACCGCCGCCGCCTGCCGCAAGCTCGAGGCGGACGGGCATGGCGATCTCATCCGCCAGCGCACCGGGCTCGTGGTCGATCCCTATTTCTCCGCGACCAAGCTCGCCTTCATCCTCGGCGAGGTGCCGGGCGCGAAAGCGCGGGCGGAGGCGGGCGAGCTCGCCTTCGGCACGGTGGACAGCTTCCTTCTCTATCGCCTGACGGGCGGGCGGGTGCACGCCACCGACGTCACCAATGCCTGCCGGACGAGCCTGTTCAATCTGGAAGCGCAGGACTGGGACGACGAGCTTCTGGCGCTTTTCGGCGTGCCGCGCGCGATGATGCCGGAGATCCGCGACTGCGCCTCGGATTTCGGCACGACCGACGAGGCGGTGCTCGGCCGCGCCCTGCCGATCGGCGGCATTGCGGGCGACCAGCAGGCGGCGCTGATCGGCCAGGCCTGCGTGAAGCCGGGCATGATCAAATCGACCTATGGGACGGGCTGCTTCGTGGTGCTGAACACCGGGGGCGAGATCGTGCGCTCCGATCACCGCCTCCTGTCTACGGTGGCCTATCGTCTCGGCGGCGAGACGACCTTCGCGGTCGAAGGGTCCATCTTCGTCGCGGGCGCGGCCGTGCAATGGCTGCGCGACGGCATCGGCGTCCTCTCCCATGCCTCCGAGACAGAGGCGCTGGCGCGGGCGGCCCGGTCGGACAGCCGCGTCGTCATGGTGCCCGCCTTCACGGGGCTCGGCGCGCCGCATTGGGATGCCGAGGCGCGCGGCGCGATCTACGGCCTGACGCGCGATGCGGGGCCGGCGGAGCTCGCGCGGGCGGCGCTCGAATCGGTCGCTTTCCAGACCGACGACCTGATCGAGGCGATGCGGGCGGACGGCGCGGATATCGAAGCCTTGCGCATCGATGGCGGCATGGTCGCCAATGACTGGTTCTGCCAGGCCCTCGCCGACATCACCGACCTTCCGGCCGAGCGGCCGGTCGTGGGCGAGACGACGGCGCTCGGCGCGGCCATGCTGGCGGGGCTTCAGGCGGGCGTCTTCTCCAGCCTCGAAGAGGCCTGCGCCCTGTGGCAGCAGGACGCCGCCTTCGCGCCGGGAAGCGAGCCCGCCGCGCGCGAGGCGAAGCGGGCCCTCTGGCGCGACGCCGTGCGCCGCACGCTGACAGAATAGCGCTACCAGTCCTTGCGCAGCCCGAGGCGGACGAGGCGCGGCGCGCTGCCGAAGCCTGCGGGCTGCTCATAGGTCTCGTCCAGAAGGTTCGTGACCGTCACGAAACCGGTCAGATCCTTGCGCAGCGCATAGCGCGCCGTCACCGCCGCCTCGTCGAATGCGCCGACCTCTCCATTGCCCAAGAAATTGCCGTCATCCGAATAGGTGACGTCGAGCCGCTCGCCGACGCGCGACCAGCGCCCGGACAGGGCCAGCCTGTCCGTCGCCTGCCAGTTCGCGCTCGCCGCGAAGCCGTGCTCGGGACGGCGCAGAAGGTCCGTGCCCGTGTCGCGGTTCTCGGCGTCGGTATAGGTATAGGCGAGCCTGCCGCTGAAGCGTTCGAGCTCGGCATGGACCGACAGCTCGGCGCCCTGCGTCCGCGCATCGCCGATATTGACGTTCTGCCCGGTCGCGAAGGCATATTCGATCAGGTCTTCGGTCTCGGTGCGGAACAGGACGAGGCCCGCGCCGACCACGCCTGCGGCCACCCGGCGCTCCAGCGTCACGCCGATCTCGCCGCTTTCGGCCTGTTCCTCCTCGAGGTCGGGATTGGCCGCGGTGAAGGCCGAGGTCGAGAAGCGCTCGGACAGGGTCGGAATGTTATAGGCCGTCCCATACGCCGCATGCAGCCGGAGGCCTTGCGACGGCGTCCAGACGGCCCCCGCATTATAGGTGACCGGCGTGCCGAACCCTTCGTAATCGTCCGCCCGCAGCGCACCTGTCAGGGTGAGGGCGCCCCAGTCGCGCTGGCCGAAGAGAAAGCCGCCGAAATGATCCTCTTCGGCTTTCAGCGGATCGTTGAAGCTGACCGGAATGTCGATCTTCTCTTGCTCGGCGATCAGGCCGCCATTGAGCCGCCAGCCTTTCCCCTCGCGCCCTGCGAGCAGCTCCGAAAAGCGGCGCTGGCCATCGACCTCGCCGGTCAGGGCCTCGCCGTCCCTCTCCTCGAAGGCGGCATCCACGATCCCGGCGCGAAGGCGCAGCGTGGCCGCGCCCTCATAGGCGATGCCGGCGCGCGCGACGCTCAGGCGGTCTTCGGAGGACAGGTCCGGATCGCTGGCCCGCTGAAAGCCGGTCGGGCCGCCCGAAAACGTGTCGAACCCGGCTTCGGCCTGCCGGTGCAGGCCGGTCGCTTCGAGGCTCCACTCCTCCGTCAGCGCATAGGCGAAGGCGGCGCTGGCGCTGTAGGCGTCCGATCCGTCGCGGTCGCCAGATCCCACTTCTTCGGAGATCCGTCCGGGCACGGCATCATAGCCGTCCGTCCCATAGGCCTGCGCGGAGAGGGCGAAGCGCAAGGGGCCCGCCTCGCCCGCATGATCGATCCCGCCCGCATAGGTCTCCAGCTCGCCGGCGGAGAGGCTCGCGCTGCCGCCGGGCTCGCCCTCGATCCGCGGCACCACATTGATCACGCCGCCGATCGCATCCGAGCCATAGGTGGCCGAGGCCGGCCCGCGCAGCACCTCGATGCGCGCCGCGCCGCCCGACAGGTCGCTGCCGAAGCTGTAGGCGCCGTTGGGGGTCGCGGGACTGTTCAGGCGAATGCCGTCATAGGTCGACAGCACGTGGTCCGAATCCGTGCCCCGCAGGAAGACCGAGGCCTGCGTGCCGAAGGGTCCCGCACGCACCACCTGCACGCCGGGGAGCAGAGAGAGCGCCTCGGTCACGCTGAGGATCGCCTGCTCGTCGATCGCCTCGTCCGTCACGACGTCGATCGACAAGGGCAGGCTTTCGAGCGGAGCGGGCGCGCGTCCGACCACCGTGACGATATCAGGGGGCTGCGCAGGCGAAGGAGCCGCGGCCTGCGCCGCGAGCGGGATCAGAAGGAGTGTCATCTTTTCATCCTCGTCGCGCGAGCGGGGCCGGCCCGCGCGAGCAGAAGCGAACGCCTCTCCCGCTTGCGCGGAAGGACCTCAGGCGCGCAGGTGCTCTGACGGTTTCCCGCGCCTCCGCCTGGTCCCGGACGGACGGCTTCGCAGCCTCGCGCGGGGCAGGTCTCCCGGCTCACGGCTCGAACGGTCCCGCCGCCTTCCCGGCTTTCGCCAGTGGCCTTCCGGCAGGACCCTCGCCGCTCACGGTTGCGGGCACAGCGCCGGTCTCGGCTTTCGCCTCACCGGACTTCCCTTTTCACCTCCTTCGGGGGGGAGGCACCTCGCGCGAAGCGGGCTATGGCAGCGGCCGGTGCGGTGGACAAGAGGCGCTTGGCGTGGGCGCCGACGCCCGTTACCCTTTTGTTCCGCTATTCGTCCGGCTCCATGACCTTCCGCTTCATTCACACCGCCGACTGGCAGCTCGGAAAACCCTTCGGCCGCTTCTCGCCCGAGCTTGCGGCGCAGCTGCGCGCGGCGCGCATCGACGCCATCGGCACGATCGCGGCTGCGGCGCGGGCGCAGGGGGCGGCGCATGTCGTGGTGGCGGGCGATGTCTGGGACTGCGAGACCCCTTCGGACGAGACGCTGGCGAAGCCGCTCGACGCGATGGCGCAGGCGGCGGATGTCACCTGGTGGCTGCTGCCCGGCAATCACGACCCCGCGGCGCGCCACGGCCTCTGGGACAGGCTGCGCGCGGGCACGCTGCCGGCCAATATCCGCTGCCTTTGCTCGGCTGAACCTGTGGAGGCCGCGCCGGGCGTCGTCTTCCTGCCCGCCCCCTGGGAGAGCAAGAATCCGGGCCGCGACCTGACCGAGGACTATGCCCGCAAAGCGACGCCCGAGGGCGCCCTGCGCATCGGCATCGCCCATGGCGGCACCGTGGAATTCTCCCAGGACGCGGTGCAGTCGAGCGCCATCGCAAAGGGGGCGGCGGCGCGCGGCGGGCTCGACTATCTCGCGCTCGGCGACTGGCACGGCCATAAGCGGGTCGATGAGCGCAGCTGGTATGCCGGCACGCCAGAGCCCGACCGCTTCCCGCAGAATGCGCCGGGCTATGTGCTGTCGGTCGAAGTGGCGCCCGGCGCGGTGCCGGTGGTCGAGCCGCTGCGCACGGCGCGCTATTGCTGGTCGGCCGACCGGCTCGAGCTCCTGGCCGAGGGCGATCCCGTCACGCGCTTCGAAGCCCTGCACGATCAGAGCTTCGAGCGCCGCTACCGCCTCGCCAAGGTGGAAGTCACAGGCGCGGTGCGGCTCGAGGACCGGGCGGCGCTGCTCGACCATATCGGGCGCGAATCCCATCGCTATGCGCATCTGGAAACCGAGCATTCGCGCCTCGACACGCTGATCGAGGCGGCGGGCCTCGAAGCGATGGGCGCCGAGGGCAGCCTGCGCCAGACGGCCGAGGACCTTCACGCTTTGTCGGAGGATGCGGCCGCCGATCCCTCGCGCCGGGACGAGGCGAAGCTGGCCCTCGACCTCCTGATGACCTTCGCGGCGTAAGGGAACGGGATGCGGCTCGACGCGATCAGGCTTCGCCATGTGCGCGGCTTCGGAGAGGAGGGGGTGGCGCTCGAAGGCTTCGCGCCGGGCCTCAACATCCTTTCGGCACCGAACGAGTTCGGCAAGTCGACGCTCTTCGATGCCCTGCGCGCGGCGCTCTTCTACGGGCACACGCGCGCGCCCAAGGAGATCAAGTCGCTCGAACCCGATCCCGGCGGCGGCGCGCCCGAGGTGACGCTGGAGCTGACCACGCAGGAGGGCCGGTTCCGGATCGACAAGCGCTTCCTGCGCAAGCGCATGGCGAAAGTCACCGATCTGAGCAGCGGCCGCGTCGTGGCCGAGGCCGACGATGCCGAGCGCTGGATCCGGAACGTCATCGGCGCCGACACGCCGGGCGAGGGGCCTGCGGGCCTCCTCTGGGTCGAGCAGGGCGCCTCGCTGCGCCAGCCGGACGCCGCCGAGGGGCGGGGCGAGGCGGTGCTGAGCCTTCTGGGCCGCGAGGTCCAGGACGCCACGGATGGCGAGCGCTCCCGCCATGTCCTGGCGCGGGCGACCGAGGCGCTGGAGGCGCTGGTCACCGCCCAGACCCGCAAACCCAAGGCGGGCAGCCCCTATGCCCGCGCCATCGAGGCGGCCGAGGCGCTGCGCGGCGAGGTCGCCGAGCTGAAAGCGGCGGTTCATGCCTCCCGCAGCCTGCGCGAGGACCTCGCCCGGACCGAGGATGCGCTGCGCCGGATCGAGGACGAGGAGCGGAGCCGCGATCGCGCCGAGCGCCTGGCCGCCGCCGAGGCGCGGCTCGGCGAAGCGCGGGACCGGCGCGCCGGGCTCGCCGCGCTGAGGATCGAGGCGGAGCGCAGCGCCGCCTTTGCAAGGGAAGCGGAGGAGGCGCTGTCCGCTCTGCGCGACGAGCAGGCCGCCGCGAGAGAGGCCCGGCGGACGCTCGGCGAGGCGGCGGAACGCGCCGAGGCCGCCGGCGGCAAGAGGAAAGAGGCCGTCGCCGCTCTCGATGCGGCGCGCGCGGACAGCGCGGCGGCGGCCGGGAGGGCCCGGAAGGCCGAGGAGGCGCTGGCCGAGGCGAGGCGGGCGCAACAGGCCGCGCGGGCGAGAGAGGGGCTGGAGCGGCTTCGCCGGGATATTTCTGCGGCACGGGAGGCGCGCGACGCGCTGCGGGCTCTGGGCCCCCCGGCGCCCCCGCCCGATCTGTCCGAACTCGAAGAGCGCCACACCCGCTTCCTCCAGGCCGAGGCGCGGGCCGAAGCTGCGCGGGCCCGCCTCATCGTTGAGGCGACCGATGGCAGCCTCCGGCTCGGCGGAGAGCCGCTCGAAGCAGGCGCGGAGCGGCCCCTCTCGGCGCAGAGCGTCATCACGGCGGGGGCGGGCATCCGCTTCCGCGTCGAGACGCCTGCGGGCGCGGCGGAGGCGGCGCTCGATGCCGCCCGCGCCGCCTATTGCGAGGCGCTGCACGCCGTCGGCGCCGACGATCTGGACGGCGCGCGCCGGAGCGCCGCCGAGGCGCGGGCGCGCGAGGCGGAGCGCGGCCGGTTGAAGGAGAGCCTGGAGCGGCTCGCGCCCGAAGGCTTCGAAGCGCTGGAAGACGAGGTGGAGGCGCTTCGCACGCTCGCGGAAGCGGCGGACGAGGCGCCGTCCGTCGAAGAGGCCGAAGCGGACCATGAGCAGGCGAGCCGCGCCCTGCACGAAGCGGCGGGGCGGACCGAGGCGCTGCGCGATGCGGCCGATGCGGCGCGCGAGGCGCAGGCGCGCATCGACGGCGATCTGCGCGTGGCGGAGGCGCGCTGGCAGGATGCGCTGTCCCGGCTCGGGCCGGAGGCTGCGTGGCCGGAGGCCCTCGCTGCGCAGGACGCCCGTCTCGGCGCGGCGCGCGAAGCGGCAGCAGCTGCGGCAGGGACACTTCGCGAGCAGGCGGCGGCGCTGCCGGATCTCGCCGTCCTCGAAGCCGAGGTCGCGCGGCTGCGCCAGGCTGTCGCCAATGCCCGGGACGAAGCGGACCGGCTGCGCCAGGACCGGGCGCGCATGACGACGGAGCTGCGCCACTTCCGCGCCGAGGGCGCCGAGGAGCGGCTGGCCGAGGCCGAAGGGCAGCTCGAAGCGGCCGAGGCCGACGAGGCCCGCTACGGGCGGCAGGTCCGCGCGCTGATCTTGCTGACCGAAACGCTCGGCCGGGCGCAGACCGAGCGCCGCGACCGCTTCCTCGCGCCGGTCACGGCCGAACTCGCCCCGCTTCTCGGCAGCGTCTTCGGGGCAGGGTCCTTGGTACTGGGAAGCGATCTCGCGCCCGAAACCTTCCTCCGCGCCAGCGCGGACGAGCCGGTGGAGCGCCTGTCGGGCGGCACGCGCGAGCAGCTGGCGATCCTGACCCGGCTCGCCTTCGCCCGCCTGATGGCCAAGAAGGGGCGCCCCATGCCGGTCATTCTCGACGATGCGCTGGTCTTCGCCGATGACGACCGGATCGCGCGCATGTTCACGGCGCTCAACCTCGCCGCCTCGGACGTTCAGGTCATCGCGCTGAGCTGCCGCCAGCGCGTCTTCGACGATCTCGGCGGCACGCGCATCAGGCCCCGGCCGCTGAATGGGCCCGGCTGAGGCTGCTCCGCCTCACTGCGCCCCGGCGGCGGCCTCTTCGGTGGCCTTCCCGCGGAAATCCGCCTCGCTGTTCGCCGCCATCCAGGCGAAGGCCGCATAGGCGGCGACGTTCTGGGCGATATCGTCCGGATCGATCTTGTCGAGCGTATCGTTCGCCGTGTGGTGCAGGTCGAAATAATCCCAGCCATCCTGCTTCAGCGTGACGACGGGCATGCCCTGCCGGCGCATCGGGGTCAGGTCCGGCCCGCCATAGGCCTCGTTGCCGCCCCGCGCGACGCCGAGCGGCTGAAGGACGCGGGCCATCTGATTGCCCAGGGGAAGCGCGCTTTCGCCGAAGCGGGTCTCGAACTGCCAGATGCGGCCCGCGCCGAAATCGCTCTCGGCGCCGACCACGTGCAGCGGCAACTCGTCCGCATGCGCTTCGGCATAGGCCTCGGCACCCAGAAGTCCGACCTCCTCCGCGCCGAAGAGCACGATGCGGATCGTGCGCAGCGGCCGCTCGCCCGTCTCCTCGACATGGTCGAGGATCAGCTTGCCCGCCGCGGCGACGATGCCGACTCCTGCGCCGTCATCGACGGCCCCGGTTCCGAGGTCCCAGGAATCGAGATGGGCGCCGAGAAGGACGATCTCGTCCGTTTGCCCCGGAATCTCGGCGAGGACATTGCCCGAGGGCGCCTTCTCCTCGGTGACGACATCGATATCGAGATTGACGGTGACGGGGCCGCGTTCGAGCGCGCGCTGCAATTGTTCGGCATCGGGCCAGGAGAGCGCGGCGATCGGCACGCGGGCCGCGACATCGCCATAGCTCATCGCGCCGGTATGCGGGAAGCGGTGCCGGTCCGTGCCGACCGACCGGATGAGGGCGGCGACCGCCCCGCGCTCTCCGGCCGCCCGCGCCGCGCCCGAGCGCTTCCGTACGGCCTGCCCGTATCCGGAGCCGTCCTGCGTCCGCGTCATGTTCTCGTCGACGAAGACGATCCTGCCTTCGAGCGAGCCGTCCAACGGCGCCTCCAGAAGGTCGTCCAGCGTCTCGAAGCGCACGACCTCGCCGCTGACGCCTCCGGGCTCGGTGCCGACGCTGTTGCCGAGCGCCGTCACTTCGAGGCGCTGGGGGAAGGGCTCGATGATCCGGGCATCTTCATAGGCCCGCGACCAGAAGGGCAGTGTGAACGGCTCGATCCTGACATTCGAGAAGCCCATCTCCTCGAGCCGGGCCTTCGCCCATTGGCGGGCGCGCGCCTCGGACGGGCTGCCCGCCAGCCGGGCCCCGACCTCGGTCGTCAGATCCTCGATCACCGCATAGCCGGTTCCGTCTTCGAGCCCCGTCCGCATCAGCTGGTCGGCCGTTCGGGTCACGGCCTCCGGAAGGCGGCCCTCCTGGGCGGCGGCGGGAAGGATCAGGGCGGCGGAGAGAAGCAGGATTCTGAGCATGATCGTCTCATCTCACGGCAGGTCCGGCAGCGTAAAGAGAGGGCCGGGACGGTCAATCGGCCATTGCGGCGCCTCCCGCTGGCAGGAAGGCCTCGCATCGGCGCGAGAGCGGTGAAATCCTGTTCCTTTGCAGCAGATTAACGCGATATCCCAATCACGGGAAATTAATGACGCCGGGGCGCGATTAATTGTTGCTACTGGCAGGGGGGGCGCTTAGCTAACGCCCATCGCCAGACGCTTCCAAAGCGGCTCGCGATGGTTCCAAGGCCGGTCGAATCTCGGCTCCCTTCTCTCTCCCCCCTTGAGGGGGCCATAGATGACCGGCTTTCAGTCCGGCGCTGCGCATTCTCCCTCTCTCCCCCCTTGAGAGTGCGCGGCGCCGGATCCTGAACCCCGTTCTCAGCGCTCCTCCTCTCTCCCCCCTTGGAGCGCGAACGGGTAGGCGCCGCGGCCGCAAGGTCGCGGCGCCGCCGCTTCCAGGAAATCCCGAAATGGAATTCGGTGCGCATCCACACGCGGCGAATGCCTGCGTAGGCGGCGACGGGCACGCCCCTGCGGGAGTGCCCGTCTGTCTTCATGCAGGAAGGGTCAGGCGAGGGCGGGCTCGATCTTCTGGCACGCCTCGACGAGTTCTTCGACGGCGGCCACGGAGTGGTCGAACATCTTCTTCTCCTCGTCGGTGAATGCCACCTCGAGCACACGCTCGGCGCCGCCCGCGCCGATCACGATCGGCACGCCGACATAGCGGCCCTTCACGCCGTATTCGCCGTCGAGATAGGCCGCGCAGGGCACGACGACCTTCTTGTCCTTCAGATAGCTCTCGGCCATCTGGATCGCGCTCGCCGCGGGGGCGTAGAAGGCCGATCCGGTCTTCAGGAGGCCGACGATCTCGCCGCCGCCCTTGCGGGTGCGGTCCACGATCGCGTCGATCTTGTCCTGCGTCGACCAGCCCATCTCGATCATGTCGGGCAGGGGCACGCCCGCGATCGTCGAATAGCGGGTCAGCGGCACCATGGTGTCGCCGTGACCGCCGAGGACGAATGCGGTGACGCTCTCGACCGAGACGTCGAATTCCTCGGCCAGGAAGTGCCGGAAGCGCGAGCTGTCGAGAATGCCCGCCATGCCCACGACCTTGTTCTTCGGCAGGCCCGAGAATTTCTGCAGCGCCCAGACCATGGCGTCGAGCGGGTTGGTGATGCAGATCACGAAGGCGTCGGGCGCGTGCTGCTTGATGCCCTCGCCGACGGATTTCATCACCTTGAGATTGATCTCCACGAGGTCGTCGCGGCTCATGCCCGGCTTGCGCGGCACGCCGGCGGTGACGATGCAGACATCGGCGCCCGCGATATCGGCATAGTCCTGCGTGCCCTTGAGGCGGCTGTCATAGCCGTCCACCGGCGCGGACTGCGCGATGTCGAGCGCCTTGCCCTCCGGCGTGCCCTCGGCGATGTCGAACAGGACGACGTCGCCCAGTTCCTTCTGCGCAGCGATATGCGCGAGAGTGCCGCCGATCATCCCGGCGCCGATCAGCGCGATCTTGTTTCTCGCCATGGTCCGTCTCCTTCGATGGTGTCTGTCAGGTGGCGCCTCACTAGCGGGGACGCTTCGCAGCCGCAACGAAGCGAGGCTGCGCCGGGGCGCGCGGCCTGCTAGTATGGCATCGGGAAAAGGGGACCTGTTCCGTGAGCGAGACGGATATTCTTCAGGCTGCGGCCGTCACCGACGAAGCGCGCGCAGGACGCAAGGCGCGAATGCCTCTGCCCGAGCGCTGCTATGCCTGCCACGCGCCGGTGCTCGGCCCCTACTGCCATGTCTGCGGCCAGAAGAACGACGATTGCAGGCGGTCCCTGATCCGGCTCGCGGCCGAGACGCTTCACGACGTGATGAGCCTCGATGGCCGTTTCGCCCATACGGTGCGGGCCGTGGTGACCCGGCCCGGCCGCTATGTGCGCGAATATGGCGGGGGGCGGCGCAGCCCCTATTCGCCGCCGATCCGATTCTTCCTCGTCGTCACCTTCTTGTTCTTCACCACGCTCTGGGTCACCGACCGGCAGATCGTCGTGCTCCAGCCCGATGTCGAGGTGAACGAGGACGGCACTCTGCGCTTCGGCGCCATGACCGCGGGCTTCTTCCAGCATGCCCGCGACCTGCGCTATTCCGAAGAGGAGCGGGCGCTGATGCGGCAGGCCGTGACCGAGGGGCGGGCCTCGCCGGAGCAGGTGATCGAAAGCATTCAGGCCGATGCGCAGGCCGAGATCGACGCCCTGCGCGACGAGGCGCAGGAAGCTGCCGAGGACGCTCTGCGCGACGAGGGGCGGGATGCGCAGCTGCGCGCCGAGGAGATCCGGGCCGAGGCCCGCCTGGCCATCGCCGATATCGAGGCGGAGGCGGCGCGGCGCGTGGCGGAGAGCGCGCGCGAGGAAGAGGCGCGCCAGAACCCGGGCATGGCCTCGGCGCCCCCATCGCCTCCGGCGCCGCAGGAGGAGGAGGCGGCGGCGGGGGCAGAGGAGGACGGCGCCGCACAGGACGACGGGTCGGACGGGCAGATCACGCTCAATGGCGAGCTGGTCGACACGGACCGGCTTCTCGATGCCGCTTTCCGCCTCGCCGAGAACCCGCGCGCCTTCAACAATGCGCTCGACGACTGGATCCCGCGGATCATGATCCTGATGATCCCGCTCATGGCGCTTCTCGGCGCATTCGTCATCCACGGGCGCGACGCGCTGCTCTACGACCATGCGCTCTTGTCGCTGAACACGCACGCCGTCGCCTTCGGCATCTTGACGCTCGGGCTTTGGACGAGCGCGATCCTGCCCGGCTGGCTCTTCGCCGGCGCCCTGTTCCTCGGGGTTCCCATCTATTACGGCGTCGCGCTCAAGGGCGCTTACGGGCGGTCGCTGCGCAAGGTGATCTTCACGACGCTCTTCGTGTTCACGATCTATGGCGCGGTGCTGTCGAGCGCGCTGGGCGTGGCGGCGGTCAGCGCCTTCGCCGACACGATCTGAGACCGCATCGCGAAGCGGCGGGGCGGAACCTCCGCCGGGCTCGTCCCGTTCTTTATGGCAAGAGGCAAACGGGACAGCGTTAACATGGACATCATCCGCGTCATTCTGGCCATCTTCGTGCCGCCGCTCGGCGTCTTCCTGCAGGAGGGGCTCGGAACGCAGTTCTGGATCAACGTGATCCTGACGCTGCTGGGCTATGTTCCGGGCATCATCCATGCCCTCTACATCATCCTGAGCCGCTGATCCCGTGAGTGTCTCGCGGCCCTACGATCCCGACCCGGCCGAGCCGCACGGCTTCGGCTATGACGCTCCGCCCTATCACGATGCGCCGGACGGGCGGATCGAGACCAGCTCGCTCGACGACCTGCCGCCCGAGCAGCGCGCGGCGGTCGAGCGGCTCGACAGGATCGCGACCCTGCTCGACAGCCAGTTCTCGATTCTCGGCATCCGCTTCGGGATCGAGCCGATCCTGGGCATCCTGCCCGTGGCCGGCGACCTCGCGGGGGCGGCGTTTTCCGGCTATCTCGTGCTCGAGGCGGCGCGTTTCGGCGCGCCCAAGAGGACCCTGGCCAAGATGGCGGTCAATGTGGGCCTCGACGCGGTCTTCGGCTCCGTGCCGGTTTTGGGCACGATCTTCGACGTCGCCTACAAGGCGAACAAGCGGAACGTGCGCATTCTGCGCCGCCACCTGACCGGCGGGCGGTAGAGCCTAATCCACGCTGCCGAAGGCGCCCGCGACCGGCGCCTCTTCGTCCGAGGCATAGCCCCGCACCATGCCTTCGGAGCTGAACGGCGTCGCGAAATTGCCCTCGGCGTCGACGGCCACGATCCCGCCGCGGCCCGAGCGGCCATCGCCGGCGGCCTGCATTTCCGCGATGACCGCCTCTGCGGCCTCTTCGAGGCCTTGGCCCCCGTATTCCATGCGCGCCGCGATGCTGCGCGTCGCGCCGAAGCGGACGAAATACTCGCCATGCCCCGTGGCCGAGGCCGCCATGACGCCGTTCTTCGCGAATGTGCCTGCGCCGATGACGGGGCTGTCGCCGACCCGGCCGGGAATCTTCGCGTCATAGCCGCCCGTCGAAGTGCCAGCGGCGAGGTCGCCGCAGCGGTCCAGGACGGCGGCGCCGACCGTGCCGTGCTCTTCGGGCTCGTCATGGCCTCGCGCGCGCAGGAACCAGCCTTCGGGCGCGGGCTCGGCGCCGCGCTCAAGCACCGCTTCCTCGCCCCGATCGCCCACCATCATCACGTGCCGCGTTTCGTCCATGACGAGGCGCGCCGCCGTGATCGGGCTCTTGAGGCCCGTCATCGAGGCGATGGCGCCCGCTTCGAAAGTGCGGCCATCCATGATCGAGGCGTCGTTCTCGACGAAGCCTTCGGCATTGGTGATCGAGGCGCGGCCGGCATTGAACAGGCCCGAGGCCTCCATGCGCCGGATCGCCTCCTGCGCCACGTCGACCGCATGGCTGCCTTCGCGCAGGTCCTCGCGCATCTCGCCGAGCATGGAGCGGATGAAGGTCAGGCGCTCTTCGGGCACCTGACCGGCCCGGGCCGTGCCGCCATGGACGATGATGGCGTAATCCTCCTGCGCCGCACAGGACGCAGGCGCATCGGCGGCCGCAGTGCCCTGCGCGGCCAGGAGAAGCGAGGCGGCGAGTGCGGAAAGGCCCATGCGCGCCTCCTCAGCTCGCCGTGTCGACCGGGGCGGCGCCCGGCGCGCTCGATGTCTCGCCCACGCCCGAGGGCGCGATGATCCCGCGCTTGAAATAGGCCTTGGTCAGGCGGAACACGAGCGGGCTCAGAAGCAGGAGCGCGATCAGGTTCGGCGCCGCCATCAGCCCCGTCAGCGTATCGGCCACCAGCCAGAACAGGTTGACGATATTGGACAGCGCAGACGGCACGTAGAGCGTTTCGCCGCCGACTGTGACGACGCCGTTCGTCACCGCCACCGCGCCGGCCGTCAGCACCCATTCCTCGCCCCCGATCTCCAAGGGTTCGCCGTCGATGAGGAGGTAGTCCCCCGACCGCTCGACCACCTGCGTCGGCTCGACCGCCACGGGCTCTTCTTGAAGGGCGAGCGCCGAAGCGCCGAAGAAGACGACCACGATCCAGGAGATCTTGAACGGAAGGATCGACTTTTCGGAGAAGAGGAAGGCGCAGCAGCGCTCTCCGTAATAGGACCAGCCCAGGATCGTCGTGAAGGCGAAGACGGCGAGGCTGATCGCCACGATATGGCTGCCGATGCCCGACAGCGTCGCGTCGAAGGCGGCGGCCGTCAGCGGCGCGCCGGTGTCGCAGCCCGCGGGCTGGCCGTCGGCCTGGAAGACTTCCAGGGTCAGGGTCGAGGGCAGGCAGGCATCGGTGACGACGCCCGAGGTCAGGATGATGAGCGCCGTGATCGTGCAGACGATCAGCGTGTCGATCACCGTGCCGAGCATGGCGATGATGCCCTGATTGACCGGGTCTTCGTTCTTGGCCGCCGCATGCGCGATCGGCGCCGAGCCCTGGCCCGCCTCGTTCGAGAAGATGCCGCGCGCGACGCCCTTCTGCATGGCCAGCATGAGAAGGCCGATGGCCACGCCCGTGCCGGCCGCGTCCACGCCCCAGGCCCGCGCGAAGATGCGGTAGAAGGCGCTCGGGATCTGGTCGAAATTGAGCAGGATCACGAGCAGGCCCGCCCCCAGATAGGCGATCGCCATGAAGGGCACGAGCTTGGAGGCGACCGAGGCGATCCGGCTGACCCCGCCCAGGATCACCGCGCCCGCGCCGATCGCGAGGGCGGCGCCCGTCAGGATCGGCGAGATGCCGTAATTGGAATCGAGGACGTCGGCGACCGAGTTCGCCTGGATCGAGGCGCCGGTGCCCCAGCTCGCCAGAACGCCGAAGACGGCGAACAGGACGGCGAGCCAGATCCATTTCCGGCCCATGCCGTTCTTGATGTAGTACATCGGGCCGCCGACATAATTGCCGTTGGCGTCGCGTTCGCGGAAACGCACGGCGAGAACGCCTTCGGCATATTTCGTCGCCATGCCGACGATCGCGGTCATCCACATCCAGAACACCGCGCCCGGCCCGCCGATCGCGATGGCGGCGGCGACACCGGCGATATTGCCCGTGCCGATGGTCGAGGACATGGCGGTCATCAGCGCGCCGAAGGGGCTGACATCGCCCTCTTCCTTCGAGTCGCGCTTGGCGAAGAGCTGGCCGACGGCGAAGGGCAGCTTGCGGAGCGTCATGACCCGCAGCCCGATGGTGAGGAACAGCCCGGTACCGAGCAGCAGGCTCAGCATGGGAACGCCCCATACCAGTCCGTTCACCGCCCTGATCGCGTCTTCCATGCGCCTGCCCTTGATTGCTTGGAGGAAAGTCGCGGGACCGTAAGGAGAGGCGGTTGCGATGTCTAGCGCGCGGGCATTGCGCGCAGCGCTGGCGGGACGGCGCCGGGGATGGCATGAGGCGTTCCATGATCTCGAAGCTCCTCATCGCCAATCGCGGGGAGATCGCGCTGCGCGTTCTCAAGACCGCGCGCCGCCTCGGCATCCGCACGGTCGCCGTCTTCTCCGAAGCCGACCGCAACGCGCCCCATGTGCGCCAGGCCGACGAGGCCTTCCTGACCGGGCCTGCGCCCGCCGCCGAGAGCTATCTGCGCGGCGATGCGATCCTCGATGTCGCCGAGCGCGCGGGCGCGGACGCCATCCACCCGGGCTATGGCTTCCTCTCCGAGAATGCCGGCTTCGCCCGCGCCTGCGAGAAGCGGGGCATCACATTCGTCGGCCCTACGGCCGAGACGATCGAGGTCATGGGCTCGAAGTCGCGCGCCAAGGACCTGATGGAGAAAGCGGGCGTGCCCCTCGCGCCCGGCTATCAGGGCGAGGAGCAGTCCGCGGAGGTCTTCGAGCGCGAGGCGCGGCGCATCGGCTATCCCGTCCTCCTCAAGGCCGCAGCCGGCGGCGGGGGCAAGGGCATGCGCATTGTGCGCGAGGAGCGCGCCTTGAGGGGCGAGCTCGAAAGCGCTCAGCGCGAGGCGAAGTCCGCGTTCGGCGACGACCGTTTCCTGGTCGAAAAGTTTCTCAAGACCCCGCGCCATGTCGAGGTGCAGGTCTTCGGCGACGGCCGGGGCAATATCGTCCACCTCTTCGAGCGCGACTGCTCGGTCCAGCGCCGCTACCAGAAAGTGATCGAGGAGGCGCCCGCGCCCGACCTGCCCGCCAATGTCCGGACTCGCCTTCTCGAGGCGGGCGTGGAGGCGGCGCGCGCCGTCTCCTATCGCGGCGCGGGCACGGTCGAATTCCTCTATGACGGAAAAGACTCGGTCTATTTCATGGAGATGAACACCCGGCTTCAGGTCGAGCACCCGGTGACCGAGGGCGTGACCGGCATCGACCTCGTCGAATGGCAGCTGCGCATCGCGAGCGGGGAGGACCTGCCGCTTACGCAGGACGAGATCGCTTGCGAGGGCCATTCGGTCGAGGCGCGGCTCTATGCCGAGGATCCGGCAAAGGGCTACATGCCGAGCACGGGCCGCCTCGACACGCTGCGCCTGCCGCGCGGGCGGGGCATCCGCATCGATGCCGGCGTGGCCGAGGGCGACACGGTGACGCCCTTCTACGATCCGATGATCGCGAAAGTGATCGCCAAGGCCGAGACCCGGGAGGCGGCGCTGGCGCGGCTCGCCGATGCGCTCGCCCGGACCCGCGTGCGCGGCGTGACCACGAATGCGGATTTCCTCCGCCGCATCGTCACCCATGAAGACTTCGTCGCGGGCGCGGTCAGCACGGCCTTCCTGGACGAGGCGGGCGAGGCGGTGACGCGCGGGCGGGCGCCCGAGCCTCCCGTCCTCGCGCTCGCCGCGATCTGGCGAACCGCTCAGGCCGGCGGCGGCTTCCGCCTCAACCTCCCCGCCGCGGCGCATGCGCGCTTCGAGGGGCCGGACGGCCCTCTGGCCGTTACGATGGACGAGGTGGCCGCGGGCCGCTGGGAAGGCGCGGTCGGAGGCGAGGCGCTGACGCTCGAAGCGGTCGAGACGGATGGAAAGGGCGCGTCTGCGCTGATCGGCGGCCGCCGCCTCGCTCTGCGCTTCGACGAGGCGCCGGGCGGCCTCGCTTTCGGCTCGGGTCGCGATGCGCGCGGCGAGCTCGCCTATCACGACCCGCTGACGGCGGCGGGCGATGGCGGGGCGGATGCCGCCGGCCTCCTCAGCCCCATGCCCGCGACCGTCACGGGCGTCCTCGTGGATGTCGGCGCCGAGGTCGAGGCGGATACCCCGCTCCTCACCATCGAGGCGATGAAGATGGAGCATGTCGTCAAGGCGCCGGGTGCGGGCACCGTGCGCGAACTGCCCTTCGCCGAAGGAGACAGCGTCGCCGAAGGCGTGCTGCTCGTCGGCTTCGATGCGGCCGAGTGAGAAGGAGGAGGGACCCGTGACCCAGAGCTTCGAAGGCCGCTGCGCCCTCATCACCGGCGCGACCTCAGGCATCGGCCGGGCGCTCGCCGCCCGGATCCTCGCGGGCGGCGGCCGCGTCGTGGCAGCGGGACGGCGGCAGGATCGCCTGGCGGAAATCAAGGCCGTCGGCGGGGCGAAATGCCACGCGGTGCCGCTCGACGTGACGGACACGGATGCCGTCGCCAGCCTGCCGGAGGATCTGCCGAAGGAATTCGCGCCCGACATCCTGGTGAACAATGCCGGGCTCGCGCTCGGCCTCGGCGGCGCGGACACGGCCGAGCTCTCCGACTGGGACCGGATGATCGACACCAATATCCGCGGCCTCGTCCACATGACCCGCGCCTTCCTGCCGCAGCTCAAGGAGCGGCCGCGCGCGGATATCGTCAATATCGGCTCGGTCGCGGGCAGCTATCCCTATCCCGGCGGGAACGCCTATGGCGGCACCAAGGCTTTCGTGCACCAGTTCTCGCTGAACCTCCGCGCGGATCTTCTGGGGTCGATGGTGCGCGTGACCTGCGTCGAGCCGGGCATGACCGATACGGAGTTCTCCGAGGTCCGCTTCGGCGGCGACCGGGACAAGGCCGGCAAGGTCTATGAGAAGATGAAGCCGCTCACCGGGGACGACGTCGCCCATCTGATCGGGAACGTGCTGGTCCTGCCCCCGCATGTGAACGTCAACACCGTCGAGGTCATGCCCGTCCAGCAGGCCTTCGGCCCCTTCCCGGTCGCCCGCGACAGCTGAGCGCGCAACGGCCGGGCCCTTCGGGGTGTCCTCTGTCCGATGAACGGAGGACCGACATGAGCAGACATCCAGGAACCGCAGTCGTGACAGGCGGCTCTGCCGGGAATGGCAGGGCCATCGCGCGCGCCCTCGCAGCCAGAGGCCATGATGTCGCCGTCCTCGCGCGGGACTCGAAGCGTCTGCGCGAGACGGAGGACGAGCTGCATGGCTATGGCGTCCACGCCCGCGGCATTTCCTGCGACGTGGCCGATGCCGGTCAGGTCGAGGAGGCGGCGAAGCGGGCCGAGACCGAGCTCGGCCCGATCGCGGTCTGGGTGAACAACGCCATGACGACGGTCATCGCTCCGTTCAGCGAGATGGAGACAAGGGACATCCAGCGCATCACGGATGTGAACTATATGGGCTATGTGCACGGCATGCAGTCGGCGCTGCGCCGGATGAAGCCGCGCGACCGCGGCACCATCGTCAATATCGGATCGGGTCTGAGCTATCGGGGCATTCCGTTGCAGACCGCCTATTGCGCCACCAAGGCCGCGATCAAGAACCTGACCGAGGGCGTGCGGGCCGAGCTGTTCCATGACGGCAGCGCGGTGCATCTGGGCATGGTGATGCCCCCGGCGGTGAATACGCCGCAATTCGCCTGGGCGAAGACGACGATGCCCAAGCTGCCGCAGGCCGTTCCCCCCATCTACCAGCCGGAGATCATCGCGGAAGCGGTCCTCAAGCTCATCGACGACCAGTCGCGGGAAATCTTCGTCGGCGGCAGCACGGTGCAGGTCTGGGCCGGCGAGCAGATCCTGCCCAATGCGATGGGCCATGTCCTCGCCGGCAAGAAGGGCTATGCCTCGCAGCAATCGGATCGCCCGGCGACGCAGGCGAACGAGGAGGGGAATCTCTATCAACCGGTGGAGATGGACGTCGCGGCGCATGGTTACTTCGACGACAAGGCGAAGACGGACGCTGTCATTCTCGATGCGGACAATACCCGCCTCGGCCTGGTGCTGGGGGGCGCGCTTGCGCTCTTCGGGCTCGGCGCTCTGATCGGACGGGCAACCAAGAGCGATGACGGTGCCGCCGGCGCCGGCCGCGACGCCTTGCCCGCGCCGCAGGAAGAGCGCCTGGGCGGCGCGCCGGCGGCCGTGCCGCCTGGTTAAGCGAAGAGGGGCGTCATCGGAACGCCTCGACGACGGCCAGGGACTTTTCCTGGCGCTCGAATTGGAGCTGCATCCGCCGGTCGGCGGCGGTTGCAAGCGCCGCATCCGCGTCGACCATCTCCTGGTGCGCCGCGTCGTCGAATCTCTGCTCCGCCATGAGGCGCGCCGCGGCTTCATAGCGTTCCATGATCGCGAGGATCTCGCGTTCGGTTTCGTTCTGCTCCGCAAAGGTCGCGCAAAGCGCGCGCAGCGTGTCTTCCTGCTGCTCGTTCCGGGTCGGGCCCGCGCAGGATTCCTCCGTCGTCTCCTCCGTCTCTTTCAGGAGCGCGGCAAGCGCCCGGACGTCTTGGGCGATCTCTTCGGCATAGCGCTCATCGGTCGCCGGGAGGCTCTGCTCGTAGCCGCCGATGAGCGTCAGGAGGGTGCTCAGGATCTCGTTGCCGATCACGATCGCCTCCAGATGCCCCCACATGGGAAAGTCCCGCTCCACGCTGCTCTGCATGACCTTCGTCAGCGCCGTGTCGGCGGCGAGCAGGACCACCGTGCTGTCGCCTTCATCGCCGACCAGCTCGTAATAGGCGGCGACATCCCCGCCCTCCAGCGCATCGAGCTGCGCGGACCACCCCTCCGCCTGTTGCCGGGCGATCCGGGCGAGGCGGGTGGCATAGGGCCGCAGCTCGCCGCGGAGTTGTTCGTGACCCGCAATGGGATCGGGCGCATCCGGCATGGCGGCAAGCGCGGCATCGAGCGCGTCCAGCTGCCTGTGCGCATCGGCGACGAGCGCCCGCGCCTGCGCGCCGACGCTGTCATAGCCCGACGGGTCGTCCGCCAGACGAAGGAAGATCGCGGTCAGCTGCGCTGCCTGCATCACCGAAACGTAGCCGCCGATGATCTCTCCGAGGGCTCTGTTGTAAGCGGCGGTCGCCTCGAGCGCCTCACGTTCCGGCGGGGCGGGCTGGCTCGCGGCCGGCAGGTTCGGCGCAGCCAGGAAAACGGCGCAGGCCGCCGCGGCGAAGATCTTCATTTGCATGGCCCCCGATTTATCCCCTGAGGCGGTTCTAGAGCCCGCCCCCAGGCGAAGGCCAGACCGGTCAGTCCACTTTCTCGCCGAGCGCGGCGGCCACGGTGAAGACGTCCTTGTCGCCCCTGCCGCACATGTTCAGCAGCAGGATCTGGTCGTCGCGCATCTCGGCCGCCCGATCGAGCGCGCGGGCGAGGGCGTGGGAGGGTTCGAGGGCGGGGATGATGCCCTCGAGGCGGCAGCAGAGCTGGAACATCGCCAGAGCTTCCTCGTCCGTCGCCGAGGTATAGGTGACGCGGCCGCTATCGTGCAGCCAGGCATGCTCCGGCCCGATGCCGGGATAGTCGAGCCCGGCCGAGATCGAATGGGCATCCGTGATCTGACCGTCCTCGTCCTGAAGAAGGTAGGTGCGGTTGCCGTGCAGCACGCCCGGCCGCCCGCCCGTCAGGGAGGCGGCATGCTTGTCCGTATCGAGCCCCTTGCCCGCCGCCTCGACGCCGATGATCTCCACCTCCTTGTCGTCGAGGAAGGGGTGGAAGAGCCCGATCGCGTTCGAGCCCCCGCCGATGCAGGCCATGATCGTGTCGGGCAGGCGGCCTTCGGCGGCGAGCATCTGTTCCTTGGCTTCCCGTCCGATCACGGACTGGAAATCGCGGACCATGGCCGGATAGGGGTGCGGCCCTGCGGCCGTGCCGATCACATAGAAGGTGTCGGCGACATTGGTGACCCAGTCGCGCAGCGCCTCGTTCATCGCGTCCTTCAGCGTGCCCGTGCCGGAGGTGACGGGCACGATCTTGGCGCCCAGAAGCTCCATGCGGAAGACATTGGGCTTTTGCCGCTCGACATCGGTGGCGCCCATATAGACGGTCAGGTCGAGGCCGAAGAGCGCGCAGACCGTCGCGGTCGCGACGCCGTGCTGGCCCGCACCGGTCTCCGCGATGATCCGGGTCTTGCCCATCCTCCGGGCAAGGAGGACCTGGCCCACGCAATTGTTGATCTTGTGCGCGCCCGTATGGTTCAGCTCGTCGCGCTTGAAATAGATTTTCGCGCCATGGCCTTCGGCCGCGCCCTTCCTAGCATGCTCGGTCAGGCGGCGCGCGAAATAGAGCGGGGAGGGGCGCCCGACATAGGTCGAAAGAAGCTCCTCGAACTCCGCGTGGAAGCTCTCATCGGTCTTGGCCGCTTCGTATTCGGCTTCGAGCTGGCGCACGAGCGGCATCAGGGTCTCGGCCACGAAGCGCCCGCCGAACAGGCCGAAGCGGCCGTCCTGATCGGGGCCTTCGCGATAGGTGTTCGCACGAACGGTGTCAGACATCGGGATCGGTCCTTTCGAGGACGCCCATAGCAGCACGGGCGGCCGCGACGAAACGGGTGATGAGCGCGGGGTCCTTGACCCCCTTGGCAGCTTCCACGCCGGAGGAGACATCGAGGCCCCGGAACCCCGTGATCCCGGCGCAGGCGAGAACCGCCTCGGCGGCATTGTCCGGCGTGAGGCCGCCCGCCAGAAGCCAGGGCGTGCGGTGGCCGTGCCCCTGGAGCACGCGCCAGTCGAAGGTTGCGCCATGCCCGCCGGCCGCCCGCGCGCCCTCGGGCGGTTTCGCATCGTAGAGCATCAGGTCGGCGGGCATGCCATTGCTCGCGAAGAGATCGCCGCGCTCGCGCACGGAGACGGCCTTGATGACGGGCAGGCCGAAGCCCGCGCCGATGCGCGCGACATCCTCGGCGTCCTCGCTTCCGTGCAGCTGGATCATGTCGAGCGGCACCTGTTCGAGCACCTCCTCGATCTCCGAAAGGGCGGGGTTCTGGAAGAGGCCGACCACCGCCGCCTTGCCATGCGCCGTTTCGGCCAATCCCCGCGCCGCCTCGGCCGTCACCGCGCGCGGGCTGCCCGGCACGAAGACGAGCCCGACAAGGTCGGCGCCCGCAAGGGTGGCGGCCCGCATCGCCGCCTCGTCCGTCAGGCCGCAGATCTTCACGAGGCCGGAGCGGCCCAGGCCCAAAGGCACGTTTTCAGGCACGGATGGCCGGCGCGCTCCGCGACGCGTCCGCGCCCGATACCGGCACCAGGGCGCCTTCTTCGCGCGGGCGCATCTCGCGCTCCGCCTTCAGCTCCTCGCGCAGGCGCGAAATCTCGCGCTTGCGTTCGCGGGCGAGCAGGCGGTTGCGTCCGCCCGACAGCCACATGCCGAGCGCGCCGAGCAGATAGCCGACGAAGAGCGGGATGATCAGGACGAGAGAGAGGGAGATGGGGCCGAAGCCGAGCGCCGGATCCTCCGGCGCGAAGGGATCGAGGCTGACAAAGACCTCCTGCCGGTTCGACACGAAAAAGACGACCAGCAGGACGCCGATCGCGAACAGGAGGAGGACGGTAAGGAAGCGTCTCATGAGCGGTCAGATAGCCGCGCCTCTTCGATCTGGCCAGAACGAAGGCATATTGCTTTCAGCCAGGGGCTCTGCCCGGCTGTCCGGTCCGATAGCCGGATCAGGCGCTGCGGCGCGCCGCGCCTGCCGTGTCGAGGTCGAGCGGCTCCTTGTTCAGCCGCTCGCGCATTTCCTTGCCGGCCTTGAAGAAGGGGGTCCACTTCTCCTCGATCTCCACCGCTTCGCCCGTGCGGGGATTGCGCCCGGTGCGGGCCTCGCGGTGCTTGACGGAGAAGGCGCCGAAGCCGCGCAGCTCCACGCGGTCGCCATGGCACAGGGCATCGGCGATCTCGCCGAAGACCGTATTCACGACGCGCTCGATATCCTTGGCGTAGAGGTGAGGATTCTCTTCGGCCAGCTTGTGGATCAACTCTGACTTGATCATTGCCGCTCCTCCAATGCGGGGTGGCGGCCGGTCGCTAGCGGAAGGACCGAAAACCCGCCGCACGACGCCCGAACGTCCCCCAACCCGTTACGGGATCATAGAAAACCGCTTTATTTAACCTTTGTCAACTCCGCGTGATGATTGCGCCAGAGCCGCTCCGGAGCCAGAAGGCGGCATGAGCACTTCCGATCCCGCCCCCCGCACCGTCAGCTTCGGCGCCCGCGATGTGCCCGAGGCCGAGAAGGAGAGCCTCGTCCGCGGCGTCTTCGACCAGGTCGCGCCCGCCTATGACGTGATGAACGACCTGATGTCCGCCGGCGTGCACCGCGCCTGGAAGCAGGTCCTGCTCGACCGGCTCTCGCCGCAGCCGGGACAGGTGCTACTGGATGTCGCAGGGGGGACGGGCGACGTCGCCGCCGGATTCCTCGGCCGCGCCGATGGGCGGCCCGCACGCGGCCGCCCCCAAGCGCGCGCGGTCATCTGCGACATCAACCATTCCATGATGGCGGCGGGCCGGGAGCGCCGGGATGCGGCCGCGCTGGGCGACAGGCTGGCGCGCGTGTGCGGCGACGCCGAGCGCCTGCCTTTCCCCGATGGCAGCTTCGATGCCTACACGATCGCCTTCGGAATCCGGAACGTCACCCATCGCGACCGGGCTCTGGCCGAGGCGCGGCGCGTCCTGCGGCGGGGCGGGCGCTTCTTCTGCCTCGAATTCTCGCGCCCCGTCACGGCCGGCTTCGGGGCGCTCTACGACGCCTATTCGGACGCCGTGATCCCGCGCCTGGGGAAGGCGGTGGCGGGCGATGCCGAAAGCTATCGCTACCTCGTCGAAAGCATTCGCCGCTTCCCGCCCCAGAGCGCCTTCGCCGCGGAGGTGGAGGCGGCCGGCTTCTCCCGCGTCTCGGTCGAGAACCTGACCGGCGGCATCGCGGCGCTGCACGGGGGATGGAAGCTGTAGCTCACGCAACCGTTTGACACTTTTGTTGACGCGCTAGGTCGTGATGGTCAGGAGATCGTCATGCCCTACTCCGATGCGCCCATGCCCCTTTTCGAAGCCGACTATTGTCCTTCCGACCAGAGGCTGGTCGAGGAACTGCTGAGCCGCAGCCAGCTCGATCCGGCTCTCGAGGCCCGGATCCGCAAGCGCGCGGGCGGCTATGTCGAGCGCATCCGCAAGGCGCCCAAGGGCGCCGGCCTCGAAGAGTTCATGCAGGAATACGCGCTCTCCACCAAGGAGGGCCTTGCCCTCATGGTGCTGGCCGAGGCGCTTCTGCGCGTGCCCGACCCCGCCACGCAGGACCGCCTGATCGAGGACAAGCTCGGCGCGGGCGACTGGGACGCGCCGGACGGCGACGAGGGATGGCTCCTGATGGCCGCCTCCTGGGGCATCGGACTCTCCGCGCGGATCGTGACGCCCGGCGAGACGCCGGGCGGGGTCCTGCGCGGCATGGTCAGGCGGCTGGGCAGCCCCGTCGTGCGCCAGGGCACGCGCCAGGCCATGAACTTCATGGGCCACAATTTCGTGCTCGGCGAGACGATCGAGGACGCGCTCAAGCGCGCCGCTAAGCAGGAGAAGAAGGGCTACCGCTACTCCTATGACATGCTGGGCGAGGCCGCCCGCACCGAGGCGGACGCGATCCGCTACTGCAAGGCCTACGCCTCCGCGATCGAGGCGATCGGCAATCGCGCGGACAAGATCGGCCGCGACATGCCCGACCGCTCCGGCATCTCGGTCAAGCTGTCCGCCATCCATCCGCGCTACTTCCTCAAGAACCGCAAGGACGTGATGGAGAACCTGGTGCCGCGCCTGACGACGCTGGCGCTGGCGGCCAAGGAGCACGATCTGGGCTTCACGGTGGATGCCGAGGAGGCCGATCGGCTGGAAATCTCTCTCGACGTCTTCGCCAAGGTGGCGAGCGACGAGCGGCTGGCGGGCTGGGACGGCTTCGGCCTCGCCGTGCAGGCCTATCAGAAGCGGGCGCCGCAGGTCATCGACTATGTCGAGGACGTGGCGCGGCGCCTCGATCGCCGCTTCAAGGTGCGCCTCGTGAAGGGCGCCTATTGGGATACCGAGATCAAGCGCGCGCAGGAGCGGGGGCTCGAAAGCTTCCCGGTCTTCACGCGCAAGGTCGCAACCGATCTCTGCTATCACGACTGCGCTCGCAAGCTGCTCGACGCGCGCGAGCATCTCTATCCGCAATTCGCGACGCACAATGCCCTGACCATGGCGACGCTGATCGAGCTGGGCGGCGAAGGGCCCGATGCCGGTTACGAGTTCCAGCGCCTGCACGGCATGGGCGAGGTGCTGCACGACAACGAGCTGAAGGATTCGCACGTTCCGGTGCGCATCTACGCGCCTGTCGGCGGCTATAAGGAGCTTCTCGCCTATCTCGTCCGGCGGCTGCTCGAGAATGCGGCCAATTCCTCCTTCGTCGCGCAGGTTGCCGACCCGCGCGTCAGCGATGACGACCTCCTCAGCCAGCCGGCCGACGAGCTGAAGGGCCTGATCGAGGCGGGCGAGCCCGTCAGGCATCCGCTGATCCGCATGCCGCTCAAGCTCTACCCCCTGCGGCCCAACAGCCCGGGCGCGGAGCTTGGATACAGGCCCGACCTCGAAGGGCTGATGCAGGCCGTTGCGGGCTATGGCGTGCCGTCGGCGCCCATCGCCTCGATCGTGAACGGCAAAGATGCGGGCGGCGAAACCGTCAAGCCGAGCCTCAACCCCGTCACCGGCGAGCCCGCGGGGCAGTGGCGCGAGGCCACGAAGGAGACGGTGCATGACGCCGTGACCGCGGCGAGGGACGCCTTCCCGGCCTGGGACAGGCGCGGACCCGAAGCGCGCGCGGAGATCCTCCGGCGCTATGCGGACATCCTGGAAGCGAACCGGGACCGGCTTCTGGGCGTCCTCGCCCGCGAGGCGGGCAAGACCGTCGATGACGGCATCGCCGAGGTGCGCGAGGCGGCCGATTTCTGCCGCTTCTACGCCAATGGCGCGGAAGACCTAATGGCGCCGCGCGAGCTGCCGGGGCCGGTCGGCGAGACGAACACTCTCTATCTCGAGGGCCGTGGCGTCTTCGCCTGCATCGCGCCGTGGAACTTCCCCCTGGCGATCTTCGTCGGCCAGGCCGTCGCGGCCATGGCCGCGGGCTGCACCGTGGTCACCAAGCCCGCCGAGCAGACGCCGCTGACGGCGAGAATGGCCGTCGAGCTGATGGCCGAGGCGGGCGTGCCCTCCGGGGTCTGCAACCTCCTCCTCGGCGGCGGCGAGGTCGGCGCGGCCATGGTCTCCGACGAGCGGATCAACGGCGTCGCCTTCACCGGCTCGACCGGCACGGCCAAGGCGATCAACAGGACGCTCGCCGAGCGCGAGGGCGGCATCCTGCCCCTGATCGCGGAAACCGGCGGCATCAACGCGATGATCGTCGACTCGACCGCCCTGCCCGAGCAGGTCGCCGACGACGTCGTCAGCTCGGCCTTCCGAAGCGCCGGCCAGCGCTGTTCCGCCCTTCGGGTCCTCTACCTTCAGGAGGACGTCGCCGACTTGATGACCGAGATGATCATCGGCGCGGCGAAGCTGCTCGAACTCGGCGATCCCGGCGATCCCAATACCGATGTCGGCCCGGTCATCGACGAAGAGGCGCGCGGCCGCCTCGCCAGGCACTGGGAGGATGTCTCGTCACGCGGCAAGGTCCTCTACGAAGGCAAGGCGCCGGAGGGAGGCACGTTCTTCGCGCCGCGCATCGTGCAGATGGACGACCTTCGCGCCGTCGATCAGGAGGCCTTCGGTCCGATCCTGCACATCGTCCGCTACAAGTCCAACCAGATCGACGACGTGCTCGACGCCATCGGTTCGACCGGATACGGCCTCACCTTCGGCCTGCACACCCGCCTCGACGAACGGATCGAGCGCATCGTCCACCGGGCGCCGGCGGGCAATGTCTACGTCAACCGGAACACGGTCGGCGCGGTCGTCGGCGTGCAGCCCTTCGGCGGCAGGGGCCTTTCTGGCACCGGCCCCAAGGCGGGCGGCCCGCTCTATCTCACCCGCTTCTGCGAGGAGCGGACGGTGACGATCAACACCACCGCGGCGGGCGGAAATGCCAGCCTGATCGCCATGTCGGGCGAATAGCCGATGCCGGTCGTCGCCGGTTACGGATCACTGCTCAGCGAGGCTTCGGCGCGGGAAACCGTGCCGAATCTCCGCGATTTCCAGCTCGTCACCGTCCGCGGCTACAAGCGCGTCTTCGACAAGGTCGCGGTCGTCTTCTTCGCCCGCCATGGCGCGACACCGGATCGCCGTGACATCGCCGCCTGCTCGACGCGGGCCGAGCCCGGTTTCGAGATGACCTGCTGCCGCTTCGAGTGCGACGACGAGGACTTCCTCGCGCTCTATGAGCGGGAGCACCGCTATCGCTGGGTGATGGTCGACACCGTCGATGCCGAGGGGCGGGTGACGCCCGCCCGGATGACGACGGGCACCACCGACGAAGACTACCGCCTGAACAAATGCGTCACCGAGGACGAGTATTACCGCAGAGTCGGGCAGTACTACCCGGGCCGCCTGTGGCGGGACGACGTCCTGCCCTTCCCGACCTATCTGTCGCATATCCTGCGGGCGGTGCGGTCCGTGTCCGACGAGGTCTATCAGGACTTCCTCGACACCTCCTTCCTCGCCGACGGTGAGACCAGCATCCGGGACTACATCCGGATCACGCCGGACTGGGAACAGGGCGCCGGCGCCAGCTATTCCTATCTCGACGACTGAGCGGCGTCCTCGCCCTGCCGGTGCGGCAGGGCGAGGTAGTCCCGCGACTGCATCTCGTGGAGGCGGCTCGCCGTGCGGGCGAACTCGAAGCTGCCATCGCCCGCAGCATAAAGCGCATCGGGCGCCGCCTCGGCGGACATGACCAGCTTGCAGCGATGTTCGTAGAGCGCGTCGATCAGCGTGACGAAGCGCTTGGCCTCATTGCGGTCCTGCGGCGTCATCACCGGCACGCCTTCAAGTAGTACCGCCTGGTATGTCCGGGCGATCTCGAGATAATCCGCGGCCCCGAGCGCTGTTCGGCACCAGTCCGAAAAGCCTGCGCGGGCCGCACCCCGCGCCGCACAGGGGATCGGTATGGCCCGGCTGCCGACGCGAAGCGTTGTCTCCTGCGGCTCGGCGCCCGCCGTCAGATCGGCCCAGGCGCGGTCCATCGCCGCCTCGGCCTCCTCGCCGAGCGGCGCGTGATAGACCGGCTGACGCTCCAGCCGCTCAAGCCGGTAGTCCCTGGCGGCCTTCACCTCCATCACCCGGCAATGGCCCTTCAACGTCTCGATGAAGGGCAGGAAGAGCTGGCGGTTGAGGCCGTTGAGGTAAAGGTCGTCCGGCACCCGGTTCGAGGTGGCGACGACCACCGCGCCGCGCTCCCACAGCGCCTCGAAGAGGCGGCTCATGATCATCGCATCGGTGACGTCGCTGACCTGGAATTCGTCGAAGCAGAGAAGGCGGGCGCGCGAAAAGAGCGCCTTGGCCGCATGGGGAATGGGATCGTCGAGCGGCGCGCGCCGGGCCCTGCTCGGGTCCTTGCGCCGCTCGGAATCGCTGAGCCCGCGCCAGCGGCCGATCAGGCCGTGCGCCTCCTGCATGAAGGCATGGAAGTGAACGCGCCGCTTCTCCTCCACCGGCGCGGTCTCGAAGAAGAGATCCATGAGAAGGCTTTTGCCTGCTCCGACCCCGCCCCACAGATAGAGGCCGCGGGGCGCATCCGGGCCGCCGAAGAGAGTGAGGCGCGGCGGCTCATAGGCTTCGAGGGCGTCATGAAGCGCCTGCAGCGCCTGCATGGCGTCCTCCTGCGCCGGATCGGGGTCGAGCCGGTCGTCCTCGAGAAGAGCGTGGTATCGGGAAAGAGGACCTGTCACAGAAAGCGCAGCTAGGGCGGGGGAGGACGGCTGGCAACCGGGCGTTCTCCATCCTAGCACGCCCCGCAGCGAGGAGGATTGCCATGGTCGCCGTTTCCGATGTCGATGCCGCAGCGGAGCGGCTGTCGGGCCGGGTCCTGCCGACACCGCTCCTGCATTCGCCGCGCCTGGACGAACGGTTCGGGGGCAAGGTGCTGTTCAAGGCGGAATGCCTCCAGCTGACGGGCTCGTTCAAGATCCGCGGAGCGCTCAATGCGATCCTGTGCCTGACCGAGGAGGAGCGGGCAGGGGGTGTCGTCGCCTATTCGTCGGGCAATCACGCGCAGGCCGTGGCCTATGCCGCGAAGCTGACGGGCCTTCCGGCGGTGATCGTCATGCCGAAGGATGCGCCCGAGACGAAGCGCCGCCGGACCGCCGAATACGGCGCGGAGGTCGTCCTCTACGACCGCGAGACCGAGAGCCGCGAGGAGATGGGGGCGGAGATCGCGGCCGAGCGGAGGGCGGCGCTGATCCCGCCCTATGATCATCCGGCGACCATTGCAGGGCAGGGGACGATCGGCCTCGAGGCGGCTGCGCAGGCGCGCGCGATGGGCCTCGCCCTCGACCAGGCGGTCATCTGCTGCTCGGGCGGCGGGCTCGCTTCGGGCATCGCGCTGGCGCTGGAGCGGGAGGCGCCGGGCTGCGCGATCCTCACGGCGGAGCCCGAAGGGTTCGACGATACGAGGCGTTCGCTCGAAGCGGGCGAGCGGCGCGAGAACATGCCCGGCGCGAGGTCGATCTGCGACGCCCTCCTCATTCGGACGCCGGGCGAGCTGACCTTCCCGATCCTCAAAGCGCGGGGCGCGCGCGGCGTCACGGTCTCCGATGCCGAGGCCCTCGCCGCGATGCGCCTCGGCCTCGAAGAGCTGCGCGTGGTCCTCGAGCCGGGCGGCGCGGCGGCCTTCGCCGCGCTCCTGAACGGTCAGGTCGAAACGCCAGGCCGCACGACGCTCGTCACCCTGTCGGGCGGAAACGTCGATGCCGAGCGCCTCGAAAGCGCGCTCGGCGCAGCTTAGCGGCGCTCGACCTGGAGGCGCTTGATCTCGGCGATGGCCTCTGCCGGGTTCAGGCCCTTCGGGCACACCTGAACGCAGTTCATGATGGTGTGGCAGCGATAGAGCTTGAACGTGTCGTCGAGGAAGGCCAGCCGGTCATCGATGGCATCGTCGCGGCTGTCCTTGATCCAGCGATGCGCCTGGAGAAGCGCGGCCGGGCCGAGATATTCCTGATCGTTCTCCTTGTTCCCGTTCCACCAATAGGAGGGGCAGGAGGTCGAGCAGCAGGCGCAGAGGATGCACTCGTAAAGGCCGTCGAGCTTGGCGCGCTCCTCCGGGCTCTGCAGGTGCTCGGTCTCCGGCTCCGCCGCGCTTTGCAGCCAAGGCTGGATCGCGGCGTGCTGCTCGTAGAATTTCGACAGGTCGCAGACGAGATCCTTGACCACCGGCATGTGCGGCAGCGGATAGATGGTGATCGTCCCGCCCTTGAGCTCGTCGAGCCCGGTCGTGCAGGCGAGCGCATTCGTGCCGTTGATGTTGAAGGCGCAGGAGCCGCACACCCCTTCGCGGCAGGAGCGGCGGAAGGCGAGGGTGGGATCGAGCTCGGACTTGATCTTGATCAGGACGTCCAGAACCATGGAGACGCCGGACACGTCCAGCTCATAGGTATCGAGACGCGGGTTCTCGTCGGTTTCGGGGTCGTAACGATAGACCTTCACCGTCCGGAGCGCAGTCGCGCCGTTTCCGGCGCGGTCGCTTCTGAAGGTGCGTCCCTTGCCGTTGACCTTGGAATTGCGCGGAAGCGTGAGTTCGACCATCGGGCCCCTATGCCTTCGTGTTCGGTGTTCTTCGCTGCCTGACTAGCCGGGCGCACGCTGCAGTGCAAAGCGCGAATTGTCTCTCCTATCTGCTGACGCCTGCGGCGACGGCAGCGGAGCTGCCGGCTCGCTCCTGGACGTCGCGCATTCCTGGTGCTGACGCCTGCGGCGACGGGCCTTGCGGCCCGGCTCGCTCCTGGACGTCGCTCGCTCCGCGGGGAGAGGGGGCGCAGGTGGCGGGCACGGAGCGGCTCGTAGGGTGGATCATGATCCACCATGCGTCGGTGCCGCCGGTGAGCTCCGCGCAGCCGTCATCATCCGTCCGAGCCGGTTTTGCAGAAGATGAGGGTCCCGCGCGCGGCTTCCGTGCCGACGGAGGGTCTATGAATACTGTGTCGGCTCGGTTCGGGCTTCCCACACCCTCGCCGCGCGCGGCGCGAGGCCCTTTCGGCTCTTCAGCCTCTCGCCGGGGCCCCTCCGGAGCTCGCCCGGCGCGTGCCATCCCCGTCACGAGTGACGGGCACGCAGGCTCCGCGGCGCCGGGCAGAGCGGTGATGGATCCCGCACAGCCCTCTCCCGGCGCGAGGGGTGAGTATGCGCCATGTGGAGGCTGCGGGGACAAGTAGGGTGGATCATGATCCACCATCGCCCGGCGCCGCCCGCCACATCGTGCGCAGCGCCCGCTGGTCCGAGATGGGCCCCGGCTCTCCGCTGCGCTCCGGCCGGGGTGACGCCGCGCTTTACCCGCTGTCACCCCGGCCCCCGCGCCGGGGCCCATTTCGGGACGAACGGACGCGTGCAGCGGCGGGCCGCTTGCGCAGGGGGTGAAGCCCGGTGGCGCCCGCCGCATCGGACGCTGCATGGTATGGTCGCTCGCCGCGCGGTGTGCGCTATGCATCGACCATCAGAGGACCATGAGGGGGTAGATATGAAATCGGCAATCGCGGCGCTGCTGCTCGGTGCGGCCATGATCGCCCCGGCGAGCGGCGCCGAAGTGCCGACCGAGCGCATCGAGGCGTTCCGCGACTTCCTGCGAGAGTTCCGGCAGGAGAACGCGGTCCTCAGCTTCTCGGTCGCGCTCGCGAAGGACGGCGAGATCGTCATGACCGAGAGCCTCGGCTGGCAGGACCATGACGCGGAGGAGCCGACCACGCCGCAGACCTCCTATCTCGCCGCGTCGATCACCAAGACCTTCACCGCCGCGACCCTGCTCGCCATGGAGGCGGACGGGCACATCGACCTCGATGCCGACTTCACCACGCTGAGCGATTGGGACGGCCGCTGCGAGTGGCTCGGCGGCAGCGGCATCATCTTCGGCGGCGGAACGCTCGACGATGGCCGCACGGTCGAACCCGTGCGCTGCGAGGGACCGATCACGCTGCGCCAGGTCCTCCAGAACCGCGTGCAGGGCGAGCCGGGCACGTCCTTCTTCTATAACCCGGTCGTCTTCGGGCGGCTCTCGAATTGGGTCGAGGAGAACACGGACCGCTCCTGGCGCGACTGGATGCGGACCTATGTGATCGAGCCCGCCGGCCTGAACAGCGTCGCGGCCGGATGGCGGGATGCCGAAGGGGCCGCAGCCCTGACCCACCTCGCGCCGCCCTTCCGCCATGCGCCGGAACAGTCCGACGGCCTGGCGCCTTCGGTGCTGCCCAATCCCGAACTCAATGCAAGTTCCGGCATCATCGCCAGCGCGGAAGACCTCGCAGCCTATTCGGTGGCGCTCGACGAGGGACGGATCCTCCCGCCCGCGCTGCGCGAGGCGATGTGGACGCCGCCGCGGGATCCGGATGGCGAGCCCGCGCCCTATGCGAATGGCTGGTTCGTGCAGGACTGGCAGGGGCACCGCCTGGTCTGGCATGGCGGCTGGTGGCCCGACGCCTATGCCGGGCTGCTCCTCAAGGCGCCCGATGACGGCTGGACGCTCGTGGCCCTGGGCAATACGGACGGCATCAGGACCGAGATCGACACGCTGACCAAGGCGCAGATCGAGAAGAACCCGCTGGCCGCGAAGTTCCTCGAGCTGTTCGTGGCGGGGGAGTAGGAGCGGTTCGCTCTAGCTCTGAAAGTCGAAGCTCACGGTCGTCTCGACGCCCGTCACCGTCAGTCCGCCTTCGCGCGTCCGGGCGGGCTGATAGAGCCACCGGCCGACGGCTTCCGCGGCGCTGTGTCCGTAGCACGCATCCGTGCTGTCCACGATCTCGATATTCCCGGTGCGGCCGGACGGCAGGACGTCGAAGCGCAGATGCACAGACGCCTTCGCGCTGCCGCGGCAGTTCTCGAAATCCTGCGGCGGGAACCGGACGAGCGGCAGATAGCTCCTACTCGCGATCACGTCGTCGAATTCGCCCGAATAGGGCCGGTCCTCCGGCCGGGGCACATACCGCATCAGCGTCTCGTCATAGACGTGGCTCCTGACGAAGCGCGCGATCAGGGGAGAGTCGGCGGCAGCGGTCGGCTCCCGGATCGCGACGGGACTGTAGACCCGTTCCTCTTCTTGCGGAGCGGGCAGCGGCTCGCCGGTGGATGCGCAGGCGCAGAGCCCGGCCAGCAGGATGAATCTCGTCTTCATGAAAGCCCCTTCCGCCGCACCATTACCGAAGTGACATCCGTCCTGCCATAGCCGCTTGCAGAGCGCTGCCGGGAATAAAAAAGCCCCGCCAGCGGCGGGGCTTTTCCAGTCCGGTGAAGCGCTCGTTCAGTAGACGCGCTTCTTCGGCTCGATATAGCTGATCTCGTTCGACATGGTCCAAGTGTGCACCGGGCGGTAGTCGATGTCGGTGTCGCCGTCCTCGTACCAGGCGATGGTGTGCTTCATCCACTCGTCGTCGTTCCGGTCGGGGAAGTCCTCGCGGGCATGGGCGCCGCGGCTTTCCGTCCGGTTCGCCGCCGAGTCCATCGTCACGATGGCCTGGCTGATCAGGTTGTCGAATTCGAGCGTCTCGACGAGGTCGGTGTTCCAGATCATCGTGCGGTCGGTCACCGAGACGTCCGGCAGGCCGCGCTCGACGCCGCGAATCTTCTCTCTGCCCTCGGCCAGCGTCTCGCCGGTGCGGAAGACGGCGGCATTGTTCTGCATCACCTTCTGCATGTTGAGGCGAAGCTCGGCGGTCGGGGTGGAGCCGCTGGCGTGGCGGAAGCGGTCGAGGCGGTCGAGCGCCTTGTCGCCCGCGCCGTTCCTGAATTCGGGGATCGGCTCGTTCGGATCGAGGATCTCGGCGCAGCGAAGGCCCGCCGCGCGGCCGAAGACGACGAGGTCGATGAGCGAGTTCGAGCCCAGGCGGTTCGCGCCGTGGACCGAGACGCAGCCCGCCTCGCCGATCGCCATCAGGCCGGGGACGACCTTGTTGGAATCCTCGCCCTCCTTGGTGACGACCTCGCCCCAGTAGTTCGTGGGGATGCCGCCCATATTGTAGTGGACGGTCGGCAGGACCGGAATCGGCTCCTTGGTGACGTCGACGCCGGAGAAGATGCGCGCCGTCTCGGAGATGCCGGGCAGGCGCTCGGCGAGCGTTTCGGCCGGGATGTGGTTGAGGTTGAGGTGGATGTGATCCTTGTGCTCGCCCACGCCGCGGCCGTCGCGGATCTCCATGGTCATGGCGCGGCTGACGACATCGCGGGAGGCGAGGTCCTTGGCGGAGGGCGCATAGCGCTCCATGAAGCGCTCGCCCTCGCCATTGGTGAGGTAGCCGCCCTCGCCGCGCGCGCCCTCGGTGATGAGGCAGCCCGCGCCGTAAATGCCGGTGGGGTGGAACTGGACGAATTCCATGTCCTGGAGCGGGAGCCCTGCGCGCAGGACCATGGCATTGCCGTCGCCCGTGCAGGTGTGGGCCGAGGTGCAGGAGAAATAGGCCCGGCCGTAGCCGCCGGTCGCCAGGATGACCATCTTGGCGCGGAATCTGTGGATCGTGCCGTCCTCGAGATTCCAGGTCATCACGCCGCGGCACTCGCCGTCTTCCATGATGAGGTCGAGCGCGAAATACTCGATGAAGAACTGCGCCTGGCGGCGGACGGCCTGGCCGTAGAGCGTGTGCAGGATGGCGTGGCCGGTCCTGTCGGCGGCGGCGCAGGTGCGCTGCACCGGGCCTTCGCCGAAATTCTTGGTCATGCCGCCGAAGGCGCGCTGGTAGATCTTGCCTTCCTCGGTGCGCGAGAAGGGCACGCCCCAATGCTCGAGCTCATAGACGGCGGCGGGCGCGTGCTTGCACAGATATTCGATCGAATCCTGGTCGCCCAGCCAGTCCGACCCCTTGACGGTGTCGTACATGTGCCAGCGCCAGTCATCCTCGCCCATGTTCCCGAGGCTCGCCGAGATGCCGCCCTGCGCCGCGACGGTGTGGGAGCGGGTCGGGAAGACCTTTGTCACGCAGGCGGTCTTGAGGCCCGCTTGGGCCGCGCCGAGCGTGGCGCGCAGGCCGGCGCCGCCCGCGCCGACCACGACCACGTCATAGGCGTGGTCGACGATCTCGTATTTCGAGCTGGGCAAAGTGGCACTCATGGGAAAGCCTCAGGCAATCAGGGTGATGGCGATGACGGAGAACAGCGCGACGGCGCCGACCGCCAGGGCGTAGAGGGAGACGAGGGTCTGGCCGGTCTTGAGCCGCTTCTTCTCGTGGACATAGTCGTCCACGACCTCGCCGAGGCCGAGCCGCAGGTGGTAGCTGATCGACAGGATCAGCACGACCAGCAGGATCGCCGTCAGCGGGCTGGAGACCCAGGCGAGGAACTCGGCATGGGTGTCGCGGGCATGGCCGACGACGGCGATGATGAGCCAGATCACCAGCGGGACCTGGATCATCGCCGTCAGGCGCTGCATGACGAAATGGTTCGTGGCTTTCGATGCCATGGCTCAGGCCCCCGCGAGCGTGAAGGCGGCGATCCAGACCAGGATCGTCAGGACAAGAGCGATGCCGTAGACCGCATAGGCCGAGGTGCCGCGCCCCGCCTTGCCGATCATGTGGCCCGAATCCCAGATCAGGTGCCGGATGCCGTTGGTCATGTGGTAGATCACCGAGAGGGTGAAGGCGAAGAGGATCAGAAGGCCGATGGGCGAGCCGAGGATCGCGGTCGCCACGTCATAGGCGCCCTCGCCGATCGCGCCGCAGGCGAGCCAGGCGGCGAGAAGCGTGGCACCCGCGGCATTGGCGATGCCCGTCGCGCGGTGCAGGATCGAGGTCGTGTTGACCGGGGTCCAGCGCCAGATCGACAGGTGCGGCGAGAGCGGCGCGTCGCGCCCAGCCCGCTTCATCCTTACGGCGGAGGCCGCAGCGCGCGGCCGGGTATCGGCAGAAGACTGTGACATGCGTGTGTTCCGACTATAGGCCGGCGGACACTACGGAGGCACCGTGGCAAGTCAACGCGCCATGAGACGGCATCGATGCTCAGCGGCGGATGATCCGCACCTGTCCCCGGTCGATCCCGCGCTTCACGCGCCGCAGGAGCGCCCTCGCGACCGTGCGCCGCACCGGCGGAATCAGAAGGGCGAAGCCGAAGGCGTCGGTGATGAAGCCCGGCGTCATCATCAGGGGCGCGGCGAGCAGCAGGCTCACCCCGTCGACGGCCGCGCCGACCGGGACCTCGCGCCGGGCCGCGGCGGCCCGGTACTCCTTGAGGGCGTTGAGGCCCTGCCAGCGGATCAGCGCCGCGCCGAGCGCCGCGGTCAGGATGGTCAGGAGGACGACCACGAGCCAGTTGGTCGCCTGGCCGACCTCGACGATGACGGCGATCTCGGCGATCGGCAGGATGACCAGAAGGCCGAGGAGAAGGTAGAACATGAAGGCCTCTTCAGAACGTCGGGGGCAGCGGATCGGAACCTCGGTCTTACATATGACGTTCGTAACAGGTAACGAGGGGGCAGACCGGCCTGCCCGAAGGATCCCATGGACCCGAGCCTCATCTTCTTCGCCGCTTTGGCGGCTTTCCTGAGCTACCGCCTCTTCTCCGTGCTCGGCACCAAGGGCGGGCACGAGCCCGAGGAGGGCGAGCGTCCGAGTCTCGCTCCGCGCCCTTCGGAAAACGCCGCCGCCGCCGAGGAGCCCGAGCCCCGTCCTGAGCCCAAGGGGCCCGTCCCCGCCTGGGTGCGCACGGTGCGCGAGGACGACGCCTCTTTCGATCCGCGCGAGTTCGAGGAAGGCGCCAAGGCCGCCTATGAGATGATCGTCACCGCCTTTGCCGAGGGCGACCTGTCCGAGGTCGCGCCCTATGTCGATCCGAGCGTGCGCAAGGCGTTCGAGGTCGCCATCGACGGGCGCAGGGGTGCGGGCCAGACGATGGAGGTCACCTTTGTCGGCATCGAGCGCGCGGAGGTCGTCGAGGCCCACCGCCAGAGCGCGCATATCGAGGTGACGGTCGATTACCGCTCCGACCAGATCCGCGTCACGCGCAATGCCGAGGGCGAGGTGATCGACGGCGATCCCAACCGGATCGACGCCGTGCGCGACCGCTGGACCTTCGCGCGCAAGCTCGGCGCGCGGGACCCCAACTGGACACTCGTCGCCACGGACGGCGCCGCGCCGGCCGCCTGAGCCATGCGTCGCCTGTTCCTGCCGGGCGGGGCGGCGGCCGCCGTTCTTACCGTCCTCGCCCTGTTCGAGCTCCTCTCGCCGACAGGCGAGAGGCCGGCCGAAGAGGTTGCCGCAGAGCCGCCTTTCGGCCTTCGCCCCTTGCGCTTCGCCGCGCTGCCCGGCTGGCGGGCCGATGCCGTGGAAGACGCGCTGCCGGTCTTCCTGCGCTCCTGCGAAGCGCTCCTGAAGCGCCCGGACGATGCGCCCGCCAACCCGGTCGAGCAGCTCGGCCATGAGGGCGTCGGAAGCCTTTCGGGCAGAGTGGCCGACTGGCGGCCCGCCTGCGAGGAGGCGGCGGATCTGGCCGAGCGGGCAGCCGATGCCGATGCCGTGCGCGCCTTCTTCGAGAGCGCCTTCCGGCCGGTCGAGATCACGGCCGAGGCCAGCCTCTTCACCGGCTATTTCGAACCGAGCTATCCCGCCCGCCGCGCGGCGCAGGGCTTGCGCGACGCTCCTGTCCTCACGCGGCCTGACGATCTCCTCACCGCCGATCTCGGCGCCTTCAAGGAGGGCCTGCGCGGACAGGACATCGTGGGGCGCGTGCAGGGAAACCGCTTCGTGCCCTATGACGATGCGCAGGCGCTCGCCGCGGAGCCGCCGGAGAGCGCCGAAGCGCTCGGCTTCGTCGATCCCAATGACCTCCTCTTCTTGCAGATCCAGGGGTCGGGCCGGCTCGTCTTCCCCGACGGGGAAAGCCTGCGCGTGGGCTATGCGGCCAAGAACGGGCGCCCCTATGTCGCCATCGGCAAGACTCTCGTCGAGGAGGGCCATCTCGCGCTCGAAGACGTCTCGATGCAGTCGATCCGCAGCTGGCTCGCCCAAGCCGCGCCCGAAGACGCGGCCCGCGTGCGGCATTCGAACCCCTCCTATGTCTTCTTCCGCGCGCTCTCGCTTCAAGACGAGGCGCTCGGGCCGCTTGGCGCGCAGGGCGTGCAGCTGACGCCGGGGCGCAGCCTCGCCGTCGACCGCCGCTTCCACGCGATGGGCGCGCCCGTCTGGCTCGCCACCCGGCCGAGCGCCGACAATCCCGCTCTCGCCCGGCTGATGGTCGCGCAGGACACTGGCGGCGCCATCCGCGGGCCTGTGCGCGGCGATGTCTTCTATGGCGCGGGAGAGGGGGCCGCCGCGCTGGCCGGAACGATGAAGGCCGAAGGGCGCCTCATCGTTCTGCTGCCGGAACCGCTCGCGGAACGGCTGTTCGATGCGGCGGCGTGAGGGCAGGGGACGCCGCCTCAGCGCCTCCGAACGGGCGCTCTGGCAGGCCGTCGCGGAAAGCGTGACGCCGCTCGATCCCGCGCCCGCTCCGAATCCCGGCTCAGGCCCGGAAAGCCTTCCCGAGGCTCCGCCGCCGCCGGCCGGTCCCGTGCGCCGCCGGAAGACGGCCGGGCCGCCTGCGCCGCCGCCGCAGCGGGCAGCGCCGCCGCCGCCGCCGGCGAAGCTCGATGGCGGGGACCCCAAGCTCGCCCGCCGCGTCGCGCGCGGCCGCCGCGAAATCGACGCGACGCTCGACCTTCACGGCATGACGCAGGCGGCGGCCTATGCGCGGCTCGTCAGCTTCGTGGGCTTCGCCGCCGCCAATGGCGCGAGGACGCTTCTCGTCGTCACCGGCAAGGGCAGCGACGCCCCCGCCGTGCCCTTCGCCGAAGCCCCGCGCGGCATACTGCGCCGCCGTTTCCTCGACTGGGTGGAGGAGGCGCCGCTTTCCGAGCGGATCGCGTCCGTTCGGCAGGCGCATCAGAAGCATGGCGGCAGGGGCGCCTTCTATGTCTTCCTCAAGCGCAGGCGGGGCTGAAGCGCGGCGGCGAATCTGGCAGGGCGGGCTGTCACGAAACCGTTGCACCCCCGCGCTAGCGGCGCCGGACGGGCGGGATGCGACAGAAGCTTGGGCAGGAAACGCGGGGCGTAAATGGTCGTCGGTATCGAGATTTGGGCCGCGCTGGGCTTTCTCTTCGCAGCCTATGCGGTCGTCGGGAACGACGCCCTTCAGACCCTCGGCACGTTCATCAACTCGAACCGGCATGTCCACTGGACGCTGCTCTTCGCCTTCGCGGCGGTCGTGCTGGTGGCGGTCTTCACCTATGGCTGGATCGTCAATTCGGGTGATCCGTCCTTCGGGCGCCTGTCGAATACGAGCAAATATCCCGTTTTCGAGGTGCAGTGGTATCATACCATTCCGCCGCTCGTCCTCCTCCTGCTGACGCGCTTCGGCATTCCGGTCTCCACGACCTTCCTCGTCCTCACCATCTTCGCGACCGCCGCCGGCCTCAACTCCATGCTGGTCAAGTCGGGGATCGGCTACATCCTGGCCTTCGTCGTGGGCGGCGTCCTCTACGCGATCCTGACCCCGACGCTGGAGCGCTATTTCCGCAAGACCGAGGACCGCCCGCGCGGCACGATCTGGGTCGCCGCGCAATGGACCACCACCGCCTATCTGTGGGGCGTATGGCTGATGCAGGACTTCGCCAACATCTTCGTCTTCCTGCCGCGGCAGCTCAATGCGGCCCAGTCCTTCACGGCGATGGCGGTGATCGTGGTGCTGCTCGGCATCACCTTCGCCAACAGGGGCGGCCCGGTGCAGCGCATCCTGCGCTCCAAGACGGCCGTCACCGACATCCGCTCGGCGACGATCATCGACTTCACCTATGCCTCGCTCCTCTGGTACTTCAAGGAACTCAACGACATCCCGATGTCGACCACCTGGGTCTTCCTCGGCCTGATCGCCGGGCGCGAATACGCCATCGCCACCTTGTCCCAGGTCCGCAGCGTGGGCGCGACCTCGAAGATCGTCGCCTCGGACGCGGGCAAGGCGCTGTTCGGCCTGATCGTGTCGGTCGTGCTGGCCGTCGGCCTGCCGCGCCTCGGCGCCGCGCTGGCGGGTTGAGCGGCCTGCTTGCGCTTTCGTGAGGCGTGGGTATAACCCCCGCCTTTCCGGCCGCCTGGCTTCAGGCATGCCTCGGCGGCCGCACCCAACCCCAAGAGGTCCAAATGCCCAAGCTCAAGACGAAATCGGGCGCCAAGAAGCGCTTCAAGATCACCGGGTCCGGCAAGATCAAATGCGGTCAGACCGGCAAGCGCCACGGCATGATCAAGCGCACGCCCAAGCAGATCCGCCAGAAGCGCGGCACCACCGTCATGGCGGAGGCCGATCAGGCCATCGTCAAGAAATACATGCCCTACGCGCGCTGAAGGAGGTCTGAACCATGGCACGAGTCACCGGCGGCACCTCCGCCCACGCCCGTCACCGCAAGGTCATCAAGAACGCCAAAGGCTATAGGGGCCGGCGCAAGAACACCTTCCGCGTCGCCAATCAGGCGGTCGAGAAGGCCGGCCAGTACGCCTATCGCGACCGCAAGGCCCGCAAGCGCAATTTCCGCTCTCTGTGGATCCAGCGGATCAACGCCGCGGCGCGCGAGCACGGCATGACCTATTCGGTCTTCATGTCCGGGCTTTCCAAGGCCGGCATCGAGGTCGACCGCAAGATGCTCGCCGAGATCGCCGCTCGCGAACCCGCCGCATTCGCCGGGTTCGTCGAGAAGGCGAAAGGCGCGCTGGCCTAAGGCGCGGCACCATGCCTCTCGCCCCTCCCGCCGAGGTCCGCGAGCTCTATCGCTGCCCTCGCACGGGACGCCCCCTCCGGACGGACGGGGCGGGATGGCTGATATCCGAAGGGGAGGGCGAAGCGCCGCGCTACGCTCTCCTCTCGGACACCCCCTTCCTCGTCGATTTCGACCGTTCGGTCCTCGACGAGGAGGAGACCCTTGCGACGCATGGCGCCTCCAAGGTCGAGCGGCAGGATTATCGCGGCGCGGCCGGGATGGTGAAGTCGCTGCTTTCTCCCGAAAAGGACGGCACGCAGCACAACGTCGCCCGCTTCATCGCGGCGGTGAAGGAGAGGGCGGAGCGGCCGCGCGTGCTCGTCATCGGCGGGGGCAGCATCGGCCGCGGCCTCGCCCCGATCTATGACGAGCCGGACCTGTCGGTCGTCGCCTTCGATATCTACGCCTCCCCCTATACGCAGTTCGTGGGCGACGCCCATGCGATCCCGCTCGCCGATGAGAGCTTTGACGGCGTGGTCATCCAGGCCGTGCTCGAACATGTGCTGGAGCCCTGGCGGGTGGCCGAAGAGATCGAGCGGGTCCTGAAGCCCGGCGGCGTCGTCTATGCCGAGACGCCCTTCATGCAGCAGGTCCATGAAGGCGCCTATGACTTCACCCGCTTCACCGAAAGCGGGCACCGCTATCTCTTCCGGCGCTTCGAGACGCTGGCCTCCGGGTCCAATGGCGGGCCGGGCCTGCAATTCATGTGGTCGGCGGATTACCTCGCGCGCAGCGTCTTCCGCTCCCGCGCGGCCGGCAAGGCGGCGAAGCTCCTCTTCTTCTGGACGCAATATCTCGATCGGCTGGTGCCCGAGACCTATGCGGTGGACGGGGCGAGCGGGGTCTATTTCCTCGGCCGCAAGACCGGCACGGATTTCGGGCCCAAGGACGCGGTGAGGCACTATCGCGGGGCGCAGCGGGCGCCGTCCTGACGCGCCTTGCGCTTGTCTCGCGCGGCGCATTTGGGCATCAGGCCCGCATGGACGATCTCAGCCGCCTCGAAGACGACATCACCGCCCGCATCGATGCCGCAGCGGATATCCGCGCGCTCGAAGAGGTGCGCGTTTCCGCCCTCGGCAAGAAGGGCCTCGTATCCGAACGCATGAAGACGCTCGGCCGGATGACGCCGGAAGAGCGCAAGGAGGCGGGGCCGCGCCTGAACAGCCTCAAGCAGCGGGTCGGCGAGAAGATCGGCGCGCGCAAGGCGGTGCTCGAGACGGAGGCGCTGGCCCGGCAGCTCGAGGAGGAGGCGGTCGACGTCACCCTGCCCGTCGCGCTGCCGCCGCGCGGGCGCATCCACCCCGTCACCCGCGTCTTCGAGGAGGTCGAGGCGATCTTCGCGGCGATGGGCTTCGAGGTGCGCGAGGGGCCGGATGTCGAGGACGACTTCCACAATTTCACCGCGCTCAACTTCCCCGAGGGCCATCCCGCGCGGGAGATGCACGACACCTTCTTCTTCGAGCCCAAGGATGACGGCTCGCGCATGCTTCTGCGCACGCATACGAGCCCGGTGCAGGTGCGCACCATGCTCAAGGAGAAGCCGCCGATCCGGATCATCGCGCCGGGCCGCACCTTCCGCTGCGACAGCGATCAGACGCATACGCCCATGTTCCACCAGGTCGAGGGGCTGGTGATCGACAAGAACACGAATATGGGCCACCTCAAGGGCACGCTCGAAGCCTTCCTCAAGGCCTTCTTCGAGGTGGACGAGGTGAAGACCCGCTTCCGGCCGCACTTCTTTCCCTTCACCGAACCCTCGGCGGAGATGGATGTCGGCTATGCCCGCGACGGCGAGAGGATCGAGATCGGCACGGGCGGGGACTGGATGGAGATCCTGGGCTGCGGGATGGTGCATCCCAACGTGCTGACGGCCTGCGGCCTCGACCCGGAAGAGTATCAGGGCTTCGCCTTCGGGGTCGGCGTCGACCGGCTCGCAATGCTGAAATACGGCATTCCGGACCTGCGCGACTTCTTCGCGGCCGATACGCGCTGGATCGAGCATTACGGGTTCAAGCCGGGAGAGTGACATGCGGCGCTGGCTCGGGAACGTCAACGCGAACACGGTGATGGCGGTCTCCGCGCTGGTAACCAGCGTGGTCGCCGTCGTCGTTTCCTGGGACGAGGCGCGGCTCATGCGGCGCAGCCAGGAGGCGAGCTTCATGCCGCTGATGGATGTCCGCGCGACGGTCAGCACGGCGCCGGACGACCTGCGCGTGGCGATCGACGTGCGTAATACCGGGCACGGCATCGCCTTCGTCGAGGCGGCGGAGATGGCGAGCGGCGAGGAAGTTCTTTCGACCTATGACGCCTTTGCGGGCGCTGTGCTGAACGAGGAGCTGGGCGAGCGGGCGGATTTCAGCTTCACCGCCGTGCGCGGCTTCTTCTCGCCCGGCGAGCAGCGCCAGATCATGCGCTTCGAGTGGGACGACACGCCGGAGAACAGGGCTCTACTCGAAGCCTTCATGCGCGAGGAGGCGACCACCAATTACGACGCCATGCGCCTGACGCTCTGCTATTGCTCGGTCTTCGACAAATGCTTCGAGCGGACCGAGGGCGAAGGGTCCCCCGCGGCGGCCCGTCCCGAACCGGTCGCCGAGTGCGAGGCCGGCGGGGACCCCGTCGAGGCGATCTGGGACAGCTACACCGCCTCTCGCGGGGCGGAGGAAGGAGGCGAGGATGCCTGAGACCGAAGAACCCCAAGGCGAACTCGCCATCCGCGTCATGCCCATGCCCGCCGACCTCAACGGCGCGGGCGATGTCTTCGGCGGCTATGTGATGAGCCAGATGGACATCGCCGGCAGCCTGATGGCGGCGGAGCTGGCCGGCGGCCGCGTCGTGACCGTGGCAGTCGATTCCATGCATTTCGTCGCGCCGGTGAAGGTCGGCGACGTGTTGTGCATCTATGACCGAGCGGTGCGCCGCGGGCGCACCTCGGTGACCATCCGCATCGAGGCCTGGGTGCGGCGCGGCCTGATCGGGGACCGCGAAAAGGTCACCCAGGCCGATTTCACCTATGTGCATCTCGACGAGCAGGGGCGCCCCGCGCCGCTGCCGCGAGAAACGGAAAAAACATCTCCGTGAAGCGAGAGAAATTAATTCCCAGGCTGCGAATCGGTGTTTAAATGACGTCTATCCGCCCCCTGGGAGTACGCGGGCCCCTGGTGAGAGCCAGCGATTCCGGGCCTGTCCGAAACCAGGGGGCAACTTATGTACGACCGACCTCGAGTAGCCGTTCTTATTGACGGGGGCTTTTTTCTTAAACGGCTCCCATCCTTGCGCCCTGACTTGAAAGGGGCGGATCCTGCAAGCACAGCAGATGCACTAAATAAATTAGTTGGGGGGCACCTGTACCGCCTCAACCGAACCTACTGCGCTTCGAGCCACTGGTCGCTGCTTTACCGCGCATTCTACTACGACGCTAAACCATTCGAAGGGTCGACTGAACGTCCTGTATCACGACAGAGGTTGGACTACTCGAAAACACCGGAAGCTGACTTCCGCAATAGGCTTCACGCAGAGCTTCGTCAGACACGAAAATTCGCGGTTCGGCTTGGCGATGTATATAGAGAGCATGGTTGGCGCCTGTCGGAGAAAGCTTCCAAGGCTGTAGCCCGGCAGGAACTCTTGCCAACCGATCTAACTGACGACCATTTTGAGTTCGGATTGCGCCAGAAGGGAGTCGACATGCGTATCGGCACCGATATGGCATCGATCACGCTGAAACGGCAGGCAAATATCATCATTTTAGTCGCTGGCGACAGCGACTTTGTGACGACTGCCAAACTAGCTCGTCGCGAGGGGGTCGAAGTAATTCTCGACCCTATGGGCTGGTCTGTGAGGCCAGCTCTGTTCGAGCACATAGATGGTGTCCAGACCGGCTTGCCGCGTAGGCAGATGCCTCAACTTAATGAGCAACCAGAATGAAATTCTCCCTGTCCTGGCTGAAGGATCACTTGCGCACGGACGCCTCTCTCGCCGAGATCACGGACGCCATGGTGCGCGTGGGGCTCGAGGTCGAGGAGGTGACGGACCCCGCCGCGGCGCTCAGCCCGGTGACGGTCGGCTATGTGCGTTCGGCGGAAAAGCATCCGGACGCCGACAAGCTGCAGGTCTGCACGGTCGAGACCAGAGACGGCGACCAGCAGATCGTCTGCGGCGCGCCCAATGCGCGCGAGGGGATCAAAGTCGCCTATGCGCCGGTCGGCGCCTATGTCCCGGGCATCGACACGACGCTGACCAAGGCCAAAATCCGCGGCGTCGAAAGCTTCGGCATGCTCTGCTCGGCCAAGGAGCTGGAGGTCGGCGAGGGCCATGACGGCATTCTCGAGCTGCCGGAGACGGCAGAGGTCGGCGCGCCGGTCGCAGGCATTCTCGGCGCGGACGATCCCGTCATCGACTTCGAGGTGACGCCCAATCGTCCCGATACGAACGGCGTCGACGGCGTGGCGTGCGACCTCGCCGCCGCCGGGATCGGCGATCTGGTCACGCAAGCGCCCGAACCGGTCGAAGGGGCCTTCGCTCAGCCTGTGCCGGTGGAGATCGACGACGAGGAGGCCTGCCCCGCCTTCGCTTCGCGCCTGATCCGCGGCGTGAGGAACGGCCCCTCGCCGCAATGGCTCCAGGCGCGGCTTCGCGCCATCGGGCTGCGCCCGATCAATGCGCTGGTCGATGTGACGAACTTCCTCTCCTATGACCGCGCCCGGCCGCTCCACGCCTATGACGCAGACAAGCTGACCGGCACGGTCCGCGCCCGGCTCGGGGCCGAGGGCGAAAGCTTCGAGGCGCTCGACGGCAAGACCTATGAGGTCGACGGGACGATGTGCGTCATCGCGGACGATGCGCGGGTCCTCGGGCTCGGCGGCGTGATGGGCGGAGAATATTCGGGCTGCACCGAAGAGACGACGGAGGTGCTGATCGAAAGCGCGCTCTTCGATCCGCTGCGCACGGCGCGCACGGGGCGCAAGACGAACATCACCTCGGATGCCCGCTACCGCTTCGAGCGGGGCGTCGATCCGGCCTCGACCCTGCCGGGCCTCGAGCTTGCGACGCGGCTCATCCTCGAAGCCTGTGGCGGCGAGCCGAGCGAGATCGCGCTGGCGGGCAGCGTCGAGAAGGCGCCGACCGTCATCGCCTTTCCGCCCTCGGAGGTCGCGCGCCTGACCGGCATCGAGGTCGCCGAGGACGGGATGGACCGCATCCTCACCGCCCTCGGCTTCGGCGTGGAGCGCGGCGAGACATGGTCCGTCACCGTGCCGACGAGCCGGCCCGACGTGACGATCAAGGCGGACCTCGTCGAGGAGATCGCGCGGATCGTCGGGCTCGACCAGCTGCCGACCGCCACCCTGCCGCCTCTCGAAGCGGTGCCGACCCGCAAGGTCGCGCCGCTGATCGCGCGCCAGCGCGCGGTGCGGACGGCGCTGACGGGGCAGGGCTATCTCGAAGCGGTCACCTGGGCGTTCACGGATGAAGAGGCGGCGAAGCTCTTCGGCGGCACCGATCCGGGGCTGAAGCTGTCCAATCCCATTTCCTCCGATCTCGGCGTGATGCGGCCGACCGCGCTGCCCAACCTGCTGCTCGCCCTGGCACGGAACAGAGCGCGGGGCGCGGAAGATGTGCGCCTGTTCGAGATCGGCGGCGCCTATGAAAGCGACGCCCCCGACGGGCAGCGCTCGGTCGCCTTCGGCGTGGCTTATGGGACGGCCCCGCGCGACTGGCGGGGCGGACAGGACACGCCGGACGTCTTCACCGCCAAGCGGGACGTCCTTCTCGCCCTCGAAGCAGCGGGCGCGCCGACGGCGAACCTGATGACGCTGACAGGGGGGCCGGATCATTACCATCCGGGCCGCAAGGGCTCTCTCGGCCTCGGGCCGAAAAAGATTCTCGCGCGCTTCGGCGAGATTCATCCGGGCGTCCTCAAGGCGATGGACGTGCCCGGCCCGGTCGCCGCCTTCGAGATCTTCCTCGACGCGATCCCCAGTCCCAAATCCAAGAGCCGCACCAAGCCCGCCCTCGATGCGTCCGAGCTGATGCCGCTGCGCCGCGACTTCGCCTTCGTTCTCGATGACGACGTGCAGGCAGAAGCGCTCCTCAAGGCCATTCGCGGCGCTGACAAGGCGCTGATCAGGGATGTCCGGCTGTTCGACCTCTATTCGGGCGAGGGCGTGCCGGAGGGGCAGAAGTCTCTCGCCGTCGAGGTCGTCCTGCAACCGAAAGAGCGCACGCTGACCGACAAGGACATCGAAGGCGTCTCGGACCGGATTCTCACGCAGGCGAAGAAGGCGACGGGGGCGGTGCTGCGGGCGTAAAAAACGCGCTCTCCGCTCCCCCGCCATTGCGCCGCGGCGCGTTTCCGGTTACAGGGCGCGCCGCTGCCGCTTTAGCTCAGTTGGTAGAGCAACGCATTCGTAATGCGTAGGTCGCGTGTTCGAGTCACGCAAGCGGCACCATTCCCTCCTCAAGCGCCCTTCGCCGCGATCTCCGCCAGCAGCAGCTTCTTTGCGGGATAGATGTCGCGCATGGCGTAGCGGGCGAGGATGGTGTCCCGCGCCGCCTCGCGCAGCGGCTCCAGCGCCTCTCGGCGGGCCAGGGCCTCGGCCATCGCCTCGGCCAGGGCGGCCGGGTCGCGGTGATCGGCCAGGAGGCCGTTCTCGCCATGGGCGATCATCTCCCGCACGGGCGCGACGTCCGAGCCGAGCATGAGGCAGCCCGTGCTCATCGCTTCCATGGACGACCAGGACAGGACGAAGGGCACGGTGAGATAGACGTGCAGCGATGAGAGCTGGAGCACGCGCCGATACTGGTTCCGCGGCAGGAGGCCCGTGAAGCAGAGGCGCGAGGGGTCGAGGTCGAAGCGGTCGAGCGCATCCTCCTTGTAGGTCTTCCCCGAAGCGAGCTTGCGGCCATAGGCGGTGCGGTCCTCGCCGACGATGATCGCGCGCATAGCCGGGCGCCGCTTCTGGACCATGGCCAGCGCCTCCATGAAGGCGGGAAAGCCTCTATAGGGCTCCATCCCGCGCGCGACATAGGTGACGACCTCGTCGCCGGGCGAGAAGCGGTGCTCGCCGAAGGTCAGCGTGCCCGGATCGCCCGGCGCGAACGTGCCTGTGTCGATGCCGTCATGCATGACGGTGAGCCTGTCGCGGAACATCTGCGGGAATTGCGAGGCCTGATAGGCGGTGGGCACGATCCCGCGCTCGCAGGCGGCGAGATCGGTCAGGATGGGCGCGTTGCGCATCCGCTCGCGCGCCCGCTCCAGCGGCGGCCGGTCCGGACCGGACAGGAAAGTGATGTCGTCGGCCTCGCCCCGGTAATACCACTCGAAATAGCCGATATAGGGCACGTCCTCCCAGACATCCTTGAGGAACATGCCGGGCCCCCAGCCCGAATGCGCCATGATGACGTCGGGGCGGTAGTCCTTTTTCGCCTTGAGGAGCTGGGCGATTTCGGCGGCCGATGTGCCGGTGACGACCGCCTTCTGCGTGCCGCCGAGGAAAGGGTGGGGCTTGAGGTCCGAAGGCTGCTCGCGGTCGCGATAGACGACGGTCTCGATGCCCTCCGCCTTGGCGCCCGCGCGCTGCGTCATGAAGGTGACGTGCCAGCCCTCCTTCGAGAGGTAGCGGCCGAGCGTGCCGAACTGGGCGGGAAAGTTGTTGTGCAGGAAAAGGATTCTCACGCGCGCCCGCCCCTCTTGCTGCCGTGCAGCATTTTCTTGTCAGCTCCGCCCCTGTAGCAGGGGCGGCTTAACGCACCGAAGAGGAAACCGCCCATGACCATTCGCTTCGACGACCGCGTCGCCATCGTGACCGGCGCCGGTGGCGGCCTTGGCCGCACGCATGCTCTCGCTCTCGCCGAACGGGGCGCGAAAGTGGTGGTCAACGATCTGGGCGGCTCGGTCGACGGGTCCGGCGGCTCTTCGGAAGCGGCGGATCGCGTGGTCGAGGAGATCCGGCAGGCGGGCGGAACGGCGGTCGCGGACGGCGCCAGCGTCTCGGACGAGACCGGCGTGGACCGCATGGTGGCCCGCACGATCGAGGAGTTCGGGCGTGTCGACATCCTGGTGAACAATGCCGGCATCCTGCGCGACAAGAGCTTCGCCAAGATGGAGGTCGCGGACTGGGACGCGGTGATCGACGTGCATCTGCGCGGCACCTTCCTGTGCACCAAGGCGGTCTGGGGACGGATGCGCGATCAGGGCTATGGCCGCATCGTGCTGACCACCTCTTCCTCGGGCCTTTACGGCAATTTCGGCCAGTCGAACTACGGCGCGGCCAAGATGGCCATGGTCGGCCTGATGAACACGCTGCATCTCGAAGGCGCCAAATACGACATCCGCACCAATTGCCTCGCGCCCGCCGCGGCGACGCGGATGACGGAGAATCTCGGCATTCCCGAAGAGGCCATGGCGCTGATGACGCCCGAAAGCGTCAGCGCGGGGCTCGTCTATCTGGCCTCCGAGGATGCGCCGCGCAGAGCCATCCTGGCCGCGGCGGCCGGCGGCTTCGCCCTGGCCAAGATCTACGAGACCGACGGTGTCTGGCTGGCGCCCGGCGAGCAGACCCCCGAGGCCGTGCGCGATGCATGGGACCGGATCGCCGATGCGTCGGACCAGAAGGAACTCCAGCAGGGCGGAGAGCAGTCCGCCAAATTCCTTCAAAAGGCGGCGGCCAGCCTCAAGGGCTGAGATCGGCAAGGGCGGGCGGCATGGCCGCCCGCGCTTTCACGAAACCCCGCAGGGCCGCGAGGTGTTCCGATCTGGCACGAGACAAAAGAAGGATGTGAGCCAGATGACCCTGCTCGAAGACCGAATTAGCAGCCTCTCCCCGCTCATCGCCGATCCTGCCGCGCCGGGCGCCGACCCGGCCGCGGGCAAGACCCGCGATGTCGTCAGCCTTCTCTACCCGACGCCCGATATCGCCGGCGACATGCAGAAATGGGGTATCGCCCAGAAGAACATTCTCGACAGGCTCGACGAGACCGAAGGGCTGGACCAGGCCGCGGTCGGCAAGCTGCGCGCCTGGGTCGAGGCGATGGACCCCGAACACCTGCCCGAAGGCGGCTTCGCGCTCTTTGCCGAGGGCGGAGAGATGTCCGCGCACACGCTGAATGTCCGGCCCGCGCCGACCCTGCACAAGGGACCGCTCTATGCGCTGCCCGCCCTCGTCGATGCGGCCTGCGCGATGGATTACTGGGTCGTGGTCCTCGACGTCGAGGCGCCGCGCATCTTCTCGGTTTCGGGGACGACCTGGACCGACAAGACGCCGAAATCCGGCGTGCGGACGCTGTCGGGTGAGATGGCGCAATACGCGCCGATGGATTCGGTGACGTTCCATTCCTCCGGCCGGCCGCATATCGGCAAGGCCGGTCATGCGGCGGCGAAATTCCACGCCCTCGGCACATCGGTCAGCGACTACAAGGCCGAGGAGGTCGAGCGGGTGCTTCAGGACTTCGCGGGGCATGTCGAGAAGGCGGTCGGCGGCGGCGGCCGCCCGGTTCTTCTGGCCGGCGACCCCAAGCGGACGGGCCTGTTCCGCCAGCACTTCGACGACCAGAACCTCGTCGAGCCGGATCTGCATGTGGCAGGCGACGCGCTCGCGCTCGAGGAGCTCGCGGGCCGCGCGCGCGAGGCGATGGAGGACTGGGACCGCAAGCGCCGGGGGGCGCTGATGGACGATCTCGATCCGAACACGCTCGAACGCAATGAGCAGCAGCTCCTGAGCGCGGCGCGGGAGGGCCGGATCGACACGGTCTATCTGCGGGAGGATGCCGCAGGCCTCATTCCCGGCGATGACGAACGCCTCAAGATCGGATCCATGGAAGAAGAGGGCGCGGAGACCCGCTCCATGATCGTCGGCAATGCGCTCAAGAACGGTGCGAGCCTCACGCTGTTCTCCGAGGACATGGCGCCGGACCTGCCGATAATCGCGGCGAGCATGCGCTACTGATCGCTTGCAGCGCCCCTGCCCGGGGCGCTGCCCTTAGTCGAGGCTGGCGACGAATTCGGCCCCGAGGCGGAGATCGGCGACGAATTGCTCCGTCTCCGCCTTTTTCGTGTCCTCGTCCGGGATGCGCAGCAGATAGGAGGGGTGGATCGTCACCAGAAGGTGGCTCGCCTCTGTCAGCGGGCGGATTTCGCTGCGCAGCGATTTGATGGTGCCCGACTTGCCGGTGATTCCCCGGACAGCGGAGGCGCCGAGCGCGATGACGAGGTCCGGCGCCACCACTTCGCGCTCTCGCGAGAGCCAGCGGTTCGCGCAGATGTCGATCTCGCCCACGCGCGGCTTTTCGTGGATGCGGCGGCGCCCGCGCGGCTTGAACTTGAAGTGCTTGACCGCATTGGTGACGTAGACGGTGCTTCGGTCGAGGCCCGCCTCGTCGAGGCAGGTGTCGAGGACCTGGCCCGCAGGGCCGATGAACGGCTCCCCGCCAAGATCCTCCTGATCGCCCGGCTGCTCTCCGACGAGCATGATCTGCGCAGCGGCCGGGCCCTCGCCGAATACGGTCCGGGTCGCGTTCTCGTAGAGGGGACAGGCCGTGCAACCGGCCGCATCCTCCGCCAGCGCCGCGAGCGCCGCTTCGGCATTGCTGGGCGCGGAAGGAGGCGGCGCCATGAAGGGCTATGCCGCCAGGAGGACCGGGCGCTCGGCGCTCGCCGCATAATGGAGCGCGGCGCGGATCACGTCGTCGGCGAAGGGCTTGCCGATGATGAAGGCGGGCTCTCCGTCGCTGCCGGTCAGGACGGCTTCGGGATAGGCGGTCACGAACAAGGTCACGCAGTCATGCTCCGCCGTCAGCTTGCGCAGGACATCGACGCCCGTTCCGCCTTCGCCGAGATCGTAATCGCAGATGACGATGTCGGGGCGGCGCTGCGCCGCCGCCGCGATGGCGGCGTCATAGCTGGCCGCGGTGGCGACATGCGAGGCGCCTTCGAAGCGGGCGAGGCCGGCGAGATGCGCGGCGATCAGCGGTTCGTCCTCGACCACGAGCACGGCCTGGCCGATGCGGTTGCGCCGCTGGGTGCGAGTCGCGCCGAGCAGGCGCACGACCTCTCCGGGACTGCGGTTGAGGACCGAGGCCGCTTCATCGACGGTGAAGCCGAAGACATCCACCATCACGCCGGCCTGGCGCGCCAGGGCGCGCGTCGGCGGCAGAACCTCGAGGATCAGGCGAGCGGAGAACATGCGGGCGCCATTGTGGACGTGGCACATCCGCCAGGCGCGCGTGGCGGCGGCGAAGAGGCCGACAAGGCCGGACCGGTCCTCGTCCTGGGTTCGCGCGATGCGCGGCAGGAGCGCGGAGACCATCCGGTCCCCGGTCTGCTGATCGCCCAGAACGGCCCGGAAATAGCGCCGCAGCGCAGCCTCTTCGGCGTCGGCTCCCCGGACCCATTCTCTCTTGTCGACGCCTTGGAGTCTCACTGCTCTCGTCCCTGTACGGCTGTCATCCGCCGGGAAGGGACCCGGTTGGACTATGCATCAAACGCCGCAGCGACAGCTTGGGTTCCGTCATCCGTCACAAAACCGCCTTGATGTCGGATTCCGCCCCAAGACGAGCGCGGTTCGGGGAGAGAGGGAAAGGCGCCAGCCGGGCGGCGTTCAGCTGTATAGGCGGGTCTTCGGCACGCTGGCCGCTCCGGCCTCGCCCGCAGCCGGGCGGCGAGGCCGGTCGCCCGTCCTCTCGCCGTCGCGGCCAAGGGCGGCCGTTCCGCCCAGCCGGTTCAGCCGCGTCCTGCCGCCGCTCCGAAGCTGCCGATAGGCGCGGGCCCCCGCACAGTGGTAGAGCTGCACCCCAGCCGCTTCGAGCTTGCGGGCGAGATCGGCGCCTTGCCTGCCAAAGCCTGAGGCAAGGGCACCGGGTCCGGCGCAGCGCGTGAGCGTCGCGCGGCGCAGAGCGACGGTCTGGCCCTGGAACATGTCGTAATCGGGTTCGGGCGAAAGGCCGGTTGCCGGCGGCGCGGGCCTGTCGGCGGGACGCTCGCCGGCGCGCTCGAGGGCTGCGGCATCCGCGCCCTCGGCCGCGCCGCCGGGAAGGTCGAGCACGTCTCCGATCAGGCAGCCATCGGTTTCTTGAAGCTCCAGCGCATAGGCCATGACGAGAGAGGGCGCGGGAATGCAGTCGGGGTCGAGATAGATCAGGACATCGCCCGTGGCTGTCTCGGCGGCCCGTTTCCACGCATCGGCGACCGGCATGTGGCCGTCCTCGGCAAAGCAGATCCGCACCTCGAAGGGCAGCTTGTCCGGCAATTCGAACGGGTCGGGCTGCATATAGGCGATGACGACTTCGTCAGGGGGCATCAGCTGCCCGCGCAGCGCCTGAAGCAGGTTCTCGAGCAGCGGTTTTCGCCCCTGCACGATGGTGAGAACGCTGATCTTGGGAGACACGGGAAAATGTGCTGCTGACTGCGCCATCGGTCGTCCTTGCTCGAGTGGAATCGTAGCGGAATGCGTGAATACGCCTCCGGGCACGGTGTTCCCCCGAACCGGAGGCGGCAATCCCCGCGAGCAGTCGGGATGCAGCGCTCGCGGCAGGCGGGCGCGCCGTGGCGGCCCGGCGCTCCCGCGGGGCGGAGGAGAGGTCTCCGCCTTGGCAGCGGCGCGCGCGCCTGCCCCTAATTGCGCGATATCATTGCCGATCTTGCCTTTTTCATGGCAGATCGCGCTTTGGCGGGCCCGGGTCCGCAGGCGGCCCTTTCCGGGCCGAAGAGGCCGGCGGGGAGGCGCCAGCGAGGCATGATCACATTCGCCTGAAGGCTCTGCAAAGCGCCGGGGCAGCCTTCGAAACGGCGGCCGCCCGCTCGCGCGGCGGCGTCACTTCTGCGCGGCGATCTCCAGCAGGGTCTGGCCGTAGACCGTCTTCTTGAGGCGCTCGCCATGCTCTGCCAGCTGCGCCCTCGAGATGAAGCCCTTGTTGAAGGCGGTCTCCTCGGGCGACGCCACGAGGAGCCCCTGACGCTCCTGGACGGTCTGGATGTAGTTGCCCGCCTGCAGCATGGATTCATGGGTGCCCGTGTCGAGCCAGGCATAGCCGCGGCCCAGCCGTTCCACCTCAAGCGTGCCGTCGCGCAGATAGCTGAGATTCAGGTCGGTAATCTCGAGCTCGCCGCGGGGGCTGGGTTCGAGGGCCCTCGCACGCTCGCAGACCGAGCCGTCATAGAAATAGAGCCCGGTCACGGCCCAGTGCGATTTGGGCTCGGCGGGCTTCTCCTCGATGCTGATGGCGCGGAAGGCATCGTCGAACTCGACCACGCCGTAGCGCTCCGGATCGTGGACATAATAGCCGAAGACGCGCGCGCCCGAGGTGAGCCCGGCGGCCCCGACCAGCTTTTCCTGCAATCCCGAGCCGTAGAACAGGTTATCGCCCAGGACGAGGCAGGCGGGCGCGCCGTTCAGGAATTCCTCGCCGAGCAGGAAGGCCTGGGCCAGGCCGTCAGGGGAGGGCTGGACGACATAGGACAGCTCGATCCCGAACTGGCTGCCATCGCCGAGCAGCCGCTCGAAGCGGTCGCGCTCCTCCGGGGCGGTGATGATCAGGATGTCCCGGATCCCCGCCAGCATGAGCGTGGTCAGCGGGTAGTAGATCATCGGCTTGTCGTAGACGGGCAGGAGCTGCTTCGACATCACCTGGGTCAGCGGGTGCAGGCGCGTGCCCGACCCTCCCGCCAGGATGATGCCCTTCATCGCCGTACCTTGATTGGTCATACCCTCTCCTTGAGGACCTCTGCGACCGTGCCTGCGACGGGCGCGCGCCAGTCGGGCCGGGTCACGCCGAAGGTCCGTTCGATTCTGCTGCCGTCGAGAACGGAATAGGCCGGCCTCGCGGCGGGCGTGGGATAGTCCGAACTCGGTATGGCCGAAAGCCCGACCCTCTCGCCCGTTTCGCTCTCGAGGGCTTCGAAGATCGCTGCGGCGAAGCCGTGCCAGCTCGTCTGCCCGGACGCGGTATAGTGGTAGAGCCCGGCCAGACCCGGCGCCTCCATCTGCTTGCGCAACATGACGAGCGCAGCTTCCGCGATGTCCGCGGCATGGGTGGGCGTGCCGATCTGGTCGTCGACCACCGACAGGGCGCCCCGCTCCCGTCCGACGCGCAGCATGGTCTTGAGGAAATTGCCGCCATGATCGGAATAGACCCAGGCCGTCCGCATGACGCTGCCGCGCGCCGCGGCGAGTATGGTCTTTTCGCCGGCCAGCTTGGTGCGGCCATAGGCGCCGAGCGGCGCGGTCGAATCGTCCTCGCGGTATGGCCGCTTGCCCTCGCCGTCGAAGACGTAGTCCGTCGAGAAATGCAGCAGCGGCACGGCGGAGCCGAAGACGCGGGCGAGATGGGCGGGCCCGTCGGCATTCACGGCCTGCGCGCGCGCCTCTTCCTCTTCGGCCTTGTCGACGCCCGTATAGGCGGCCGCGTTGACCACGGCGGCAGGAGCGTGCGCCTGCGCGGCGCGCTCCACGGCGGCGGCGTCGGTGATGTCGAGTTCGGAGGATCCGAGCGCCACCGGCTTGAAGCCGTGCAGCCCGGCGAGGCGGGTCAGCGCATGGCCGACCTGGCCGTGCGCGCCGGTGACGAGGAGCGTGTCGGTCACGCCGCCCCGAGCGTGCCGAGGCGCTCGCCGCGATAGGCGCCCGAACGGATCGCCTCCCACCAGTCGCGATTGTCGAGATACCAGCGCACCGTCTTCTCGAGGCCTTCCTCGAAGGCGACGGAGGGCGTCCAGCCGAGCTCCCGCTCGATCTTGGAGCAGTCGACCGCATAGCGGGCGTCATGGCCCGGCCGGTCGGTCACATAGGTTATCAGGTCTTCGGAGCGTTTCGCAGCGCCCGCGCCAGAGGCGTCGACGGCTTCGCAGATGGCGCGGACGACATCGATATTGCGGCGCTCCGCCCGGCCGCCGACATTGTAGGTGCTGCCGGGCCCGGCCTCCTCGGAGACGGTGACGAGCGCCCGCGCATGGTCGTCCACCCACAGCCAGTCCCGGACATTGGTGCCCTGGCCATAGACCGGCAGCGGCTTTCCTTCGAGGCAGTTGATGATCATCAGCGGAATCAGCTTCTCGGGAAACTGGTACTCGCCGTAATTGTTCGAGCAGTTCGTGGTGACGACCGGCAGGCCGTAGGTCTCGCCCCAGGCCCGCACGAGATGGTCAGAGCCGGCCTTTGACGCCGAATAGGGCGAATTGGGCTGGTAGGGGCTGTCCTCGCGGAACAGGCCCTCCTCGCCGAGGCTGCCGAAGACCTCGTCGGTGGAGATGTGCTGGAAGCGGAAGCCGTCCTTCCTTCCATCGGGCAGGCCCTGCCAGTGGCTGCGCGCCGCTTCGAGGAGGACGGAGGTGCCCACGACATTCGTCGAGACGAAGGCGGCGGGCCCGTCGATCGAGCGGTCCACATGGCTTTCGGCGGCGAAGTGCAGAAGCCGGTCCGGTTTGAATTCCGAAACGATCTCGTTCACCGCGCGCGCATCGGTGATGTCGGCTTTCACGAACCGGTAGCGGGGATCGTCCGCCACGGGCGCGACGCTCTCGAGATTGCCCGCATAGGTGAGGGCGTCGAGGTTCAAGACCTCGTGATCGGTTCGCTCGATCAGGCGCCGCACGACGGCGGAGCCGATGAAACCGGCGCCGCCGGTGATGAGGTAACGCATCGCTTTGTCTCTCAAGCGCCGGGCCGGTCGAGGCAGCGGCAGTCATATGGAGCGCTCTCGTCATAGACGAAAGGCGTGTCGAGGTCCTTCAAGAAGGGGGCCGCCCTGTCCTTCTCGGACAGCTTCGCGTCGCCTTCCGGCCAGTCTATGCCGATCTGGGGATCGTCGAACCGCACCGAGCCTTCGCGCTGCGGATCGTAATAGGCATCGACCTTGTAGAGGACCTGCGTGTCCTCGGTCAGCGTCGCATAGCCATGGGCGAAGCCGTGAGGCACGAAGAGCTGCTCTCCGTTCTCGGCCGTCAGCTCCGCCGCCACGTGCTGCCCGAAGGTGGGCGAGCCGCGGCGGATGTCGACCGCCACGTCGAGAATGGCGCCTGCCGCCACGCGGAGAAGCTTGGCCTGGGCGGAGGGGCCGAACTGGAAGTGGAGGCCGCGGACCGTCAGGCGCTCGGCGGAATAGGCGTGATTGTCCTGCACGAAGGCGCCCGCCTCCAGCAGAGGCCAGTCGGCGCGGAAGGTCTCCGAGAACCAGCCGCGCGCGTCGCCGAAGCGTCTCGGGGTCAAGTGCTTGACGGGGGCGACCTCGTCCGTCCTGATCTCTGCCATGGCGCGCCTTTCGATAGGGGTGTCCGATTAGCCACCCCGGATGCCGACGGCAACCGAGGCTGGCGTCCCTTCCCCCGGCATGCTGCTTGCGTGACGAGGTTCAATTGTGCACGCCGCGGGCGTGCGGTAGGTCGGAACTTCGCCTGTGAGGCGCGGGTAACAGGTAGGTCAGGATGCGTTTCTCTTTCGGTCCCCAGGACATTCTGCGGATGCTCCGGCAGCGCCTGTTCTGGCTTATCATCCCGTTCGCGATCTTCGCGATCGTGGGGCTCGCCGTGCTCGCCCAGCTGCCGCCGCTCTACGAGTCCCGCGCGCTCCTTCTGGTCGAGGACCAGCAGGTGCCCGACAGCTATGTGCAGTCCACGATCCAGAGCGAGGCGGAACAGCGCCTTCGCCGCGTGCGGGCGGAAGTCCTGGCGCGGGACAATGTGATCCGGATCGGCGAGCGCTTCGAGGTCTTCGGCGATGAGCGCCTGTCCCGGAGCGAAAAAGAAGACATCATGGACGACCGCTCGCGCATCAGCATCGAGCGCACCCAGACTTCGAGGCGGCGCGACGAGCCCTCCTCGATCCTGACCACCATCGCCTTCGAGCACGAGGATCCCGAGCGGGCGCAGCGCGTTGCGAACGAGCTGATGACGCAGTTCATGGCGACGATCGTCGAGATCCGCACGGAGCAGGCGGGATACACGACGGACTTCCTTCTCGAGGAGGAGCGCAAGGTCCGCAGAGCGATCGACGGGCTCGGCGAGCAGATCGCCGAGATCAAGGAAGACAACCCCAACGCCCTGCCGGACAATCGGCGCCTCTACGAAAGCACGCTGCAGCGCGTGGTGATCGAGAAGGACAGGATCGAGGGCGCCATCGCGCAGGCCGAGACCGAGCTGCGGGTGCTCGAGGTGCAGCGTCCGATCTTCGAAGGCGCGGGGCGGATGTCGCCGGAAGAAGAGGAGCTGCGCCAGCGCCGCCGCCTGCTCGCCCAGGCCCGCCGGCAATATCAGGAGACCTATCCCGACGTCATCGCGCTGAAGGAAGAGGTGCTCGACCTCGAGCGGGACATCGACCCCGAGGCCTTCCGCGAGAATGCCCGTGAAGAGATCGAGCTGCTCGGCGAGCAGCTGGCCGAGGCGTCCGAGGGCAGCCTTCAATATGAGCGCGTCGCGCGCCGCCGCGAGGAGCTGCAGCGCCAGCTCGATGCGCTGCCGGACAATGCCCGCACCACCTCCACATCCGAAGCGAGCTATTCCGCGCAGCTCCTGACGCTCCAGTCCAAGCTCGAATCGCTGCAGCAGCAAAGAGAGAACGCCGAGCGCCAGATCGCCGATCTCGAAGCCCGCCTGGCGCGCGTTCCCGCGGTCGAGACGCAGCTCTACGTTCTCGAACAGGAGCAGGAACGGCTCGAGCGCGAGCTCGTCGACCTGCAGCGCAACCGCGCCGAAGCCGAGCGTTCGCAGAGCCTGGAGAGCCAGCAGAAGGGCGAGCGGGTGCTCGTGATCGAACAGCCCATCCGGGCCGACGAGCCGAGCAGCCCGGACAAGCCGCGCCTCGCCGTGCTCATCTTCGGCTTCTCGGCGGCCCTGGCCGGCGCGCTCGTGCTGATCCCCGAAGTGCTCTTCGCCAAGGTACAGTCGAAGTCGCATCTCGAAGAGCTGCTGCCCGACACGAAGATCATCGAAGTGCCGCGCTTCAAGACGGCCGATGAAAGAACCCCCAAGCGCGTCGCGACGGCCTCACTGGCCACGGCGAGCGTCGTCCTCACCGTGGCGCTGTCCTGGACCGCCTATCAGACGCTGTTTTAAGCCGCAGCGAGGAGAACCCCGATGAGAGAGTTCGAAGAGGCGCTCAAGCGCGCCCGCGCCGGCGTCGCCACGCCCCCGCCCGAAGCGCCCGCGGCCAAAGAGGCGGAGCTGGCATCGCCCGCCCCGCGCCTGCCCGAAATCCGGCGGGACACAGGCGGCAGCCCCTCGATCGCGGCGCTGCCGCCCCTGCAGGCCGATATCGCCTTCTTCCGGGAGAATTTCGGCAGCCATGCCGGCGACAGCGCCGTCGTGGACGGCGCCTTCCGCATTCTGCGCACGCGGGTTCTCGAAGAGATGCGGGCGCGCGGCGGCAAGGTCCTCGGGATCACATCGCCCGGTCCGGGGGCCGGCAAGACCGTGACCGCGCTGCACCTCGCGCTCGCCTGCGCGCGCCGCCCTGAGCAGAGCGTGGTGCTCGCCGATTTCGACCTCCGCCGCCCCGCGGCCGCGCAATATCTCGATGCGCGCGGCTTCAAGCCCTCGATCGACTATTTCCGCGGAGAGGGGCGGGCGACCGACTACCTCTACCGCAACGAGGCAGGCAATCTCGCCTATATGCTGACCGACCGCTCGACCGAGATGAGCGCGGAGCATCTGGCGAGTTCGCGGTTCGACCGGGCGCTCGATGAGCTGCGCGGACTGGCCGAGAATGTTCTGATCATCCTCGACCTGCCGCCGATGACGGGCTGCGACGACACGCTCGCCGTTCTGCCCAAGCTCGACGGGATCCTGCTGGTGGTCGCGGCGGGGGAAAGCCGGTTCTCCCAGCTCGAGGAATCGGTGTCCCTCCTGCCCAAGGAAAAGCTCGTGGGGACGGTCCTCAACAAGGCGCCCCACGGCTCAGGCAGCTACGACTATTATTGAGGCGGCCGCGAAGGCCGCTCAGGCGGACCCGACCTCGGGCGGGCCGTCGCCGGCGGCGGCATTGTCGCGCGCCGCCTGCTGCCGCTTCGCAAGCTGCATCTGGTACATGCCGGCGAAGTCCAGAGGTTCGAGCATGAGCGGCATGAAGCCGCCATCGCGCGTCGCCGTCGCGACGACCTGACGGGCGAAGGGAAAGAGGAGCTGCGGCGCGTTGACGAGCAGCACGCTTTCCAGATGCTCCTGCGGCACGTTCTGGATCAGGAAGTGGCCGGCGTAATTGACCTCCACGACGAAGACGGTGTTTCCGTCCCGGGTGGCGTTCGCCGAGCAGCTCAGCTCGACCTCGTACTGGTCCTGACCCAGCGAGCGGGCATTGACGTCGACGGCGACATCGACAGCCGGCGCGGGCAGGTCGGGTCGCACCGCCTGGGGCGCGTTCGGGTTCTCGAAGGAGAGATCCTTCACATACTGGTTCAGCACCCGCATGACGGGAGCGTTCTGGTCGGGCTGGGGCTGGTTCGGAGGCGTCTCGGACATCGAAAACTCGCTGCTTGCGTGCCGGGCGGGGTACACGTCACGCCGCCGCTTCCGCAAGGCTTGACGGGCGCGGGGCGCGCGCGCAACGCGCGGCGGCATGATCGAACATCCCGCCATCGCCACCGTCATCCAGCTCGCCGTCGCGCCCGTCTTCCTGCTGGCGGGCGTCGGCGCCATCCTCAACGTGATGACCCAGCGCCTCTCGCGGGTCATCGACCGGGCCCGCGCTCTCGAAGACCTGCTCGAAGCCGGCGAAGGCCCGGAAGAGACGGCGCGCCACCAAAGGGAACTCGCCGCGCTGTCGCGCAGGATGCGGCTCGTCAACGGGGCCATCACCTGCTGCGCGGCGGCGGCGCTGACGGTCTGCACGGTCGTCGCGCTGCTCTTCCTCGGTGACCTTCTGGCGCTCGGACTGGGCGTGCCGATCGCGGTGCTCTTCGTGACGACCATGGCCCTCCTGATCGCGGGGCTGAGCCTTCTCCTCCTCGAAATCTCGGTCGCCATGGGATCGGTTCGGTTTCGAACCGAGCTCCTCATGAACGATGCGCGCCGGGCCGAGGCGGCGGCGGCAGCAAAGGCGCCGCCCGCTGCGACATTGCGCAAGGACGCGTGTTAGGGGGGCGGAGCGGAACGGAGTCCTTCATGCGCTGGGAAGACTATCGGCAGAGCGACAATGTCTTCAATCGTCGCGACGAGGGCGGCAGCGCCATGGGCGGCGGCCGGGGCATTCTCGCCTTCCTCCTGCTGCGCGTGATCTTCAACCGCTTCGGCATTGGCGGGGTGGTCGTGGTCGTCGGCGGCTTCTTCCTCCTGAGCGCGCTGGGCATCAATCCGCTCAGCTCCTCGCCCTCGCCCTCGCCTGCGACGGCCCCTCGCGGCGAGATCACCAGCCGCTATGACGCGGAGATCGGCGCGGTCCTGGCGGCGACCGAAGACGTCTGGACAGAGCAATTCCGCGAGAACGGCCTCGGCGCCTATCCCGCGCCGCGGCTGAACCTCTTCTCGGGCGGCGTCAGCACCCAAGGCTGCGGCTTCGCCAATGCGGCCGTCGGGCCCTTCTACTGCCCGGGCGGACAGCAGATCTATATCGATACGAGCTTCTTCGACCAGCTCGCCTCCCGCTTCGACGCCCCCGGCGACTTCGCCCGCGCCTATGTCATCGCGCATGAGGTCGGCCATCACATCCAGACCGTGACCGGCATTTCGGATCAGGTCCGCCAGCAGCAGGCGCGGGCAGGATCCGAGGCGGAACGCAATCTCTATTCGGTCCGGATGGAGCTGATGGCCGATTGCCTCGCCGGCGTCTGGGCGCGCCAGACAGCCGGGCTCCAGGGCTTCTCGCTCGAGGAAGGCGATATCCAGGAGGGGCTGAGGGCCGCGAACGCGATCGGCGACGATGCGTTGCAGCGGCAGAGCGGGGGGCGCGTCGTGCCCGACAGCTTCACCCACGGCACGTCCGAGCAGCGCCAGCGCTGGCTCTCCACCGGCTATCGGACGGGCGACATGAACGCCTGCGACACCTTCTCGGCGCAGAGCCTCTAGGCGCCGGCGCAGACCGGGCAGGCCGGGTCGCGCGGCAATACGATCCTGCGCGTCGAGGCCCGAAGCGTGTCGTGGAGGATCAGCCATCCCTTCCCGGGCTCGCTCAGGCCGCAGATCCAGCCGATCGCCTCGGCGGCGGCCATCGCCCCGACAATGCCGGGCACGGCGCCGAGGACGCCTTCGGCCTCGCAGGCCGCTTCGTCGTCCGGCGCTTCGGGCACGAGGCAGGCATAGCAGGGCGCTTCTCCCCGGCCGGGGCGGAACAGGGCGATCTGGCCGTCGAAGCGGCCGATAGCCGCCGAGAGCAGGGGCTTGCCGAGCGACAGGCAGGCGCTGTTCAGCACGTAGCGCGGCGCGTAGCGGTCGAGGCCTTCGACGATGAGATCATAGGGCGCGAGCAGCGCTTCGGCATTTTCGGCGGTGACGAAGCAGTCCTGCGCTTCGATGCGCACATCGGGGTTGAGCGTCGAGAGCCGCTCGGCCGCGCATGAGGCCTTGGGCCGTCCGATATCCCCGGTGCGGTAGAGGACCTGCCGCTGAAGGTTCGAGATCTCGACCTTGTCCCCGTCGCAGATTCCGATGCGGCCTATGCCTGCGGCTGCGAGATAGGGAAGCATGCCGCAGCCGAGCGCGCCCGCGCCGACCACGAGAACGCTGGCGCCGAGCAGGGCCTGCTGTCCCTGTCCGCCGATCTCGGGCAGGAGGAGGTGGCGCTTGTAGCGCGCGGTCTGCTCTGGCGTCAGCATCCGGTGAAGCCGCTCAGCGGCCGGTCGATCCGAAGCCGCCCGCTCCGCGCGCCGTCTCTCCGATCTCGCCGATCTCGAAGACGGCCTGCGGGGCAGGGGCGAGCACGGCCTGCGCGATCCTCTCCCCGCGCGAGACGGTGAAGGGCTCTGCGGCATGATTGATCAGGATCACTTTCACCTCGCCGCGATAATCGGCATCGACCGTTCCGGGACTGTTCAGAACGGTGACGCCGTGCTTGGCGGCGAGCCCCGAGCGGGGGCGGACCTGCATTTCCCAGCCCTCGGGCAGGGCGATGCGAAGGCCTGTCGGAATCATCGCCGTGCCGCCCGGGGGGATATGGACCGGCTCGGTCACCGCCGCGCGCAGATCGGCCCCGGCCGCGCCTGCGCTCGCATAGCCCGGCAGCTCCAGCCCTTCGGCATGGGGCAGCACCTGGAGGCGCACGCGGGGCGGGTTGGTCGTCGTCATCCGTTCTCTCCCAGGACTTCGCCCGCCAGATAGAGCGAGCCGCAGATCAGGATGCGCGGCATGCCCTCGCCGGAGCGGCCGGTCTCGGTCAGAGCGCGTTCGATCGCCGCCTCGACGCTGGCTGCCGGCTCGGCGGGCAGGCCCGCCCCTTGCGCGGCCGCGGCCAGCGCCTGCGGCGTCTCGGCCGAGGCCGTGTCGGCGCTGACGGTGTAGACGGCGCTGGCGAGGTCGGCGAAGGGCGCGAAATAGCCTGCCGCGTCCTTATTGGCCTGCATGCCCGCGATCAGGATCAGCGGCTTGGGGCTGCGCTCTTCGAGATCGGCGAGGGCGCGGGCGACGGCCACGGCGGCATGGGGATTGTGCCCGCCATCGAGCCAGAGCTCGGCAGGCTCGCCCGCATGGCGCTCCGCTGCCTCGACCAGCGGGCCCCGCGTCAGGCGCTGAAGCCGGGCCGGCCATTCCGCCGCCTCGATGCCGAGGCTGATCATGTCGTCTTCCGGCGCGAGCCCGGCTGCCTTGAGGGTGGCCACGGCAAGCGCGGCATTGTCGATCTGGTGCGCGCCGAGAAGGCGCGGCAGGGACAGGTCCGACAGCCCCCGCTCATCGGTATAGACGAGGCGTCCCGCCTCGCTCAGCGCGGTCCATTCCTGCCCGAAGATGTGAGGGTCGGCGCCGACGGCCAGCGCCCGGGATTCGAGGACGGACAGCGCTTCGGGACGCTGCGGGCCGGTGACGAAGGCCGCGCCTTCCTTGAGGATGCCGGCCTTCTCATAGGCGATCTCGCCCAGCGTCTCGCCCAGCCAGGACTGATGGTCGAGCGCGATCGGCGTGATGGCGCAGGCGCGCGGAGCGGTGACCACATTGGTGGCGTCGAGCCGCCCGCCGAGGCCCGTTTCGAGCAGGACCACATCGCCGGGCTCTTCGGCGAAGGCCAGGAAGGCGGCGGCCGTTACGGCCTCGAAATAGGTCAGCGGCAGGTCGCCCGCCGCCGCCTCGCAGGCGCCGAGCAGGCGGATCAGCCGCTCATCCTCGATCTGCTGGCCGGCCAGCACGATGCGCTCGTTGAACCGGACGAGATGGGGAGAGGTGTAGACATGGGTCCGCAGGCCCGCAGCGCCGAGAATGGCGCGCATCACGGCGATCGTGGAGCCTTTGCCATTGGTGCCGGCGACATGGATGACGGGCGGCAGGGCCTCCTGGGGATCGCCGAGGCGCGACAGGGCGCGGCGGATGCGGCCGAGGCCGAGTTCCATCTCGGCGGGCGCATTGGCGGACAGGCGGGCGAGCCGCTTCTGGACCTCCGCGGCGGCCGCGGTCTGCGGCACGGCATGTGCGGAGGGCATGGCTATTCCGCCGCTCTCGCCAGCGGCTCCTCGGCCTCCGCCTCGTCGGCTGGCGCTTCCGCCTCTTCGGATTCGGGCGCCTCCCGCTCCGCGGCGGCCTCCGCCTCGTCCTTCTCGGCCCGCGCCGCGGCGACGGCATCGAGATCGGCCTTGGTGAGCGTGCGCAGCAGCGTGGTCAGGGTCTCGGACAGCTCGCGCCGGTCCACGACCATGTCGACCATGCCCTTGTCGCGCAGATATTCGGCGCGCTGGAAGCCCTCGGGCAGCTTCTCACGAATGGTCTGCTCGATCACGCGGGGGCCGGCAAAGCCGATCAGGGCGCCGGGTTCGGCGATATGGACGTCGCCGAGCATGGCATAGCTCGCCGTGACGCCGCCTGTCGTGGGGTGGGTCAGCACGACGATATAGGGCAGTCCGGCATCGCGCAGCATCTGCACCGCGATGGTGGTGCGCGGCATCTGCATCAGGGACAGGATGCCTTCCTGCATGCGGGCGCCGCCGGAGGCCGAGAAGAGCACCAGCGGCACCTGCGCCTCGACCGCCACTTCGGCCGCCTTCACGATGCCCTCGCCGAGGCCCATGCCCATCGAGCCGCCCATGAAGGCGAAGTTCTGCGCCACGGCGACCAGCGGGACGCCGCCCACCGAGCCCTTGCCGATGATCAGCGCGTCGCGTTCGCCGGTCTTGCGGCGGTATTCGCGCAGGCGGTCGGTATATTTCTTGGTGTCGCGGAAGCGCAGCGGGTCGTCGGGAACCTCGGGAAGCTCGATCTTCTCCCAGGTCCTGCCAAAGAGGGCGTCGAGCCGTCCCTTCGCGCCGATCGGCATGTGGTGCGAACAGGACGGGCAGACATGGAGCGCCGCCTCCAGGTCCTTGTTGAAGACCATCTCTTCACAGGACGGGCACTTCGTCCACAAGGTGTCGCCCTTGTCGTCTCGGTGCCGGAACATCTTCTTGATGCCTGGCGGTGTGATGTCTGCGAACCAGTTCACCGTAATGCCTACTCCTGCCTGGCAGTCCTGATAGCGCGGGACAGCCGAGACGCCAAACCGAGCACCGCCGTCTTCGCCGCCTCGTCCCCGTCGGGCAATGCTCGCGCCAAAGAGTCAACAAGTGCCGAACCCACGACGACGGCATCCGCGTCGCGCGCGACCTGCGCCGCGCGCTCCTCGTCGCGGACGCCGAAGCCGACCGCTACGGGCAGGCCGGATGCCTCGCGCAGCCGCGTGACCGCGTCTGCCACCGCGCCCTGCGCGCCCGTCGCGCCGCCCGTCACGCCCGCCACGGACACGTAATAGACGAAGCCCGAGGTGTTGCGGATCACGTCGGGCAGGCGGGCATCATCAGTCGTGGGCGTTGCGAGGCGCACGAAATCGAGCCCCGCCCCGCGCGCGGGCAGGCAGAGCTCTGCGTCCTCCTCGGGCGGGAGGTCGACGACGATGAGGCCGTCCACCCCGGCCTCGGCCGCATCCCGAAGGAAGCGCTCGACGCCATAGGCGTAGAAGGGATTGTAATACCCCATCAGCACGATCGGCGTCTCGGCGTCGCCTTCGCGGAAGGCGCGGACGAGATCGAGCGTGCGCCGGAGCGTCTGCCCGGCCGCGATGGCGCGCTGTCCGGCGAGCTGTATCGCCGGGCCGTCGGCCATGGGATCGGTGAAGCAGACACCGAGCTCGATCAGGTCGGCGCCCGCGCCGGGCAGGGCCCGGACGAGGTCGAGCGAGGTGTCGAAGCCGGGATCGCCGGCCATGACGAAGGGAATGAAGGCCGCTCGGCCTTCATCGCGCAATTTCCTGAAACGGGCCTCGATGCGGGACATGGCGCGCTCGTTGGCGCGCCCCGCGCCTCTTGGCAAGGGCTACTCGCCCTTCGATCCGCGCATCACGTCCTCGTCGGGCATGCCGACGATGTGGAAGCCCGCATCGACGTGCAGGACCTCGCCCGTGCAGCTCTTGCCGAGATCGGAGAGCAGGTAGAGCGCCGCGCCAGCAACGCCCGCGGGATCGGTGTCCTCGCGCAGAGGGCTCCAATTGCGCCCTTCGGAGAGCAGCGAGCGGCCGCCCGAAATGCCGCCGAGGGACAGCGTCTTGATCGCCCCCGCCGAAATCGCGTTCACCCGGATGCCGCGCGGCCCGAGATCGCGCGCGATATAGCGGGTGGACGCTTCGAGCGCGGCCTTGGCGACGCCCATGACGTTATAGGAGGGGATGGTGCGCTCGGACCCAAGATAGGTCAGCGTGATCATCGCGCCGCCTTCCGACATCATCGCGCTCGCCCGGCGCGCGGCGTCGACGAAGCTGAAGGCCGAGATGTCGAGGGACTGCTTGAAGTTCTCGCGCGTCGTGTTCTCGACGAAGGACCCCTTGAGCTCGTCCTTGTCCGAGAAGGCGATGGCGTGGACGAGGAAGTCGAGGCCGCCCCAGTCGCGCTGCAACTCGCCGAAGGCGGCTTCCATCGAGGCGTCGGAGGTCACGTCGCAGGGAATGAGCTTGGTGACGCCGAGCTCTTCTGCGAGCGGACGGACCCGCTTCTCCATCGCCTCGATATAGGTGAAGGCGAGTTCCGCGCCCTGCGCGGCCAGCTGCTGCGCGATCGACCAGGCGATCGAGTTCTTGTTCGCAACGCCCATGACGACGCCGCGGCGTCCCTTCATCAGCGTGCCGGCGGGAAAGGGAGAGGAAGTCTCGGACATGGGGCGCCTCGGCTCTGCTTCGCCCCGCGTGTAGCGCCGCCGGGCGGTTTGCCCAAGCGCCAGTAACGGTCCGGCAGTGACGGCAGGGCGAAGCGGTGCCCGGGGCGGCTCAGGCGGTCATCGCCGCGCTGGCGGCATCCCGGTCGGGGCCTGTCCAGCTTTCGAGGATCCGGCCGAGCGCCTCCTTCTTGATCGGCTTTGCGAGATAGTCGTCCATGCCGTGCGCGAGGCAGTCCTCGCGCTGGCCCGCGAGGGCATGGGCGGTCAGGCAGACGATCGGCACGCGCTCCCGGCCCTCTTTCTGCTCGAGCGCCCTTATGGCGGCGGTCGCCTGATAGCCGTCCAGTTCCGGCATGGACAGGTCCATCAGGACGATGTCGAAGCTGGCCGTCCGGCAGGCCTCATAGGCCTCGCGCCCGTTCTCCGCGAGGGTGACGGCGTAGCGGTCCGCGTCGATGAGGCTGCTCAGCACCATCCTGTTCACCGCATTGTCATCGGCAGCGAGAACGCGCAGGCGCGGCCGGCCTTGGGTTTCGGCATCAGGGCAGGCTGCGGCCTCCTCAAGGCGCGGCGGCCTTCCGGCTTCGGGCGGGGCGGGAAGCATCGCTCTGTCCATGGCTTCGGAGAGGGTCTGGTAGAGCGCGGCCGAGCGGATCGGCTTGACGAGATAGCCGTCCGCCCCGAGCGCGCGGAAGGCCGTCACGACCGCATCGTCATCCGCCGAGGAGAGGACGACCACCCGCACCGGGCTGAGCGTGTCGGCCCGGTGAATGTGCTCTGCCACTGCGAGGCCGTCGATTTCCGGCATGTGATAGTCGAGCAGGACCGCGTCGTATGGCACGCCGTCCGCGGCCGCCATTTCGAGGAGTTCGATCGCCTCGCGGCCGCCGGACGCCCTGGTGGGGCTGAGCCCCCAGGAGCGGCATTGTTCTTCGAGGATTTCCAGATTGACCGCGACGTCGTCCACCAGGAGGACGCGCGCCGGGGGAAGCGGACGCAGCCCGGCCTGGGGCCTGGCCGAGGTCTCGGCGACCGGCAGGGGCAGGTCGACCCAGAAGGTCGAGCCGCGCCCGATCCGCGATTCCACGGCCACCTGGCCGCCCATCATCTCGGTCAGCCGGCTGACGATGGTGAGGCCGAGGCCCGTGCCGCCATATTCGCGCGTAGTCGAAGTCTCGGCCTGATTGAACTCCTCGAAGATCGCTTCGAGCTTGTGCTCGTCGATGCCGATCCCCGTGTCCCGCACGGCGATGCGCCAGCGCGGCGTGCCGTTCTCCGCATCCGCTTCGCAGCGGGACACCTCGATCAGGACATGGCCCCTCGCCGTGAACTTGAGCGCATTGCTGGCGAGATTGGTGACGATCTGGCGGATGCGCCCGACATCGCCCGTCAGATCGGCCGGCAGGTCGGGATCGCAGCGCACGAGGATCTCGATACCCTTTTCCTGCGCCCCGGGAGCGAGCAGCGTCGCCACGTCCTCGACGGCGGTGCGCAGGTCGAAGACGGTGGGATCGAGTTCGAGGCGGCCCGCCTCGATCTTGGAGAAGTCGAGAATGTCGTTGATGATCGTCAGCAGGGCGCTGCCCGAATTGTGGATCGTGTCGGCATAGCTGCGCTGGCGGGCGGTCAGATCGCTCTCCAGCAGGAGTTCCGACATTCCGAGGACGCCGTTCATGGGCGTGCGGATTTCATGCGACATGTTCGCCAGGAAGGCGGATTTGGCCTTGCTCGCCTCCTCGGCCCGCGACTTCGCGATCTCGAGTTCGGCATTGCGCGCGGCCAGCTCCTCGGTCAGCGCGCGGAGCTGGCGCGCCTCCTCGGCCTTCCGGCGCGTGACCGTCTGGTCGAGGACCGAGGCCGCGAAGCTTGTGGCGAGCACGAGCAGCACGGCGGCGGCCGTGGCGATCGCCAAAGGCGTGCTCGATCCCGTCCAGGCCGCCGGGTCCGGATCGAGCGGCAGCACGGTCAGGGCGCCCATCCCGAGGAAGTGGATGCTGAGAATGCCGCAGACGAAGAGCAGCGGGCAGATCACCAGGCGCCGCATCGAGCGCTCGGTGGTGAAGAGCTGCACGCAGCCGAAATTGAGCAGGAAGGCCAGAGCGAAGGAGGCCGCCACGACGCGCATGTCCCATTGCAGAAGCGCGCTCGCCGAATAGGCGCTCATGCCGAGATAGTGCATGCCGCCAGCGGCGGCGGTGAGCGACAGCGCCGCCACGTTCCGGCACCTCTGGCAGCCATAGCCGCGCATGACGGGGACGACGCTGAAGCCGTAGAGCAGGCAGGCAAGGCCGAGCGACCCGGCCGTTCTCGCAAGCGAGATGCCGCGTTCGATCTCGTACTGGTAGCCGAGCATGGCGATGAAATGCGTGGCCCAGACGCCGCAGCCGCAGGCAAGGCCGCCGATGACGACCCAGAGAGCCTTGCGCCGGAGGCCGGAGGCCCGCGCGGCGCGGTCCCAGAGCGCGACGACGGTGAAGCTGCACAGGATGCAGACCGCGAATGCGACGACCACGTGCTGCCACTCGTGCTCGCTGGTCACGCAGTTCAGTATGAACGCCATCCGCCCCTTCCCCCGTCTTCGGAGGAGGGGCCTAGTATGGCAGGCTAAACGCTTGCTGAAGATCGCGGCGGTTCACGGAAACGTGCGCAGCTCCCGGCCTCAATCCGCGTAGCGCTCCATCACCATGCAGCCATTGGTGCCGCCAAAGCCGAAGCTGTTGCACAAGAAGCGGTCGAGATCGGCATCGTCCCGCCGCTCGCGGAGAACGGGCAGGTCCGCGAATTGCGGGTCGAGCGTTTCGATATGCGCGGAGGCCGCGAGGAAGCGCTCCTTCATCATCAGGAGGCTGTAGATCAACTCCTGCGCGCCGACAGCGCCGAGGCTGTGGCCGGTGAGCGACTTGGTCGAGGAGAAGGGCGGCACCGCATCGCCGAAGACCTCCCGAAGGGCGCCCGTTTCCCGCTCGTCGCCGACCGGGGTCGAGGTGCCGTGCGTGTTCACATAGCCGATCGGGCCGCGCGCCGTGCGGATCGCTGCCTTCATGCAGCGCACGGCGCCTTCGCCCGACGGCGCGACCATGTCATAGCCGTCGGAATTGGCGGCATAGCCGGTGATCTCGCCCCAGATCCTCGCGCCGCGGGCGAGAGCGCGGTCGAGGGATTCGACGACCAAGACGGCCGCGCCGCCGGCGATGACGAAGCCGTCGCGGCTCTCGTCATAGGCGCGGCTGGCGCTCTCCGGCGTGTCGTTGTGCTTGGTCGACATCGCGCCCATGGCGTCGAACATGTTGGACAGGGTCCAGTCGAGATCCTCTCCGCCGCCGGCGAAGATCACGTCCTGCTTGCCCATGGCGACCTGCTCATAGGCATGGCCGACGCAGTGCACACTGGTCGCGCAGGCCGAGCTGATCGAATAGTTGAGGCCCTTGATCCTGAAGGGCACGGCGAGGCAGGCCGAATTGGTGCTCGACATCGCCTTGGGGACCGCCGTCGGCCCGATCCTGCGCGGGCTGCCGGTCTCGCGCGTCTTGTCGGCGGCCATGACGATGGTCTCGGTCGAGGGCCCGCCCGAGCCCATGACGATGCCGGTCATCTCGTGGCTGACCTCGGCCTCCTCAAGGCCGGCATCCTCGATCGCGTCGCGCATGGCGAGGTAGTTCCAGGCCGCGCCTTCGCCCATGAAGCGCCGCGTCTTCTTGTCGAGCACCTCCTCGACGTCGATGCCGGGCTTGCCCCAGACCTGGCTCTTGAAGCCGCGCTCGGCCATTTCCTCGGACCGCGTGATGCCCGAGCGGCTCTCCCGCAGCGACGTCGTCACCTCGTCCAGCGTGCTGCCGATCGAAGAGACGATGCCCATGCCCGTTACGACGACTCTGCGCATCGATCCGCGCTCCTCACTCTGTGTGGCGCGGGCGGATCATCGCCCGCCCGGCTCTTTTCTGGTCCTCTCGCCCGTGTTCCCGCCGCGCGTTCAGAGCGCGCCGGCGTTCAGCTGTTCCTGGCTGAACAGGCCGACGCGGAGATCCTTGGCCTCGTAGATCGGGCGGCCATCGGCGAACATGGTGCCGTCGGCGATGCCGAGCACCAGCTTGCCGCGCATCGCCCGGCGGATGTCGATCTCGTAGCGCACGAGCTTCACGTCGGGCGTGACCTGGCCGGAGAATTTCACGCTGCCAGCGCCCAGCGCGCGGCCCGAGCCCGGGCTGCCGCCCCAGGTCATGAAGAAGCCGACCAGCTGCCACATGGCGTCGAGGCCGAGGCAGCCGGGCATGACCGGATCGCCGGGGAAGTGGCAGTCGAAGAACCACAGGTCCTTGGCGATATCCAGCTCGGCGACGACGCCGCCCTTGCCGTATTTGCCGCCATCCGCCGTGATCGACGTGATCCGGTCCATCATCAGCATGGGCGGAACGGGCAGCTGGGCCGAGCCCGGCCCCCGCAGCCCGTTCATGCCGCAGGCGATCAGATCGTCCTTGTCGAAACTGTGCTGGCGGTCCTCGGGAGGAGGCGTGTCGGTCGGGCGCTCGGTCTGTTCCATGCGCTGCTTGCTAGCCGCGCATCCTTTTCCCCGTCAACGCGTTCGCGCCGTCAGCCCCGCGAGACGCCCCACAGCGCGTCCTCGGGCAGCCAGCCGCGGAAGTCGCCGGCGCGCAGGCGGCACCAGCCCGCCTCGCATTCGTCGATCTCGGTCACGAGGCCGGGCGCCAGCCGGGCGCGGCCGGGCGCGGCCGGGCGCGCCCTCGGAGGGCTTTGCCCGCAGGACCGCGTCCTCGCGGGCGACGACGGCGCTGTCATTGCCCATCAGCATGGAGCGGTGGATCCACATGCGGCGGCCGTCCCGGTCCTCGACCCGGCGCCAGACATCGTCGCGGGTCTCTGCGATGACCTTCAGGGGCAGGCCCTTGCGGTGATAGGTGAAGGCGACGGGATAATCGAAGGAGGGGCCGAAGCGGGCGCGCACCTTGTCCTTCTTGAGGGCGACGAAGCGCGGCACGGGAAGGCCGGAAGGCCCGATCACCGTGGTCGCGCTGCTGCTGGCCGCCGTGCTGTTCGCGCCGCCCGCCAGCGCCGCACCCGGCGCGAGCGGCGTCGCGATCATGAGAAGAGAGAAGAGGATAGGGAGAAACCGGGTCCGCATCGTCAGCCTCCGTCGCGTCATGGTCAACGGAAGCTGAATGCCACCCTCAGCGTTAAAGCCGCGTTAAGCGGACTCAACGAACCGTTCCTTCCTCCTCGTCCAGGCGCCGCGCCTCGGCCTCGAGCATGACCGCGATGCCGTCGCGGATCGGAAAGGCGAGCCGCGCCTTGTCCGAGACGAGTTCCTGGCGCTCCTTGTCGAAGGTCAGGGGGCCGCGGGTCACGGGGCAGACCAGCATGGAGAGGAGTTTCGGGTCGAGCGGGCGGTTCTGGGTCTGGTTCTGGGGCATCTCTTATTGCAGCCGCTCGGTGCGGTCCTCGGCATCGCGGCTCGATTCCGCCACCGCCATCTGCATCAGGGCGATGAGGGTCTGGCCGCGGTCGCACAGCGTCTTAGCTTCCAGGATCGCCTGTTTCTCGTCGGGCTCGAAGGGGCAGGACATGGCGACCGAATTGATCAGCGTCTCCGCCGAAGCGCCCTCGATCGAATCCCAGTCCGCCTTGAGGCCGACCTCTTCGAGATAGTCGATGAGGAGTTCGAGCACCCGTTCGCGCAGGGCCGGGTTCTCTTCGGGATCGGGATAGGCGTCCATGGCGAAAGGCGACCAGTCGACTCTGCCGACCCGGAAGCCTTCATCGGTCAGGTCGTCGTCTTCCAGCCGGAACCGCGACGCGCCGGTCAGGGTCAGAAGATAGCGCCCGTCCTCGGTCTCCATGAAGGAGGTGATGCGGCCCGCGCAGCCGATCTCGTAGAGCGGCGGATTGACGTCGTCGTCATAGCGCGGGCGCACCATGCCGATCATCCGGCCCGCGCCGAGCGCGGCCTCGGTCATGGCGAGATAGCGCGGCTCGAACACGTTGAGCGGCAGGCGCGAGCGCGGCAGGAGGATGGCGCTGCGCAGCGGGAAGAGCGGCAGGCTGTCCGGCAGAGTCGCGGCGCCGGGAACTTCGCGTCCGGTTCGGCTGTATCGTGTCATGCTGTCCTCTGCGGTTGCGCCGGCGGGAAGGCCGGCAACGAACCCCTCTCTTTCGGGACTTAGGAAAAGAGAAGGGAAGACAAGCGCCGGCGTCCGGTCTTCACCGCCGGATCCTTGGCACCGAGGGCCTCGAAGACGGTCAGCAGCTTCGCCCGCGCCGCGCCTTCGTTCCATTCCCGGTCCCGCTCGATCAGGCCGAGCAGCGTGTCGATCGCCTCTTCGGAGCGGCCGGCGCCGATCTGCGCCTCGGCCAGGGCGAAGCCGGCATCCATGTCCTGCGGGTTCTTCTCGAAGGCGGCGCGCGCCTCCGCGAGTTCGCCATCATCCGCGCCGCCGCCGAGCGACATCTGCGCCTGGACCTGGGCGACGGCCGGATGGCCGCGCTTGGCCTCGGGCACGGCGTCGAGCGCGGCCTGCGCCTGCTCGGCGCTGCCCGCGGCGAGATAGCAGCGCGCGAGGCCCGCAAGGGCGCCGGCCTGCTCGTCCGAGCCCTCTTCGGCCATCTGGCTCGCCTGTCCGTAAAGCTGCACGGCCTGGCCGAGATCGCCAGCGTCCGCCGCCTCGTCGCCGGCTGCGACATATTCGGCGGCGCCGGGGCCCTGCTGGCCGCCGCCGCCGAGGCCCATCTGCTGCGCCGCCTGCTCGATCCGGTCGATGAAGCCTCTCACCTCGCTTTCGGGCAGGGCGCCGACGAAGCCGTCCACCGGCTGGCCGCCGACAAAGGCCATCACGGTCGGCATGGACTGGATGCGCAGCTGCTGGGCGAGCATCTGGTTCTTGTCGACATCGACCTTGACCATGCGGACCTTGCCGCCGCGCGCCTGCACCTCCTTTTCGAGGATCGGGCCGAGCGTCTTGCAGGGGCCGCACCAGGTCGCCCAGAAATCGACGATGACCGGAACCTCGAGCGAGGCCTGCAGAACGTCCGCCTGGAAGGTCTCGACGGTGGCATCCTTGACGAGGTCTGGCGAGTTGCCCTGGGGCGATGAGCCGAAATCGAGCGTCTGGGACATGATAGGTCTTCCGATATCCGTGTGAGCGTTTGGTCCGTTAGATGGCGGCCCTGCCCGGAGGGGGCAAGGCCGCAGGCTGCGCCTGTGAGGGACTTCCCTATGAGCCGCCTTCCGGCGAGGCGAGATCGAGCCTGCGCACCGATCGGGCATGGCGTTCGCAGAACCGCTCGAGGTCGCCTGGCGACAAGGCGGTGGAGGCGGTGTTGCGCAGCGGGTGGAACCAGACCGGATCATGGGCCATCAGGTTCGTATCCAAAACGACCTCCGAGATCTCTCGCTCTTCATCATTGATCAGCGCGAAGGGCGTCACCGAGCCGGGCGTCACCCCGAGACTGTCGAGAAGCCGGTCCGGCTTGACGAAGGAGAGCCGTCCGCGGGCCCCGAGCGCCCGGCCGACGCCCTTGAGGTCGACGCGGAGGCTGCCGAGCGCGACCAGAAGGAACAGGCGGTCCCTGTCGGTCACGAGCAGCGTCTTCGAATGCCCGCCGGGAAGGCGCGCCTTGACCGGCGCGCTCTGGGCGACCGTGAACACGGCCTCGTGCTCCTCGGTGCGATGGGCGATCCCCATCGCGTCGAGGGCGGCGTAGAGATCGGTTTCGCGGTCCGGCACGGTCACTCTCCTATCGGTAAGGGCGCTTTCTCCCCTCACGGCTACCCGCGGGGCCTCGAACGCGGCATAGGGGAGGCGGCCGGCACAGGGGAGGCTTGAGTGGACGTCGGGATCGTGATCCTCGCCGCCTCGGCGCTGAGCGTCGGCGCGATCCTCGCCGGCGCCGCCGGGCAGAAGATCGGCGCGCCGATCCTTCTCGTCTTCCTTCTGGCGGGGATGCTCGCGGGGCGGGAGGGGCCCGGCGGCATCTCGGTCGATGCGAGCCGCGCCGTCCTCGTCTGGGGCTCTGCGGCGCTCGCCGTGATCCTCTTCGAGGGCGGGCTCCGCACGCCGCAATCTGTGTTCCGCCTCGGCGCGCGGCCGGGCCTCTCGCTCGCGCTCCTGGGCACGCTCGTCACCGCGCTGCTGGTCGCGCCCTTCGCGCGCTTCGCCTTCGGCCTCGAATGGCCCGCAGCGCTGCTGCTCGGCGCCGTCGTCTCCTCGACCGACGCGGCGGCGGTCTTCGCGCTCGCCGCCACGGGCCTGCGCATGCCCAAGCGCGTCGCCGCGGCGCTGGAGGTCGAGTCGGGCTTCAACGACCCGCTCGCGATCCTGCTCGTGGTGGGCCTCTCGGTCTCGCTCGCCACCGAGCCCATGGGCGCTATGGGCTGGGGCGGGACGCTGCTCGTTAAGCTCGGCTTCGGCGCCATAGTGGGCCTCGGGGTCGGGGTCCTCGTGCCCAAGGTGCTGCGCCGGGTCGAGCTGCCGCAGGGCCTGACCTCGATCCTGACGGCCGGCTTCGGCTTCATCGCCTTCGGCCTCGCCGAGACGGTGGGCGGCAGCGGTTTCCTCGCCATCTATCTCGCAGGGCTCACCATCGCGGCCGCCGCGCCGGAAGAGGCGGAGCGCGTGGGCAGCGTGATGGACGGCCTCGCCTGGCTCGCCCAGACCGGGCTGTTCCTCCTCCTGGGGCTGCTCGTCACGCCTTCCCACCTCGCCACGCTCGCTCTGCCGGCGGCGGGCGCCGCCCTGGCCCTGATCTTTCTCGCCCGGCCGCTCGCGGTCCTCCTGGCGCTGTCGCCTTTCGGCTTCGCGATGAAAGAGATCGGCTTCATCGCCTGGGTCGGCCTGCGCGGCGCGACGCCCGTCTATCTCGGGCTTCTGCCCGCCGCGCTCGGCGTGCCGAACGGCAATCTCTATCTCAGCGCGGCGGCCGTCGTCGTGCTCCTCTCGCTCCTCATCCAGGGGTGGACGGCCCCGATCGTCGGCCATGGGCTCGGCGTCGTCGAGGGAGAGGAGGGGCCGCCGGGACGGGGCGCCGCGATCGCCCGGCTCGGCGCCGTCGCCGCCTCGATCGGGGTGGGGGCCTGGTTCGCCGTGGTCCTCGCGCCGATGGCGCTGCCGACCGTCTTCGTGCCCGAGACGGAGGAGGAGCTGCGCGATGCGCTGAAGGAAGAGACGGTCGTCGCCGGCGCCTTTCCGCCGGGCTTCTCCGCCCGGCCGGTCGAGGAGCGCCAGCCGCTCTTCGCCGGAACGGTGGCCGAGGTCGTCGAGGCCGCCAATGACCGCGTCCGCGCCGACCGCGAGGAGTTGCAGGCCCTGGCCGCGCGCGTGGAGGCGCGCGGACGCCTGACGCTCGAGGAAGAAGCCGAGCTGTCAGCGCTCGCCCGGCGCTACGGCCTGCGCTTCGCGCCGCCCGAAACGCTTCTCCAGCGGATCGACATCGTGCCCCCGCGCCTCGCGGCGGCGCAAGGGGCGCTCGCCACGGGCTGGGGCGGGGCGGAGGGGGCCGTCTCGCGCAATGCGGTCTTCGGCCGGAACGTGGAGGAGGGCTATCCGAACCTCGTCTCCGCGGCCTTCGACCTCATCCGCCTCTATGCGAGCCATGACGCCTTCTCGGCCTTCCGGGAGGCCCGCGCGAGCGCGAGGGCGCAGGGCCTCGAGCCGCAGGCCGGGCCGCTCATCGCGCTGACCGGGCCCTATGCCGATGACGGCGAGGCCTATATCGCCTCGCTTCGGGCGGTGGCGGACAGCCCGGCCCTGCGCGAAGCGCCGCCCGCACCTGCGGACTGATCAAAAAAAGGGCGGCAGATCGCCTGCCGCCCCTTTCCTCAGGATCCGCTCCCGGTTCAGTCGGCCGAGCTCGGCTCCGCCTCGAGGCGGCGGACCGCTTCGAGCTCGCGCGCCGGCATGGCCGCGTCCCGCTCGCCCGTCTTCAGATAGGTGTCGAACCAGCGCATCATGCGGTTGGCATAGTCGTATTGCGCCGCGGCCCGGCGGTTGCCGTGGCCTTCGCCGGGATAGGTGACGAGCCGCACCGGCGCATCGCTCAGCCGCTTCATCGTGCGGAAGAGCTGGAGCGACTGGCTCGGATGGACGCGCGGGTCCGCCTCGCCGTGCAGGATCAGGGTCGGCGTGGTGGAATCGGCCGCGTGATTGACCGGGCTCTGCTCGCGATAGATCTCGGGCGCCTCTTCCGGGGTGACGCGGAAATGGCTGTCGACCATTTCTTCGGGAATGTCCGTCGTGCCCATGAAGCTCGTCAGATCCGTCAGCGCGACGAAGACGACGGCCGCGCCGAAATGCTCGGTCAGCGCCGTCGCGCCCCATGCGGAGGCATAGCCGCCATAGGAGCCGCCGGTGATGCCGACCCGCTCGGGATCGATATTGGCCTCTTCGGCGAGATAGTCGACGCCGTCGACGATATCGTCGAACTCGGCCGCGGGCGGGTTCTCCTGGTCGAGCGCGGCAAAGGCCTGCCCCCGCCCGGTCGAGCCGCGATAATTGGGGTAGAAGACGGCATAGCCGTCGCCCGCCGCGATCTGGCCGGGCGTCGAATAGCCCGTGAGCCATCCATTGACATAATGGCTCTCCGGCCCGCCATGCACCACGGTGATCATGGGCGAGGCCGTCTCGCCGCGGCGGAAGCGGCGGCGCTCGGTCGCGGGTTCGATCAGGATGCCCTCGACCTCCGTGCCGTCCTCGGCCTCGTAGCGCACGACCCGCTGCGGGTAGAGCTCCACTCCGTCCAGCCAGGCATTGTGGTCGGTCCACTGCGTCAGCGTCTCGCCGCCGAAGAGGGCGGACGGCTCCTCGGGCGAGGAGGCGGTCGCGACAGTCCCGTTCGCGCCGCCCTCGATATTGCTGACGACGAAGCCGTCATGCGCCTGCCGGTCCGAGATCTCGCCCTCCGCGCTCAGCGTATAGGTCGCCGAGCCCGTGCCCTCGTGGACGAGCACCCGCATCTCGTCCTCGCCGGTCCAGACGAAGTCGATCTCGTCGGCCTCGTCTTCTCCGGTGAGGAAGCGCATCTCGCCCGACATGAGGTCCGCGACGCCGATCGTGTGGGCGACGGAGTCGTAGCGCGAGGTTCCCGCGAGGAAGCCGAGCGTTCCGCCATCGGGCGAGAAGGCGAAGCTGCCGATCTTGCCTTCGGTCTCGATCTCCTGGACCAGCTCGCCGCTGCGCCCGTCGAGGACCCGGATGCGGCGATTGATGATGTCGTCGGCCACGGTCGGGCTCGGCGCCAAGGCCACCGCGACGAGGCTGCCATCGGGGGAGACGGCGATCGCGGAGACCTGGCCGTCGACCTCGACCCTGCGCGCCTCGGGCGCCTCGGCGCCGAGATCCACGCGGTAGAGGCGGGTATAGGAGAGGTCCTCATCGATGACGTTGGCATCGAAGCCGCGCCCTTCGAGCGCGTCGCGGACCGGGTCGGCGGCGTCCTGCGCCGTGAAGAAGAGCGTCTGTCCGTCCTCGCTCAGCGCATAGCCGCGAATGTCCTCGCCGAAGGCAAAGAAAGGCTCGGCCGCGCCGCCCGCGAGCGGCAGCTGCCACAGGGCGCGGGCGCCGTCCGGGCCCTCTGCGAGATAGAGAAGCGTCTCGTCGTCGAGGAAGGACACGCTGCCCGCGCCCGTCTCTTCGGAAACGTAGAGGCGGTCCGAACCCGGTCCGCGCGCCACGCGCCATTGCGTCAGCGCCGTGCCGTTCTCTTCGCCCGAGAGGATGTCCGGCATGCGGTGCAGCGCATAGGCGACGCTGCCGCCATCGGGGGAGACGGCGATGTCGCCGACGGCGCGGACCTTGAACAGGTCGTCGATCTCCATCGGCTCCTGCGCGAATGCGGGTGCGGCGGTGAGCGCCGTCGCGGCGAGCAGGGCGAGCGAATGTTTCATGAAGCCTCCCAGTGTCGTGTGAACCGGAGAGGTAGCAGGCGCGGAAGGCGCAGAAACCCCCGCCGCGCATGAGGGTTAAGACAGTCTGAACGCGGAGCTTGCGCATTCGTCATGAGCGGCGGGCGCGTTCCGGCTTGCGCCGAGGGCTGCTGCCCCTCACCTTCCTCTTCGAGTTCAGCAACATGAAAGGAGGTGGTCGAGTGTCCAGTGAGATCATTCGCCGTCAGTTCGGGATCGGAAGCGAAGCGAAGGGGCTCGAGCAGCCTCGCGCCCTCTGAGGGTCGCCTCCTACTGAAACCCTATCAGGTTCGAGACCCGTTCTGACGGCGGGACTCGCGAAAGGGCCGTCCGCAGGGGCGGCCCTTTTTCGTTTCGCAGAACTGACGCGCTGCGCGCGACGGACCCTTGGTCCGGAGCCGCAGTCGCGGCTCTTCTGGCGGCGAAGGCGGAGAAGGGAGCGCGCGAGGTGCCGCTATGCCCTTGCCCCGAATGCGCCGCGGAGCGAGCGACGTTCAGGAGCGAGCCGGCAGCTCTGCTGCCGTCGCGCGCAGCGCGTCAGCATCAAGAAAACCCAAAGCCGCGACCGCGGCTCCGGGCCGGGAGGCCCGTCGCGCGCAGCGCGTCAGCCCTAATTCATCGCCCGGCGCGCGCTGGGGAGCGCGACGGGCGCCTTGCGGCCGCGTTCGCGGCGGGTGCTGTTCGGCTGGAAGGCAAGCTGGCTGTGATAGGCGCAATAGGGCTTGCCCGAGCTCGCGCCCTGGCCGCAGAAGTGGAAGTCCTCGGAGGCGGGGTCGCCGATCGGCCATTTGCACTGGTTCGCGCCGATATTGCTGACCGTCATGCGGCTCTCGCCGAAGGTCGCGGGGTCCATCTGCACCGATTGCACCTTGGGCTGGACGGGCTCGGGCGCCTTGGGCTGAACGGCCTTGGGCTTGGCGGGGGCGGCGCGCCCGGCGAGGCCGAGGCGGTGCACCTTGCCGATCACGGCGTTGCGGGTCACGCCGCCCAGGCGTCCGGCGATCTGACTGGCGGACAGCCCCTCGCTCCAAAGCGTCTTCAACGTCTCGACCCGATCCTCAGTCCAAGCCATCTCAGCCTCCTCTCGGGCTCGCGCCCATTTCCCTCGCCCCGTCCGGGCCACGCTAGGTATGGTAGAGGGGCGGTCGGACCGCACAATATCTGTGGTTGACGAGTTATTAACGGTCGGGGCCTATCGGCGCGTATTTATCCACAGGCGATGTGGAAACCGCGAAGAGCGTGTGGAAAAGCACGCGCGCTTGACGCGCGCTCCCGCTTCCCCACATTCGGGACCTCCCGACACCAGCTGCCTGCGTGCCGCAACGCGAAGGATTTCCATCATGCCCAGCGGCACCGCCATGACCGCAGACCACACCGCGACGACGCCCGGCCCGGCGGGGCAGGAGGCGTTCGGCGAGCGCCGCTTCGGGGCGGTGAACTGGCTGGGGCTGTGGACGCTCTACAAGAAAGAGGTCCAGCGCTATCTGAAGGTGGCGACGCAGACCGTGCTCGCGCCGATCGTCACGACGCTCCTCTACCTGACCGTCTTCCTCGTCGCCTTTTCGGGCTCGGGCCGCGACGTGACCATGGAGGGCGTGGTGGTGCATTTCGCGGCCTTCCTGCCGCCGGGCCTCATCATGATGGCGGTGCTCTCCAACGCCTTCCAGAACAGCTCGTCCTCGATCATCATCTCCAAGGTGCAGGGCAGCCTCGTCGATGTGCTGATGCCGCCCTTGTCCCCGGCGGAGCTGACGGCCGCCTTCGTCGCGGGCGCGGCGACGCGGGGGCTGATGGTCGGCCTCGTCACCGCGCTGACCATTGCGGGCTTCATGGCGTTCAGCGGCACGCCCCTGACGCTCTCCTCGATCTGGGCCGTGCTCTTCTTCTCGGTCTGCGCGGCGATCCTGCTCGCCGCCATCGGCTGCATCGCGGGGATGTGGGCGGAGAAGTTCGACCAGCTGGCGATGATCTCGAATTTCGTCATCACGCCGCTGACCTTCCTGTCGGGCACGTTCTTCTCGGTGCGCAAGGAGGGGCTGCCCGAATGGGTGGCCGACGTGTCCGCCTTCAACCCCCTGTTCTATCTCATCGACGGCTTCCGCTGGGGCTTTATCGGCGTATCCGACGCGCCGGTCCTGCGCGGCGCTCTCGTCTGCCTCGCCCTGACCATGGTGCTGGTCTTCGCCACCTATCTGCTGTTCCGGCGCGGCTACAAGCTCAAGGCATAACCCGATGTTCGACGACACTCCCTCCGGCGATCCGCGTCCGCAGCGGACCGACGACCTCATCCTGCCCTTCCAGGTCGGGGACAGCGCCGTGCGCGGCCGCATCGTGCGGCTGGGGCCGGCGGTGGACGAGATCCTCTCGCGCCACGACTATCCCGATCCGCTCGCCCAGCTGACCGGCCAGGCGGCGGCGCTCGTCGCCATGCTCGGCACGGCGCTGAAATTCGACGGCAAGCTGATCTTCCAGGCGCAGGGCGATGGCCCCGTCTCGATGATCGTCGCCGATTACAGCGCGGGCGGCGCGCTCCGGGCGACCGCGACCATCCGCGAGGGCGCGAAGGATACGGTGGAGAAGGCGCAGGGCGCCGAGCTGCACTATCTCCTGCGCAAGGGCCACATGGTCATGACCATAGATCAGGGCCCTGACATGGAGCGCTATCAGGGCGTCACGCCGCTCGACGGGCCGACGCTCGCAAAGGCGACGATCAGCTATTTCTCGCAGTCGGAGCAGATTCCGACCGCCGTCGAACTCGCCGTGGGGCGGGTGACGGACGAGGAGGGTCGCGAGCGCTGGCGCGCGGGCGGCATCATGGTGCAGTTCATGCCCGGCGAGGGCGGCACCCGCGAGCGGGGCGAGGACGTCCTGATGGCCGATGAGGACGAGGATGCGTGGAACCGCGCGGCGATCCTGCTCGAGACGGTGAAGCCGGACGAGCTGCTCGATCCGACCATCGCGCCCGAGGAGCTTCTCTTCCGCCTCTATCACGAGGACGGGGTCCGGGTGTTCGAGCCCAAGACCGCGCATTTCGGCTGCACGTGCAGCCGGGACAAGGTCGCCAATGTCCTGTCGCAATATACCCGCGAGGATATCGAGGACATGCTCGAGGACGGGGCGATCGAAGTGTCCTGCGACTTCTGTCGCGAAGCATACCGCTTCGAGCTCGACGAGAGCGGTAAGCAGTTCCGCGAATAGGCGGTTCCGGTAGCGGAACGAAGAAGGGGCGCCCGGCGGGCGCCCCTTCTTTTCTCTCAGAGGCCGAGGCTCCTGTAGCTCGTGGCCACGTCCTGCAGCGCCACGTAATAGGCGGCGGTGCGCAGGTCCTCGATGGCGGGCATGCCGCGCCACGCCGCGCGCATATTGCCGTAGGCGGTGCGCATGGTGTCGTCGAGGCCGGAGCGGACGAGGTCGAGCTCGTCGGCGCCGCGGGCGAAGCGGGCGACGAAGTCGTTGGTGAAGGGCTTGCCCGTCATCTTCTCGAGTTCCTGGAGGAGCATGGTGTTGCGCTTCTCCTCCTCGCGCCGCTGCATCCGGCCGAAGCGGATATGGCTGAGATTCTTCACCCACTCGAAATAGCTCACCGTCACGCCGCCGGCATTGGCGTACATGTCGGGGATGATGAAGACGCCCTTCTCGCGCAGGATGGTGTCGGCATTGGCGGTGACGGGGCCGTTGGCGGCCTCGATGATGACCTTGGCCGAGATCCGCTCGGCATTGCCCGAATTGATCGCGCCCTCGACTGCGGCGGGGATCAGGATGTCGCAGTCCATTTCGAGGACGCCGGCGGAGTCCTCGACGAACTTGCCGTGCGGATAGCCCTTCACCGAACCGTTATGCGCGATCCAGGTCTTGAGCTTCTCGATGTCGATGCCCTTCTCGTCGAGGATCGCGCCATTGTATTCGGACACCGCGACGATCTTCGCGCCGTCCTCCTCGGAGAGGAACTTGGCGGCGTGATAGCCCACATTGCCGAGGCCCTGGACGATGACGCGCTTTCCGTCGAGCGTCCCGTCGAGACCTGCGTCCCGGACATCCTCGTCATGGCGGAAGAACTCGTGCAGGGCGAACTGCACGCCCCGGCCCGTCGCCTCGACCCGGCCCGCGATCCCGCCCGCATGGAGCGGCTTGCCGGTGACGCAGGCGCGCGCGTCGATATCGGTGGGGTGCAGGCGGTTATAGGCATCGGCCATCCACGCCATCTCGCGCTCGCCCGTGCCCATGTCGGGGGCGGGCACGTTCTGGGAGGGGTGGATCAGGTCGCGCTTGGCGAGCTCATAGGTGAAGCGGCGGGTGATCCGCTCCAGCTCGTCCTCGTCCCAGTCGCGCGGGTTGAGCGTCAGCCCGCCCTTGGAGCCGCCGAAGGGCACGGTGACGAGCGCGCATTTGTAGGTCATCAGCGCGGCCAGCGCCTCGACCTCGTCCTGATTGACCGACAGCGCGTAGCGGATGCCGCCCTTGACCGGCTCGACATGCTCGGAATGGACCGCGCGATAGCCCGTGAAGGTGTGGATGTCCCCGCGCAGGCGCACGCCGAAGCGGACCGTATAGACCGAGTTGCAGACCTTGATCTTGTGCTTGAGGCCGTCGGAGATATCGAGATGCGCCGCGGCCCGGTCGAACATCATGTCGGTCGATTCGCGGAACGTCATCTCGCGGGTATGCACGGGGCGGGACATGGGTTTCCTCCTGTGATCACGCTGTTGGAGCGGCCCTAGCTCAGCGGCGAAGCGCCGCACAGGGGCAAAGCGCAGGGAAGGCGGGGGCGCGGGCGGCCCTCGCCGTCACAATCCGCTCAGCATCCGGGGGGCAAGGAGGCGCGGGGGGCCACGGGCCGCGGGATCGGCGCTTCTTGCCGGGGCGCGGCGCATGCCCGAAGGGTGGGGGCATGCCGCAGATCACCGTCATCGCCCTGATCGCGAGCCTCGTGCCGGTGCTCGGCGTCCTCGCGATCGGCCAGCTCTGGGCCGGGGGCGGGCGCGAGATCGCCTATGCGACGATCCGCATGACGGCGCAGCTCGTCGCCATCGGCTTCGTCCTGCGCTTCCTCTTCGCAGAAGAGGCCGTCTGGCTCGGCATCCTCATCGTGTGCGTCATGGTGCTGGCTTCTGCGGTGATCGCGACGCGGCTCGCGGGAGAGGCGCGCTGGACAGAGGCGCTGCCGCGCGCGCTTCTCGCGCTGGCCCTGGGGGGCGGTGGAACGCTCGTCTTCGTGCTGACGGTGGTTCTGGGGCTCGCCCAGCCCTTTTCGGACCTCCGCCTCACCGTCCCGATCGCGGGCATGGTCTTCTCGAACGCGATGACCGGCATCACGCTCGCCGCCGAGCGGCTGGAGCGCGAACGGTCGGCCGGCTCGCCGCCCGCAAAGGCGCGCCGCGACGCGTGGATCGCGGCCATGATCCCGGAGATCAACGCGCTGCTTGCAGTCGGCCTCGTCGCGCTGCCCGGCATGATGACGGGGCAGATCATCGCCGGCGTCGATCCGCTTCTCGCCGTCCGCTACCAGATCGTGATCATGGCGATGATCCTCGAGGCCACGGGGTTCAGCGTCGCGATCTATCTCTGGCTCGCCCAGCGCCGCGTCAGTGCCGGAAGTGGCGCACGCCGGTGAAGACCATGGCGAGGCCCTGCTCGTCGGCGGCCTTTATCACCTCCTCGTCGCGGATCGAGCCGCCGGGCTGGATCACGGCCGTCGCGCCCGCGCTCGCCGCCGCCAGAAGTCCGTCGGCGAAGGGGAAGAAGGCATCGGAGGCGACGACGGAGCCCTTGACCAGCGGCTGGTCGAGCTTGCTGGCCACGGCCGCGTCCTCGGATTTGATCGCGGCGATGCGGGTCGAGTCGATCCGGCTCATCTGGCCCGCGCCGATGCCCACCGTGGCGCCGTCTTTGGCGTAGACGATGGCGTTCGACTTGACGTGCTTGGCGACGGTGAAGGCGAAGAGCAGGTCGCGCAGCTCGTCCTCCGTCGGTGCGCGCTCGGTCACCACGCGAAGGTCGTCCGGGCCGACATGCCGGCTGTCGCGCGACTGGAACAGGAAGCCGCCGGCGATCGGCTTGATCAGCGCGCCTTCGGCGGCGGGGTCGGGCAGGCTTTCCGTGAGCAGGAGGCGCAGGTTCTTCTTCTTGGCGAAGGCTGCGCGCGCCGCCTCGTCCGCGTCCGGCGCGATGACGACCTCGGTGAAGATCGCCGCGATCATCTCGGCCGTCGGCCCGTCGAGCGGCCGGTTCAGCGCGACGATGCCGCCAAAGGCCGAGACGGGGTCGCAGCGCAGCGCCGCCTCATAGGCGGCCCCGAGCGTCTCTCCGGATGCGACGCCGCAGGGATTGGCGTGCTTGATGATGGCGACGCCCGCTCTGTCACGCGGAAGCTCGGCGACGAGCTCATAGGCCGCGTCGGTGTCGTTGAGATTGTTGTAGCTGAGCGCCTTGCCCTGGACCTGCTCGGCGGAGAGGACGCCGGGCCGCTCCGAGCCGTCCTTATAGGCGGCGGCCCATTGATGCGGGTTCTCGCCATAGCGCAGCGTCTGGGCGAGGCGGCCCGAAAGGCCCACCCTGCGCGGCGCCTCGTCCTCGCCCTTGGCGAACCAGGTCGCGATCAGGGAGTCGTATTGCGCGGTGCGGGCATAGGCGATGCCGGCGAGGCGGCGGCGCAAGGCGAGGTCGGTGCCGCCCGCCTTCACCGCATCGAGGACGGCGTCATAATCCTCGGGATCGGTGACGACGGCGACAGAGGCGTGGTTCTTGGCCGCCGCGCGGATCATGGCGGGGCCGCCGATGTCGATGTTCTCGACGATGGTCTCGGCATCCGCGCCGGAGCGGAGCGTCTCCTCGAAGGGGTAGAGATTGACCACGAGGAGATCGATCTCGGCGATGCCGTGCTCTGAAAGCGCGGCCAGGTGCTCCGTCCTGCGCCGGTCGGCGAGGAGGCCGCCATGCACGCCGGGATGCAGCGTCTTGACCCGGCCATCCATGATCTCGGGAAAGCCCGTCAGCTCGGAGACGTCGCGGACCTCGAGGCCCTTTTCGCGCAGGAGGCGCGCCGTCCCGCCGGTCGAGACGAGCTCCACGCCTTCTTCCGCGAGGCGCTTTGCGAATTCGGCGATGCCGGTCTTGTCGGAAACCGAGAGGAGGGCCCTGCGGACGGGGCGGGGATCGAGGAGAGCTTCAGGCATGGCGCGGACCGGGTGGCTTCGGGCGCGCTTATCGGCATACCCGTCCGGCGGGGCAAGCGCCGAGCCTCATTGCGCCGCGCGCGGGCTCCTCACCGGCACGTCGCGGTCGTCCGGGCGGAATTCGGGCACGAGGTGATGCACCGCCGTTTCCAGCGCTTCGCGCTCGCCGCTGCCCGCATGGCGGATCACCTCGGCGAGGCGCGGATTGAGGAGCGGCAGGTCGATCATCGAGGGGCTGGCGAGAAGCACGCCGTCCGCGCTCGTCCGGATCAGGCGTTCGAGGCCGTGAAAGATCTCCTCGAACAGCTTTTCGCCCTGGCGCAGTCCCGTATAGCGGATCGAAATGTCCTCGTGCGGCTTGAGGCCCGCCGCTTCGATCATCCGCTCGGCGAGGGCGGTGATGTTCACCGGCTCGCCCATGTCGAGAACGAAGATGCGGCCGTCATGGGTGAGGACGCTTTTCTTGTCCTCGGACAGGCTCGCGGCCTGGAGGACGAGCTGCACCGCCTCTGGCGTCGTCATGAAGTAGCGCTTCACGTCCGGATGGGTGACGGTGACGGGCCCGCCGCGCGCGATCTGGCGCTGGAAGAGCGGGGCGACCGAGCCGGTCGAGCCGAGGACATTGCCGAAGCGGACGGTGACGAAGCGCGTGCCGGTCTGGGCGATGTCGAGCGCCTGGGCGTAGAGCTCGGCGACGCGCTTGGTCGCGCCCATGAAGCTCGTCGGGTTCACGGCCTTGTCGGTCGAGATGAAGACCACGGCCTCCGCGCCGAGTTCGACGGCGGCGTCGAACACCGTCTTGGCGCCGAGCACGTTGACGAGGGCGGCGGGGCAGGGGTTCGCCTCGACGATGGGCACGTGCTTGTAGGCGGCGGCGTGAAGGACGACCTGGGGCGCTTCCTCGCGGAAGACCGCCATCAGGTGGTCCTTGCGGCAGACATCGACGAGGCGCGGGCGCAGGATCTCGGCATGGCCGCTCGTGCGCAGCTCGAGGTCGATCTCGTAGAGATTGAACTCGGAATTGTCGACGAGGACGAGGCGCTCTGGGCCGTAGCTCGCGACCTGCCGGGCGAGTTCCGAGCCGATCGTGCCGCCGGCGCCGGTGATCAGCACGGATTTGCCCGCGATCAGGCGCATGGCCGCCCGCAGATCGGTCTTGCGCGGCTCGCGGCCCAGAAGGGCGGTCGAATCCATCTCCAGCGCCGTGAGGCCGGAGGGCGCGATGCGGGCGACGACGCGGTCGGTTCGGGGAACGTGCCGGACCAGGCCGGTGGCCTCGCCGATGCGCCGTATGGAATCGCGGAGATTCATGCTGAAGAAACGCTTGCCTGCCCAAAACGGCACAGTAGCAGGCAAAGGCGCGGTGACAACATTCGGCCGGGCGTCATTGCGCCGCTCAGACCCGCTTGAACGCCCAGCGCACCCCTTCGTGCTGCGGGCGCAGGACGAGCTGCTGGCTGCGGGCCGGGGGGCGGCCGCCCGAATAGATGCCCTCTTCCACCGTGAGCTCCGCCGCGGCCGTCTCGAACCGCCAGGAACGGCCCGAGGGCAGGACGAGCGTGACCTTCTCGTCGGCGCTCCGCCGCGCCTCGACCGAAGGGGCGAGGGGAAAGCGGAAGACCGCCTGTTCGCCGAGCTGCGCCTGATCCTCGCCGCGCAGGCCCGTCCCGTCCCGGTCGAGGAAGAGCCGCCGCCGGTGCCGCCCGCCCCCGCCGCGCCGGTCGAGCGTCAGGAGGGTGCCGGCGCGGCTGTCCTCCCGGTCGAGGCGCGCCGGGCCGAGCTTTCCCGCATCGAGCGTCGCGCTGGCCGCGGGCACGCTCAGCGCCTCGCGCCATTCGGCCATGGTGCGGTCGAGCACGCCGAGCGCGCTTTCGGGCGCGCCCGCGCAGGTGACGAGACGGTCCGCGCCGTCGCAGAGCGTGAAGGCGGCCGCGCCGCTGCCATCGCCGCTGAGGCGCCCCAGATCCGCGTGAAGCGCCGTGGTGCCGGCGCGGGCGCTGACATAGCCGAGGCGCTCGAGAAGCTGCTCGGCCTCGGGGCGGATCATGGGATCGAGCGCCTCGATGGCGACCGCGTCGCCTTCGGTGCCGCCGGGCAGCACGGCAAGGCCGCCATCGCCCACGCGCAGGCCGCCCAGCATCAGGCGGACGACCGCCAGCGCCGGCGCGAGGCCGGAGGGCGGGGTCAGGCCGCGGCGGCGATAGACCTGCTGCAACCCGGCGAGGCTGAGGCCGAGGGTGATTGCGGCTTCGGGCTCGCGCAGGCGCGGCGGCAGGACGCCGTTCGCCATGGCCGAGAGCGCCGCGGCCAGCTGCGGCTTGACGATGCGCTCCTGATCGGAGGCGAAAGGCAGGCAGAGCGCGCCCATTGCGAGGCCGATCAGCACGGAGAGCCGCTGCTCGCCCGGCGGCTTGCCCCGAACCGTGCGGGCGAGATGGCGGGTCTGCCGGATGAGCGTGCTGAGAACCTGCTCGCGGTGGGGCGCGTCGCGCCCGGTCAGCAGAAGGTCCGCATGGCGCAGAATGGCTTCGGTCCGCGCGGCGGCCAGCGGCGGGGCCCAGGCCTTGGGGGCGTAGCGGCCATGCGCCTTCGCCCAGGCGTCATAGAGGCGCAGCGCGGCTTCGGCGCCACCTTCGGCATGGCGCAGCGGCGCCAGCCAGCCGAAGCTCTGCGCATAGGCGAAGCTCGGCGCCTCGCGCGAGAAGAAGCCGCCCGGATCGTGCTCGGCCTCGGTGATCAACTTGCGGGCGAGCGCGGGCGAGGGGCCTCGCAGCTCGTCCGGCGCGGTCAGGATCCTGTCGGGCACCGGTCCGCGCAGCGACACGTCGTGATAGAAGCGGTGGCGGCTGCTTCCCGGAGGCATCATCGGGCGCGCGCCCTCCCGCCGCTCCCCCTCAAGGCCGCGATATTGTCCGCATAGGCGGAGGCGCCGCCGCGGAAGACGGCCGTGCCCGCAACGAGCGCGCTCGCGCCTGCCTTCACGATCCGGGCGGCGTTGTCCGGCGTGACGCCGCCATCGACCTCGAGGACGATGTCGCGCCCCGAACCCTCGATCATTTCGCGCAGGCGCGCGATGCGGGCCAGCTGGCCGTCGAGGAAGGCCTGCCCGCCAAAGCCCGGATTGACCGACATGACGAGGATCAGGTCGAGCATGTCGAGGACCGGCTCGGCGAAGGAGAGCGGGGTGGCCGGGTTGAGCGCGATCCCGGCATTCTTGCCGAGGCCCCTGATGGTCTGGAGCGTGCGGTGCAGGTGCGGGCCCGCCTCGGGATGGACGGTGATGATGTCCGCGCCCGCCTCCGCGAAGGCTTCGAGGAACGGATCGGCCGGCGCGACCATGAGGTGGACGTCGAAGGGCAGCTCCGAATGAGGCCTCAGCGCCGAGACGACGCCCGGCCCGATCGTCATGTTCGGCACGAAATGCCCGTCCATCACGTCGACATGGATCATGTCCGCCCCGGCGGCGTCGAGATCGCGGACCGCTTCGCCGAGCGCGGCGAAATCGGCGGAGAGGATGGAAGGAGAGATCAGGGGCGTCATGCTGCTTTGCTAGGGCAGGCAGGCCGATCAAGGCAATTGGTCCGCTCCGTCCGCCGCTCAAAAAGCGAACGCCCGCCGGGGCGGGCGGGCGTCGCGGTGCAAGGTCTTCGCTGCGAAGGGAGCCGCGCAGCTTCGGATCGTTCGGCAGGATGGGCGGGGAGTGCGCTTCTCCGCCCGAGAACCGGGCTACCGTCCGAAAATGGCACGAATGAGGCTCGCGGATGAAATCCAGGACAGGGAGCAACCCTTACCTTGCGGCGCGAAAGGCTTGAGGCGGGGCGCCCCGCCTGACAAGGAGCGCGCGCAACGGAAGGACGTCCTCGTGGCTCTCGAACGCAGGCGGCTCGGCCGCTCCGATACGACCGTGCCCAGCCTGTGCCTCGGCACGATGATGTATGGCGACCAGATCGGGGAGGCGGAGGCCTTCCGGCAGATGGACCGCTGTTTCGAGCGCGGCATCGACTTCCTCGACACGGCCGAGCTCTACACCATTCCGCCCAAGCCCGAGACGCAGGGCGAGAGCGAGCGCATCGTCGGCCGCTGGATCGAGGAGCGGGGCGTGCGGGACCGCGTCCTCATCGCCTCCAAGATCGTCGGCCGCTCCTCGATGGACTGGTTCCGCGAGGACGGCGCGAAGCCGCGCGTGCGGGAGGCCGATATCCGCTTCGCCGTCGAGCGCAGCCTCAAGAACCTGCGCACGGACGTGATCGATCTCTACCAGATCCACTGGCCGGACAGGCCCGTGCGCATTTTCGGGCAGGATCTTCAGGGCTTCGCGCCCTACGAGGATGACGGCGAGCCGATCGAGGCGCAGCTCTCCGCGCTCGGCGACCTCGTGCGCGAGGGCAAGATCAGGCATATCGGCCTGTCCAACGAGACGAGCTGGGGCGTGATGGCCTTCCTGCGGGCCGCAGAGGCCGAGGGGCTGGAGAGGATCGTCAGCAACCAGAACGCCTACAATCTCGTGAACCGCTATTACGAATACGGCCTCGCCGAGATCGCGCAGCAGGAGGATGTCGGCCTCCTCGCCTATTCGCCGATCGGGCAGGGCGCGCTGACCGGGAAATATCTCGGCGGCGCCAGGCCCAAGGGATCGCGCGGAGAATTGTTCGGGCGGCTCGGCCGCTACCAGACCCCCAGCGCGGACGAGGCGATCAGGGCCTATGTCGAGCTTGCGGACGAGATCGGCGTGCCGCCCGCCGTCCTGGCGATGCAATTCGTCACCACGCGCAGCTTCGTGACCTCGAACATTTTCGGCGCGCATGGCGAAGAGCAGCTCGATCAGATCTTCGCGAGCCTGGACATGAAGTGGTCGGAGGAGATCGAGGAAAAGGTCAACGCGATCCACGCGCGCCTGCCGAACCCGTGTCCGTAGGCGGCGCGGCAAGACTCTCTATACACCGCTTAAGTCCCTATGACCGGCCGCTTCATGGCGACTTAACTGTAGCTCGCTAGGGGAACGTCCGACCGATTATTTCCGGGGACGTCCATGCCGCAAGAACGCATCGCCACCTGCAGAGCCTGTGAAGGCACGGAACTCACCGAGGCCTTCGCCCTGCCGGGCGAAGGTCCTTGGGTCTTCTGCGGCGACGGCGAGGGCCATCATGGCTGCGGGCTCCTGCAGCGCGCGACGATGTGCCCTGACGCGCCCCTCGCGCCCGCGCCGGAGCCGAGCTGGACCGAACAGCACCGCCTGCGCGCCGCCGCGCACCAAGCGCTCGAAATGCTCACGACGCGCGATGGATGCGCTCTCGACATCGGCTGCGGCAATGGCAGCCTCCTATCCGCCTATCCCCGCTGGATTGCGCCGATCGGCCTCGATCCGCGCCTGTCCGCCTCGGGTCCGCAGGACTGGGGCTTCGGGCTGGCCGAGGACTTCGCGACGCAGGAGGGGCAGGCCGCGCTCGATGAGGCGGGCTTCGGGACCTTCGACCTCATCACCGCGATCGGCGCGCTGGAGCGCGAGGAGGATCCGCTCGCCTTTCTGATGCGGGCCAAGTCGCGCCTCGCCGATGACGGAGTCCTCGTGCTCGAGACGCCCTATGCCGTTCTCGCCTTGACCAAGACCCTCGGCAGCGCCTTCCATGACGAAGCCCGCGCCGTCTATATGCTTTCGGTTCTCGAACGGCTCTCCCGCGCGGCCGGCCTGCGCATCGTGCGCGGTTCGATGACCGAGACCTCCGGCGGCTCGATCCGGCTCTTCCTGACCCATTCGGACTATTCCGGCCATGACTACGCGCCCTGGACAGAGGGGCTCGCCAAGCTGTGGGACGAGGAGGCGAGCCTCGCCCTTCACGGCCACCCGCCCTATCGCGCCTTCGCCGCCCGCCATGCCCGGCGCGCGGAAGAGGCCGCCGACATCGCCGCCGAGATGCAGCGGCGCTTCGAGCATGCCTATGTGCTCGACGGCGGACCGCGCGTCGCGGCCATGCTGCGGCAGGCGGGGCTGACCCAAGACCTCGTGACCGCCGTCGTCGACGGCCAGGCCCTGCCGGGCATCGAGGCCGTCTCGGACGAGGCGGCCCAGCAGGCGCTCCCCGACGTTCTGATCGCCCCCGCCTGGCGCCGCCGGGAGGCGCTGGAGCAGTGGCACGCCTTCATCATGGGAGGCGGCCGCCTGATCTTCCTCGAGCCCGAGATCAGCGTCGTCTGCGCCGCGAACTACGCCGCGGAACTCGGCCGCGCGCTGGCCGTGACCGACGGGCCGGGCAGCGTCGAATCGCTGCACGCCGTCCTCTCGGCCATGCGCAAGCCGGCCCTGAGCCTCGTCGCGCAGACAGCATAGGGCGCTTCCGCGCGGGAGGGGGGCGCAACGCCCGCGGAGCCATGCTAGCGGAAGCGCCGAAAGGACTTCCCTATGCGCATCGCCTTCCTCGGTGACATCATGGGCCGCTCGGGCCGCGTCGCGGTCTGCGAGCGCCTGCCCGGGCTGCGCCGCACGCTCGGCCTCGACTTCGTCATCATCAATGCCGAGAACGCGGCGGGAGGCTTCGGCCTCAACGCCAAAATCGCCGACGACCTCTTCGCCGCCGGCGCGGATTGCCTGACCTCCGGCAATCACGCCTTCGACCAGCGCGACGATGTCGAACTCTATGACGACGAGCGGCGCCTCCTGCGGCCTGCCAATTTCCCCTCTTCGAATCCCGGCCGCGGGGCGGGCCTCTACGAATCCAAGAGCGGCCGCATGGTGCTGGTCGTCCAGCTGCACGGCCAGCGCTTCATGAATCCGATGGACGACATGGTGCCCGCCCTCGAACGGGAGCTCCAGGGGGTCACGCTCGGTCGCGAAGCCGATGCCATCGTGGTGGACGTCCATGCCGAGGCGACATCGGAGAAATATTCCGTCGGCCACTATATGGACGGCCGCGCGAGCCTCGTCGTCGGCACCCATACCCATGTGCCGACATCGGACGTGCAGATCTTTCCCGGCGGCACGGCCTATCAGACCGATGCGGGCATGTGCGGGGACTATGACAGCGTGATCGGCATGGACAAGGGACCGATCCTGGAGAGCTTCGTCACCAAGATGCGCGGCAAGCGCATGCAGCCGGCGAGCGGAGAGGCCACGGTCTGCGGCATCGTGGTCGAGACCGACGACCGCACCGGCCTCGCCGTGCGCGCCGAGGCGCTGCGGGTGGGCGGCCGGCTGGCCGAGGCCCTGCCGCGGTTCTAGCTCAGTCAGGCGCTTTCGATCAGGAGACACCCATGTCCGCTCTCGCCACTCTCGCCCTCCTCATGCAGGCCACGCCCGAAGCGGCCGCGCTCGATGTCTGGGGGCGCTGGCAGGTGGAGGGCGGGCGCGGCGTCGTCACGATCGAAGATTGCGGCGACGGAACGCCCTGCGGCACGCTGACCTCCGTGCCGGAAGGCTCGGGCGAGGCGGGGCAGGAGGTGCTCGGCACCCGGCTCCTGTGGGATTTCGAGCGCGACGAGGATGCTTGGGAGGACGGCAAGATCCTCGACCCCGAGGCGGACCGCACCTATGGGGCGGAAATCCGCCGCGAGGGCGATGCGCTGGAGGTCGAGGGCTGCTGGACCTTCATCTGCAAGACGCAGGTCTGGCAGCGGGCGGAGTGACCGTCCGCCTTGGATAGCTTCGAGGACATGCAGACCTTCCGCCTTCTCGCGCGGGAGGGAACGATCACCGCGGCGGCCGAGGCCATGGGCGTTGCGCCCTCCGCCGTCTCCCGCCGGCTCAAGGCGCTGGAGGCGCGCCTCGGCGCGCAGCTCGTTCGACGGGATTCCCGCAGGCTCCTGCTGACGGCGGCGGGGCGGACCTATCTTCGCGGCGCGGAGCGGCTCCTGCGCGATCTCGATGCGCTCGAGGACGGCCTGCGCGCCGAAGGCGGCCGCATCGCCGGCACCGTCCGGATGACGGCGCCGCTCTCCTTCGGCCTCTATGCGCTGCCCGACGTGCTGAGCGGCTTCCTCGAGGCCCATCCGGAAGTCGATGTGGACCTCAACCTCTCCGATGACGCCGTGGACCTCGTCGGAGAGGGCTATGACCTCGCTCTGCGCATCGGCGCCTTGTCCTCCTCCTCGCTGATCGCGAAGCGGCTCTGCTCGGTACCCTTCGCGCTCTGCGCCAGTCCCGAATTCATAGAGCGAGAGGGGCCGTTTCGGACGCCGCACGATCTCGCGGGCCTGCCCGGCCTCGTCTATTCCAATGTCGCGCGCGGAGAGCTCGTCAGCTGGACGGGACCGGGCGAGCCCGGCCAGGCGGCGCTGCGCCCGAGGGTCGCGACGAACAATGGCGACCTCGCCGCCGAACTTGCCGCGAGGGGGCATGGCCTCGTCTGCGAGCCGCGCTTCGTTCTCGCCCCCGCCATCGAGGCGGGACGCCTCGTCGAGCTCTTCGCGGACCATGAGTGGCCGAGCCTCGACCTCCATGTCCTCTATCCGCCGGGCGGTCCCATGCCCGCTCGCCTGCGGGCCCTGATCGACCATCTCGCCGCCGCCCTTCGGCCGTGAATGGCGCCGGGCCGTCTTTGCGGCGTTGAAGCGGCCGCGCCGCAGGCTTACAGGCTCCGCAAAACTCGACATCCGGAGGTTCTCATGGCCGGTCACTCCAAATGGGCCAACATTCAGCACCGCAAAGGGCGCCAGGACGCCAAGCGCTCCAAGCTCTTCTCCAAGCTGTCCAAGGAAATCACGGTCGCCGCCAAGATGGGCGCGCCCGATCCCGACATGAATCCGCGCCTGCGCCTCGCCGTGCAGAACGCCAAGTCGCAATCCATGCCCAAGGACAATATCGACCGCGCCATCAGCAAGGCGACGGCGGGCGAGGGCGACGATTACGAGGAAATCCGCTATGAGGGCTTCGGCCCCGAGGGCGTCGGCGTCATCGTCGAGGCCTTGACCGACAACCGCAACCGCACCGCTTCCGAGGTGCGCAGCACCTTCACCAAGAATGGCGGCAATCTCGGCGAGACGGGCTCTGTCAGCTTCGGCTTCGACCGTGTCGGTCTCGTGGACTACAATGCCGAGATCGGCTCGGAGGACGAGGTCCTCGAAGCCGCGATCGAGGCGGGGGCCGAGGATGTGCGTTCTTCCGAGGAAGGCCATTCGATCTATTGCGCGGCCGAGGATCTCAACGAGGTCTCGAACGCGCTGCAGGAGCGCTTCGGCGAGCCGAACACGGCCAAGCTCGACTGGCGGCCGCAGAACACGATCGAGCTCGGCGTCGAGAAGGCCGAGACCATGATGCGCCTCTACGACGCGCTCGACGATCTCGACGACGTGCAGAACGTCTACGCCAATTTCGAGCTGGACGACGAGGCGGCGGAGGCGCTCGGCGGCTGAGGCGGCCGCGCCTGTCTTTATCGCTTGTCGATAAGATCACTCGTGCTTACCTGCGCCCGGTCGAGCGTTACGGGAGAGCACGATGACCATGATCGAGACCTTGAACCGGCGGCGGGCGCTGCTCCTTGCGGGCGCGGCAGCCCTCGGCCTGTCGGCCGCGCCCGCCATGGCGCAGCAGGACAGCTTCGACGACGTGACGGGCATCGTGATCGACGATGCCATCGCAACGGTGAGCGTCCGGCTGACCGATGCGGATGCCGTCACCGTCAGGGTGAGCGGCGGCGAGGAGCGCCCACTGGCGGTGACGGAGGAGGACGGCCTCCTGCGCATCGCGGGAGAGCGGGGCATCGATCCCGACCGGTTCTGGCGGGATTACGACCGGGACGCGCAGATCCGTATCGGGCCGATCGGCCTCAAGCTCGGCGGCGGGCGCGTGATCCAGATGCAGGGTGGCGAGAACCCTCACTTCAACGAGATGCTGGAGCGCTATCCGCTGGTCGAGATCGAGGCGCCCGAGGGCGCGGACCTGACCTTCGAAGGCTCGGCGCTGCGCCTGCGGGTCTCCGGCGATGCCGGCCGGGTCGAGGCGGCGGACAATCTCTATGTCGTGGCCAGCCTCGGCAATGCCGCCGCGGCCGACATCTCGGTCGAGGGCGCGAGCGATTACAGGCTCGGCGACATCTCCGGCCCGCTGGAAGCGGCGATCTCGGGCTCCGGCGACCTGCGCTTCGGTGCGGCGCGGGAGGCCGATCTTTCGGTCCACGGCTCTGGCGATATCGAAGGCGGCGATGTGGCGGAAGACGTCTCGGCCCGCATCGACGGATCGGGCGATATCATCCTCGGGGAAATCGGCGGCGAGGCTGTCCTGGAGGTTCACGGCTCGGGAGATATCGAGGCGAACCGGGCCGGGACCGGCCTCCAGGCCTTCGTGAACGGCTCGGGCGACATCTCGGTCGGAGAAATCGCGGGCCGTGTCAGCGCCGGGGTCAACGGCTCCGGCGACGTGAAGATCTCCGGAGGCCGGGCGGAGGCCTTCGAAGGCTCGGTTCACGGCTCGGGCGACCTGATCTTCGGCGGCCTCGCGGTGGCGCCGCGCCTCTTCACGCAAGGCTCGGGCGATATCGAGATCGAAGATGCCGAAGGCGAGGTCGAGGCGCGCGGAGACGGCATCCGCGTCGCCGGGCGCAGTTATGAGAACGATTGAGCGCTGAACGGGATCGTTGACGGGCTGCGGCCGGACGGACACGCTTCCTCCGTCGGAAGCGGGGGCTCGTCATGCGGAAAGTCCTCAAGCGTGCTGCGCATAGGCTCGGGGTGTTTCCGCAGGCCCGCCATGTCTACCGGCGATTGAGCCCGGCGGTCCGCTCATCCCTCGAGCGGGACGCCCGGCTTTACCGGCAGATCTTCTCTCCGGGCGATCTCGTCTTCGATGTCGGCGCCAATCTCGGTCACAAGGCCCAGACATTCCTGCGGCTCGGCGCGCGCGTCGTGGCCGTCGAGCCCAATCCGGGCTGCGTGGCCGTGCTGCGCCACGAGTTCGGCGGCAACGGAAATCTCACAGTGGTGCCCGCCGCAGTCGCGGAGGAGGCGGGCCGCGCGACCTTGCATTTCCACGACCTCGCAGCCTCCTCTAGCCTGCGGGGCGACTGGGAGCATCTGGGGAAGGGCGGTCTCGGCGGTCCCGAAGAGCGGGTCGAGGTGGAGGTGACCACGCTCGATGCGCTGGTCGCGGAGCATGGGATGCCGGCCTATTGCAAGATCGACGTGGAAGGTCTGGAGCGCGAAGTGCTGGCGGGCCTCTCCCGCCCGGTCCCCTGCCTCTCCATCGAATATCACCGCGAGGAGGGGGATCGGCTCCACGACTGCCTCCGGCGCCTCGAGGCGCTCGGATTCGGAAAGGCGAATGTCATCCGCACCGATGGTGCAGACATGCATCTGCCCGAATGGGTCACGCTCGGCGCGCTGGCGCGGATCTTCGATGACGGTGGCCTGCCGCCGACAGGCGACATCTTCGTGCGGGGGGAGTGAAAGAGGGCGGCGGCCGTGCGCAGCGCTCTGTGGAGACGTGGCTCTGTGGAGACGTGCGCAGCGCCCTATGGAGAAACGGGTCCGCGCCGGTCTTGGCTGCGGACCCGTCGGTAGGGCCGTTTCCTCCCGTCCGCCTTCATTGGGCGGCTCTTGGCGCGGAGACTACGGGGACCGGGAGTGTCTGCACAACCTCAAATCGTTGCTGCAGTGCGACATGGATGCAGGTCGCTTGCGGGATTTGCGAGGCTCTGGCAGGAGCGGGGCGATGCGAAACACACACAACCCGATCCCGCAAGCGGTCTGGCTGGTCCTGGGCCTCGGCGTCCTCGCCATGGCATGGCGGTTCCTGCCGCATGCGCCGAACCTGGCGCCGGTGGCGGCGCTGGCGCTGTTCGCGGCCTGGATGACGGGGCGGGCCTGGCTCGGCGCCGCTCTCGCCGTCGGGATCATGGCCGTGTCCGATGCGGTTGTCGGCTTCTACGATCTGAGGGTCCAGGCGGTCGTGTGGACGGCGCTGGCGCTTCCGGCGCTGTTCGCGCGAATCGTGCCCAGGGGCGCCATGGCGGCCTTCCCTTGGGCGCTGCTCGCCGCGCTCGGCGGCGCCGGCGCCTTCTTCGTCCTCACCAATTTCGCGGTCTGGGCCTTCGGGTCCATGTATCCGCATACGCCGGCGGGCCTTGCCGAATGCTATCTCGCCGCGGTGCCCTTCTTCCGCGCCACGCTGCTCGGCGATGTCTTCTGGACGTCCGTCCTGTTCGGCGGGGCGGCTCTTTCTTCCCTGACGCTGCGCGGCGCGCGCGTCCTGCAGACAAGGTTCTCATGAAGATCAACGGCAACGAAATCCGTCCCGGCAACGTCATCCAGCACCAGGACAGCCTGTGGGTCGCGGTCAAGACCGAGGCGGTGAAGCCCGGCAAGGGCCCCGCCTATGCGCAGGTCGAGCTCAAGAACCTGCTCGACGGCCGCAAGCTGAACGAGCGCTTCCGCGCCTCCGAGACGGTGGAGCGCGTGCGCCTCGAGCAGAAGGAGCACACCTTCCTCTATGAGGAAGGCGACATGCTCGTCTTCATGGACACCGAGACCTATGAGCAGATCTCGATCCCCGAGGAGCTGGTCGGCGAGCGCCGCGCCTTCCTGCAGGACGGCATGCAGGTCACGGTGGAAAGCCATGAAGGCCGTCCCATCGGCGTCGCCCTGCCCGAGCAGGTGACGCTCGAGATCGCGGAAACCGAGCCGACGGTGAAGGGGCAGACGGCGAGCTCGTCCTACAAGCCCGCCGTGCTCGAAAACGGCCTGCGGGTCATGGTGCCCCCGCATATCTCCATGCCGCAGAAGATCGTCGTGAACACCGAGACGCTGGAATATGTGAAGCGGGCCGACTGAGGAACTCAGCCGGCCCTCCGCCCCTCAGCGTTCGAGGATCAGCTCGATCCCGATCAGGCGGCCTTTCTTGAGCGGGGCGAGCGTGCCGCCCTGCGGATAGAAGGCGAAGGGCTCGGCCACGCCGGTCGACAGCGGCCCGCCGAAGGGCAGCTGGGTGTCGTTGCCGGCCTGGACCTCGTCGAGGAGGTTCTTGCCGTAAAGCGCCACCGAGACGCCCTCATAGGGGCTTTCCCAGGCGATATTCGCATCCAGCATGTCCGCGGCCTGGATCCAGCCGAGATTGTTGTCGGTATAGGCGACCTCGTCCCGGTACTGATAGCTGACCCGCGAGACGATCGCGCCCGCATCGCCGAGATCGAGGTCGTGGATGACCGATGCGCCATAGGTCGCCTCGGGCACGCGCGGCAGCTTGAGCTCGAGATCGGCCTGGGTCACGCGGCCGTCGCCGGTGAGGTCGTAGAGCACCTCTTCGTATTCGGCATCGATCAGGCCGATATTGCCCATGACCAGCAGGCTGTCGGAGATGACGTACTGGCCGTCGATCTCGAAGCCCTTGATCCGGGCATCTGCGGTGTTGACGATGTTCTGGACGACCGCGGCGCCGGGATCGGAGACGTTCACCTCCCGCTGCATGTCCGCGATCTCGGTCAGGAAGAGCGCGGTGTTCAGCGTCAGGCGGCGGTCGTTCGACTGGAACTTGGCGCCGAGCTCATAGGCGTCGACCTCCTCCTCGTCGAAGGCGAAGCCGCCGAGCGCAGGGACGACGCGCTCCAGGAAGACGGGCACGTCCGTGATGCGGAAATTGTAGCCGCCCGAGCGGAAGCCCTTGGTGTAGGAGGCATAGGCGAGGGCGCCTTCGCCGGTGTCGTATTGCAGGCCGAATTTCGGCGTGAAGTTCTCCCAGCTGTCATCGTCGGTGAAGTCGTTGGGCTCGCCCGTGAAGGGATTCGTGCCCGAGGTCGGGCAGGTGCCGCCGACGACGGAGCATTCGGGACGCGGGCGGATATAGGTCACCGCGCCTTCCTTGTCCTCATGGGAGTAGCGCAGGCCCGCCGTCGCCGTCAGGCGCTCGGTGACGGAATAGTCGATCTGGCCGAACGCGCCCCAGACCGTGTGGTCCTGCTCCCCGCCGCCATAGAAGGTGGGCGGCGCGTTCGGGTTCGGCACGTCGGGGAAGGGGAAGGGCAGGTCGCGGGTGATATCCCGCGTCTCGGTGTAGGAGACGTCCTGCTGGAAGTAGTAGACGCCGGTCGTGATGTCCGCCTTGTCGAACGTGCCCGCATAGCGCAGCTCGTTCGAGATCTGGTCCTGCGCGAACTCCGTGCCCGAGTGGAACAAGAAGCGATCGGTCGAATCGATATCGCCGACGGTCGATCCGTCGCCGTCGCGATAGCCGAAGATGTTGACGATCTCGCCATCGCCAAAATCGACGTCGAGATTGGCCTGGATCGTGCCGAACCAGTTCTCTGATTTGTAGTCGCCCTCTTCGTCGATCGCGAAGTCGAAGGTGTCGCGCTCGAAGAAGCCGCGGTTCTGGCCCGCCGGGCCTTGGCCGTCGGAGTCGAAATACTGGATCTTGCCGAGAACGCTCAGCCTGTCGGTCGGGAACCATTCGAGCGCGGCGCGGGCGATATAGGTCGAGGCCTTGCCGAAGTCCTGGCCGTTTTCGAGATTCTCGAAATAGCCGCCATCCTTGTTGTAATAGGCGCTGAGCTTGCCGTTGAGCTTGCCCTCGACGATGGGGCCGGAGACCGTGCCCTGCACGAAGGTGTTCCAGGTGCCGCGGCCGTCATCGACCGGCGTCTCGGTCGCGATCCGCGCCTTGGCCGAGAACTCGTCGGTGGGGTTGCCGGTATTGATCAGCACCGCGCCGCCGGTCGTGTTCCGCCCGAAGAGGAGGCCCTGAGGGCCGCGCAGGAGTTCGATCGATTCGAGGTCGAAAATGTCGAAGACGACGCCCGTATTCACGCCCAGATAGACACCGTCCACGAAGACGCCGACCGCGGGATCGATCGAGGGGATCGAGGAGTTCACCCCGAGGCCGCGGATCGAGAAGTTGGCCGTGCCGCGCGACGTGCCGACATCCTCGAGCGAGACGTTCGGCGTCGAGAAGCTAAGGTCTTCGAGGTCGCGCACCTTCAGGACTTCGAGGCTTTCCTCGCCGAAAGCCGTCATGGCGATCGGCACGTCCTGCACGTTCTCGGGATTGGCGCTCTTGGTCGCGGTGACGGTGATGACGTCGGTCAGCTGGTCGATGGCGCCCGCCCGCTCTCGCCGGGGCTCGTCCTGCGTGATGTCGTCTTCCTGTGCGAATGCGGAACCGCAGGCGAGGGCGGCGGTGGAAACCGCGCAAAGCATTGCGAGGCGTCGTGTCATAATCTCACTCCCTGAGCGCACCCTTATGGGCGTCGGTTATGGGAGAGTGTGTTCCTCTCCCCTTTCCGAAACGTTAGGCATGATGGAAGCGAGCGTCGAGCCGATTGTTCGAAAACGCCTGCGGCCCGCGCGCGGTCGATGCGCGCAGGTCACAGTCCGCGGCGGGTTCAACTCCTGTCGGAGCCGTAGGTCAGCTCGAGGAAGACATCTTCGAGATCGGCCTCCACGGTGGAGAGGTCCTTGACCGAGATCCCGGCGGAGTTGACCGCCGAGAGGATGTCGCCGACCCGCGTCTCGCTGGGCCGGTAGTCGACATAGAGATTTCCGCCGCGCACCTCCGCGCCGCAGAGCGCGCCGAGAGAGGGGGCGGCTTCGATCGGCTCGTCCGGCACGATCATCAGGGCCTTGCGGTCGAGGCTGGCGATCAGCTCGTCCTTGGGCTTCACGGTGGCGACCTCGCCCTTGTGGATGATGCCGATCGTGTCGCAGAGCTCCTGCGCCTCTTCGAGATAATGCGTCGTCAGGATCACCGTCACGCCGCGCTCGTGAAGGCGCATGACCTGCTCCCAGAGCTGCTTTCTCAGCTCGATGTCGACGCCGGCCGTCGGCTCGTCGAGGATCAGCACGGGCGGGTCGTGCACCATGGCCTTGGCGACCAGAAGGCGGCGCTTCATTCCCCCCGAGAGGAACCGGACATAGGAATCGGCCTTGTCCTCCAGACCCAGGTTTCGAAGAATCTCCATCGTCCGGCGTTCGGACTTCGGCACGCCGTAGAGGCCGGCCTGGATTTCGAGGCCTTCCTTGGGAGTGAAGAAGACGTCGGTGGAGATCTCCTGCGGGACGACCCCGATCGAGGCGCGGGCCTGGCGCGGGTTCTTGTCGATGTCGAAGCCCCAGATCGAGACATCGCCCTCGGTCTTGTTCACGAGGCCCGCGAGAATGTTGATGAAGGTCGACTTGCCCGCGCCATTGGGGCCCAGAAGCCCGAAGACCGAGCCGCGCGGCACTTCGAGGTCGATGCCCTTGAGCGCTTCCTTCGGTCCCGATTTCTTGGTGCCCTTGTAGACCTTGCGCAGGCCGCGCGCGGCGATGGCCGCGTCCGAACTCGTGGCGGCGCGAGCGATCGGCTGCTGCGACTGCAAGGCGGGGGAGAGGGGGCGTGCGTCATCGGGCATGGGGCGGATGTCGGCGCGGAAGGCGCCCGCGTCAATCGCAGCCGGGTGCGAACTTCTGCAGCGGGCGGCGCGTTCGCGCCGGCGAACATGTGCCCAAGGGAGGGTTCGATGCCCTATTTCGATTCCAAGGACCACCTGCCGCTCTTCGTGCGCGATATCGGGCACGGGCCCGCCGTCGTCCTGATCCATGGCTGGCCGCTCAACGCCGACATGTGGGAGCACCAGACCCAGGCGCTGGCGGAGGCGGGATACCGGGTGCTCGCCTATGACCGCCGCGGCTTCGGCCGGTCGGCGCAGCCCTGGACGGGATACGACTACGACACGCTGGCCGACGACCTCTGGTCGCTGCTCGACCAGGCGGGAGTGCGCGAAGCCGCGATCGTCGGCTTCTCCATGGGCGGCGGCGAGGTCGCGCGCTTCCTTTCGCGCCATGGCCGGCACAACATCACCAAGGCAGCGCTGATTTCGGCGGTCACCCCTTACATGATGAAGACGGCCGACAATCCCGGCGGGGTCGACCCTTCCGTCTTCGAGGACATAGAGAAGGGCCTGCGCGAGGACCGGCCGCAATTCCTCAAGGACTTCGCGCGAAGCTTCTACGGCGTGAACGAGAATCCCGGCGCCGTGTCCGAGGCGTGGCTCGACTGGTCGCAATCGCTCGCCATGCAGGGCTCGCTGCATGCGACGCTCAAATGCGGCGACAGCTTCGCGGGCACGGATTTCCGCGAGGACATGAAGGCCTTCGACCTGCCGACCCTTCTCATCCACGGCACGGCCGACCAGACCGTTCCGATCGAGGTTTCGGCGGACAGGGTGGCCGAACTGGTGCCACAGGCCGAGTACAGGAAATACGAGGGCGCGCCCCATGGCCTCTTCGCCACGCATGCGGACAAGCTGACGGCGGATCTCAAGGCCTTCTTGAGAAGCTGAGCCGCCCGTGGCACAGGTCCGGCAGTCTCAATCCTCGGACGGACCGCGTCTTATGGCAGAAAAGCAGCCCCACCACACCGAAGTCCGCCCCTTCTCGGAGGTGCTGGACGAGATCGTCTATGACCGGGACGCGATGGAGGTGCTCTTCGTCGGCGAACGCCGCGTCGCCTGCATGGGCCCGACCGGCCCCGGCGGCGGCGCGCTCGGCCACCCCAAGGTGTTCTACACCATCGGGGATAAGGGCTATGTCGAGTGCATGTATTGCGACCGGGTCTTCGTGCTCGATCCTGCGCGCGCCGATACGGTCTACGATCCTGGCACCGATGCGCGGACCGAGGAAGGCGAGCGGAACCGGCAGGACACCACGCCCGCGCTGCCCGGCGACGGCCTCACCGAGAGCGCAACACCTCCTCCCGAAGAAACCCTGGCGTCCGAGCGTGATAGCGGCGCATAGCGACGAAGATCACGAGCACCCAGAAGAACAGAAGACCGAAGAAGTAATAGAAGCCCGCCCAGCCCTGCAGCACGTATTGCAGGGCTTCGGGGCTGACGCGGCCAGCCAGCGTGGCCGCGCCGCTCTCGTCGAAGCGCAGATAGCTCGCCGCCTCGGCCGGCTGCGCGATCATGCCCGCGCGATCCGCGAAATAGGCCGCGGCATTCATCACCGCGAGCAGGGCGGGCGTGCCGATCGCGAAGGCGGTGATCGCGCCGAGCATATAGGCGGGAAAGCGCGGCCTCTCGACGCGGGCATAGATGCGCGCGAACTGGTCCTCGGTCATCCCCGCGAGCAGTTGCGGGTCCTGCCGCTGGAAGCGCCGCCATTCCGCCTGCGCGCCCTCGGCGATATCGGCGTTCACGCCGCGGCTCCACAGGGCGTAGAGGCCCCAGAGGACGGCGAGGATCAGGGCGGCGATCAGGAAATAGGTCAGCAAGGACAGCGTCTCCGCGAGGCAGGGCGCTGAAGGTAGGGAGGCGCGCAAGGCGCGTAAAGCTTGCCTACCGAGCCTTCACGCGTGTCAGGCGCGCGCTTCGCACAGCGCGCTGTCGAGCGCCTCGGCCAGCTCTCCGCGCTCCTTGGGCGACAGGAAGCTGCCGAGCACCAGCGTGCGGCCCTTCTCGGTCAGGCGCAGCTGGGTCTCGTGCCGGACGGGGCGGTCGATCCGGACCCGCGCCCAATAGGGATTGAGCTTCCATCGCGTCTCGTGGCCCGAGGGCAGGACCCGGCTCACCCAGAGCGCGTCCTCCGTCAGCATCACCCGCTCGTGCCGGCGCCCGCTGAGATAGGAGGCTTGGAAGGCGAGCCAGACGATCAGGATGTCCACGCCGCAGAAGAAGGCCACCGGCCAGGCCCCGAGCGTGACATAGATGATCGCGTTGATCAGGTTCACCCCCACGACGAGCCCGATCACGCGGCGAAAGCCGTCCGGCGTCAGCGACCGGTTGGGATAGAGCAGCGCGTGAAAGCGGAAATCCTCGTCCTCGCCGACGGGATCGAGCGGCGCGCCGGCGGCCCGGCCCACCGCAGAGGGCGGCATGTTCTCGATGGTGAGCGCTGAGGCCATGGCGCCAAGACTAGGTCCGCCCCCGCAGCCTGCAAGAGGACCTGGCGTCACAGCTTCGCAAGCTTTTTGCATGCTGCCGCTGCAAGCGGGTATCCTTGTGGCCGGGGGGCGGAGGGAGAGAGCCATGTTGGATGGCGACCGCTATCTTTCGGACGTGCGCGCCTATGATGCCGCGGCCGATTCCGAAAAGGTCGAGGCGATCGTGCGGCGCCTCGGCATCGCCCTGAGCACCCGCGGCGGCCGCTACGTGTCCTGCGAGGACCGGGCCGAGCTCCTCGCGATCCGCGACGGGTTCGCGAAGAAGCGGCTGCGCCTGGACGAGAGCCGATCGGACGAGGAGATCATGACCGCGCTCCTCGCCGTCTGCGCCCGGATGGCGCAGGCCAGAAAGAAGCATCGCGTGGCCTTCTACTACCTGCTCGCCAGCGAGACCGGAACGCTCGACCGCCTCTGAGCGTCCGCATGCCTTTCCCGCGTCGGCGGCGCGCGCTAGCAGCGCATCATGCCCCGCAACCTGACCCGCGCCGAGATCCGCACGCTCTATGCCCGGCTGGCCGAGGCCTTGCCCGAGCCCAAGACCGAACTCGAATATGACAGCCCCTATACGCTGGTCGTCGCGGTCGCCCTGTCCGCGCAGGCGACGGATGTCTCGGTCAACAAGGCGACGGGCCCGCTTTTCGAGGTGGCCGATACGCCCGAGAAGATGGTGGCCCTGGGCGAGGAGGGGCTCGCCGAATACATCAAGACGATCGGGCTGTGGCGGAACAAGGCGAAGAACGTTCTCGCCCTCAGCCGGAAGCTGATCGAAGAGCATGGCGGCAAGGTGCCGCAGAGCCGGGAAGGGCTGATGAGCCTGCCGGGCGTCGGGCGCAAGACGGCGGACGTCGTGCGCAATGTCGCCTTCGGCCATCCCACCATCGCCGTCGACACGCATATCTTCCGGGTGTCGAACCGGACGGGGCTCGCGCGCGGGAAGACGGCGGATGCGGTGTCCGACAGGCTCGTGAAGGTGACGCCGGCCGAATTCGCGCGCGACGCGCATCACTGGCTGATCCTGCACGGGCGCTATACCTGCAAGGCGCGGCGGCCCGAATGCTGGCGCTGCGAGATCAGCGATATCTGCCTCTTCAAGGACAAGACGCCGGAGCCGCCGCAGAAGGCTTCGCCCGCCGGCAAGGCCCCGAGACGAAAGACAGCCGCGTGACCCCTACCCCGACACCCGCAGACCGCCTGATCGTCGCCCTCGACCTGCCCAGCGGCGCCGAGGCGGAGACCCTGATCGCCCTGCTCGGCGAGCGCGTCTCCTGGTTCAAGATCGGCTATCAGCTCCTGCCGCTGGGCGGCTACGAGATGGCGCGGCGCCTTCATGCGCGCGGCAAGCGGGTCTTCGTCGACGCCAAGCTCCTCGATATCGGCGCGACGGTGGAGCGGGGCACGCGCAGCATCGCGCAGAACGGCGCGGACATGCTGACCGTTCATGCCGATCCCGATACGATCCGCGGCGCCGTTGCCGGACGGGGCGATACGGGGCTCGAGGTCTTCGTCGTGACCGTGCTGACGAGCTGGGACCAGAAGAGCCTCTCCGCCCACGGCATCGACACGCCGCTCGAGGGCCTCGTCCTCAGGCGCGCGGAGATGGCGGCAGAGCATGGCGCGAACGGCGTCATCGCCTCTGCCGAAGAAGCGCGCGCCATCCGCGAGCGCTTCGGCGACAGGCTCAGCATCGTCACGCCGGGCATTCGCCCCAAAGGCGCGGCGGCGGACGACCAGAAGCGCATCGTGACGCCCGAAGACGCCATCCGCGCCGGCGCCGACCGGCTGGTCGTCGGGCGGCCGATCGTGAAGGCGCCCGCGCCGGCAGAGGCGGCGGGCGCGATCCTCGCCGAGATCGCCAGCGCCTGAGCGCCCAGCGGGCGCAGGCCTCGTGCACACGGCAGGCGGGTGGAGAGGTACCGCGATTAACCAATCCCGGCGGCGGGTCTTTCCTTTGGGCCGCCGAGCCGCCAGTTTGCGCCGCAAGACACGGGACAAAGGGCAGTAATGAAGCGCATTCTCCTCTCCGCGGCGGGTCTCGCCGCCCTCGCCGTCACGCCTGCACTCGCACAGAAGACGCCGACCTTCACAGGCGTCGGCTCGGGCGCCCGCGCCTTCGAGCGGATCGACACCGAGCTTCCCACGCCGAACGTCTACCGCGCGGCGACGGGCGAGCCGGGGCCCGCCTATTGGCAGCAGGAGGCGGATTATTCGATCGAGGTCGCGCTCGACGAGGACGAGAAGCGCATCGACGCCTCCCAGACCATCACCTACACCAACAACTCGCCGCACACGCTGCGTTACGTGTGGCTGCTGATGGACCAGAACCGCTTCGCGGACGGCTCCCTCGCGCGGATGTCCGAGACATCCTCGACGGCCGGCACGCGCCGCCAGAGCAGCGGACCGAATGACAGCCTGCCTTACGGCGTCCTCGCCCGGCAGATGGCCTTCGATGCGACCGAGCACGGCTTCGAGGTCAAGAGCATCACGGATGCAAGCGGGCAGGATCTCGACTACACGGTCGTCGACACGCTGATGCGGATCGACCTGCCGGAGCCGCTGCGCTCGGGCGGCGAGACGACGCTCAACATCGACTGGGCCTTCAACATCATCAACGAGCCCGTCATCGGCGGGCGCGGCGGCTATGAAGGCTTCCCCGGCGACGTGCCGGACGAAGAGGCCGAGGACTACATCTTCTTCCTCGCCCAGTGGTTCCCGCGCATGGCGGCCTTCACCGACTATGAGGGCTGGCACACCCAGCCCTTCCTGGGCCGCGGCGAGTTCACGCTGGAATTCGGCGATTACGACGTCGCGATCACCGTGCCCTCCGACCACATCGTGTCCGCGACCGGCGAGCTTCAGAACCCGCGCGAGGTCCTGACCGGAGAGCAGCGCCGCCGCCTGCGCGAGGCGCGGGATGCGGAGAACCCGGTCTTCATCGTCACCCCCGAAGAGGCCGCCGAGAACGCGGCCGAGAAGGAAGACGGCACCAAGACCTGGCGCTTCTCGGCGGACAATGTGCGCGACTTCGCCTGGTCGTCGAGCCGCAAGTTCATCTGGGACGCGATGGGCTTCGAGCAGGAGGGCGCGCAGAACCCGCTCGTCATGGCGATGAGCTTCTACCCGCAGGAAGCCGAGCCGATCTGGTCGCAATATTCGACCGAGGCGGTCATCCACACGATGGACGTCTATAACCGCTTCAGCTTCGATTATCCCTATCCCACCGCCCAGTCCGTCAACACCTGGGAACGCGGCGGGATGGAATACCCGATGATCACCTTCAACGGCTACCGTCCGAACGCGGACGATGCGCCGGACGGAGAGATCACCTATAGCCGCGACATCAAATACGGGCTGATCGGCGTCATCATCCACGAGATCGGGCACATCTACTTCCCGATGACGGTGAACTCGGACGAGCGCCAGTGGACGTGGATGGACGAGGGGATCAACACCTTCCTCGAATATGTCGCCGAGCTGGAATGGGAGGAGGACTATCCCGCCTTCCGCGGCGAGCCGAACGTGCTCGACTACATCACCGGCTACATGACCAGCACCAATCAGGTGCCGATCATGACGCAGTCGGATTCGATCCTGCAATTCGGCCCCAACGCCTATTCCAAGCCCGCCGCCGCGCTGACGATCCTGCGCGAGACGGTGCTCGGCCGGGACCTCTTCGATGCGGCCTTCCGCGAATATGCGCGCCGCTGGAAGTTCAAGCGCCCGACGCCGGCCGACTTCTTCCGCTCGATGGAAGAGACCTCCGGCAAGGAGCTCGACTGGTTCTTCCGCGGCTGGTGGTTCACGACCGACCATGTCGATATCGGCATTTCGGGCGTGCGCGAATACCGCATCTCGACCCAGGACCCCGAAGAAGAGTTCGCCCTCGCCCGCGAAGAGCGCGAGCGGCTGGTGCCGGAGCCTCTCGCCCAGCAGCGCAACCGCGAGGAGGGGCGGCAGACCCGGGTGCAGCGCCGCCCGCAGCTGCGCGACTTCTATAACGAGAACGACCGCTTCGAGGTCACCAATGCCGACCGGAACGCCTATCAGAGCTTCCTCGACGGCCTGTCGGCCCGGGAGCGCGCGGTGTTCGAGATGGCGACCGAACGCGATCCCTATGTCTACTTCATGGACTTCGAGAATGTCGGCGGCCTCGTCATGCCGATCCCGCTGACCCTCACCTATGAGGACGGGTCGATGGAGGAGATGATGATCCCCGCCGAGATCTGGCGCCGCGATGCGGAAAGGGTCACCAAGCTGATGATCCTCGACAAGCCGCTCGCCTCGGTCAGCCTCGACGACAATCACGAGATCGCCGATGCGGACCGCTCGAACAACGCCTTCCCCTCGCAGCTGACGCGCAGCCGCTTCGAGCTCTACCGCTCCTCCTACACGCCGGACAACCAGATGGCCCGCGCGCTCGAGGAGCTGGAGGGTGATCAGAAGACGGATCGCGACGCCGAGGAAGAGGACATGGTGCCTCTCGAAGCGGGCGATGCGTCCGGCGAATGAACGGGGCGGCGCGCCCTGAGGCGGGCGCGCCCGTCACCCATGCCGAGCGCGTCCGGATCGACAGGCCGGGCGGCGCGGTGTGGGACTGGTTCCTCGCCATGAGGCCCGAGCGCGTGCTTCGCGGCGGCGGCGGCGTGCCCGGCGTCACCGGCACGAAGGCGCTGCCCGGGCCGGAATGGGGCCGGAAGGGCGCGCGCCGCCGCATCCTCCAGAGGGGCGGGGGCGTCCGCGAGGAAATCCTCGAAGCCGAGCCCCCGCGCCTCTTCCGCTACCGCGTCGATGGCTTCTCCGGCCTCGCCCGCCTCCTCGTCCGGGAGGCGGAGGGGCGCTTCGACTTCGAACCCGGCTCGGCCGGAACCGGCCTCGTCTGGACCTATGCCTTCATTCCCGCCCATCCCATGATCCGGCCACTGACCGAACGCTTTGCAAGGTCGGCATTCTCCGTCTTCATGGCGCGCGGCCTCGCCGCTATGAAGCAGGCCGCAGAAGAGGACATTCCATCATGAGACTGATCGCGCTGGTCCTTCTCGGCCTGATGGCCGCCATGCCCGCCGCAGCCCACCGCCAGCCCGAGGTGGAAATCACCATCGTGCCCGTAAGCGAGCAGGAGCGGGACATCCTCGAGATCACGCACCGCCTGCACGCCTCCGACGCGATGAACCTCCTGCGCGCGCTCGGGGAACAGAATCCGCAGCTGAGCGATCCCGCGCAGCAGGCGCGGATCGCCGCTCATGCGCGCGACCATCTCGACCTGTCGGGGAAGGCTGAATCCAGGATCCTGGGCGCGGAACTCGAGGGCAATTACCTCTACATCTACCAGCTCCACCCCGAGCGGGCGGAGCTCCAGGGCAGCGCGATCTATGCCGATCTCATCCCGGGCTGGTCGAACCGCGTGCAGATCAAAAACGAAGGGGGGCGGACCGTCCGCACGGTGACCTTCCACGGCGACTATCGCAGCCTGTCGCAGGGCGAGGCGCCGCCGCTGCCGGCCACCAAGCATACCCATGGACACTGAGGATAGGCCCGCTCAGCGCGCCTGCGCAGCCCGCCATTCCCGAAAGCTCAGGCCCTCGGTCACGCCTTCGCAGACATAGGCGCGCAGCTCCTGCGCGGCCGCGTCATTGTCCTCGAGCAGCGCCTCGGGCTCGATCGCTTCCTGGATCCTGATCGTGAAGGTCTTGCCCTTCTTGTTCAGGAGCTCGTGGAACAACGTCATGTCCCGCAGTTCCCGGTCGAGATTGTGGAACCAGTAATAGAGCCAGGAATTCCGTGAGCGGATATTCGCGGGCACGACCGGGCAGCCGTATTTCTTGGCGAGCGCGGCGATGGTCGGCTGCCAGGGCCGCTCCTGCAATTCCTTGTTCTCGTCCATGAAGGCGAGGCGGCCGGAGGGGAAGAGGACGACCGCGCGCTCTTCCTTGAAGGCGGCATTCGTCGCCTTGAGGGTCTCGCGCGATTTGGCCCGCGACTTCTTCTCGTCGCGCCATTCGACCGGGATCAGCTTGTCCGTCAGGCGCGGGTTGAGCCGGATCGCGTCGGCATTGACGAAGATGATCACGTCGGGGCGCAGATCGTTGATTGCGTCGTGTACGGCCAGCCCGTCCGCGATGCCGGTCGGGTGGTTCAGCGCGAGGATGAAGGGCCCTTCGGCCGGGATGTGCTCCAGCCCCCGCACGTCCAGCTTCATCTGAAGGAGCGAGGAGGCATGCGCGAAGGCGCGCCCGGAGTCCCAGCGGCCCGCCGTGTCGACCATGCGCTTCGCCGCCCGGTAGCCGAGGATCCTGTTCAGCCCCAGCCTGTAGGCGGGCCAGAACCGCGAGCTCGACAGGCGCTTCGCCCGCTCGCGGATCAGGACGTCGACGATGTGCTTGTGCTTCCGCTCGGCCGGCGGCGGCACGAAATAGGGGCTCGCCTCCTGCCAGGCGATGATCTCGGCATCGGCCGGATCGGACGGGTCGAGGGGGCGGTTGTCCGCGCCGACGCGCGCAGGCGGAACCGCCTCTCCCGTTGCCGTCCGGATCAGCTCCGTCTCAGCCAAGCGCGGCCCTCTGCTTTTCGCCGAGCGTGTTGCAGGCGTCGGTGGCGAGGGTGAGGAGGGCGGTGAACTGTTCGTGGCTGAAGGGCTCGCCTTCCGCCGTGCCCTGGACCTCGACGATGCCGCCCTTGCCCGTCAGCACGAAATTGGCGTCGGCCTGCGCGGTCGAATCCTCGTCATAGTCGAGATCGACCACCGGGCTGCCATTGTAGAGGCCGCAGGAGATCGCCGCGACGGAATCGAGAATGGGATCCTTGGTGATGATCCCGTCCTTGAGCGCCCAGTCCACGCATTGGCGCAGGGCGACATAGGCGCCGGTGATCGAGGCCGTGCGCGTGCCGCCATCGGCCTGGATCACGTCGCAGTCGATCAGGATCTGGCGTTCGCCGAGCGTCTTCATGTCGACCACGGCGCGCATGGAGCGTCCGATCAGGCGCTGGATTTCCTGCGTCCGGCCGGACGGTCCCGTCTTGGTCTCGCGCCGGCCGCGCGTGTGGGTCGCGCGGGGCAGCATGGAATATTCCGCCGTCACCCAGCCCTTGCCCCGGCCGCGCATCCACGGCGGCACGCTCTCGTCCCAGCTCGCCGTGCACAGGACATGCGTGTTGCCGAAGCGGACCATGCAGGAGCCTTCTGCATGGGCGGAATAGCCGGTCTCGAAGGAGACCGGGCGCAGCTCGTCGAAAGAGCGGCCTGATGGGCGCATGGGAAGCCTTGGTTGTTGCTGGGCCGAGACGTAACGGTCGGGGACTTTGCTGTCGAGCGGCGTTGGCGCGGCGGGAGTGCCAGAAGCGCCGGGTTGCGCTAGCCTGGCCGCCGGATGAGGGAGGAGAGCATGCAGGGCCCCCATATCGGCGCGATCGCACTCTTCATGGCCGCCCTCGGAGGCAGCGCGGCGGCGCAGAACGCGCGCCCATCCGCCCTCCCGCCGGACGCCGTTCCGGCCGCCGCGCGGGAAGCGACCGGCGCCCCCGCCGCCGCCATCATCGTCACGCGGCCCGATGGCCCGGTCTTCATCGCCTCGGACGGCAGCCGGATCGCGGGCGGCGACGCGGCGCCCGGGCCTGGCGACCCCTGGCATGTCGGATCGAACGCGAAGGCGATGACGGCCACGCTGGCCCTCGCCCTGGAGGCCGAAGGGGCGATCGCGCTGCCGGACAGCGTTTTGGAGGTTCTCGGGCGGCGCTTCGAGGTGCACGAGGCCTGGGGCGCCGTCACGCTCGAGGATCTCCTGCGCCATGAGGGGGGCGTTCAGCCGAATGCGGATCGCCTGACGATGATGCGCTACATCCTCGCGCCGACGGAGGATGCGGCGGGCGCTCAGGAGGCCCGGCGGGCCGTCCTGCGCCGCCTCCTCAAGGCGCCGCCGAAAGGAAGGATCGGCGAATTCGCCTATTCGAATCTCGGATACACGCTCGCCGGCGAGATGCTGAGCGCTGCGGGCGGCGCGCCCTATGAGACGCTGATGGAGGAGAAGGTCTTCGGACCCCTGGGCATGGAAGGCGTCGTCCTCGGCGCGCCCGGCCCGATCCGGGGGCACAAGGGACGGCCCGCGAAACCTTCGCCGAAGGGGGCGGACAATCCCGCCTTCATGGCGCCTGCGGGCACGTGGAGCCTGCCGCTCCATGCCTATGCGGCCTTCCTGACGGACCAGCTGCGCGGGCAGATGGACCTGCCAGGTACTCTTTTGCCGCTCGCCGCCTATGACGCGATGGCGACGAGCCGGCCCGGCAGCGGATACGGCCTCGGCTGGGGGGTGACGGCGGACGGATCGCTCATTCACAGCGGCTCGAACACGATGTGGTTCGCGACGGCCCGGATCATGCCGGAGGCGGGCGAGGCGGCGGCGATCCTGACCAATTCCGGGGAGCCGCTGGACTGGACGGCGATCCTCGAGGCGGCCGCGCGGCAATGACGGCTTTCGCTCCGCCCGCCGCGCGCCTACCTGAACAGGCGTGACGCTTCTGACCGACATCGACGCGCGCAGCCGGGCGCTCTTCAAGCGGCTGGTCGAGACCTATCTCGAAACCGGAGAGCCCGTGGGCAGCCGGACCCTGTCGCGCGGGCCCGGCATCGACGTGTCGCCGGCCACCATCAGGAACGTGATGGCGGACCTGACCGAGCTCGGCCTGCTCGGTGCGCCGCATGCCTCCGCCGGCCGCATTCCCACCGAGCGCGGCCTGCGCCTCTTCATCGACGGGATGATGGAGATTGGCGCGCCGAGCCCCGAAGAGCGGCGCGCGCTCGAAGCCGATGCGGGCGAGGAGGGGGCGGCGGATCTCCTGGACCGCGCGGCGCGGTCCCTGTCGGGGCTCACCCAGACCGCGAGCCTCGTCGTCGCATCCAAGTCCGACCGCCCGCTGCGCCATGTCGAATTCGTCCGCCTCGACCCCGACAGGGCCCTCGCCGTGCTGGTGGACGAGCGCGGCGATGTCGAGAACCGCCTGATCGCCCTGCCGCAGGGCCTTCCCGCCTCGGCGCTGGAACGGGCGAGCAATTTCCTCAATGCGCAGCTCTCGGGAAAGACGCTTACGCAGTCGAAACGAATGCTGCTCGATGAGCTCGAGGCCCAGCGCGGCCAGCTCGACGACCTCACCGCCGATCTCGTCCGCAGGGGCGTGGCCGAGATGGGCAACCTGCCGGGCGGGGCCAGCCAGCTGATCGTCCGGGGGCAGGCGAACCTTCTCGAAGGGGCGGGACAGGACCTCGAGCGTGTCCAGCAGCTCTTCGAGGAGCTCGAACGCAAGCAGGGGCTGATCGACCTTCTCGAAGCGGCGAAGGACGGCGAGGGCGTGCGGGTCTTCATCGGCTCGGAGAACCGGCTCTTCAGCCTGTCCGGCAGCTCCATCGTCGCCGCGCCCTATCGCGATTCCGAGCGGAACATCGTCGGCGTGGTCGGCGTTGTGGGGCCGACGCGGCTGAACTATGCGCGGGTCGTGCCGCTCGTCGACTATACGGCAGAGGTCGTCACCCGCCTCATTCGCTGAGGGTCTCGGCCTCGGCCCAGGCCGCGTAGCCTGCGCTCGCCCGCGCCACCTCCAGCACGATCAGCTCGGGCTCGTCGTAAGGGTGCGCCTCTGCGAGCCATGCCACCAGCCGATCCGCCAAAGACGCCGTCGTCTTGAGATCGAGGCGCCATTCCTCCTCCTGCGTGACCGCTCCTTCCCAGCGATAGGTGCTGAAAACCGGCGTCGTCTGCACGCAGGCGGCGAGGCGCGCCTCCACCGCCCGGCGGGCGAGGCTCGCGGCCTCCTTCCGGCTGCCGACCGCCGTCTGGACAATGACAAGGGCTTTCATTGTCTTGCCTCCGCTTGAACCTTCCCCTCCCTCTCCGTACATCCGCGGCCCCGGAACACCAATGAAGGCTGCGCTGCTACATGAGCGAGACGAACGGCCCTGCCGAAACCCGAGACGACACGCCGAACCCCGAAGACACCGCGACCGCCGCCGACGAGCAGCGGGACGAGGCCGCCTTCGAGCCGATCCCCGACCACCTGACCGACGAGGCGCTCGACGGCGCCCAGATCAAGCGGCTGGCCGAAGGGCGCATCGCCGAGATCGAGGCCGAGCGGGACCAGGCCAAGGACCAGGCCCTGCGCCTCGCGGCGGAACTCGAGAACACGCGCCGCAGGGCGGAGCGCGAGCGGGCCGATGCCGCCAAATACGGCATTTCCAGCTTCGCGCGCGACCTCCTGTCGGTGGCCGACAACCTCTCCCGCGCCATCGAGCTTGCGCCCGACGATCCGGCCAAGCTCGACAAGGGCGGCCTCGAGAGCCTCGTCGGCGGAATGAAGATGACCGAGCGCGAGCTGCTGACCGTCTTCGAGCGCCATGGCGTCAAGAAGCTCGACCCCAAGGGCGAGCGCTTCGATCCCAACGTGCACCAGGCGATCGCCCAGGTGCCCGGCGGCGGCCTGCCCAAGGATCACGTGGCGGATGTCGCCGCCCCCGGCTTCGTCATCGGCGACCGCGTCGTCCGCGCGGCCATGGTCACCGTCTCGACCGGTGCGGAACACACCGGCGAGGAGAGCGGAAACGAAGCGTCCTGAACCCGCGCGGGAGGCGTTGAAGCCCTCCCGGCCCGACCATATATGCGCCCACGAAGCGGAGCCTGCGGCTCCGCGAGGACTGCAAACCTGAGAAGATATGAGGGGCCGAACGCCCGGGGGCTCGCAAGGCTCCTTGAGGGGCTGAGACCCAGGCACCCGGCCCGCTTGAGAAAGGATTGAATTCCCATGTCCAAAGTCATCGGTATCGACCTCGGCACCACCAATTCCTGCGTCGCGGTCATGGAAGGCCAGGACGCCAAGGTGATCGAGAATGCGGAAGGCAACCGCACGACGCCCTCCGTCGTGGCCTTCACCGAAGGCGGCGAGCGCCTGATCGGCCAGCCCGCCCTGCGCCAGGCGGTCACCAACCCCGAGCACACCTTCTTCGCCATCAAGCGCCTGATCGGCCGTCAATATGACGACCCGACGGCCAAGAAGGACAAGGAGATGGTGCCCTATGCCATCGTCAAGGGCGACAATGGCGATGCTTGGGTCGAGGCCCGCGGCGAGAAATACGCGCCTTCGCAGATCTCCGCCTTCGTCCTGCAGAAGATGAAGGAGACGGCCGAGAGCTATCTCGGCTCCGAGGTCACCCAGGCCGTCATCACCGTTCCCGCCTACTTCAACGACGCCCAGCGCCAGGCGACCAAGGACGCCGGCAAGATCGCAGGGCTCGAAGTGCTGCGCATCATCAACGAGCCGACGGCGGCCGCGCTCGCCTATGGTCTCGACAAGCAAGAGGGCAAGACCATCGCGGTCTACGACCTCGGCGGCGGCACGTTCGACGTCTCGATCCTCGAGATCGGCGACGGCGTCTTCGAGGTGAAGTCGACCAATGGCGACACCTTCCTCGGCGGCGAGGACTTCGACCTCCGCATCGTCGATTTCCTGGCCGACGAGTTCAAGAAGGACCAGGGCATCGACCTGCGCAAGGACAAGCTGGCCCTCCAGCGCCTGAAGGAAGAGGCCGAGAAGGCCAAGAAGGAGCTGTCCTCGGCGAGCCAGTACGAGGTCAACCTGCCTTATATCACGGCCGACGCCTCGGGTCCGAAGCACCTGCACGTCAAGCTGAGCCGGGCGAAGTTCGAGAGCCTTGTCGAGGATCTCGTCAAGCGCACGATCGACCCGATGAAGGCGGCCCTCAAAGACGCCGGCATCCAGGCGAACGAGGTCGACGAGGTCGTGCTCGTCGGCGGCATGACCCGCATGCCCAAGATCCAGGAGACGGTGAAGTCCTTCTTCGGCAAGGATCCGCATAAGGGCGTGAACCCGGATGAGGTCGTCGCCAAGGGCGCGGCCATCCAGGCCGGCGTCCTGCAGGGCGACGTCAAGGACGTCCTCCTGCTCGACGTGACGCCGCTATCGCTTGGCATCGAGACCCTCGGCGGCGTCTTCACGCGCCTGATCGACCGGAACACCACCATTCCGACCAAGAAGTCCCAGGTCTTCTCGACCGCCGAGGACAATCAGTCGGCGGTGACGATCCGCGTCGCGCAGGGCGAGCGCGAAATGGCCGCCGACAACAAGATGCTCGGCCAGTTCGACCTCGTCGGCATCCCGCCGGCGCCGCGCGGCGTGCCGCAGATCGAGGTGACCTTCGATATCGACGCCAACGGCATCGTCAACGTGTCCGCCAAGGACAAGGCCACGGGCAAGGAGCAGTCGATCCGGATCCAGGCCTCGGGCGGCTTGTCGGATGCCGATATCGAGCAGATGGTCAAGGACGCCGAAGCCAACGCCGAGGCCGACAAGGAGCGCCGCGAGCGCGTCGAGGCCCGCAACCAGGCCGAAAGCCTCGTCCACTCGACCGAGAGCTCGCTCAAGGAGCATGGCGACAAGATCTCCGATGCCGACAAGAAGGGCATCGAGGACGCCATCGCCGACACCAAGAAGCTGCTCGAGGATGACGATGCCTCGGCCGAAGCCATCAACGGCTCCGTCCAGGCGCTGGCCCAGGCTTCGATGAAGCTCGGCGAAGCGATCTACGGCCAGGGCGGCGGCGATGCCGGCGCCGACGAGGCCGCGGCCGCCGACGCGGCGAGCGACGCCGCGCAGGACGCCGAGATCGTCGACGCCGACTACGAGGAAGTCGACGGCGACAAGAAGTCCTAAGACTTCACTGTGAACAGGAGGCCCCGCTTCGGCGGGGCCTCTTCACATTTCCCCTGTTCTTTCCCACCTTTGCTCCGTCATTCCGCTCGCTGCCGGTCCGGCAGGCTGCGCCGGTCTTCTCCGGCCGCGCCCGGTCCGGGGGCTCAGGCGGAACGGATGCGAGGATCGACGTTAAGAAACGAGCTTCATGGCCCAAGACTACTACCAGACACTCGGAATCGAGCGCTCGGCGGACTCCGCGGCCATCAAATCCGCCTTCCGGAAGCTGGCGATGAAATATCACCCGGACCGCAATCCGGGCGATGAGGACGCCGAGCGCAAGTTCAAGGAATGCGGCGAGGCCTATGAGGTCCTCTCCGACGAGCAGAAGCGCGCCGCCTATGACCGCTTCGGCCATGCCGCTTTCCAGAATGGCGGCATGGGCGGCGGCGGCGGCATGGGCGGCGGGTTCGCCTCCGGCGCCTTTTCGGACGTCTTCGAGGACATTTTCGGCGACTTCATGTCCGGCGGCGCGGGGCGTTCGCGCGGTCGCAGCTCGGCCATGCGCGGCGCCGACCTGAAATACGATCTCGAAATTTCGCTGCAGGAAGCCTTTTCCGGCATCAAGCGCGAGATCACCATTCCTTCCTCCGAGGCCTGCGAGAAATGCGAGGGCTCGGGCGCGGAGCCCGGAACGCAGCCCCAGGCCTGCCCGACCTGCGGCGGCATCGGGCGCGTGCGCGCCCAGCAGGGCTTCTTCACGGTCGAGCGGACCTGCCCGTCCTGCCAGGGCCAGGGCCAGATCATCGCCGATCCCTGCTCGGCCTGCGCAGGCCAGGGCCGTGTGCGCAAGGAGCGCACGCTGTCGGTCGACATTCCGGCAGGCGTCGAGGACGGCACGCGCATCCGCCTGACGGGCGAAGGCGAGGCGGGCCTGCGCGGCGGGCCCTTCGGCGATCTCTACCTCTTCGTCTCGGTCGAGGATCACGAGCTGTTCGAACGCGACGGGCCGGATCTTTACTGCGACGTCCATGTGCCCATGGTCACCGCGGCGCTCGGCGGCAAGGTCGAGGCGCCGACGATCGAGGGCGGCCGGGTCGAGATCAAGGTGCCCGAAGGCGCCCAGACCGGGCAGAAATTCCGCCTGCGCGGCGAGGGGATGACCCAGCTGCGCCGCAAGGCGCGCGGCGACATGTTCGTCGAACTGCGCGTCGAGACGCCCTCCAACCTCACCGCGCGCCAGAAAGAGCTGCTGCGCGAGTTCTGCGCGGAAGGCGGCGGGCAGGACTGCCCCCGCTCCAACGGCTTCCTCGACAAGGCCAAGGGCTTCTGGGACCAGCTCAAGGATGCCGGCTGAGATGCGGCTGGCGGTACTCGGCGCGACGGGCCGGACGGGCAGCACGGTCGCCAAGCTGGCCGATGCGGCCGATGACATCGAGCGGCTCGATTGGGATGGCCGCGCGGCCATTCCGGAGAGGGCGGAGGTCGTGGTCGACTTCTCCGTTCCAGAAGCGCTGATGGCGAAGCTGCCCGAAATCTCCGAGCGCGGCCTGCCGCTCGTCACCGGGACGACCGGCCTCGATCAGGATCAGCAGGCGGAGCTGCGCGAAGCGGCGACCCGCGCGCCGGTCGTTCAATCGGGCAACATGTCCATGGGGGTGACGCTCCTCTCCGTTCTGGTCGAGAAGGCCGCGGCTCATCTCGGCGAGGATTATGATATCGAGGTCGCCGAAACCCATCACCGCTTCAAGAAGGACAGCCCGTCCGGCACGGCCCTCCTGCTCGGCGAAGCGGCCGCGCAGGGGCGCGGCACCAGCCTGTCGAGCGCGGCCGTCTTCGGCCGCCACGGACGGACAGAGGCGCGCGCCGCATCCGAGATCGGCTTTTCCGTCCGCCGCGGCGGCGGGGTGCCGGGGGACCACGAGGTCGCCTTCCTGTCCGAAGAGGAGGTGGTGGGCCTGTCCCACCGCGCGCTCGGCCGCGACGTCTTCGGCCGCGGCGCCCTTCGTGCCGCGCGCTGGCTTCTCGGGCGTCCGCCCGCCCTTTACGGCATGCGGGACGTGCTCGACCTGTGAGGGACCGCGCCGGCCTCTACGCCGTCGGCACGCTGGCGGTGGTCCTGCTCTTTCTGGGCATGCAGACGGTCGACGATCAGGGCCGCTTCAATCCCACCCGCGCGCCTCTGCCCGCCAGCTTCGAGACCGGCCCCGGCGGCGAGCGCCGCATCGTGCTGGAGGCCGGGCCGAACGGGCACTTCTTCTTCGAAGGCGCCGCGAACGGGGCGCCGATCCGGTTCATGGTCGATACCGGCGCCAGCTTCGTCACCCTGACCGAGAGCGATGCGCGGCGGGCGGGCATCAACCTCGCCCGGGCCGATTACAACGTGCCGTTCGAGACGGCGAATGGCCGCGTCTATGCCGCGGGGGCGACGCTTGACGAGCTCCGGATCGGCGACGCACTGATCGAGAACCTCGCCGTCGCGGTGGTTCCCGACGACCGCCTGGGCGGGAGCCTGTTCGGCGTGAACGGCCTCAACCGCTTCGACCGCCGCGAGACGACCCGCGACCGCCTGATCCTCGAAGTCGAGTAGGGCCGGTCAAACCTTCCCCTCCCGCTGCAAGAGCCGGGGCAGGCGGCCGGTATCCCCGCCCGCCTGCCGTGCGAGAAGCCCGCGCAGCGTGTCCGACCGCTGGACGAGGCCGAAGCCGATCCCGGCCGCCGCGCGCATCACCCGCTCGCCGCTCGACAGGCCGCGCGCCAGCATGTCCGTGCCGAAGGCCATGGCCGCAATGTCCGCCCGGCGCCACTGGTCATACCGCGACAGCACCGCTGCGTGGCCGATATCGAGGCCCGTCTGCTGCGCTTCTGTCAGTACCTCGGCCAGAGCCGCGGCATCCTTGATGGCGAGATTGAAGCCCTGGCCTGCAATGGGATGGATGACATGGGCCGCATCGCCCACCAGCGCCAGCCTGTCGGCGGTCATGGCGGGGGCGAAGAGGAAGGAGAGCGGGTAGCGCAGCGGCTCGGTTTCGAGGCGCAGCTCGCCGAGGCCGTCCCCGAGCCGCCCCCGCACCGCTTTCAGAAGGTCCTCTTTCGAAAGCGCGGCGACGGCGCCGGAGCGGTCCGCCCTTTCGGTCCAGACGATCGAGCTGCGCATGCCCGTCAGCGGAAGGGCGGCGAAGGGGCCGTTCGCGAAGAAGGCCTGCCGCGCGACATTTCCGTGCGGCTCGGTATGGCCGATGACGAACGTGATCGCCTCCTGGCCGTATGGCCGCTCGATTTCCCGCAATCCCGCCTTGCGCCGCAGGGGAGAGCCGCGCCCGTCGCAGGCGACGAGGAGGCGCACGCGGGCGCGGCTTCCGTCGCTGAACGCGAGAGAGATGCTCCCCCTGTCCGCTTCGGTTTCGGTCACGCCGGCCCCGCTGCACTCGGTCATACCGTCCGCCTGCGCGCAGGCCTGCGAGAGCGCGGCAGCGAGGTCGGCATTCTCGACGACATGGGCGAGCGGCGTGCCCTCCCATACATCCTCCTCGGGGAGGAGGCCGGAGGGGAAGTGCAGAACGCCGCTGCGGACGCCGCCTGCGCGGAAGCGGTCCTGCGCCTCTCCGTTCGCAACGACGATGTCGGTGACGGGACAGGCGCTCGCCTCCAGCCCTTCCCAGGCGCCAACGCGGCCGAGCGCCCGGACGCAGGCATAGGCGAGGGCGGTGGTCCGGCCATCCCGCTTCGCCGTCCCCGCCCGCGCCGGATCGGCCAGAAGCACGGAAAAGCCGGCCTCCGCTAGGGCCAGAGCGGTCATCCTTCCGGCCATACCGGCGCCGGCCACGCAGATATCGAAATCGTATGAGGTCATGGCGAGCAGCTAGGCGCGAATGCGCCTCCCGGTCCAGACGGCGCATCAGCGCGCTGCGCCGGATACACGTCTCGTAAAGAAGCGTTAACCACGGTCCTTTCAAAAGGGCCGACCCCGAAAAGCCGCGACGGGAAATTCCGATGACGAGCCGCGACGCAATCGAAGAGCTGGCCCCCACCGCGCGCGCGTGGCGAGGCGTGCGCTGGCTGCTGGTTCGGGCCGGGGCGCTGGCGCTGATCGTCCTGTGCCTGTTCTGCCTTGCCAGCGTCGTCAGCTTCGATGTCTCCGACCCCAGCCTGTCCAATGCAACCGGCCGCGGCTTCGTGACCAATTGGGGCGGCGAGGCGGGCGCGGTGCTGGCCGACATCCTTCTCCAGACCTTCGGCGGCGCGGCGCTCCTCCTCCCGCTGGTTCCGATCCTGTGGGGCTGGTCCGCCCTGCGCTGGGGCGTGCCGGAGGGCGAAACGCGCGCGCAGTCCTGGTGGCGCGGAGGCGCCTGGGTCCTGAGCCTTCTTCTGATGGCGGGGTTCGCCGCCTGCCTGCCCGTCGCCGCCGACTGGCCCTTCGTCACCGCCATGGGCGGCGTGATCGGCGGCGGGGTCGCAGCGATCGCGAAGGCGCCGCTCGCCCTGCTCGGCCTGCCGGGCGCGGGTATCATCGCCGGCGCGCTCCTCCTTGCCGGCGCGGCGTGGATGAGCGGCCGGGCCGCGGGCGTGCGCCGCGACCATGTCGAGGCGGGGCTCGATGCGCTCTTCTGGTGCTATGACGTGCTCGCCGACCGCGTCCTCGCCTTCATCGACGCGCGCCGCGAGGCGGCCGCCGCCGCGAAGGAGGCGCGCGAGGAGCCGCCGCTGAGCGCGCAGGAGGACGAGGGCGGCACCGCCCGCGCCGAGCCCGCGCGGGACGATCTTCACGAGGATGACGACGACGGGGACGAAGACGAGGACGAGGAGCCCTTCGCCGCCGAGGCGTCGGCCGAACGCCCTTCCGCCCGCCGCAAGATCATCCGCGAGGTCCGCAAGGTGCCGGCGCGCAAGGCCGAGCCGCAGCCGGTCTTCGAGCCCTCGACCTACAAGCTGCCCCCGGTGAACCTCCTCAAGGCGCCAAAGCCCGACGAGGCGCGGGTGGTCTCGGATGCAGAGCTCGATGCGCGGGCGCGCCAGCTCGAAACCGTGCTTGCCGACTTCAAGGTGCGCGGCGAGATCATCAATGTCCGCCCCGGCCCGGTGGTCACCCTCTACGAGCTCGAACCCGCGGCGGGCGTGAAGTCCTCCCGCGTGATCGGCCTCGCCGACGACATCGCGCGGTCCATGTCCGCCATCGCCTGCCGGGTCGCGGTCGTTCCGGGGCGCAACGCCATCGGCATCGAGCTGCCGAACGACGACCGCGAAACGGTGCTCTACCGGGAAATGCTGACGGCGGACGGCTTCGCGCGCGGCAAGGGCCTGACCCTCGCCCTCGGCAAGGATATCGGCGGCGAGCCGCAATATGCGGACCTCACCAAGATGCCTCACCTGCTGATTGCGGGGACCACGGGCTCGGGCAAGTCGGTCGGGATCAACACCATGATCCTGAGCCTGCTTTATCGTCTGCCCCCTGATCAGTGCAAGCTGATCATGGTCGATCCCAAAATGCTCGAGCTCTCGGTCTATGAGGGCATTCCGCACCTCCTCGCGCCGGTCGTCACCGATCCGCGCAAGGCCGTCGTCGCGCTCAAATGGACCGTGCGCGAAATGGAAGAGCGCTATCAGCGCATGTCCAAGGTCGGCGTGCGGAACATTCACGGCTTCAACGAGCGGGTGAAGGCGGCCGAGGCGAATGGCGAGCAGATGACCCGCAAGGTCCATTCGGGCTATGACGACGAGACCGGCGAGCCGACCTACGAGGAAGAGGCGCTCGACTACGAGCCCATGCCCTATATCGTCGTCGTCATCGACGAGGTCGCCGACCTGATGATGGTCGCGGGCAAGGATATCGAGGCCATGGTCCAGCGCCTCGCCCAGATGGCGCGCGCCGCCGGCATTCACCTCATCATGGCGACTCAGCGCCCTTCGGTCGACGTCATCACCGGTACGATCAAGGCGAACTTCCCGACCCGGATCTCCTTCCAGGTCACCTCGAAGATCGACTCGCGCACCATTCTCGGCGAGCAGGGGGCCGAGCAGCTCCTGGGCATGGGCGACATGCTCTACATGGCGGGCGGCGGGCGGATCACCCGCGTCCACGGCGCCTTCGTCGCCGACGACGAGGTCGAGAAGATCGTCGCGCACCTGAAAAAACAGGGCAAACCCGACTACGTTCAGGAAGTCACCGAAGGCGGCGAAGAGGGCGACGACGCCGTCGCCGCGGCGATGGGCCTTTCGACCGGCGGGAATACGGGTTCGGGCGACGCGCTCTTCGACCAGGCCGTCGCCGTCGTTGCGCGCGACCGCAAGGCGTCGACCTCCTACATCCAGCGGCGCCTGCAGATCGGCTATAACCGGGCGGCGACCCTGATCGAGAAGCTCGAGGAAGAGGGGATCGTCAGCCCCGCCAACCATGCGGGCAAGCGGGAAGTCCTGATCGGCGAGGATGCGGCCTGAGGCGAACGCGCTGAAAGCGCTCTCGAAACGGTAAGGGGCGGGCGGCTAGGCCTATCGCGGCCCGATGCTTACCTTTCTGGGTCTGTGAGGAGGATCGCCCGTGATCATCAGCCCTGTCGCGCCGCTCGTCATGCTGCTTCTGGCCGCCGCGCCGCAGGCGCAGGATACCGCTCCGGCCGTTCCGGCCGAGGACGCGCCTGTCGACCTGACAGCGCCGCCTGCCGAACTGATCGAGGCGCGCCCGGTGCGGTCCGCGCCGAGCGAGCCGGTCCCTCTCGCCGCGGAGGCCGAGGCGCCCGCCGAGCCGCGCGCCTTTCCCGGCCTGTCCGACGAGGCGGTCTTTCAGAAGGCCGCCGGCGCGCTCGAAGGCATAGACAAGTTCCAAGCGCGTTTCGTTCAGACCGCGCCATCGGGCAATGTCTCGGCCGGCACGCTCTATCTCGACCGGCCCGGCCGCCTGCGTTTCGAATATGACGAGCCGAACCCGCAGCTCATCGTGGCGACCGGCGGCCTCGTCTATGTTCATGACGAGGAACTGGAAACGACGGACAGCTATCCGGTCTCCCAGACCCCGCTGCGCTATCTCCTGTCGAAGCGCATCGATCTCGACGGCGCGATCCTCAGCGGCGTCCAGCGCACGGCGGACGAAGTCGCCGTCACCCTTCAGGCCGCCGACGAGGACCTTCAGGGCGAGGTGGCGCTGGTCTTCGATGCCGAGGACATGATGCTGCGGCGCTGGGCGGTCTTCGATCCGCGCGGCGGCGTCACCGTGGTCGCGCTCGAGGACGTCGACACGGAGGCGCGCCTTCCGGGCCGCCTGTTCCGGGCACCCGATGCGGGCGGGACCTTCCTGCGCGACCGCTGATCTTCATGGGGTTTTCCGGTTGATTGTCACAGGCAGGAACTTGCCTGCTCTTAACTGGTCTTCGCTCATTTGGCACATACACTGTTGAAGCGGTTTGAGGCGGGTCTGCGTTGCCCCCCGCTCGAGAGGCCCGTTTCTCGCCGCGCTTCCGGCCGAGCCTGCCCCGCTCGGTCCTGACTGCCCAAAATGGCTCCCGGCCTTCAGGCCGGGAGCCTTTTTTTTCGATGGCGAAGCGGGGCCGGCCGGTCCATCTATCGCTCATGGACAACGAGACTATCGATATCGACGGACCGGGCTTCGCCGCGCTGGAGCGCGAGGCGCCCGTTCTCGCCCGCCTTCGCCGCTTCGCCCAAGGTCTCGACCGCGTGCCGTGGTTCGCGCGCCTTGGCGAGCCGCCAAAGGCTTCGCTGCGCGAGGCGGCGCAGGGTTATCTCGACCGGCTGGGCTTTCCCGATGCCGAACTCGCCATCCTGCCCGACTGGGAGGATGCGGGCGCGGCGGCCGAGACCGAAGGCTGGGCGAGCCCGGCCTGGGAGGCGGAGGAGCTGGCCCGCGCCGATCTGACCGCGCAGGCGCTGACATTGCTGTCCGAAGACGCGCTCGATATCGGCCTGCGCATGGTCGCGAGCCATGCCGGAGAGGCGGCGCGCGCGGCGATGGAGGAGGAGGCGGCCTATTGGGACGTCGCCGAGGAGGGCTATCGCAATCTCGCCGTCGGCGCGGCGGCGCAGGTCAGCCATCTCGCCGCCCTGTCCCTGATCGCGGCCGCCGCCGACCCCGAAATGGCGGCCGACGACAGTCTTTTCGCCTGGAAAATGAAGCTGTTCCTGGAAGGGCGTTGGCCCGTCGGCGTGGTCGGGAACAGCTTCAACGTCTTCTGAAGGCTCAAAGGGCGTTCAGACCGGCGATTCCCAGATAGATCGCCAGCGCGGTCAGGATCCAGCGCAGCGCGAAGCGGAACACGCGCTCATCGAGCCGCTTGAGGAGCCGGGTGCCGAGGATCGTGCCGGCGAAGCCCGTCGCGATGCAGAGCGCGATGAAGGGCACCCAGGGCGCATAGGCGAAGCCGAGCCCGGCGAAGATCAGCACCTTTGCGGTGTGCTGCAGAGTCATGCAGGCGCCGCCGGTGGCGATCAGGTTCACCCGGTCGAAGCGCGGCACCTTGGCGAGCACCGCCGTCATGAAGGGCCCGGACGCGCCGACGAAGAGTGTGAGGAAGGTCGAGAGCGTCCCTGCGACGACGAAGGACCGCTTGCCGAGCGGCAGGGAGACCTTCGGCCCCCATTGGGTGAACAGGATGAACCCCGCGATCAGGAGCCGCAGGGCGGCGGCCGGAAGGGACATGACGATCTGCGAACCGACGAGCCCGCCGATCAAAGCGCCGACGGAGAACCAGCCCACGGTCGGCCAGTCCACCGCCCGATGCAGGATCGCGAAGCGGCCCGCATTCGATCCCACCATCACGACGCCATGGACCGGGACCACCACCGGCGCCGGCATCAGCGTCGTCATCACCGCGATGAGAAGGAGCCCGCCGCCGATCGAGAAGGCGGCGGTGGTCGCCGATCCCAGAAAGCTGACCGCCAGGATGATGCCGGCGGCGAGGGGGCTGTCGAGGCCGGCAGGGAGGAAGACCGAAGGCATGGGCCCGCCCCTAGACCGCTTCGCCGCGCAAGGGCACTGGTTCCGCGAAGGGGCCTCCGATTGATCGCGGCGTCCCGGCGCGTCATACCTTGGGGCATGAAACTCTACGGCTCCCTCACCAGCCCCTATGTGCGGCTGTGCCGCCTCGCCGCCGAACGGCGCGGCCTTTCGGACAGGATCACCCTCGTTCAGACAGATCCCTACAAGGACCGGGCGTTCCGCAGAGTGAACCCCTTCGCCAAAGTGCCCGCTTTGGTGCTGGATGACGGGACCGCGCTCTACGACAGCGGCGTGATCCTGCGCTATCTCGACACGCTTGGCGGCACGCCCTCCCTCTACGAGGTGCCTCCCTATCCGCGGCATGTGGCGGATAGCTATGTCGCCCTTGCGACAGGCACGCTCGATGTCGGCGTCGCCTGGCTCCTCGAGGATCGCCGGCCGGAGGGCGAGCGGTCGGGAAGCTGGCAGTCGCGCCGCCTCGCAGGGGTCGAGGCGGGGCTGGAGGCGATGGCCGAGGCCGAAGCGCGCCTTCCCGAAAGCGCGGGGCTGGTCGACATCGCCTTCGCCGTCACGCTCGACTGGCTCGCCTTCCGCCTGCCTTCGGTGGAGTGGCAGCGCCATGAGGGGCTGGCGCAGCGGGCGGGCCGCCTTCTCGCCACCGCGCCCTTCGCCGCCACCGATCCGCGCAAGGGCTGAGGTTCGGCATGCGGATCACGACGTGGAACATCAATTCCGTCCGCCTGCGCATCGCCCAGGTCGAGCGGTTCCTGAAGGAAGAAGCGCCCGATGTCCTGTGCCTGCAGGAGATCAAGTGCACGAACGATCAGTTCCCGCGCAAGGCCTTCGAGAAGGCGGGCTATGGCAACATGGCCGTGCACGGCCAGAAGGGCTATCACGGCGTCGCCACCGTTTCCCGCCTGCCCATGACCGAGACGGGTCCCACCCAGTTCTGCGGCAAGGACGACTGCCGCCACATGGCGGTCCGGGTGAATGGCTGCGAAATCCACAATTTCTACGTCCCGGCGGGCGGCGACGTGCCCGATCCGGACGAGAACGAGAAGTTCGCGCACAAGCTCGCCTTCATGGACGAGATGACGGACCTGATGTCCGATCTCTCGCGGGAGCCTGCGGTGATCGTCGGCGACCTGAACGTCGCGCCCTATGAGCACGACGTCTGGTCCTCGCGCCAGCTCCGGCGGGTCGTCAGCCACACGCCCGTCGAGCGCGAGGCGATGGCGCGCATGGTGGAGGCGGGCGGCATGATCGACGTGGCCCGCCGCCTCGTGCCCGAAAACGAGAAGCTCTATAGCTGGTGGTCCTACAGGGCGAAGGACTGGGAGGCGTCCGATCGCGGGCGGCGCCTCGACCATATCTGGGTGACCGGGGCGCTCGAAAGAAGCGCGCTGGCAGGCGGGCGAGAGGCCTTCCGCGTGCACAAGACTGCGCGGGGCTGGGAAAAGCCCTCCGACCACGCGCCGGTGACCCTGGACTTCGCGACGTAAAAAAGGGGCGCCCCGGGGCGCCCCTTTCGCGTTTCCTGCGGCTTCGCCTCAGGCGGAGGTCTTCCGCCGGCTCGCCTTGCGGGCCGTCTTGCGGGTCATGCTCTGCTTGGTGGCCGAGCGTTTGGCGGCCGTCTTGCGCGGCGCCGCCTTGGTGGTCTTCTTGGCCGTCGCCTTCTTGCGCGTCGCCTTCTTGGCGGGGGCCTTCTGGGCCTCGGCGGCGTTGGTCGCCTTCACCGCTTCGCGCTTCGCCGTGGTCTTCTTGGCAGCCTTCTTGGCGGGCGCTTTCTTGGCTGGAGCCTTCTTTGCGGTTTTCTTGGCGGGCGCCTTCTTCGCGGCGGGGGCCGCGGCGGCGGGCGCGCGCTTGGGCGCCATCTGCTCGGCCTCGATCTTGTCGAGCGCGTCGGCATAGGCCTTGAGGTTCTTCATGAAGCTCGCCTGCTGCGTCTTGGGCAGCATTGAGAGCGCTTCCTCCTCGGCCTTCATCACCTTGCCCTCGGCCGATTTGAGAACCTTCTTGCCGGCCGCGGTCAGCTTGACCGCATTGGCGCGGGCGTCGTCCTTGGTCCGCTGGCGGGCGAGATAGCCCTTCGCGGTCAGGCGCGCGATCATGTCGGCCAGGGTGGAGCGGTCGATGCCGGTCTTCCGCACGAGGTCGGTCTGGGAAAGGCCCTCATCCTCGCTCACCGTATGAAGAACGGTGAACTGCCGCGGGGTGGGGCCGGTCGAGCCCACTTCTTTCTTGTAGAGGTCGTCTGCGTATTGCTGCGCACGGCGAAGAAGATGGCCGGGCGACTGTTTGAGGGCAAAATCTGCCATGATCGTCTATCCGTTCGTTCCGGCCGTGATCGGCCTTGGTGGAAGCGGACCTTCGGCGCCCGCCAGTTGACAAGAGAAGCGGAAAGATCCGCTCCGTCTGTTCCCCCGAGAAACTCATCCCAACCGAACAGACTACGGCGCGTTTGGCATGTTTCCCTTAAGGAACGCTTGCAAAGTCGAGCGCTTCGGGTACGGATGCAAGACTTTTCGCAGCCGGAACGATGTTCCGGCCCGGATGGCGGTCAGGGAAGGGAGCATCGGGCGTGAAGAACACCGAAGATCAGGCCGCAGAAGAGGGCGCGAAGACGCCTCGCTTCGTCCGGAAAGTCCCGCAGGGCGACGAGCACGAACGGGCCGTCTGCACCCGGTGCGGCTTCATCGACTACGAGAACCCCAAGATCGTCGCGGCATCCGTCGCGGGCACGGAGGACGGGCGCATCCTCCTGTGCAAGCGCGCGATCGAACCGCGCAAGGGATACTGGACGCTGCCGGCGGGCTATATGGAGCTGGGGGAGACGGTGGAAGAGGCGGCGCGCCGCGAGGCCCGGGAGGAGGCGGGCGCCGACCTGACGCTCGACCGTGTTCTGGCCGTCTATTCCGTGCCCCGCGCGGGGCAGGTGCAGATCATGTTCCGCGCCCGCCTCGACAATCCGGATACGATCGCGCCGGGGGTCGAGAGCGAGGCCCTGCAACTGGTCTCGTGGGAAGACATTCCCTGGCCGGACCTCGCCTTTCCGACCGTGTACTGGGCGCTTCGGGCCTGGAAAGAGGTGGAGGGGCGAGCCGATTTCCCGCCCTTCTCCAATCCGGCCGAGGGAGTTTAGGCCGCCGGGTTCCTGTCCGCCGCCTCGCCGTCCTGCATGTGCTTCATCAGGAAGGGCGTATTGGCGATGACGAAGGCGAAATAGGCCGCCGTGAAGCCGAAGATCTTGATGTTCACCCAGGTCGCCTCGCCCGCGCATTCCGCGCCTTCGACGCAGGAGGCCGTCAGCGTGCGCCACAGGATCTCATTGGCGATGGCGGCGAGGACGTTGAAGCCGACGAAGCGCCAGGTGAGCGTCCGCCAGGCGCTCTCGGTCAACTCGAAGGCGCCGTCGAACAGGAGGCGGAGGAAGTTGCGCCCCGACAGGAGGCCGCCCGCCAGCGCCGCCGCGGTGACTCCGTAGACGATGGTCGGCTTCATGTAGAAGAACGTCTTGTCGTGCAGGAGGAAGGTCAGCGCCCCGAGCACCGAGACGATGACACCGGTCACGACCAGCATGGGCGCGACTCGCCGCGCCCGGACCGCCGACCACACGAAAGCGATCGCGAAGGTCGGCAGGAAGAGGGCGAGCGCGAGATAGAGCTCGTTGCCGGGCAGGGCGAAGAACTCTTCGCCCAGAAGACCGTCGGCGGCAGGCGCGAGGCGGTCGGTCAGGAAATAGCCGAGCAGGAAGGCGCCGAGGGGGCCGAGCTCCACGGCGAGCTTCTCGCCGCCGTCGAGCTTGCGGGCGCCCGCAGGGGTCGGCGGTTCGGCCGAAGTGATCTCTTCTGTCACGTTGGAACGCTCCTCAGGCGGCTGTCGTCTCGGCCGTCAGGGCACGGGAGAAAGCGGAGGCGTCGAAGGGCTGAAGGTCGTCCACCTGCTCTCCGACCCCGATATAATGAATGGGCAGGCCGAACCTGTCGGCCAGCGCGACCAAGACGCCGCCGCGCGCCGTGCCGTCGAGCTTGGTCATGACGAGGCCGGTCGTATGCGCCGTCTCGGTGAAGGCCTCCGCCTGGCGCAGCGCGTTCTGGCCCACCGTGGCATCGAGGACGAGCAGGCTGTCATGGGGCGCGGTCTCGTCGAGCTTGCGGATGACACGGACGACCTTGGAGAGCTCGTCCATCAGCTCGGACCGGTTCTGGAGGCGGCCGGCCGTATCGATCAGCACCACGTCGATGCCCTCGCGGCGGGCCTGCTCCACAGCGTCATAGGCGAGGCCCGCAGCGTCCGCGCCCTGCGGCCGGGTGACGACGGGCGTGTCCGTCCGCTCGCCCCAGACCTGGAGCTGCTCGATCGCGGCGGCGCGGAAGGTGTCGCCCGCGGCGAGGAGGACGGAATGCCCCTCCGCCTTCAGCTTCGCGGCCAGCTTGCCGATCGTGGTGGTCTTGCCCGCGCCGTTGACCCCGGCGACCAGAATGACGTGCGGGGCGTTGCCCTTGTCGATGGACAGCGGCGCTTCGAGCGGCTTGAGCGTGCGCGCGACTTCCGTAGCCAGAACGGCCCGCACCTCGTCGAGCGTCACGTCCTGCTTGTAGCGCGTCTTGGACAGCTCGGTGATGACGCGCGTGGCGGCGGGCAGGCCGAGATCGGCGGCGATGAGCGAATCCTCGAGCGCCTCGAGCGCCTCGTCGGTCAGCTCGCGCTTCTGAACGAAGGCGTCGGCCAGCCCTTCGGACAGGCGCGCCGAACTCTTCGACATCCCGGCGGCGAGCCGTCCGAACAGGCCGCGCTTCTTCGGCTCTGGCTCTGGAGTGGGGGGTGGGGCCGGTTCCTCGAGGGCCGTCTCGGCCGCGGGGGTCGGCTCGGCGGCCAGGGGCGGCGCGGGCTCGGGTTCCGGCTCTGGCAGGCGGGGCTCTTCGGCCGCGCCCCCCTCTGGTTCGCCGGCCGCACGGGATTCCGGAGGTGATTCCTCATCCCCGGCGCGGGCCGGCGCGGTACTCGCGGGTTTTTCTTCGTCCTCGCCTTCGCCCAGCTTGTCCGTCTCGTTGAGGAATTCGGGCGCGCCGGCCTCGGAATCCTCCTCCACCGTCGCCGCATGCGGCTCACGGTTCGTGCCGGGCTGAAGCGATTTCGCGCCGCCCGCCGGCACCTGGTCCGACGGGGTCTCGTCGGGCCGCCTGTGCACGCCCTCGTCCGGCGATTTCTTGTCGTGCTGGTTCTTTCCGCTGAACAGGCGGTCGAAGAACCCTTTCTTCTTCTCGGCCATGAATATGCCTTTCTTCTACTCTGGCCCGACGTGAACAGCGCGCAGGCGGCGTTCGTCCCGCGCCTGCGGCGTTACGCGGATGCGTTCGCCGGGACGGGCGCCGTCGGCGGGGAAAAGGACGTCGGTGAAATCGGGGGCCTTGCCCGTGGCGAGGCCGTCGCGGACCTGCTCGACCAAGACGGTCAGGGGCACGCCGATCCTGGCGCGCAAGTGCCGGTCCAGCGCCGCATCGGCGACCGCGCGCAGCGCCTTGGCGCGCGCCTTCACCACCGCGCGGTCGAGCTGGGGCATGCGGGCCGCTGGCGTTCCGCTTCGCGGGCTGAACGGGAAGACGTGCACGAAGGACAGGCCGCAATCCTCGACCAGAGCGCGGGTCTCTGCGGCCATGTCCTCCGTCTCGGTCGGAAAGCCCGCGATCAGGTCCGCTCCGAGCGCAATCTCCGGCCGCGCAGCCTTGAGGCGCGCGGCGAGCTTCACGGCATCCTCGCGGCTGTGGCGGCGCTTCATCCGCTTGAGGATCATGTCCGCCCCGGCCTGAAGCGACAGATGGGCGTAGGGGGCGACCCGCTCTTCTTCGGTCAGGAGGCGGAAGAGGAGGTCGTCCACCTCCGCCCCGTCGATCGAGGACAGTCGGATCGCGACGTTCCCGGGCAGGCCGTCGAGAAGAACCTTCACCAGCGTGCCGAGCCGCGCCTCGCCGAGGTCCGGTCCCCAGGAGGTCAGGTCGACCCCCGTCAGCACGATCTCCTTCGCGCCCGCATCGGCCAGCGCCCGCGCCTCGGCGAGCGCGTCCTCGGGCCGCTTGGAGCGCGCGGCGCCCCGGCCATAGGGAATGATGCAGAAGGTGCAGCGGTGATCGCAGCCGTTCTGGACCTCGAGATGGGCTCTCACCGCGGGCGCGGCGGGCGCCTCCGCGCGGGGCAGCTTGCGGGTCTCGAAGACGTCCGGCGCGCGGTCTTCGGACCGCGCCCAGCTTTCGGGATCGAGCTTGACGCCATTGCCGATGATGCGCGCGACCTCCGGCATGGCGGCGAAGCTCTCGGGATCGGTCTGCACGGCGCAGCCCGTCGCGATCACGCGGCGTCCCTGCCGCGCCGCCCTGCGGATGGCCTGGCGGCTCTGGCGCACGGCCTCGTTCGTCACCGCGCAGGTGTTCACGACCACCGCGTCGCGCTCGCCGCTCTTCGCGGCGAGCTGCGCCATGCGCTCGGACTCATACGCGTTGAGGCGGCAGCCCAGCGTGACAGTGGAAGGATTCTCGCTCACGCGGGGCTATGTGCGGGCGCTGGGCGCTTTTGCCAAGCCGCGCCTCAGAACACGCCTTGCCCGTTCAGGCGCACGGGCCCCGCCATGATGACGCGGTCGTCCTCCTCGCGCCACTCGATCCCGAGCGTGCCGCCGTCGAGCTCGACCGTCGCCTTGCGCCCCGTCAGGCGGCGGCGGGCGGCCGAGACCAGCGCCGCGCAGGCGGCCGTCCCGCAGGCCTTGGTCAGGCCGACGCCCCGCTCCCAGGTCCGCACGCGCAGATCGTGGCGGCTGCGGACCTGCGCGACCGAGACGTTGACGCCTTCGGGAAACATCGGGTGATGCTCGACCAGCGGGCCGAAGCGGTCGAGCTTCTGCGTCTCGACATCGTCGACGAAGAAGACGCAGTGCGGATTGCCCATGGAGACGGCCGAGGGCCCCCACAGGACCGGCGCGTCGATCGGGCCGAGCTTGACGTTGACGTAGCGGGTATCCTCATGCGCCTCGGCCAGCGGGATCTCCTCCCAGGACAGGCGCGGCGGACCCATGTCGACGGCGACGCGCGTGCTGCCGATCCGCTCGGCCATCAGGACGCCGGAGGGGGTACCGAAGGCGACGGCGGCCTCGCCGTCCTCTTCCATCAACAGCCAGGCGATGCAGCGGGCGGCATTGCCGCAGGCGCCCGCCTCGGAGCCGTCGGCGTTCCAGATGCCCATGCGGGGCAGGCCGTCGCCCTCTTCGAGCGTGATGATCTGGTCGCAGCCGAAGGGCCCCTCGCGGTCGCCCAGAGCCCGCGCGGCCTCGCCCGTCATGCGGCCGCCCCGGCGCAGATCGGCGATGACGAAGTCGTTGCCGAGGCCGTCCATCAGCCAGTAGCGCTGTCCAGAAAGCGAATTGGTGCTCATGGCCCGCACCTAGAGCCTGGAGGAAGGCTCGTCCATCAGTGCGGCGCGAGCAGGATCACGCTCGCCAGCGCGCCGAGCTGGCCTGCGACCGCGCCGAACATCGTCCCGAAGCGCATCAGGATGACCCCTTGGGCGCAGGCGGCGCAGAGAAGGGCCAGAGAGACCGGCACGTCGCTCGAGGTCGCGGCCAGCGCGCAGGCGAGCAGCGCCGCGATCCGGGCGGGGCGCCTCACGCCGTAGCGCACGAGGCCCGGCGCGCAGGCGATCGCGAGAAGGAGCCCGATGCAGAAGGCGGCCGGGACGGGATCGTCCTCCATGCTGAGGCCGGGCAGGGGGCCTGCGCCCGCTGCCCCCGTCACCCATCCCGCATAGGCCAGCGTCAGCGCCCAGGCGCAGACCGGCAGGAAGGCGACGAGATAGACCGACGGCATGTGCCGCCCCGGAACGCTTCGCGGAATGGCGAGGAAGAGGACGGCGAAGAGCGGCAGGGCGAAGCCCTGGAAGCCCGGCGTGCAGGCCGCCGCGAGCGCCAGGCCGGCGCCCGCCCGCGGCACGCCGATATGCACCTCCCGCTCGCGCAGGGTCAGGACCGCGGACCACATCAGGGTGAATCCGAGGGCCGCATAGCCGTAGCCTGCCGCACATGCCCAGAGGACCAGCGGGTTGCAGACGAGGAAGAGCATGCCGGCCGCCGCGCGGACCGGCGCCTCGCGGCCGAGCCGCCAGATGGAGAGCGCGAGAAGCGGCAGGGCCGACCAGCTCGCGATCAGGAGAGCGCTTCCGGCAGGCAGGCCGGAAGCCGCCGAGAGCCTGCCCGCCAGGAGCAGCGTCGCTTCGGCGCCCGGCGCCACCGCAGCGCTCTGCGCGGCGCGCGAAGCAAGAAGGCGCCCCGCCGCGTCCAGCGGCGTCAGCCATGCGGCCAGCAGCGCGCCTGCGCACAGGGCGAGGACGCCGATCCAGCGCTGGGCCGGCGGCAGCGTGAGCGGCCTGAGCGCCGTCGCGCTCATGCGGGGGCCACCTTGGCGGCGATGGCCTCGGGCGCCTCGCCGGCCTCGTGCTCCGTCTTCTCCCAGTAGAAGGGCCGGACGAGGAGCTGCCAGAGCGCCCTGTAGCCCGCCACCGATTGCAGGACCCAATAGGCGGGGGCGGTGAGGCCAAACAGGACGAGATCGTGCCAGCCCCTTCTCAGCGGCGCGAGGACGAAGAGCCAGAGCTGGAAGGCGTTCCCCAGAAGGAGCGCGGCCACGGCCATCGCGCCGAGCGGCGGCGGAAAGAGAGTCTCGACCGGCAGGTCGAGCCCTGCGAGCCAGATCACGTAGAGGAGCCAGAAGACCGGGTTGAGAAGCGCCGAGACCCCGACCGCGCCGATCAGGAAATGCAGCGTCAGCGCGTGCCGCCAGGCTCCCCTGCCGGGCCGCCGCCGCGCATGGACGAGCCAGGTCTGAAGATAGCCCTTGATCCAGCGCGAGCGCTGGCGGAGCCAGGCGCCCGTCCCGGCGGTCGCAAGCTCGTAGGTCGTCGAGTCCAGCATTCTCGCGCGGTAGCCCCAATGGCTCAGCCGCAGGCCGAGATCGGCGTCCTCGGTCACGTTGTAGGCGTCCCAGCCGCCGACCTCGACCAGCGCGCCGGTGCGGAAGATCGGTGTTATGTATCAAACGCAGGAAGTCAGTCTTGAGACGGCGGTCGGGATGGAAACATCTTGTGCTCGCCGCTCTCATCGTCGGGCACGAATCGGTTGTCCCAAGCGAAGCTAGTGGTGCCGATGTGGCGGCGGGTCAATTGGCCGCTGGGGCGCGGGAATACAGTGCTGTAGTGGGTGCCAATGGTCAGCTCGATGTGGATCATCCCGTCTTTGGGGAGTTTGTCCCAATGCTGCACGCGCATAAAAATACTCTCTTTGGCATCCATGCCGGGACCGATCACTGTGTTGAACGCGACATAGCCCACCTCAAGTATACTTTGTCTGTGGGTGCTCACCGTCGTACCGGCCCATTGCTTCCGGAAGCCTACATATCCGGTTATATTGAGCGTGATTCCGGTGGCAGGTGTCTGCCCGGTATTCTTCAGTTTCAAAATGAATATCAGGGAGTTAAGACTCGGAACGAGCTTCACCGCGCATTCGGCGCAATGTACATAGGCTTGCGCCTGTATCTCCCCAATGTCGCGCGTGACGCGGACATTCTCTTCGGCATGCTCAAGGGCGACTTGAGCCGCTTTGGTCGCGCGGAAAGCCTCCCAAAGAGTGCCGGCGACCAGCACGACACCGATCAGGGTGATCCAGAACGTGTTTCGCGCCGAACGCGCCATCTCACGCTGAACCAGAAGGTCTTGTTCTTGGCGCCACTCTTCGCGTTCGGCTTTGGTGTCAGCATCTACGGGTTGAAGCGCACCGGGCGGCGCATTGAGCGGCGCGACTTCGAGCGCGACCCCACCGAGTTCCTGATATTCTTGGTCGGCGGCGTCCTCGCGGGCTCGGCGCTGTTCTTCATGGTGAGCTAGTGCGAGCACTGCCCACAATGCGGCGAGCAGTGCGAGAACGGCAATCGGGCGGGACATGGTCAGTCCAGCCGCAGAGTGTCCGCTCCCACGGCATCTAGGCACTGTACAAGGAACACAGCGGTGAACTTGCCCCGTGCCAGCTTGTTGCGGAGGTTCGGCTCGGTCTCCTTCACGCCGATCTGCGCCAGTTTCTCGACGAGCTGGGCATAGGTCACGCCGCGCTTCTTCAGCTCAGCCTTCAGCAACCCTTTGACCTTGGCTTCCCAATCGACGCTGCTGTCCGGCATGGCAAGGCCCCTTCGTCTCTAGCGTCCGCTCCCTCGGACCTAGAGCCGGACGGCAGCGCCCGCAACACGAATGCCATCGTTTGTGTGACATTCGCCCTTGTCAAAGTCACATCATGTCATCATATGCGTTACACAGGTAACGCAAACGATGGCAAATATGGCTCAACATTTTCTCCTCTCCGCAGGATCGCGCACCCTCTCACTGAAGGCGATCTACAAGGCTGGCGAGGCGAAGGCGTATGAGACGTTCTGCAAGATGCGCTGGCCGGAGACGGACGGCGAGGCCGTTTGCCCGCGCTGCGGCTTCGATCAGACCTACTTCCTCAAGACGCGCCGCAAATACGAGTGCAAAGCCTGCAAGCACCACTTCTCGGTGACGAGCGGGACGATCTTCCATGCGCGCAAGCTCGACTTCACCGACCTGCTGGCGGCCATTTGCATCATCGTGAACAGCGCCAAGGGCGTCTCTGCGGTCCAGCTCTCCCGTGACCTCGACGTGCAGTACAAGACGGCTTTCGTCCTGGCGCACAAGCTGCGCGAGGCGATGGGCGATGAAACCGACCGCATCCTCGCTGACGGCGTGGCGGAGATCGACGGCGCCTATTTCGGCGGCCATGTCCGCCCGGCGAACCTGCGCGAGAACCGGAAGGATCGCCGCCTCAAGCGTCACCAGACCGGCACCCGCCGCGTCGTCGTCGCCATCCGCGACCGCGACGGCCGCACCCTCACGACCGTCACCCGCCGCGAGAGCGAAGGGCTCGCCTTCGCCATGAAGCGGATCAAGCCCGGCACCGTCGTGCACGCCGATGAGGCGACGCACTGGGATGCGCTCGAAGACAGCTTCCCGACCTACCGGATCAACCACTCGGAAGCCTACAGCCTCAACGGCGCCTGCACGAACCAAGCGGAAAGCTTCTTCTCCCGCCTGCGCCGGATGATCGAGGGCCAGCACCACGGCGTGAGCCCGAAGCACCTGCACGCCTACGCGACGCATGCCGCATGGCTTGAGGATCACCGCAGAGAGGCGAACGGTACGCTGGCGGGCCGTGCTCTGCAGAACGCGCTTTGGGCGCCTGTTAGCCGGACGTGGGCAGGATATTGGCAGCGGGCGAATGGTTAATTGAGAATCGTTCGCGTTAACCATATAGTGTTGTGTTTGATGGCAAACCGCACTATATAGGGTGCAAGGTGTTAACCGGAATGTCAGAGAACGTTAGCTTGAATTGCACTGACTTCTGATACATCTGTTGACGCCCATGATCGTTCATGGGAACGATCCTGATGCCTCCCGGGTTGGAGGGGAGGCGTGACAGAAAGGCCCACAATGAAGCTGCACGAAGGCACTGGCGGTTACTGACCGTTGGCTAGCTCCACCCCACCATTCATCCAAATCAGCGGCGGCGACCTAGCGGACGCCGCCGTTATCGTGTCGGCGATTCTGGCGCTCGTCCTGATCTTGTCGAACCGAGCCAACACGAAGCGGACAAACACTCTCCACTTCATCCTGCAAACCGAGGCTGATAAGGATATCATAAGGGCCCGCGAGCGCTTCATCGACATCATCCGCAGCGGGCGAAAATCCAATACCTATCTCGCTGGTCCTGATGCGGGGTCGTCCCAGAAAGACGCCTACCCAGCAAAACGAGGGTGGGGGCCAGGGCGCAAGGATAGAGAGGGCAAGCTCAGCGAAGAAGATGAAGAACGCCGTGACGATCGCTTGGCAATCGATAAGATCCTCAACGTTCATGAGCTGACTGCGGTTGCCATCCAAGAGGGCGCGCTCGATGAGCGAGTGTTCCGTCGCTGGTACAACAAGGCGTACATTCGAGATTACGAGTCGATGACCGGATACATCGAAGCAATCCGCATAAACCGCCAGAACCCCGCGATCTTCAAGGAGTTGGAGGCTCTGGCCAAGGCTTGGAAGGAAGACCGCAATTTCTATGCGGAGCCCGGGTGGGCTCGTAGGAAGTGGCGAGCCCTGAAAAAGGCGATCAAGGCTTAGCCTCCCACACATACCCCACCTTCGTCCGCTCGCTCGTGACGAGCCCCGCGTCCCGCATTGTCCGCAGGGCCTTCCCGATCCGCTTCACGAGGTCATGCACGAGCCGGGCGTCTCGCGGATCTTTGCCTTCTCCTGAGACCATGCGTTCGGCCAGTTCCCGGCTCGTGGCGGGGCCTCGCTCCCGCAGCTCCGCCTTGAGCCAGCTCCGCAGTTCGTTCCGATAGAACAGCACCACGCGGGCCTGACGGGTGTTCACGGTCGGCAGCTCGCCGTCATAGCCCAGCGTCTCCAGGACGCGCTCTATCGCCTCCACGTCGTTCTGCACGACCGCCATGCGGGCTCGAAGGTCCGCCGCTTCGTCCAGCTTCTCCGCCCGCTTCCGCAGCAGGCCCGACACGGTGTTCTGATAGCCATTGTCGCTCATGCCGTGACGTTAGCATTGCGAACGATGGCAGTCGCCGCTATCCTTCCTGCGTTTGCTACCTAAGGCCGCGGAAGATATTCGAGGTCCCGCCGAGCGGCAGCGGCGCGCCGAGCCTGTCGAGGCCCGGCAGGATCAGGTCGAACAGCAGCGCGTATTCGATGGCGAAGAGCCGCGTGACCCAGCTTTCGGACCGGTTGTAATAGTTCAGCCGCGCCTGGAGGCAGACCACGTCATGGGGCAGGGCGGCGAAGGCGGCGGCGGCGCGGCGCAGCTGGTTCGCCTCGGGGCGGTCTTCCGCGTCGTAGATGACGAGAAGCTCGCCCCGTGCGCGCCACAGGCCGTGATTGCAGGCGCGCGGCTTGGTCTGCGGCATGCCCGGCGGCACGATCACCACTTCGAGCGGGAAGCGCGGGGCGAGCGTGCGCGCGAGGGCCTGCGTCTCGGCATCGTCGGCCTCGAGCAGCAGCTTCACGTCCAGCCGCTGCGAAGGGTAGTCGAGGCTTTCGAGCGCGCCGATCAGACCCGGCAGGCTCGCCGCCTCGCGATAGGCGGGGCAGAGCACCGTCACGACCGGCAGGGCCTCCTCGGCCAGGCCTGCCGCGCGAACGGGCTCCCGGCCCCTGGTGTGCGACAGGCAGGCCGCGGCGAAGCGCAGGGCGAGCGCGGCGAGGGTGAAGGTCAGGAAGAGCGCGTTGAGCGCCACCAGGCTGGAAAGCGGCGCGAGAGCGCCCGCCATGAGAAGCGTCACCGCGAGGGCGGCGCATACCCGCTTCTGGGTTTCCGAAAGGCGTCGATGGGCCGTCAGCAGCGGCTGCACGGTCCGCAGATAGCCGGTCGCAGCCCAGGCGGCGAGCCCGTCATCGGAGGACGGCGCCCGGCCCGCCGCCGCGGCGAGCGTGCGCAGCCGGAGGAGCGCGCCGGCCGGAGCGATATCCGCCGCCGGCTTCAGCGCCGCCGCCTCAGGAGCAGCGTGCCGATAAGCGGGGCGAGCAGGAGAAGGCTCTCGCGAAGCGCCAGGCGCGACAGAAGCGGCGTCAGTCCCGCCTGCGCCGTGGTGCCGTCCTCCGCCTGCCCGGCTGCGGTCATGCCGGCTTCGGCGAGAGCGGATTGGGCGAGGAGTTCGATCATCGGCCCACCCACAGGGCGACGAATGCGCCCCGCCCGAGATCCACGTTTTCCCCGGCGAGATCGGCGCGCGCCCCGAGCTGGAGCGCGACCCGGCCGAAAAGCGGCAGCACGACCGACGGGGCGATCTGGTAGAGGCTGTAATCGACCCCGCCCGGCGCCGCGCCGCCGAGCGACTGCGTCGCGTAGAGGTCGACAAGGACCAGCGTGCCGCTGTCCCGGGCATGGCCGAGCGTGACCTCTCCCTTCAGGAGATCGGCATCGTCCCCGAAGCTCAAGCGCGGCCCGAGCTTGGCGGTGACGAAGGCGGCGGAGAAGTCGTAGCCGGCAAGGGCGGAGATTTCCGCCGCTGCGTCGCGCTCGAAGGCGCGGTCGGCGATCAGCTGCGAGGTGGTGCTGGTCGGCGCGGCGAGAGCGACAGCGCCGCTGGCGACGCCCCGTTCGCTGCGGGCGAACCCCTTCTGCACGAAGATTTCCGCCTCGGAGATCCCGCTCAGCCTGTCGGAAAAGGCGTCCTGCTCAATGCTCTGCCAGGCCTGCCCGAGCTTGCCGCCGATCATGGCGCCGCCGCCGACGCCCCATTCGAAATAGGTCTCGAGACTGGTCTGGCCGAACTGGCGGCCGTCCTCCTCGGCCTCGCTGGCGGTCAGCTTGCTGATCGAGAGAGGGCGCCCCGGCTCCCGCGTCCAGGGCGAGGCATGGGCGCCGGTGGTCCAGAAGGACAGCACGAAGAGTCCCGTAGCGCCTAAAAGCGCCTGGCGTGTTCCATTCATGCGTCCCCTGCCCGCCGAGCCCTGCCGAAACTCTCACTGCCCGCGGACCTTATCCTACCGTTTGGTCATGAACGGCCAGTTATCGCAGGTTGAGTCTTTTTTGGTGCACAGCTTCGGGGTGTGGGCCGGATCTCAGCGGCAGGCGCTCGCCGCCCGCTCGAGCGCGCTCGTCACGCCGAGAAGCGAGAACCGGTATTCGGTCGCGGTCCCCCGCTCGGATGTCGCCGAAAGGCGCATATTCGCGCCGCGGCGCATGGCGGCGACCAGGCGGTCTTCCTCGGCGGGGGCCTCGACGAAGCCTTCATTGCCCGAGGCGAAGAGGTCCCAGCGGTCCGAACCGATGCGGATCTCGGGATCGGGCGTGCCGCGAAGCGGGTAGCCCGCCATGAAGCTCGGCTGCTCGCTCGCCGCGCCAGAGGCCCAGGTCGCGACCATCATGTAGACATCGCCGTGCTGCACATTGCTCGGCGATTTGTCCTTGGGCGAGGAGACCGCATAGCAGATCGTGTCGTCGCCGATGTCGTTCACATAGACATACCAGTCCTGATAGGTCGCGATCTGCTCTGGCGCGGCGGCGGCGGACACCGGCAGGGCGGCCGCCATGGCGGCGAGAACGGACATCAGGACTCTGGTCATGGGGCCTCCTGCTTTCACGCATGCGGGAGCCTTATGACAGAGGCAGGCCCGCCCCGGAAGCCGCTGCCGACTGACCGTCGGTTCATCGGGGGACGGTTCAGCTCGACTGGATGCGCAGGGCCGCCGCCGCGGCGAAGGGGCAGATGGCGAGGGCCTGGAGCGAGTAGGCGCCGAGGAAGAGAAGAGGACCCGCTGGCGCCTCGCCCGTGCTGGCCGCGCCGAAGACGAGGGCGGGCGCGAAGAGCGGCAGGGCGAGGAAGACGAGAAGCCCCGTTCCGCGCCGCAGCCCCGAGAGGAGCGCGCCGAGCGTGCCGGCCAGAAGCGCCAGCGCGGGCGTGCCGAGAAGAACGCCGAGCGTGCCGCCGAGCGCGTTGCCCGCGGGCAGGCCGAAGGCCAGGAGCAGGACCGGGCTCGCCAGCACGAGCGGCAGGCAGGTCGCCCCCCAGCCGCAGGCGATCTTGACCAGCGCCACCAGCGGCAGGGGCAGGGGCGAGAGCCGCAGGAGGTCGAGGCCGCCCGTGCGCAGGTCTTCCTCGAAGAGCGAATCGAGCCCCAGGAGCAGTGACAGGCTGGCGGCGAGCCAGAGGATGCCGGGACCGGCCTGCGCCAGGAGCGCCGCATCGCGGCCGAGGCCGAGCGGGGCGAGGGCGGTGGCGACGGCGAAGAGGCCGAGGCTGGCCGCCCAGCCGCCGCCGCGCAGGCGCAGGGCCAGCTCGCGCCGGGCAAGTGCGACAAGCGCGGCCTTCACGGGGCCGACAGCCGCAGGGTCGGCGCGCCGGGCAGCCCCTCGCCTTCATGGGTCGCCATCAGGACGAGGCCGCCGCGCCCGCGATGCGCGGCGGCGGCGTCCAGAAGCACCGACCGGCCCTCCGCGTCCAGGCCCGACAAGGGCTCGTCCAGCAGCCAGACCGGGCGGGGCGCCAGAAGGAGGCGGGCCAGCCCAAGCCGCCGCCTTTGCCCCGTGGAGAGCTTCCCGGCAGGGATCGTCTCGGACCCGGAAAGACCGGCATCGGCCAGAACGTCGCCGGGTTCGGCCGCGTAAAGCCCGCTCCAGAAGGCGATATGCTCGGCGGCGGTGAGCCGGTCGGCGAGGCCTTCGCCCGCCGCCAGGAGGTGGAGGCCGCGGGCGCGCGTCTCGGCCGGGTCGCACGGCGTGCCGCCCGCCTCGAAGCGGATGTCTCCCCCGGCCAGCGTGGCGAGGCCGGCGACAGCCCTGAGGACGGAGGATTTGCCCGACCCGTTGGGCCCGCGCAGCAGGAGAGCATCGCCGGGCGCGAGATGGAAGCTCACGCCTGACGCGACGATGCGCCCACCGCGCGAAGGCGCGATGTCGCTGCAGGACAGGGAGACGGCGAAGCCCATGGCCCTTGGGTGCACCGGCTCGCCGCCCGGCGCAACTGGCCTCAGGTGACCACGCCCAGCAGGATCACCGTGTAGATCAGAATGCCGCCAAGGATGAGAAGCTGGTTGTAGCTGCTCGTCCAGGTGCCCTGGGCGAGCGTCTTGGCGCGGTCGAGAAGCTCGGGCCAGCTATAGGACACGAAATCGCCCTGGGTCATGATGTTCAGGAGGCGTCCCTCGGCATCGACGATGGGCAGGCGGCGGAAGCGCTCATTGGACATGATCCGCAGCCAGCCGACATAATCGTCATCGGCGCTGGCGCAGCGCACATCGGCGGTCATCACCTCGGACACCCGCGTTGCGTCCGGGTCGCGCTTTTCGGCCACCACGCGGTTCATCACGTCCCGCTCGGTCATCATGCCGATGACCCTTTCGGCGCCGTCGGTGACGATGATGGCGCCGTAATTGCGTTCCGACATGCGGAGCACCGCCGCCCTGACCGTCTCGTCGGGCTTGCAGGTCATCGGCTTGGGCTTGGTCTTGTATTCGGCTCGGTCCTTGATCTTCACGCTGTCTCTCCCGTCTGCCTGCGGTGAAGCTAGTCCGGCGGGGCGGGGCGGGGATGCGGCGAGCTGCCCCGGGGGGACTGCGCCGCGCCCTCGTCGCGTTGCGTCGGCTCCCTACCTCCCGCATAAGGCCTGCAAACGCCCGCGCCCCGCGCGCAGAGATAATCAGGAGAGCTTTGATGATCCCCGGCCACGACAGTCTGAAGACGAAAAAAACCCTCGATGCGGGCGGCAAGACCTACAGCTATTACAGCCTCGACGAGGCCTCCCAGCAGCTCGGCGACGTCTCGCGCCTGCCGGTCTCGCTGAAATACCTGCTCGAGAACCTGCTGCGCTACGAGGACGGGCGTTCGGTCGACACCAGCATGATCGACGCCTTCTCCGGCTGGCTCAAGAATGGCGGCAAGAACCCCGTCGAGATCGCCTACCGCCCGGCGCGCGTCCTGATGCAGGACTTCACCGGCGTTCCGGCCGTGGTCGACCTCGCGGCCATGCGCGACGCGATGAAGGCGCTCGGCGACGACCCCGAGAAGATCAATCCGCTGGCGCCCGTCGACCTCGTCATCGACCACTCGGTCATGGTCGACTATTTCGGCACGCCCGAAGCCTTCGAGCGGAACGTCGAGCGCGAATATGAGCGCAACAAGGAGCGCTACCAGTTCCTCAAATGGGGCCAGGGCGCCTTCGACAATTTCCGCGTCGTCCCCCCGGGCACGGGCATCTGCCACCAGGTGAACCTCGAATATCTCGGCCAGACCGTCTGGACGGCCGAGCATGAGGGCGAGACCTACGCCTATCCCGATACCCTGGTCGGCACGGACAGCCACACCACCATGGTGAACGGCCTGTCGATCCTCGGCTGGGGCGTCGGCGGCATCGAGGCGGAGGCCGCCATGCTCGGCCAGCCGGTCTCCATGCTCATCCCCGAGGTGATCGGCTTCAAAGTCACCGGCAAGATGCCCGAGGGCGCGACCGCGACCGACCTCGTGCTCACCGTGACCGAGATGCTCCGCAAGAAGGGCGTGGTCGGCAAGTTCGTCGAATTCTATGGCCCCGGCGTGCGCAACATGACGCTCGAAGACCGCGCCACCATCGGCAACATGTCTCCCGAATTCGGTTCGACCTGCGCCTTCTTCCCCGTGGACGAAGAGACGCTGCGCTATCTGCGCGCCACCGGCCGCAAGGAAGACCGCGTCGAGCTGGTCGAGGCCTACGCCAAGGCGCAGGGCCTGTGGCTGACGGATGAGGGCGCCGACCCCGTCTTCACCGATACGCTGGAACTCGACCTCGGCGACGTGGTGCCCTCCATTGCGGGTCCGAAACGACCCCAGGACCGCATCGCGCTCAAGGATGCGCCCCAGGGCTTCGACAGAGCGCTCGACGAGGAATACGGACTGCTCGCAGAGAAGGGCAAGCAGGTCCCGGTTGAGGGCGCGGACTACACGATCGGCCATGGCGACATCGCCATCGCGGCCATCACGTCCTGCACCAACACCTCGAACCCCTCGATCCTGATGGCCGCCGGCCTCGTCGCCAAGAAGGCGCGCGAACGCGGCCTGACGCGCAAGCCCTGGGTGAAGACCTCGCTCGCGCCGGGCTCGCAGGTGGTGACCGACTATCTCGAGAAATCGGGCCTTCAGGACGATCTCGACGCGCTCGGCTTCAACCTCGTCGGCTATGGCTGCACGACCTGCATCGGCAATTCCGGCCCGCTGCCCGATCCGATCCACGATGCGATCCAGGGCAACAACCTGGCCGTGGCCAGCGTCTTGTCGGGCAACCGGAACTTCGAGGGCCGGATCAGTCAGGACGTGCGGGCGAACTTCCTCGCCTCGCCGCCTCTGGTCGTCGCCTTCGCGATCGCGGGCTCGATGAACATCAACCTGACGACCGATCCGCTCGGCCAGGACAAGGACGGCAACGACGTCTACCTCAAGGACATCTGGCCGACCTCGCATGAGATCGCCGAGATGGTCCGTGCCAATGTCACGCCCGAAATGTTCGCCGAGCGCTATGCCGAGGTCTTCAAGGGCGATGCGCGCTGGCAGGGCATCTCGACCAGCTCGTCCGAGACCTATGAGTGGCCGTCCTCGACCTATATCGCGAACCCGCCCTATTTCCGGGATATGGATCCGCATCCTAAGGCCCCCGAGCCGATCGAGAAGGCGCGGGTCCTGGCGCTGCTCGGCGATTCCATCACGACCGACCATATCAGCCCGGCCGGCGCGATCGCCGAGGACAGCCCCGCCGGCGAATATCTCGAAAGCCATCAGGTCGCCCCGCGGGAGTTCAACTCCTACGGCTCGCGCCGCGGCAACCACGAGGTCATGATGCGCGGCACCTTCGCCAATATCCGCATCAAGAACCAGATGGTTCCGGGCACCGAGGGCGGCCTGACCAAATACGCGCCGACCGAGACGGTCATGCCGATCTATGACGCGGCGATGAAATACCGCTCGGAAGGCACGCCGCTCGTCGTCTTCGCCGGCGAGCAGTACGGCACGGGCTCCTCGCGCGACTGGGCGGCCAAGGGCACGATCCTCCTGGGCGTCAAGGCGGTCGTCGCGAACAGCTTCGAACGCATCCACCGCTCGAACCTGATCGGCATGGGCGTGCTGCCGCTGCAATTCTCCGAAGGGGAAAGCTGGACATCCCTCGGCCTCGACGGGACGGAGGAAATCTCCATCGCCGGCGTCGAGACGCTCAAGCCGCGCGAGAACCTCGAGATGACGATCCGCAGCGCCGACGGGACGGAACGCAAGGTGACGCTTCTCGCCCGCATCGATACGCAGGACGAGCTCGACTACTTCCGCAATGGCGGCATCCTGCAATACGTCATCCGCAAGCTCGCGGCCTGACGATCAAGAAAGGGGAGCGGCCGGTACATTTTGCCGGCCGCTCTTCAATTCGCTTTAAGGCAAATGCGGCATCCTTGGGTTGTGATAAAGTCCGGGGGGTGTCGCAGGGGTGGAGAGCGCGGTCTTTGAGCCGGTGTCGTCGGAGGGCGCCCTGCATCGCATGCAGGCGAGCGCCCAGCAGCGTCGCGAGGAACTGAAAACCCGCATCTGCATCGCCGCCGTCGGCGCGATCTTCCTGTGGTTCGGCACTTCGCTGCCCCTCGCTCTGCCCTGGCTGGCGCTGGTCATCCTCAGCCAGGTCGTCGACAACGCCATCTGGCGGCCGCTGCGCCGCCCACCGGATGCGGGCCCGCCGGGGCGGCGCCAGCTTGCCGCCATCCGCCTTTCCGCCATGCAGGCGGCGATCGTCTACGGGTTCCTGCCCGTCGCGGTGTGGGCCTATGGCGGGCAGGGCGACAAGATCTTCGCGATGATGTGGCTGATGGGTTCGCTGCTGCACGTCACGCTGCACATGCACCATGATCGCGGCATCTTCGTCTGCGGCATCGTTCCGCATGCGGTCTGTGCCGTCGCGCTGCCGCTCCATTCCCTGATCACCGGCGCATCGCCCGGCCGGGGCAGCGCCCTGCTGATCCTCATGGCGATCGCGCTCTATGTCGGCCATCTGCGCTTCGCCTTCCGGGCCTCGCAGCGATCCGATGCGCGCCTGCGCGCCTCCCGCGAGGAGGCGCTCGAGCGACAGGCTTCGGCGGAAGCGGCGAATGAGGCGAAATCGGCCTTCCTCGCCAATATGAGCCATGAGATCCGCACGCCGCTCAACGGGATCATCGGCATGGCCAGCGCTCTCGATGCAGAGGATCTTTCGAGGGGTGCGCGGGACAAGCTCGGCGTCATCGCGGATTCGAGCGACGCCCTGCTCCAGGTCCTCAACGACATTCTTGACGTGTCCAAGATCGAAGCGGGCAAGCTCGAACTGGAGCGGGCGGAGTTCGACCTGAGGGATGTCGCGAGAAAGACGGGCAGCCTGTTCGGCCTCAAGGCCGCGGCGGCGGGGCTCGATCTGGAGGTCGCTGTCTCTCCCGCGCTCGCGCCGCGGCGGATCGGCGACGAGCACCGCCTGATCCAGATCGTGCAGAACCTCGTCAGCAATGCCTTGAAGTTCACGCCGGCGGGCGGCATCCGCGTCGCGTTCGAGCCGGGCGAGGGCGGCCATGCCGTCCTGCTGACCGTCGAGGATACCGGCATCGGCATGACGCCGGAGCAGGAGGCGCGGATCTTCGATCCCTTCATGCAGGCCGACTGTTCGACCACGCGGCGCTATGGCGGCACGGGCCTCGGCCTTGCGATCGTGGGCGCTCTGGTCAAGGCGATGGACGGCAGCGTCAGCGTCGCCTCCTCGCCCGGTTGCGGCACGCGCTTCGGACTGACGCTCATGCTGGAGCCGGCCAGTGATCGCGCCGAGGCCGCCGCACCCGAAGCGCAGCCGGAGCGGCCGCTTGCCGCCGATCTGTCAGCGCTGCGTGTGCTCGCGGTGGACGATAATGCCGTCAACCGCATGGTCATCTCGGCCCTGCTCGCGCCGACCGGCGCCGCCCTGGTCATGGCCGAGAGCGGCAGGGAAGCCGTGGCGCTCGCCGAGGGCGGCGCTTTCGACATCATCCTGATGGATATCTCCATGCCCGAAATGGACGGGGTGGAGGCCATGCGGCGCATCCGGGAGAAGCAGGAGGGCGGACCCATTCCCATCATCGCCGTTTCCGCCCACGCGCTCCGCCATCAGGTCGAGCGCTACAAGGCGCAGGGCTTTGACGGCTATCTGACGAAGCCCGTCACCGCGGGAGACCTGCTCACCGAGATCGCCCGGCACGCCGGTCCGGCGGCGCCGTCCGACCGGTCCGCTGCCGCCGGAGGCGAATGACAGGCCTCGCCTGTGCCGGGGAGAGCCCTTCGGCAGACCGCAGCCTTTCCCGGCTCAATCGGTCAGCGGCTGCCATTGTCCGCCGCCGAGGACCTCGAGGGGGCCGAAGCGGCGCTTGTAGTCCATCTTGGGGGAGCCATCGATCCAGTAGCCCAGATAGACGTAGGGAAGACCGAGCTGCCGCGCATAGGCGACGTGGTCGGCGATCATGAAGCTGCCGAGCGAGCGCCTCGGCGCCTCGGGCTCGAAGAAGCTGTAGACCATGGAGAGGCCGTCCTCGAGCCGGTCGGTGAGGGCGCAGGCCATCAGCTCGCCGCCCTCGTCCTTGGGCTGGCGGTATTCGATCAGCAGGGTGTCGACCGGCGTCTGCTCGACCATCTGGGCATAGTCGAGAACCGTCATCTCGGACATGCCGCCATCGGCGTGGCGCGCATCGAGATAGGCTCTGAGCAATGAGAACTGCTCGCTCGTCGTGCGCGGGGGGCGCGCGGCGCGGATGAGGTCCGCATTGCGCCGCAGCGTTCTGCGCCAGGGGCGCTCGTCGAACCCCGCCACCGGCACCCGGACCGGCTTGCAGGCCGAGCAGCCGTCGCAGGCGGGCAGATAGGCGATGTTCTGCGAGCGCCGGAAGCCGCGCTGGGACAGGAGGGCATTGAGCGAGGCCGCGCCTTCGCCGCCGAGAAAGGTGAAGACCTTCCGCTCGCGCTGTCCCTTCACATAGGGGCAGGGCGAGGGGGAGGTCAGGTAGAACTCTCTGTTCCCGGTCGGGAATACCTTCGTCATGCAGTCGGTTCGCCTCGCGGTGATGCTGGAGCCGGCGTGCCTAGCACGCTCTTCGTCACAGAAGCCCTACCGCACGAAAGTATATCGGCGCCACCGCCGTGTAGACGATCCACAGCAGCACGATCAGCGGCACCCCGGTATTGAGGAAGTCGCGGAACTGGTAATGCCCCGGCGCCATCACGAGCAGGTTCGTCTGATAGGCGACCGGCGTCGCGAAGGAGCAGTTCGCCGCATAGATCACCGTCAGGACGAGGACGATCGGGTCCATGCCGGCCGCCGCCGCGGCGCTGAACGCGATCGGCGTGAAGAGGACCACGGTCGCATTGTTCGAGAGCACGTTGGTCAGCGCCGCCGTCAGCGCGAAGAAGGCCGACATCAGGATGACGGGCCCGCTGAGGCCGAAAGCCCCCTCGCTCGTCGCCAGCGGGGTCAGGAAGCCGGCGAGATAGGCGGCGCCGCCGGTGCGTTCGAGCGCCACGCCCATGGCGAGGGCGACGCCCACCAGAAGATAGATGCGCCGGTCGATGGCGCGGCCGGCCTGCCGCACGTTGAGGCAGCCCGTGGCGACCATCGCGGTCGCGCCCAGAATGGCCGAGACCGAGATCGGCAGGATGCCGAACGCCGCCGTGCCGACGACGCCGACGAAGATCATGGCGGCATAGCGCGCATGGTCGGGATCGGGCAGCTGCGTCATCGACTGCTCGAGCATCAGGATGTCGCGGTCCGCGCGCAGCGCCCGCACATCGCCGCGGTCTCCGAGTATGAGGAGGACGTCGCCTGCCTCGAGGCGGATATGGGCCACCTCCGTGCGGATCATGCGCGAGCGGCGCTGGATGCCGATGATCACGCAATTGGTCTGGAAGCGGAAGCGGATCTGGCTGATCGTCCGCCCGATGATGCGGGAGCCCGGCGCCACCACCGCCTCGACCATGGTCAGCTCGCCCTCCGAGCCGTCGCTGACCTCGACCTCGGACATGTAGCCCGCGAGAATGGCGGGCCGCTTTCTCAGAAGCTCGGTCAGGGCGTCCCGCGTGGCGGCGATGATGACCTTGTCGTGCAGGCGGAACTTGATGTCGTCGAAGGGCGGCAGCAGCACTTCGTCGCGCCGCTGGACCATGCGGACGGTGATGTTCGGCAGGTCGGGGAAGAGGCCCGCAACCGAGCCCTGCCCAATGAGGGGGTTGCCCCGCTGAAGCGTGAGCTGCGCGACGAATTGCCGTCCGTCCGGCGCTGTCAGCTCCGTCGCGCCGTGCCGGTCGGGCAGGAAGAATTTCGTGATGACCGCGAGATAGCCGCTGCCGACGGCCGCGAGCACGAGGCCGAGCGGGGCCAGGGCGAAGAAGCCGAGGCGCAGGCCGGAGACGTTCTCGAAGGCCTCGACCGCGAGCAGGTTGGTAGAGGAGCCGATCGTCGTCGTCATGCCGCCCAGGATCGACATGAAGCTGAGCGGCATCATCAGGCGCGAGGGCGCGATCTTTCCCTTGGCCGCGATGGCCGCCATGATCGGCACGAACATCACGACGACGGGCGTGTTGTTCAAAAAGGCGCTGATCACCATCACGAAGATGAAGACGCCGATCACCGCGAACTGGCGGTAGCGTTCATAGACGCTGACCAGCATGCGGGTGGGATATTCCAGCGCCCCCGACTGATACATGCCCTGGCCGACGATCAGGAGGCCGAGGATCGCGAACAGGGCGGGGCTGGCGAAGCCCGACAGCAGGATGCCGGTATCGAGCAGCACCTCCCCGTCGACCCGCACCACGGGAAAGAGGTGGAAGAAGACCAGCAGCACGGCCAGCACGACGCCGGAGACGATCTCAAGGCTGAACCGGTCCGCCGAATAGGCCACGATCGCCGCCGCGATGACGGCAAGCGTGAACCACATCTGCCAAGTGGTGAGCGCGACTTCCATCAGGCCTCAGTCTGCGGGTGTTCGGGTCCCGCGGGAAGGCGGCGGGGGAGAGAAGCGCTCTTGCGCAGCCGCATGTCTTGCCGCGCATCGTCCGCGCGCGCAACCGGGGCCTAGGCGCGACGGGCCGCTTCGTCTAACCGCAGCAGGATGACCGATCCGTTTCGTGCCCAGAAGAACGCCTTCGCCCGCTATCCGACAGGCGTCACCGTCGTCTCCTGCGCGCCGGAGGGACAGCCGCCGCTCGCGATCACGGTGAACTCCTTCACCTCCGTCTCGCTCGACCCGACCCTTGTCCTGTGGTGCCTCGACAAGGAGGCCGGCGTCTTTGACGCGTTCATGGGAAGCCCGAGCTATGGCGTGAGCATCCTGGCCGCCGATCAGGCCGAGGCCTCGAACCGGTTCGCGACGCCGGGGCAGCACGATTTCCGCGAGGGCGAGGCGGAGCTCTACGCCACCGCCTCGCCGCTTCTCGCCGGGCGTCTGGCGGGCTTCGACTGCGAGGTCGTGGCGCGGCACGATGCGGGCGACCACATCATCCTCGTCGGCCAGGTCGTGCATTTCGATTCCCGGCCGGGCCGCCCGCTCATCTATGCGGGGCGGCAATATCTCGAAGGACCGCAGATCGAGGAGTAAGGGGCCGCGCCAGCTCTCCGGCCGTCAGCGGCGCTCCTCTGCCAGCCACTGCGCCGCCCTGTCGGCATAATAGCTGATCACCGCATCCGCGCCGGCCCGGCGGAAGCAGGCGAGCGCTTCGAGCCCCGCCGCCTGGAAGTCGAAGGCGCCCGCCTCGGCCGCCTGGGCGAGCATCGCGTATTCGCCCGAGACCTGAAAGGCGACGGTGGGCACGCCGAAGGCCTGCTTCACCCGCGTCACCATGTCGAGATAGGGCAGGCCGGGTTTGACCATCACCATGTCCGCGCCTTCGGCGAGGTCGAGCGCGACTTCCCGCAGGCCCTCTTCGGCATTGGCCGGGTCCATCTGATAGGTCCGCTTGTCGCCTTGCAGCACGCCGCGAGAGCCGATGGCGTCGCGATAGGGGCCGTAGAAGCGGCTGGCATATTTGACGGCGTAGGAGAGGATCATCCGGTCGGTGAACCCTTCCGCGTCAAGCGCGCCCCTGATCGCGCCGACCCGTCCGTCCATCATGTCCGAAGGCGCGAGCACGTCGAAGCCCGCCTCGGCGAGAACGAGCGCCTGCCGGCAAAGAAGCGGCACGGTCTCGTCATTGAGGATCTCGCCCCCGGCCAGGACGCCGTCATGGCCGTGATCGGTATAGGGGTCGAGCGCGACGTCGCCGATCAGGCCGATCCCGGGCACCGCAGCCTTGATGGCGCGCGCCGCCCGCGCCATCAGATTGTCCGGATCGAAGGCGGCGCTCGCTCCGGCATCGCGCTGCTCCTGGCTCGTATGCGGGAAGAGGGCGAGGGCGGGCAGGCCGAGATCGCGGGCGCGCCGCGCGGCCTCGACCGCTTCGTCGACGCTGTGCCGGCGGATGCCGGGCATGGCGGGGACCGGCCCCGCCTCGGCATCGTCCTCGCGCAGGATCATCGCCTGGATGAGGTCGGCGGGGATGAGGCGAGACTCCGCCGTGATCGCGCGAATCCAGCCCGCGCTGCGCAATCTGCGCGGGCGCGTGGCGGGATGGCGACCGGGAAAGCTGCTTCGAATCATAGTCCTGCCTCGAACCGCCTCTTTTTTGCGTCGGAGTTTACCGCTCCTTAGAAACGCATCCTTATGGTCGGGGCCAAGGTCCTCAGTCCAGAGAGTTCGCCATGTTGATGCAAGACGGTCTCAAGGTCGCCCATTCCGCGGATGACGAGCCGACGGATAAGGAAGCGGTCTATCTGCGGCTGCTCACCCTGATCGAGCGGCTGCACCGCCAGCTCCTCGACGTCATCAAGAACGAGCTCGAGCGCGTCGGCCAGACAGACATCAATGCCGTGCAGGCGCTGCTCCTGTACAATATCGGCGATGCGGAGCTGACGGCCGGCGAGCTGCGCAGCCGCGGGCACTATCTGGGCTCCAACGTCTCCTACAATCTCAAGAAGCTGGTCGAGGCGGGCTATATCAGCCACCAACGCTCCGACAGCGATCGCCGTTCGGTGCGGGTGTCCCTCACCGAAGCCGGCCTCGACGTGCGCGGCAAGATCGCGGACCTCTTCGACCGCCACCTCGCCTCGGTCGAGAAGGTCGGCGATGTCAGCGCCATGATGATGGAGCGGACCAATATCTCGCTTGAGCGCCTCGAGCGCTTCTGGGCCGACCAGATCCGCTACCAGCTCTAAGAGCGCGGCTCCGGGGCGCGTTCCGCGCAGGCAGGCGCTGCGACGACCGGTCTTTCTCGCAAGATAAGGCCTGTTCCTTATATCCTGCCTCAGGAAAGCCGTGTTAGGGCGCCGCCCATGACGACAGACTACGAAGCCGTGTTCGAGGACGCGCTCGCCGCCGTGCGCGCAGAAGGGCGCTATCGCGTCTTCGCCGATCTCGAGCGGCAGCGCGGACGCTTTCCTCTGGCGACCCGCTATCTGGAGGATGGCGGCCGGCAGGACGTCGTCGTCTGGTGCTCGAACGACTATCTCGGCATGGGCCAGGACGAGCGGGTGGTCGATGCGATGGAGCGGGCGCTTCACGCCGTCGGGGCGGGCGCGGGCGGCACTCGCAATATCGCCGGGACGACGCATTACCACGTCGCCCTCGAAGAGGAGCTGGCCGCGCTTCACGGCAAGGAATCCGCGCTGCTCTTCACCTCGGGCTATATCTCGAACGAGGCGACGCTTTCCACGTTGGCGCGGCTCCTGCCCGGTGCGGTGATCCTGTCGGACGAGCTGAACCACGCCTCGATGATCCAGGGGATCAAGGGCGGCCGCGGACCCAAGCTGATCTGGCGGCACAATGATGTCGCTCACCTCGAAGAGCTTCTGCAGGGCCTGCCCAAGGACAAGCCCAAGATCATCGCCTTCGAAAGCGTCTATTCGATGGATGGCGATTTCGGCCCGGTGGCGGAGGTCGCGGAGCTGGCGAAGCGCTATGGCGCCTTCACCTATCTCGACGAGGTCCACGGCGTCGGCCTTTACGGGCAGGGCGGCGGCGTTGCGCAGCAGCTCGGCGTCTCCGACCGGATCGACTGCATCGAGGGAACGCTCGGCAAGGCGATCGGCGTGATGGGCGGCTATATCACGGGCAGCGCGGCGATGGTGGACGCGGTGCGCTCCTATGCGCCCTCCTTCATCTTCACGACCGCGCTCTCGCCCGTGCTCGTCGCCGGCGCGCTCGCCTCGGTCAGGGCGCTGCGCGAAGGGGGCGACCTCCGCAAACGCCACCAGGAACGGGCGGCGACGCTCAAATCGCGTCTGTCGGAGGCGGGCCTGCCGGTCATGGACAGCCCGAGCCACATCGTCCCGCTCATGGTCGGCGACCCCGTCGCCTGCAAGGCGGTCTCGGACGAGCTGCTCGAGGATCACGGCATCTACGTTCAGCCGATCAACTATCCGACCGTGCCCAAGGGAACGGAGCGCCTGCGCTTCTCGCCGACGCCGCTGCACACCGACGAGCACATGGACAGGCTGGTCGATGCGCTCGAGGAGATCTGGACCGCCCGCGGCCTCGAGCGGGCGGCCTGATCAGGCTTTCAGCGCCTGCGCATGATGGCGCAGATGGTCTTCCATGAAGCTGGCGATGAAATAATAGGAGTGGTCGTAGCCCTCCTGCCGCCGCAGGGTGAGCGCCTGGCCTGACGCCTCGCAGGCCGCTTCGAAGATCTCGGGCCTCAGCTGCTCTTCGAGGAACTGGTCCGCCGTCCCCTGATCGATCAGGATATGGGCCTCCGTCGCCTTCGCCTGCACGAGCGCCGCCGCGTCATGGCGGTTCCACGCATCGCGGTCATCGCCGAGATAGGCCGTGAACGCCTTTTCGCCCCAAGGCACCTGCGCGGGCGCGACGATGGGGGAGAAGGCCGAGACCGAGCGATAGGTTTTCGGGTTTTTGAGGTGCAGCGTCAGCGCGCCATGCCCGCCCATGGAATGGCCGAAGACGCCCTGCCGGCTTTCGTCGCCGGGGAAATTGCCGAAGACGAGCTTCGGCAGTTCCCGGGTGATATAGCTCTCCATGCGGAAATGCTTCGCCCAGGGCTCTTGCGTCGCATCGAGATAGAAGCCCGCGCCCTGGCCGAGATCATAGGCCTCGTCATCGGCCACGCCCGGCCCCCGCGGGCTCGTATCGGGCGCGATCACCATCAGGCCGAGCTCTGACGCCATGCGCTGGAGGCCCGATTTCTCCATCACGTTCGACCAGTCGCAGGTCAGCCCGGACAGGTACCAGAGGACCGGGAAGGGCCCTTCGCCCGGCGGGGTGAAGACCGCGAAGGTCATCGGGCATGAGCAGGCTTCGCTGTCATGCTCGTGCACGGACAGCGTGCCGCCGAAGGAACGCCAACTCTTGATGGTCTTCATGGATCGAGATCCTTTATTGACAGGCGTCAGAGATTCTGCTCAAGACACGCGCATGTTCATCCGCCACTCATATGCGCGCCTTTATCCCCTTTAAGGGGATCTAGAAGACGCGCGTGCGGTTGCACGCCTTTACAAAACATATTCGTTCTTCCTGAGTACGGCTTTTCATTGCCGTACCCAGAGAGGGTGCACCGATCGGTGGGTAAAGCCGGGGGTTCCGGCAAGCGGCCTGTAAAGCCGCGCCCGTTCGCGGGGAGTGGTTCGAGTCCACACCCACCGACCACGCACGGCTGTACATCGTCAATACTTCACCACGCTTCGAATGCCCTTGCCCTCATGCATCAGCTCGAAGCCCTTGTTGATGTCCTCGAGCGGCATCACGTCGGTGATCAGGCTGTCGATGTCGATGCGGCCTTCCATGTACATGTCGACGATCTTCGGCACGTCGGTCCGGCCCCTCGCGCCGCCGAAGGCCGAGCCGCGCCAGACGCGGCCGGTGACGAGCTGGAAGGGACGGGTCGAGATCTCCGCGCCCGCAGGCGCGACGCCGATGATGACGCTCTCGCCCCAGCCCTTGTGGCAGCATTCGAGGGCCTGGCGCATCACATCGGTATTGCCGATGCATTCGAAGGAATAATCCGCGCCCCCGCCCGTCAGCTCGACGAGGTGGCCGACGAGATTGTTGCCGTGATCCTTCGGGTTCACGAAATCGGTCATGCCGAACTGCTCGGCGATGGCGCGCTTGTCGTCATTGAGGTCGACGCCGACGATCTGCCGCGCGCCGATCAGCTTGAGGCCCTGGATGACGTTGAGGCCGATGCCGCCGAGGCCGAAGACCACAGCCGTCGAATTGGGCTCGACCTTGGCGGTGAACATCACCGCGCCGATGCCGGTCGTCACGCCGCAGCCGATATAGCAGACCTTCTCGAAGGGGGCGTCCTTGCGGATCTTGGCGAGCGCGATCTCTGGCAGGACCGTGTAGTTCGAGAAGGTCGAGGTGCCCATGTAGTGCAGGATCTTCTCGCCCTTGTAGGAGAAGCGCGAGGTGCCGTCCGGCATCAGGCCCTGGCCCTGGGTCGAGCGGACCTTCTGGCAGAGATTGGTCTTGGGGTTCAGGCAGTACTCGCACTCCCGGCATTCGGGGGTGTAAAGAGGAATGACGTGATCGCCCGGCTCGACAGAGGTGACGCCCGGGCCCGTCTCGACGACGACGCCCGCGCCTTCATGGCCGAGCACGGCCGGAAAGGCGCCCTCGGGGTCCTTGCCGGACAGGGTATAGGCGTCGGTGTGGCAGAGGCCCGTGGCCTTGACCTCGACCAGGACCTCTCCGGCCTTGGGGCCTTCGAGGTCGAGTTCCACGATTTCGAGAGGCTTGCCCGCTTCGAAGGCGACGGCGGCGCGTGTCTTCATTCCTGTTCTCCCTTCTCGGACGTCCACTCCTTGAAGGAGAGGCGTGCGGCGTTTTCGGTGAAGCCTTCGCCCGCGACGTCCGCGATCAGCGGGGCGAGGTCTTCGGGCTGGGCCAAAGTGTCCTGATCCTCGCCGGGCATGGCCTTGGCCCGCATGCCGGTGGCGATGGGGCCGGGATCGATGAGATTAGTGCGGATCTTCGTCTCCGCCCGCTCGGCGGCATAGGTCAGCAAAAGCGCCTCGAAGGCGGCCTTGCTGGCCGAATAGGTCGTCCAGAACGGCACATATTTGCGCGCGCGGCTGGAGGTGATGCCGACCACGCGGCCGGCGTCGGACAGGCGCAGGAGCGGGTCGAGACCGGCGAGGAGGCGCCAGTTCGCGGTGACGTTCACTTCGAGGGCGTTCGACCAGGTCTTCCCGTCGATATCGGTCACGGGCGTCAGCTCGCCGAGCGTGCCGGCATTGAGCACCAGCGCGTCGAGCCGTCCGAAGCGCTCCGCCAGCGCCGCCGGCAGGCGCGTGACGGTATCCTCGTCGGTGAGGTCGGCGGGAATGAGGCTGCACGCGCCGCCTTCGGCGCGCACCTCGTCGTCGAGCTCCTCGAGCGCGCCGACCGTGCGGGCGAGGCAGAGGACATGGGCGCCGCGGCGGGCGAGTTCGCGCGCGGCGGCGCGGCCGATGCCGCGCGAGGCACCGGTGACGAGGACGATGCGCCGCTCGGGCGAAATGGGCTTAGAGTCGCTCACGGATCACGCTCGCAATGCGTTCGAGGTCTTCCGGATCGGCCTTGCCGCCGCCATGGGCGGCCTCGGACCGGTCCCGGTAAGACGGGATGATGTGGAAGTGGATGTGGAAGACCGACTGGCCCGCCGCGTCGCCGTTGAACTGGACGATGCGGAAGCCGTTGGGCGAGAGGGCGTCGACGATGGCGCCGGCAATGATCTGCGTGCGGACGATCAGGCGCTGCAGGGTGTCCGCAGGCGTGTCGAGCAGGTTCACCGCATGCACGGTCTTCGGGATGACGAGGGTGTGCCCCTCGGTCTGCGGGAAGGCGTCCATGAAGGCGAGGATCTCGTCGTCCTCGAAGACCTTCGCGGCAGGAATCTCCCCCCTTATGATCTTGGCGAAGATGTTCTCGGTCTCATAGGCATGATCGAGGCTCATGCGGGGATCTCCTTGTCGTCGGCGTCCTGTCTGTGACCGCAGGCCTCGCAGCGCAGGCCTCCCCTTGCCGAAGCGAGCGGGGCGAGCGCGCCGAACAGGGCGGCCAGGATCGCCGGGAATGTCCGGCCCCGGCTACGACGCAGGGCCGCCTTCCCGCAACGCCCGCACGCAGCGTAAGGGGAGGGTTTTTCCTCCACCTCCCGCAGGAGCGCCTGCGCGGAGAAGAACTCTTCCCGCGGCACGATGAGGCGGTAGCCGCCCAGGCCGAAATCGGGCATCACCGAGAGCGCCTGCTCGTCGGGCAGCTGCGCGTCGATGCCGTGGCTGCGCAGGAAGCTCCGCGCGATCTGCGCTTCCTCGGCTTCGTGGAACACCGCGACCTGCCGCATCAGCCGCGCCGGAAGGGCGTGAATTCGCCAAGATAGCCGATATCGTCCTCGACCTGCGCGCGCTCGCGCTCGAGATAGTCGGCGACGGCCTCTTTGAAGCCGGGGTCCGCGAACCAGTGCGCAGACGAGGTCGCCACCGGCCGATAGCCGCGCGCGACCTTGTGCTCGCCCTGCGCGCCCGCCTCGACGCGGGTCAGGCCGTGTTCCAGCGCGAAGTCGATCGCCTGGTAATAGCACAGCTCGAAATGCAGGAAGGGCACATGCTCGGTGCGGCCCCAATAGCGTCCGTAAAGCGTGTCGCCGCCGATCATGTTGAGCGCGCCCGCGATCGTGCGCCCGCCACGGTCCGCGAGGATGAGCAGCATCCTGTCCGCCATCCGCTCGGCCAGGAGGCTGAAGAAGTCGCGGGTCAGATAGGGTGTGCCCCATTTGCGGCTGCCCGTGTCCTGATAGAACGTCCAGAAGGTGTCGAGTTCGGCTTCGGTGACCTCGGGCCCCGTGACCCAGCGGACGGTGACGTCCATGTCGCGGATCGCCGCCCGCTCCTTGCGCAGCGCCTTGCGGTGGCGGGAGGAGAGGGCGGAGAGGAAGCCGTCCCAGTCGCCGAACCCCTCATCTTCGAAATGGTATTGCTGCCCGGTCCTTATGAGATAGCCCGCCTCGCGCAGCGCCTCCGTCTCTTCGGGCGGGGGGAAGTTGATGTTGAAGGAGCTGAGGCGAAGCTCGCTCGCCACTTGCGGGCCGATCTGCGCGAGGAGGGCGCGGTCGTCTCCCTGCGCGGCGAGCAGGCGCGGGCCGGTCGCGGGCGTGAAGGGGATGGCGCTGAGAAGCTTGGGATAATACCGCCCGCCAGCGCGCATATAGGCATCGGCGAAGGCGTGGTCGAAGATGTATTCGCCCTGGCTGTGCCCCTTCAGATAGCAGGGCATGACACCGGCAATATCGTCCTTGCGGCGCAGGACGAGGTGGCGCGGCGCCCAGCCGGTCTCGGGGCGGACCGATCCGGAGTCTTCGAGCGCGCTCAGGAAGTCATGGGCGACGAAGGGGTTGTAGGGCCGCCCTTGCGGGTTTGCCTGCGCATCCCATGCCGCCTTGCCGATCTCGCCGATCGCGGTGACGGCTTCCGCCGTCACCGTCTCTTCGCCATCCGCCATGTCCGTCGTCCCGCTGCCGAGAGCGGAAGTTAGGCAAAAGCGCGCCGATGCCTAGGGCGCGCGCCCGTTCAGTTGGCCGGAATGGCCGCGGCGCCGGCCATGCCGCCTTCGTTCCGCTTCTTCTCGCCGGTCGTGAAGTCCTCGTGATAGGACCGCTCGACATTGACGTTCCACAGGTCGTGATCCTCGCCGAGGATGTTCTTGACCGCGAGCATGGCGGTCAGCTGGCTGTGGTCCTGGTTGTTGTAGCGGTGCATGCCGTTCCGGCCGACCGTCTGGAAGTTCTCCAGCGTGTCGATATAGGCCTGGATCGTGTCGAGCGCGGCCCGGTATTCGCCGTCATAGACGGGATAGGCCTTGGGCTGGCGGATGATCTTGCCGCCGATCACCGTCTTGGCGTCGGCGAGGCCGAGCTGTTCGAGCTCGGCGCCGGCCTGGGCGATGAGCTCCTCCTCGGTGCTTTCCCACAGCCCGTCGCCTTCATGGCAGAAATATTCCATCCCGATAGAGGCCGTATCCTTGTCGGGCAGCATGTCCGGCGACCAGGCGCGGAAGTTCTGGATGCGGCCGACCTTCACTTCCGGGCTGTGGATGTAGATCCAGTTGTCCGGGAAGGGATCGGGGTGGTCCAGGATCAGGGTGACGATCAGGAAGTCGCGATATTTCAGCTTGGCCGCCGCCTCGCGCACCTCTGCGGGGGGCGGGGGATCCATGACCTCGATCAGCTCGCGCAGGGGCATGGTGTTGATGAAGTTCTCGGCCTTCACCGTGCGGGTCTGCCCATCCTTGTCGCGCGTCTCGATCGAGACGACCCTGCTGCCCTCGCGGTTCACGCGGGTGACATAGGTCTCCATGTGGACCTCGCCGCCGCGCTCCTGGACCTTGGCCGAACAGGTCTCCCACATCTGGCCCGGGCCGAGGCGGGGATATTCGAATTCCTCGATCAGGCTCGTCGTGTCGTTCGCCCCGGTCAGCGCGTTCCACACGGCCTTGGTCAGCGACAGGTTCTTGATGCGCTGCGCGGCCCAGTCGGCGCGGATCTCGGTGCAGGGAATGCCCCAGACCTTTTCCGTATAGGTCTTGAAGAACCGCTCATAGAGGCGCCGCCCGAAGCGGTTGGTCACCCACTGCTCGAGGTTCTCCTCTTCCTTGTGCGGCTTGGCGCGCCATTTGGCGAAGCTCGCCATGATGCTGGCCGCCTCGAGCGGGCCCATATTGCCGAGCGCGTTGAAGATCTTGAGCGGGTAGGCGTAATATTTGCCGTCGTAATAGATGCGCGACTGGCGGGGCCGGGTGATGAAGTCGTCCTCCATCACTTCCTTCCAGAAGGCCTCGACCTCGCCGACCTTGGTGAAGAAGCGGTGGCCGCCAATATCGAAGCGGTAGCCCTTATAGCTTTCGGTGCGCGCGATGCCGCCCACGAGCGCGCTGCCCTCGAAGACGAGAGGCTTGTGCCCCGCGCCCCCGTATTTCTGCAGGTCGTAGGCGGCCGTGAGGCCGGCGGGGCCGCCGCCGATGATGGCGGTCGTGGTCGGCGTTCCGGCGGCGCTTGCGTCGTCGAACATATCGGTCGTCCTCTTGCGGGAACTCATTGCGTCACGATGGCAGGACCCGGGCCGGCCTCGCAGGCCGGTCCGCAGTGCAGCGGCCGGTTCGGACATGCCCCTTCAGGAGCCCAACCCGAATTACGCGTTCTGGTTCCAAGTCTTCCCCTCGTGCGGGTTTGCGGAGTCCCTAGCAAGGGCCACGCCGTTACGCCCGGTCTTCCTGCCGACTTTGTCGAGAGAAAGGAAACTGAGAGGAGTTCGCGCGGCTCAAGACGCCGTGAGGGCTTCGAGAACGGCTTCCGTGAAAGCCTCCGTCGAAGCGCTGCCGCCGAGATCCGCGGTGCGCAGTCCCTGTTCGAGCACCGCGGAGACGGCCCGCTCGATATGCGAGGCTGCCGCCTCCTGACCGGCGGAATGGCGCAGCAAAAGGGCGACGGACAGGATCGAACCGGCCGGATTGGCGATCCCGCGCCCCGCAATGTCCGGCGCCGAGCCATGGATCGGCTCGTAGAGGCCCGGGCGGCCCGGCTCGCCCAGCGAGGCCGAGGCTGCGAGGCCGATCGAGCCGACCACTGCGGAAAGCTCGTCGGAGAGGATGTCGCCGAAGAGGTTCTCGGTGACAACGACGTCGAAATCCGCCGGGTGGGTGACCAGATGCATGGCCATGGCGTCCACGAGAACGTGATCGACCGTCACTTCCGGGTAGTCGCCCGAGAGATCCTCGATCACGCTCCGCCAGAGCCGCGAGGTCGCCAGCACGTTCGCCTTGTCGACCGAGGTCAGCCGTCCGCGCCGCCCCTTGGCCGCCTCGAAGGCGACGCGGGCCACCCGCTCCACCTCTTCCCGGCTATAGGGCATGAGGTCGGTCGCCCTGTCCGTTCCTTCTTCCTTGGCGCCGAAATAGACGCCGCCGGTCAGCTCGCGCACGACCAGGATATCCGTTCCCGCCACCCGTTCGGGGCGCAGCGGCGAAGCGTTCTCCAGGCCGGCAAAGAGGCGCGAGGGGCGCAGATTGGCGAAGAGACCCATCGCCGAGCGAATGCCCAGAAGGCCCTTTTCCGGACGCGGCGCGCCGCTCTTGGCGGCCTCGTCCCATTTCGGGCCGCCGACCGCGCCCAGGAGCACGGCATCCGCCGACAGGCAGGCTTCCTTCGTCTCCTCGGGCAGCGGCTCGCCGGTCGCATCGATGGCCGCGCCGCCGAAATGGCGGGTCTCCGTGCGCAGCCCGATATTCTCCGCCTCGCAGACGGCCGCGAGAACGCGCAGCGCGGCATCGGTGACCTCCGGGCCGATCCCGTCGCCGGGCAGGACGGTGACATGCAGGCTCATGCCGCGCGCTCCTCGAAGTCTTCGATCTCAGGCAGGGCGTCGAGCAGGACGCCCAAGGGGTCCTTTCCGTCCAGGAGGCAGCGCCGGGCGAAGGCCTCGGTCTCGAAGGGCACGGCATGATTGCCAAAGCGCAGCCTGTTCTCTTCGAGGTCGACGGTCACCTCCCGCCCCGGCTCGGAAAGCAGCAGGGCATGGGTCTCCTCGTCGACCACCACCGGCAGCAGGCCGTTCTTGAGGCTGTTCGAGCGGAAGATGTCTGCGATCGACGTGCTGATCACGGCGCGCAGGCCGAAGGCGAGAAGCGCCCAGGGCGCATGCTCGCGCGAGCTGCCGCAGCCGAAATTGTCGCCCGCGACCAAGACCCGATGCGTCGCCATGTCGGTGCGGTTGAGGACGTGACCCTCGTCGAGCACGCCGTCCGGCCCGTACCGCCAGTCATGGAAGGCCGCATCGCCCAAGCCCTCCCGGTCGGTGGTCGTCAGGAAGCGGGCCGGAATGATCTGGTCGGTGTCGATATTCTCCTCGCGCAGGACGAGGGTTTTCGAGGTGAGGGCGGTGAAGGGCTGAAAGCTCATGCCGCTGCGCCTTTCAGATAGGGACGGGGATCGGCGATCCTGCCCTCGACCGCGCTCGCCGCGGCCGTGGCGGGCGAGGCGAGCACGGTGCGCACGCCCTCGCCCTGGCGCCCGCGGAAGTTCCGGTTCGAGGTCGAAACGACCACCTCGCCGGGGGCGCCCTTGTCGCCATTCATCGCGATGCACATCGAACAGCCCGGCTCTCGCCATTGCGCGCCTGCGGCGAGGAAGACCTCGTGAAGGCCCTCCGCCTCGGCCTGCCGCTTCACCGCTTCGGAGCCCGGAACGACCAGCGCCGTGACATCCTCGGCGACGCGCCGTCCCCGCAGGACGGCGGCCGCCGCGCGCAGGTCCTCGATCCGGCCATTGGTGCAGGAGCCGACAAAGACCCGCGCCACTTTCAGGCCCGCCACGGGCTCGCCCGCGCGCACGCCCATATAGGTAAGGCCCGCCGCCTGGCTGTCATTGGCGGGCTCGGGCACGGCGCCCGCGATGCTCGCCGCTTCGTCCGGGCTGACGCCGAAGGTGACCATGGGCGAGATCGCGGCCGCGTCGATCACAACTTCCGCATCGAACGCCGCATCCTCGTCCGAGCGCAGAGCGCGCCACTCGGCCATTGCGGCTTCGAAATCCGCTGGGGCGCCGGGGCGGCCGCGCAGATAGTCGAAGGTCGTCTCGTCGGGCGCCACCATCCCGGCGCGCGCGCCCGCCTCGATCGACAGGTTGCAGAGAGTCATGCGCCCTTCCATGGACAGCCCGCGCACCGCCTCGCCCTGATATTCGAGCACATGGCCCGTGCCGCCTTCCATCCCGAGCTTCGCGATCACCGCGAGGGCCATGTCCTTGGCGGTCACGCCGGGCTGGAGCGCGCCTTCGAAGAGGACGCGCATGGTCTTCGGCCGCCGCTGGAACAGGCATTGGGTGGCGAGGACATGGCCCACCTCGGTGGTGCCGATGCCGAAGGCGAGGGCGCCGAACGCGCCATGGGTCGAGGTGTGGCTGTCGCCGCAGACGACCGTCATGCCCGGCTGCGTCCGGCCGAGCTCCGGCCCGATCAGGTGCACGATGCCGCGCCGCTCGTCGCCGAGGTCCAGAAGCTCGATGCCGTGCTCGCGGCAATTGGCGCGCAGCGTCTCGACCTGCCGCTCGGCCTGCGGCGTGACATAAGGCAGGCGGCCGTCCGGCCCCGCGGGCAGAGTGGGAACGGAATGGTCGATGGTGGCGAGGGTGAGGTCGGGACGGCGGACATTCAGGCCCCGCTCGCGCAGGACGGAGAAGGCCTGCGGGCTCGTCACCTCGTGCACGAGATGCAGGCCGATATGCAGGATGGCGGGCATGTCCTCCGCCTCCGCACGGACGAGGTTGCGCGCCCAGACCTTGTCGAACAGCGTCCTCACAGCACCGGCACCACGCGGTTCGATGCGCCCGAGACCAGCGTGCGCAGCTCGTCGTCGGACACTTCGTGCTTCTCGTCGGCGATCAGCTTGAAGGCGGCGAAGACCGCTTCGCGGCGGTCGGGCGAGACCTCGTGCCCCAGCTCCTCGAGCCGCGCGAACAGGGCGTGCTTGCCCGAATGCTTGCCCAGCACCAGCGCGCTGACCGGCGCGCCGACATCCTCGGGCTCCATGATCTCATAGGTCTTGCGGTTGGACAGCATGCCGTGCTGGTGAATGCCCGCTTCATGGGCGAAGGCGTTGCGTCCGACTACGGCCTTGTTGCGCTGGACCTTCTCTCCCGTGACATCCTCCAGCGTCCGCGACGCCTCGTAGAAGCGGCGCGTGTCGAGCAGCGTGTCGACGCCATAGGTGTCGCGGCGCGTGCGCAGGGCCATCACCGCCTCTTCCATCGCGCAATTGCCCGCGCGCTCGCCGATGCCGTTGATCGTGCATTCGATCTGGCGCACGCCTGCGCGGACGGCGGCGAGGGAATTGGCGACCGCCATCCCCAGATCGTCATGGCAATGGGTCGAGAAGACCGTCTGATCGTCCGGCTCCACCGCATTGATCAGATAGCTGAAGACCTCATAGGTCTCCTCCGGCGTGAAATAGCCGACCGTGTCGGGCACGTTCAGCGTCCGCGCGCCCGCCTCGTTCGCGGTGCGCAGGCACTCGGCGAGGAAGGTCTTCTCGGTGCGCATCGCGTCCTCGGCCGAGAACTCGACATCCTCGAAGATGCTGCGCGCATAGCGCACGCCGTGCTCGATCGCGTCCAGCACCTCGCCTTTGCGCATCTTCAGCTTGTGCTGGCGGTGGGTGGGCGAGGTGCCGATGAAGACATGGGCGCGCTTGCGCTTCGCTGGCTCCAGCGCCTTGGCGGCGGCGTCGATATCGCGCTCGGTCACGCGGGCGAGGGAGCAGACGATCGGGCCGTCCGCCTCTTCGGCCACGGCCTGAACGGCCTCGGCATCGCCGGGCGAGGCGGCGGCGAAGCCCGCCTCGATGACGTCGACCTTCAGCGCAGAGAGCACGCGCGCCATGCGCAGCTTGCCCTTCATGGTCATGGAGAAGCCGGGCGACTGCTCGCCGTCGCGCAAAGTGGTGTCGAAGATCCGGACGATGGGTTCTGGGGTATAGGTCATGGGAACGGGCCTTGGAGCGGAGCGCCCCGCCTCCCCCTGTGGGGGAGGTCCCGGAGCGCAAGCGGAGGGGAGGGGGCAGACGCCCCCGCGCGGGAGTTCAGCGGAGCGGAATGCCCCGCCCCGTAAGTCGCTCGGCCTCTCTTGCGGGGCGGCGGGCCCCCTCCGCCCTGCGGGCACCTCCCCCACGGGGGGAGGAGGATCGCACTCGATGGTCCACCGCGTCCTCCATCAGTAATTCGCGTTCTCGACGGGCAGGCCGTCCGTTCTCAGCGCATCGACGATCGCGTCCATATGCACACCGTCCGTGGCCTCGACCGAGATGTCGAGATGGGTCTGCTTGGCAGGCAGATCGTTGAAGGTCTTGTGATAGCTGACATCGATGACGTTGCCGCCGGCCTGCCCGATGGCGCGGCTGACCCGCTCGAGCTGGCCGGGAACGTCCGTCAGCGTGATCCGCAGGCGGGCGAGGCGCCGCTGGCGGGCGAGGTCGCGCATCAGGATCGAGGACAGGAGGCGGGTGTCGATATTCCCGCCGCAGACGACGCTGCCGACGGTATGCCCACGGAACAGGCTCGGATGCGCCAGGACGGCAGCGAGGCCTGCCGCGCCCGCGCCTTCGGCCAGCGTCTTCTGACAGGTCAGGAGGAGGGACAGCGCGCGTTCGAGCTGCGCCTCGTTCACCGTGACGATCTCGTCGACCAGCGTGCTGACGATCTTGCGGGTCAGAAGCCCTGGCGCCGCGACCGCGATGCCTTCTGCCAGCGTCGTTCCGGCGCAGGGCCGGGTGCCGCCGCGCACTGCGTTGATCATGCCGGGGTAAAGGTCCGACTGCACGCCGATGACGCGGACATCGGGCCGCCGCGCGGCGGCCACCGTCGCCATGCCGGAAATCAGGCCGCCCCCGCCGATCGGCACGACCAGCGTGTCGATCTGCGGCGCCTGTTCCAGCATCTCGGCCGCGACCGTGCCCTGTCCCGCGCAAACATAAGGGTCGTCGAAGGGGTGCACATAGGTCAGCCCTTCCTCTTTGCAGCGGGCATGGGCGAGGCCGCTCGCCTCGTCGTAATCAATGCCTTCGAGCAGGACGCGCGCGCCGAAGCGGCGGGTCTCCTCGACCTTCACCGAAGGGGTGTGCGCGGGCATGACGATGGTCGCGTCGATCCCGAGCAGCGCCGAATGCCGCGCGAGACCCTGCGCATGATTGCCCGCGGATGCCGCGATGACGCCGGAGCGCCGCTCCGCCTCGCTCAGAGAGAGGAGCTTCGCCAGCGCGCCGCGCTCCTTGAAGGAGGCGGTGTATTGCATGTTCTCGTATTTGACGAAGAGCTCGCAGCCCGCCATCGCCGAAAGCTTCCGGCTCGGCAGGCAGGGGGTCACGGCGACCTCATCCCAGGCCGGGTCGGCGCGATTGGTGATCGCCTCGATCTCCGCCTGGGGCAGGCCCAGCGGGGACGTCAGCTCGATCTCGCGCAGCGCTTCAGATGACGGCGGCATGCGGGATCTCCTTCCAGCGCGAGGGCTTCTGGCGGGAGCGGCGCTCGAGGCGCACGCGGCGGACATTGTGCAGGCGCTCGATCTGCAGGCGGAGCGTCTCGATCGAGCGCGTCGTGCCGTAAGGGCTCACCTGGACGCGCGTCTCGACGCCGCCCTCGACCTCTTCGACGAGGAGCGAGCGCACCGACCAGCCGCGCTGCTCGATGACGGTCCAGATGCGGCGCAGCGTGCCGTTCACGTCGTCGCTCTCGATGGTGAAGGTCTCGATGGTCATCCTTCTCTCCTGCCGCGAAAGCGTTCTCAGCTCTCGCTCTGCTCCATCATCTCGTGGTTGGCCTTGCCCGGCGCGACGAGCGGCCAGACATTCTCGTTCGGGTCGATCACGACGTGCATCAGGATCGGGCCCTTAGCGCCGAGCAGGCGGTCCAGGCCGCCTTCGACCTCGCCGGGCTCGCTGATCGTGAAGGCCTCGATGCCGAAGGCCTCGGCCACCTTGGCGAAGTCGGGATTGTCCGACAGGTCGACCTCGGAGCGATTGCCCGCGAAGAACAGGTCCTGCCACTGGCGCACCATGCCCAGATGAGAATTGTTCAGCACGATGACCTTGAGCGGCACGCCGTAGCGGTTGAGGGTGGCGAGCTCCTGGATGTTCATCATGAAGCCGCCATCCCCCGAGACCGAGACGACGCAGGCGTCGGGCTCGGCCATCTTGGCGCCGATGGCGGTGGGCAGGGAGAAGCCCATGGAGCCGAGGCCGCCGCTGGTGATATGCGCCTGCGGACGGGAAAAGCGGCAATGCTGGGCCACCCACATCTGGTGCTGGCCGACATCGGGCACGGCGACGAAGCCGTCCCCTGCGCGCTCCGACAACTCCTTCAGCAGGGCCGGGGCGTAGATGCCCTTGGCCGGGGCATCATAGGAGGGCGCGAACTCCTCGGCGCGCGAACGGTTGAGCTTCCGCCAGTCCGAGATATCGGCCGGCTCGGGCAGGAAGGAGCGCACGGCCGGCTTGAGGTCGCAGGAGACCGCGACATCGGCGTGGCGCAGCTTGGAGATCTCGCTCGCATCCTTGTCGAAATGGATGACGCGCGCATGAGGCGCGAAGCGGTCGAGGGCGCCGGTCGCGCGGTCGTCGAAGCGCGCGCCGATATTGATCAGGAGGTCGCATTCCTGCACCGCCATGTTCGCCGCGCGGCTGCCATGCATGCCCAGCATGCCGAGGAACTGCTCGTGCCCCGTCGGCAGGATGCCGAGCCCTTGCAAGGTGCAGACGGCGGGGATGCGCGCGCGTTCGACCAGGCGGCGGACCTCGGCCACGGCGCCCGCGCGGACCGTGCCGCCGCCAAGATAGAAGAGGGGACGCTCCGCCTCGCGCAAGGCGGCTTCCGCCCGGCGCAGGCCGTCCTCGTCGAGGCAGGGCTGCGGCGTGACGCGCCCGGCATAGGGCTCGCCCGTGCCCTCGGCCATCTGGATGTCCTTGGGGATGTCGATCAGGACCGGGCCGGGCCGTCCGTGTTCGGCGATATCGAAGGCCTCGGCGATGATGGCGGGGATGTCGTCGGCGTTCCGGACGATATAGCTGTGCTTCACGACCGGCATGGTGATGCCGAAGGTGTCGATCTCCTGGAAGGCGTCCGTGCCCATGACGGGCTGGGCCACCTGGCCGGTGATCGCGACCATGGGAACCGAGTCCATGTATGCGTCGGCGATGCCGGTCACGAGATTGGTCGCGCCGGGACCGGAGGTGGCGAGGCACACGCCCGCGCGCCGCGTCATCCGTCCGACCGCGGCCGCGGCGAAGGCGCAGGCCTGCTCGTGGCGGCACAGGATATGGCGCAGGCCCGAGCCGGGCAGGGCGTCATAGACGGGCATGATCGCGCCGCCGGGATAGCCGAACACGGTCTCCACGCCTTGGGCGACCAGCGCCTCGACGACCAGCCTCGCGCCCGTGCGCGGCTGGTCCTTCGGAACTTCCTCTGCGACGGCGGTGCTGCTCATGGCGCGCACCCCATGAAGCCTGCGAAGCGCTCGGCGCCGCTCTCGCCGCCCTGGTCCTCTTCGCGCGCTTCCTGCTGAGGCTCGGCCGCGGACGCCTCTGTGTCCTGGGCAGGCGCGGGCACGGGGGCGCGGCCCGCCGCCACCATGCGCTCATAGCGGCGGCGGGCCCTGTCTGCGGCCGAAACGGGTTTTGGCCGAGCGCTCATGATCAGGCTCCTGAATTGTTGTGGCCGGGCTCCAGCCAGGTCATGCGGGAGCGCAGCTTGCGGCCGGTCTCCTCGATCGGATGGTCGAGATCGGCTTGCAGAAGCGCGCTGTATTCGGGCTTTCCGGCCTGGTTTTCGAGGATCCAGTCGCGGGCGAAGCGGCCCGACTGCACGTCCTTCAGCACGGCGCGCATCTTGTCGCGCGTGTTCTCGTCGATGACGCGGGGGCCCGATTTTAGGTCGCCATAGATCGCGGTCTCGGAGATGAACTCGTGCATCTTGGCGAGGCCGCCTTCATGCAGGAGGTCGACGATCAGCTTCAGCTCGTGCAGGCATTCGTAATAGGCGAGCTCGGGCGCATAACCCGCCTCGACCAAGGTCTCGAAACCCATGACGACCAGCTCGGTCGCCCCGCCGCAAAGGACCGCCTGCTCGCCGAAGAGATCGGTCTCGGTCTCGTCCTTGAAGCTCGTCTGGAAGAGCGCGGCGGCCGTCCCGCCGATCCCGTCCGCATAGGCGACGGCGCGGTCCACCGCCTTGCCGGTCGCGTCCTGATGGACCGCGAAGAGGCAGGGCACGCCGCGTCCCTTCTCGAATTCGCGGCGGACCAGGTCGCCCGGGCCTTTGGGCGCGACCAGGATCACGTCGACATCCTTGGGCGGCGTCACCCGTCCGTAGAGAACCGAAAAGCCGTGCGCGAACATCAGCGTATCGCCGGATTTGAGGTTCGGCTTGATGTCGTTCTCGAAGATGTCCGCATGTGCCATGTCGGGCGCGGTCAGGGCGATGAAGCCCGCTTCCTCGGCGGCCTGGGCGGGGGAGAGGACGCGGAAGCCGTCCGCCTCGGCCTTCTCTTCGGAAGGACCGCCGCGCCGCGCGCCGATGATGACGTCGAGGCCCGAATCCTTGAGGTTGCGCGCATGGGCGCGGCCCTGGCTGCCATAGCCGATCACGGCGATGGTCGTCTCGCGCAGCGTCTCCGGCTTGACGTCGTCCTTGGTAAAGACGCGCAGATCTTCAGACATCGGAATCTCCCTCGATGATGGTTGTGGCGCCTTTGCTGGCGGAGCCCACGAGGCGGGCGAACTTGTCGAAATAGCCGCCCATGCGGCGCTGCGGGCGGGGCGTGTAGGCGGCCCTGCGGGCCTGCCAGTCGATGTCGGCATCGATCCGGCGGGTCTCGGGATCGATGGTGACGGTGTCGCCGTCCTCGATCAGCGCGATCGGCCCGCCGACGGCGGCCTCCGGCGAGACATGGCCGATGACGAAGCCGTGGCTCGCGCCGGAGAAGCGCCCATCCGTGATCAGCGCCACCTTGCCCGCGAGGCCCTGGCCTGCCAGCGCGGCGGTGACCTGCAGCATCTCGCGCATGCCGGGGCCGCCGCGCGGACCCTCATGGCGGATGATGACGACCTCGCCTTCGCCGATCTCGCCGCGCTGGACGGCGGCGAAAGTGTCTTCTTCGCATTCGAAGACGCGCGCGGGGCCCGAAAAGCTGCCAGTGGCATAGCCGGCGGTCTTCAGAACAGCGCCCTCCGGTGCGACGTCGCCATAGAGTATGCGCAGGCCGCCGGTGCGCTTGACCGGGTCGTCAAGCGTACGGACGACTTGCTGTCCGGGTGTTTCCTCGGCGGCCGCCAGCTCCTCGAACAGGCTCCTGCCGCTGACGGTCGGGGCGTCCTCGAGCAGCCCCGCCTCCATCAGCCGCTGGCCGAAGACGCGATAGCCGCCGGCGCGGAACAGGTCCTGCGCCAGATAGCGGCCGCCGGGCTTTATGTCGGCGATGACCGGTGTCTCGCGCGAGAGCGCGTCGAAGATGTCGATATCGAAGGGCACGCCCGCTTCGGCCGCGATGGCGGCGAGGTGCAGGACGGCATTGGTCGAACCGCCCGAAGCGACGACGGCGAGGGCCGCATTGCGCAAGGAGGCGGGCGTGACGAAGCGGCGGGCGCCTTCGCCGAGCGCGCTCTTCGCGGCCAGCATGCCGCAGCGATGCGCCTGTTCGGGCTTGTCCTCGTGCTCGGCCGGCGGTTCGCCCGCGCCCATGGGCGCGACGCCCAGGAATGCGAGCGCCATGGCCATGGTATTGGCCGTGAACTGCCCGCCGCAGGAGCCGGCGCCGGGGCAGGCGGCGCGCTCGACCGCATCGAGCGCCTCGTCCGAGATCGCGCCCCTGGCATGCGCGCCGATCGCCTCGAAGGCGTCCTGGATCGACAGGTCCTTGTCGCCCAGGCACCCGGCGGCGATCGTGCCGCCATAGAAGACGACGCCGGGAACATCCATCCGCGCCAGCGCCATGGCGGCGGCGGGGATCGTCTTGTCGCAGCCGACGAGGATCACGGCAGCATCGAGCGCGTGGCCCCGCACGGCCAGCTCGACCGCATCGGTGATCACCTCGCGGCTCATCAGGCTCGCGCGCATGCCTTCGTGGCCCATGGTGATGCCGTCCGAGACGACCGGGGCGCCGAATTCGACCGGCACGCCGCCGCCTTCGCGGATGCCGTCGCAGACCGGCTGCGCCAGCGTCCGCAGATGCATGTTGCAGGGCGTGACCGAGGAATAGGTGTTCACCACCGCGACGATGGGCTTGTCCCAATCGTCGTCCGTCATGCCCACCGCACGCAGCATGGCCCGCGCCGCCGCCCGGCTCGGTCCCTTGGTGATCGCGTCGCTGCGTTTGGTCTGTGTCATGAACGATCTTCTGAATTCAGGTATAAAAAAAGCTCCCCGGGGGGAGCTTCGCGTCGGTGGGCGCACTGCCTAGACCGATGCCGCTCCCGGGGGGCTGCAGGGAATAAGGAGTACGATACGAAGGAGGGCCGGCGCGGCGGCCGGGCCGGGAACGCTGTCAGGGATCGAGACGCCGCATGCCATGGCGCTGCCTTCCGAAGCGAGCGGGACAGGATCGTCCCGATGGGAGACGGCTAACACAGCCCCCATCGCGTCGCAACACGGAAATAGCAAAAAATCGCGAGTTTGCGCTCCGCCAGCGCCTTTGTGGCTAAGGAAAGGCGCGGCGGAGCATCTTCAACCTCAAATCAGAGGCGGGCGGAGACGGCGGAAAGCTCTTCCTCGGCCGGGATGGCCGGAGCGTTCTTGGGCGCCACGACGCGGAAATGGCCGCGCTCGGCGTCCCAATTGGCCAGGAGATCCGCCGCGAGGGCGGAGCCGGTTTCCGCGGCGTGCCGCTCGATCAGCGCGCGGCAATCCGCCTCCTGATCGCCGAGGTCCCGCCAGCTGATATGCTCGAGATTGGCCAGGGCTTCGAGCGAGTCCTGGGGGTCGTAGACGAACGCCCTGCCGCCGGTCATGCCGGCCGCGAAATTGTCGCCGATGGGGCCGAGGATCGCGACCGTGCCGCCGGTCATGTATTCGCAGCCATTCGAGCCGCAGCCCTCGACCACGGCCGTCGCGCCGGAATTCCTGACCGCGAAGCGCTCGCCCGCGCGGCCGGCGGCGAAGAGGCTGCCGGAGGTCGCGCCGTAAAGGCAGGTATTGCCGACCGCCGTTCCGCCGGGCTTCTCTCCCGAGAAACCGCGCACGACGATCTCGGCGCCCGACAGGCCCTTGCCGACATAGTCGTTGGCATCGCCCTCGACCTCGATCCGCAGGCCCTTGGCGCCGAACACGCCGAGCGACTGGCCGGCCGAGCCGTAGAGGCGCACGGTGAGATGGCCTTCGGGCAGGCTGTTGCCGAACCATTTGACGATGTGGTGGCTCGTCCGCGCGCCGACGCCTCTGTGCGTGTTCTGCACCGTATAGGTCAGCTGCATCTTCTCGCGGCGTTTCCAGACGGGCGCCGCATCGGCCACGATCTGCGCATCGAGCGTCGGATCGGGCTCTCGCCGGTGCGTCCTGTCCGAGCGCGGCGGCATCGGCCCCTCATTGGCGCGGACCAGGACCGGGTTGAGGTCGAGATCGTCGAGCAGGTCCGAGCCGCGGCTGACCTGCCGCAGCAGGTCCGAGCGCCCGATCACCTCGTCGAGCGAGGTCGCGCCGAGTTCGGCCAGGATCTCGCGCACCTCCTCGGCCATGAAGGTCATCAGGTTCACGACCTGCTCGGCCGTGCCGACGAATTTCTCGCGCAGGGCCGGGTCCTGCGTGCAGACCCCGACGGGGCAGGTGTTCGAATGGCACTGGCGCACCATGAGGCAGCCCATGGCGACGAGGCTCAAGGTCCCGATGCCGTATTCCTCCGCGCCCAGCATGGCGGCGGTGACGATGTCGCGCCCGGTCCTCAGGCCGCCATCGGTCCGCAAGGTCACGTCGCCGCGCAGATCGTTCAGCGTCAGGACCTGATTGGCCTCGGCGAGGCCGAGTTCCCAAGGGGAGCCTGCGAATTTGATCGAGGTCTGCGGGCTCGCCCCCGTGCCGCCGACATGGCCCGAGATCAGGATCGCGTCGGCCTTGGCCTTGGCCACGCCCGCCGCGATCGTGCCGACGCCGGCCGAGCTGACGAGCTTCACGCAGACCCTCGCTTCGGGATTGATCTGCTTGAGGTCGTAGATCAGCTGGGCGAGGTCCTCGATCGAATAGATGTCGTGATGGGGCGGGGGAGAGATCAGCGTCACGCCCTCGGTCGCGTGGCGCAGCCGCGCGATATAGGCGTTGACCTTGAAGCCCGGCAGCTGGCCGCCCTCGCCGGGCTTGGCGCCCTGCGCGACCTTGATCTCGATCTCGCGGCACTGGTTGAGGTATTCCGCCGTCACGCCGAAGCGGCCGGACGCGACCTGCTTGATCGCCGAGTTCATGTTGTCGCCGTTCGGCATGGCTTCGTAGCGGGCGGGATCCTCGCCGCCTTCGCCCGAGACCGATTTCGCGCCGATCCGGTTCATCGCGACATTGAGCGCGCCATGCGCCTCGGGGCTGAGGGCGCCGAGCGACATGCCGGGGGTCACGAAGCGCTGGCGGATGGCGTTGACGCTTTCGACCTGTTCGAGAGGGATCGGCTCCCTCACGCGGCGGAAGGTCAGGAGGTCGCGAAGCTGGATCGGCCCTTGGGTGTTCAGCGCCTTCGAGAAGCGCTTATAGGTTCCGTAGTCGTCATTGCGCACCGCCGTCTGCAGGTCGCTGACGAGCTTCGCCTCATAGGCATGGCGTTCGCCATGGCTGCGCACGCGGTAGAAGCTGCCCACGGGAAGGCGTTCGAGCTCGTCGGGGTCCTGCGGCCAGGCCCGCTCGTGAAGCTCTCCGCCCGCCCGTTCGAGGCCGGACAGGCCGATGCCGGAAATGCGCGAGGAGGCTTCGGGGAAGAACTCCGCGAGCAGCGTCCGGGACAGGCCCAGCGTCTCGAAATTGCACCCGCCCCGATAGGCCGAGAGGACCGAGACGCCCATTTTGGAGAGGATCTTGAGAAGGCCGTTCTCCACGGCCGTCCGGTAGGCGGTCACCGCCTCTTCGACGGTGACGCCGCGATATTTTCCGGCCTCGATGCGCGAGGCGATGGTTTCGAGCGCGAGATAGGGGTTCACGCAGGTCGCGCCGACGCCGATCAGGACCGCCGCGTAGTGGCTGTCCACGCATTCGGCGGCCCGCACGGTGAGAGAGCAGGACGAGCGCAGGCCTTCCTCGATGAGGCGGCGATGCACGCCGCCCGCGGCCAGCACCATGGGCACGGGCAGGCGGCCGGGCCCCTGGGCCTCGTCGGTCAGGACCACATGGTCCGCGCCGCTGCGCACGGCCGCGCAGGCCTCGTCGCGGATCCGGTCCAGCGCCTCGCGCAGCGCCTCGCCGCGCCCGTCGCCGCCCTCATAGGTGCAGTCGACGACATGCATGCCGAGCTTCTGCGTCATGCGGGCATACATGCCGTTGGTCAGCACGGGGCTGTCGAGGACGAAGACATTCGTCTGCGTCTCGTCCTCGGCCAGGATATTGCCGAGATTCTTGAAGCGGGTCTTGAGCGACATGACCCGGCCCTCGCGAAGCGGGTCGATGGGCGGGTTCGTCACCTGGCTGAAGCGCTGGCGGAAATAATGGGGCAGGGGGCGGTACTGGTCGGACAGGACGGCGAGCGGCGTGTCGTCCCCCATCGAGCCGATCGCCTCCTTGCCCTCGAGCACCATGGGCTTGAGGATCAGCTCGAGGTCTTCCTGCGTATAGCCCGCGCCGATCTGGCGGCGGCGAAGCTCGAGCTCCTCGAAGAGGCGCTCCTCCGGCCCCGGAACGATCTCCTCGTCGAGCTGCTGCACATTGCCGAGCCACTGCGAATAGGGATGGGCGGCGGTCAGGTGTTCGAGCGTCTGGCCCGCATCGTAGAAGCGGCCCTCCTGGAGGTCGACGGCGATCATGCCGCCCGCCGGGACCGCGCCGCGCTGCTTCACGGTCTTGTCCCCCAAGGGGCACATGCCGCTTTCCGAGCCGACCGTCAGAAGGCCGTCCGTGGTTACCGCATAGCGCAGCGGCCGGAGGCCATTGCGGTCGAGCCCCGCCACCGCCCAGCGGCCATCGAAGGCGCAGACGGCGGCCGGGCCGTCCCAGGGCTCCATCACGGCGTTGCAGTATTCGTAGAAGGCGCGGACCTCCGGGCTCATGATCGACTGGCGCTTGGACCAGGCTTCGGGGATCAGGAGCGCCTTGGCCATGGGCGCCGAGCGGCCGCCATGGACCAGAACCTCGAACACCGCGTCGAGCGCGGCCGAATCCGAGCTTTGCGGCTGGATCACCGGTTTGACGTCCTCGTCATGCGCGCCGAAGGCATGCGAGGTCATCTTCACCTCGTGGCTGCGCATCCAGTTGATGTTGCCGCGCAGCGTGTTGATCTCGCCGTTATGGGCCAGCATGCGAAAGGGCTGGGCGAGCCGCCATTGCGGGAAGGTGTTGGTCGAATAGCGCTGGTGGAAGATCGCGAAGGAGGAGACGAAGCGCTCGTCCTTGAGGTCGAGATAGAAGCTGTCGATGTCCCCGGCGAGGAACATGCCCTTGTAGATGACGTCGCGCGGAGAGAGCGAGCAGACATAGAAGTCGGGCAGGCGCTCGGCGAGGGCCTGCTTCTCGATCCGCCTGCGGACGATGAACAGCGCGCGTTCCAGCGTGGACTGGTCGCGGCCCTGCGGATCGTAGAACAGGATCTGTTCGATCTCGGGGCGGGCATCGTTCGCCTTGGTCCCGATCACGGTCGAATCGATCGGCGCCTGCCGCCAGCCGTAAAGGCGGAAGCCGAAGCGCAGGATCTCGGTCTCGACGATGGCGCGGGCGCGGTCCTGGCCGGTGAAATCCGTCCGGGGCAGGAAGATCATGCCGACGCAGACATCGGCATTGCCCGGCATGTGGCCCGCCCGCGCGACCTTCTCCTTGAAGAAGTCCTGGGCCACGTCGAGCCTGACGCCCGCGCCGTCGCCCGTCTTGCCGTCGGCCGCGACAGCGCCCCTGTGCCAGACCGCCTTGAGGGCATCGATCGCCTTGGTGACGACCTCGCGCCGCGGCTTGCCGTCGATCGCGGCGATCAGGCCGACGCCGCAGGCATCGTGCTCGTCGGCCGGGTCATAGAGTCCGAAGGGTTCGTTGTTCATTGTTCGTACTCTTTTGTATCAACCCAAGCATCTGCCGGAATTTGAAAGCGTTCCGTGCAAATCTCTTTGCAGATGTCGAAAGTGTCTTGGAGGTGGTCCTCCTCTGCGTAAGAAGACGACGCCGTTTTGTACACGTACATGTAGACCCCTTCCGGGGCGGCTTGGAGAACGACTTTCGCCGCTCCTTGCCATTCGCCCTCCGCAATTTCCGTCCGGCTCTTCATTTCGCCGCCACCGGCTCCTGCACGCGCGGATCGTAGCGCGTCGACTGCTCGCCGACCGTCGCGACGCCATGCGGCATTTCGCCTGCGCGCAGGAAGTCGTGAATGCCCGCCGCGGCCTTGCGCCCGTCATGGATCGCCCAGACGACGAGGCTCGCGCCGCGCACGATGTCTCCGGCCGCGAAAACTCCCGGCAGCGAGGTCTCGAAGCTCGAAGGGTCGGCCTTGAGCGTGCCCCAGCGCGTCAGCGCGAGGTCCGGCTCGCCGAAGGCGCCGGGCAGGTCCTCGGGGCTGAAGCCGAGCGCCTTGATGACCATGTCGGCGTCGAGATCGGCGTCTTCGCCGGGCACTTCCTCGGGGCTCTGGCGGCCCGACTGGTCGGGCGGCCCCAGGCGCATCCTCGCGACCCGGACGCCTGCCAGGGCTTCGGCCTCGCCGAGAACGCTTTTCGGGTTGGACAGCCAGCGGAAGACGACGCCTTCCTCTTCGGCATTCAGAACCTCCCGCGCCGAGCCCGGCATGTTCTCCCGGTCGCGGCGATAGAGGCAGGTGACGGAGGCCGCGTCCTGGCGGATCGCCGTGCGCACGCAGTCCATGGCCGTGTCGCCGCCGCCGACCACGACGACGCGCTTGCCGCGCGCATCCATCTCGCCGCTGTCGAAATCGGGAACGGCATCGCCGAGCCCCTTGCGGTTCGAAGCGGTCAGGTAATCGAGCGCGCGGATGACGCCCTTGCTGCCCGCGCCGGGCACGGAGAGGTCGCGCGCCTTGTAGACCCCGGTGGCGATGAGGATCGCGTCGTGCTTCTCGCGCAGCTCGGAGAAGGGCAGGGTGCCCCCGACATCGGCGTTCTGGACGAATTCCACGCCCGAATCCTGAAGGCGCTGCACGCGGCGCGCGACCACGTCCTTTTCGAGCTTGAAGCCCGGAATGCCGTAGATCATCAGCCCGCCCGCCCGGTCATAGCGGTCATAGACGGTGATCTTGTAGCCCAGATGGCGCAGCTGATCGGCTGCCGACAGGCCCGCCGGCCCCGCGCCGACGATGCCGACGGACTGGTCCCGTTCGCGCTTGGGGGTGACCGGCTTCACCCAGCCATTCTTCCAGGCATTGTCCGTGATGTACTGCTCGACCGCGCCGATTGTCACCGTGCCGTGGCCGGATTGCTCGATCACGCAGGAGCCTTCGCAGAGGCGGTCCTGCGGGCAGATCCGGCCGCAGATCTCGGGCATGTTCGAGGTCGCGGTCGAAAGCTCGTAGGCCTCGCGCAGGTCGCCCTCTGCGGCGAGGCGGAGCCAGTCGGGGATGTGATTGCCCAGGGGGCAGCCCGACGAACAGAAGGGCACGCCGCATTGCGAGCAGCGCGAGGCCTGCGCCTCGGCCTGGCGCTCCTGGAACCCCGCATAGATCTCCTCGAAGTCCTCGCGCCGAAGCTCGGGCGCGCGCTTGTCTGGCGTGCGGCGAGGCTCGGTGACGAAGCGCAGCATGTCGGTCATGCGGGAGGAACTCCTGACGGCTTTCGGAATGCCCTGTGGCGGGCGCCTCACGCAACTACGCCCCCGCGGACAAAATGTCCACGTGGGGCGCAGTTTTTAGCGTTTTGTATCGCGCGCTGAGCGCGCGCGTCAGAAGCTCTTGCCGACGGTGAAGACCACCGTGCCGCCATAGAGGTCTTCGGCGGCATCTTCCAGATCGTCCGCGACGACCGGATCGAGGCCCATATCGTCGAAATCGGTGTCCGCATCGGTCGCAACATAGGCGGCCGAGAAATCGAGGCCGATGGCCGACAGGCTGACGCCGGCCGACCAGTCGAGCTGGTCGTCGCCCGAATAGACGAAGGCGCCGTCGGTATAGCCGAGATGCAGGTCGAGGCTGAGGCCGCTCTCGCCGAGGCCGAAGCCCGCATCGGTATAGACGTAGAGGTTGTCGCCGCCCGCATTGTCCTGGTCCGGCACCCAGGCGATCCCGCCCGTCACGCTGCCCGCGCCGATGCTGCCCGAGGCCGAGCCGTAGACTTCCCAGTATTCCGTATTGTCGGATCCGGGATAGAAATAGCCGATCACGCCGACGTCGAAGGCGACGGCTTCGGTGCCGAAGGCATAGCCGCCGTAAAGATCGAGTTCCGTCTCGGAGCCCGATTCGAAGACGGGAAGCCCGTCAATGCCGACATCGATGTTGGAGCCGTAGCCTTCGATGCTGGAAGCCCATGTGCCCAGATAGAAGCCGCTGTCGAGGCTCGCATCGAAGCCGCCCTGGATGGCGAAATCGCCTTCGGAGAAGGAGACCCCGCGGAAGCGGTAATCGGAGGTGAAGGCGACATTCGCCGACAGGCTCAGTCCGTCCACCGTGTCCTGCGCCGCGGCCGGCGCCAGCGCCGCTCCAGCGGCAAGCAGCGCTGCGCCCGTCAGGCATCCTTGGAATTTACGCATTTCGAGTTGTCCCTCGCTTCTCTTCGGCTGGCCCATCCTCTCGGGATGCGGGCGCAGCTCCCCTGTCGCGTCCGACGGGCTCCCCCCGCTGGCCGCTGGTTCCGGCGTCCCGCCGCCCGTCGAAGGGGCGGGACGCCACCGATCCGTTGAAATCAGGCCGTGCTGGCCGCCGTCTGCCGGCTCGGCGCCCCCATGGCCGTCGGCGAGGAGGAGGCGCCTTCGGGAACGCCGTCCACGAATTCCGGATAGGCTTCGAGGCCGAGTTCCGACGCGTCGCCGCCGATCAGCTCTTCTTCGGGCGACAGACGGATCCCGATGGTCACCTTGAGGACGAACCAGAGGATCGCCGAGGTTGGAATGACCCAGGCCGCGACCGCCGCCACGCCGATCAGCTGCGCGACGAAGCTCGCATCCGGATTGGTCACCGGCACGACCAGCGTGCCGAAAATGCCGGCGAAGAGGTGCACCGGGATGGCGCCGACCACGTCGTCGATCTTGACCTTGTCGAGAAGCGGGATCGCGAAGGTGACGATGGTCGCGCCCACGGCGCCAATCAGGATCGCGGCGCCGACACTCGGCGTCAGCGGCTCGGCCGTGATCGACACGAGGCCCGCCAGCGCGCCGTTCAGGACCATGGTCAGGTCGACCTTCTTGTACAGCGCCTTGGTGAGCACGGTCGCCGCCAATGCGCCGCCCGCCGCCGCCATGTTGGTGTTGGCGAAGATGCGGCTGACCGCGATCGCGTCGGGCGCCGTGCCGAGCGCGAGCTGGGAGGCGCCGTTGAAGCCGAACCAGCCGAGCCAGAGGATGAAGGTCCCGAGCGTCGCCAGGGGCAGTGAGCTGCCCGGCATGGGCGCGACCCGGCCGCCGACATATTTGCCCGTGCGCGGCCCGAGCAGCAGCACGCCGGTCAGCGCGGCCCAGCCGCCGACCGAATGCACGATGGTCGAACCGGCGAAATCGTTGAAGCCCAGGCCGTCGAGCCAGCCGCCGCCCCACTTCCACGACCCCTGGATCGGATAGATCAGCGCGGTGAGGACCAGCACGAAGGCCAGGAACGGAAACAGCTTCACCCGCTCGGCCACGGCGCCAGACACGATCGAGGCGGCGGTGGCGACGAAGACCATCTGGAAGAACCAGTCGGAATGGGCGGCATAACCGCCGGCTTCTGCGGTGACCGCTTCGGCGCCGGGCGCGCCTTCGCCGGCATTCCAGATCGAGAAGCTGCCGATCCAGCTCTCGACGCCGTCATACATGAGGTCGTAGCCGATCAGATAATACATCACGCCGGCCAGCGCGTAGAGCGCGATGTTCTTCAGGCAGATGTCGGCCACGTTCTTGGTCCGCACGAGCCCGGCCTCGAGCATGCAGAAGCCCGCGGCCATGAACATGACCAGCACGCCGCCGAACAGGAACAGGAAGCTGTTCAGGATGAACTGCGTCTCGGCCGTCGTCTGCGCCATCGCGCCGCTGCTCCACGCCGCGCCTGCCGCTGCTGCCGTGAGCGCCACGCCCACTCTTCTTCGCCCTCGCATCTCGATCTCCCTCGCCGATTCTGATCACGGTTGCGCAAGATAGAAGCAACCGATTGTGCGACGCAATAGGCATGCGCAACTAACTGCTAATTCGCGTCGCGAGCATGGATCATCCGACTGGAAAACGGTGGGGCCGCTTGCTAATGCGTCGAGGTGGCCGATCCCCTTCCTTCAGCAGCGTCTGCACTCCTGCGCGGCAGCCGGCGGCTGGTCGTGAAGATCGGCTCGTCCCTTCTCGCGCCTCCGGAAGGCATGACAGGAGCCGATATCCAGGGACTCGCCGCTGATCTCGCCGCCTTCAGCGGCGAGGTGACGGTGGTCACTTCGGGCGCAGTGGCATCGGGTCGCCGGATCGCCCGAATCACCGGGGATGGCTTGGCCAGCCGTCAGGCACTCTCGGCTACAGGTCAGATCGCCCTGATGGCGCGATGGCAGGAGGCGCTCGCCGCGGAGGGGCTGACAGCGGCGCAGATCCTCCTGACGGCGGACGTGCTGGAGGACAGGACCCGCTACCTCAATGCGAGGGCGGCCTTCCGGGCGCTGCACGCCGCCGGGATCGTGCCGCTCGTCAACGAGAACGATGCCGTCGCCACCCAGGAACTGCGCGCCGGCGACAATGACCGTCTCGCGGCGCAGACGGCGGGGCTTCTCGATGCCGACACGCTGGTCCTCCTGTCCGATGTGGACGGGCTTTACGACCGGCCGCCGGGCGAGCCGGGAGCGCGGCACAGGCCCGCTCTGTCGCGCAGGGAACTGGCCGGTCTCGACCTCGGCGGCATGGAAAGCCGATCCGGCGTCGGAACCGGCGGCATGGCGAGCAAGCTGCGCGCGGCCGCCCTCGCTTCGAGTTGGGGCGTCGGCGTGATCATCGCCTCGGGCATGCCGGCCCGGCCCTTGCGGGCGCTTCTGTCGGGAGAGGCGAAGGCGACCGTGATCGAGGCCGCAGCGGCTCCGATGCCCGCGCGCCGGCGCTGGCTGTCGGGCCGCAGCGTCGCGGCCGCAAGGGTCTTCATCGATGCCGGCGCCGCGCAGGCGCTGGCTGCGGGCAACAGCCTTCTGGCGGTGGGCGTGAAGGGGAGCGAGGGGCGTTTCGAGGCCGGCGACCTTCTCGCGGTCGAGGCGGAGGGAGAGACGATCGGCTATGGTCTCGCCGCCTGCAGCGATGCGGCGCTCTCGGCGGGTAAGGCGCGTCTCGTCCTGCACCGGGACGACCTTGTGCTCGAAGCCCGCTAGAGCAGGCCCGCTGCCCGTGCTAGCGGGCTCTTATGCCGCGCATCTCAGTGGTCATTCCCACCTTCCGGCGCCCCGGGCGCGTGACGCGCGCCGTCGCCGACGCGCTCGGCCAGACCTTCGAGGATATCGAGGTCGTCGTGGTGGTCGACGGCCTCGACGACGAAACGCGCGCCGCCCTCGAAGCCATTCATGACCGGCGCCTGCGCGTGCTCCTGCCGCCGCGCAATCTCGGCAATGCCGGGGCGCGGAATTTCGGCATCGCCGCCGCTCGGGGGGAGTGGATCGCGCTGCTCGACGACGACGATGCCTGGGCGGCGGAGAAACTGGCCGTCCAGATGGATGCGGCCGAAGCCTCGTCGGTCCCGCTGCCGCTGGTCAGCTGCCGCCTCATCGCCCGGCACGAACGGGCGCGCTATGCCTGGCCACGCCGCCTGCCCGGCTCCTCGCAGCCGATCAGCGAATACCTGTTCTGCCGCCGGCGGCCGAGCACGGGAGAGGGGCTCGTCCAGACCTCCACGATCCTCGCGCCGAAGACCCTGTTCGAGGCCGTTCCCTTCGACGAGGCGCTGTCGCGCTATGTCGATCTCGACTGGGTCCTGCGGGCCGGTCAGCGGGGCGATGTCGGCCTCGTCTTCGCCGGCAGGGCGCCGCTCGCGACATGGTCGATCGACGAGGACCGCCCCCGGATTTCCAACGAGGCGGACTGGCGCTGGGACGTGGAGTGGATCCGGGCGCGCCGCCACCTCGTCACGAAGAGGGCTTACGGCGCCTATCTCCTGACCCTTGCCAGCATCAGGGCCCGCAGGGCCGAAGACCGCAGCGCCTTCTGGCCGCTTCTGCGCGAGGCGCTGGCTGAGGGCCGGGTCTCGCCTGCGGAACTGGCCTTCCACCTCGGCAACGCCCTCCTGCCCCCCAGCCTGCGCGAGCGCCTGACGGCGAGAGAGAAGCCGAAGGCGTGAGCGTCTGGCAGCCGCATCTTCAGGAGGCCCGCAGGGCGGCGGGCGGATCGCGCCTCACCGAGCGCGGAGCCGCGATCGGCCTTCTGGTTCTCTGCTTCGGCCTGATGATGTTCGCCTTCCTCGACGGCATGGGGCCGCGGGACGCCGAGCGCTATATCCGCGCCGCGCTCGTCTGGGCCGAAGAGGGGCCGACGCTGGGAGAGACCCATTGGGCGCTGCGCTATCCCATCGTGCTGCCGGTCGCGGCAGCCTTCCGGCTCTTCGGGCCGTCGGAAATCGCAGCCAGCGCCGTCTGCGCGGCCTTCGTGGCGGGGCTCGTGGCCGTCACCTTCATCTATGGGCGGCGGCATCTGGGGCGTCGCGCCGGAACGCTCGCCGCCCTGTTCACCGCGACATCCGCCTTTCTGGCCGCGCAGGCTTTCGAGGTCAGGATCTACGCGCCCGAGATGTTCCTTGCGGCCTGGGGCGCGTGGCTGCTGGTCGAGGGGCTCAAGACCGGCAGCGTGCGGCGGCTCTATCTGGCGGGCCTGCTCGCCGGCGGGGCCTGGCTCTGCCGCGAGACGGCCGTGTTCCTGCCGGTCGTCTTCGGTCTCGTCAGCTTCTATGCCTTCCGCTTCCGCCTCGTGCCGCTGCTCGCGTCGAGCGCCGGTTTCCTGACCGTCCTCGCCGCCGAACTCGCCGCCTATTGGCTGATCGCCGGCGACCCGCTCTACCGTCTCACCATCAGCTCCGGGCACGAGGTCATCAATGCCGGCGGCGAGGCGCCGGAGGCGGTGGCGGTTCCCGTCGCCACGCCGCTGCAGGGCAATCCGCTGATCGAGCTTCTGACGACGCCGAACGTGACGCCCTTCCTTCTGGCGGCCCTTCTCCTGGCGCTGCTGGCGCCGCGCCGCGTCTTCGCTCCGCTCTCGCCCGTCGCCCTGGTGTTCGGCGGCGGGGCGGCGCTGTCCTATCTCATCTCTTCCTTCGCCCTTCGGCTCGAAGAGGCGCTCTACACGCCCATCCTGCCCTATGCGGCCGTCCTGCTCTGCGCCGTCGCGCTCGGCCATGCCCGGCCGCGAATCGGGAAATCGGGCGTAGCGGCGGCGAGCGTCGGCCTGATCGCGGCCTCTCTGGCCGCGGCGGATTTCCGCGATTACGACGAATATGCCGAAGCGCGCCATCTTGCGCGCCTTCTGGAATCGGACGCCCTCGCAGGCGAAAGAGTGGCCACCGACCCCGTCAATGCGAACAGGACGCAGCTTCTTCTCGACCTAGGGGACGGGAAGGATGGCGCGCAGGCCGCGCGCGTCTACGGGACGGAGGAGCCCTGTGCGGGCGCCTTGGCATTCACGGGACGGCCGAAAGGACAGACCGGCGGCCTTCGTCCCGGGCCGGACTGGGCCCTGTTGAGCGAGGCTGAAATCCGCCGGGTGTCCTGGACGAGAAGCCTGGTCCGCCGAGTGCCGGAGAGCGTCCTGCCGGGCAAGATCGTGCAGGTGACGGCCGAGCCCGAACCGGTCCGTCTCTACCGCGTCGGACCTTCGAGCAGGCCCTGCCGGGCCGAAGACGGCGTCTTCAGCGACTGAGCGGCCCTGCGCAGGCGGCGCGCCTGCCGCCTGATGCGTGGACGCTGCCGCATCTGCGTGCGGAGCCCGGTCCCGACGAGCACGAGCGCGAAGGCTACGCTCGCATAGAGGTGATAGGTCCAGTGCAGCGCGGCGCCCGCCACGGCCAGGCGCCGCGAATTCCTGCCGAGGAGGCGCAGGAGGCGCCTGTTGCTCCACAGATAGGCGGCGGCGAAGCCGAGCGTGGCGAACCAGACGAGCGGCACGAAGAGCGCCACCAGTGCGGAGGCCCAGACCCCATGCGCGAGGACGCTCTTTTCCTTCTCGCGGCCGCCCGTATTGAGGGTGTCGCCGAGGCGGCCCTCGATCATCAGCTTCGACCAGGGCAGGGCGCGCACGAAGACATCCGTGTGCCAGAGCTGGCGGATCGTCCAGTTCTTGAGGTGATCGCCCTGCGCCTGGGGGACGAGGAGGATGCGCCCGCCCTGCTCGCGCAGGCGGAGGCCGAGTTCCACGTCCTCGATGCAGGGGCGGTCATAGGACAGATCGAAGCCGCCCGCGCGCAGGAAGGCCGCCCGGTCCACCGCGCCGAGGCCCGACCAGAAGGTCATCGCCTCGCCGGGCGCTTCGGCATGGGTGTGATGGTGCCTCAGATTGGCATAGCGGCCCGCATAGTTCTTGACCGGAGAGCGTGCGCCATAGGCGCCGAAAGCGGCCACGACGCCCGCTTCGCGCGCGACGCGCGCAGCAAGGAGGCCGGGCGCGCCGGGCTGAACGGCGACATCGGCATCGACGAAGACGACCGTGCGGGTCGAGGCGGCCTCGGCGCCGATATTGCGGCCCCGCGCCGGGCCCTGGTTCGGTCCGTCATTGCGCAGGACGCGCGCGCCATGCGCCCTCGCGATCGCGCGCGTGTCGTCGGTGGAGCCGTCGTCATAGACGAGAATTTCCGCAGGAGCGGGCATGGCCCGGCCGAGGCTCTCCAGGCACGCGCCGAGCGTCTCGGCGGCGTTATAGGCTGGAATGACGACGCTGAACGCGCTCGACTTCATGCAATCCCTCTTTCATCCGCCGTCCTCCGAGACCCCTCCCGCGGGGATGCAGCGGCTTTCACTCACTCCATGCCCGAACAGCGCGTTAAGACTTCCGTTACCGCGACTATTTGCGGATTGTTAGGCATTTCTTGTGCCATGCGGCGGGAAGCGAGAGGCTTGACGCAGACGTGAAGGCGCTGGCGCTGCGGCCATTTGGGGATTAGGCCCGCTCCCATGTCCGACAGCTCCGCTTTTCCCGCCCGCCCCGGCAAAGCGCCTCAGATCAGCGTGATCGTGCCCACCTATCAGCGGCCCGGAACGCTGCGCGCCTGCCTCAAGGCGCTGGCGGAAAGCGACGGGGTGACCTTCGAGGTGGTGGTCGTCGATGACGGCTCGGACCCGCCGGCCGAGGCGGCGGCGCTCGGCGTGGCGGGGCTGCCGATGCGATATCAGCGGCAGGAAAACGCCGGTCCCGCTTCGGCACGCAATCGAGGGGCGAGGCTGGCGAAGGCGCCGCTTCTCGCTTTCACCGACGATGATTGCCGTCCCGATCCGGGATGGCTCGCCGCCATGGTCTCCGCGCTGGAAAAAGCGCCCGACGCTCTGGTCGGCGGGCGCACGGTGAACGCGCTGGCGGGCGACGTCTATGCCGAGGCGAGCCAGGACCTGATCGGCTTCCTGCACGAGCGCGGCGGCGCGGATGCGGGCTATTTCGCCTCCAACAATATCGCCTGTTCGAAAGCCGACTTCGAGGCGATGGGCGGTTTCGACGAGCGCTTCCCGCTCGCAGCCGGAGAGGACCGGGACCTCGGCCTGCGCTGGGGCAGGAGCGGGCGTCCGCTGGTGCTCGAACCGCGCGCGCTGATGCATCACCATCACGCGCTCAGCCTGAGGCGCTTCTGGCGCCAGCATTCCAATTACGGGCGCGGCGCGGCGCATCTTCGCGGCCTCGGCGAAGAGGGCGGGGGGCACAGCTTCTCGGGGCCCTCTTTCTATGCCCGCCTCGTCACCTATCCCCTGCGCGCAGGAGGCAAGAAGGCCCTCCGGCGTTCCGCGCTCCTGGGCCTCGCTCAGGCCGCCACCGCCTGGGGCTTTTTCCGCCAGAGCCGCGCGCGCTGAAGCCGGGGGCCGGGGGCGCTTGCCCCTTCGCGCCGCCTGCCTATTGTGCGCGCGAAGAAGGAATTCCCCATGCACGACATCCGCGCCATCAAGTCAGACCCCGAAGCCTTCGACGCCGCGATGAAGCGGCGCGGCGCGGAATACAGGGCCTCTGACCTGATCGCCCTCGACGAGCAGCGCGTCGCCAACACCCAGGCCATGAACGCCGCGCAGTCCGAGCAGAAATCGAAGTCCAAGCTGATCGGCCAGGCCAAGGCCAAGGGCGACGAAGAGGCTGCGAAGGCCGTGATGGCAGAGGTCGCGGGGCTCAAGGATGAGGTGAAGCGCCTCGAAGAGCGCGACCGCGAACTGTCGGCGGAGCTGCGCGAAGCCCTGCTGCCGATCCCCAACGCCCTCGCCGAAGACGTGCCAGAAGGCGCGGACGAGGACGAGAACGCCGAGCTGCGAAGATGGGGCGAGCCGCGCCGCATCGAGGGTGCCCGCGACCATGTCGATCTCGGCGAAGCGCTCGGCATGATGGATTTCGAGGCGGCGGCGAAGCTCTCGGGCTCGCGCTTCGTCGTCCTGAAGTCCGACCTCGCAAAGCTCGAGCGGGCGCTGGCGACCTTCATGCTGAATCTTCACACGGAGGTGTTCGGCTATGAGGAGGTCTCGCCGCCGGTTCTGGTACTGAGCGATCCGCTCGTCGGGACCGGGCAGCTGCCGAAATTCGACGACGATCTGTTCCGTGCCGGGGATCACTGGCTCTCTCCCACAGCCGAAGTCACCCTCACCAATCTCGTGCGGGAAACCATCCTCTCCGAAGAAGAACTCCCCAAGCGCATGACCGCCTGGACGCAGTGTTTCCGCGCCGAAGCGGGCTCGGCCGGCCGCGACACGCGCGGCATGATCCGCATGCACCAGTTCTCCAAGGTCGAGCTCGTTTCTGTCACGACGCCGGACAGATCGGACGAAGAGCACGAGCGGATGACCGGCTGCGCCGAGGAGGTGCTGAAGCGCCTCGATCTGCCCTTCCGCACCATGCTGCTCTGCTCCGGCGATACGGGCTTCTCGGCGGCCAAGACATACGACCTCGAAGTCTGGCTGCCGGGGCAGGGGAAATATCGCGAGATCAGCTCCTGCTCGAACACGCGCGACTTCCAGGCGCGCCGGATGGAGGCCCGCTTCCGCCCGCAAGGCGAGAAGAAGCCGTCCTATGTGCACACCCTCAACGGCTCCGGCCTCGCCGTCGGCCGCACCATGGTCGCGGTGCTGGAGAACTATCAGCAGGAAGACGGATCGATCGCCGTGCCGGACGTGCTGAAGCCGCTCATGGGCAAGGACCGGATCGAGGCCGCGCGGTGACGGCGGGCGCCACCTTCCTCCCCCCGTGGGGGAGGTGCCCCGAAGGGGCGGAGGGGGCAAGCCGCCCCTTACCGAATGCGGCGCGTTGTCCCGCCGCTGTCTGTGCGGTGCGCGAGCGCGGCATCTCCGCAGGCCCCAATGATGGCCTCGCACACCGCCGAGATGTCGCGGGACACTTCGGCATTCGTCACGCGCAGAACCCTGAACCTGTTCTCTTCGAGGAAACGGCTGCGATCCCTGTCATAAGCTGCCGCCGCTTCGCTCGCGTAGTGGCTGTCGCCGTCGACCTCAACGATGAGCCGAAGCCCCACGCAGGCGAAGTCCGCAATATAGGGCCCAATCGGGTGCTGGCGCCGGAATCGGTAGCCGAGCGCGGAGCGGCGAAGCCGGTTCCAGAGTCGAACCTCGCAGAGCGGCATTTCCTCACGCAGCCTGCGCGCTCTATCTCTGTCTTCTCGAACGGGGGGCGGCATCGAAGCGCGGTAGCGGCATTCGCAGCGCCTGGACAAGCTGCGCGGCAGCTTCGCGATCCCCGTAAGAGCATTCTGCCCCCTCCGACCCCCTTCGGGAGCCACCTCCCCCACGGGGGAGGCGTTCAGCGAGCGACCTTATGAAAATCCTTCTTTCCAACGATGACGGCGTGCATGCCGAGGGCCTCAAGGCGCTCGAGGATATCGCGCATGAGCTGACGGACGATGTCTGGATCGTGGCGCCGGAGGTCGATCAGTCCGGCATGGCGCGCTCGATCACGCTGAACCGGCCTTTGCGCGTGCGCGAGATCGGCGAGCGGCATTTCGCGGTGGACGGCACGCCGACCGACTGCGTGCACCTCGCGGTCGACCAGCTGATGGATGAGCGGCCGGACCTGATCCTGTCGGGCGTGAACAACGGCCAGAACATCGCCGAGGACGTGACGATGTCGGGCACCATCGCGGCGGCGTTCCAGGGCATGACGCTCGGCATTCCCTCCGTCGCGCTGTCGCTTGCGCGGATGGACCGCCATGCCGCCCGCTGGCACACGGCCCGGGCGCACGGGGCAGGCGTGATCCGTACCCTGCTCGATGGCGGCTGGCCGCGCGACGTGGTCGCCAACGTCAATTTCCCAGATGTCGAACCCGATGAGGTCAAAGGCGTCGAGGTCACCGAGCAGGGGCGGCGCGACCAGCTCCATCTTTACGCAGAGCGCCGGACCGATCTGCGCCAGCGGGATTATTTCTGGTTCGGCTTCGACGGCAAGCCGTCCGATCCGCCCGAGGGGACGGATCTCCACGCCCTTTACAACGGCCTGATCTCGGTCACGCCGCTCCATCTCGACCTCACCCATGCCAGCGCGCGGGACGATCTGAAGCGGCGTTTCGCGCGCTAGAGCTGGAAGGCCAGCACGGCGAGATAGGCGGCATAGGCGAGGAGCAACAGGCCGCCCTCCGCCCGCGTCACCCGCCAGCCGGTGACGACCGCGAGGACGAGTGCGAGCGTCGCCGCCGCCATCACCCAGACATCGAGCACCGCGATCTGCGGGGGCACGGCGACCGGGTGGACCAGCGCCGTGATGCCGAGAATGCCGAGGATGTTGTAGATGTTGCTGCCGACGACATTGCCGAGCGCGACATCGGCCTGGCCCTTGCGCGCCGCGATGACCGAGGTGACGAGTTCAGGCAGGGAGGTGCCGACCGCCACCAGCGTCAGGCCGATGATCGCTTCTGATACGCCGAAGCCGCGGGCGAGATCCGTCGCGCCGGTGACGAGCAGGCGGGCTCCGATGACGGTGATGATCAGGCCGCCCACAAAGTAGAGGCCGGCGACGAGCGGGCTTTTTGGCCCCTCGCCGAGCGTTTCGGCTTCTTCCTCGTGCCGCGCGCCCTCCGCGTTCTTCCGCTCGAGGAGCAGCACGAGGATGAGATAGGCGACGAGGCCGAGAACCAGCACCGCGCCGAAAGGCCGGCCGATCGTGCCGGTCAGGATCGCCGCGATGCCGAGGCCCGTGGCGAGGACGAGCGCCAGCCCGTCCCGGCGGAACGCCGCCGGGTGGGCCGCGACCGGCGCGATCACGGCCGCCGCGCCGAGGATCAGGAGGACGTTGGCGATATTGCTGCCGACGACATTGCCCACGGCGACGCCGGGCGCGCCGGCCAGCGCCGCCTGGATGCTGGTGACGAGCTCGGGCGTCGAGGTGCCGAAGCCGACAAGCGTCAGCCCGATGACGAGGGGAGAGATGCCGAGGCGGCGCGCCAGCGCAACGGCGCCGCGCACGAGCAGCTCGCCGCCTACGAGAAGACCGGCGAAGCCGCCGAGGATGAGAACGAAGATCAAGGTCGAGAAGCCCCAGGCCTGAAGACGCCCACGCGTCCGAGGCTGTCAGATTGGAAGCGGCGCGCCGAAAGCAAGCGGCCGGGGCAGCCGGGGGCGAGAAAGAAAATCGGGGCTTTGCCTGCGGGCGACGCTCCCTAAGGTGCGCGCGAAGATGAGGGGCGGCGGCGGTGCTGGCGGCACGTCCCCGGGGGGAGGTCACGCCATATGGAAGATGCATCGCCGGATAGATCGGACGGGAAGCCGAAGCGCAGCTACTGGTCCGAGAACCTGCGCCTTCTCGGCATGCTGCTGTCCGTCTGGTTCACCGTCAGCTTCGGCTTCGGCATCCTGTTGCACGAGCCGCTCAACCGCTTCGAGATCCTGGGAGTCCCTGCCGGGTTCTGGTTCGCGCAGGCCGGATCGATCTACGTCTTCGTGGCGCTGATCTTCGTCTATTCCTGGCGGATCTCGAAGATCGAGCGCCGCTTCGGCGTCTCCGACGACGAGGAGGGGCGGGCATGAGCACGCAAGCCCTCACCTATCTCTTCGTCGGGCTGTCCTTCGCTCTCTATATCGGCATCGCCATCTGGTCGCGCGCGGGCTCGACCAGGGAATTCTACGTGGCGGGCGGCGGGGTGCACCCGGTCGCCAACGGCATGGCGACGGCTGCGGACTGGATGTCGGCGGCCTCCTTCATCTCCATGGCGGGCATCATCGCCTTCGCGGGCTATGACGCCTCGGTCTTCCTGATGGGCTGGACGGGCGGATATGTGCTGCTCGCGCTTCTCCTCGCGCCTTACCTGCGCAAGTTCGGCCAGTTCACCGTGCCGGACTTCCTCGGCGAGCGGTATTATTCCAAGGCGGCGCGGGTCGTCGCCGTCCTCTGCCTCGTCATCGTCTCGTTCACTTACGTCGCGGGCCAGATGCGCGGCGTCGGGGTGGTGTTCAGCCGCTTCCTCGACGTGCCCATCGATATGGGGGTCCTGATCGGCATGGCGGTGGTCTTCTTCTATGCCGTGCTCGGAGGAATGAAGGGCATCACCTATACGCAGGTCGCCCAGTATTGCGTCCTGATTTTCGCCTATCTCGTTCCGGCGGTCTTCATCTCGATCCTCGTGACCGGCAATCCGCTGCCGCCGCTCGCTCTGGGGGCGGAGGCGGGTGAGACCGGCCAGAGCGTGCTCGAACGGCTCGACGGCACGCTGACCGATCTGGGCTTCGCCGCCTATACCGAGGGCACGAAGTCCACGGTGGACCTCTTCGCCATCACGCTCGCCCTCATGGTGGGCACGGCGGGCCTGCCCCATGTCATCGTGCGCTTCTTCACCGTGCCCAAGGTCTCCGATGCCCGGCGCTCGGCGGGCTGGGCGCTCGTCTTCATCGCGCTCCTCTACACCACCGCCCCGGCCGTCGCGGCCATGGCGCGGCTGAACTTCGTCGAGACGGTGAACGGGACCGCCTATGCCGAGGACACGCCCGAATGGGTCAAGTCCTGGGAGGGGATCGGCCTGATCGGCTGGCAGGACAAGAACGCGGACGGGCGCATCCAATACGCCGCAGGCGCGCCCTTCGAGGGGGCGCCGGACTTCAGCGGCGAGACGGGCCCCTCCGGCGAGCGCGTGCTGACCAACGCCCCGACCGGCTCGGCGAACGAGATCTATGTCGACCGGGACATCATGGTGCTCGCCAATCCCGAGATCGCCAGCCTGCCGGGCTGGGTCATCGCGCTCGTCGCGGCGGGCGGCATCGCGGCGGCGCTATCCACCGCGGCGGGGCTGTTGCTCGTCATCTCGGCCAGCGTCAGCCACGACCTCCTCAAGAAGACCTTCCGGCCCGGCCTTTCCGAAAGAAGCGAGCTGATGGCCGCGCGCGGTGCGGCCGTGGTGGCGATCCTGATCGCGGGCTGGTTCGGCATCCACCCGCCAGGCTTCGTCGCGCAGGTCGTCGCGCTCGCCTTCGGCCTCGCCGCCGCCTCGCTCTTCCCGGCCATCGTCATGGGCATCTTCACGCGGTCGATGAACAAGGAAGGCGCCATTTTCGGCATGCTCTCCGGCCTGACCTTCACCATCCTCTATATCGGCCGGTTCAAGTTCGGCTGGTTCGGTGGCGGGGGCGAGGAGGACTGGCTCTTCGGCATCTCGCCCGAAGGCATCGGCGCTGTGGGCATGGCGCTCAATTTCGCGGTCGCCTTCGGCGTGGCGAGGGTCACGCGGCCCGTGCCGGGCACGGTGCGGGCGCTCGTCGAGCGGATCCGGGTGCCGAGCGGCGCGGGCGCGGCGGGCGTGCATTGAGAAGAGCGACGGAGGGAACAGAGACGGAGGGCTCGCCTCGCGCGGCTTCGCGCGCTAGAGCGCCCGCCAACAGAACTCTTCCCCCGAACGGAGCGACCTCATGGCCGTGTTTCTCTACGTCGTCTGCTTTGCCCTGATCTTCCTGTGCGGCTTCGGCCTGCCCTTCGCCGCCAAGCGCATGTCGACCGCGCTGGTCTTCCTCGCGGCCAGCGTCGTGCTGTTCTTCGGCGGCCTGTGGCTGTCCGACCTCGCCCGCGAAGGCCCGCCGCTCAACTTCCTCGCCGTGCTCTGCCTCTCCGTCCTGCCTTTCGCCGCGGGCGCGCTGGCGCGGGTGATCACGCTCGCCTTCTTCGCGAACAAGGAGAAGGAGTGGGTCTATGTTCTAGGCGTGGGCGCGGTGACGACCGTCCTCTGGTTCGGCGTCGGCTGGGTGACCTTCGGCCTCACGGCATAAGTTGAGCGGGGCGCCGGGCGGCGCCCCGCCTGTTCACTCCGCCGCTTCGGCGACGCCTTCCACCGTGGCGAGATAGCGCTCGGCCTCGAGCGCGGCCATGCAGCCCATGCCCGCCGCCGTCACCGCCTGCCGATAGGTCTCGTCGGTCACGTCCCCTGCCGCGAAGACGCCGGGGACCGAGGTCGCCGTCGAATCGGGCGCGGTGATGATGTAGCCATTGTCCTTCATGTCGAGCTTGCCGGCGAAAAGCTCGGTCGCGGGCGCATGGCCGATGGCGATGAAGAGGCCGTGCAGGTCGACGTCGATCGTCTCCTCGCCCGTGGTCGAACGCAGGCGCACGCCTGTCACGCCGAGCGGGTTGTCCTCGCCCAGAACCTCCTCCACCTCGCGGTTCCACTGCACCTCCACCTTGGGATGGTTCAGCAGGCGCTCCTGCAGGATGCGTTCGGCGCGAAGCGATTCGCGGCGATGGATCAGGACCACCTTCTCGGCGAAATTGGTCAGGAACAGCGCTTCCTCGACCGCCGTATTCCCGCCGCCGACCACGCCGACGACCTTGCCCTTGTAGAAGAAGCCGTCGCAGGTCGCGCAGGCCGACACGCCGAAGCCCTGATATTTCTGCTCGGAGGGCAGGTTCAGCCACTTGGCCTGCGCGCCCGTCGCGATGACAACCGAGTCCGCCGTATAGGTCCGGCCCGAATCGCCGGTGAGGCGGAAGGGCCGGGCGGTCAGGTCGGCCTCGGTGATGATGTCGTGGATCATCTCCGTGCCGACATGCTCGGCCTGCTTCTGCATCTGCTCCATCAGCCAGGGCCCCTGGATGACGTCGGCGAAGCCGGGATAGTTCTCCACATCGGTGGTGATGGTCAGCTGGCCGCCGGGCTGCAGGCCGTGGACCATGACGGGCTCCAGCATGGCGCGGGCGGCATAGATGGCGGCTGTATAGCCTGCGGGGCCGGAGCCGATGATGAGCAGCTTGGCGTGAGTGGTCTCGGACATGATCGGGCCTTCGGGCGGAGGAATCTGGAACAGCGAATGTACGGAGGGCGGCGGGCCGTTCAACCGTCTGCGCGCTTCCGCGCGTCATAGGCCGCAAGGACGGCTTTCGCTGCACGGTCCGTCTCGCGCAGGGGCGGGTAGCTCCAGTCTTCGCGCAGCGCCGCATCGGGGCGCAGCACGCCGCGCTCTGCGAGCGCCGCGTGGAAGCGCCGCCATTTCGGCGCGCCGCCTTCGAGGCGCAGGAGGAAGACGGGCCGGCCGGTAAAGGCGGCCTCCGTCACCATATTGGCCGACTCCTCTGTCACGAAGACGCGGTTCGCAAGGCCGAGAAGCCCGAAATAGGGATTGTCGAGGCCGCCCACCGGCTCCCCGTCCCAGACCCAGGCAGGCAGGCGCGCGAGGCGCTCGCGAAGCTGCGCCTCGGCCTCGGGCGGGGTGCGGCGGGAGAAGGTGACGAGGAGGCCGAAGCCCGCTTCCGCCGCCGCTTCGAGACGGCGCGCGATCTCGGCCACTGTGCCCGGCGTCATCCTGTAGGCGCTGGACGGCCCGCCGATCAGCACGGCAGCCAGAGGTTCGGGCAAAGCGGGCAAAGCGGGCCGCAGCGCCGCCGCATCCGCCGCGAGCCGCGCCTCGGTCAGGCGGTTGGGGCTGCCGTGAATGGCGAAGACATCGGGTCCCCCGATCCCGTCATGATGCGGCGGCACGACGAGGCCGAAGCGCGACGGATCGGTGCGCGGGTCCTGCGTCTGCACGGTGAAGCAGCGCTCTCGCAGGGCAAGCGAGAAGGGGATCGTCCGCCGCCCGCAGGCGATCAGGATGTCCGGCCAGGGCGCGGCGAACGGGTCGCTATCCGGCGCGAGGCGCGAGAACGGATCGCCCCATAGCGCGCGGGGCAGGCGATCCCAGGGCGGAGCGATCCGGACCGTCTTCTCGGCGATCTCCGCATCCCGCACCCGGCCCACGGCCTCGGCGAGCCCCAGCGCCTGATTGCGCATCCCGGCGCGCCCGTCCGAAAGGGCCCAGACCGTGAGGGGCGCGCTCATATCGCGTTCAGCCGCGTGGGGTCGTCCTCGCTGTCCGGGGCCCCGCCTGCGGGCGGCGCGATGTCGCGCTCGGCCAAGGCGAGAAGAGCGATGTGGTGCAGGTCCTGCGCTTGGGCGGTGAGCTTGTAGGCGTGCCACAGGCTCAAAAGGAGGAGGCCGAGCCCGATCGAGCCGGCCAGGATCAGCGTGGACAGCTCCACAAGCTCGACCAGAGCCTCGCCCAAGGCGGGAACGACCTCCTGGAGAAGGACGAGCAGACCCAAGGGGGCGGAGATGTTGACGATGACATTGATGCGCAGCGCCGCCTTGGCCTGCTCGTGATTCACCTGCGCGCGCACCGCGAACCGGCGCAGCTCATAGGCGCTGCTGTTCAGGAGGAGGCGCCATAGGCGTCTTGCCTGACGGCTGCCGGTGAGGGCTTCGAGCCGTCTGGGGCCGGTCCGGCTGCTCATGCTCGTGAACCAGTTGAGCCTCGGGCGCAGCGCTCCGGTATGGGAAAACAGCGCGCGCGCCTCCCGCCACAGAGGGTCGGTCGCCAGCGATGCGGCAGGCGTGGCTGCCTCTTCTTCGCTCTTCCGTTTCCTGGTCACCGCGCCCCGCCGCCCTGTTCGAAACCGGTCCTAGCATCGCCGCCCTGTCCCGCGCGAGGCGCCTCGCGCATCTTCCCGCCCGGGCCCGGCCGGGCTAGGGCGGGGCGTGACCGAAGTCCTGTTCTACCACCTCGAAAGCTCCACGCTGGAGCAGGTCCTGCCCGGCCTATTGGAGAAGACGCTCGCCCGCGGCCAGCGCGCCGCCGTGCGCTGCGGCACGCCCGAAGGTCTCGAAGCGCTCGACACCCATCTCTGGACCTATCGCGAAGACGGCTTCCTGCCCCATGCGCGGGAGGACGACCCGCGCCCGGACGAGCAGCCGGTCCTCTTGACGCTGGGCGAGGCGGGAAACGCGGCGGATGTCCTCTTCCTGGTCGAAGGCGCGCCGGTCGAGACCGGGGCTCTCTCGGGCTTCGCCCGCGCGGTCGTCATGTTCGGCCCTGAGGGTGCCGAGGATGCCCGCGATGCCTGGCGGGCGGTGAAGGGGGCGGGGCTGACGGCGACCTATTGGAAGCAGACCCCGCAGGGCCGCTGGGAAAAGGCCGGCTGATCAGTCGCCGTTCGGCGCCAGGGTCGGCGGCGGCGGCGCCTCGGGCAGGGCGCTGACCGCCTCGGGCGCAGCGTCCGGCAGCGCGAGCACGCTGGAGCGGCCATCGGCGCGACCGGCGAGGCGCAGCGAGGTGCCCGAATTCGCGATCGCCTCGGCCGCGCCGCCGCCGCGGGTGAGGTCCGCGGCGAGGCGCCCCGCAATGGGTCCGCCCTCGAGGCGGCTGCGATAGATCTGCACGTTTTCGAGGACGCGCATGACGTAATTGCGGGTTTCCGAGAAGGGGATGAGCTCGACCCAATCGACCGGATCGACATTGGGATCGCGCGGATCGCCGAAGCGGTCCACCCACTGCGTCACCCTGTGCGGCCCCGCATTATAGCCCGCCAGCACCATGACATAGGAGCCGCCGAAGCGCTCCAGCAGGTGGCTGAGATGCGCCGAGCCCAGCATCATGTTGTAGGACGGATCGCCGATGAGGCGGTCCGGCGCCCATTCGATGCCTTCCTTGTTCGCCGTGATCCGCGCCGTCGAGGACAGGAGCTGCATCATTCCGCGCGCCTGCGCCGAGGAATAGGCGTCCGGATTGAATTCGGATTCCTGCCGGCTGAGCCCTAGGACGAGCGCCGGCTCCACGAAATCCGCGTCCTCGGGCAGGGCGATTTCCGGATAGGTGATCTGGGGGACCGAGGCGCCGCTGCGCCGGGCGGTCTTGCCCGCCCGGACGGCGAGATGCGTCTTGCGCTCGTCTTCGACCAGCGACGCGAAGGCGAGCACTTCGCCCGGATCCTCCAGCGTATCGTCGAGGGCATGGGCGAAGCGGTCGAAGGCCCAGCCCTCGCCGATCTCGGCCAGGATCCGCATGGCGCGGGTCATCGGCCGCGCCTCGAAGGCGGCGAGCGTCTCGGCGCCGGGCTCGGCCGGAGCGGGAAAGGCCGTGTCCGGCAGCGCCCCCAGCCGCTCGGCGGCGAGCTGGCCGTAATAGGCGAAGGGCAGGGCGGCGGCGCGGGCATAGGCCTGCTGCGCGGCCTCCGTCTCGCCGGCTGCCTCATGCGCGCGGGCGAGCCAGTAATGGCCGCGGGACAGGCTGATCGGGCTTCCGACCCGGCCGAGGAGATGCGCGAAATGGGCCTTGGCCCGCTGCGGTTCGCCGAGAAAGCGCAGCGCGATCCAGCCGGCCATGAACTCCGTTTCCGCGAAGTCCGCGCCGTCTTCGAGCCCCGAATAGGCCGAGAGCACATAGGCGTCCTCGAAGCGGCCATCTTCCAGCGCATTGCGGGCCAGAAGCCGCCGCTCGCGATACCAGGCCTCGGGGTCGCGCAGCCCCTCGGCCGTCAGCGGCGCGCGCCCTGCCGCCGCCGTTGCCGCGACCTCGTCATCGGCGCGGCGGGAATAGCGGGTCAGGGCGTGCAGCACGCCGGCATCGTCCTTCGAGGCCTGCGGCAGCGCCTCGTAGAGCGACAGCGCGTTGCGGTCGCGCTTGAGGAGGGCGATCCGCGCCTCCGCCTCGCGCCGCTCGGGCTGCGGCAGGAGGGGCAGGAGGCGCTGCGAATTGGTGGCGATGATGTCGAAGAGCTGCCGGTCGACCTTGGCGGCGTGATCCTCATCCCGCAGCACGGCACCGAAGCGGGACAGGATGTCCCGCTCTTCGGACGCGCTCCAATTGTGCTCGATCCAAGCGCGGCGGATCTCCTGCGCCCCCGCCTCCTCGCTGCCGGTCTCGATCAGCGCCCGCCCGAGCAGGAGGCGGCCCTCGGCGGTGACGGGATCGCGGGACCCGAAGAAGGACAGGACCGCCTGCGCGGGCGTCTCCTCGTCCAGAAGCGCCTCGGCGCGGGCCTGGATCGTGCCGGTCTGCGGCCAATCGGGGTGATCGGTCAGGAAGGCGTCATAGGCGGATAGCGGCACGTCCTCCGCATCCGAGCGGTAATAGGCCCAGTCGGCGAGCGACCGCGCCACGGGCTCTCCCACATCCCGGCGCAGCGTGTCGGCGAGGCCGTAGCGGCGGCGGTCCAGCGCCTCGAAGAGCGATTTGAGGACCGCCTCGTCGGCGGGCGAGACGTAAGGCGAGGTCGGGGCAGGCGGCTTGAGGGCCGGGCTCGGCGCGGCATCCGCCGCAGCGGGCGCTGCGAGCGCGGTCAGTCCGATCAGGAAAAGGGCGCCCCGCCCGATGCGCAAAGTCATGACCGGGCGACGCTAACATGCCTCCGGCGCCGCGTGTAGTGACATGACGAGAAGGCCGTCTTGCCCACAGGCGGGCGGGCGCGTAGCTCGCGGGCATGACTGATACAAAGGCGAACTGGCTTCGCGGCTCCATCACCGCCCTCGTCACCCCGTTCAAGGGCGGCGCAGTGGACGAAGAAGCCTATGAGGCGATGATCGAACGGCAGATCGCGGCGGGCACGCACGGCCTCGTTCCCGTGGGCACAACCGGGGAAAGCCCGACCGTGTCGATGGAGGAGCATCTCTGCGTCGTGGCCGCCTGCGTGAAGGCGACGAAGGGGCGCGTGCCGGTGATCGCGGGGGCGGGTTCGAACAACACCGCCGAAGCGATCCGCCTCGCCGCCGGCGCCGAAGATGCGGGCGCGGACGCGATCCTCGCCACCACGGGCTATTACAACAAGCCGAGCCAGGACGGCCTCTTCGCCCATTACGAGGCGCTCCACGAGGCGACGTCCCTGCCCATCGTGATCTACAACGTGCCCGGCCGCACCGCTTCGGACATCTCGGTGGCGACCATGGCGCGGCTGTCGCGGCTCGAGCGCGTGGTCGGCGTCAAGGACGCGACCGGCGACCTCGCCCGCGTCGCGCGCCACCGCCTCCAATGCGCCGAAGGCTTCGTGCAGGTCTCGGGCGAGGACGCGACCGTGGTCGGCTTCAATGCGATGGGCGGCCGGGGCTGCATCTCGGTTCTGGCCAATGTCGCGCCCAAGCTTTCCGCGCAGCTCCAGGAGGCCTGCCTCGAAGGCCGCTGGAACGAGGCGCTCGCCCTTCAGGACAAGATCACCCCGCTGGCAGAAGCGCTCTTCGCCGATACCAATCCCACCCCGGTCAAATACGCGCTCTCGCGGCTCGGCCTCTGCGAAGAGGAATTCCGCCTCCCGCTCGTGCCCGCCTCGGACGCGGCGCGGCGCAGAGTTGACGAAGCCATGGCGGGCCTCGATCTCTAGGCCATGGCCCGAAAGCACTCTCCCTCGATCAAGGTCGTCGCCGAGAACCGGCGCGCCCGCCACGAATACAAGCTCGACGACGTCATCGAGGCGGGCATCGTCCTGACCGGGACGGAGGTGAAGGCCCTTCGCGAGGGCAAGGCCAATATCGCCGAGAGCTATTGCTCGCCCGAAGCGGGGCCGAACGGGACCGAGATCTGGCTGATCAACTCGAACATCCTCGAATATTCGGGCGGCAATCGCGAGAACCACTCGCCCAAGCGCAACCGCAAGCTCCTCCTGCACAAGCGGCAGGTGGCGAGCCTGACCGGCGCGGTGGAGCGCAAGGGCTTCACCATCGTGCCGCTCAAGCTGTTCTTCAATTCGCGCGGAATCGCCAAGCTCGACATCGCGCTCGCCGAGGGCAAGCAGCTCCACGACAAGCGGGCGACCGAGAAATCGCGTGACTGGAACCGCCAGAAGCAGCGCCTGCTGCGCGATCTCGGCTAGGGGCTAGTTCCGGCCCCAGCGCGCGGGCGTGCCGCGCGTGTCGACATGCACGAAGGGTCCGTGGGCGGAGGTCGCGCCATACTCGCCGACCCCGCCGCGATAGCGGCGAAGCTCGGTCAGATTGTCGACATCCTCTGCGAGGTCGTAGAGCCGCCCTGCATCCTTGCGCAGCACCTGCCCGTCGCCATCGATATCGTCCATGTTCTGATCCTGCGGCGCCCGGTCGACATAGATATCGGCCGCATCGCCCCATTGATGACGCGAATATTCGACGTTGCCGATCGCCTCGTTGTAATAGGGCGTCCTGTAGCCCGACATGACGTAGAAGCTGTCGGCGCGGATGCCCTGCTCGTTGACGTAGGCGAGGAGCTGCTCAAGCTTGAGGACGAGCTCGGGCCGGACAAGCAGGAACTTCACGGGTTCGCTGCCGCCCTGCTTGGTGACGAACTGGCCCAGGCGGAAATGCGGGCTGATCTCGTAGTCATGGAGCTCCGGCGGCATGCGGATGAAGCCCTCCGGCGGAAGGTAGCTGTCGAGGCCGCGAAGCGGCGTGTCGGGATAGGCGCCGATCCTGTAGCCCTCGAGCTCGCCGTCCTCGACTTGGCTCGCGGGCACCAGCACGAAGACGGTCACCGTCATCGTCTCGCCTTCGGGGGAGGTGATCGTCACCGGATAGGGGCCCGGCGTCGCTGGCGCTTCGAAGGCGAGGCTCTGGGGGCCTTCGATGACCTCTTCGATGCTGCCCGCATCGAAGGCGAAGGCGGGGCTGTCGGGCCGCGCCTGCACCTCGAACTCCACGACCTCGCCGGGCAGGGCGAGGGCGAAGAAGCGCTCATAGGGCACTTCGAGGTCCTGCACGGTGGCCGTGAAGCCCGCACGCGCCGGGACGAATGCGCCGTCGGTGACGTTCTCGGCGTCCGTATTGGTGCGCAGCGCGATCTCCGCGCCCGTCTGGGCGGCAGCGGGAACGAGAAGGCAGGCGAGGAGGGCGGCGCAAGCTGTCAGCACTCTCACGCCGCTGTCCCCCGGACCGGATAGTCGTTCTCGGTGACGAATTTCACGCCGGAAAGAAGGTCGTCGAGGCCTGGCCGGGCGAAGGGCACGGACTGCACCCATGCCGCATAGAGCGTGCAGTCGGGCCGGATGAGGGCCATGCCGGGCTCGCTGAAGAGGGCGGGCTCCCCGTCCTTCTCGCCCTTGGACAGGAAAAGGCCCCATTGCCGGGCCTGCTCGGCCGTCAGGCCGTGGCCGACGATCAGCCCGCCGATATCCCATTCCTCCGTCGTGCGGCCGATGCGTTCGGGACTGTCCATGCTGACGCAGAAAGGAGAGAGGCCCGCTCTCGCGAATTCGCTGCGGCGGCGCGACATCTCCTCGAGCTGCGCCTTGCAGATCGGGCAGTGATAGCCGCGATAGAAGACGAGGAGCGTGAAGGCCTCGGGGGACTGATCCTTCAGCCGCCAGCTGCCGCCTTCTGCGAGGGGAACCGTCAGCTCCGGGGCTGGTGCGCCTGTCTTCAGCATCGCGGACCTCCTTGTCGGTCTTTCCCAGCAGACTCGTGCCGGGCAGCGAAGGTTCCAAACGATGCGCCTCGCCGGGACCGCGCGGGCCCCTCCGGCAGAGAGTGTCCTGCCGCCTTGCCCTTCGGCAATGTTCGGGTCACAACCCGTCCGTCAGCACGGGGGAGTGCTTTTCATGTTCGACATCGAATCGCTGTTCGGCGGCTTCGACGCGCCGCTCGGGGCGTTCGGCTTCGTGGTCCTGATCGTCCTCATCACCAGCATTGCGAGCTGGCTCAAGGCGCAGGCGGTGCAGGAGACGATCCGCGAGGCGATCCGGGCAGGCGTCCCGCTCGACGCCGCCACGGTGAGAGAGCTCAAGCGCTCCGCGGGCGAAGACGAGGGCGGTGGCGGCCGAGGCGTCGCCGGGCTGATCCTGATCGCGGTGGCCGTGGCTCTCATCCTCTTCGGCTTCATCGTCGGCAAGGCTTCGGACGATCCGCAGGTCTTTCCGATCCTGACGGCGGTGTCGCTCTTTCCCGGCGCGATCGGCGTCGCGCTCCTCGTCCATGCGCGGCGGGAGCGCGACGAGAGGGCCTAGAGCCGCGTCACCGTCTTGCGGTTCACGAAGGCCATCATGCCGTCGCGGGCGAGTTCCCGGCCATAGCCGGACGTCTTCACGCCGCCGAACGGCAGGCGGGGGTCCGAGGCGACGATGCGGTTGATCGCCGTGGCGCCTGCATCGAGCCTGTGCACCGCCTCGCGCATTTCCGCCTCGTCCTGCGTGAAGATGACGGAGCCGAGGCCGAAGGCCGTGTCATTGCCGAGCTCGATCGCCGCATCGAGGTCGGGCACCTTGAAGAGAAGCGCGACGGGACCGAAGAGCTCCTCGCGATAGGCGCGGGCATCCTGTGTGATCCCTTCGAGGATGCCCGGCGCGTACCAGTACCCCTTGCCGCCATTGGGCCCCTCGATCCGCTCCGCTCCGACAAGGCGCGTGGCGCCGGCGCGCAGCGCGTCGTCGACCAGCTCTTCTGCGTCTTCGCGGGTTCCTGCCGTGGAGAGGGGGCCGATATCCGTGTCATCCGCCTTCGGATCGCCGATCTTGAGCGCGCCGACGGCGGCGACGAAGCGTTCGCGGAACGCCTCATAGACATCCGCATGGACCAGAAAGCGCTTGGCGGCGATGCAGGACTGGCCGTTGTTCTGCGTGCGCCCCATCACCGCGGCCTTCACCGCCGCGTCGAGATCGGCGGAGGGCATGACGAGGAAGGGGTCCGAGCCGCCGAGCTCCATCAGGCTCGGCTTGATCTCGTCGCCGGCCGTGCTCGCCACGGCCGAGCCTGCCGGCCCCGAGCCGGTCAGCGTCGCGCCGCGCACCCGGTCGTCGCGCAGGACGCTCTCGACCTTGGAGGCGCCGATGAGCAGCGTCTGGAACGCCCCCTCGGGGAAGCCCGCTTCCTTCAGCACGTCCTCGATGGCGAGCGCGCAGCGCGGCACGTTGGAGGCATGCTTGAGGAGCCCCGTATTGCCGGCGGCCAGCGCGGGCGCGGCGAAGCGGAAGACCTGCCAGAGGGGAAAGTTCCAGGGCATGACCGCGAGGATGGGCCCGAGCGGCAGGTGCACGATCCGCCCCTCGCCCCGTTCGATCACCACCGCCTCTTCGGCGAGGAAGCCCTCGGCGTTCTCCGCGTAATAGCGGCAGGCGGCGGCGCATTTGCCCACTTCGGCCTTGGCCGAGGCCAGCGTCTTGCCCATCTCTTCGGTCATGACGGCGGCGAGGCTGTCCTTGCGGCGTTCCAGAACGGAGGCGGCTTCGTTCAGCAGGGCGGCGCGGCCATGCACCCCGGTCGCGCGCAGCGTTTCGACGGCCGCGACGCTGCGGTCCAGCGCCTCGTCGACGAAGCCGTCCGAATGCGCCTCGAAGCGCTCGATCACGCTTTCATCGGCTGGATTCACGCTTTCGATGGCCATGGGGTCGCTCCTTCGCGTCTGTGGCTCCCCTCTAACCGTCTCTTCGCCGTCCCGAAAACACGGTATGCAGCGGCAGAAGGCGACTTCGCTGCCGGAGCAGGCTAACAGGCCCCCATGAATCTCTGGGACCGCATTCAGGCCATTCTCTCGGAGGCGCGCGAGCGCACGCTCGGCGCCGTGATGGAGGCGATGGAGGAGCGAAGGAAGCGGCGCGACGCCGCCGTGTTCTCGATCGCGCTCATCGCTCTTTCGGCCAAGATGGCCAAGGCCGACGGCATGGTGACGCAGGACGAGGTCGCAGCCTTCGGCAGCTTCTTCACCTTCCCGGCCGAAGAAGAATCGCGGGTGCGCATGCTCTTCACCCTGGCCCAGCAGGACGTGGCGGGCTTTGGCACATATGCCAAGCAGGTGGGGCGCCTCTTCTCGGACGATGCGCCGATCCTCGAGGACGTGCTCGACTGCCTCTTCTATGTCGCGCTCGCCGACGGGGTCGCCCATCCCGAAGAGATGCGGCTGCTCGAAGAGGCCGCCGAGGCGTTCGGCCTCAGCCCCGCGGCCTGGCGGCGGGTCAAGGCCGCCCATATCGGCCTTGACCGGGACGATCCTTACGCCGTGCTCGGCCTCGAGGCCGATGCGTCCCCCGACGCGGTCAAGAGCGCCTATCGCAAGCTCGCCCGCGACAACCATCCCGACGCGCTGGTCGCGCGCGGCGTGCCGCCCGACCTCTTGCGCATCGCCGAACACAGGATGGCGGCGATCAACGCCGCCTATGAACGGGCTGTGGCCGAGGTGCAGGCATGACAAGCAGAGACATGTTCCAGGTCGACGCTTTCGCCGAGCGCCTGTTCACCGGCAATCCGGCGGGGGTGATGGTGCTGGACGCTTTCCTGCCCGACGAAACCCTCCAAGCCATCGCGGCCGAGAACAATCTCGCGGAAACCGCCTTCGCCGTGCGCAAGGGCGAGGGGCATTACGACCTGCGCTGGTTCACGCCCGGCGCCGAGGTGCCGCTTTGCGGGCACGCGACCCTCGCCACGGCGCATGTTCTTTATACCGAGCTTGACGAGGCGGCGGCGTCCCTGCGCTTCGACACCCTCTCCGGCGCGCTCTCGGTGGCGCGGGAGGGGGAAGCCTATGTCCTCGACTTTCCGGCCGATCCGCCCGAACCGATCTCGGCGCCCGAGGGGCTGGCCGAGGCGCTGGGAGCGCCGCTCGAAGCCGTGCTCGCCGGGCAGTACCTCCTCGCCGTGCTGCCGGACGAGGCGGCGCTGCGCGCGCTCCGGCCGAATCTCCTCGCGCTCGGCGAGATCCGCAGCCCGCGCGAGGGCGTGGCGACCGACTGCGTCTGCGTCACCGCGCCGGGAGAGGACTTCGATTTCGTCTCGCGCTTCTTCGGGCCCACGGTGGGCATCACCGAGGATCCGGTGACGGGCTCGGCCCATTGCATGCTGACGCCTTACTGGGCGGAGAGGCTGGGCAAGACGGAGCTTTCCGCCTTCCAGGCGAGCGCCCGGGGCGGCAAGGTGAACTGCGTCCTCGATGGCGACAGGGTCCGCCTCACGGGCGGTGCCGTCACCTATCTGCGGGGGCGGATCGCCGTCTGAGAAGCCAGCGCGACAAAGCCCGCCCGCTCTGCGGCTCGGCGAGGACGAGGCCGACCATGATCGCGCCGAGGCCGAGCACGTGCCGCATCGCCAGCGCCTCGCCGAACAGCGCGACGCCGAGCAGGATCGCCGTCACCGGCGACAGATAGGCCGAGAGCGACAGGAAGCCCGCGCCGACCCGCTTGATCGTCAGGATGATGAAGATCGCGGTGAGGCCAGTGGGGAAGATGCCGAGATAGGCGATGGCCGCCCAGGAGGAGAGGCTGACGGATTGCCAGTCCGAAGCCAGCGCCAGGGGCGTGGCGAGAAGGGCGCCCGACAGGAGGAAGCCCGTGGCGAAGCTGCGGGCGGGCACTTCGGGCGCGCGCCGCATCAGGACGCTCGCCACGGCATAGCCGGTCACGGCGACGAGCAGGAGAAGCTGCGCCCGGACATCGGCGGAGAGGAGGTTCGAGAGCGCCTGCGGCCCGATCAGGATCAGGACTCCCGCCGTGCCGCCGACGAAGCCGAGGCTCTTTCGCGGCGTCAGCGGCTCGTCCGCGAAGGCGGCCGCCAGAAGCACGGTCGCAATCGGCATGAAGGCCATGTAGATGCCCGCGAGGAGCGAGCTGACCGTCTGCTGCGCCACCGGGATCAGCATGTGCGGCATCGCATAGCCGATGAGGCCGACGGCGAGCGCATAGCCCCAGGCCGGGCTGAGCCCTCCGCCGCTCCTCAGCGGCATCATCGTCCGGCCGGTGCGCAGCGTGTAGACGAGCATGAAGGCGAAGGCGATCCAGAGCCGCCCTGCGCTGACGATGGGGGCGGGCGCGGTCTCGACGGCGATCCTGATGGCGGCGAAGCTCGACCCGCCGATGATCGCCACGCCGAGCATCATCAGCCATTCCGTGCGCCCCGGACGCCGCGGCGCAGCCGGGGCGGCCGCCGTCACGGGCGGCGCCACGCGCGATGAGCGCCTGCCCGAAGGCGGCGTCTGGGTTCGGCCGTTCAGCATGGGCGGGCGCTAGGCCCTCCGCGCGGCCGCGGCAAGCCGCCTAGAAGCGCAGGCCCACGCCTGTCACCGCCTGGTGGCGGGTATAGTCCTCGTCATATTGCGAGTAGCGGTACTCGGCCTTGATGTAGAGGCCTCGGGTCAGGCTGACCTCGGCGCCGCCGCCCACGCGCCAGCCATCGTCGAAGAAGCGCGCTTCGGGCGCCTCGGTCGGTCCGTTGACGGTGGTCTCGGGATTGTCGGGGTCGGTCGCGTCCGTCACCGTCTCGGTCGTCGTGGTCTTCGCCGTGCGCACCGCATTGGTCAGCGCGGCGAGGGCGTAGACGCGGAAGCGGTCCGTGGTGAAGCCGCCGCGCACGCCGACCTCGATGTCGCGGTCCATGCCGCTTTCCATCTCGATCAGCGTTTCGGTGACGGTGCCGGCGCCGTTGTCGAAGCTGTCGCTCACCGTGCTCATCTCGCTCGCTTCGGAGAAGTCGACCGAGGCGAAGCCGCCGATGAACATGTTGCCGAAGCGGCGGTCATAGCCGCCGCTGATCCCGTAGAGGACGCCCTCGCTCTTGAGGTCCTCCGCCGGGGCGGGGTTGGCGATCTCGACCATGTCATAGCCGACGCGCGCCTCGATCCGGCCGCCCAGAACGCTGCCCGCCGTGCGCTGGCGGCGCAGGGGCGAGGTGTAATAGGGCGTTCCGGCGGGAACCTGCTGTCCGGCCATCACGCCGACCTGGCGGTCCTCGCTCTGCCGGGCGGCGCGGCTCTGCGGCGAGCGATAGGACTGCGCGGCCGCGATGCGGGTCGGGGCTTCCGGCGCCGCTTCTGGGGCGGGCAGCCGGGGCAGGTCGGCCAGCGGATCGTTCTGCGGCTCCGGGGTCACCTTGCCCTGCGGCATGGCGGGGCGATCGCTCGTGAAATAGGCGTCGCGATAGGCGCTCGGATCATAGGCGCCGCCATCATCGGCACTCTGCGCCAGCGCCGGGCTGAGACCCGCCGCTGCGGCCAGGACGAGTGTGCTGATCGACGCGCGCATGAGAACCTCGGGAAGTGACTGCTGCGCCCGGTCTCCCACATCTGACTTAATCCCGGCTTAAGCCTGGTTGTGAGCTTGCGCCTTTGCGCGCCGTGCCTATGGTCCGCGCGACATTCTTCCGGAGCGCGAAATGGCGAACGTGGCGGTGGTCGGCGCCCAGTGGGGCGACGAGGGCAAGGGCAAGATCGTGGACTGGCTGTCCGCGCGCGCGGATGTGGTCGTGCGCTTCCAGGGCGGGCACAATGCCGGGCATACGCTGGTCGTGGACGGGAAGGTCTACAAGCTCTCGCTGCTGCCCTCGGGCATCGTGCGCGGCGGCAAGGTCTCGGTGATCGGAAACGGCGTCGTCATCGACCCCTTCGCCTTCAAGGACGAGGTCGAGCGGCTGCGCGGGCAGGGCGTTCGGATCGACCCGGTCAGCCTCGCCATCGCCGAGAATGCCTGCCTGATCCTGCCCTTCCACGGGGAACTCGACCGCCTGCGCGAAGGCGCGGCGGGCGCGGGCAAGATCGGCACGACGGGCCGGGGCATCGGCCCCGCCTATGAGGACAAGGTCGGCCGCCGCGCGATCCGCGTCGCGGACCTCCGCTCGCCGGATGCGCTCGGCCCCAAGCTCGACCGCCTCCTGACCCACCACAACGCGCTGCGCGCGGGCTTCGGCGCGAAGGCGATCGACGCCGATGCGCTGGCCGAAGAGCTGCGCGGCATCGCCGGTGCGCTCCTGCCCTATGCTCAGCCGGTCTGGCGCCTGCTCGACGAGGCGCGCAAGGCCGGAAAGCGCATCCTCTACGAAGGCGCGCAAGGCGTTCTCCTCGACGTCGATCACGGCACCTATCCCTTCGTCACCTCGTCCAACACGGTGGCGGGGCAGGCTGCGGCGGGCGCGGGTGTCGGGCCTTCTTCGGTCGGCTACACGCTCGCCATCTGCAAGGCCTATACGACCCGCGTGGGCTCGGGGCCTTTTCCGACCGAGCTCGAGGACGAGACGGGGCAGCGCCTGGGCGAGCGCGGCCATGAATTCGGCACGGTGACGGGACGCAAGCGCCGCTGCGGCTGGTTCGACGCGGCGCTGGTGCGCCAGTCGCTCAAGATTTCGGGCGTGGACGGCATCGCCCTGACCAAGCTCGACGTCCTCGACGGCTTCGACACGCTCAAGGTCTGCACGGGCTATGAGCTGGACGGCGAACCGCTCGACCACCTGCCTTCGGGCGAGGAGATTCAGGCGCGGGTCCAGCCGGTCTACGAAGAGATGCCGGGCTGGTCGGGTTCGACCGCGGGCGCGCGCTCCTGGGCGGACCTTCCCGCCGAGGCGGTGAAATATGTGCGCCGCATCGAGGAGCTGATCGACTGCCCCGTCGCCCTCGTCTCCACCTCGCCAGAGCGGGAAGACGTGATCCTGATGCGCGACCCCTTCGCAGGCTGAGGCGCGTTAAGGCGCTGTTCATCCTGACCTTGCAGGCGGACGGTGTCGGCACACGCGTGCCGTGCATCTTCAACACCCTGTGGACTGTCTCAAATGAACAAGCCTCTTCTCGTCGCGGCATCGGCCGCGGCCCTTCTTCCCGGCGCGGCGCTCGCGCAGGATCGCGGCGAATCCTACCTTCAGGTCGGCCTCGGCGCCTATTTCGTGACCGAGGACGAAGCCACGCTCGACGGCTTCGGCACCGAAGCGATCGACTATGATACGGGCTTCGCCGCCAGCGCGCTGTTCGGCTACCGCCTCGCCCCGGTCTTCGCGATCGAGGCCGAGATCGCGGGCCGCAACACCGATTTCGAAGGCAATATCAGCGATGACGACCTGCGCACGACCGCCTTCATGGTGAACGGCGTGCTCAACGCCCCGACCCAGGGCCGGTTCCAGCCCTATGCGGGCTTCGGCGTCGGCTATCTCGACGCCAATCTCGACGACACGGACGGCGTCTTCGGCTACCAGGCCAAGGCCGGCGTCAATTTCCCCATCATGGAGAACACGCAGGCCCTCGGCCTCGAGGTGAACTATCTCGGCGCCGGCGATTTCGACGTCGATGACAGCCTCGAAGTCTCCTATGGCGGCGTCAGCGTCATGGCGACCTATCGCTTCAATTTCGGCTACGGCTACTAAGCCTGTCGGCGGCGCGGCGGCGACTGTGCGGATCTTGCGAAGTCTTGATCCGGGAGGACTTCGCCGTCGCGCCGCCTCTTCGAATGTCCTAAAGGGAAGTGTCCGGTCTCTCTTGTAATGAGGGCGGGCAGGGGACATCCTTTTCGGGACACATCGAGATGAGAACGATCATCGCCGCGGCGCTCGCCGCGAGCGCTTCCTGCATGCCTGCCGCCGCCCAGGATGGCGGCCGCTTCTACCTCGGCACCGGCCTCGGCGCGGCCTTCCCGGGGAATGGGGAATACGAACTCCAAGGCGTCGACCTCGACGGCCTTCCCTTGTCCGAGAGCGGCGCGCTCGAGCCGAATACGGGCGTCGCGGGGAGCCTCCTCCTCGGCTACAGGATCAGGCCGCGCTTCGCGCTCGAATTCGAATCGAGCGCGCGCCTGAGCGATACGAGCACGCTCGACGAGAACATCGTCATCGGAACGAGCCTCCTGTCGCTGAACGCCGTCCTGTACGGGAAACCCGGCGGCCGCTTCGTTCCCTATGGCGGCATCGGCATCGGCATCGCCGAGTTCCGCGCGGACGATCTCGAGGACGATGCGGGCATCGATCTCGCCGATCCCCTGGACCGCGCTCTCGGCTATCAGGTGAAGGGCGGGATCCTTCTGCCCTTCGCGCGCAGCCACGCGCTCGGTCTCGAGGCCGCCTATCATGGCAGCGGAACGTTCGAAGGCGACGATGTCGATGCGTTCGGCGATCCGTTCACGATGGAACAGGACTATGGGGCGTTCAACCTCAATCTGACCTACCGCTACCAATTCGGCGGTTTTGCGGGGCAGGCCGGCTGAGCCTACTCGTCGACGACGAGGTCCGCGGCGGCGACGCTGCGGGCCCGTTGCATGGCGCGGCCCTCGGATACGCCCAGAAACGCCTTCAGCCCGCTCGCGCGGCGCTTGCCGTCCCGATAGCCAAGGTCGATCAGTGCACCGATGAAGCCGGGCTCGAAGGTCAGATAGCTCGGCAGGACCCACGGCGCCTTGTAGGCACCGATCGCGGTGAGGAGCAGCTTGACGGTGGGCGGCAGGGCGCTGGCATGCTCGGCCGTTATGAGGCGGATGTCGCGCGAGGGATTGATCCGTTCGATCGCGACGGGCCGGAGCGGGGTCTGCGCGCGCCGCTCGGGCTGCATCACCTCCAATGTCCGGTTGATCCGTGCACAGCGCTCGATATCGGCGTCCATGTTGTCGTTGAAGACGATGTCCAGAAGCTGGCCGCCGATCAGGCCGACCGTCGGATAGGGGGTCGGCCCCTCCTCGATCGCGGCATGGCTGAGCACGTCCTGGCGGCTGTCGCGGGCGCCGATCAGGAAGAGATGGTCGCAGCCCAGATGTATGGCGGGCGACAGCGGGGCGACCTGGCGCAGGGCGCCGTCGCCATACCATTCGCCCTCGACCTCGACGGACGGAAAGACGATCGGCAGGGCGGCGGAGGCGAGGATGTGCTCGGCCTGCATCCTGACCCGCCGCCCCGTCCGCCGCGCCCTCTGCCAGTCATCGGTCGGCACCGAGCCTGCGAAGAAGGTGACGGCCTTGCCGCTCTCATAGGAGGAGGCGGTGATGGCGAGCGCGTCGAGCGGCGCGCCGTCCGCCATCGCCGCGACGCGGTCGAAATCGACATGGGAGGCGAGAAGCTCTGCCAGAGGCTGCGCGTCGAGAAGCGAAGGCGGAGCCTTGGCGCCGGCCCAGCCGAAGCCGAGCGAGCCGAGCCAGCCCGCAGCGCGGGTCGCGAGCGTCGACCAGCGCGTATCATAGACCGAATGGGAGCGCAGCGAGCGCCAGAGCCGCTCGAGCTTGGCGACGGCGCCGGGAAAATCGTCCGCGCCCTCTGCCAGCACGGCGGCATTGATCGCGCCGACGGACAGGCCCGTCACCACGCGGAAGGGATTGGTGCCGGGCGGCACGCGCTCGGCCAGCGCCTTGAGGACGCCGACCTGATAGGCGCCCCGCGCGCCGCCGCCGGAGAGGACCAGCGCGTTCTTCTGCGGCCTCTGGGTCATGCCCCGGGTCTAGCACGACCGGCAGGCGAAAACTCTTAACGGCCGCCGATCCTTTCGGGATAGGCCGTGAAGCCGCCGGACAGGCCCGTCTGCACGCTGCCGCCGGTCATCGCATCGGCAATGACAAGAGCCGCGCTCTCGGTCAGGCTCATCACCGCCTCGACCCGCAGGCGATCGGTTTCGCCAAGGCGCGACCAGGCAGAACGGCCGAAGCGGCGCTTCTGCATCTCGCTCAGCACGGTGAAGGGCCGGGTGGTCTCGGCCAGGACGCGGCCTTCGCCGTCGAGAAGGCGCGCCTCGACGGCGAAGCTCTTCATGCCCGAAAGCGGCGTGAAGCGCGTGGCGTCCGGCAGGATCACGTTAACGACCGCAACTTCGAGCTGTGCGCGCCGCCTGCCCGTATAGGCGGGGGACAGCTGCTCGCCGAGCCGCTCCGCCAGCGTCCGCTCCACCCAGGCGGCCGCCGAACCGTCCAGCGGCGCGCCGGCGCGGGTCAGGCCGGCTTCTCTGAAGGCCAGGTCGTAGGTGCCCGGCAGCTCCTCCGCATCCGTGACGCGCACGCGGACCGCAGGCGGCGCATAGGCGCTGGTGAAGGCCGCATCGACCGGGCTGTCCGCCGTGGTGACGCAGGCGGAAAGAAGAACAAGCAGGGCAAGGCGCAAGAGCCGCAAGTCCGATCTCCCGGCGCCCTTGTCGCGGCACCCTTCTTGAACGCCGCGCCGCTCCGGGCGAGCCTTTAGAGGCAGAGCCCGCCATTCCCGGCGCGGAAGGGGAGGGAAGGCGGCCGCGTCCCGCGAAGCGGCCGCCGGGTCGAGAGCGTCGGCGGTCAGCTGCCGAGCTCGGCCTCCTCGTCGGCCTTCGGCACGGGTGCGTCCTGCACGTCATTTTCGGCCTGCGGCGCGACGGCCAGCGGCACGAGGGTCAGCACGAGCGGGTTCGGCTTGAACTCGTTCATCGCCCCGGATGCCACATCGACGCCTGCGCCGATCACGCCGCCGACCAGGACATTGCCGGCCATGCCCGCCGCCCCGCCGCCGGCGACCTGCGTGATCACCTTGGTCTGGATCGTCTCGTAGCCTTCCTTCTCGACCGTCACCTCGAAGCCGCGCTTGCGCGGCATCTCGACGGTGCAGGGCGTGGTGCAGGTCATGGCGCCGCTCATCTTGTCATTGCTGAGAGAGACGAGCGCTCCGCTGGGCGTGGACTCGATGACCATGACCTCCTTGGTGCCGCGCGTGACCGTCGCGCAGGCGCACATGGGTAAGAGTGCCGCGAGAACGGCGAGATGCTGGACCTTCACTGGGATGCCCCCCGACTGTGTTACGAGACGGTAGGCTAGGCCGGTGCCGGGGCCAGGGAAAGCAAATTATCACGTTCCCGTGTGATTCAGCGAGGCGCCATTGGGACATGTCCCTCCGGCGCCGATAGCGGCCGCAGATCATAGGCCGCGCCCGCCTCGCGCAGTCCGGCGATCTTCTCTTCGAAGGCGGACCAGTCATCGGCTTCGTCGATCCTGTCCCAGACCCGCTCGACCTCCTCGATGACCAGCGTCTCGGGCTCGGGCCGGGCGAAATAGGGGGCGTCCAAGCGCTCTGGCCGCTCCGGCTTCATGGCGTCGAGCCGTTCGGCCAGCGGCGCGAAGGCGGCGGCCGCGTAGAGCGCGGCGGACGGGCTTGCGGCGCGGCGCGCCGTGCCCGCCTTCCCGCAGAAGAGATCGAACATCGTCTGCTCGAAGGGCGCGCCGCTCATCTGCATCCAGCGCAGAAGGTCCTGCACGAAGGCGCCGTCCTCTTCCCCGCCGCCGCGGGTCAGGCCGAGGCGGGCGAAGAAGGCGTCGGCGACGGCCTCCTGATAGGCGGCGGGGAACGCGCCGAGCGCTTCGTTCAGCGCGTCCTCGCCGGAAAGCGGCAGGAGCGCGCCGCCGAGCTGGCCGAGATTCCAAAGGACCGCCTCGGCCTGGCGGCCATAGGCATAAAGGCCCGCATGGTCGAAATAGGCGGCGGTGAAGCCCGGATCGACCTTTGGCAGGAAGCGCCACGGGCCGTAATCGAAGCTCTCTCCCGTCACGTTCATGTTGTCCGTGTTCAGAACGCCGTGCACGAAGCCCGCCGCCATCCAGGACGCGGCGAGGCGGGCCGACCGCACCGCCACCGCGCGCAGGAAGGCCGGCGGCTTCTCCTCGCGCGGCAGCTCCGCGAGCTGCGGGAAATGCAGCGCGCAGGCATGGTCCAGCAGCGTCTCGATGCCTTCGACGTTCAGGAGGAAGGCGAGCCTCTGGAACGCGCCGAAGCGGATATGGCTGTGCGACAGGCGGACGAGCACGGCGGACCGCGTCGGGCTCGGCTCGTCGCCGCGCAGAAGCGCCTCGCCCGTCTCGATCAGGCTGAAGCTCTTGGAGGTGTAGACGCCGAGCGCCTCGAGCCCTTCGGTCGCCAGCACCTCCCGCACGCCGCCCTTGAGGGTCAGCCGCCCGTCCCCGCCGCGCGAGAAGGGCGTTGTGCCCGACCCCTTCGTGCCGAGATCGAGAAGTCGGCCGTCGCGCCCATCGCGCAGCTGCGCGAAGAGGAAGCCGCGGCCGTCTCCGATATCGGGATTGTAAACGCGGAACTGGTGGCCGTGATAGGCGAGGGCCAGGGGCTCGGCCAGATTGTCCGGCAAAGGGGCGAAGCGCCCGAAATGCTCCGTCCAGGCTTCGCCATCGAGCGCCGCGAGGCCCACCCGCCCGGCCCAGCGGTCATTGCGGAAGCGCAGGACATGCTTCGGGAACCGCGCGGGCTGCACCGCTACGGAAAAGTCCTCGCCGAGGCTCGCCGCGGGAGGGGGAGGGGAATCGGTCATCACCGCCTCGACTTAGGAGCGCCCGGCCGCCGGTCGAGCCGTCGCCGATATGCGTTCGCGGCGCCGCGCCCTGTACCAGCGCTGAAGCGGCTGCTCGACGAGGAGGTGGACGATGGCCGACGCGGCGGTGACGGCGACCAGCATCACCAGCAGGGCCGCCTCCTGAAGGAGCCCCCCCTGCGCCAGCACGCTGCCGAAGACCCGCAACAGCACCGAGAAGGCCAGGAGGTGGATCAGGTAGAGGACATAGGAGGCATCGCCGAGCAGGGTGAAGACGCGCGGCAGGCGCCCGCCGAGGCCCAGAATGCCGTAGAGGATCGCGGCGGCCGGAATCCCGGCGCCGAACTCGCGCGAGGAAAGCGGCCCGTATCCCTCGCCGCCGGTCCACAAGAAAGCCGAGAAGCCCACCACCCCGGCGAGAAGCACGGGAAGCGCGGCGGGCATCCGGCCCTGCGCGAAGGCGAGCGCGAGGAGCGCGCCGTAGAGGAATTCGGCATTGCCGGTATAGAGGGTGAGGGCGGTCCAGGGCCCCTCGAAACCGGCCGCCTTGACCGCCTGCGAGAGAAGCACCCAGGCGAGCATGGCCGTCAGGAACCCTTTGACGCCAAAGCGGAAGAAGGTCAGCGCGAAGACGAGGTAGAACAGGACTTCGATCGTCAGTGTCCATGCAATCGTGATGACTTCGCGAGGATAGGGAAAGAGCGCCGCGCTGTTCAGGACGGTGAGCGGGTCGGTCGCATAGCCGGCCTCGACCCCGAACCGGGCCCCGACGACCGCGAGAAGGAGATAGGCGGCGAGGATCGCCCAGTAGATCGGATAGATGCGGAAGGCCCGGGCCTCGAGAAACGCGTTCCTCGTCATCTCCGGCCGCTTCAGCGTCGTGTGCAGGATGATGAATCCGGAGATGACGAAGAACAGGTCCACCCCCGCCTCCCCATGCCGGAAGAGGCCGAGCAGGCCGTCATAGCCGTAATCGTTCACCATCGACCCGTTCAGGTGGAAGGCGGCGACGAGGATCGCGGCGAGCGCGCGCAGGAGCTGGATTCCCTCGATCTTCTTCGGGGCGGCCGCCTTGCTGGGCCTGCCGGGGGTCTCGATCGTCACGCATTCGGTCCTTTTCGCATCGTCCCGGCAGGAGGGCGGGCCGGCCCGCAGGCCGGGTGAAGCCCGCGCCCCGTCAGAACAGGTTCACGCCCGTGCGCTCCGAAAACCATTCGAGCGCCAGGGTTCCCGCAAGAGAATTGCCGGCGGCATTGAGGCCCGGCGACCACACCGTCACGCAGCCGACTTCCGGGATCACGGCGAGGATGCCGCCGCCCACGCCCGACTTGCCGGCGAGGCCGACGCGGAAGGCGAAATCGCCGGACATGTCGTAATGGCCGCACAGCATCATGGTCGCGTTGACCCGATCGACCCGCTCGTGATCGCTGATGGCCTCTCCGGTGCGCGGATCGTTTCCGCCGCCCGCCAGGAACAGGCCGGCCCGCGACAGCTCCGCCGCGCTCATCGCGATGGCGCATTGGCTGAAATAGGTGTCCAGCACGTCCGGCACGGCGTTCTTCACGACGCCGAAGCTCTTCATGAAATAGCCGAGCGCCCGGTTTCTGTCGCCGTAGTCGCGTTCCGAGGCGGCGACGCGCTCGTCGATCGCCGGCGCGTCGGACCCTGCGCAGCGGCGCACGAAGGAGAGAATGGTCTGCGCGGGGCTGGCGCTGCCGCAATGGCCGACGACCGAATCCGTCACCGCGATCGCCCCGGCATTGATGAAGGGATTGCGCGGGCGCCCCTTCTCGCGCTCGAGCTGCACGATGGAATTGAAGGGCGTGCCCGACGGCTCCCTGCCGACACGCGACCACAGGCCTTCGCCCTCGAGCTGGAGGGCGAGGACGAGCGTGAAGACCTTGGAGATCGACTGGATCGAGAAGGGGCGGTCGCTCTGTCCGACCGCATAGGTCTCGCCGCGCAGGCTGGTGAAGGCCATTGCGAAGGCGCGGGGGTCCTGCTCGGCGAGGGCGGGAATGTAATCGGCGACGCGGCCCTGGCCCAGATGCGGCTCCACGTCCTGCGCGATGCCGGACAGGATGCCTTGCCAGTCGAGATGGGAGAAACGATCGATCCGCATGGCGGAGCGCTAGCCGGAGCGGCGCGCCCTGGCCACCCCGCGTCAGCCGTGGCGCTGCCCGGCATGGTCAAGGAACCAGCGGGCGAACCGCTCCAGGCCTTCGTCGAGGCTCGTCTTCGGATCGTAGCCGAGCTCCTTGCGGGCCCGCGAGATGTCCGCCCAGGTCCGCTCCACATCGCCCGCCTGCATCGGCTCGAGGCGCTTCTCGGCTTCCCGTCCCAGATGCCGTTCGAGCAGGCCGACCATCTCCATCAGTTCCTGCGGCGAATCATTGCCCAGATTGTAGACCCGGTGCGGCGGCGTGCCCGAGGGCGGCCTGTCCAGCGCGGCGACGACGCCCGCCACGATGTCGTCGATATAGGTGAAGTCGCGGCCCATCTGGCCTTGGTTGAACAGGCGGATCGGCTCTCCCTTCAGGATCTTCTCGCTGAAGATCCAGTAGGCCATGTCCGGCCTTCCCTGCGGTCCGTACACGGTAAAGAAGCGCAGGCCGGTCATCGGCAGGCCGTAGAGGCGGGCATAGCTGTTCGAGAGCAGCTCGTCGGACTTCTTGGTCGCGCCATAGAAGGAGACGGGGTCGTCGGTGACATCGTCCTCGGAGAACGGGACCTTGGTATTCCCGCCATAGACGGAAGAAGAGGATGCGTAGACGGTGTGCGCGATGTCGTGGTCGCGCGCGAATTCGAGGATGCGGGCATGGCCGCTCAGATTGGCGCGGACATAGGCGGACGGGTTCTCGATCGAATAGCGCACGCCCGCCTGCGCCGCGAGGTGCACGATCCGGTCGATCCCGGCCGCGCCCGCGGCGGCTTCGAGGGCACCGTCCTCCGCGATGTCGAGCTTGCGGAACGAGAAGCCAGGCTGTCCCTCAAGGGCGGCGAGGCGCGCTTCTTTGAGCGCCGGGTCGTAATAGGCGTTGAGATTGTCGACGCCCAGGACCTCGTTCCCCCGCGCCAGCAGGGCGGAGCTGACGTAGGAGCCGATAAAGCCCGCTGTGCCGGTCACAAGAACGCGCATCGCTCTCCTTCCTCCGCCGAAATGGTGTGCTTCGCCTCGGTTTGAACGGGGGCTCGGTGACAGTCAAACGGGAGTAGCCGCCGGGAGGAGGCAGTGAAGAAGCTTGTGGAATTTTTTCCCGCGAGCCTTTACGATTTCAAGCATTGGCCGGCATCGATCCTGCAAGTTCCGTCCTCGCTGCGATGCCCGGCCGCCCTTGGGGAGGGGGAAGGGGATGAGCTTTTCGCCGGTCATGGACTACGGGACCCCGGGCGCGCAGGGCGCCGGGCCTTTCGCCGAAGAGCATATGGGCCTTGCCGACCTCATGCTCGTCCTGCGGCGCCGCCGCCTCGTCTTCTGGAGTGTCTTCGCCCTCGGCGTGATCCTGGTCATGCTCGTGGCCGGTGCGCTGCGGGCGACCTACAGCGCCGAGGCCGTCGTCCGGGTGCAGGGACGCGATCCGGTCGAGGAGGTCTCGCCGCTGACGGCCTCCGAGAGCCTGGCCGAGGAACTCAAGATCGAGACGGTGATCGAGGAGCTGTCCTCCCGCACCGTGGCCCGGGCGCTGGCCTCCGAGGCGATCGACGATCCCGACCTGACGGTGCCGGAAATGCCGGGCCTGATCGGCGTGGTCAGGCAGGTGCTGCAACCCGTGCTCGGCGGCGCGGAGGCGGCGCCGCCGAGGCCGGAGGACGAAGCGCGGGCGGCCGAGCTGAACAGGCTGACGGTCCAGGTGCTCGGCGCGACCTCCGTCGACCGGCTGAGCGGTTCGCGGCTCATCGGCGTGGAGGCGCAGGGCGAAACGCCGCTCCAGGCAGCCGTGCTCGCCAATGCGCTGGTGCAGACCTATCTCAACCTCGAACGGACGGCGATCGAGCGCGCGCAGAGCGAGCGCATGGCGAGGCTAGAGCAGCAGGCGCAGACGCTGCAGGCAGAGCTCTACGAGGCCGAACTCGCCACCGCCGCCTATATGCGCGACAACGATCTGGTCTCCCCGCAGCAGGGCGGAACGGTGGAAGCCCGCATGGCGGCGCTCGAGCGCGCGCTCGGCACCGCCCGCGCCGAAGGCGCCTCGCGTGAGCTCGACCGCCTGCGCGAACAGGAGGCCGCCCTCGCCGAAAGGCTGTCGACGCTCACCCTCACCTACGGAACCGGCTATCCAGAGGTCGTCGCGCTGACCGATCAGATCGCAAGGCTCAGGGGCCGCATCGCGGAGGAGAGCGCCTCCGTGGAGCGCGATCTTTTGGACAGCAGGGCGGCGGTCGATGCGAGTGCCGCCGCCTTGTCCGAGGAGCTTTCGAGCGTGCGCAGCCGGCATTTCGCCGCGCTCGAGGCCAATGCGGGCCTGCGCGAGCTGGAGCGCGCCGCCGCGCGCAAGCTCGATGCCTATAACGCGGTGGAGGACCGGCTGAGCCGCACCCGCGCGCTCTCCGAGCGGGTTCCGGACAGCATCAGCTATGTCACGGAAGCCTCCGTCCCGGCCGCGACGGAGCATTCTGAGACCGCGAAGGTCCTCGCGGTGGGCTCGCTCGGCGCCTTCGCCCTCGCCGTTCTCGCCGCGCTGACCGCCGAGACCCTCGATGGCCGCATCCGCTCGGCGGCGGAGGTGCGCGGCCTTCTCGATGCGCCGACCCTGTCCCTGCTGCCGCGCATGAAGGACCGCTCCCTCACCCCCGACACGATCGGCGACTACCTGCGGTCCCATCGGGATTCCCACTACGCTCTTGCCGTGCGCGACCTGTTCCTCGAGTTGTCGACCGCGCAGCGCACGCGCGAGCTGCGGACCGTGGTGGTCACGACGCTTCTGCCGGGCCAGGGCGCGGGCACGCTCGCCGCGGCCCTCGCGACCACCGCCGAGCTTCTCGGCTACCGGACGGTCGTTCTCAGCATGGACAGCAAGGGCGAGCTTTCCTTCTCGGAAGGGTGGCGCGCCCGGGGCGCGGCAGGGCCCTCCGGCCATCCGGCGGAAGCGGAGGCGGACGCGGCGGCTCCGGCGCGAAGCGAGAATTCGGCCCTGTCCCACCGCATGCCCCACGACCTTGCGCGCATGTCCGAGGATTGGGACCTGATCGTGGTCGAGGCGCCGCCGGTCTTCGTCAGCCGGGACGCGAAGGCGCTGGCGCCCTTCGCCGACGAGGTGGTGCTGGGTATCCCGTGGGGCAGGATGAAGCCGAGGGCGCTGCGGACGGCCCGCCATCTGTTCGGGCGCGTGCCGCTATCGGCGGTCATCACCGACGTGAATGTCCGCCAGCATGCCCGCGGCCGCTATGGCGATGCCATGGAATTCGTCGCCTAGGCTGCCGCGGGCTGCGCCCGGCGCGTTCTTCCGCTCTCCGCGGCGCTGGCGGCGACCGCCTCCCATTGCGCCGCGACGTTCGCAATGGCGAAGCGTTCGCTGGTGCGGGCGGCTGCCGCGCCGAGGCGCCTTTGCAGGTCTTCGTCCTTCACGACGCGCAGCACCGCCTCGGCGAGAGCGTCCACCGATCCGTTCTCGACCAGAATGCCGCTCTCGCCGTCCTCGATCATCTCTTTCGGCCCGAACGGGCAGTCGAAGCTCACCACGGGCAGTCCGGCGGCCATGGCCTCCATGATGACATTCGCCCAGCCCTCGAACTCCGACGACAGCACGAACACGTCCGCCGTCTCGACCCAGGTTCCGGGGGCGGGCGTGGTCCCGGGAAGATGGACCCGCCCGGCAAGGCCCAAGGCGTCCCGCTGCGCCTCCAGGCGCGCGCGCTCCGGCCCCTCTCCCCAGATCACCAGCGACCATTGCGGGATCTGCTCCGCGATGCGCGAGAACGCGTCGATGAGGCGGTCGAAGCGCTTTTGCGGATCGAGCCGCCCGACCGCGACCAGCTTGCCGCCCTCGCGGCGGTCCCGCCAGCCCGGCGGAAGCGCGACCGGATTGGGGATGAGGGTCAGGCGCGGCCTCTGCGCCTCCGGATAGAAGTCGGCGGCGCGCTGCGTCATGGTCACGAAGCTATGGGCCCGGGGATAGGAGAGGGCCCGCGCGCGCGACCACATCGGCCCGAAGCGCTGCAGATAGGGATTGTTCCGCTCGGAGATCACGACGGGGATGCCGGTGCCGCGCGCCGCCTGAAGCATCATGATGTTCATCTTGGTCAGGAAGCTGATGACCACGTCCGGCTCCTGCTCGCGGAGCACGCGCCGCAGGGCATGGATGCGCCGACCCGTTCGCAGGAGCGCCGCGGCAAGCGGCTTGGAGAGGGCGGGCAGGGCGAGCTTCACGACCCTGATCGCGGGGTGCAGGGCGTAATAGGGCTCGAAGGAAGGCGCATCGAAGGTCACGATCGTGATCCGCCGGCCCGCTTCGGCCCAGTGATTGGCCAGATGCGAGATGACCCGCTCGCTGCCGCCTGCGCCCAGCGAAGGTACGGCAAGCATCAAGTGGTCCGGCATTGGCCTCGTCATGACGATATTCTCCCCCGAGTTCCTCGTCGCTGCCGCAATCAAGACCGCAGTCCCGCCGAAGTGCAAGAGTGTGTTGACCCCCATGGTCCCTATCCGCGAACGTCCTGGCGGGGACTTTGGAGAGGGGAGAGGCCGATGTGTCCAAGAAGCTGACGCGCATCTGCTATCCTTATGTCGGCCGGGAGTTCGGCGGCAGCCATATCTCTTCCCTCGGCCTGATCGACAGGCTCGACCGGCAGCGCTTCGACCCGGTCATCGTGCTCCAGCATCCCGACGGCCCGATCGCGGAGGCGGTCGCGGCGCGCGGGCTGACGGCGGTGGCATCGCCGCCCACCATGACCCTCGTCGCGGGCCGCCCCTTCGGCGGGCTGGCGGGCTTGCGCGCGGTGATGGAGGCGCCGCGGCTGGCGGGCTTCCTGCGCAGCCTCGGCGTCGACATCGTGCACTGCAATGACGGACGCACCAATGCCCTCTGGGCGCTTCCGGCCCGGCTCGCCGGCAAGCGCGTCGTCTGGCACAATCGCGGCAATCCGCGGGCGCGGGGGCTGCGCCTCGCCGCGCCGCTGCTGGCGCACCGCGTCGTCTCCGTCTCGCGCTTCGCCTCGCCGAACCCCGGCATCCTGTCGGCGGCGCGGCGCAACACGGTCATCCACAGCCCCTTCGACACGGAGGTCTCCGCCGATCGCGCCGAGGCGCGCGAGACGATCCTGCGCGAGCTGAACCTGCCCGGGGACACCCGGCTCGTCGGCACGTTCGGCGCGATCATTCCGCGCAAGAGGCCGCGCCTCTTCGTCGAGGCCATCGCCGCGCTCCGCGCGCGCGATCCTGACCGCCCGCTCATGGGCCTTCTGTTCGGCACCGGCCCCAAGCGGGAGATGCGGGCCGTCGCCGCCCATGCGGAAGCCTGCGGCGTCGCCGACTGCGTGCGCCTCATGGGTTTCCGCAGCCCCGGCGACTGGTGGATCGCGGGCTGCGAGGTGCTGGTCGTTCCGGCGGTCGAGGAGCCGTTCGGACGCACGCTGATCGAAGCCATGCTGGTCGGCACGCCGATCGTCGCCACCCGCTCGGGCGGCAATCCCGAAGCGATCGAGGACGGCGTGACCGGCCTTCTCGTCCCGCCCGAAAACGCAGAGGCGCTGGCGCAGGGGACCGATCGGCTCCTGCGGGACGACGCCCTCCGCAAAACCGTGTCGCATGCGGCCAGGGCGCAGGCCGAGCATCGCTACGGCGCCGGCCCCCATGCCGAGGCGGTCATGGCGATCTATGACGAACTCCTGGCGCGGCATGGCTGAGAGGGGAGCCATCCTGCCTCTCGCGGCCGCCCTCCTGCTGCTCGGCGGCCTCTCGGCCTGCGGCGAGGAGGCCGCGCCGGCCGGCGCGCGGGCCCCGGCGGTGGCGGCGAAGGGCGCAGAGCAGCTCGCCTTTCCCGGCGCGCAGGGATTCGGCCGCCATGCGAGCGGCGGGCGGGGCGGCGCGCTCTATTTCGTGGACACGCTGGAGGATGGCGGCCCGGGCTCCCTGCGCGCCTGCATCGAGGCGGAGGAGCCGCGCGTCTGCATCTTCCGCACGGGAGGCGTGATCCGCTTTCGCGGCGAGCGGCCGATCATCGGCTCGCCCTATATCACGATCGCCGGCCAGACCGCGCCGGGCGGCGGCATCCTCCTGACCCATGAAGGCGGCGCGGCGGGGCTGACGCCTCTCGTGGTGAAGAACACCCATGACGTCGTCATCCGCCACATGCGGGTCCGGCCCGACCGCATCGCAAGGAATCGCGGCGGGAACGACGCCTTCACGATCGAGAACAGCCACAGGGTCATCCTCGACCATGTCAGCGGCTCATGGGCGCTCGACGAGAACTATAACGGGCATGGCCGCAATGACGATCTGACCGTCTCCTGGTCGGTCTTCGCCGAAGGGCTGAAGCCGCACGACAAATGCGCGCTTCTGAGCAGCGATCCCGAGGGGCCGCAGAATGTCAGCTTCCTGAACAATCTCTGCGCCCATAACGGCGACCGCAACCCGGACATCAACTTCCCGCCGGGCTCCTGCGTGGAGGTCGTCAACAACGTCTTCTATGACGGCGGCACGGAGTTCGCCGAGGTCTGGGAAACCTATGGGGGCAGCCCGGTCAACCTCGTCGGGAACGTCTTCCTGCCAGGCCCCGAGACGGCGCCCGGAACGCCGGCCATCACCCGCAACCGCATCGCGAGCACGGGCACCGCCGCCGTCTTCGCCGCGGACAACCGGATCGAGCCGCCCCTCGGCGAGGCGGATCTCGACGTCGCGGAAATCCTCAGCGACCGGCCGGTCTGTCCGCTCAGTCACAGCCCCGTGCCCGCTGCGCGCGCCGCCGGGCGGGTGCTGGCGCGGGCCGGGGCGATGCCCCGCGACGATGTCGATGCGCGCATCGTCGCCGAGGTCGTGGGGCGTGCGGGCGGCCGGGTGTCCGAGCCGGGCACCCTTCCCGCGATCGCGGGGGGGCAGCCGCCGCCGGACGCCGATGCCGACGGCATGGATGACGGGTGGGAACGGATGCGCGGCATCGCGGCCGGCGTCTATGATCCGTGGGAGGACGTGGACGGCGACGGGTGGAGCAATCTCGAGGAATATCTCGACTACCGCCACCGGACCCTGCTCGCTCAGGGCCAGGCGGATGCCGTTCAATAGGTCAGGGTCAGGGCCAGCCGGACATTGTGGGACTCGAATTCCTCGGACGGAATATCCGCCTCGCGCTGCCGTGCCGCATAGCCGAGCTCGACGGCCACGGTTCGGTTGAGGAGATAGCGCAGGGCGACGCTCCCGGTCAGGTCTTCCTGCACCAGGTCCCGATTGGCCCTGAACGTGCTGGCGCGATAGCCAAGGCTCGCCGTTCCGATGAGATCGTGGCGGATTTCCTGTTCGATTCCGGCCACGATGCGCGTGTCGATCCGCCCGCTCGCGCCCGAGCGGATGGTGGCGACATCTCCCCGGAAGGCGGACAGCGTGACCCTGGTGCGCTGTCTCGGCGCCCAGGCGAGCCGGCCCTCGACGCTCAGTCCCGAGAAATCCTCGAGCTGCGAGTCGTCATTGTCGACGTCGAACACTCCTGCGCCGATATCGCCCACCAGCTTGTCCGTCAGGCCGAAAGCGAGGCCCGCGCGCATCCCCACGGTCTCCGCGTCCCTGTCGACGCCGCTGAAGTCGCGGTCGAGCCGGAAATCCCTGCGCGTCGCCGAAATCTCCGCGAAGGCGTCGATATCCGCCGAAAGCGCCGCGAGCCCCCGCAGCGAGGCGGTGTAGGTCGCAAGGTCCCGTTCGTCGTCCTCGGGATCCAGGAAATCGGCATCGCTCGCGCTCACGCTGGCGGTCGCGCCGAGCCGGCCGGGGCGGTAGCTGTAGCTCGCCTCTCCGGCGAAGACGTCGATCGAGGTGGGCGTCCGGGTGAGGTCGTCGCGCGCCTCGGGGTCGCTGCGCCGCTCGAAGTCGCGGACATAGCGCAGCCCGCCCGACAGCGTGCTGGCGCTGTCGAGGCTGTAGGACAGGACGGTCTCGGCCAGATAGGTCTCGAGGTCCTCCTGGGTATTCTCCGCATAGCGATAGACGGCGGCGCCCAGATTGGCGCCGACGGACAGCCTCTGCGTGCCGCCCGAAGCCTCGACGCGCGGCTCGATCAGGAAGAGGACATCGTCTTCCTCGTTGTCCGGCGTCGCGAAGACGTTGCTCTCCGTCTGCGCGCTCGCCTGCAAGGAGGGCAGGATCAGCATGCCGCCCTGGCGGATGCCCCTCGGCTCGTATCCCGGCCGGGGCAGATTGCCGATCGAGGTGATGCCCCCGTCCTGCGCCATGGCGGGCGCGGCGCCCGCGCCGCAGGCGAGAGCCGAGGACATGGCCGCGGCGAATCCCGCGCTGATGCGCGGCGGTTTCGGCGGGATCAGAACCATCCCTCCGGCACCCGGATCGTGTCGCCCGGCATGATGGGGGCGTCGAGCGAGGCCGTCCCCTCCACCGTCCGGCCGTCGACCCTCCGTGTGATGACCACCCTGTCATCGGCGGCGCGGAAGGTCGGCCCCCCTGCCACGGACATGGCCGTCAGGACGGAGGCATTGGGCACATAGGCGTATTCGCCGGGATTGCGCACTTCGCCGATGACGTAGAAGGGCCGGTATTCGCTGATCTGGACCGATACGCTCGGATTGCGCACCAGGGCCCTGTCGCGGACGGCTTCGGTCAGCGCGGTCTCCAGTTCCGCGACCGTCAGCCCTTCGGCATCGACCGCGCCGAGGAGCGGCAGGGAGATCGTCCCCGCATCGCCGACGCGGTAGCTGTCCGAGAGGTCGTCGAGCCCGTAGGCCGTCACGCGCAGTTCGTCGCCGGCGCCCATGCGGTAGGGGCCCTGATCGGCAGCGGGCAATGGCGGCGGCGCCGAGGCGCAGGCCATCAGGAGCGCCGGCAGGACCGCACGCCAGAATCGCAGGATTGGTCGCATTCTCCCCACCTCTTCATCCCCTCGCGAAAGGTTAGCCATTCCTGCGAAAGCAGAAAAGACGCCAGCACAGTCAGGGCGCGGCGCCCTGCGGCACCGCGCGCGGCAGAAGGCCGCCCGGTTGCAGCCCGCGCAGAGGCGGCGCGAGGGCGAGGATGACCGGCAGCATCCAGACCCGCGCATACATGTGCGCGGCGGTCTGCGAGAACATCACGAAGCCGACGAGCACCGACAGGGCCAGCGCCGCCTCCCGCGGCTGCCTCGGCAGGGCGGAAAGCCCGCTGAACGCCAAGACCGCCAGGAGGACGAGCCAGCCCAGCAGAGAGACGAACCCGCCTTCCGTCCAGAGAAGAAGGAAGGTGTTGTGCACCGGCGCCTCATGGCTGCTCACGACGCGGTACTGGTCGACGCCGACCCCGAGGAAGGTGGTGTCGCTGGCGACCTCCCACGCCTCCGCGATCAGGGCCGTGCGCCCGGTGAAGGTTCCTGCCTCTTCGACATTGCCGCTCGTCACCGCGTTGAGCACGCGCTCCTCGAAGCTCGAGGGAAGGGGCAGGTCGAAGGCCAGAAGCGTGAAGCCGAGCGAGGCGACGCCGATCAGGGCGGGCAGGGAGGCGCGCGCCGGCGTCAGGACGAAATAGACGAGGCTCGCGGCCAGGGCCGCCGCGAACCCCGTCACGGAGGCGGTCCAGAACAGCGCCGTGACGAGGATGCCGAGGCCGGCGAGGAAGGGCAGGAGCCTGACCGCGCGGATGCCGCGGAGATAGAAGAGATAGGGCAGCCCCATGCTGATGATGGCGGCGTGCTGGTTCGGATCGCCGAAAAACGCGCCGACCCGGCCCGAGCCGGAAAAGAAGGCATAGCCGAACCGCGCGCTCAACGCGGGATAGGAGGCGCCATGGCCCATGATGACGGCGAAGGTGACGAGCTCCATCGCCACGATGCCGAGAACGAAGGCCTTGGCCAGGCGCCGCCACGAAGCGGCTCCGCGGCTCAGAAAGATCAGGGGCAGGACGAGAAGGCAGAAAAGGTACTGCACGCCCACCAGCGCCCACCGCTCGAGGGCGCCCGAATTCAGGCTGCTGATGAACAGCCCGCCGAGCAGGAGGGCGAGGCCGATGAACCAGAGGCCCGTCGCGCTGCCGAAGGGGCGCAGGATGAGCCGCCCGGTCAGCAGCATCAGGACGCCTGCCGCGAGGATCAGGAGGTCGCTGATCGTCACGAAGACCGCCCACGGCCTGATCGACAGATAGGTCGCGAGGAACACGCCGAGCAAGAGCGCGTGATCGGCGAGGTCGAGGCGGCCGAGCGCGCGGATGCGGTGGGCGATCACGTCAGTGCGGGAGCGGCGGGCAGGGCGGTCCCTCTTCGCCTCTCGCTCGCCCGGCAGTTCCTCCGCCACGCGCCGAGGCTTCGCCCGATCATGCCCTCGAGCCGCGCGATGTCCGCTGCGTAGAGATCCTCGAGATAGAGGCGGGTCGCAGCGTCGAGCGGAGGATAGTCCGGCGGCCGCGCCATGCTGCGGCGGGCGCGCTCGAACCATGGGCTGTCCCGAAGCGGCGCCGCGAGCGGCTTGAGCGGCGCGAGCGTCCGGCGCAGGCCGAGAGGCAGGAGCGGCGCCTGGCTGTCATTGGCCCGGCTTTCGAGAAGCGGCGCCTCGATGACGGGCGGCACGCCGACATGGCGGCTGAGCGCCCTGATGACGGCGGCGGGCGCCCGCTCCACATCCTCCATCAGCACGACCTCGATCCGGTCGGCCGCGAAGCGGTCGTAGAAGCGCGCCAGATGATCCGCGTAGTAACCACCGCTGAGGAACCTGTCGGCATAGGCGCTGCCCGGCCGCAGGAGCTCCCTTGGCGGCGCCGTCACGGTGCCCCGGCGGAAGAGCATGCAGTAGTCCGAATAGGCGCGGGCGACGGGATCGCGCAGCTGCACGATCAGCCGCGCTTCGGGCAGCATCCCGGCGATGCGCGCTGCGGCATCGGGGTGGGAGAGGTAATCGGCGGATTTCTCGCCCACCACGGCGCCTTCGGGCGCCTCCGCGAAGAGGCTGCCATACCAGTCCGCGCCCCGCTCATATTCGGTGCTGAAGAAATGCGGCTCCGGCGCGGGCATGAAGACGCGCGGATTGGCCCTCAGCGCGCGCGCGCTCCAGGTCGTGGCCGCCTTGATCGCGCCGATGATGATGAAGTCGGGTTGGATCTTCGCGGACATGGCTCAGCCTTGCGCTCCCGAGGCGGCCTCGGCGATCTCGCGCAGCACCCCGCCCATCCGGACGACATCGGTCAGGGACAGCGTGGGATCGACAGGCAGCAGGATGCTCGTCTGCCCGAGCGCCCGCGCATGGGGCAGGACCGGCTGGTCCGGGCCGACGAGGTCGCGGAAGGCCTTCTCGCGATAGATCTCCGAGCAGCTTCCGCTCTGGCAGGGCACGCCGGCGCGGCTCGCCGCATTGATGATGCGGTCCCGGGTCCAGCCCGGCGCCAGGCGCTCGGGGCGCGCGAAGGCGTAGAACTTGTACCAGGCATGGGTGAGATGCCCGGGCACCGCCGGAACGCGCAGGCCCGGCACGTCGCCGAGCATGCGGGTGAGGATGTCGGCCCGCTCCGCGCGCGCGGCGTGCCAGCGGCCGAGCTTGCCGAGCTGGCGCCGTCCGATCGCCGCCTGCATCTCGGTCATGCGGAAATTGCTGCCGATGCTGTTCACGATATAGCGGAAGGCGTTGCCCCCTGCGGGGCGGCGGAACAAGTCGTAATCCTTGCCGTGATCCTTATAGGCCCAGGCCCTGCGCCAGACGTCCTCGCGCGGGGTGACCATCATCCCGCCCTCGCCGCCGGTCGACATGATCTTGTCCGTACAAAAAGAAAAGACGCCCGCATCCCCGAGCCCGCCGACCGGGCGCCCCTTGTAGCGCGCGCCATGGGCCTGCGCGCAGTCCTCGACGAGGGCGATGCCCCGCGGCTCCGCCAGCGCTCTCAGCGCATCCATCTCACAGGGACGCCCGGCGAGATGCACCGCGACGATGGCGCGGGTGCGGGCGGTCAGGACGGGTTCGACCGTTCCCGCGGTGATGAGCTGCGTGTCGGGGTCCACATCGGCGAAGACGGGCCTCGCGCCGCAATTGGCGATGCAGCTCGCCGAGGCGACGAAGCTGCGCGGCGTCACCACGACCTCGTCGCCGGGGCGCACGCCCACCGCGCGAAGAGCGAGCTCGAGGGCGAGCGTGCCATTGGCGAGAGTGAGCGCATGGGGCGCCTCGCAGAAGGCGGCGAACTCCGCCTCGAAGGCGCGGCAGTGATCGCCGTGCTGAAGCGCGTTCACGCGGCCCGAGCGCAAGACGTCGGACGCGGCCTCGATCTCGTCCTCTTCGTGGAGCGGCCAGGCCGAGCGGATCGGGGGAAGGCTCTCCCCGTCCAGCGCCTCGGCGAGCGGGACGGCCGCGCCGGCGCCGAGCGCCCGCTCGGGCATCTCGTCCAGAATGAACTTCCCGCTGCTCGAGATTGTCATCGCGAGATCCCCCTTCTTGCCTCATCGGGAACGACCGGCCGCTTGATGATGACGGCCGCTTCGAGGCCGATCTCGCCGGCCTCCCGTCCCGCTCCGTTCGCGCGGCCCTGGGCCGGCCGGCTTTCGCCGGCGATCAGCGAGAAGACGGCGCGCCGCGCCGCCTCGTCGTCGCGCTTCGCGATGGCATCCTGCAGCGCGGCCAGCTTGCGCTCGATCACCGGCAGGGGCAGCGGCGAGGGCTCGGCCTCGAAGACGCCCGATATCGCGGAGGCTAGCTTGCGTTCCGCGCTGTCGAACAGCTCCTCGAAGAGCTTCTCTCCGGGACGCAGGCCGACGATCTCGATCGGCACGTCGAGGCCTGGCTCCAGGCCGGACAGGCGGATCATCCGTTCCGCGATGGTCATCACCTTGATCGGCTCGCCCATGTCGAGGACGAAGATCCGCCCGCGCGCGGCATCCTGCTCGAAGGCGGCCTGGGAGCTGTGCAGGATCAGCGACACCGCCTCGTGCACCGTCATGAAGAAGCGCTTCATGTCGGGATGGGTCACCGTCAGGGGGCGGCCATCCTCGAGCTGGCTCTTGAACAGCGGCACGACCGAACCGCTCGACCCCAGGACATTGCCGAAGCGCACGGTCATGAACCGGGTGGCATGCGCGCGCTCCGCGCTTTCGAGGTCGAGCGCCTGGCAGTAGAGCTCGCCCGCGCGCTTGGTCGCGCCCATCATGCCGACGGGATCCACCGCCTTGTCGGTCGAGACCTGCACCATGGCGCGCGCGCCGCAGCGCAGGGCCGCATCGGCGACGTTCTTCGTACCGAACACATTGGTGGTCGCGCCCGCGCAGGGGTTCAGCTCCACCAGCGGAACATGCTTGAGCGCGGCGGCGTGATAGACGAGGTCGGGCTTGTGGCGGCGGAAGGCGGCGAGGACGCTCTTGCGGTCGCGGATGTCGCAGAGGAGCGGAACCGCCCGGACGCCCGGAAAGTTCTCGGAAATCTCCCGGTCGATCGAATAGAGCGCGAACTCGCACATTTCCAGAAGCACGATTTCCGCGGGGCCGGCGGCGGCGGCCTGCCGGACGAGTTCGCTGCCGATCGAGCCGCCCGCGCCGGTCACGAGGACGCGCCGCCCCGAGATCGCCCTGCGGGTGACCGAAGGGTCGAGAAGAGCCGGATCGCGGCCGAGAAGCTCGGACAGGTCGAAGGCCTTGAGCGCCACACCGTCGGCCAGAGCCGAGCCGCTGCCCGCGCGGGAGACCTTGAGGCCGAGCGCGCGGGCGCGGCTCGACAAGGCGAGATAGTGCGGATCGGAGATCGCCTCGGGCTGCGCGGCGATGACCAGCATTTCGGGAGGCAGGGCGCGGCCGCGGAGATGCGACAGCGCGGCGGGCAGGGCGCCGAGGCTTCCATGGACCGGCACGCCGCGCAGGACGCGGCGGTAATCCACATTGTCCTCGAGCAGGCATCCTGCGGGCTCGAAGCTCTGCGCGGAGCCGGTATTGGCCCGCAACAGGGCCTCGACATCGTCAGGGCGCCCCGCGACCAGCGCGCGCGGCAGAGGCGCGTTCGCGCATCCGCTCCTCCGGCGCGTCATGACGACCGTGGCGCGGCGGAGCATCCGCATGGCCGCCATCGCGCCGATGGTCAGGCCCGCAAAGGCGCCGATGAAGCCGAGCGGCAGCGGATCGCCGCTCGCCACGACGAAGCCGGAGACGACGAGCGCCAGAAGCGCGACGGACAGCACGATCAAGGCGAGATCGAGGATCGAGACGAACCGCCAGAAGCGCCGGCTGAGGCCCGCAAGGTGGAAGATGCCGGCGGCGCAAAGGGCGAGCGCCCCCAGCGCGGCCGCCTGTCCCGCGGGACCGGCGGGCAGGCCGGGGGGCGGTGTGACGAGGATGCTCGCAAGAATCAGCATTGCCGCTGCGGCGGCAACGTCCAGCGCCAGAAGGGCAGAACGCTTTCTGCCCTGAATACAGGCGGAGTACACCTTCGCTTTCACGATCGTCCCCCAATGTCCTTCCCGCCTATCGGCAGGAAGGGACCCTCTCTCCACCTTTTGGATATCACGGAAAGCGGCGTCAGGCAAACACAGGTTACGAAATTCCTAACGCAATCTGCGGAATCGACAGTGCTGTTCGCTGCACTGCAGCGAACCAGTCGATTGATATGTCCGGGCTTGCGGCGTTCTGCACGCTGTATTGGCGCGATGCGCTTTCCGGTGGCATCATGCCGGCGAGAACGGTCGGGGGACCGTCCGGCCCGGGGCTGCCCGGCCGGATGAGGGAGAGGGGACCGGCGGGAGAGACGTGGACGGGGGACGGAACATTGTCGTGGTGGCCAGCCTTACGCGCTCGCTCACCAATTTCCGGCGCGATCTGCTGCGCGAGATCGCCCAGAGCGGGCCGCACACCGTGACCGCCTGCGCGCCCGAGGACGATCCCGCGGTGGCCGCGGAGCTGGCGGATATGGGCATCGATTTCGAGACGGTGCCGATGCGCCGGGCCGCCGCCGATCCTCTCTCGGACCTGCGCACGCTTCTCGCGCTGCGCCGCATCTTCCGGAAGCGGCAGGCGGACATCGTCATCGCCTACACCCAGAAGCCGATCGTCTATGGCGGGCTCGCCGCCCGGTCGACCGGCGCCCGGTTCCACGCGCTGCAAAGCGGCCTCGGCTATACGTTCAGTGAAGAGAACAAGAGCGCCGGCCTCCGGCAGGCGGTCACCTTCTTGTACCGGGCCGCGCTCGCCAAGGCGGAGACCGTCTTCGTCTTCAACGATGCCGACGAGGCCGACATGCGCAGGCTCGGCATGATCCGGCCGGGCCAGCGCGTGGTGCGGGTGGCGGGCTCCGGCGTCGATCCGCAGCGCTATCCCCAGATGCCTGTGCCCGACGGGCCGACCGTCTTCCTGCTGGTCGCCCGCCTGATGCGGGACAAGGGGCTCGAGGATTATGCCGCTGCGGCCAGGACCCTGCGGGAGCGCCATCCCGAGCTCGAATTCCGGGTCCTCGGGCCATTCGATCCCAACCCCGCCAGCATCTCGAAGGCGCAGCTCGACGCCTGGGTCGAGAGCGGCGCGATCCGCTATCTGGGAGAGACGGACGATGTCCGCCCCCACCTTGCCGACTGCTCCGTCTTCGTCCTGCCGAGCTATCACCGCGAGGGGCTGCCCCGCTCGATCCTCGAAGCGATGTCGACGGGGCGGGCGGTGATCACGACGGACATGCCGGGCTGCCGCGACACGGTGGAGGAGGGAGTGAACGGCTTCCTCGTCCCGCCCCGCGATCCGGACGCGCTGATCCGCGCGGCCGAGCGCTTCGCGGCCGATCCGGGCCTCGCCGGGGCGATGGGGGAGCGCTCGCGCGAGCGCGTGCTGGAGCGCTTCGACGTGCGGCTCGTCAATGACAGGATCCTGCGCACGATCGGCCTTCGCGGCAGCGAAGGCACGGGCGGGCCGCCGCCGCGGAGAACGAAGGCGGAGCCTCTCAAGAGGGGCTTCGATATCGCCGCTTCCCTGCTTCTTCTGGCCTTCGCCTCGCCGCTCCTCTTCCTGGTCATGATCGCGATCCGTGCGCGGATGGGCCGGCCGGTCTTCTTCCGCCAGAGGCGCGCGGGAAAGGGCGGGCGGCCCTTCACCATGGTCAAGTTCCGTACGATGCGGGACGAGGCCGATGCGAAGGGGCGTCCGCTGCCCGATGCCGCGCGGGTCACGCCGCTCGGGCGCTTCTTGCGCCGCAGCCGCCTCGACGAGCTGCCCGAGCTCCTGCACATCCTGCGCGGAGAGATGAGCTTCGTCGGCCCGAGGCCCCTGCTGCCGGATGCGCCGATCAACCAGGGAGAGGCGGGCAGGCTGCGCCTCGCCGCCCGTCCCGGGCTCACCGGCTGGGCCCAGGTCAACGGCAACACGCTCCTGTCCGACGAGGAGAAGGCGGCGCTCGATCTTCACTATGTCCGGCGGCGCTCCTTCCTGTTCGACCTGCGCATCCTGGTCCTGACGCTCGGCGTCGTCCTGTTCGGTGAGCGCCTGCGCCGCCAGCCCTGCGGGAGCCGCGCGTGAGAGCGGTTCTGGTCGGGGCCGTCGACAGCACGCGGGTCGCTCTCGAGGAGATCTCGCGGGCCGAGGGCTGGTCGCTCGCCGGGCTCGTCACGCTGCCCCCGCGCCTGTCGGCCCGCCATTCCGACTATGCCGATCTGCGCGGCATGGCGCGGGAGGAGGGGGCGGAGGTGATCGAAGCGGCGCGTTCGGACGATCAAGGCGTCATCGCGGCGGTCGAAGCGCTCGGCGCCGACCTCGCCGTGATCGTCGGCTGGTCGCAGATCTGCCCGCCATCCTTCGTTGCGGCGGCTGGCGGCCGGGCGCTCGGCTATCATCCCGCGCCCCTGCCGCGCGGTCGGGGGCGGGCGGCGCTGCCCTGGACGATCCTCCTGCAGGAGCCGATCAGCGCGGCCTCGCTCTTCTGGATCGACGAGGGCGTGGACAGCGGCCCGCTCCTCGCGCAGCGCTTCTTCCACGTCGCGCCGGACGAGACGGCGACGACCCTCTACGACAAGCATCAGGACGCGCTGCGCGAGGCCCTGCGCGAAGCGCTGCCGCGGATCGAGGCGGGAGAGGAAGGGCAGGTCCAGGACGAGCGCTACGCCACCTATACCGCCAAGCGCGGCCCGGAGGACGGAAGGATCGACTGGACCCGGCCCGCCCTGGAGGTCGAGCGCCTGATCCGCGCGGTGACGCGGCCCTATCCGGGCGCCTTCACCACGACGCCCAAGGGGCGGCTCACCGTCTGGCGCGCGAGGCTGTGGCCCGAAGGCGAGCGCCACGCCGCGGCGCCCGGCCAGGTCGTGCGCCTCGGCCAGGCCGGGATCGGCGTGCGCTGCGGCGAAGGCGCGATCCTGATCGAGGACTGGACGGCCGAAGACGGCGCGGTCCTCCGCCAGCACATGCGCCTCGGAGGACCGCAATGAGCCGTATCCTGATCATCGCGCCGCACCCGGACGACGAGACCCTCGGCATGGGCGGCACCATCGCCAAGCTCTGCGATGAAGGGCACGAGGTGACCGTCGCCCTGATGACCGGCGCGGGGGAGGGCGGGCGGCACCCGCTCTTCCCGCGTGAGGCCTTCGAGACGGTGCGCGCGGAATTCCGCCGGGCGATGGGCGTTCTCGGCGTGGAGCGGGCGATCCTCAAGGACCTGCCGACCGTGCAGGTCCACGAGGAGCCGACCCACGCGGTCAACGCCGTCACCAGGGCGGTGATCGAAGAGGTCCGGCCCGATCGGCTCTACCTGCCCTTTCCCTACGATCTGCACCGGGACCATCGCGAGCTCTTCTATTCCTTCTCGGTCCATGCTCGCGCCTATCTCCCGCTCGGGCGCAGCATCTCGGAGGTCTATGCCTATGAGACGCCGTCCGAGACGCATCTGTCGGCGCCCTATCTCGAGCCGGCCTTCACGCCCAACGTCTATGTCGACATCTCCGCCACGATCGGGCGCAAGGTCGAAGCCTTGTCCTGCTATGACAGCCAGAGCCAGCCTGCGCCCCTGCCGCGCTCGGAGCAGGCGATCCGCGCGCTCGCGGCGCTTCGCGGCTCGCAGATCGGCGCCGAGGCGGCCGAGGGCTTCGTGCTGATCCGCAGAATCGTGGACTGAGCGGTCAGCTCTCCAAGAGCGGCAGGAGCTCGGTCAGCCGGCCGATCGTCATCGCCGGCGCCGCCTCTTCCGGCACCGCCGCCTGCGCATGGATGTGGCTGCCGTCGCAGCGCAGCATGACCGTGGTCCAGCCCATCGCATTGGGGGCGAGGAAGTCCTTCTGCGGATTGTCTCCGACATAGACGAGGCGGCATCCCTCATGCGCCGCGGCCGCCGCCTCATAGGCGCGCGGGTCGGGCTTCGCATGGCCGGTCTCTCCGGAAATGCTGACCGAGGCGGCATCCCCAAGGCCTAGCGCGCCGATCTTGCGCCGCTGGGTCTCGCCGCGCCCATTGGTCACGATCGAATAGGGCAGGCCCCGCTCCCGCAGGGCGCCGAGCAGGGCGGCCGCATCGGGCCGCAGGGCGATGTCGGGAAAATGGCCCCGCATCTCCAAGACGAGGGCCCGCACCTCCTCCGGGGTGAGGCCGAGCGGCGCGCAGGCGTCCGCGATGGGATCGGGCCGCCCTTCGGCGAACAGCGCGTGCAGGCGCGCCGCCACGCCCTCATGGCCCCGACCGGCCATCGCCGCACCGACAAAGGCGAAGCAGGAGGCGACATAGTCGCGCTCCTTGTAGAGCGTGTCGTCGAGATCGAAGACGAAGGCGGTCTGGCTCACGAGCGGACGATCATCTCGGCATCGTAGCGCAGCATGACGAGGCCCTCTTCCCATTGATCGAAGACCGGCACCTCCTCTCCGAGGAGATATTCGCGGATCAGCCAGGACTGGCAGTCCGCGCCCGCGAGCCGGCTGAGCGGATAGCCGCCGCCGAAGCGGGCATTGACCTCGTTGAACAGCATCCGGCCGGTCTCGCGGTGCCGGAAGAGCTGCAAGGTGAGGACGCCGCGCGCGCCCTCGACCGCTCCGAACCGCTCGAACAGCGTGCCGGTGATATCCAGCCGCGCCGTGCGCGCCTTGGAAACCTCGCCGCCGCGCACTTCCAGCCGTTCGCGCGGAACCGCGCAGCGCAAGGAGCCCTTCCGGTCGTAATAGAGGTCGCAGGTGAATTCGGCATATTCGGCGGGGTCGGCATATTCGCAGAAGATGTTGCGCGGATCGCCCAGGATCTCGGGCGTCGCCTCCGCCGCCGAGGAAAGAAGGCGCGCCCCGGCGCTCAAGGAGCCGTCATAGGGCTTGACGAAGACCGGAAAGGGAAGGCCATCGGGCCGATAGAGGCGCGGCGCCGCCACGCCCGCCTCCTCGAAGAAGCGGGCGGTCCGCCTCTTATCCGCGAAGGTCTCGATCAGGTCCGGCGCGCTCACCACGGCCGCCGCTCCCGCTTCGGCCAGCCGGGGGGCCAGCTTTGCGAGGGCGGGCAGTTCGGTGTCGATCGTCGGCACGATCAGGCCGACCTCTTCGGACCGGCAAAGATCGATCAGCGCGTCGGCCCAGCCCGCCTGGCCCACTCTGGGCAGGGAGAAGGCCGCCTCGGCGCGCGCGCAGGCGGCGCTCCGCCCGGGCACGGCGTCGGCGGCCAGCACCCTTAAGCCGTGCGGCCGCGCCGCCGCCTCGAACCCTTCGAGCAGCGAGACGCGCCGCCCCGCGGACAGGATCAGGACATGTCTCATCGCCCGGCTGCTTCCCCTCTCCCCTCCGGCATGCCGCTCGAGCGGCATGCCGAACTCCATCCCGCCGCTCTTGTTTCGCAGGATGCTGCAGCATTCAACTCCGCATCACAGGGCGCGGGAGCAGGCGATGCCCCGCTTCGAGGGGGCGGCGAGCCGATCCTGTCGCCGCGCCTCTCGCGATTAGCAGAGCGTTTACGAAGCCGTTCTTAGGCTGCCGGCGCCGGGGGGCTTCTCGAATCTACACCAATAAGGCGAACATGCCTCACTTCGTACCCGATTTTGGTTCCATTGCTATGTGCAAAACTTCCTCACCGCGCTGGGCAGCGCGGCGGGGCCGGCGGACCGGCTCGACTCGAAGCAGACCAGGGCAGAACCACCCATGAAACCCAGACTCACCCTCACGACGGTGGCTGTGAAGGCGTGCCTGCTCGCCTCCGCGGCCGCTGCGCCGGCGGCCGGCGGGCAGCTCGCATTCCCCACCGCAGAAGGCTTCGGCCGCTTCGCCGAAGGCGGGCGCGGCGGCGACGTCTACATCGTCAGCAACCTCGCCGATTCCGGCGCAGGCTCCTTCCGCGAATGCGCAGAGGCGAGCGGGCCGCGGACCTGCGTCTTCGCGGTCTCCGGCGAGATCAAGGTTCGCGACGCCATCCGCATCCGCAACCCCTATATCACCATCGCCGGCCAGACCGCGCCCGGCGACGGGGTCATGCTGACGATCCGGGGCGGCCCGTCCAAGAACTATCCGATGGAGATCGCCACGCATGACGTCATCATGCGGCACATTGCGCTCCGTCCCGGCCCCTCCCAGGAAGTCTCGGGCAATGTGGACGCGCTCCTCCTGTCGGGCCAGGACGTCATCCTTGACCATGTGACCATGTCGTGGGGTACGGACGAAACCCTCAACATGATCGGCAATTCGGGAACCACGAACTATAGCGGCGCCCAGAACACCGAGAACGTGACGATCCAGTGGAGCATGATCTACGAATCGCTCCGCAACTCGACCCATCCGAGCGCGAACCACAGCCGCTCGACCTATCTTGGCTACGGCATTCAGGACATCACCTTCCACCACAACCTGATCGCCAACTCGACCCGGCGCAATCCGAACCTCGGCGCCACCGGCCAGTTCGATTTCGTCAACAACATCATCTACAATGCCGGACAGTATTTCGGCGAAGTCTATGACCGCCACGGCACGTCGAACCTGAACTGGGTCGGCAATGTCGCGATCGCCGGTCCGGACACGCGAAAGAGCGACGACCGGCACGCGGTGAACCTGTTCCTCAACGAGGCGGTCGCGACGCACAAGCTCTATGTGCGGGACAATCTCGACATCAACCGGACGTCCTATGCGCAGGACGAGCGGCTGGTCGTCGATCCCAAGGACTGGAAATACATCGAGGCCTCGCCGGTCGGCTATGGCGAGCTCTCCCTTGCGGGCGGCTCCGTCACCACGGCCTCCCAGGCCTATAAGGACGTTCTCGCCTTCGCCGGCGCGACCCGCCCGGCGCGCGACAGCGCCGACAGCCGGATCGCCTCGCAGATCCGCTCCTGCTCGGGCTCCATCATCGACGATCCGAGCGAGGTCGGCGGCTGGCCGGTGCTCAAGGGCGGTCCCGCGCCGGTCGATGCGGACCGCGACGGCATGCCCGACGGCTGGGAGCAGGCGCAGGGCTTCGATCCCAACGATGCCGCCGACCGCAATGGCGATGCCGATGGCGACGGCTACACCAATCTCGAGGAGTATCTGAACGAGCGCGCCGGGGACAATGCCGGTTCGATGGCGGGCAGGGGCACGGGCGCCGATCCCGATCCGACCTGCGGCTACAGCTTCGCCAGGGGTACGGAGCTCGAGATCAAGGAGTTGCGGGTCGAGCCGCGGGCCGCGCGCCCGGGCGAGACGGTCACCGTCTACTGGGACGCCGTCGCCAATACCTGCCAGAAGGGCTGGAACAGGGATCTGAGCCCCTTCATGCTTTCGGGCAGCGACAAGTTCGTGCTCGAGGAGACGACGCAGTTCGACCTCATCTGCACCGATAACGGCCTCGATGACTGGGTCAGCGCGGTCGCCTTCGCCACGCCCGACGGCCAGATGCCCAAGCCCAAGCCCGTGCTGAGGGCGGACAAGAGCGTCTACGACTTCGGAGAGCCGGTCGAGATGAGCTGGGTCACCGGCGAGGCCGGCGACACGGAAGCGGGCGAATGCCGCGCCTCGGGCGGCTGGGACGGCATCAAGACCGTGATCGGCAAGGAGACATTCCCCGCCGAGGTCTCCGGCGACTACGTTCTCACCTGCACGGGACCGGGCGGCACCGGGTCCGCCAAGGTCTCGCTCGAGGTCAATGGCGGCGGGACGGCTCCTGCGCCGACGCCCGCTCCGGCGCCCGCGCCGCAGCCGGCTCCCCTGCCGACGCTGAGCCTCGCGGCCGTCAATGCGGCCCAGTCCGAAGGCGATAGCGGCACCACGCCCTTCACCTTCACGGTGACGCGGAGCGGCGATATCTCCTCCTCCTCCTCGGTGAACTACCGCACCACCGGGACCGAGGTGAACGCGGCCGATTTCGGCAGCGCCCTGCCTGCCGGTTCGGTCGATTTCGCCGCCGGGGAAACGCGCAAGACCGTCGCGATCTCCGTTCATGGCGACGCCGATGTGGAGCGGGACGAAGCCTTCACGGTGCAGCTCTTCGCAGCCGAGGACGCGACGATCGGCACGGCCACCGCCGACGGCGTGATCCGCAATGACGATGCGGCACCCGCGCCGGCTCCGGCACCGGCTCCGGCTCCCACGCCTGCGCCGAGCCCGACCCCCGCTCCGGCGCCCGCGCCGACGAGCTTCGGCGATGGGGCGGGCGTCGCGGTCGACGTGCCCCTCGTGCATGTCCGTTCCAATCCGGGCGGCCTCAGGACCGGGGCGCAGCGCGATGGCGCGGCGGGCGTCATCACCGGCACGCCGAACAGGCAGGACGGCTTCACCTGGTGGAAGGTCGACTTCGCCTCCGGCGTCGATGGCTGGGTGCCCGAAGCCAAGCTCGCCCTGACGAGCGGCGGCACGACGGCTCCCGCGCCTGCACCGGCCCCGGCGCCCGCTCCGGCACCGGCACCCGCTCCAGCGCCCGCGCCTGCGCCGGGCGGCAGCTTCGGCCCCGATGCGGCGGTGGAAGTCGTGCGGACGGGCTTCGTCCGCGCCAATCCCGGCGGCGCCAAGATCGCGCTTCAGCGCGAAGGCGCGGCCGGCACGATCAGCGGGCAATCGCGCAAGCAGGACGGCTTCACCTGGTGGGACGTCGACTTCGCCTCCGGCGCCGATGGCTGGATCCGCGAAAGTTCCCTGGCCGTGCGCTGAACGCCGCACGCGCGAAGCAAGGAAAAGAAGGGGCCGGCGCTGCGAAGCGCCGGCCCTTTTCGTAAGAAAGCCTCCGGGATGCCGCTCATCCTTCGCGGCGCCGGCCGGTCAGGGCGCGAGCTTCGCCTCCGTCACCCAGCCATCGACGCCGGAGGCGAAGTCGACGTCCCACCAGGTGAACCCGTCCTGCCGGAACGGCCCGCCGACGATCTGTCCCTGCGCGCCCTCCCGCTGCGAGCCGATCCTCGCGCCGCCGGGCGAAGCGCGGATCCAGGCCAGAACGGCGGACAGGCGGACCGGGCTGCCGGGGGCGAAGCCGGGGCTCCCGATCGCGACCCGCACGCTGGCGCTGCTCGTGCCGCCGGGGCCGTGGCAGGCGAGGGTGTAGTCGCCCGCGACGGCCGCTTCGAAGGTCTGCGCGCCGATGACCGGCTTGATCCCGCTCCATGCGCCCGACGCCTCGCACTCGCCGGCATCCGGTCCGCCCGCATCGCCCGTCATCCATGTCAGGGTCACGGGCTCTCCGGGCGCATAGGACGTCTTGTCCGTGCGCAGGGTCACGCTGGGCCGCGGCACCGTGCCCTCGTCATTGACGAAGACGATGGCGCTCGCCCAGTCCTCCTGGCCGTCCTTCGAGCAGAAGAAATCGAAGCGCTGGGTCTCGAAGAGGCGGAGCTTGATCAGCCCGCCGACATCGCGTGGATCGGAGCCCGGCGCCCAGCTCTTGTCGCAGGTGCGCGCGACGGCATCGTAATAGACCGTCACCTCGCCGCCGGGCGGAACGGCCTGGGGGAAGACCTCGAAGGCCTTGATCCTGAGGTCGGAGCCCGGCTCGAAGCTCCACCAGCAGCGCGTGTCGTGGTTCCGGCCCCGGCCTTTGCCCTGCCGGAAGCCGTCATCGTCTCCGGCGCGCGCGTTCAGATATTCCTCGAGATTGGTGTAGCCGTCGCCGTCCGCATCGCCATTGCGGTCGTTCGGCTGTGCCGGGTCGAGGCCCCGCGCCTGCTCCCAGTCGTCCGGCATGCCGTCGCGGTCGGTATCGGCGGGCGCGACGGTGCCGAGGAGGAGGGGCCAGCCGCCGCGCTCGTCCGGGTGGTCGATGATCCCCCCGCCGCAGCGGCGCAGCTCGTCCGCCACCCGCCGGTCGGCGCTGTCCCGCACCGGCATGGTCGCGCCGGCGAAGGCGAGCACGTCCTGAAGCGCCTGCTGGGGCCGGGTGATCGAGGTCCAGGGCAGGGACAGCGTTCCGCTGCCCACGGGCGCGGAGCGGATATACTGCCAGTCCTTGGGATCCACGAGGCTGCGCTCCGCCTGCGAGCCGGAGCGCCTGTTGATGTCGAGATTGTCGAACAGGAAGAGGTTGTGGGTGCCGAGCGGTTCGTTGACGAACAGGTTGACCGCGTTCCGGTCCAGCTTGCGCGGCGTGTCGGGCCCGGCAATGGCCATGTTCCCGACCCAGTTCAGATTGCTGGTGCCGTGGCGGTTATAGACCTCGGCAAAGTAATCGGACCCGTTATAGACGATGTTGTTGAGGAAATCGAACTGGCCGGTGATGCCGAGATTGGGATTGCGGCGGCTCGAATGGGCGATCAGATTGTGGTGGAAGGTGATCTCCTGCGCGGCATATCCCATATAGGTCGCATTGCTGTGCGATCCCTTGGGGTGGCTCGAGCGCCGCAGCCCTTCATAGATCATGCTCCACTGCACGCTGATGCGGGCGGCGTTCTCGACCGCCTGGCTGCCGGTCGTGCCGCTATTGCCGAAGATGCTGAGAATCTCGTCCGTGCCCCATGACAGGCTCAGATGGTCGAGGATGATGTCCTGGCCGCTCACGACGAGGGCGTCGACATTGCTTGAGGGCTGGGCCGAGGGGCCGGGGCGGATCGACAGGTGCCGGACGATCACGTCATGGGTCTCGATCAGCATCGGATAGACGAGGGACGGGCCGCCCCGGATCGTCAGCATGACCCCGTCGCCCGGCGCGGTCTGACCGGCGATGGTGATATAGGGATGTTGGATCCTGATCGCGTCGCGCAGCTTGATCTCGCCCGAGACCTCGAAGACGCAGGTCCTCGCGCCCGCCGCCTCGGCGCATGCGCGCAAGGAGCCCGGCCCCGAATCGGCCAGCGTCGTCACGATATGGACCTCGCCGCCGCGCCCGCCTTCGGCGAAGCGGCCGAACCCTTCCGCGGTCGGAAAGGCGAGCTGCTGGGCGCTGGCGGCGAGCAGGCTGAACGCAAGCGTGACGAGCACGCCCGCAGCGGCTGGACCACAGGTCCTGAAGCAACTGGTCATTCTCTCTCCCCTGCGATGATCCTAACACAGCGCGCGGCCCGCCCAAACGCTCCGATGCAGTGCGGGCGGATCTCGCCGGAAGATGGCGCGGGACCCGCTGCCCCTCCGGCTTGACCGGGCCGCCCGGCCGACGCACGCTTGGGGCCTTGCGTCGTGCCTGGGAGGGGAGGGGCGATGGCGAAGACGGTCCTCCATGTCATCACCGGGCTGAACATCGGCGGCGCCGAGCACATGCTCCTGCGCCATGCCGCGGGGCTCGACCCCTCCGCCTGGCGCAGCGAGATCCTCTCCCTTCTGCCGCCGGGGCCTCTTGCGGCCAATGCCGCGGCGCTGGGGGTGCGGGTGCATTCCGCCCTGATGCCGCAGGGCCGGTTCACGCTCCGCGCCGCGCTGCGGATCGCCGGCATCGCGCGCGCGGTGCGGCCCGATATCGTGCATGGCTGGATGTATCACGGCAATCTGGCCGCGAGCCTGGCGGGGGCCGCCGGACGGGCGCCCTGCCTCTGGAGCATCCACCATTCCCTTGCGGACATTTCGCGGGAGAAGGCGTCGACGCGGGCGGTCATCCGGCTGTCCGCGGCCATGTCCGGTTCGCCGGCCGCGATCTCCTACTGCTCGCGGGCGGCCCGCGGCCAGCACGAAGCGCTCGGCTTCCGGGCGAAGACCGCGATCGTCATCCCCAATGGCACCGATACCGACGCGTTCCGTCCGGCGCCGGGGGCGGGGGAGCGGCTGAGGGAGCTTCTCGGTGTGCCGCCCGCCCGGCAGCTCGTCGGCCATGTCGGCCGGGCGCATCCGATGAAGGACACCGGCAGTTTCGTGGCCGCGATCGCCCGCCTGCTCGAAGAGGGGCGGGACGTGCAGGGCGTGGTGATCGGTGCGGGTCACGACGAGGGCGGCAGCGCGGTGCGCGCCGCCGCCTCGGCCCACGGCATTGGTGGGCGGATCAGCGTGCTGGGCCCGCGCGGTGACGTGGCGGCGCTGCTGCCGGGCCTCGACCTCTATGTGCAGAGCTCGGCCTGGGGGGAGGCGTTCTCGCTCGCCATTTCCGAGGCCATGGCCTGCGGCGTGCCGCCCGTTGTGACCGATGTGGGAGACAGCGCCTGGCTTGTCGGAGACGCCGGCGCGACGGTGCCGCCCTCGGACCCCCAGGCTCTCGCCCGGGCCTGCGCGCGCATCCTGGACCTCCCCGCGCAGGGGCGCGCCCGCCTCTCGGCGGCGGCGCGGGCGCGCGTCGCGGGCGAGTTCGGCCTCGACCGCTATGTCGCGCGGCACGTCCAGGCCTATGAGCGGGCGATGAGCGGGCGTGGGCAGCGGGCGGCCGCTGCGGCCCGTCCGCCCCTGCGCGGTGCGCGGTGATGCGGCGCCGGGCAGGCCGCTTCCGCATCCGCATCCGCATTCAATGCTTAACAGCCTGCGCAGCTTCGGATAGGCAGCGTCTGCTTCCGTTCGGCATCAGGCATGCCGCCGGAGCCTGCCGCCGAAAGGCTCATTCTCGTCAATCAATGCGGGGCCGGTGCGGCCTTTGCAGGGCCCGGCCCATTACCTAAGACCGATCTGCACCTGAAAGGGAACTTGCTATGCGCGTCGCGATGATCGGAACCGGCTATGTCGGCCTCGTCTCCGGAGCCTGCTTCTCCGATTTCGGCCACACGGTCGTCTGCGTGGACAAGGATCCCAGCAAGGTCGAGCGGCTCGAGCGCGGCGAGATGCCGATCTACGAGCCCGGACTCGAGACGCTGGTCGAGAAGAACGTCTCCGAGGAGCGGCTCTCCTTCACGGGATCCCTCGCCAAGGCCATGCCCGGCGCCGATGCGGTCTTCATCGCCGTCGGAACGCCGTCGCGGCGCGGCGACGGGTTCGCGGACCTCTCCTATGTCTATGCCGCGGCGCGCGAGGTGGCGGCGCTGATCGACGGCTATACCGTGATCGTCACCAAATCGACCGTGCCGGTCGGCACGGGCGCGGAGGTCGAGAAGATCATTCTCGAGGAGCGTCCGGATCTCGTGCCCGGAAAGGACTTCTCCGTCGCCTCGAACCCCGAATTCCTGCGCGAGGGCGCGGCGATCGAGGATTTCAAGCGGCCCGACCGCGTCGTCGTCGGCGCCGAGGACGACAAGGCGCGCGGCGTGATGCGGGAGCTCTACCGCCCGCTCTACATCAACGAGACGCCGATCCTGTTCACCAATCGCGTGACTTCCGAGCTGACCAAATACGCCGCCAACGCCTTCCTTGCGACCAAGATCACCTTCATCAACGAGATGGCGGATCTGTGCGAGAAGGTCGGCGCCGACGTCCAGCAGGTCGCCAAGGGCATCGGCCTCGACGGCCGCATCGGCGCGAAGTTCCTGCATGCGGGCCCCGGCTATGGCGGCTCCTGCTTCCCCAAGGACACGCTCGCCCTCGTCCGCACGGCGCAGCAGCACGGCGCGCCGAGCCGCATCGTCGAGGCGGTCGTCGGCATAAACGACGAGCGCAAGAAGAAGATGGCGGCCCGCGTCGCCGAGGCGGTGGGCGGAGACCTGTCGGGCAAGACGGTCGCGGTGCTCGGCCTGACCTTCAAGCCGAACACGGACGATATGCGGGACAGCCCCTCCCTCGACATCCTGCCGGAGCTTCAGCGCATGGGCGCCAAGGTGCGCGCGCACGATCCCGAAGGCATGGAAGAGGCGCAAAAGCACCTCGAGGACATTCTGTACTGCGACGGGCCCTATCACGCGCTCGAAGGCGCGGACGCCTGCGTCATCGTGACGGAGTGGGACGCCTATCGCGCGCTCGATCTTGGCCGCGTCAAGTCGATGATGAACGAGCCCGTCCTGGTCGACCTGCGCAATGTCTACGACCCGGCGACGATGCGCGAAGCGGGCTTCGCCTACAGCTCGATCGGGCGGCCTTCCTGAACGGCGCTCTTCGGCTTCGCCGCCCGGCCACCGCCGTTGAGATGCCGCAAGGAGGGGGAGGGCGCGGCGTCTGCGCGTGAAGATCCGGGGGGCGGGGCGTTCACCACCGCCTCGATGATCGGATAGGGGCGCCGCTTCGCCTGCAGGAAGACGCGTCCGAGATATTCCCCGATCACGCCGAGGAAGAGCGCGTTCAGCGTGATCGAGATCAGGAGCAGGACGGTGGTCGTCGCAAAGCCCGCCGGCCAGTCCTGTCCGAAGAACAGCCTGCCGAACAGATAGACGAAGGCGACCAGGAAGGTCAGCAGGGCGACTGCCAGGCTCGTCAGCGTGGCGATGCGCAGCGGCACGAGCGAGTGGTTGAGGACGCCGTCGACCGCCAGGCTCAGCATGGCGCGGAAGGGAAACTTGCTCTCGCCCGCCACCCGCGCCCGCCGGTCGTAGGGCAGCGGCACCTGCGAGAAGCCCATCGAACTGATCAGCCCGCGCAGATAGGGCGAGGTGTCCTCGACGATGGCCAGCTCGTCCAGGATGCGACGGTCGACGAGGCGGAATTCGCCTGCATCGGCTGGAAGGTCGTCCTCGCTGATCGCGCGGATGAAGCGGTAGAAGAGGCGCCGGCTCGCCGCCGTCACGGGGCCGTCCTTCAGCGTCTTGCGGACGCCGTAGACCACGGCATGCCCCTCGCGCCACAGCTCCAGCATGCGCGGGATGAGCTCGGGCGGGTCCTGAAGATCGCAGTCGATCTGGACCGCGCAGTCGCCGCGCGCCGCCTTGTAGGCGACGAGGAGCGAGCGCTGATAGCCGACATTGCGCGAGAAGCGGATCACCCGCACCCGCTCGTCGGTCTTCGCGATCCCCCGCAGCAGATCGAAGGTCCGGTCGGTCGAATGATTGTCGGTGAAGACGAGCTCGAAGCTGTAGCCCGGCAGTTCCTCGAAGACGGCTTTCACCGCCTCGTGGACGGCATGCACGTTCTCTTCCTCGTTGAAGGCGGGCACCAGGACCGAGACGAGGATGGGATCTTGGGGCATCAGATGGCCTCTTCGGCTGGCTGCGGCGCGGGGAAAGCATGGACGAGACGCGCCAGTCCCTCCTCGAGCGGCACCTTCGCACGCCAGGAGAGGAGGGACTGCGCCGCCTGCGGATCGCAGGACAGGACGTCGTCCGCGCCGGCATTGGCGGGACCGTAGGACAGAAGCGTTCCGGGCGCGCCGGTCAGCCGGGACAGGATCCGGGCGACCTGCTTCATGGTCGGCGCTTCTCCCGAGCAGATATTGAGCACCGTCCCCGTCGGCACCGGCGTCCGCAACGCCGCAAGGAGGGCGGCCGTGACATCGTCCACATGGATCAGGTCGCGCCGCGCGGCGGGCCTGGCCACGGTGACGGGTTCGCGCTCGGCAAGCCTGCGGATGATTCTTGGAATGAGGAAGCTCTCGTCCTGCCCCGGTCCATAGGTCAGGCCGAGACGCAGGTTCAGGAGGCGGAAGGGCGTCTTGCCGGTCAGGCTGCCCAGCATGACCGACCCGGCCAGCGCGCCGGCGCCATAGGGGGTGCTCGGGCGCGGCAGCGTCTCCTCCGTATGGGGAGGAGGCGCGCTGCCATATTCGGCCAGCGTCCCGGTCCTGACGAGCAGGAAGGGCGGCTCCTGCGCCTCGGCCGCCGCAGAGACCACACGCATGAGGTTCGTCACGTCCTCGGACAGGAAGCGCCGGGCTTCGGCGATGGCATCCTGCCCGCCCGGCCGCGTCCGGCAGGCCAGGTGATAGACGGCCTCCGGCCTGGCCCGGGCGAAGGCCCCGGCGAGCGCGGGCGCATCGTCCAGCTCGAGCCGGACGATGCTCACCGCCGTGCCGAGCGGCGCCAGGCGGCGCAGGTCGGCGGAGGGTCTCACCGCCGCCGTCACCTCATGCCCGTCTGCGGCGAGGCGCGCGACGAGATGCGAGCCGACAAAGCCGTTCGCGCCGGTGACGAGGACCCGCAAGGCTACCGCTCCGCTGGCGCGGAGCCGATGAAGCGCGGCGTGGGCAGGGGCGCGAGAAGGCGGCCGCCCCTCGACAGGAAGCCCTCCTGCTGCGCCCGGATCTCGTCGAGGAAGTTCCAGGCCAGCACCAGAAGGACGTCCACGCTCTCTTCCTCCACCGCCTCGACGCTGCGGACCGGGATCTTCATGCCCGGCGAGAGGAGGCCCTGCTTGAGGGGGCTCCTGTCGACGAGGAAGGGCAGGAGGTCAGGCCCGATCCCGAAGAAGTTGAGAAGCGTGTTCCCCTTGGCCGGCGCGCCATAGCCCGCGAGCTTCAGGCCCTGGGCCTTCGCGTCCTCCAGCATCTCGAGGAGCTCGGCGCGGATGTCCTGCACCCGCCCGGCCAGCGCGTCATAGGCCTCGGCCGAGAGCACACCCGCCGCCTTCTCCTCGGCCAGAAGCGTGGTGACGGCCTCGGTCTTCTTCGCCCCGTTGCGCTTGACGAAGACGCGCATGGACCCCGCATGGACGTCCATCTTCACCACGTCGCCCACCGTCATGTCGAAGAACTCGGCGAGCTTCTGGATCGACAGCAGGCTGAACTCCGAGACATGCTCCTGGTAGATCGTGTCGAAGGCGTTGTATTCGAGCAGCTTGTCGGCCCGCGGAACCTCGATGACGAAGGTCCCGTCCTCCGCGAGAAGGATATCCACCCCCGCCATGAAGTCGTGCAGGTCGCCGATATGGTTGAAGGTGTTGGTGGTGACGATCACGCTCGCCCGGCCGTTCCGGTCGAGGACGTCCCGCGCCGTCTGCGGGCCGAAATAGGCGACATGGACCTCGACGCCCCGCTCGTTCGCCGTCTCGGCCAGGTTGGCGGCCGGGTCGATGCCCAGCGTCTTGGCGCCCTTGTCGTTGCACTTCATCAGGAGAAGGCCGTCATTGCAGCCGATATCGACGATCAGCCCGCCACCGGCCTCGGCGACGAGCCGCTCGGCGAGGGCGTCGAAATGCCCGTGCATGGTCGTCGCGGCCGAGGGCACGTAGAGATAGTGCCGAAAGAAATCCTCGGGGATCTGGTCGGCGACCTGGATCAGGCCGCAGTTCAGGCAGGCCTGCGCGTTCAGCGCAAAGGCGGGCTGCGGCTTGTCCGCGTCCTCGGGACGGACGAACATGTTCGCCGGCGGATGATCTCCCAGAGGAAGGAACAGGTAAGGGTCCGGGGCCCTGCAGGCCCGGCATGCGCTCAACGTTTCGGCCATCTCTTCTCCCCCTTCATGCGTCCGACGCGGCAGCGTCAGAACTGCTCCGCGAAAGCCGCGAAGCTTTCATGCATGTACTCGATCTGCTCGTCCGTCAGGCCATGATGGCAGGCGAGCAGCACGCCGCCGCGCATCACGGCATCGGCGACAGGATATCCCTCATCGCGCGTCTTCGCCGTGACCCCCTTCATGGCGGGCTGGCGCAGGATGTTCCCGGTAAAGACGACCCGCGTCTGGATGTCGCGCTTCTCCAGGAAGATCTGCATGTCGCGCCGCGAGAAGGGCGCGCCCTCGCGCAGGGTGAGCGGGAAGGCGAGCCAGCCCGTGCGCGCCTCCTCCATCTGGCGGGGCAGGACGAACCAGTCCTCATAGGCCTTGAAGAAGTCGAGCTGCCGCGCGAAATTCCGCTCCCGCGCGGCGATGTTCCGCTCCAGCTTGTCGACCTGGACGAGGCCGAAGGCCGCGCCCATCTCCGATGGCTCGACATTGTAGCCAAGGCGCTCGAAGACGAATTTCGCGTCATAGCTGAAGCCGCCGACCTCGACGTCGAAGCGGTTCTCGACCGCCTCGCTCTCCACGAAGAGGGAGGAGGAGCGGCCCCAGCTGCGCAGGAGCAGCGCCTCGCGCGCCAGCGCCTCGTCATTGACGCAGAGCATGCCCCCATTGCCGCCCGCATTGATGACATGGCTGCCGTAGAAGCTCGTCGTGCTGATGTCCGACCGCGTCCCCGTGCTCTTTCCGCGCAAGGTGGCGCCGAGCGTGTCCGCGCTGTCCTCGATGACGAGGAGGCCGTGCCTGTCCGCCACCGCGCGGATCGCGTCCCAGTCGGGCAGATTGCCGATCAGCGAGGGAATCATCACCGCCTTGGTCCGCTCGGTGACCATCTCCTCGATCGCGTCCGTATCGATATTATAGGTGCCCGGCGCCACGTCGACGAAGGCGGGGACGAGGCCGCACCGCACGATCGGCGCCACCGTGGTCGCGAAGGTGAGGGCCGGCGTGATGACCTCGGCGCCCTTGTCCAGCCCCGCGATCTCCATGGCGATATAGTTCGCCGAAGAGCCCGAATTGACCATGATGCCGAAGCGCTTGGCGAAGAGGTCGGAAACCCGCGCCTCCATCCTGCGCACATGCTCGCCCATCTGCGTCGACGTCTTCAGCACATGCGTGACGGCGTCGATCTCTTCGTCGCCATGCACGGTCTGCCCGTAATTCACTCTCATCCTCGTCCCCCTTCGCCCGGTGCGGCGGCCGGTGCGGACGCACAGGCCAGGTCTTCATAGGTCTCGATCTGTTCAAGGCTGAGGGCGCGCATGTCAGCGCCCTCGGCGAACCCTCTGTACCAGGACACGGTCCGTCCGATCGCCGCCTCGAAGGAGAGGGCGGGCGACCAGCCCAGCTGAACCTGCGCCTTGGTGCTGTCGAGGCGGAGGATTTTCGCTTCGTGGGGGCCGCCGGGCGCGGTGCCGAGCGACAGCTCGGGCCGCCCGCCCCAGCCGTCGCGGAAGGCGCGCGCAAAGCGTCCGACCGGCGCGACGGCTGCCGGGTCGGGGCCGAAATTCCAGCCCTCTGCCGCCGAAGCGTCGCCCGAGAGCAGGCGCTCGGCGACCAGGAGATAGCCCCAGAGCGGCTCCAGCACGAATTGCCAGGGGCGGACGCTCGCGGGGTTGCGGATCGTCACCGTCTCGCCCGCGATCGCCGCCTTGGCGAGGTCGGGGCCGAGCCGGTCCTGCGACCAGTCGCCGCCGCCGAATACGTTCCCGGCCCGCACGCTCGCAAGGAGGGCCTGGCCTTGCGAGAAGAAGGAACGGCGATAGGCGCTCGCGATCAGCTCGGTGCAGCCCTTGGACGCGCTGTAGGGATCGGCGCCGCCCATCGGGTCGCTCTCGCGATAGCCCCAGACCCATTCCCTGTTCTCGTAGCACTTGTCGCTCGTCACCACGATCACGCCGGACAGGGAGGGCATGCGCCGCGCCGCTTCAAGAACGACGGCCGTGCCGGTGACGTTGGTCGCGATGGTCTCGACCGGCCGTTCATAGCTTGGACGCACGAGCGCCTGGGCGGCCATGTGGATGACGAGATCCGCGTCCACCCCTTCTGCGGCGCGTGCGAAGTCTTCCTCGTGCCGGATGTCGCCAACGCGGGTTTCGACGAGGTCCCCGATGCGGGCAGTGACGAACAGGTCCCGCTCGTCGCGCGGGGGCAGGGCGATTCCGGTCACCTCCGCGCCGAGGCGGGACAGCCACAGGCTCAGCCAGGCGCCCTTGAACCCCGTATGGCCGGTCAGGAGGACCCGCTTTCCCGCAAGCGCGCGGCGCACGCGGGAAAGCGGGGAAGCGTTCGGATCGTCCATCGGGCTCATCGCTCCCTCGCCATCCCCCAGCACGGCTCAATCGCCGTACTGCCTCCAGGGCGGGGCGCCGTCCTCGCACAGGCCGTTGAGGTGATCGCGGTCCCGCACCGTGTCCATCGGGTGCCAGAATCCGGGATGCTTGTAGGCGGCGAGCTGCCCGTCGCGCGCGATGGCCGCCAGGGGCCCGCGCTCCAGCGGCTGCTCGTCGCCCTCGATATAGTCCAGGACGCCCGGTTCGAAGACGAAGAAGCCGCCATTGATCCACGCTTCCTTGTGCTGGACCTTCTCGGAGAATTCGGTGACCTCGCCATCGTCGATCTCGAGGCTGCCGAAGCGGGCGGCCGGCTGCACGGCCGTCACCGTGGCGAGCTTGCCGTGCTTCTTGTGGGTCTCGATCAGCGCCGGAATGTCGATATTCCCGACACCGTCCGAATAGGTCACCATGAAGGGCTCGCCCTTCAGCCAGTCGCGAAGGCGCAGAAGCCGTCCGCCGGTCATGGTCAGCTCGCCCGTGTCCACGACGGACACGTTCCAGTCCATGTCGCCGCAGGGCTGCAGCTTCATGCGGCCGTCGCCCAGCGCCACCGTGAAATCGTTGTTCATCAGGTGCAGGTCCCGGAAGAACCGCTTGATGAGGATCGACTTGTAGCCGCAGGCGATGATGAAGTCGCGGAACCCCCAATGCGAATAGGTGTCCATCACGTGCAGCATGATCGGCCGGCCGCCGACCTCCACCATCGGCTTTGGAATGCGAACGGTCTCTTCGGCCAGGCGGGAGCCCAGGCCCCCTGCCAGCAGGACGGTTTGCATGACCATCCCCCTCTCTCTTCAGCCGGTCCCCGAACCGGCCCCCGGGCAGAGTGTCCCCTCTTCGGCGGCTTTAGGCAAGAGAGCGGACTGCCCGTCCCGCTTGCCGGGCTGTAAATTCCTTCCCTAGGGTCGGGGCGCACCCGGCCGGCCTCCCGGCGCGGCCGGCATGCGAAGGGGGAAGGGGAGAGGTGACCATCGCCGCCGCGCAGGCTGCGCCTTTGCGCCCGTCATCCATCCGCGCAGGCGGGCGGATCGGCGCCGTGCTGCTCGCCGCCGCCGCCGCGCTCGTTCTTCTCGGCGTCTTCTTGCGGATCATGACCTTCGAGATGCGCAATGACGAGCATCTCTATGCGCCGCCGGCCGTGCTGCTGGACGAGATGCGCCTCTACGAGGACGTCTTCTACAATCACACGCCCGCCTCGGCCTGGCTGTTCCGCGCCGCGGCGCTGCCCTTTGGCGGCGAGCGCGTCCTGCTGCCCGCCCGCCTCGCCGTCTTCTGTGCCTGGATCGTGTTCGCAGGGCTCGTCTTCTGGGCCGGACGGCGCTTCGGCGGCAGCGCGCTGCTCGGCGCCGCGCTCGTGATCCTGATACTGACGAACGACTATCTCATGGGCGTTTCCGGCGTCACCGCGACGAACAACATCCTGCCGCTGCCGATCGCCTTTGCGGGCCTGTCGCTCTTCGTGCTGGGGGCGGGCGGCCCGCAGGGGGCTGCGGCGGGGGGCGCCCCTTCAATGCCCCGGTCCGGCCTCGTCTTCGTGGCCGGCATCCTTCTGTCGGCGGCGATCCTGTTCAAGGTCAATGCGGTCGCCTTCGCCTTCGCGGCCGCGCTCGGCAGCCTCTTCCTGCCCGCAGGACTGGGCGCGGCGGACCGCCTGCGCAGGGTGACCCTGCCATTGGCGCTGGGCGGGCTGGCCGGGGCGCTGCCGCTCCTGCCGCTCGTCCTGCGCGGCCCGGCGACCTTCTGGGCCAATGTCGTGGCCTATCACACCGGTCCGCACAGGGACTGGTGGGCCGGGGCGGCGGAAACCGAACCCGGCCTCGCCCTGTCGCTGTCCGGAAAGGTCTTCCTGGCTTATGACGTCTACGGATCGGGCGCCAACCTCCTCCTCTTCGCGCTCTGCGTGATCGGGCTCGTCCTCTTCGCCGCGCAGAGGGGGCGTTTCCGCTTCGGGCAGGAAGAGCGCTGCGTCCTGTTCTTGCTGATCGCCCTCCTGATCCCGCTCGGAATGGCGTTCCTGCCCACGCCGTCCTTCCCGCAATATTTCGCGCCGCCGCTCGTCGTTCTGCCCCTTCTCGCCGCGATCCTCTGGCGCAGCCTGGGCCTTGCCGGAAAGGCCGTGCCCGCGCAGGTCATGACCGGCGTTCTCCTCCTCGGCCTCGCGCTCGGGCTGCCGCGCCTTCTTCTGGCCGCGCCGGCGCTCGCCGATCCTTCGGGCTGGACGGTGAACCGCATCCACGCGGAAGGCGTGGCCCTGCGCCGCGCCATCGAAGCGGAGGGGCAGGCAGGGCCCGTCGCCACTCTCCTGCCGGTCTATCCGCTCGAAGCGGGCCTGCCGGTCTATCCCGAATTCGCCACGGGCCAGTTCGCCTACCGCACGGGCGATCTTCTGAGGCCCGAGCTTCGGGCGCGCTATGTGACCACCGCGCCCTCCGACGTCGAAGCCTTCCTCGCCGCCGACCCGCCCGCCGCCCTGCTTTTGGGCTTCGTGCCCGAGATCGAGGCGCCGATGCGCCGCTTCGCGCGCGAGAACGGCTATCGTCAGGTGCCGGATTTCTCCGTCACCGACCGCTACGGATCCGGAGAGCTCTGGGTCCGCAAGGACCGCTGACGCGCGTTCAGCCGGGCCCCGGACCGGCGGCGCGCTCCGTCCTCCGCAGGGCGAGGAGGAAGGCGGCCGAAAGGCTGATCAGCCAGACGAGGCCCTGAAGCACATGCGCGACATTGGCGCCCATCGCGCCCATCCGCGGCAGGAGGAGGGGCGCCGCGGCGAAGAAGACGCCGGCTCCGGCGAGGGAGATCCAGAAGATCTCCGTCTCCCGCCCCAGCGCCAGGAGGCCCGACCGGGCGATCGTGCCGCACAGGAACAGCGCGATGGCGACGATCTGGACCTTGAGAAGGCTTCCTGCGGGCGCGAAGCTGTTCCCGGCGAACAGGACGATGGCGGGTTCGGCGACGACCAGGACGAAGCCGACGCCGAGAACGCAGGCCGCCGCGATGAGGATTTCGGACTGGACCACCGCGCGGCGGAACGCGGCCCGCTCGCCGGCCGCCCAGAGGCGCGCGAGCTCCGGAAAGACCACGACCTGCAGCTGCCCGCCCGCCTGCTCGGCGAATTTCGCGACCCGTTTGGCGATGTGGTAGAAGCCGGCCGCCGCCGGGCCGATGATCGCGCCGACCAGCAGCACGTCGACCTGCTGGGAACTCGCCCGCAGGGTCAGGCCGAAATTGGCCACCAGGGAAAAGCGCCAGATGCCGGGAAAGCGCTGCCTCAGCCCGACCATGGGCTCGCGCAGAAAGCCGAGGCACTGCCGCGCGGCGAGCTCCCGCCCCGCCGCGGCCAGGAGGAGGACCGCGCCGAGCGCCTGCGTGGACGCCCAGATCAGCACGAAGGCCATGAGCGGCCAGCCGAGAAGATATCCAAGCGCCGACAGGACGACCCGCAGGCTCATGGTGACGACCTGCACATAGGCGACCGCCCGGAAGCGGCCCGCCAGCCGCAGGACGCCGACGGGGGTGCCGTTGATCGCGATCAGGAGCGTCGCCGCATAGACCACGGCATAGCGGGAGATCTCCTCGCTCCAGCCGAACAGGCTCTGCCCCATCAATGCGAGCGTCACCGCCAGGGCGAAGCCGCCCACCGCCGTGGACAGGTCCAGCAGGAAGGCGAATTTGACGATGGTCCTGAAATCGGCCGAGTCCTGGGCGCGCTCGGCCTCTGCGCCATAGCGGATCAGCGGCTGCCACGTCTGGAAGCTCAACAGGCGTTCGATCGTCTGGACGTAGACCGTGACGAGGGCGAGGGTCCCATAGGCGGCCGGGCCCAGCGTGCGCGCGGCGAAGGCGGTGGTCAGGAGGCTCAGGCCCGCCGCGCCGAAATTCCCCGCGAGGAGATGCGAGACGGCGAACAGCCGGGTCCGCAGCGCCTGCTCCTGGCCGATCACGCTCAGCGCCCGCCGAGCGTTCTTGAAGGACATCTGCAAAGAACTCACCCGCGGCCTGCCTCGCCTCTCCTCCAGCCCCCCGGACGGCAGTCGGAGGACAGTACTCGCGAAAGCGTGCGCCTTCCAGCGATGAGCGCAGCCTCCGCAGGTCCTGAGCCCCTCCTGCCAAGCTAAGTACAGGAGGCGACTGCGCTTCCGTTCCGCAGCGGAATTCACTGGCCAGACGGCCTTCGAGCCGCGATGATCGTGTGCCGGGGCGCGCGGAGAGGCGCCATGGAAGAACGGACCTTCACGGTATTGGGCGAGCTCGCGGTGAGTGCGGGAGGCGCGCCTCTCGGCCTGCCGCCATCGCGCAAGACGCGCGCGCTCCTCGCCTATCTTCTTCTCACCGGCCGTCCGCAGCGGCGGGACCGGCTCTGCGAGCTCTTCTGGGAGTTGCCGGACGATCCGCGCGGTGCGCTGCGCTGGTCGCTCAGCAAGCTGCGCGGGGTGGTCGACGGGGCCGGCCGGCAGCGCCTCCGCGCGGATCGCGAGCGGGTCGTCCTGTGCCTTGCGCCCCGGGACGAGGTGGATCTCTTCTCGATCCGCAAGGTCGCTGCGGACAGCGCCGCCGATATCGAGGATCTGCGCACGGCCTTCGAAAGCGCGAGCCAGCCTCTCCTGGCAGGCTGCGATCTTCCCGATGCGCAGAGCTTCCATGCCTGGCTGACGGCCGAGAGGGCGGCGCTCGACCGGCTGAGGGGGGATCTTGCGGCCGCTCTGGCCCGGCATCCCCTGATGCCGCCGGACGAGCGCCTGTGCTGGGCCGATGCCTGGCTCTGGGCCGCGCCCTACAGCGACGAGGCCGCGAGGACCGCGCTCGAGGCGCGGCGCCGCCTCGGGCGGCGAGAAGACGCCGATGCGCTGGCCGGGATGCTCGATACGCGCTTCCGCACGGCAGGGCTGCGGCTCGATGAGGCCGCGACGCCGCCGGCCGGCCCTCCGCCCGCGCCCGACCCGCGCACCCTGTCGCGCCGCCTTCTCGAGCGGCAGCGGACCCATTTCTGCACCGCGCCCGGCGGCGTCACCCTCGCCTGGGCCGAGATGGGGGAGGCGAAGGCCCCGCGCATCGTCAAGGCCGCGAACTGGCTCACCCATCTGGAGCTCGACTGGGACGCGCCGGTCTGGTCGGGCATCTTCGACGCGCTGACGCAGGCCCACTGCCTCCTGCGCTATGACGAGCGCGGCTGCGGCCTGTCGGACTGGGATGTGCCCGAGCTGACCTTCGACACCTTCGTCGCCGATCTCGAAGCCGTGGTCGAGGCGGCGGGCGCCGAGCGCTTCGCCCTTCTCGGGATCAGCCAGGGCGCCGCCGTCTCGGTGGAATACGCCGTGCGGCACCCAGAGCGGGTCTCCCACCTCATCCTGATCGGGGGCTATGCGGCGGGCTGGCGCTTCACGGCCACGCCCGAGGCGGCGCGGGAGGCCGAGGCCATCATGGTCCTCACAGAGACCGGCTGGGGACGGAACAATCCCGCCTACAGGCACATCTTCTCCCAGGCCTTCATGCCCTCGGCGACGCAGGAGGAGCTCCAGTGGTTCGACGATTTCCAGCGCCGCACGACCTCGCCGGAAAACGCCGTCCGCTTCCTGCAGGCCTTCTCCGAGATCGACGTGCGGCACAGGCTGTCCGAGGTCCGCGCGCCGACGCTCGTCATGCACGCCCGGCGCGACAGGCGGGTCGCATTCGCGGCGGGGCGGGCGCTGGCCGCCGGCATTCCCGGCGCGCGTTTCGTCGGGCTCGATACGGACAGCCACCTGCCGCTGTCGCGGGAGCCGGCCTCGCGCGTGATGATCGAGACGATCGAGCGCTTCCTCGCCACGTGAATTCCACGGTTTCGCGCGACATCTCCACACCCGTTCAAACGGTGCTTCACACGCGGGGCGCGCATCTTCTCCTCGACGCAGAACACAAGGAGAGACCCCGATGCGTACATCCAATTCGAACCGCTGGAACTTCGGCACCGTCTTCGGCTCGCTGCTTCTGATGGTCGCCTATGTCACGCCCGTCGCCGCCTATGGCGCGATCCTGGGCCAGTTCGTCGGCGCCTGAAGAAGGGCGCCCCTTCGGGGGCGCCCTTGCTGCATCGCACAAAACGCGCTAGCGGCCGGATCGTTTCTTTCCCCAAGCCCGGACCGCCATGACCAGCAACACGACCGCGACCTTGTTCGCGGACGGCTTCTCGGCCGTTCGCGGCTATGCCGACCGCACCGCCAAGGAGTGGCGGAGCCTCACGCCCGCCACCTTCAAGACCGAGACCCTGTCCGGCCTGACGGTGGCGCTCGCCCTGGTGCCGGAGGCGGTGGCCTTCGCGCTGGTCGCCAATGTCAACCCGCTGGTCGGCCTCTATGCCGCCTTCATCGTCGGCCTGATCACCGCGCTCTTCGGCGGGCGTCCCGGCATGATCTCGGGGGCGACCGGCGCTCTGGCCGTGGTCATGGTCGAACTCGTCTCCTCCCATGGCGTGGAATATCTCTTCGCCACGGTGGTCCTGATGGGGCTGATCCAGCTCGGCGCGGGCCTGATGCGCTGGGGCAAGTTCATCCGCATGGTGCCCTATCCGGTCATGCTGGGCTTCGTGAACGGCCTCGCCATCGTCATCGGCCTCGCCCAGCTCGAACAGTTCCAGGTCTCTGACGGGGCAGGGGGGCATGAATGGATGTCCGGCACCGCGCTCTATCTCTCGCTCGGCCTCGTCGCGCTGACGATGGCGATCATCTGGGGCCTGCCCAAGGTGACGAGAATCATTCCCGCGCCGCTCGCCGCCATCGGCGTCGTGGCGGGGCTCGTCATCGGCTTCGACCTGCCCGTGCCGCGCGTCGGCGACCTCGCCAGCATCAAGGGCGGCCTGCCGCCCTTCCACATTCCGGGCGTGCCCTTCGACCTCGAAACGCTCGGCATCATCCTGCCCTATGCTGTCATCCTCGCGGCCATCGGCCTGATCGAGTCGCTCCTCACCCTGAACCTCGTCGGCGAGATCAAGGGCGAGAAGGGCGGCGCCAGCCAGGAATGCGTGGCGCAGGGCGCCGCGAACGTCGTCACCGGCTTCTTCGGCGGCATGGGCGGCTGCGCCATGATCGGCCAGTCCATGATCAACGTGAAATCGGGCGGCCGCACGCGGGTCTCCGGCACGCTTGCCGCGCTCTTCCTCCTCGCCTTCATCCTCTTCGCCTCCGGCCCCATCGAGCAGATCCCGCTCGCGGCGCTGGTCGGCGTCATGTTCATGGTGGTGATCGGCACCTTCGCGTGGAAGTCGGTCCAGATCCTCGCCCGCGTGCCCAAATCCGACGCGCTCGTCATCCTCGCCGTCACCGTCGTCACGGTGATGGAGGATCTGGCGGTCGCCGTGGTCGTCGGCATCGTCATCTCGGCGCTGGTCTTCGCGTGGAAGCAAGCGACCCACATGCACATCGCCAGGACCGAGGAAGAGGATGACGCCAAGGTATATTACGTGGCGGGCCCGCTCTTCTTCGGCTCGACGCAGAGCTTCGGCGATCTCTTCCATCCCAAGGACGACCCCCAGCACGTGGTGATCGACTTCAAGCAGGCGCGCGTCGCCGACCATTCAGGCCTCGCCGCCATCGATGCGCTCGCTGGCCGCTATGCCGCCCGCGGCAAGGACCTCCGCCTGCGCCATCTCAGCCCCGACTGCCGCAGGCTCCTGACGACCGCCGGCCAGCTGATCGACACCCTGCCGGACGATCCGGACTACCCCGTGGCCGCCGATTACCGCGTCCGCACGGGGCGGACGGATACGGGGCATTGAGGGCGCGGGAGGGCTAGTGCTGGATCACGAAGGGTCCATCGATGAGAAGGCTGAGCGCCTGAAGTCGAAGGTGCGCATTGGCCTTCGGGTCATCAGCGATGCTTTTCGCGATCGAGCGCAGATCGGTCCGCAAAGCTTCATCCTCGGGACGATCTCCCACCGGATAGAGATAGTAGGCGGCGGCGAGTCTGACTTCCGGCGCGGGGTCGGTTAGCGCGTTCTCGGCCAAGCCTGTACTCGCACTTGGTCGTACCTCGTGGCTCAGCACCGTTCCGAACGCAGCGGCACGGATCTGCGGCTCCGGATGATGCTGCGCATGGCTTCGCAGCGTCGCTTGCATTCCCCGGGAACGAAGGCTGGGATCGAGATACTGTATCTGATGAATTGCGGCCATAAGGGCAGGACCGCCCCGTTCGCTCGTCAGATGACGCTCCAAGAGCGCGATGTCCTGCGGGTTCTTCCACCATTCGAACGGCAAGGCCCAGATGCCGCGTGCGCGAATTGTCTCTTCGGGTGACCGGACCATCATTTCGACCATTTCGCGCTTGGCAGGTGGTGAGAGACTCGCTTCGAGCAGAAGCAATTCCTCGCTCCACTCCTCCGGCGGATCCGTTTGGCGACTGACCACGCCAAGAAATCGGCTGAGTCGGTTCCGGTCCCCGCTGATCGCCGCAGCGACGCCTTGGAGGTTGCGCATCAGCCGTTCGCTCCCTTCCTCCTCCAACCTGCCATCAATCCAACGGTCGGCAAGGTCGGCGGCGCAGGCTTCGTCGCAGGCCGCCGCCTCCTTCGGCTCGACCGCGTCCTCGATGGGCCCCGCATCGGCTCGGTCCGCCTCGACCGCGACGAGCGGTGCAGCCTCGGCATCTCCCGCAGCGGGCTGCACCTCCGCGAGCAGGTCCCGCCCAAGCGCGGCCTCGGCCCCCTCGGCCCCGGCCCCTCCCGCGCGCATGTCCTGCACCAGCAAGACCCCGCCCGCGCCGAGTACCATCCCGAACAACGCGGCTGCCGCCAATCGCAAGATCATCTTCGCCCCCGTTCCGCTGCAAGCCTGCGGCGACGCGGGCAGGACGGCAACCCCTCCGCTTCGCACGGGAAACGCTGAACCTTTCCCGTGCCTTCGCATCCGGCGACTGCCAGAAGGATGCCGCGACAGCGACGGAGCGGACGGATGCGGATTCTCTTGGCAGCAACAGTGCTCTTCTTCGGCACGGCGCAGGCGCAGACGGGCTACGTCCCCGGCCCCCATCCTGCCTGGGACACCCGCGCGCCCCAAGACCTCGGCCTCGACCCCGAAAAGCTCCAGGCCGCCATCGACTTCGCCGTCGAGAACGAGACCAAGTTCCCGCCCGAGCTGGCGGAGGTCGCCGATGTCCGCGACCTCTCGCTGACCGTCCCGCTGACCTGGGCGCGCGAGCCCTTCTCCTCGCCCATCGGTCCCTTCGAGCCGCGCGCGGCATCGAACGGCATCATCCTGAAGGACGGCTATATCGTCGCCGAATGGGGCGAGACGGACGCGGTCGACATGACCTTCTCGATCTCCAAGACCTTCCTCTCGCATATGGCGGGGCTCGCCTTCGACCGGGGGATGCTCGACCCGGACACCGCAATGCTCGATACCATCGATCCGCCAACGGAGGATTTCGCCCTGCCGCACAACCGGCCGATCACCTGGGATCAGATGCTGCGCCAGACCTCCGGCTGGATCGGCACGCTCTGGGGCAAGCCATGGTGGGCCGACCGCCCGCAGGGCGAGGAACCCTGGTCCGACCTCGCCGCAGGTCCGCCCGAGCCGGGCGAGCACTGGGAATATAACGACGTCCGCGTCAACGCGCTGGCGCTCGCTCTGACCCATCTCTGGGACCGTCCGCTGCCGGAGGTTCTGAAGGAGGGGGTGATGGATCCCATCGGCGCCTCGGATGACTGGCACTGGGAGGGCTACGAGAACTCCACCATCGACCTTGGCGGCGAGCCGGTCGAGGTCGTCTCCGGCGGCGGCCATTGGGGCGGCGGCATGTTCGTCTCCGCCCGCGACCTCGCGCGCCTCGGGCTCCTGGGCCTTCGGCGCGGGGAATGGGGCGGCGAGCGCATCCTGTCGGAGGACTGGGTCGAGCGCGCGACCACCCCGACCGGACCCGAGCCCGGCTATGGCTACATGAACTGGTTCCTCAACACCGGGCAGGAGCGTTTCCCCGCGGCGCGCGAGGACGCGGTCGCCTATCTCGGCGCGGGGACGAACATGGTCTTCATCGACTACGAGCACGACCTCGTGGCCGTGGTCCGCTGGCTCGACCGCGAGACCCTCTCGGAATTCATCGGTTTGTTACTCGACGCGGCCGCGGATTGACCTACCCTCACTGGAATTGACCTCGCGCCGCAAAGGCGCCGGGCCAGCGCAGTAGGGGCCATGATGCCACAGACGTGGTTAGAGGGGTTGCAGCAGGCACCGGGGGCCGTCGGCCGCATGCGCTGGCGCGGGCGCCAGGTCGCGCCCTATGTCGAGCCGCTATCCGCGGCGTTGCGCCAACGGGTCGCGCCGCGCCTTCGCATCCTGACGACCCCGCGCAGCCCCTCCATCTATCAGGCCCTGACGCTGTTCTGCGCCCTCAATGGCGACCGGATCGTGACGGCCGAAGAGGCGGCGGACGGCGCCCCCCATGACCTCGCCATCCGCTTCGGCGAGGGCGACATGCCCCATGTCGCAGGCGGGGTGCCGATCCTGAACCGCGCCTGCGAGGACATCTCCAAGCGCCATGTCGAGCAGGTCTTCGAAGAGGTCTTCGGCTACGCCCTCGCCGTCGATCCGCTGACCCATGACGGCCCGCTTGTCGAGAAATCCGACGAGAACTACCGGCATGACGGCCGTATCGTTCAGGGGCCGCTGCCGCCCGAACGGGTGCGCGGCGAGGCCGTCTATGAGCGCCTCGTCGACACGGTGAAGGACGGCGAGGCGCGCGACCTGCGCACCTATGTCTGCGGCGGCGCCGTCCCGCTCGTCTTCGTCAAGCGGCGGCCCGAGGTAAAGCGCTTCGCGGCGGCCGAGAACACCTCCGTCACCGCGCATGAGGCCGAAGAGGTCTTCAGCGCTGACGAGATCGCGCAGATCGGGCGCTTCTGCGTGGCCATGGGCCTCGATTACGGCGTGCTCGACGTCCTGCGCGACCGGCATGACGGCCGCATCTATATCGTGGACGTCGCCAACACGCCCGCCTGGCCGCCGAACGGCCTGCCGGTGGAGGAGGGGCGCCGCACCGCCCGCATCCTCGCCAAGGCCTTCCGCCGATTGACTGACGACGTCCTTGCGGGACGCTCCCCGCGCCACTAGCCTGCGATCAGCCGAGGGGCACCCCGATGAGCGGGGTTGAGACGCTACCCTTCGAACCTGATCCGGCTGACACCGGCGTAGGGACGGCGGACGACAGGGCATTCCCCTCCCGCGCGTCCCCTCGAAAGAGGAGACACGACCATGAACAAGCCCACCCATCAGAGCGAGTTCGCCACCCCCAAGGTCACGACCGGCCCGCTGCCCGCCAGCGAGAAGCGCTATGTCCGCTCCGCCCGGTTCGAGGACGTCGCCGCCCCCGTCCGCTACATCTCCGTGCACGAGAGCGCGAATGAGCCGGACCTGCCGGTCTACGACCCCTCCGGCCCCTACACCGAAGAAGGCTTCGTCCCCGACGTCGAGGCCGGCCTCGCCCGCAAGCGCACCGCCTGGATCGAGGGGCGCGGCGGCGTCGCCGAATATGACGGCCGCGAGGTCAAGCCGGAGGACAATGGCGGCGCCGCCGGCAAATATCTCGCCCGCGAATTCCCCGTCCGCAACGCGCCCCTGCGCAAGACCGGCGACGGCCCGCTGACCCAGCTCGAATATGCCCGCGCCGGCGTCGTCACGCGCGAGATGGAGTATATCGCCATCCGCGAGAATCTCGGCCGGCAGGAAGCGCTCGCCTCCGCCGCGGAAACCCTTCGCGACGGCCAGGGCTTCGGCGCCGAGCTGCCCGAATTCGTCACCGGCGAATTCGTGCGGGACGAGGTCGCGCGCGGCCGCGCGGTCATCCCCGCCAACATCAACCACCCCGAGGCCGAGCCGATGATCATCGGCCGGAACTTCCTGACCAAGATCAACGCCAATATCGGCAACTCCGCGGTCGCGTCTTCCGTCGAGGAAGAGGTCGACAAGATGGTCTGGGCCACGCGCTGGGGCGCGGACACGGTGATGGACCTCTCCACGGGGCGCAACATCCACAACACCCGCGAATGGATCATCCGCAACTCGCCCGTGCCCATCGGCACCGTGCCGATCTACCAGGCGCTCGAAAAGGTGGGCGGCGTCGCCGAAGACCTCACCTTCGACATCTTCATGGATACGCTGGTCGAGCAGTGCGAGCAGGGGGTGGACTATTTCACCATCCACGCCGGGGTCCGCCTGCCCTTCATCCACCTGACGGCGGACCGCGTGACCGGCATCGTGTCGCGCGGCGGCTCGATCATGGCCAAGTGGTGCCTCGCCCATCACAAGGAGAGCTTCCTCTACACTCGCTTCGAGGAGATCTGCGAGCTGATGCGCGCCTACGACGTCACCTTCTCATTGGGTGACGGCCTGCGCCCCGGCTCGACCGCCGACGCGAATGACCGGGCCCAGTTCGCAGAGCTCGAGACCCTGGGCGAGCTGACCAAGATCGCGTGGAAGCATGGCTGCCAGGTGATGATCGAGGGGCCGGGCCATGTCGCCATGCACAAGATCAAGGCGAACATGGAAAAGCAGCTCGAGGTCTGCGGCGAGGCGCCGTTCTACACGCTCGGCCCGCTGACGACCGACATCGCGCCGGGCTACGACCACATCACGAGCGGGATCGGCGCGGCCATGATCGGCTGGTTCGGCACGGCCATGCTCTGCTATGTGACGCCCAAGGAGCATCTGGGCCTGCCCAACCGCGACGACGTCAAGACCGGCGTCGTCACATACAAGCTCGCCGCCCATGCCGCCGACCTCGCCAAGGGCCACCCGGCCGCCCGCCTGCGCGACGACGCCCTCAGCCGCGCTCGGTTCGAGTTCCGCTGGGAGGACCAGTTCAACCTCTCGCTCGACCCCGAGACCGCGCGCGACTTCCACGACCAGACCCTGCCGAAGGAGGCGCACAAGACCGCCCATTTCTGCTCCATGTGCGGCCCGAAATTCTGCTCGATGAAGATCACCCAGGACGTGCGGGATTACTCCGCAGGCCTCGGCGACAACGAGAAGCGCGCGCTGGAGGAGATGTCCGAGGCCGAGCGCCAGCGCGGCATGGAGACCATGAGCGCGAAATATGCGGAGGTCGGCGGGCGGCTCTATGTGAGCGAGGAGCGCGCCGAGGAGGAGACGGTGACGGCTGAGGATGTGGCGGGGTGATAAGACTCAGCGTATGTTGCTGTGGATTCGGAATCAGACTGTAGCACTCAATCAATCGCAGTAGGCGCGCTGAGCTTTCGATCCGACCGTTGTGGAAATAAATACGAAGGGAAAGTTTATGGCTGGATCGTCTCAGCAGACTTATACTATTGCTGATTTTGTTGAATGGCATGAAAAAGACATGCTCGAACTGTCCCCAGATTTTCAACGTGGAGATGTTTGGACACCGGCAGCTCGGACGTTCTTAATCGATACAATACTCAAAGGTCTCAGTATACCACAAGTCTATATAAGAACGCGGGTAGATACAAAAAAGAAGGTTAGCATAAGAGAAGTTGTTGATGGGCAGCAGCGATTGAAAGCCATACTGGACTTTGCGTCAGACAAGTTACGGCTGTCAACAAAGAGTAATGACTTCTCTGGTAAAAAGTATAGTTCATTAACCGATGATGAGCAGGAACAGTTTCTCTCTTATCAAATCGCAACGGTTCAGCTTATCAACGCAAAAGACGAGGATGTGCTAGAGGTATTTGCGAGGCTGAACTCGTATAGTGTGAAGGTAACGCCGCCTGAATTGAGGCATGCTAAGTACTCTGAGCCAATAAAGTGGGCGGTATGGAATTTAGCTCAAGCCTACCGCGGATTCATAACTGATAACCATATACTGACTACTCGTGACGTTGTTCGAATGAAGGACAACACTCTAGTTGCTGAGTTGATGAGGGCATTGATCTCGGGGATTCAAGATGGGGGAGAGCAAAAAATTGATGCGTTTTACAGGGCAAAGACAAAGGAGGACGAGAATTATTTCGAATCATACAGGGAAAAATTTGATGAGATGATTGGCCATATAAAGAAAGTGTATGAATATGATCTGTCGGAAACAACGTTCTTCGATGCTCCAAACTTCTTGATATTGTTCTACGTCGTGTCGGCAAAATTTGGGTACCTACCGGAGAACTCGCAGAATGAAAAGGCAAAGGCCGCGCCTATAGAATCCTTCAAGGATATAGATGACGATAAGCTTATTGATGCTCTTCGTAAAGTTGCAGTTGCGGTTGAGAACAACGAAGCCGACGGTCCCCATGCCCGATTTGTGATCAATTCGAAATCATCAACTCAACGTCTTGCTCAACGCTTGTCGCGCTTTCAGCATTTGGCAAGCCTTGTGAATTGATGTGCCCGATAATTATTTACGAATATTCGGTGTTATCAAGAAGCTTTCTGATGAAATTGAAAGCCTGAACGGGGCGGATCGACATGATCGGCTTGTGCGGCATGCTCTAGAGATTGAGACATTTGCCCGATGGGAGCAGCTTGTAAGATCCTATTTATTACATCAAGCTGCAGTGGCTCATAGGCCAAGTCGTCAGCAACGGCGCTTGCATACAAATGCGGTTCTCCGACAGTATCTTAATCGCGGCGCTCGAGCCCGCCGGGAGCCGAATTGGACGATACCTCAGGAGTGTATCAGTTTCACGAACTTAATGGCGCCCCAAGTGGCAAACGACGTATCGACTCTTTTTGGGCAAACTCCATGGGCTCTTGACGATTTCCGGCACTACCGGAACTTTATTGCACACCGCTCAGAGGAGGCGGCTATAAAGCTCAAAAGTAAAGTCAACGTTGATGATTCGAGACTATACACATTCCCTACAGAGAATGTAGGCGCCTTGGGTGAAACCCGTATGAGTATTTGGGTGGACGAGATGGAGGCAATCGTTGGCTTACTGCCATGAGGTTTGGGTGTGGGCTAAGCGTTATATATAGATCAGTATCAAATCAGCCCAACACTCGCTAAGTAGCTTCTGAGGTTTTGTCACAGGAGAAACCGGTCTGGGCTAATTTCATTCATGCACATCCCCCTCCGCGTCACCCCGAACGCCGCCGCGCCCTCTGTCGGCGGCACGCATGATCCCGGCGCGGAGGCCGGCCGCCGCGCCTGATCGTCCGGGTGACGGCGCCGCCCGAGGGCGGGCGGGCGAACCGGGCCGTGCTGAAGCAGATGGCGAAGGCGCTGGGCGTGCCGAAATCCTCCCTCTCGATCGAAAGAGGCGAGCGCGGGCGGGACGAGCTGCTCGCGGTCCAAGACCCGCCGGAGGGGCTCGAAGCGCGGGTGGCGGGGCTCCTCCGCGCTCATGTGGCGGAGCGGTAGCGCGACTGAAGTGCGCTCATGTAGCGGAGCGATAGCGCGACCGAGATGCGCGTAGGGTGGATCGTGATCCACCACGGACCCCGCCGCCGGATGGTGGATCATGATCCACCCTACAGGGCCCGTAGGGCGGCTGCCCTGCACGGTGCCCGGCGGCTCTTGCGGCGTCGCGGCAGCCGCGTGTCGCCGAGGCCGCTTCGCGCGCCTGCCGCAACGGCTTTCGCCGGGGGCTGGGTTCGCGGCGGGGCA
>NZ_JPHU01000001.1 GCF_000733125.1 Parvularcula oceani | reverse complement strand
CGAGAAGGGTCGTCACCCGGCTCCGGCCGGGGCCGGGCGGGGGAAGAGCTTGAGCACGGCGGCGGTGACGATGCCGAGCGTGCCTTCGGCGCCGACGAAGAGATGCTTGAGGTCGTAGCCCGTATTGTTCTTCCGCAGGCTGTTGAGGCCGTGCCAGATCCGCCCGTCGGGCAGCACGGCTTCGAGCCCGAGCACGAGGTCGCGCGCATTGCCGTAGCGGATCACGTTCACCCCGCCCGCATTGGTCGAGAGGACGCCGCCGATATTGCAGGTGCCCTCCGAGCCGATGGAGAGGGGCAGGAGGCGGCCTGCCTCTTCCGCCGCCCCTCGCGCCTCGGCGAGGGTCACGCCCGCCTCCGCCGTCAGCGTGAAATCCTCCGGCGAGACGGCGCGGATCCTGCGCATCCTCCTGGTCGAGATCAGCAATTCGCCATGAGGCACCTGCCCGCCGACGAGGCCGGTATTGCCGCCCTGGGGCACGACGGCGATGCCGTTCTCTGCGCAATAGCCGATGACCGCCGCGAGCTCTTCGGTCGTTCCGGGCGCGAGGATCAGCGGCGTCTCGCCCTGCCAGCGGCCGCGCCATTCGGTGAGGTGCGGCGTGCGGTCGTCGCCTTCGATGACGGCGCGCGGGCCGGCGAGGCGGGTAAGGGCATCGGTGTGTGCGGCGTCGAAGGGCATGAGGGAGAGATAGCGGTTCGGCGGCGCGGGCAAAAGGCGGCCAGCCCGAAGCGCCCGCCTGTCGCGGGTGACGGAAGAAGAAGGGACCCGCGCGCGGACGCGCCGCAGCGAAAGGGTTTTGTGAACTGTGCCTTGCGCGTTCGAGGGTCCCAAGCCCCTCGCCCGCGCGCGGCCGCGATCCTTGACCTCTCCCGGCCCGATGAGCTCGCGGGAAAGGCGGGCCGTCGGAGGCCTGCTTTTGTCGCCCGGTCAGGGCGGGCGCCGCTCGGGGCAGAGCCCCTCGCGCGCGCCGCAGACCTCTCGCCTGAGATCGCGGGCGGCCCTCCTCACAGATGACGGTACCTGTCAGCCCCGGTGAGGGTCGCCTTGGCAGGGTAGGGGGCGGAGAGGGGGGCGGGGATAAGTGGCGGGCATCGCTCGCAGCGACGGCTGTTCCGAGATGGGCCCCGGCTCTCCGCTGCGCTCCGGCCGGGGTGACGCCTGATTGCCGCCGCTGTCACCCCGGCCCCCGCGCCGGGGCCCATCTCGGGAAGAGGGAGAGGGTGCGTAGGCGGGAGCTAGACTTCCAGATCCAATCCGATGTCGAGGTTCGGCGCGGAGTGCGTGATCCAGCCGGACGAGATCACGTCGACGCCGGTTTCGGCGATGGCGCAGACAGTTCGTACCGTGACATTGCCCGAGGCTTCGAGAACGCATCGTCCCTTCGCCATCTCCACCGCCTCACGCAGCTGATCGGGCGTCATGTTGTCGAGCAGCACCACATCCGCGCCGCCCGCGATCGCCTCTTCGAGCTGGTCGAGCCGGTCCACCTCGACCTCGATCTTCACCATGTGGCCGAGCGCGGCTTTCGCGGCCAAGAGCGCCTGCGCGATGCCGCCCGCCGCGACGATGTGGTTGTCCTTGATCATCGCCGCGTCGTGCAGACCGAAGCGGTGATTGTGCCCGCCGCCGCAGAGGACGGCATGTTTCTGGACGGCGCGGAGGCCGGGCAGGGTCTTGCGGGTGCAGACGATGCGGGCGCCGGTGCCCTCGACCGCGTGGACGAGTTCGGCCGTCGCGGTGGCGACACCCGACAGATGGCCGAGAAGGTTGAGGGCGGTCCGCTCTGCGGTCAGGAGCGAGCGGGCGCTCCCGCTGACCGTCATCAGCTCCGTACCCGCCTGAAGCGCCGCGCCGTCCGGCGCGTGGATCGTCACAGCGAGGTCCGGATCGACGGTGCGGAAGACGCGGGCCGCCAGTTCCACGCCCGCGGCCCGGCCGGGCTTTCGGGCATTGATGCGCGCATGGCCGGTCCGCCCGGGCGGAATGGTGGCGAGGGTGGTGACGTCGCCCGCATCGCCGAGATCCTCCTCGAGGGCGCGGCGGATGAGAGGCTCGGTCAGGACGGGCGGTAGGGGAAAGGGGATCATGCGAAGCGCACTCCGTCGGGTTTTCGCGTGAGGCTGTGGCGCGGCGCGTCCTGGTCCGGGAAGTCGGTACGCTGATGGGCGCCGCGGCTTTCGCGCCGTGCGAGCGCCGCCTCGGCGACGAGACGGGCGGCGGTGCGGGCGAGCGCGCCGCCCAACGTTTTCGCCCTATCGCCCTCGATCTGCGAAAGAAGAGCGGTCAGCCCGGCCTCGTCACGTAACAACCCGCAGCTATCCGACATGGCGCGGCGCAAAGGGGCGAGGTTCGCCGCAGGGCGCGCAGGCAGGGCCGGTTCGGCGGCGGTACCGTCTTCCTTCGCGCCATTGCGCGGCAGGGCACGGGCGGCTCTGGCGCCGAAGACGAGCGCTTCGAGAAGCGAGTTCGATGCGAGGCGGTTCGCACCGTGGACGCCGGTGCTGGCCGTCTCGCCCACCGCCCAGAGGCCGGGGATGTCGGCGCGGCCATCGGTGTCCGTCAGCACGCCGCCCATGTGATAATGCGCGGCGGGGGCGATGGGAATGGGCTTGACCCGCGGGTCGATTCCGCCTTCGCGGCAGGCCTCGAAGACGGTGGGGAAGGCTTTCGGGAAGCGGGCGCCAATGGCTTCTCTCGCATCCAGGAAGGCGCCGCCGGTCGTCTTGATCGCGAGCGCCACGCCGCGGGCGACGACATCGCGCGGAGCGAGCTCGGCATCCGGATGCAGCTCCGGCATGAAGCGGCGGCCATGCACGTCGCGAAGGACGGCACCCTCGCCGCGCAGCGCCTCGGTGGCGAGCGGGGCGGGGTCGCGGCCGATATCGATGCCGGTGGGGTGGAACTGGACGAATTCGAGATCGCGCAAGGTCGCGCCCGCCTCGTAAGCCAGGGTCAGGCCGTGGCCCTGTGCGTGGAGGGGATTGGTGGTTACGGCGAAGAGGCCGCCTGTGCCGCCGGTCGCGAGGACGGTCTCATGGGCTGGGATCGCCAGCGCCTCACCCGCCTCGGCGTCCCAGCAGGCCGCGCCCGTAACCGCGCCGTCCTCGGTCAGGAGCTCATAGGCGATGCAGCGCTCGCGCACGGTGATGGAGGGCGTCTGCCGCGCCTTCTCCGTCAGCACGCGCATGATCGTGGCGCCCGCTTCGTCGCCGCCGACATGGACGATGCGGTTTCGCCCATGCGCCGCTTCGCGGCCGAGCCTCAGCGTGCCGTCCTCTTCCCGGTCGAAGGGCACGCCGAGGGAGAGGAGGTCGTCGATGCGCGCGGGGCCTTCGGTGCAGAGGATGCGCGCCGCCTCTTCGTCGACGAGGCCGGCGCCCGCGGCGATCGTGTCGGCGAGATGCTCTTCGGGACTGTCATCCGCCCCGACGGCCGCGGCGAGCCCGCCTTGCGCCCAGACCGAGCTGCCGCCCGCGCCCAAATGCCCTGCGGTGACGAGGGTGACGGGGTGCGGAGCGAGTTTGAGCGCCGTGTAGAGGCCGGCGAGGCCGGCCCCGACGATCAGAATGCCGCCTTGCGCGGGTTCGGCTCTCATGCCTCATCCTCCGGAAGCGGAGGGCTTGGCTTGTAAGCCATTATCAAGTCCTCCATTAGGACCCGTTCTTCGCCAGAGAAGCTGCTATCTAGATTATCGCAAGCCGATTTGACCAGATGAAACTCCGTATCAGATTGCAGGCGACCTCGTGAAATGGCTTTCCTGATTGTGCGGTTTGTCTTCCTACTGAGGGCTTCAACAGGAGGAAGCCCTGCTTTTCGGAGTTCTCCATCCAGATGCAGGCGCAGATCTGTATCGAGATCTTGAGCCATCTCGATGCAGTCATTGATTCCCTGTTCCAATCCCGCGAGCGCGGCGCTGAGGCGCGGGTGCTCGCGCGCTGCTCGCGCTACCCGAACGGGATCGATATCTACCGACGACGATATGACTGCACGTACAGAAGCGGGAACGACCCCACGGTGAAGCGTCTCGAAGAGAACGAGTCGCTGATCGTACAGAGCAAGAAGTTCGTCCCTACTCCGCCGCTTGGCTTTCACCGGTGCTCGACCGAGATCACGTCGCGCCCGGCTTTCGCCTCGAAGCGGGCGGGGGCGCCGGGGCTCGGCAAGTCGATCATGCGCTGGACGGCCTCGCGGGCGCGGGCGGCGATGACGGGGTCGACCGTGACCTCGTGCTCGCCGGTCTCGAGGCTGTGCAGGATGCCCTCCAGCGTGATCCGCTTCATGTGCGGGCAGAGATTGCATGGCCGGACGAAGTCGACGCCGGGATTCTCCAGCGCGACATTGTCGGACATGGAGCATTCGGTGATCAGGACGACGTTCTTCGGCTGCTCGTCCTTGACGTAGTTCGACATGGCGGCGGTCGAGCCCGCGAAGTCCGCCTCGGCCAGGACTTCCGGCGGGCATTCGGGGTGGGCGAGGACGGTGACGCCGGGGTTCCCCGCACGGATCTCGCGGATGTCCTCCGCCGTGAAGCGCTCATGCACCTCGCAGGCGCCGGCCCAGGTGACGACCTTGAGGTCCGTCATCGCCGCGACGTTGCGGGCGAGGAACTGGTCGGGGATCAGGATGACCGTGTCCGTGCCCGCCTCGCGCGCGGCGTGCTCGCAGACCTGAACGGCGTTGGAGGAGGTGCAGCAGATATCGGTCTCGGCCTTCACCTCGGCGGTCGTGTTGACATAGGTGACGACCGGCACGCCGGGATAGCGCTGCTTGAGGAGGCGCACGTCGGCGCCGGTGATCGAGCTTGCGAGCGAGCAGCCCGCCTCCATCGAGGGAATGAGCACGGTCTTTTCGGGCGCGAGGATCTTGGAAGTCTCGGCCATGAAATGCACGCCGGCCTGAACGATGACCTGCGCGTCCGTCTTCGCCGCCTCCCGCGCGAGTTGCAGGCTGTCGCCGCGAATGTCGCCGACGCAGGCGAAGATCTCCGGCGTCATGTAATTGTGCGCCAGGATGACGGCGTTCTTTTCCGCCTTGAGGTCGTTGATGCGCGCGATGGTCGGCGCGATCAGCTCCCATTCGAAGCGGGGAATCTTCGCTTCGACAAGGGGATAGAGGTGATCGGTCTTCGCCCGCACTTCGTCGGTATAGCCGCTCGCGGCGTCCGCGTCGTAGGCCATGGCGATGCTCCCGTCCCGTCCAGGGTATTGCTCAACTAGAGTATATCTAGTGCGGGACATTATGCCCTTCAAGAGCAAAAGGCAAACCGCGCGGTCACACTTCGCGGCGCAGGCGGGGCAGGGTCAGGCCGACGCCAGAGGGGCCGCCGGGCGCGCGCCGGTAGAGCGCGGCGGGGCGGCCGCCCGTCCGCGCGGCGACGGCGCCGGTCTTCTCGACGAGCCCCGAGGCCTCGATCGCGCGGCGGAAATTCTGCTTGTGCACACAGAAGCCCAGTATCGCCTCGACGGCATCCTGGAGGTCGGTCAGCGTGAACTCTTCGGCCACGAGCTCGAAAATGACGGGCCGATAGCGCAGCTTGCCGCGCAGGCGCCCGATGGCGGTGGCGAGAATGCGGCGGTGGTCCGAGGTCATGGCCGGGCCGGTGCCGGGCAGCCCCTCCGCCGCTTCGCCCGCATCGCGCGCCGCTTCGGGGACGAGCCCCGCCTCGTACATCAGCTCGTAGCGGTCGAGCGCGCGCTCTTCCTGCCAGCCGGGCTCGGTGAGGCCGAAGGCGAGGTCGAGCCGGGCGCGGCGCGCGCGGTCGCCTCCGGCCCAGTCGCGAAGGGCGGGAAGGATCGCCTCTTCGAGGCCGTCTCTCGCGTAAGGCCTGCGGTCCTCCCAGGGGAAATGTTCGTACCAGCCGCGCCACGCCGCATCGCTCCGCCCCGTCTCGCCCGCGACCGGGGAAAGGGCGAGATAGCCGACCGAGACGACCCGGTCGGAGGCCTCGCCGCCGCGGAAGCTCGCCAGCGGCGCCTCGCGGCCCTCATCGCCGAAGGTGTAGAGCTGCTCGACATAGCCGAGCTGGAGCGCGGTCTGGCCGGTGACGAAGTCGCGCATGCCGAGCTCGAAGGTCCGGTGCCGCGCAGGATCGAAGGCACCGTAAGGCAGGCCCCAACCCTCTTCGCGCCGCACGCAGAGAACGTGCGGATCGCCGCCTTCGAGGGCGGTGACGACGGCGTTGAGGCCGATGACGACGCGGGCGGACATAAGCTGCTTATGTCGTCACGCCCGCCTTCGTATCAACCGGCGCTAGCGGTTGCGGGTCAGTTCCGTGAAGCGTTGCAGGTAGAGCGCCTGGCTGTCCTCGGCGCCCAGCGCCTCGATCTTCAGCGCATGGGGCTTGGGATCGCCGAAGAGCTTGCGGCTCTCGGTGACGCCGAAGCCCGCGATCTGCGTCGCCTCGAAATAGGCGCAGATGCGGTCTGCGCGCTTGATCGCCCGCTCCACCCCGTGGGGCAGGTCGGCAGGCAGGCCGAAGCGCAGATGGATCGCGCGCTGAAGGCCGCGCTCGACCGATTTGTAGGCCTCGCCGAGGGCCGATTTAAACGGGCTGATCATGTCGCCGATGACATATTCGGGCGCGTCGTGCAGCAGGGCGGCGAGAAGGTTCTCTTTCGGCCAGCCGGGATTCCGCTCCGCGCAGAGATCGGTGACGATGACGCTGTGATGGGCGACGTTGAAGGAGAGGGGGCCCGTCGTCTGTCCGTTCCAGCGGGCGACACGGGCGAGGCCATGGGCGATGTCCTCGATCTCGACGTCGAGCGGGGAGGGGTCGAGGATGTCGAGGCGGCGGCCCGACAGCATGCGTTGCCAGGCTCTTGGCGCTTGCGGATTGGACAAGGGGAACTCTCGGGCTTTCGGGTCAGGCTATTCGCTGCCGCCGCGTTCGAGGCCGGCGGGCACGTCCGGCCGGACCATGTCGAAACGCGATCCGGGCAGGGTCTCGTAATAGGCGGACGGGCCGCCGCCCCGGCTGATCGGGCGGGCGCGCGCGGTGTCGTAGACGCCGTCTTCGATCAGCCTGCGGTCGATATGCACCATGACGACCTCGCCGAAGACCATCCAGTTGGGCATGTCCTCGCCGGAACTTGTCTTGAGGCGGATCACCTGCGTCGTCCGGCATTCGAAATTGACCGGGCTCGCGAGCACGCGGGGCGGGGCGACGAGGCGGCTCTCCGCCCGCTCAAGCCCGGCTAGCGCGAATTCGTCCTCGCCGCGCCGCACCTCGGCGGAGGTCGCGTTCATCTTTTCGGCGAGGTCGCGCGTCGCCAGGTTCCAGACGAATTCGCCCGTGGCCTCGGCGTTCTCGACGCTGTCCTTCCGGCCCCAGCTCGCAAAGCCGATGATGGGCGGGCGATAGGCGAAGGCGTTGAAGAAGCTGTAGGGGGCGAGATTGACGCGGCCCCCGGCATCCGCCGTCGACACCCAGCCTATGGGGCGGGGCGCGATGATGGCGTTGAAGGGGTCATGGGCGAGGCCGTGCCCCTTGGCGGGCTCGTAGGCATGTGCGTCGGGCTGCGCCATCGGCCGGTCAGACGGCCCGCACGATGATCGAGCCCGCCGAATAGCCCGCTCCGAAGCCGGAGACGACGCCGATATCTCCGTGCTCGAAGCCGTCCTTGTGCTTGTGGAAGGCGATGATCGAGCCTGCCGAGGAGGTGTTGGCGTATTCGTCGAGCACGACCGGCGCTTCCTCGCGGGTGGCCTCGCGGCCGAGCACGCGCTTGGCGATCAGTTCGTTCATCGACAGATTGGCCTGGTGAAGCCACATGCGCTTGAGGCTCGAGGGCGCGATGTCGTTGTCTTCGAGGTGCTCGGCGATCATGGCGGCGACCATTGGCACCACCTCCTTGAAGACGGCGCGGCCGCGCTGCTTGAACAGCTTGTCCGTATTGGGATCGTCCCAGTCGATCACGCTGTCGGTCGCGGGGTCGAGGAAGCCGAAATTGTTGCGGATATTGCTCGAGAACTGCGTCTTGAGGCGGGTGTCGAGGATATCGAAGGGCTGCTGGCCATGCGGATCGTCCGCATGGCCGACGATGACGGCGGTCGCCACGTCGCCGAAGATGAAATGACCGTCCCGGTCGCGGAAATTGATATGCGCCGTGCAGATCTCGGGGTTCACCATCAGCACGCGCCGGGCGCCGGTCGAGAGAAGGCCCACCGCCGTCTGGATGCCGAAGGCGGCGGATGCGCAGGCCACGTTCATGTCGAAGGCGTAGCCGCCGATCCCCAGCGCCTCCTGGATCTCGACCGCCATGGCCGGATATTGGCGCTGCATGTTCGAGGCGGCGCAGAGGACGGCGTCGATGTCCTCCGGCCCCAGCTCGGCCGCCGCCATCGCTTCTCGCGCCGCGGCGACGGCGATCTCGGCCATGATCGACAGCTCGTCATTCTCCCGCTGCGGCAGCCTCGGCCGCATGCGGTCGATATCGAGCATGCCCTCCTTGTCGAGCACGTAGCGCGACTTGATGCCGGACGCCTTCTCGATGAAGGGCGCCGAGCTCGGCTCCTTCGGATCGTCGGGATGCGCCGCGTTCCATTTCTCGACCCAGGCATTGTAGCTCTCGACCAGCTCCTCGTTGGAGACGGACTGTTCGGGCGTGAACAGTCCGGTCGAGAGAATGCGGGCGACGGGTGTGCGTGCGGGGGCGGTCATGGCGGATCTCGGCGCGTGGCGGTGGTCCGTTTTGCGCTGTCGTTCCCGCGCTGGCAACCGCGCGGGCGTTATGCCTTTGAGAGCTCGGAATGGCTCTTCAGCACGTTCCCGCCATCGTCCTGCGAGATGTAATAGGCGGGATCGTCGTCATCGGCGTTGCGCGTGACCTCATTGCCGTCGATCTTGCGCGTGACCTTCTCGGTATAGCTCTTCTCGACCTTGCCGGTCGCGGTGCCGTTCCCCCAGCTCCACTTCACCTTGTCGCCCTTGTTGTAGGTCTTGCTCATCTTGCGCTCCTCGTTCTTGCGGATCGGGAACGGGGCGAGGGCCTGCGGGGTTCGCCGACCGGGACGAAGAGTCACGACAGAGGCAGCATGGCGGAAGACGAGAAACAGACGGTCTCAGGCGAAAGGGCGCGGCAGGGGGAGGTCGTGCTGCGCAAAAGGTGGCAGCGCGGCGTGTTTATCGCGGGGCTGGCAGGGATCGTGCTCCTTGCCGTCCTCGTCTGGATCTTCTGAGCATCAGCCGTCCAGCAGCTTCGCCCGCGCTTCGAGAAGGTCGCGCCAGGCGAGGCGCTTGCGCGCAGGCTGGCGCAGGAGGAAGGCGGGATGGAAGATCGGCAGGGCCGGGACGCTCCCGCCGCTGGTTTCGTAGTCCCGCCAGACCCCGCGGCTGCGGGTAATGCCCTTCGCGTCGGCGAAAAGGGCCTGGGTCGGCACATTCCCCGTCAGCAGCAGCACTTTCGGGCGGCTCAGTTCGATGAAGCGCCGCATGAAGGGCAGGCAGACCGCGATCTCGGCCTTGGTGGGATTCCTGTTGCCGGGCGGGCGCCAGAAGATCGCGTTGGAGATGCAGGCATCGGTCAGCCCGTCGCCCTCGCGCCGCGAGCAGCCGATCGATTCGAGCATGCGGTCCAGAAGGAGGCCCGAGCGGCCGACGAAGGGCTTGCCCTCGCGGTCCTCGTCCCGGCCAGGCGCCTCGCCCATGACGAGAAGCGGCGCGCCGGGAATGCCGTCATAGACGACGGCCTGTCTCGCACCGGCCTTCAGGGCGCAGCCGTCGAACCCGCCGATCGCCTCGGCGAGCTCTGGGATCGTCGCCGACCCGGCCGCGAGCCGTTCGGCCAGCGCCGTCGCCTCGGCCGTCGGCATGGGGGCATCGGCGGCGGTGACGGGCCTGGGCCCGGACGCCTTGGGCGCAGGCTCGGGAGCGGGCGCAGGTTCAGGCCGCTTGAGGCGCGGCGCGCCTTCCGGCCAGCCGAAGAAGTCCGACGGCGCTTCGCCCTCGACGGTGTCGATACCGTTATCGGCATAGAAGCGCAGGACGGCTTCTGGATCGAAACCGGGATCGTCGGAGGCATCGGCCATGGCATCCATATGGGCCATCGGCCCTGCGGACGCTACTGCTGCGCGGCGTCGCGGGTGAAGGCGGCGAGCGCAGCGATCACGCCGTCCGCCATCGGCGCTCCGGCTTGCGCGTATTCCGAGATGGCGCCCGTCTCGGCCTTCTGGAAGAGGTGGTTGAGGCCTTCGAAGACGTGGCTCTTCACGCCCGCCGCCTCGGCGGCCTGCGCATTCGCTGCGGCGTCGACCTGGCTGTCGCGCTCGCCGAACAGGGCGAGGACAGGGGCGTCGACCTGCGCGTAAAGGGCAGCGGGGTCGATGCGGAACAATGTGTAGAACCAGGGCGTGCAGAGCTTGCCGGCCTGGTTCTGCACCGGTTCGGGCGCGCCTCGGGCAGCGCGGGCGAGGGCTGCGCAGGCCTCTTCGCGCGTGCCGTCCGTCATCGCCGCAGCGAGAAGGCGGCGCTGAAGCGCCATGTTCTGCACGCTCGCGGCCTCGCCGAGACCCATCTGCCGCATCATCGTCTCGGATTGCCGTTCGAGAACCGCGTCCATGGGCTCGAAGGGGCTCGCCAGAAGCGCGATCATGTCCGGATCGGCGTCGCGCTCTGCCGCTGCCAGCCCCGCGACGATGCCGCCTTCCGAATGGCCCAGGAAGCCCGCGGCGCCGATCTCGGGCCGGGCGCGCAGCGCGTCGAGGGCGGCCTCGGCATCGGCGGCGAAATCGCGGCTGGTCGCGTCCTCGAAACTGCCGGTGCTTCCTCCGACGCCGCGGTCGTCGTAGCGATAGGTCGCGATACCTTCGCGGGCGAGGCCATCGGCCAGGACGGCGAAGGGCTTGCGGCCGAAAAGGGTCTCGTCGCGATCCTGCGGTCCGGACCCCGAAATCAGGACGAGGCCCGGAAAAGGACCCTCGCCCTCGGGCAGGGTCAGCGTACCCGAAAGCGTGACGCCTGTGCCGGGCACGACCAGGCCCATCTCGCCGGCCTCATAGGGCGCGTCTTGCGGTGGAACGAAGGCTTGGGAAGGAGCGGCTTCGGCGGGCTCGAAGCGAAGCGGGAACGTCGCGCCGGACTGGCTGAACGTGCCGTCGATCGCGCCATCATCGGTCAGCCGGCCCTCATAGCGGGCGCCGAGAACGCTCCAGGAGGCGTCGAGTGCGCCGTCCTCGCGCGGCGCCGCTTCGCCCGGAAGGCCGAAGGCGCCCTGCATCGGGCTGTCGAGGGTCACCTCCGGCGCCTCTTCCGGCATGACGTGCAGGACGAGGGGCAGGGTGGTCCCTCCCACCTGCAGCTCCCCCTCCCAGTCGCCGGCATAGGGCGCGAGGTCCTGAGCCTGCGCGCCGCCCATGACGAGGAGGGCGAGGAGAATGATCCAGGCTGCCGCAACGCGGTGCCGCAGCCGCCGCCAGCGCGTACCGATTCTTCGAATCATGGGCCCTCCGTCCTTGCGGATCCTGCCGTCCCGGCCGGGGCAGGGATGTGCAAGAGCCGCTCCGCATCCACTGCCCGCTAACACTGTTCGGTATCAGCTCCGTGACGACAAGGCCGGGCTGCAGTCCGACTGCGCTGACAGAGCGCATTGAAACCTGTTAGACGATCACGAACTGAACCTGCGAAGTCCGCGGGACGAAACAGAGAAGAGGATCCATGGCCGACGAGACCCCCATCGAGCGCGAGAGCATGGAATTCGACGTCGTCATCGTCGGCGCGGGCGGAGCGGGCCTCTGCGCCGCGATCCGGCTGAAGCAGCTCGAGCAGGAAACCGGAAAAGAGATTTCCGTCGTCGTGGTCGAGAAAGGCTCGGAAGTCGGCGCGCACATCCTGTCCGGCGCCGTCCTCGACCCCAAGGCGCTCGACGAGCTGATGCCCGACTGGCGCGAGGACGAGAGCTGCCCCATCGACACGCCCGTCACCTCGGAGCGCTTCTTGTTCCTGGGGCCGCAAGGATCCGCGCCGCTGCCCAACGCGCTCCTGCCCAAGATGATCAAGAACCATGGCTGCTACAATGTCTCCATGGCCAATGTCTGCCGCTGGCTGGCCGAGAAGGCCGAGGCGATGGGCGTCGAGATCTATCCCATGATGGCGGCGAGCCGGGTGCTGCGCGCCGATGACGGCCGGGTTCGCGGCGTCCTCGTCGGCGAGGCGGGCATCGGCCAGGACGGGGAACCCAAGGCAGCCTACGAGCCGGGCATGGAGCTTCTGGGCAAATACACCCTGCTCGCCGAAGGCGTGCGGGGCTCTCTGTCCAAGCAGATCATCTCGGAGTTCGGTCTCGACAAGGGCAAGGAGCCGCAGAAATACGGGATCGGCCTCAAGGAGCTGTGGAAGGTTCCCGACGAGAACTTCAAGAAGGGCTTCGTCCAGCACACCTTCGGCTGGCCGCTCGACGACCAGACGGGCGGCGGCTCGTGGATGTACCATTTCGGCGACAATTACGTGTCGATCGGGCTGGTGGTGCACCTCAACTACAAGAACCCCTATCTCGCGCCGTTCCAGGAATTCCAGCGCTTCAAGACCCACCCCGAGATCCGCCCCTTCTTCGAAGGTGGCGAGCGGGTCGCCTACGGCGCGCGGGCGATCAATGAGGGCGGGTTCCAGTCGGTGCCCAAGCTGACCTTCCCCGGCGGCGCGCTGATCGGCTGCTCTGCGGGCTTCGTCAACGTGCCCCGCATCAAGGGCAACCATAACGCCATGAAGACCGGCATGATGGCCGCCGAGGCGGCCTTCGAAGCCGTCACGGGCGCGGGCGAGGGGGCAGAGGTCCCGGCGGATCTGACGGGCTATGAGGAGCGCTACGAAGCCTCCTGGGTGCGCAAGGAACTCTATCAGGTGCGCAACGCCAAGCCGCTCTGGTCCAAGTTCGGCACCTGGAAGGGCGCCTTGCTGATGACGGGGCCCGAGCTCTGGATGACCTCGGTCAGCGGCGGCTATTCGCCCCTCGGTACGCTGAAGCACGGCAAGACCGACGCCGAGGCGACCGAGCCCGCAAGCAAGCACAAGCCCATCGATTATCCTAAGCCGGACGGGGAGATCAGCTTCGACAAGCTGACCTCGGTCTCCTTCTCCTTCACGAACCACGAGGAGGACCAGCCGGTCCATCTCAAGCTTCGCGACCCCGAAGTCCCCTATACGACCGAGCTGCCCGAATATGCGGGGCCGTCCCAGCGCTATTGCCCCGCCGGCGTCTATGAGTGGGTCGAGGCGGAAGGGAAGACGGACGCGCGTGGCCAGGACGACCACGGCACCGGCAAGATCTTCCAGATCAACGCGCAGAACTGCGTCCACTGCAAGACCTGCGACATCAAGGACCCGGCGCAGAACATTCTCTGGACCGTGCCCGAGGGCGGCGGCGGGCCGAACTATCCGAACATGTAGCGGCGCATTCCGTCCGAACGACAAAGAGCCCGCCGATCGGACGATCGGCGGGCTCTTTCATGCGCAGACCGGGAAATCAGCCCGGCTGGTTCGCGATCACGAAGAAATAGACCAGGAACAGGAGGATCGCCGCGAGGGCCGTCGAAATGACGAAGGTTCGCCATTGCCAGCGGCGATTGGTGCCTTCACGGGCTCTGGTGGCGTCGATCTCTCTTTTCATCGCGTCCTCGCTTTCGCCATGCGCTCTCATCCGAGCCGGTATGCAAAAGGAACGGCTGCGCCTCGGGCGGGGTTCCGTAGGGGGTTCGCGTTATCGCGTCGCAGCGGAGAGGGGCAGGAACGGCCTCAGAAGATGCCGAAGCGCTTCTTGTCCTCTTCTTCCGGCGTGCGGTCGACCCCCGCCTCCTCGCAGCCCAGCGCGTCGCCCATGCCCTTGAGATAGCTACGGCGCTGAATGCCGAGGAGATAGGCCTCCCGCAGCCTCACCTGATGGCGGTTCGCGCCGGTCGCGAAGCGGACCGCGCTGCGAAAGGGGATCTGGCTTCTCGTGACCGAGCGGATGCCCGAGCGGGTCAGATTGCCGGCCCCGTCCGAGGTTTTCTCGAAGATGTTGCGGTCATCCTCCAGGGGCGGATCGTCCACGTCGGGCCCCAGCGCCTCGGTCAGCCGGTCGATCTCGCTCTCGAGCGCGTCGCAGCTCTCTGGCCAGCCCGGCGAATAGATCCGCTCGGTCCTGCGCAGGGTCTTGGGGATCCGGGTCCGCTTGAGGTTGAGGTCCTCGAGCGGCACCTGCACGGCGACGCCCGCCACCTTGGCCGTGGTCTTCGCCGTGGTCTTGGTCGCGAAGACGGCGGTCTTCCCCGCGCCCTTGGCGGTCGTCTTGGCGACGCTCGCGCAGCCCGTCACGGCGGTCGCGGCGAGCGTCAGGGCGAAAAGGCGGAAATAGAGCATGGGCGTGAAGGTTAAGCCTGGCCGCCGCGCCGGCAAGCGCGGGCGCCTGCGGCTAGTCGTCCATCATCAGGCCGCGCCGCGCATCGCGGGGCGCGGCGGGCGGCTCGCAGCCGCGGATCTGACCGATTCCCTTGAGATAGGCCCGCCGAGCGATGCCGCGTTCATAGGCGGCCCGCACCTTGGCCTCATGCGCCGTCGCACCGGTCGCGTAGCGCACGACGGAGCGGAAGGGGATGATGTCGCTCGCCGCGCTCGAAATCACGCTGAGCGTGCCTTCGCCGGCCTTCTCCCCGAGGCTCTCATCCTCCTGCGCCTCCGGATCGTCTTCGTCAGGACCGAGAGCCGCGTTGAGGTCGCGCACATGCGCCGCGATCGCCGCGCAGCTCTCGGGCGCCTCGAGCGGATAGGGGCCGAGCAGGCCCCGAAGGACGATCGGGATCTCGTCGCGCTTGATGTTGACGTCCTCGAGCGGGGAGAGGACCGCCTCTCCGAGCCCTTCGGACGTGGTGTCGACGGTGTCGCTGCTATTGCTGCTGACGCTCGCGCAGGCCGTCAGCGCGGCGAGCGCGCCCAGAAGGTGGAAAGAGAAGAATTTCGTCATGCGTCCTGCCCTAGCGCGTGCCCTGCCGTCCGCGATGCGGACCGCAGGGCACGTTATCAGATGCCCTGCCGGGCCGCATCATATTCCCGTTTCAGCCGGTCCACCACCGACGCGACGGACGCCACTTCGTGAACGGCGCCGATGCCTTGCCCGCAGCCCCAGATATCCTTCCAGACCTTCTTGTTCGAGTCGCCGCCGGATTTGAAGTTCATCTTGGTCGGATCGGCTTCGGGCAGATTGTCCGGATCGAGGCCGGCCTTGCGGATCGAGGGGCCGAAATAGTTTCCGTGCACGCCCGAGAAATAGTTCGTGTAGACAACGTCTTCCGCTCGGCCCTCGACCATGCCCTGCTTGTAATCGTCGCTGGCGCGGGCCTCTTCGGTCGCGATGAGGGCGGAGCCGATATAGGCGGCATCGGCGCCCATGGCCCGGGCGGCGAGGACGCCGGCGCCGGTCGCGATGGAGCCCGAGAGCAGGATCGGACCCTCGAACCATTCGCGCACCTCGGCGAGGAAGGCGAAGGGCGAGAGGCTCCCCGCATGCCCGCCAGCGCCCGCCGCGACCAGGATCAGGCCGTCGGCGCCTTTCTCCACGGCCTTGCGGGCGAACTTGTCGTTGATGACGTCGTGGAAGCAGAGGCCGCCATAGGACTGCACGGCCTCGAAGACGTCCGTGCGGGCGCCGAGCGACGTGATGCAGAGCGGAGCCTCGTGGCGGACCATGACCTCCAGATCGTGCTGCAGGCGGTCATTCGAGCGATGCACGATCTGGTTCACCGCATAGGGCGCGCCGTCCACAGACTTGATGTCGTCCATCCACTCGGTCAGCGCCTCGGCCGGGCGGGCATTGAGGGCCGGAAAGGCGCCGATGATGCCGGCCTGTCGTTCCGCCTTCACGAGCTCGGGTCCCGAAACGATGAACATGGGCGCGGCGACCACGGGCAGGGCGAGCGCATCGACCATCTCGCGGAATTTGGCGCGGGCGTCGCGGGGAGAGAGCTTCGGCATGGGGCATCCTTCCTTTGGGCGGGCAGGCTAGAGAAGCGGCCAGGGCGGGACAACGCGGCCCGGCAGCGCGGCCTCGGCCAGAAGGACGAGCGCGATGCCGCCGGCGAGATAGGGACCGAAACGAAGGGCGGTGCCGCCTTCCACCGGCCGCCCGCGCGCGGCGGCGGCGGCGATGACGGCGAGCGCGCAGGCGGCGCTCGCGAGAACCACGAAGGGCAGGGCGAGCGGCCCGAGGGCCGCGCCGCCCGCCGCAAGAAGCTTGGCATCGCCCCGCCCCAGCCCCTCCCTGCCGCGCAGGGCCGCATAGCCTCCCGCGATCCCGCGAAAGGCGGCATAGCCCGCGGCCGCGCCGATGATCGCCGCGCCCGGCGGCACGCTGAGCCCGGCCGCGGCGGCGAGGAGCGCGAGCCAGAGCGCAGGTCCGGTCAGGGCGTCGGGCAGATAGCCCGTCTCCGCATCGATCGCCGCCGCGGCCAGGAGGAGGAGAAGGAAGCCGAGGAGGAAGGCGGCGCCCGCGACACCGGGCGCGCACAGGACCGCCGCGATGCCGGCCAGACCGCCCAGGAGCTCGATCAGCGGATAACGGCCGGCGATGCGCGCGCCGCATTGCCGGCACCGGCCGCGCAGGACGGCATAGCTCAGCAGCGGCACGAGCTCTGCGGGCGCCAGGGTGCGCTTGCAGGAAGGACAATGCGAGCGGGGGCGCGAGAGGTCGAAGGGGCCTTGCGGGCGCGGTTCCTCGCTCAGGCCCCAGAGCACCGGGCCCCGCGAGATCACGACATTGCAGAAGCTGCCGAGAATCAGCCCCAGAATCGCGAAGACGGCGAGCATCATGCCGGGGCGGCGGCCAAGTCGGATCGTGAAAAGATCGGGCTGTAGAAAAAGATTCTCATATCTCCGAAAGTCCGCATCGATGCGGGTTTTTCACTGTCCTTTGCGCACGTTGTGCGCACACTTCCTCTGCTCTTCGGCGGCGTCGTGGAACCGTCAGCTTACTGTCATGAAACTGTAGCGCCCCGGCCATACTCCGCGCCGCATTCCTCGCGCTCACCCCGCGGGTTCACGGACGTGTTTCAGGGGCCATAGCATGATCTCCTCTCTTCTTCGTAGCGGCCTGCTCGCCAGCAGCGCGATCGCTCTCCTCTCGGCCTGCTCGGGCGGCGGCGACGTGGCCTCCACCGGCGGAACGGCGCCCGTGGTCATCAATCCCGGCGGCGGCGGCGGCGGTTCCTCGAACGGGTTCGACTTCGTCGGCTCGGGCGGGTGCCCCTCCGGCCTCGACGAGACGACCGTCACCTCGAACGGCCAGGACATCCGGGCCTGCCGCATCCCCGCCGGCGTCATCACGACCGACCTTACGCTGACGAGCGACAATGCCTATGCGCTCGACGGGACGGTCTTCGTCGGCGAGAACGCGATCACGGTGGACGGCGCGCAGAGCGCCACGCTGACGATCGAGCCGGGTACGGTCATCTTCGGCTCTTCGGGCCGCGACGCGCTGGTCGTCTCGCCCGGCTCCCGGATCGAGGCGAACGGCACGCAGGCCGATCCGATCATCATGACCTCCGCCTCGGACCTCGCCGACGGCGATTCGGGCGACAGCGCGCGCGAAGCGGCCTCCGACGGCACGGCGGGCGGCTCGGCCACGGCCCGCGGCGAATGGGGCGGCCTCGTCATCAACGGCCTCGCGCCGATCAATGACTGCGCGGACACGGGCGCGACGCCGGGCACCGAAGACTGCACCAAGGACGGCGAGGGCGGCTCGGGCCTCTTCGGCGGCGGCGACGCGGCGGACGATTCGGGGTCGCTGCGCTATCTGCGCGTCCAGTATGCGGGCTTCGCCTTCTCCTCGGACAATGAGCTCAACGGCATCGCCTTCCAGGGCGTCGGCTCCGGCACCGAGGTCGAATACGTCCAGGTCCACAACAATGCCGATGACGGCGTCGAATTTTTCGGCGGCACGGTCTCGCCGCGCTATGTCGCGATTACGGGCGCGGGCGACGATTCGATCGACTGGACCGATGGCTGGCAGGGCAATCTGCAATATGCCGTGGTCGTGCAGACCGAAGGCGATGCGGACCGCGGCATCGAGGGCGACAACCGCGGCGACGACGTGGACCTGACGCCGCGTTCGAACCCGCTGATCGCCAATTTCACCTTCCTCGGCGCAGAGGGCGTGGGCGATGACGGCGTCAAGCTGCGCGCGGGCACGAACGCCGCGCTCTATAACGGCGTGGTCGTGAATTTCGAAGGCGACGGCCTCGACTATGACGACGAGGGCACGGGTCCCGACCCGCAGGTCTTCTCGCTCTTCGTGGCAGAGAACGGCGCGCCCTATGACAGCGACGGCGAGGTGATCTTCGAGGCCTCGGACAGCAATGTCGCCTCGACGGGCGCGACCCTGAACGGGCTCTTCCTCGGCGATACCGAGACGGACGTGGCGGCGACCACGGACATTCCCGGCGACGACACGGAGGACACGGATTATCTGGGCGCCTTCGCGCCCGGCGTGCAGTCGGTCGCCGCGAGCTGGCTCGCCGACTGGACGCTCGAAGCGCCCTTCCCGGACTCGGCCGCGCAGGGCTGCCCGAGCGGGACGGAGCAGAGCAGCCGCGCCGTGCCCTCGGGCCGGAGCGAGGACAATGTCTGCACGCTGCCGGCGGTCATCACCGCCGACCTGCGGCTGACGCGAGGCAATCTCTACGAACTCGACGGCACGATCTTCGTCGGCAACGATCTCGGCCCCGATCCCGAGAATCCGCGCGCCAGCGCGCAGAGCGCGACCCTGACGATCGAGCCGGGCGTCACGCTCTTCGGCTCGTCCGGCCGGGACGCGCTCGTCGTCACGCGCGGCTCGCAGATCGAGGCGAACGGCACGGCCGCCGCGCCGGTCGTCATGACCTCGCTCAGCGACGTGGACGGATCGGTCGACCCCTCGGCCCGCGGCGAATGGGGCGGCCTCGTCATCAACGGCCGCGCGCCGATCAATGACTGCGGCAATGCGACGGCCACGCCGGGCACGGTCGCCTGCGAGAAGGACGGCGAGGGCGGCTCCGGCCTCTTCGGCGGCGCCAGCCCCGAGGACGATTCGGGCAATCTCAACTACCTTCAGGTCCGCTATGCCGGCTTCGCCTTCACCTCGGACAACGAGCTGAACGGCATCGCCTTCCAGGGCGTCGGCTCGGAAACGGATGTCGATTTCGTCCAGGTCCACAACAACCAGGATGACGGGGTCGAGTTCTTCGGCGGCACGGTCAGCGCCAGGCATCTCGTCATCACCGGCGCGGGCGACGACTCGATCGACTGGACCGATGGCTGGCAGGGCAATCTGCAATACGCCATCGTGGTGCAGGCCGAGGATGACGGCGACAGGGCCATCGAGGGCGACAATCGCGGCGACGACGTGGACCTGACGCCGCGTTCGAACCCGCAGCTCGCCAACCTGACCCTGATCGGCAACGGATCGTCCGACATCGTCAAGCTGCGTGCCGGCACCAATGCCTCGATCTACAATTCGATCCTGCTGGTGGCGGATGCCGAGGGCGACGCGTCGGGCACGAATGACGGCATCGATTTCGACCAGGAGAGCCTGGCAGGCATCGTGCCGACCTTCTACTCGACCTATGTCGTCGACGTCGAAAACCCCGTGGTCGACGCGGAGGGCGACCTCTTCAGCGCCGCCAACGGCAACGTGGACGGCGAAGCGCTGGGCCAGGACAGCACGCTGACGGCCGACGGCACCGACGCCGAGCTCGTTCCGGGTGCGAACGAGCTCGCGGTCGACGCCACGGACATCGAAGAGGACGGCGAGTTCTTCGACGACTCCGACTATATCGGCGCCGTCGGCGGCTCTTCGGACGACTGGTACCAGGGCTGGACCTTCAGCCTCTGAGAACGCGTTCCCGGCGGGCGGCCCGGCGCCGCCCGCCATTCATGCATTTCGCCCCGGCAATGGGGCATGAGGGCATCATCATGACACGCAATTCCTCGCTCGCGCCGTCCGCACTTCTCGCGATGGCCATGCTGAGCATCGCGACCGGCGCCCGCGCTCAGGATGCCGAAGCCGCAGCGCAGACGGACACCGACGAGGGCGACGTCATCGTCGTGCGCGGCGCCTTCATCCCGGACGAGAAGCGCGCCACCTCCGAGATCGCTTCGGTTCTCGACGAGGAAGCCTTCGCCCGGGCCGGCGACAGCGACATCGCGGGCGCCCTGCGGCGGGTCACCGGCGTCACCATCACCGACGGCAAGTTCCCGGTCGTCCGCGGCCTGAACGAGCGCTACAGCTCGACCACGCTGAACGGCGTGCCTCTGCCGAGCCCGGAACCCTTGCGCCGCGCCGCGCCGCTCGACCTCTTCCCGACCTCGATCCTCGAGGGGACGCTGGTCCAGAAGACCTATTCGCCGCAATTCTCCGGCGAGTTCGGCGGCGGCCTGATCGAGCTGCGCGCCCGCGCGGTTCCCGACGACGACTTCCTGACCGTCGGCATCGGCTTCGAGGTCGACACGGAGACGACGCTGCGCGAGGGCCTCTTCTACGAGGGCTCGGACACCGACGTGCTCGGCTTCGATGACGGCCTGCGCGACCTGCCCGAGGCGGCCGAGCAGGCCGTGATCTCCGGCGACACGCGCCTCGACCCGTCCGTGGCCGTCTCGTTCGAGCAGGACGACACGCTGCTCCTCGCCCGCGACGAGACGCCCGCCAGCGGCGGCGGCTCGCTGGCCTTCGGCAAGCTCTTCCGCGACGATGCGGATGCGCGCATCGGCACCGTGTTCTATTTCGGCTATGACAATAACTGGCAGACCCGCGACGGCCTGCGCGAGCGGCCCGAGCGCTTCTCGGGCTCGAGCTTCATCGACACGCCGGACGCGCAGGTCGACTTCGAATTCTTCGAGACGCGCCAGAACATCCTCTTCAACGCCTACAACACGACGGGCATCGAGTTCGCGGGCGGCGACCATACGATCGCGCTGACGTCCTATCTCCTGCGCGACACGCTCAAGCGGGCGCAGATCTCGACCGGCTCCGACTTCGACGTCGAGGGCGGCGACCAGCAGATCCGGGAGCGCACGGACTTCATCGAGCGCCAGGTCTGGCAGACGCAGCTCAATGGCGACCATCTCTTCGCGGGGCTCAACGACGCCGAGCTCGGCTGGCGGGTCGCCTATGGCGAGGCCGAGCGCGACGCGCCCTATGAACGCCAGACGACCTATATCCAGGACGGCGAGGACGGACCCTTCGAATTCTTCGAAGGCACGAATGATGCGAGCTTCATCAACTTCTCGACCCTGCAGGACGAGAATTTCTATGCAGCCGGCGATTTCACCCTGCCGCTGACGGTGGCGAACCGCGCCTTCGAGCTGTCGGCGGGCGCATCCTATTCGGACCGCAGCCGCGACAATGCCCGCCGCGACTTCTCCTTCGACGGATCGATTCCGGATGAGCTGGCCCGGGCCCGCGCGGACATCGTCTTCTCGGATCCCGTCCTCGCCTCGGGCCTTCTGACCCTGCGCCCGCAGGCGAGCCCGCTCTTCCCGGACGAATCCTCGGCCTCTCTCGAAGTCCTCAGCGTCTACGGCATGGCGGATGTCGAACTCGGCGACTATGTCCGCGCCTCCTTCGGCGTGCGCTACGAGGACAGCTCGGAAGAGAGCAATATCGACTTCCGCGGCGACGAGGTCGTGGCCGACCCGGTGGCGCTCGACGACGAGTTCTTCCTGCCCGCCGCCACGATCACCTGGAACCCGGTCAGCAACATCCAGGTGCGCGCAGGCTATTCGCGCACGATCACGCGGCCCCAGTTCCGCGAGCTGGCCGGCACCGAATTCGTCGATCCGGACAACGACGTCACCTTCTTCGGCAACCCCTTCCTCGTGAACACCGAGATCGACAACTTCGATGCCCGTGCGGAATATTATTTCGGCAGGGGCGAGTTCGCGACGCTCGGCGTGTTCTACAAGAACATCGAAAAGCCGATCGAGCAGTTCGCGACCGGCCTCGACGCCACCACGGCGTCCTTCCTCAACGCGCCTTCTGCCGAGCTTTACGGGGTGGAAGCCGAGTTCGAGAAGCGCTTCGCCTTCGAGGAGATCGGGCTGGGGCGCTTCGCGCAGGACAAGGACCTCTTCTTCTCGACCAACTACACCTGGTCGGACAGCGAAGTGTCTTCGGACGGCGAGGTCACCATTCCGCTGATCGGCCTCGATGCCGAGGGCCGGACGCTGGGCCGCACCGTCGACGCCTCGGGCCGGATCACCGACGGCCGCAGGCTCCAGGGCCAGTCCGAGCACCTCTTCAACCTGCAGCTCGGCGTCGAGGACGTGGAGACGCAGAGCAAGGCGACGCTGCTGCTCAACTATGCGTCGGACCGGATCCTGATCGTGGAGAGCCCCACGAGCTCGGGCATCCGTCCGGCCATCGTGGAAGAGCCGCCGCTGAGCCTCGACTTCGTCATCAGCCAGAACCTCGAACTCGCCGGCGGAGAGTACGGTTTCGGCCTTAAAGTCACCAACATCCTCGGCGAGGACTACTCGGCAACCCAGACCGACGACCGCGGCGTCGAGAAGGCGTTCCAGGAGTATGATCGCGGACGGATGCTCTCCGTCAGCCTGAAGCGGGAGTTTTAGAACTCCCGCTCTTCTGGCACTGTCTGTGCACGCGGCGGCAGCGAGTCTTAAGCAGGCTTTAACCTGCGCTCGCGAAGTCGTTAATGGTAAGGCTTCATTTACCGGCGCGCCGCCCGGGGCAGGGCGGTGCAGGCGTGCAGGAGAATTACGGCGTGGCGGAGACCGCGACACTCAGCGGAGCGGGGGACGAGCCTGCGGCACCAGCCGCCGGGCGCCGCCCGCCCGCGCGCCGCGGACGGGCCTGGCTGACGCCGCGCCTGGTCGAGCTCGCCTATGTCGCGCTTCTGGGCGTTCTCCTCGTCCGGCTCGTCTGGCTCCTGGTCACGCCGCTGCCGCAGCCGGAGATCGAGACCCGTTCGCCCGCCGCCGCGCCTGAGCGCGCCGATCTCTCGGTCTTCTCGCGCTTCGATCCTTTCGGCGGCACGCCCGGCGCCGAAGAGGCCGTTCCCGATTACGCCGATGCGCAGGAGACGACGCTGGACCTGCGCCTTGTCGGGACGACCGTCGGCGGCAGCATCACCACCGCGACGATCGAGACCCCCAATGGCCGCCAGCGCACCGTGCCGCTCGGCGAGGAGATCCTTTCCGGCGTGGTCCTTCGCGACGTGCTGCCCGAACAGGCGATCCTGAGCCGCAACGGGGTGACCGAGACGCTGACGCTCGCGGGGCGCGATCCCCGCACTCCGCGCCGGGAATCCCGCGGCGGGCCCGCCCCGGCAGCGGGCCCGGCCTCCTCGGTGCAGCGGCCCGACATCACCCCGGCAGCGAACCTGGCCGCGCTGGCGCGGTCCTTCTCCTTCAGGCCGCTGCGCGACGATGCGGGCGAGGTGCTGGGCTATGCCCTCTATCCCGGCGGCTCGCGCGAGCTGTTCGACCGGTCGGGCTTCGCCGAAGGCGACATCGTCACGGCCGTCAACGGCACGCCTGCGCCCTCCGATCCCGAAGACCTTCTCGAGCTGATGGCGGATCTTCCGCCCGGCGCTCCCTTCACGGTCACCGTCGAACGCGGTGGCCTTCCCCTCGATGTGCCCGTCGATCCGAGCAGGGCACCATGAGCCGAGGTTTCATGACGTCACGACACACGCTTCGCGGCCTTCTTGCCGCCCTTGGTCTGAGTGCGAGCAGCCTGACGCTCCTGCACGGCGCAGCGCTGGCGCAGAGCGGCGCCGCGCTCAACTATGAGGACGCCGATCTGCGCGCGGTGGTGGACGATATCTCCCGCCGCACCGGCCGTGCCTTCATCATCGACCCGACGCTGGCGGGCAAGGTGAACATCATCTCGCCGCCCGACGCGGATCTGGGGCCGGACGAGGTGTGGGAGGTCTTCCTCGCCGCGCTGCAGCTCAACGGCTATACGGCGGTTCCGATCGGCGACCGGGAATACAAGATCGTCCGTTCGCAGCAGGCGCTGCGCGAGGCAGGACAGAACGGCAGCCAGGCGGCGCCCGGCGGCAGCGCGGTGACGCGGCTCGTCGAGCTGCGCTTCGTCGACGTGCGCGAGGCGGCCAATGCCGTGCGCTCGCTCGTCGCCGATACGGGCCTCGTCACGCCGATCACCGAGACGAACACGCTGATCGTCGCCGATACCGCCGCCAATGTGCAGCGCGTGGTCAGCCTTCTCGAGGAACTCGACGTCGACAATACCGTCGTGCGGCCGGTGACCCTCCAGAACGCGCCGGCCTCCGAAGTGGCGAGCACGCTCCTCGAGATCATCAACAACCAGGTCACCGAGGGCCGCAGGGCTGGCGCTGTCAGCGTCGTGGCGGCCGATGCGACCAATCAGGTCATCCTGCGCGGCAATCCGCAGGAGGTGCGCCGCCTGATCCCGATCATCGAGGAACTCGACAATGCGGGCGCCTCACGCGTCGGGCTCGATGCGATCTACCTCAACCATGCCGATGCGGAGAAGGTCGTCGAGCTTCTGCAGGGCGTTCTCGGCGCGCGCGTGACGGGGGAAGGCGCGCCCCAGCAGGGCGGCGCCGGGCAGGGGCCGAGCATCGGCTTCGATGCCGCGACCAATGCCGTGGTGGTGAACGCGCCGCCGGATACGCAGCGCCTCGTCCGCTCCATCGTCAACCGCCTCGATATCCGGCGGCCGCAGGTCCTGCTCGAAGCGATAGTGGTCGAGATCTCGAACACGACGGCGCGCGAACTCGGCGTGCAGTACCTCTCCGGCGGCGACGGCTTCCCGGTGACGGCGGCGAGCTTCACCAACACGCAGCCCAATCTCGTCAGCGCGGCGGGCGCGGCCTATTTCCTCGGGCCGGGCCGCGACAGCATTTCGGGCACGCGCACGGTCACGACCGATAGCGGCGCGGTCATCGTCGACGATGCCGACCCGCAGCTGACGCAGGTCGCCGGCCAGCTGGTCGAGGCGGCGGTGGGCCAGCTCCTCAACTATAACGGCTTCCTCGGCGGCTATGCCGCGCAGACCGATGACGGATCGGTCTATGGCGTGCTCCTCTCGGCGATCCAGTCGGACAGCCAGTCGAACCTTCTCTCCACGCCCTCGGTCGTGGTGATGGACAACGAGGCGGCGCGCCTTCAGGTCGGCCAGGAAATCCCGATCGTCACCGGCAGCACGGCCGGAGACGATTTCGAGAACGTCTTCAACCAGATCGAGCGCCAGGATGTCGGCAATATCCTGGAGGTCACGCCCCAGATCAACGAGGGCAACACGGTCAAGCTGGAGATCAAGCTCGAGGTCAGCTCGATCGGCGCCTTCACCGCGCAGACCGACAACATCATCACCAACAAATCGGTGATCCAGACCACGGCCGTGGCAGAGGACGGCCAGACCCTGGTCCTGGGCGGCCTGATCGACAATGACCGCCGCCGGACCGAGAGCAAGGTGCCGATCCTCGGCGACATTCCGCTCCTCGGAAACCTGTTCAAGGGCCAGAACCGCCAGCAGGAGGACACCACGCTCATGGTGTTCATCCGCCCGACCATCCTGCGCGATCCGCTGACCGCCAACGCGGCGACGGCGCGCAAGTACGACTATGCCCGCCAGCAGCAGCTGCGCCGCGAGAAGCGGGGCGCGGTGGCGCCGATCGACCGGGTGCTGAACGAATATCTCGGCACGGGCGGCTATGTCTCGCCAGAGCGGGTGGACGAGTCCCTGCCCGTGGACGAGCCCCTGTCGGGCGGACCGATCGAAGGGATGCCGGCCATCGATGAGTGAAACCGAGACGCTTCCTCCCGCCCCCTCCCATGAGGCGCCGCAACGCTTCTCCTACGGCTTCGCCAAGGAGGCGGGCATCATCCTGCTCGGCGGGCAGGGCGGCGAGAAGGTGCTCGGCGTGCGCGCGAACGCCGAGGGCGCGGCCCTGGCCGACCCCTGGGCGATGGCCGAGGCCTATCGCGCGGCCGGCGGCGATCCATCGGTCGAGCTCCTGCCCGAGAACCTCTTCGAGCGGCGGCTGTCGGAGGTCTACTCCGCCGAAGGGCTGTCGGCGGCGACCTTCGAGGACGAGGGCAGCGAGGATCTCTCCGCGCTCGCGGAAGGCCTGCCCGCGACGGCGGACCTTCTGGATACGGAGGACGACGCGCCGGTCATCCGCCTGATCAACGCGCTGATCGCGGAGGCGGTGAAGACCCGCGCCTCGGACATCCATATCGAACCCTATGAGGGCGCGCTCTCCGTGCGCCTGCGGATCGACGGCGTCCTGCGCGAGGTGCTGGAGTTGCCCGCGCGGATGACGCCGGTCCTGACCTCGCGCGTGAAGGTCATGGCGCGGCTCGACATCGCCGAGAAGCGCGTGCCGCAGGACGGGCGCATCTCGCTGTCCATGGGCGGGCGCCTCGTCGACGTCCGGGTCTCGACCCTGCCCAGCCGCTTCGGCGAGCGGGTGGTGATGCGCCTTCTCGACAAGGAGCAGGCCAAGCTCGACCTCGACGCGCTGGGCATGCCGCCGGGCATTCTCAGCCGCTTCAAGCAGGTCCTCAAGCGTCCCAACGGCGTGATCCTCGTCACGGGGCCCACCGGCTCGGGCAAGACGACGACGCTCTATTCGGGGCTCACACTGCTCAACGATCCGGGCGTGAACATCCTGACGGTCGAGGACCCGGTCGAATACGCTCTCGACGGCGTCGGGCAGACGCAGGTCAATTCCAAGGTCGGCATGACCTTCGCGACCGGCCTCCGCGCCATCCTGCGCCAGGACCCGGACGTGGTCATGGTCGGCGAGATCCGCGACGTCGAGACCGCGCAGATCGCGGTGCAGGCCTCGCTGACGGGGCACCTCGTCTTGTCCACCGTCCACACCAATTCTGCCGTGGGCGCGGTGACGCGGCTGCGCGACATGGGGGTCGAGCCCTTCCTTCTGTCCTCGACGATTGCGGGTGTCCTCGCCCAGCGCCTCGTGCGCAGGCTCTGCGAGGCATGCAAGGCGCCGCACGAGGCGGATGCCTCCGAACGGCAGCTTCTCGGGGCCGAGGAAAGCGTCACGATCTACGAGCCGCGAGGCTGCGCGCGCTGCAACGGCACGGGATACGAAGGCCGGATCGGCCTCTACGAGCTGGTCGTGGCCGACGACACCTTCCGCAAGCTCGTCCATGACGACGCCTCCGAGCACACGCTGGCCGAGCACGCCTTCCGCGATGCGCCGACCTTGGCCGAGACCGGCTGGGCGCATGTCCTCGCAGGCCACACCTCGATCGAGGAGGTCCTGCGGGTCGTCCAGGAGGCCGAAGCGACGTGACCGCCTACCGCTACGAGGCGGTGGACGCGGCCGGACGCAAGAAGCGCGGAACGGTCGAGGCGGACACCCAGCGCCGCGCCCGGCGCGAGATCCAGGCCTCCGGCCTGACGCCGGTCTCGCTGTCCGAGGCGGGGGAGGGGAGCGGCCTCGATATCCGCCTCAGCCGCGGGCCGAAACAGCCCTCGCGCAAGGACATCATCGCCGCCACGCGCCAGCTCGCCACGCTGATCGACGCGGCCATGCCGGTCGAGGAGGCGCTCGCCGCCGTGGCGGCGCAGGAACGGGGCAGCCCCACCGCCCGCGTCCTGACCGCCGTGCGCATGCGGGTCGTCGAAGGCTGGCGGCTCTCAGAAGCGCTCGGCGAGCATCCCAAGAGCTTCCCGCCGCTTTATCGCGGAATCGTCGCGGCGGGAGAGACCTCCGGCACGCTCGGCGCGGTCCTGGGGCGCCTCGCGGACATGCTGGAGCGCAACCGCGCCATCACGCAGAAGGCGACGACCGCGCTCATCTATCCCGCCACCATCGCCGTGGTCGCTATCGGCGTGGTCTGGGCGCTGATGACCTTCGTCGTGCCGCGCATGGTCGAGCAGTTCTCGGACATGGGTGCGCAGCTGCCGCTTCTGACGCGGGTGGTGATCGGCGTATCGGACTTCGTGCGCGATTTCGGCCTGATCGTGCTGATCGCGCTCGTCGCGGCGATCATAGGCTTTATCGTCGCGCGGCGCAGGCCCCGCCCGAAGCTCGCCATGGACAGGATGCTGTTGCGCCTGCCCGTGATCGGCCCGCTCGCCCGCGACCTCGACGCCGCGCGCTTCGCAAGGACGCTCTCGACGCTCTTCGCCTCGGGCGCGCCGCTTCTCGATTCGCTGCGCTCGGCGCGCCGCACCGTGGTGAACAGCCATATCGACGACCGCCTCGGCGTCACCCTGACCGGGGTGCGCGAGGGGGCGAGCCTGTCGGCATCGCTTCGCCGGGCGGGCGTCTTTCCGCCGATGATGGCGAGCATGGTCTCGGCCGGCGAGCGCTCCGGCGCGCTGCCGCTCATGCTGGAAAAGACCGCAGACCAGATGGAGGGCGGCTTCGAGGCGGCGACCACGCTCGCCCTGCGCCTTCTCGAGCCTGCCGTGATCGTAACACTCGGCCTGGTCGTCATGGTGATCGTGCTCGCTATCATGCTGCCGATCCTGCAGATCAACACCATGACGCTGGGCTAGCGAAGGAGCCTCATGACCACCTCTCACCGCAAACGCCGCCAGCAGCGCGGCGTCACGCTCGTCGAACTGCTCGTCGTGATCGTGATCCTGGGCGTTCTGGGCACGATCATCGCCGTCAACGTGCTGCCCGCCGCCGACCAGGCGCGGACCCAGGCCGCCGCGACGCAGATCGACAATTTCAGCCAGGCGCTGCAGAGCTATTACCTCGATCACTCCACCTATCCGGACAATTCCCAGGGCCTCGAAGCGCTGGTGACGCCGCCCCAGGGCCTGCGCACGGCGGGGCGCTACCGCCCCGGCGGCTATCTGGGCGGCAATTCCGTGCCTGCCGATCCGTGGGGCAATGACTATGTCTACAACTATCCCGGCGAGTTCGGTCAGTTCGACATCCTGTCCTATGGCCGCGACGGGCGGCCGGGGGGCGAGGGCCCCGATGCCGACATCACGAGCTGGGACTAGCCGGACGCTTCAGCGCGGCGTCACGCTCGTCGAGCTTCTGGTCGTGATCATGATCATGGGCGTCGTCGGGGCCGTGGTGCTCTTCTCGGTGCCCGCGCGCATCTCCGAGGCGGAGCGCGCGGCGCGGGAGCTGGCAGGCCAGGTGCCCGCGCTCAGCGACGCGGCGGTGACGAGCGGCCGGACGGTCGGCCTCGACCTGCGCGAGGGGCGGCTCATGCTGCTTGGCTATGAGAACGATCGCTGGCGCGAGACGGGAGGCGTGCCTATCGGCCCCGATCTGCGCCTCGACCTGTCGCCTGCGGACGAGGTGCTGCCGCCCGATCCCCCCTCGGAGGGACAGCTGATCTTCTACCGTCCGCCGGGCGAGGAGGAAGAGGAGCTGCCGCCGCCTCCGCCTGTGCTGTTCTCGCCGACCGGCGAGGCGACGCCGTTCTCGGTCCGCATCGAGGACGAGGAGGCGGCCTGGGTGGTGAGAGTGGATGCCATGGCCGAAGCGGGAGTGGCTCGTGCCGAAGACTGACACGCAGACAGGCCTGACCTTGATCGAGGTGCTGGTCGCGCTCGCCGTTCTCGCCTCGGCGGTCGGCGCGATCCTGATCATGATGTCGACCCAGACCCGCAATGCGGCGGCGCTGCGCGACAATGCCCTCGCCCGCATCGTCGCGGAGAACGCGATGGTGGAAATCGCGCTCGGGGTCGGCGAGGGCGACGATCCCAGCCCGTCCGGCACGGCCGAGATCGGCGGCACCGTCTATGAATGGCAGGCGAACCGCGACCCCGCGCCCCTGCCGCGCGCCGAGATCGTCTCGGTCGCGGTGCGCCGTGCCGATAGCGGGCAGGAGGTCGCGCAGCTGAGCACGCTGCGCCGCATCGAGGACGAGCAGCCTCTGAGCGAAGAGGGTGGCCCGACGCTGAGCGAGGTCACGCAATGAACGCGCAGCGCGGCCTCACCCTGGTCGAGCTTCTCGTCGCGCTCGGCATCTTCGCGCTGGTCAGCGCGGCGAGCATCGCCGTCTTCAGCCTTGCGATCGGCAGCCGCGCGCAGCTCGAGGAGGCGACGGACGAGACCATGCGGCTCGAGCGGGCGCGGGCGCTGATCCGCTCCGACCTCGCCCAGCTCGTGCCGCGCCCGGTGCAGGAAAGCGGCGAAGCGAGAGCCTCCTTCGTCGGCGGAACGGCCATATTGGAGGGGGCGGACGATGAAACCGTGCTGATGGCGCTGACGCGGAGCGGGTGGAGCAATCCGGGCGCGGCCCGTCCCCGCGCCGAGTTGCAGCGCGTGGAATACGTTCTTCGCGAGGGGTCGCTCATCCGGCGCAGCCGCCCCTTTCTCGACGCGGTCGAGGCGACGCCGCGCACCGAACAGGTGCTGCTGGCGGGGGTCGAGGCGGCGGATATGCGCTTCTTCGACGGCGATAGCTGGCGGCCCGGCTTTTCGGCACCCTCCGGCCAGCCCGGCCCCCGCGCCGTGCGCCTCGAAATGATCCATCCGCGCTTCGGTCCGCTGCGCCAGGATTTCCTCGCGGGGCCCCGGTCATGAGAGTCGCCCGCGAGGAAGAGCGGGGCATAGCCCTCCTCGTCGTCCTCCTGCTCCTTGCCAACCTTGCCGTGGTGGCGGTGGCGACGACGGAGGTGATGACCCGCTCGGTCGCGCGGACCGGCGCGGCGCAGGCCCGCGACCGCGCCGTCTGGGCGCTCCTCGGCGCCGAGCAGGCGGGGGCTCTCGTCCTGGAGCAGGCGCTTCAGGACGAGGCCGCGCAGCAGACGCTCGGCGACCCGCTCTTCGCCGCGCCCGTGACGCTGTCCCTGCCGGGCGCGACGATCGAGGGGCGGTTCGAGGACCGCTCGGCCTGCTTCAACCTCAACGATCTCGTGGACGGGCCCCCCGGCGCCTATGTCACGAACGAGGCGGGGGTGGCGCGCTTCGGGGATCTCATCGAATCGATGGGCGGGAACCGGCCCCAGGGCACGCTCCTCGCCGAGGCCGTCGCCGATTTCGCCGACAGCGACGATGCGCCGAACCCAGGGGGCAGCGAGGACTATGACTATTCGCGCGGCACTCCGCCCTACAGGACGGCGGGGACGCTGCTCTCGGATGTCTCCGAGCTGCGGGCGATCCGGGGGTGGAGCGCGGAACTCTACGCGGCGCTCGGCCCGCATCTTTGCGCCCTGCCGCGGACCGGGCCGGCCCGCCTCAATGTGAACATGCTTGCCCCCCAGGACGCGCCCGTCCTGCATGCCCTTCTGGACCGCCAGGTGCCGATGGGAGAGGTGGAGCGGCTGGTCGCGAACCCGCCGCCCGGCGGCTACGGCACGGTCGAGGCCTTCCTGTCGCAGGGCGCGCTGGCGAACGCCTCTCTTCCCGACGAGGCGCTGGCCGGACTTTCGACCAAATCTTCGCTGGTCTCCCTGACGGCGAGCGCCGTAGAGGGAGGACAGGAGTTGAGTATGACGACGCTGTTCTACATCGACGGCGGCACCGCCCGTCCCATCGCCCGCCGCTTCGGAGGCGCGCCGTGACCGTCGCTCTCGTTCTGCTGACGGGCGCCTCGCCCGATGAGCCCGTCCGCTGGGCCGTGGGCGAGGGCACGCAACTCGGGGCGGCCGGCATCGCGCCGAACCTCTTCGCACTCCCCGACCCGCTGCCCGCCCATGAGCGGCTCGCCGTGATCCTGCCCGGCGACCGGGTGGCGACCCGCGTGCTGCGCCTGCCGGTCAAGGGCGACCGCGCGATGGAGAACGCGGCCCGCCTCGCCATGGAGGATGTGCTCGCCGAGCCGGCCGAGGACTTCCACATCGCCTATGGGGAGCCGGATGCCGAGGGCGCCCGCAGGGTGAGTGCCGTGCCGCGGAGCTGGTTCGAGGAATGGATGGCGGCGCTGTCCGAGGCGGGGCTCGATCCCGACACCGTCTCCTGCGACCATGCCGCGCTTTCGGCAGACGGCTATGACGGCGTGGTGCTGCGAGAGCGCGGGCGCATCGTCGCCATGCTGCCGGGCGGCGGCTTCACCGCGTCGGAGAGCTTCGCCCGCCCGCTGATCGAGCGGCTCGGGCAGGGGGCTTCGCTCCTGTCGGTGCGGATCGGCCCTTCGGGCGAGACGATCGGCAGCGAGAGCCTCGTCCTCGCCGATGAGCGGGCGCTCAGCGCCTTCTATCTCGCGGGGCTCGGCCGGATGCGGCCGCCGTCCTTCCGCCGCGGCCGCTTCGCCAAGAGGCGCGATATCGGCGGCGCCCTGCGCAATTGGCGCCTCGCGGGCGGGCTCATGGCCGCCTGTCTCGCCGTGTGGTTCGCCGGCATCTTCGTCCAGGGCGCGCGGCATGGCGGCGCGGCGGATGCGCTGCGGGCCGAGGCGGAGGCGACCTTCACGCAAGCCTTTCCCGATGCCCGCATCGTGGATCTGCGGCGTCAGGCCCAGCAGCGGGCGGCCACTGGCCCCGGCGGCTCGCAGTTCCTCGGCCTCTCCGCCGCGCTCGCCGAAGCGCTCGAGGAGGCCGGCAGCGTGGAGCTGTCCGGCCTGACCTATACCGCGGAGGGCCGTCTGGTGGCCGATGTCCGGTATGACGGCTTCTCCGAGCTCGAACGGCTGACCCGGGCGCTGAGCGCGCGCGGGGTGCGCGCGCAGGAGGGTCAGAACCCGCGCCTCGAGAACGGCGCCTATGTCGACCGGCTGACACTGGAGGCCCGCTCGTGAGCGCCGTGACCGACGCCTATGCCCGCCTGTCCCCGCGCGAGCGGCTCCTGGTGCTGCTCGCCGCCGCGCTGCTCGGCGTGCTGATCCTGTGGTTCGCCGTCTTCGGCCCGATCCTCGCCGCGCGCGACGCGGCGAAGGCGAGCTATGCCGAGGCGGCGCAGACCTATGCTCTCGTCCAGCGCGCCGCCGCGACGCCGCGGACGGAGACCCCGGGCTCGGCCGAGCCGCTGCGCTCGGTCCTCTCGCAGACGGCCGCGCAGGCGGGGCTGACCATCGACCGCTACGACATCCAGGAGAATGCGATCGACCTGACCGTGGCCAGCACCGCCGCCGACACGCTCTATAGCTGGCTCGGCGAGCTGTCGCGGCGTCACGGCATCGTGGTTCGCGAAGGCACGGTGCGCGAGGTCGGCGAGGGCGGCGAGATCACCGCCAGGCTCACACTGGTGCGCCAAGGATGACCGCCGACCTGTGGCCGAGGGTCTTGGGCGGCGAGGCGGCTCGGCGTAGCGTGGCCGCATGACCCACCGCGCAGCCGGCCTCTTCGTGCTTCTTTTCGCCTCGCTCGGCGCCTGCGCCAGCACGCAGGACACGAGCGGCCGCGGCGGCGGCGCGCCCCTTCTCGCGCGGAGCGAGGCGCCGGACCCCGATGCGCTCGACGACTACGCGATCCCGCCCGGCCGCTGCGGCACGATCCTGTGGACGCTGTCGGGGGCCAGTCCCGTTCCGATCTTCCGCTCGGTGGATGACGGCATGGCCAGCATGGTCATCGAGGGGCAGAGGACGCAGCTCAACCTCGTCGGCCGCGGCGGCGAAGCGCGGCTGGGCATTCCCTCTGTGCAGCATTTCGAGGGGCAGACGCAGAGCGGCGCCGTGCGGGTCACCATGCGCGGGCAATGGGGCCAGCCCTTCCCCGCCGGAAACTATGTCGAGGAAGCGGTCTTGCGGGTGCAGGGCGCCGATGGCTGGTCGCGGGTCGTCCCCGTCGCCGGGATTGCGGGGTGCAGGCCATGAGCGCCGGGCACGGACATGACCACGATCACGACCATGATCACGGAATGAGCGATAGCGGGCGTTTGCGCATCGCGCTGTTCGTCATCGCGGGCTTCATGGTGGTCGAGATCGTCGGCGGGATCGTCTCGGGCTCGCTGGCCCTGATCGCCGATGCCGGCCACATGGCGACCGATGCCGTCGCCCTCGGGCTGGCGCTCGGCGCGCGCTGGCTCGCAGGAAAGCCGGTCACGCCGGCGCTGCCCTTCGGCTATAAGCGGGCGCAGGTCCTCGCCGCCTTCGTCAACGGGCTCGGGCTCTTCGTGCTGATCGGGTTCTTGATTCTCGAATCCTTCGAGCGCCTGTCCGAGCCGCCGGAGATCGGGACGGCGACGATGTTCACCGTCGCCGTGCTCGGGCTCCTCGCCAATATCGCCGCCTTCTTCGTCCTGCATGGCGGGGACCGCCACGACGTGAACATGCGCGGCGCGATCCTGCACGTGATCGGAGACATTCTCGGCTCCGTCGCCGCGATCGTTTCGGCCATCGTGATCTGGACGACCGGATGGCTCTATGCCGACCCGCTGGTCACCCTGATCGTCTGCGCCCTCATCGCCCGCTCGGCATGGGTGCTGACGCGGGAGACCGCGCATGTGCTGCTGCAGGGCGCGCCCGGCACGGTCGACACGGCCGAGATGCGCAGCACGCTGCTGGAGGCGGCCCCGCATGCGATCGACATTCACGATTTCAGGCTGTGGATGGTCACGCCGAAGGAACGCGAGCTCACCATGCATGTCACGGTGGAGAATGCGGGGGCCGCGCAACAGACGCTGATGACGATCAAGCGGGTGCTGGCAGAGCGCTACGACATCACCCATTCGACCATTCAGGTCGATGCCGTGCCGCAGGGGCGCGTCGTGCCCTTCTGCACCGACGCGCGGACGGCACGGGGCTAGCGCCCCGGCCTCCGCGCCGTCAGATGACGTTGTCGAACAGGCGCTCCTCGATGGCCGGGATGACGTCTTCCGGGCGGGTCACGACGATGATGTCGTGGCGCAGTTCCTCGGCCGCGAAGCCGCGGTCGATCACGTGGCCGATCAGTTCGACCAGCGGGGTCCAGAACCCTTCGACGTCCAGAATGACGATCGGCTTCCTGTGCAGCTCGAGCCGCGCCCAGGAGAGAAGCTCGATCACCTCCTCCAGCGTGCCGATCCCGCCGGGCATCGTGCAGAAGGCGTCCGATTCCTCGAACATCATCATCTTGCGGGTATGCATGGTGTCCACGACCTCGTGGTCCACGCCGTCGAGAATGCCTTCCATCTCGACCAGGAAGCCCGGGATCACGCCGAAGACGTCGCCGCCCGCGTCGCGCACGGCGGAGGCCACTTCGCCCATCAGGCCGAGCTTGCCGCCCCCATAGACGAGGCGGGTGCCGTTTTCCGCCATGGCCTCGCCCAGCGTCCGGGCGGCCTCGGCGAAGACGGGACGATCACCCACGCGCGAACCGCAGTAGACGCAGAGGGACTTCAGTTTGCTCACGAGAGACTCCTAGGTAGTGTAGGGGCGGCGTCTGAACGCCGCACGGCCCGCCTACATAGGGCCTACGATGTGAAAGGTCTCTATGCGCGCCGCCTTAATTGTTCTCGTCCTCGTGATACTCGCGGCGGCGACCTGGTTCGGCCTTTCCCATTTCGGAGGCTCGGAACCCGCAGAGGCACCGGTCGCAGAGCGGCAGGCGCCGGCCGAAGCCCGGACCGAGGCGACGGAGCCGGGCATGGTGCTGCCCCGCTTCGACATCGTCCGCGTCGCCCGCTCCGGCTATGCCGTCGTGGCCGGCACGGGCGAGCCCGGCGCCACCGTCTCGCTCCTGTCGAGCGGCGAGGTGCTCGCCGAAACCACCATCGGCCCCGACGGCGCCTGGGCGATCAACACCGAAACGCCGCTCGAGGCGGGCCCGGTCGAGCTGACCCTGCGCCAGACGCCCATAGACGCCGAGGGCGAGGCGGTGTCGAGCGAGGAGGCCGTGGTCATCTACGTGCCGGAAACCGAGACCGACTCTCCGCTCGTCCTGCGCACGACGCCGGGCGGGGCGACCGAGATCCTCCAGCGGACGACCGACAGCCCGCGCAATCTCGGACCGCTGGCGATCGAGGCCATCGACTACGACACTGCCGGCAACGTGCTGTTCTCGGGCCGGGCGAGCCCCGACAGCATGGTGCAGGTGCTCCTGGACGGCATCGCCCTGTCCCAGCCCGTCACCGCGGACGGGGAGGGGCGCTGGGAGCTGTCCGCCCAGGTGGCGCCCGGCCTCTATACCTTGAGGGCCGTGCAGGTCGGCCCTGACGGAGAACCCGAATATGTCGTCGAGGTGCCCTTCGAGCGGGCCGCCTATGACGAGGTGGTCCAGCGCACCGATGGGGGCGTGGTGGTCCAGCCGGGCAATTCGCTGTGGGTGATCTCCCGCTCGGTCTATGGCGAGGGACGGCAATTCACCGTGATCTTCGAAGCCAATGCCGATCAGATCCGCGACCCGGACCTCATCTATCCCGGCCAGGTCTTCCGCGTGCCGGGCGAGGAGGAATGATCATCCTTCCGCTTCGGGGCGCAGGAAGGCAGCGTATGTGCGCCGCAGCTTGCCGAGCTTTGGGTCGATATGGGTCCGGCAGAAGGGCGCATCGGGCCGGCTGCGGTAATAGTCGCGATAGCGCGGCGGCGAGAGCCTGAACCGGCGCAGGCGCAGGATGCGGGTGACCGGCGCGGTCCCGGTCTCCTCCTCGAAGGCGGCCAGCGCGCGCTCCGCGTCCTGCCGCTGTATGGCGCCGAGCGTGTAGACGGCGCTGCGATACTTGCCGCGCATGCTGTGATCCGACGCGCTGGCATGGGTGCGCAGGTGGATCTCGATCAGCACGGGCAGGGGGATCTGCGCAGGGTCGAAATGCAGGCGCACCGCTTCCGAAAGGGCGTCCTCGGGCGGGTCCGCCCCGATAAAGCCCTGCTCGACGATCGTCACGCCGCGCAGGGACTGGAAGACCGCTTCGGTGCACCAGTGGCAACCGCCGCCAAAGCCGATCACCTGATCCATTCGCACTTTCCCGCATGGCCCTCCGCCTTCGATCTGGGCGCGCCTCCGCCTCGCGGCCAGCCCTGCCGACGCCGCGCGTGACAAAGACCCCGGTCTGGGTCCACAAAGCGGGTCAAAGCAAGCGAGGCATCGGGCATGAGGGCGATCGTCTGCGGCGCGGGACGCGTCGGACACGGTATCGCGGCGCGGCTGGCGCGGGAGAAGGCGAGCGTCACGGTCATCGACCGCAACCCCGACCTGATCCGCAGCCTGACCGAGCGCCTCGACGTGCGCGGCGTGGTCGGTTCCGGCTCCTATCCGGACGTGCTGGTCGAGGCAGGCGCGCGCGAGGCCGATATGGTGATCGCGGTCACCCATTCGGACGAGGTGAACATCGTCAGCTGCCAGATCGCGCATTCGATCTTCAACATCCCGACCAAGATCGCGAGGATCCGGGCGAAGAGCTATCTTGAAAGCCGCTACGCCGACGTCTTCAGCCAGAACAACATTCCGATCGACGTCATCATCTCTCCCGAGCGCGAGGTGGCGCAGAGCGTGCTGCAGCGCCTGACGACCCCCGCCGCATTCGAGGTGAAGGTCTTCGCCGAGGACCGGATCTGGGCCGTCGGCGTGCGCCTGCGCGAGGACTGCCCGATCCTCGAGACCCCGCTGCGCCAGGTGCGCGAGCTGTTTCCCGACCTGCAGATCACCATCGTGGGCGTCCACAGGGGAGACACGCTGTTCCGCGCCAATGCCACAGATCAGCTTCAGGCGGGCGACGAGGTCTATTTCGTCTGCGACCGGGACCGGGTGGAGCGGGCGCTCGAAATCCTCGGCGAGCCGCAGCCGCGCGCGCGCCGCGTGATCATCGTGGGCGGCGGCAATATCGGCTACGATCTCGCCACCGAGCTCGAGGCGCGCGGCCAGTCCAAGATCCGCCTCATCGAAAAGGACGAGGACCGGGCCGCCTGGATCGCCGAGCGCCTCGAAAAGACGATCGTGCTTCAGGGGTCGGGCCTCGACCGCGAGGTCCTGCGCGAAGCCGGCGTCGCCAACGCAGAGGCGCTCGTCGCGCTGACCGACAGCGATCAGGTGAACGTCCTGTCCGGCGTGATCGCCAAGCGGGAGGGGGCGCGGCGGGCCAATGTCCTGATCAACGAGCCAGAATACGGCCCGCTCAGCCAGTCCGTCGGCATCGACCGCTATATCGACCCGCGGGCGACGACGATCTCCACCATCCTGCAGCATGTGCGGCGCGGGCGGATCAAGGCGGTCTATTCGATCCTCGACGGCCAGGCCGAACTGATCGACGCCATCGCGCTCAAGACCTCCAATCTCGTCGGCACGCCGCTCGGCGAGGCGCATCTGCCGAGCGGCATCGTGATCGGCGCCATCCTGCGCAATAGCGAGGTCATCCTGCCCGATCAGTCCACCATCGTGCAGGCGGGCGACCGGGTCGTCCTCTTGGCGCTGCGCGAAAACGTGCCTCAGGTTCAGAAGCTGTTCCGGGTCGGCTTCGAATACTTCTAGGGCGCAGGCATGTCGCTTTCGCCCGTCGCACGTTTCATCGCCTATGCGCTGTTCGCCGTCGCCGGCGCCAGCATCCTGCCGGCAATCCTCGCCGGAACGGCGGCGCCGCAGGAATTGCCGGGCTATGTCTTCGGCGGCGGAATGGCCCTCTTCTGCGGCGGCGCGGCACTGATCCTCGGCCGCAACCTGCCGCGCCGGACCATCGTCAAGAACGGGCTGCGCGAGCTTCTCCTGGCGCTGGTCCTTCTTTGGGCAGGCGTTCCAGTTGCCGCTTCCCTTCCCTTCATCCAGCAGGGCTGGTCGCCGGGCGATGCCTGGTTCGAGGCGGTCTCGGGCCTGACGACGACGGGCGGCTGGCTTTCCGATCCGAGCGCGCGCGCGACGGCGGCGGGGATGATCTACCGCGCGAGCCTGCAATGGATCGGCGGCCTCGTTTCCCTGTGCACGGCGGCGGCGATCTTCGTGCGGCCAGAATTCATGGGCATCACGCCGCTGGTGCCGCCCTTCGCGCGGGGGGAGTCGAATTCCTATCTGCGCGCCTTCGATGCTGCCTTCCGCGTCTTCCTTCCGGTCTTCATGGGCCTGACGGGAGCCGCAGCGGCCGGCTTCATCGGCCTCGGCATCCCCGTCATCGAAGCGCTGGTCATGGCGATGTCGCTCATCTCCTCGGGCGGCTTCGTTCCGCATCCGAGCGGGATGGAGGGCTATGGCGGCGCTGTGCGCGTGCTCTGCGTCCTCGTCATGACCCTCGGCGCCGCGAACTTCATCGTCATCGCCAGGATCGCCTCGGGCCAGCGCCAGCGCATGCGCGGCGGCGATGACCGCGAGACCCTGACCTTCGTGCTCCTTTGTCCCGCGATCGCGCTCCTCTTCTGGCTGTCGACCGGTGCCGGCGATCTCGACCGCCTGCTCGCGCAGACTTTCAACGCGGTCTCCATCCTGTCCACGAACGGCCTGACGGTCGGGGAGGATCCGGCGCTGACCCCGGTCCTCGTCACGGCGATCATCGGAGGGGCGGCGGTGTCCACGGCCGGCGGCATCAAGCTGCTGCGCTGGCTCGTCACCTTCTCCCGCACCGGAGAGCAGCTTTGGAAGCTAACCCATCCGGGCGGCGTGGTCGCCGACAAGCCGACGATCGACGAGTTCGGCGTCTGGATCCACACCATCGCCTTCACCATCCTGCTCGCCGCCTTCGTCCTGATCGCGGCGTTCTTCGGCAATTCCCTTGAGGTCAGCGCGGCGGCCGCGATCTCGGTCGTGGCCAATGCCGGCCCGGTCCTCAACCTCGCGCCGCTGATGACGGCGGACTACGTGCTGTTCGATCCCGCGCTGCGCCTGCTCTTCGGCATGGGCATGATCGCGGGGCGCCTGGAACTGGTCATCATGCTGGTTCTGCTGAACAAGCGGTTTTGGCTGGGATAAGCTGCGCGGGCCTGCCATGCTCCCCGGCGGGACCCGGCGAGGCGGTCCTTGCTAAGGGAATGCTGCACTGCAAGATAGGTGAGCAGATAGAAGCTGGAGACAAGAATGAGCGAAAAACGGCCAGGGCTTCAGGATTTGTTCCTCAACCAGGTGCGCAAGGACAAGGTTCCGACCACCGTCTTCCTCGTCAACGGGGTGAAGCTGCAGGGCATCATCACTTGGTTCGACAGCTTCTGCGTCCTTCTCAAGCGGGACGAGCAGGTCCAGCTGGTCTATAAGCACGCCATTTCGACCATCATGCCCAATGGGCGCGTATCGCTTCGCGAGGAGGAGCAGGATCACGACTGATCAGCCAGACGATCCGCACGCGGTCCTGCTGCCCGCCGAGCGGGCGCTCGTCCTCCAGCCCGTGCACACGCGCGAGCGCGGGGGGCTGCGCTCCGAGGAGGGCGCGCTCGAGGAGACGGTGGGCCTCGCGGCCGCGATCTCGCTCGACGTGGTTCAGGCCGACCTCGTCCGCCTGAACCAGAAGCGGCCCGCCACGCTGTTCGGCAGCGGCAAGGTCGAGGAGATCCGCGAATGGCTCGACGCGCAGGCGCCGCGCCCGGGCCTCGTCATCATCAATGACAGCCTGACGCCGGTGCAGCACCGCAATCTCGAAAAGGCCTGGAACGCCAAGGTCCTCGACCGCACGGCGCTGATTCTCGAAATCTTCGGCGAGCGGGCGCAGACCCGCGAAGGCGTCCTGCAGGTCGCGCTGGCGCATCTAAGCTATCAGCGCTCGCGCCTCGTGCGCTCCTGGACCCACCTCGAGCGGCAGCGCGGCGGGGCGGGCTTTCTGGGCGGTCCCGGCGAGCGGCAGATCGAGGCCGACCGCCGCGCGCTCGCCGACAAGATCGACCGGCTGAAAGCGCAGCTCGAACAGGTGCGCCGGACCCGCACCCTGCAAAGGGCGAAGCGGAAGAAGGCGCCTTATCCGGTGGTGGCGCTGGTGGGTTACACCAATGCCGGAAAATCGACTCTGTTCAATCGCCTGACAGGCTCGGACGTGATGTCGGAGGACCTGCTCTTCGCGACGCTCGACCCGACCATGCGGCGGGTCGATCTCGCATCGGGCACGCGGGTCATCCTCTCCGATACGGTGGGATTCATCTCGGAGCTTCCGACGACGCTGGTGGCGGCGTTCCGGGCGACGCTCGAAGAGGTGCTCGAAGCCGACATCATCGTGCATGTGCGCGACATCGCCCATGCGGAGACGGACGCGCAGCGCGCGGACGTCCTGTCGGTTCTGGGCGATCTCGGCGTCCGGGACGAGGATGGACGGCGCGTGATCGAGGTCTGGAACAAGGTCGACCTTCTGGAGGAGGAGGCGGCAACTCGCCTGGCCGCAGCCGCAGAAGCGCGGGCGAAAAGCGCTGCGGGCACGCTCGCCGATCCGGTGCCGATCGCGGGATCGGCCATCACGGGCATCGGCATGGACGGGCTCAATCTGTGGATCGACCGTCTTCTGACAGCCGAGCATCGCCTGTTCCGCCTGAGCGTTCCCGTTTCTGACGGGGCGGCGCTGTCCTGGCTCCATGCGCATGCCGAGATCGTCGAGGAGACCAGGTCGAGCGGCGGGGACGCGGATCTCGTCGTCAGACTCGGCGAAAAGGAGGCCGGGCAGTTCCGGGCCCGATTCGCCCACCCGCTCCTGTCCGAACCGGCCTCCGGTCGGCAGGAGGAGGACCGGGACTCGGCATCGGGCTGAGAAGCGGGATCTTCCGGCGGAGGGACGATGGCCTGCCGACCGTCCGCGCAAGAAAAAAGGCGGCCCGAGGGCCGCCTTTTCCTGAGATACTGGTCTTGGCCTTAGGCCGTCTTGCGACGACGCGCAGTGGCCGCGCCGGCAGCCGCGAGGCCCGACAGCATGAAGACAGCTGCACCCGGCAGCGGGATCGGATCGATCGGCTCGACCACGACGCCGCCATCATCCAGCGTGCCGTCATATTTGAAGCCGCCGAAGTTGAAGACGAAGTGCGCCGTCACGTACTGGCTGAGATTGGTCAGCATGTCGCGCAGCGGGAAGTCGCCGTCGATGACGTCGTTCGCGAAGGTCAGGCCGATGGAGAAGTTCCCGGCCAGTTCGCCTTCGGTCGAGACGAGGTTGAAGGTGACCTGATCCATGGCGTAGTCGGACGCGCTGCTCGGCACGTCGATCAGGAACGCCTGGCTGTACTCAGGATCGCCGTCGGCGCCGCCGATCGTCACCATCGCGCCGTTCAGCGCGTCGGTGAAATCGCCGTTCGGGCCGACCGTGCCGTCCTCGTCGATATCGAGCTGGATCTGGAAGTCTTCGCCGCCGACCATGGGATCGACAACGCCGGGGATCGGCGTGCCGTTGGGCGGTGTCGCTTCGGCACCGACGGTGCCGTTGAACGTCACGGTTGCCGCTTGCGCAGCAACGCCGAGACCCATCGTGGCGACCGCAGCGACGCTAGTAAGCATCAGTTTGCGCATATTCATAACCCTCCGAATTGCGTTCAGGAACCTTGCAGTAGGTGAACAATGTCCTAACGCATTCGTTCCACACGAAAGCGCGGCGTTAATCAATCGGGTAGCACATAGCTGTGATACACGTTTATGGTGTGCCGGCCCCCGTAAGGGCATGCTCCATCACGTAATAGAGCACGTTCTGCTCGAGGACTCCGCCGACGAGATAGGCGCCGGGCCCTGCCGCATAGACCGCGACATCCTGCCCGCCATGCGTCTCCGAGGGAGAGGGCACGAGGGATTGCTGCCTGTAATCAAGATGCTGCGCCTGCTCATCGCCCAGATCGGGCCGCAGGAGGGGGGCGTCCGCAGCGCCCATGGCGCCGACCGCCAAGGCGCCCGGGCCGTTCGCGTAGCCGAGCGTGGTATAGGGGCGGCCATCCGTCCCGGTCCGCACCACGGCCTCTCCGTCCGAATCCGCGCTCTTCACGATTCCGAGAATGGGATTCCCGCGCTGCGGGTAGCCGGCGAAGGACAGGGTATGCCCGTGATCGGCCGTGACGAGGATCAGCGTTTCGTCGAGATCCACGGTCTCGAGCGCCGCCTTCACCGCTTCGTCCAGGGACAGCGTCTCCTCCAGGGCGCGGGCGGCGTTGCCCGCATGGTGCGCATGGTCGACCCGGCCGCTCTCGACCATGAGGAAATAGCCGTCCTCGTCCTGGTCCAGCTTCTCGATGGCGAAGCGGGTCATCTCGGCGAGGGACGGCTCGTCGGCCCCTTCGGTCTGCCGGTCGGGCTCGTAGCGCAGATGGCTCGGCTCGAAGAGGCCGAGGACGGCGCCGCCGGCCGCCGGATCGAGGTCTTCGAAGCCTTCCTCGTTCCAGACGAAGCGATTGTCCCGCGACATCGCGTTCCAGGCCTCGACGAGGTTGCGGCCGTCCATCCGGCGGCCGGTGCGGTCCTCATATTCGGGATCGGCCATGTCCTGCGGCAGGAAATTCGAGCGGCCGCCGCCGAAGGCGACCTTGAGGTTGATGGCCTCGGCGCGGTCGAGAAGCTGCCGGGCGATGTCGGCGCAGGCCGAATCCGCGGGCATGTCGGCATCGCTCTCCCAGTCCCGCTCGGGCGCTGAGGCGTAGACCGAGGCCGGCGTGGCATGAGTGAGCCTGGCCGTGGTCACGATCCCGACCGAACGCTCGCTCGCCGCCGCGACGTCCGCGAGCGTGTCGAGCGGGGCGCCGCGGGCGGCCTCGCAATCGCCGCGCGGCACGCCCTGATCGACGTTGAGCATGCCGCTGCGCGTCTTGCGCCCCGACAGCATCGCCGTCGCCGTGCCGGCGCTGTCGGGCGTCTGCATGTCGGTGTTGTAGGTCTTGGACAGCGCCGTGTGCGGCAGCGTCTCGAAGCCGAGAACGTTCTCCTCGCCGCTCAGGCCCTGTTTCTGGCCGCCGAGGATGCGGGCGGCGGATATCGTGGTGATGTCCATGCCGTCGCCGATGAAGAGGATGACGTTGCGGGCCGGTCCTGTTTTCGGCTCCACCGCGAGGCGCTCGGCCAGCGCCTCGCGCCCCTGCGCCTCCCAGTCGGGGGCGGGCGCCTGCGGGTCCTGAGCACCAAGCAGGGCGGCGAAGAAGAGAGCGGTGATCATACGTGCTGTTCCGTCTGCGTGGCCGCAGAACTAACTCCTGTTCGCTGCGGGGGGAAGACGACGCCGCCTCTCGTCTCGGTAAGGCGGCGCTAGCGGCCCTGTTCCCTAGCGGCTCGCGCGGGCCCGCAGCGCGAAGCCCGATCGCTTGAGCGGTTCGTGCAGCCAGGAAGGCAGAATGCTCGCCGCCGCTATGGCGGCGCGCTGATAGGCGTAGGGCGTTCGGGCCATGCGCAGCGGATCGGTGCGCCATGCGCTGGCCGTGTGCCTGCGGGCTTCGCCGTAATCGCGCTGCGCATAGGCGAGGCTGGCCCAATAGAGCCGCTGCGCCGCAAGGGCCCGGCGGCGCGCGCGCACCCCCAGCGCCTCGTCCCGCCCGGCCTTTTCGAGAACCCTCGTGAAATTGTCTTCCATGCGCGCGGCGAGCGCCGTGATCTGCCCGGGCCTGCGCCTGTAGAGCACCAGAGGATCCTCAAGACAGGCCGCATTGCCTTGCCGCAGCGTCAGGACGCGCCGCCAGAAATCGAGGCCGATGCACCCGCTCAGCGTCTCGTCGAAAAGGCCTGCGGCCATGGCCGCGCTCTTGCGCACCATGACGCCGCTATCCGAATGAATCGGATTGCGGACCAGAAGCCGCTCCGCCGTCAGCGGCCCGGCCGGGGCGAGGCTGCGCGTGCCGAGGCGTTCTCCGCCCGGCCCGATATGTTCGAAAAGCGGATAGGCCATGTCCAGCGCGCCGCTCTCCGCCAGGCGGTTCCGCGCCCGGACGAAGAGGTCGGGCATCAGGATGTCATCGCCGTCCAGAACGACGATCATCTCGCCCCGCGCCTTTCTCAGCGCGAGATTGCGCGCCGCCGCGAGCCCGCGCGGGCCGGTCCGCAGGACGGTCACCGGCCGGAACGCCGGGTCGGCGCTTGCGGCATGGCGCGCGAGCATGTCCGCCGTTTCGTCGGTCGAGCCGTCGTCGACGGCGACCAGCTCGAAGGCCTCGAGCGTCTGGGCGCAAAGCGATGCCAGGGTTTCGGGCAGGAAGGCGGCGGCGTTCCTCGTGGCGAGGATGACGGTGACGCTGCCGGGACCTGTCATGAATCGGGACATCGCGTTCATCTTGCGGCGGTGTCGGCTGCACGGTACCGCATCGGCCTGGCCGGGGGAAATCAATTCGGAACCCGGTCTGACAGGTTCGAGTGAGGGGCTTCTTAATGGCGAACTGGACGCTGACCCAGCTGACCTTCGGGACGGAGAAGAACCGGTTCCATAGTCACAGCTATTACGACATCGCCGTGATGGACAAGGACGGGGCGCGCCTGCTCGTCCATCGCATGGGCTTTGCCGGGCATCAGCCGACCGCGCAGGATGCGGTCGAGGTCGGCGTCGTCGACATCGCCGAGCCGGGAAGCTTCGCTTCTCTCGGCGAGAGCCGCGCCTGGAGCTGGCAGCAGGGGCCCATGGCCCAGTGGGTCGGCGGAGGCGGGCTGGCCATCTACAATGACCGCGAGGACGGCGCCTTCGTCGCGCGGCTCGTCGATACCCGCACCGGCAGCCGGCGGACCCTGCCGCGCCCGGTCTATGCCGTCGCGCCGGACGGCAAGAGCGGGCTCTGCCTCAACATGGCCCGGCTCGACACGCTGCGCCCGGGCTACGGCTATCCCGAAGGCGGCGATGCGCGCCTCAAGCAGGAGGCGCCCAAAGAGGACGGCGTGTGGCGCATCGACTTCGAGACGGGGGAGGCGAAGCTCCTCCTGTCCCTCGACGAGGCGCGGGACTTCGTTCTCTACCGGCTGGGCGTGCGGCGGCAGGTGCTCGAACGGCTGCGCAGGCCGCATTACTGGTTCAACCACGTCAAGATCTCGCCGGACGGCAAGCGCTTCACGGTTAAGCTGCGCTGGCGCCGTCCCGGCAAGGGCTGGAACGACAAGCAGGGCGTCTCGCTGACCGGCAGCATGGAAGGCGGCGATCTGCGCTTCCTGGCCCGGGCGACCTCCCATGTGGTCTGGCTGAACAACCACGAACTCTACGCCTGGCGCATGTCCGAGGTCGTGCTGCTGGGTGACCGGAACGGCAAGGACAACCGCCTGCGCCGCATCGCGCCGGAGCTCCTGCAGCAGAACGTGCATATGCGGCACCTGCCGCCCGGCCCCACGCCCGTTCTCGGCGAGGCGGTCTTCGACACGCCCTATCGTGAGGACATCAAGCTCCTGCATTACGACGACCGGAGCGGCCATCACGAGGTCATCGCGAAGTTCGGCAATCACCGGCCGGCGCGCGGGCCCTTCCGCTGCGACCTCCACCCCGTGCCGAGCGAGGACGGCCGCACGGTGATCGTCACATCGATGCAGGATGGCGGTCGGCAGGTCTACGCCTTGCATCGCGGCTGACGAAAAGCAGCGGAAAGGAGCGGCCATGACGCTCGTCGAGGATGCAAGGGCGGACGAGGCGGCCTGCGGGGATGCCGATCCTGCGCGAGGGCAGGGCGGCTTTGCGCGTCTGCGCCTTCTTTCCTGTGTCGGCGTCGACCTCGAGCTCGCCCTCCTGCCGCATTTCCTCGAGCATTATCTTTCCCTCGGTATCGACCCGGCGAAGATCGCCCTGATCTTCAACACGGCCGATGCCGCCTCGCCAGCCCTCGAAGAGGCGGACCGCATGCTCGCCGAACGGGGCATCGCGCCGGCTAGGCGCTGGATCGCGCCCTATACGAGCGAGGCCATGTGGGCGCAGCGCCGGGCGCTTCAGGCCGAATTGGCGGAGCCGGGCGACTGGATCGTCAACGCCGATGTCGACGAGATGCACGTCTATCCCGCGCCGCTGCCAGAAATCGTCGCCGAGCTGGAGGCGGAGGGCCTCAATTGCGTGCAGGGCGTGATGATCGACCGCTTGGCCCCTGGCGGCGCGCTGGCGGCGGTGGAAGCGGACAGGCCGCTTGCGGAGCAGTTCCCGGTCCGGGCGGACGTGGCGCTGAGCATTATCGGGACGGGCGAGAATCACGGCGTGGCCGGGACGACCAAGCTGATGCTCCACAGCCATGACGTCCTGCCCAAGCGCGGCGGGCATACGGTCCATAACCCGGCGGCGGAGCGCTATGCGGCGGGCACCCGGCTGAGCGTCTTCCCGGGTGCCAGCGACCCGGCATGGCGAGCGGATTTCCCGTTCCAGGTCGACCACTATAAATGGACGGCCACGCTGCGCGGCAGCCTCGAGCGGCGGCTGAAGACGAAGGGCGTGTCGGTCGCCGGCCGGGAATATGGCAGCAAGATCGACCGCTATCTGAGCGCACACGGACGAATCCGGCTCGAAGACGCCTGCGTGCTGGACGAGGCGCCGCGGGAGGAAACGGACTGGCGTGGCCAGCTGGCCGCCATGCGCAGATCGGCGCCCTATTGGAAGGTGCGCAACGCCGTCCGGCACAAGGTCCTCTTCCTGCGCAGCGTCGCGGGGCGCGCCCTGGGCCGGTAGGGCCGGCTCAGCCGATCAGCAGACCGAGAAGGCTGGCCACCAGGAATCCGACGAGGCCGATCAGCGTGGTGCAGACCGTCCAGCTGCGCAGGGTCTGCGCCTCTGTCAGGCCCAGATAGCGGCTGACGAGCCAGAAGCCCGAATCGTTGACGTGGCTTGTCAGGCTGGCGCCGCTGGCGATGGCGATGACGAGAAGGGCGACCTGCGGCGCGGGCACGCCCGCCGTCTGGACGACGGGCGCGGCGAGGCCCGCGGCGGTCACCATGGCGACCGTCGCCGAGCCCTGTGCCAGCCGCACGATGCCGGCGGTCACGAAGCCGAAGAGGAGGAGCGGGACCGACGCCGCCTGAAGGCTCGCCGCGAGCGCCGCGCCTGCGCCCGAATCCACGAGGACCTGCTTGAAGGCGCCGCCAGCGCCGGTGACGAGCACGACCAGCCCGGCAGGCTCCAGCGCGCGGGCCATCGCGGCCTGAAGGTCTGCCGCCGGCATCCCCCTGGCGCGGCCGAGCCGCCACCAGCCGAACAGGCAGGCGATGGTCAGGGCGCTGAAGGGGTGGCCGATGAAGAGGATGACCTGTCCGAGAATGCCGTCCTGCGCATCCGGAGCGAAGCCCGTCAGCGCCGTGGCGAGGAGGATCAGGAAGACCGGCACGAGGATGACGAGCAGCGCGTCGAGAAAACCTGCCGGATCCGGCGCCCTCCCGCCGCTTCCGCTCGCTGCAGGAACGGGCGAAGCCTCTCCTTCGAAGGCGGAAGAGCGCGCGAGGATAGCCGCAAGGAGGGGGCCGCCGACGAGCGCGGCGGGAAGCCCGGCGATCAGGCCGAACAGCATGACGAGGCCGAGTTCGGCGCCGAGAATGTCCGCCACCGCGATCGGGCCCGGCGTCGGCGGCACGAAGGCGTGGGCGACGGCGAGCCCTGCCAGCAGCGGGATGGCGAAGGCGATGAGCGGGCGTCCGGTCTTCTGCCTCAGGCCGACGAGGACGGGGAGAAGGATGATCAGCGCCACGTCGAAGAAGACGGGGATCGAGACGAGAAGGCCGATCAGGGTGAGGGCTGCAGGCGCGCGCTTCGGGCCGAAGCGCGAGAGGATGCGCCCGGAGATCGCGTCGATGCCGCCGGACGCCTCCAGAAGCGCGCCCATCATCGCCCCGAGGCCCACCACGACCGCAACGAAGCCGAGCGTGCCGCCTACGCCTTCGCGCACCGCGCCCAGGACCGCCTCCGGCGCCATGCCGACGCTGATCCCGAAGAGGAGGCTGACGAGGATCAGGGCGAGGAAGGCCGGAAGCCTCGCCCTGAGCACCAGGAGGAGGAGCGCGGCGACGGCCGCGCCTGTGGCCAGGATCGGCCCGAGCGTCTCCCCTGGCATCCCCTTGCCTCAGTCCGCCTGCAGACGGACCCGCGCGAGGAAGGCGCCCGATGTGATGTAGAGCGTGCTGCCGTCCTCGGTCAGCGCCGCGTTCGCCGCCGGCGTGCCGGTGCGGATGAGCGCCAGCCGCTCCCCCTCGGGGCTCAGGAGGTGAATGCCGCCGGGGCCCGCCAAATAGATGTTCCCCTCCGCGTCCACGGAGAGGCCGTCCGGCAGGCCGGGCTCTCCGGCCTCCACCAGCGGGGTGAAGTCGGCGAGGAGGGTGCGCCCTTCGGGCATACCGTTCCCGTCCAGCGCGTAGGCGTAGAGATGCGCCGCCTGCGGATCGGATTGGGCGACATAGAGCGTGCGCTCGTCCGGGGACAGCGCGACGCCGTTGGGCCGCGTCAGCCGGGCATCGATCCGCGTGACCTCCCCGTCCGGCGTCAGGCGGTAGACGCCGTTCGCATCCATCTCCTTGAGGGGGGAGTCATCGCCGCCGCGCATGCCGTAGGGCGGATCGGTGAAGTAGATCGTCCCGTCCTCGGCACGGGTCAGGTCGTTGGGGCTCGTGAAACGCTTGCCGTCATACCGGGTGGCGAGGAGCATCTTCTCCTTCGTGTCGAGGTCGAGCCGGGCGATGGCGCGATTGCCGTGATCGCCCATCAGGATGGCGTCCGGACCGTCCGCGATCAGCCCGTTCGCGCCGGGCTCGCGGACCTCTTCGGGCACGTCCCCTTCGAGGCCGGAGGGCGAAAGGACCACTTCGAGGCCACTCTCCTCCGACCATCCGTAAAGCACATTGCCGGGCACGTCGGTGAAGAGCACCTGCCGGCGGTCCGTCATGTGGACGGGGCCTTCGGACCAGCCGAAGCGGTCGGCGGTCAGCTTCTCGATCCGCGCGCCGGGCGCGATCAGAGCATCCGCACGCGGATCGAGCCGTTCGATCGTGCCGATGGTCTCGTAAGCGTCCTCCTCGCCTTCTCCTATCAGCGCCGTATGCGTCGCATGCGCCGCGCCCGCGCCATCGGCCGCGAAGCCCTCGGCGACTTCGAAGCTGCCCTGCGCGCGGATATCGGACGAGGAGCTGCCGATGAACCAGTCGATGCGGCCTGCATCGACGCGCCATGCTTCCTCGGGTCCCCAATAGGCGAGCTGTTCGGGGGTCAAGGAGAAGGCCACCGTCTTCGTCTCCCCCGGCGCGAGAGCCAGCCGCTGGAAGCCGCGCAGGCTGCGCACGGGCCGCGCGACGCGGGCGAGCGGGTCGCGGATATAGAGCTGGACGACTTCCTCGCCCGGCCGGTCCGAGCCGTTGGTGACCGGCACTTCGATGGTGACGCTGTCGCCCCGGCGCAGCTCGCCTCTGTCCTGGACGGCTTCGCCATAGGCGAATTCGGCATAGGAGAGGCCGTGGCCGAAGGGGTAGAGCGGCGTGATCTGGGTATCCATGTAGCGGGCCGTGTCCTTTGACAGGTCCGGATCGGCAGGACGGCCCGTGGGAGAATGCGCGAGATAGATCGGCACCTGTCCGGTGCGGCGCGGGAAGGAGACGGGGAGGCGTCCGGCGGGATCCTCCTCTCCCAGAAGGACCGCGGCGAGGGCAGGCCCCGTCTCGACGCCGAGCATCCAGCTTTCGAGGACGGCCTCGGCCTGTCCCGCGATGCCGGGGATGGCCAGCGGGCGGCCATTCATCAGCACGACGACGACCGGCGTGTCCGTGTCCAGAACCGCCTCTGCGAGGGCGGCCTGCGGCGCAGGCAGGCCGATATCCGAGCGGCTCCGCGCTTCGCCGGAGAGGTCGTAATCCTCTCCGATCACGAGCAGCGCCACGTCCGCCCGCTCGGCCGCCCTCGCGGCCCTGCGCAGGGCCATCCGGCCGGGCATCTCTTTCGTATCCGCGCCCGCGACATAGTCGAGCGTGACCGCCTCCGGCAGCGCGTCCCGCAGGCCGTCGAGGAGCGTCACGACGTCTTCCTCGCGGCCCTGCGCCGCCCATGAGCCGAGCGGCGAGCGCGCATCGTCGGCCAGCGCGCCGATCACGGCGACGCGGCGCAGGCCGTCCGTCCGCAAGGGGAGCGTTCCGTCGTTCTGGAGAAGGACGAGGGAGCGGATCGCCGCTTCCCGCGCGAGCGCCCGATGCGCCTCGGACAGGAGCAGGCGCTCCTCCCGCTCCGGATCGGAATAGGCGAGAGGATCGTCCAGGAGGCCGAGCCGGTCCTTGGCGAGGAGGATATGGCCGACCGCACGGTCGAGCGCGGCCTGCAGCGTCTCGTCCCCCCGCACGCGGTCCGCCAGATCGGCGACATAGATGCCCGACGTCATCTCCATGTCCACACCGGCGCGAAGAGCCAGCGCGCCCGCCTCGGCGCGGTCCGCCGCGACCCCGTGCTCGGTCAGCTCGAGGATCGCGTTCCAGTCGGAGACGACGAGCCCGTCAAAGCCCCATGCTTCCCGCAGGATGTCCTGCAGCAGCATCTCGTTGGCGGTGGCGGGCACGCCGCCGATATCGTTGAAGGCGGCCATGACGCTGCCGGCGCCCGCATCGATCGCGGCGGCGAAGGGCGGCAGATAGACCTCGCGCAGCGTGCGTTCGGAGATATCGGCGCTGTCATAGTCCCGACCGCCCTGCGCCGCGCCATAGGCGCCGAGATGCTTGGCGGTGGCGAGGATCGTGTCGGGCGCTGAGAGGTCCTTCCCCTGATAGCCGCGCACCTGCGCCTCGGCCATGCGGGCGCCGAGATAGGGCTCCTCGCCGGCGCCCTCGACGGTGCGGCCCCAGCGGGCATCGCGCGCGATGTCGATCATCGGGGCGAAGGTCCAGTGCAGCCCGGCCGCCGACGCCTCCCGCGCGGCCATGCGGGCAACGCGCTCGGCGAGATCGGGATCGAAGCTCGCCGCCATGGCCAGCGGCACGGGATAGATCGTGCGGTAGCCGTGGACGACGTCCATCGCGAAGAGAAGCGGGATGCCGGTGCGGCTCTCCTCCACCGCCACGCGCTGAAGCCGTTCCAGCGGTTCGGCGCCCGCGACATGCAGATAGGAGCCGACGAGGCCGGCCCGCACGCGCGCGTCCTCCTCGTCGCCGAGGCGGGAATTGAGCGATTTCGAACGGCCGCCGGCCATCTGGTGAAGCTGGCCGAGCTTCTCCTCGAGCGTCATTTCTCCGATCAGGAAGTCGATCCTGTCCTGCCCGCTCAGGCCGTCCGCATTCGCCCGTGCAAGGAGGGTTTCCGCCTCCTGCCCGGCGGGCGAGGTCGGCGCCGGCTGCGCGGCGAGAGGGGCGGGCAGGCACAGCGCAAGAAGGGCGAGGCCCCGACCGATCACCCGTCTTCCGACCATCTTCTCTTCCTCCGCTTCGCTCGCCGGGAGATCCGCCCGCAGAGCGTCGTGCAAACCAGAACCAGACAGAAAACCCCCAAGACCATTCGGCACCGCAGCATGAAGCAGGAAGTGATCGTTCCCGCATGCACTTGCTGCGCTGCAACAAAAGAGAAGGCCTGTCCCTGCGCGTTCCTATCCTATTCTTCGAAGGAATGGTAGCGCTCGCATCAGCGTATGAGAATGGGAGGCCGAGGCAGGCGTTCAGTATACAGAAACAAGGCCGTCCCCCCGGGGGCGCGATCCGCCCAGCTTGCGCCGCGGGGCGGGACCGACCAGTCTCAGCACCGCCTCGCCTCAAGGAAAGAAGGAGCCGTCATGGCCGATGTCGTTCTGCTCAATCATGCCGAGCATGCGGATCTCCGGGTCCTCGAAGGGCATGGCGAAGCTTATGGGGACGCGGTCAATCTGGTGCCGGTCTTCCCGACGGAATTCGTGGAGCTGCAGCGCGAATATCCGATCCTTTTCCGAGAGGGAGAGGACGGCGCCTATTCGGCGGTCGCGCTTCTGGGTTTCGACAGGGGCGAGAACCTGTTCCTGTCGGAGGGGCGCTGGCGGGCCCGCTACGTTCCCGGCATCCAGGCCCGAGGGCCTTTCTCGCTCGCTCTGCGTCATGCGCAGGGCGAGGAGGCGCCGCCCGAGGCGATGATCCATATCGACCTCGCATCCCCCCGCATCAGCCGCAGCGAGGGGCACCGGCTCTTCTCGGAGGAAGGCGGCAACACCCCCTATCTCGAAGCCATGGCCGCGACCCTCGTTCGCCTGCATGACGGGGCGCGCACGGCGCCGGCCATGTTCGACGCTCTCGGCGGCGCAGGCCTGATCCAGCCCGTCGCGCTCGAGCTCGACACGGGAACGGAGCACGGCCACAGGCTGGACGGGTTCTTCACGATCGACCAGCGCCGCTTCGCCGAGTTGAGCGGCGAGGATCTCTCGCGCCTGAACACCGGCGGGTTCCTCGCGGCGGCGTTCTGCGTCGCCGCGTCCTTCGAGAATGTCCGCTATCTTGCAGACCTCAAGGCGGGGCGCAGGACGCTTCCCTGAGCCGCGCCCGCGCGTTCAGCGGCGTGCGGAGGACGTGCCCGCGTCGCCGCCACCCCCCGCCCGGCCGAAATCGTAGAAGGCGCGGGCGTCTTGCCCGAAGGCCGCCGAGCTTTCGGGATGCATGTAGTACATGTGCCCGCCCCAGTAATTGGACAGCGTAACGTCCTCGCGCTTCTCCTCGGGGATGGCGAGATTATTGATGATGTAGGCCGTCTCGAAATAGGGCGTTTGCAGATCGAAATAGCCGTGCGTAATCCAGACCTTGAGGTGCGGGTTGAGCGCGAGACCCTCGCGCAGCGCCTCGGCCGCGGCGGGCGGCTGGGGCCGCTTGTCCGAGCCGACGTAATAGCGCCATGCCATGCTGACATCGCGGCTGAGCGGCTGATAGCGGCGGTCGGGAAGGTTGAAGCCGAGCTCGTCGCTCAGGAAGCTGACGAGCGCCGCGCGGAAGGGGCCCGACAGGACGGCGAGGGTCGGATCGACATCGTATCCGGCTTCCGCCTCGTCCGGGGCCGGATCGAGGCCGGTGACGGAGGCGTCGTAAATGCCCAAGAGCCGCCCCTCGTCCTGGAGGAGGGCACGGGCGAACTCGTCCTGCGAGATGCGTCCGCGCTGGCGCGAGACATAGTCGTAGTCGAGGCCGGTCATCTCCGCGAAGCGCCGCAGCACGTCCTCGCGCTCGGCTTCGTCCATGCGTTCGCCCTGCACGAGGTAATCGGTGAAGCCGTTCAGTGCGAATTCCTCCGCCTCGCCGATCATGTCCTCGATGTCTTCCGCGCTCTTGGCCGCCTCGCCCGAAGGGCCGACGCCCTGCGCCGCGGCGGTCGCGGCATAGCTCGGCACGCGGGTCAGCCATGGCGCCGGGTGCAGCATGTCGCGGCGGCCGCCGAACAGATCGAATTTCGGCGAGATCAGAACCGCTGCCGTCAGCGGCACGTTGTGCTGGGTCGGCAGGCGCTGGGCGAGCGCGGCGGACCGGAAGCCGCCATAGCTTTCGCCGGCGACGACCACCGGCGAGCGGTAGCGGCCGTTCTCCGCCAGCCAGCGCTCGATGAAATCGCCCATGGCGGTCAGGTCGCCATCGACCGAGTGATAGGTCTTGGACCCTTTCGCCTCGCCGTTCTCTTCCTCGGCGGCTTCGCCGACGAAGCGGGAGAAGCCGGTGCCGACGGGGTCGATGAAGACGAGGTCAGTGAAGGGCAGCCAGCTATCGGGGTTCTCTTCCAGCGTGATCGGCGGGGGCGGCAGCGTGCCGTCCTCGGCGAAGGCGAGCCGCACGGGGCCGAGCGCCCCCATGTGGAGGTAGATCGACGCTGCGCCCGGGCCGCCATTGAAGACGAAGGTGACGGGGCGGCTGGCAGGATCCGCGTCCTGCTTCAGATAGGCGGTCGAGAAGATCTCGACCTCCGGCTCGCCTTCGGGGCCGAGCGGCGTGAAGCCGGCCTTGGCGCGATAGTCGAAGGCGTCAGCGCCCCCGCCATAGGTCAGCACGGCATCGGCGGCCGTCTGCGTGATCGTGACCTCCTCGGAGGCCGGAGCGTCTGCCGTGTCCGCCGCCTGGACGGCCGCGGTGGTGAGGAGAAGCGAAGCGAGCAAGCTCGGAACCATGAGGGACTCCATCCGTCGTCGCGCCGGCATGGCGGGATGCCAGAGTGACAAGCCGGGCGAGGCGAAGCAAGAAGAGGCGCTGCAACCGCCAGCGGGTGTGCGGCGGCGGCGGGAACCCCAGATCGGGGGTGCGCCTATGCGAGAAATTCCCATGCCCATGCTGCTCGAAGGCAAGTGCCGCTGCCATGCCGTCCGCTTCCGGGTCGAAAGCTCCACGCCCGTTCCCTATCAGCGCTGCTATTGCCGCATCTGCCGCAAGACGGCCGGGGGCGGCGGCTATGCGATCAATCTCGGCGCGGACAACCGCACGCTGGCGGTCGAGGGCGAGGAGCATATGCGGGTCTACCGGGCCGAGATCGACCGCGGCGGCAATTGCGAGAAAAGCTCGGGCGAGCGCCGCTTCTGCGCGCAATGCGGCAGCGCGCTGTGGCTGTGGGACCCGAACTGGCCGGACCTCGTCCACCCCTTCGCCTCGGCCATCGACACCGACCTGCCGGTCCCGCCGGAGAGCGTGCACCTGATGCTGCGCTTCAAGGCCTCATGGGTCGTCCCGCAGATTGGGGAGGGGGATCGGTGCTTCGATCTTTATCCCGAGGAAAGCATTGCGGACTGGCACAAGAAGCGCGGGCTCTGGACGGCATGAGGAGGCGTCAGACGCGCCGCGCCCCCGCCTCCCGCACAGCCTTGAGGGTCGGGTAGCCGTTGACCGCCATCAGGAGGTCGGCTTCGGCGAGGATGCAGCGCAGGAGATGCGCCGCGCCGTCCGCACCAGACAGGGCGAGGCCGTAAGCATAGGGACGGCCAATGCCGACGGCCCGCGCGCCGAGCGCCAGCGCCTTCACCGCGTCGCTGCCGGAGCGGATGCCCGAATCGAAGAGCACGGGCGTCTCCCCCGCCGCCTTCACGACATCCGGCAGCATGTCGATCGCGGCGATCCCGCCATTGGCCTGGCGTCCGCCATGGTTCGAGCAGAAGACGGCGTCAGCGCCCCTGTCCACCGCCTGCCGCGCGTCGTCGGGATGGCAGATCCCCTTGAGGACGAGAGGAAGCGAAGTCGCTTCGCGCAGCCAGCCCATGTCCTCCCATGTCAGGACCTGCCCGAAGGTCGCGGCCCACGCCGCGACGGCTGCCGGGAGATCCTCCTCGGGCGGAGCGTCGAGCATGCCGCGGAAGACGGGGTCGGTGAAGTAGTTCTGCAGGACATGGCCCCCGCAGCTGGGGGAAATTCGCCGTGTTGAGGTCGCGCGGCCGCCAGCCCGTCACCCAGGTGTCGAGCGTGATCACGAGCGCCCTGTATCCGGCCTTTTCCGCGCGGGAGATGAGGCTGAGCGCGAGATCCCGGTTCTTGGGCGTATAGAGCTGGAAGAAGGCGGGCGTGTCGCCGCAATGGGAGATGACGTCTTCGAGCGGGTCGTTGGACAGGGTCGAGGCCATGAACGGCACGCCCGTCTTCGCGGAGGCCTTCGCCGCGGCGAGGTCGCCGTGTCCGTCCTGCGTGCAGATGCCGTTGACGCCGATCGGGCTCATGAAGAGCGGGCTCGGCAGGGTCTGTCCGAACAGCTCGGTCGAGAGGTCGCGCTTCGAGCAGTCGACCATCATGCGCGGCACCATTCCCCAATGGGCGAAGGCTTCGGCATTGCGGTCCTGCGTGCCCTCGTCGCCGCAGCCGCCCTGAACGTAGCTGAGGACATGGGGCGCCATCGCCGCCTCCGCCCGCGCTTTCAGGTTCGCGAAATCGACGGGCAGGCCCGGGACGATGCCGCGCAGGCCCGCCCCGTAGATCTCGTTCTGATAGTCACCGTAATGCGCCATGCCTGACCTCCTCGCGCGGGGGAGCTTGGCATGGCCCGCCGCGATGTCCACGCGGCCATCGCAGCCGCGGGGGAGGAGAGCCGGCCCTCAGGGGATGCGGCTTCCCGTCTCAGCTCACCCAGTCGTCGAGATCGGGCAGGTCGTCGAGCGCGGAGAGGAGGGCGGTGGACCAGCCTTCCGAGATCGCGACATAGCGGGGATCATCCTCTTCGACCCGCCGCCGCGTCGAAAACTGCATGGTATCCGTCCTCAGCACCGCAACGTCGAGAGGCAGGCCCACTGAGAGGTTCGAGCGGACCGTCGAATCCATCGAGACGAGCGCCATGCGCAGCCCGGCGCCGAGGGCCATGTCCGATCTGACGGTGCGGGCGATGATCGGCTTGCCGTATTTGGCTTCGCCGATCTGGAAATAGGGCGTGTCCTCGCCGCACTCGATGAAGTTGCCGGCCGAGTAGACGAGGAAGAGGCGCGGCGCCTCGCCGGCGATCTGGCCGCCGACCAGGATCGACGCGCCGGCGGCGGCGCCGTCCTTCTCCATCGGGGCCCGGTGGCGGTCGACGAGTTCCCGCATCATCAGCCCGACGATCTGGGCGAGGCGGAACAGGTTGGGGACGGTGAGGACAGTCTCGCCGTTCTGGATCACGCCGAGATCGTCGGTGAAGACCTCGCCCCGGTCGGCGGCTCTGACGGCATGCTCCAGCCGGTCGATCACGCCCTGCGTGATCGAGAGATTTCCGGCGGTCATCAGGACCACGGCCCGGTCCGGGCTCTCCCAGGTGAACATCTTGCGATAGCGGGCGACATCGTCGATGCCCGCATTGGTGCGCGTGTCGGACACGCAGACGAGCCCCTCATCGAGCTTGAGCGCGACACAATAGGTCATGAGCGGATATCCTGATCGGGCGAAACCGGATTGAGGTTACTGCTGCGCCTGCGTGATCGCCACCGAGGCGGACAGCGTCTCCTCCACCTGGCCGGAGACGGCCCCGGATATGAGCCCCCCGCGCCCCGCATCAAGAGAGACCGCGACCCGAACGTGTTCACGAGTGGGACAGGTCCGGTTCGCGACATCGAAGCCGACCCAGCCGAGCCCCGCGGCATAGCCCTCGGCCCAGCCATGGGTCTGGGTCAGGGCGCCCTCTTCGGCGCCCGCCAGGTAATAGCCGGCGACGTAGCGGGCGGGAAGATCGAGGCAGCGGGCGGCGGCCACGAAGACGTGGGCGTGGTCCTGGCAGACGCCCGCGCCCTGCGAGAGCGCCGCGGCGGCGCTCGTCGCCATGTCCGTCGTCTCGGGGCGGTAGTCGATGGCGTCTCGCACGGCGCCGGCGAGCGCATGCAGGGTGTCGAGCGGCGCATCCTGCCGCGCGCTTTCGGCGAGCGCGCGGATGGCGTCGTCGGGCTTGGTCAGCTCGGTCTCGCGCAGGAAGACTTCCGGCGGCGTGCGCTCCTTGAGGCCGCGGAGGATGCCGGCATCCTCCGCGCGCAGAACCGTCCCCTCGGCGATGACCTCGGCCGCCGAAACCGGTTCTGCGGCTGTCCAGAGGCCTTCGGCGACGCCGCAGCCGTCATGGAGGGAGGGCGAGACCGGCTCGCCGTTCACATGCACCGCCCAGTCCTCGACCGTCTGCGAGGCGAAGCGCGAGGGAAAGAGCCGCAGCCGCATGGCGAGCCCGGCGGCGGGGGGCGCATAGTCGTAGCGCGTCAGGTGTCGGATCGTCAGGCGCATCTTAGAACCCGTAAGCCTCCGCGATCGCGCTGTGCAGGGCCAGGACGTCATCCAGGGTCTCGGTGACGAACTCGTGCAGGCCGTCGCTGAAGATCGTGTCGGTGTCGGCGTTGCGCAGCGTCTCGCACAGCGCATTGGCCCGGTCATGGCAGTCATGCCGCTGCCCGTAGCGGCCGGCGAGCCTGTCGAGCGCGGCGCCGGCTTCGTCGGCGCAGAGCGCGACGGCGCGGGGGAAGGCGCGGTTGAGAAGCAGGAGATCGGCCACGTTCCGCGCTTTCACGTCGCCCCGGTAGACGTGGTGGTAGGCGCGCAGCGCGGAGGATGCGAGGAGAAGCGACGTCCACTGATAGAGATCGCGCCCGCCGCCCACGACGTCGCGCTCCGGCAGGAGGGCGAGATATTTGACGTCGAGCAGGCGCAGCGTCATCGCCGCCCGCTCGATCAGCCCGCCGAGACGCAGGAAGTCATAGCGGTCGTCGCGCAGCATGGTGGTTTCGGTCGCGCCGCGGAAGGTGGCGGCCCGGCGGTGGGCCCAGTCGATATGGTCGGGCAGGGACTGGGAGGCCGCGGCCACGTTGACCACTTCGAGCGCGCGCCAGTCATCGTTCAGCGCCTCCCACATCAGGCTCGTCAGCGCGGTGCGCTCGGCCCTGCCATTGCTGCGGGCCGCCTCGAAGCAGGCCTTGATCGAGCTGCCGCCGGGGGCGAGGAGCAGCGCCTCGATCGCCTCGCGCCGTCCGGTCAGCCCGTCCTCGGGCAGGGGCACGCCGGCCGTCTGCAAGACGGACTGCCAGTCGCCGCGCGTCGCGGCGCCGGGCAGCATGGTCATCCGGGCGCCCATGGCGAGAAGGCGCGCGGTCGCATCCGCCCGTTCGACATAGCGGCCCGTCCAGTAGAGATTGGCTGCGGTCCGGCTGAGCATCAGCTCTCCTTGCTCAGGACCCAGGTGTCCTTCACCCCGCCGCCCTGGCTCGAATTGACGACGAGGGACCCTTCGCGCAGCGCGACGCGGGTCAGCCCGCCCGGCGTCAGGCGGATCTGCTTGCCCACGAGGCAATAGGGCCGCAGATCGACGTGCCGGGACACGATCTTGCCGCTCGCCAGCGTCGGCGCGGCGGAGAGGTCCAGCGTGGGCTGCGCGATGAAGTCTTCGGGATCCGCCTCGATCCGTGCGCGATAGGCTTCGACCTCCGCCTCGGTCGAGCGCGGCCCGACGAGCATGCCGTAGCCGCCCGAGCCCGCCACCTCCTTGACGACGAGGTCGCGCAGATTGTCGAGCACATAGGACAGATCGTCGGGCTCGGAGCACTTGAAGGTCTGCACGTTGGGCAGGATCGGGGCTTCTCCGAGATAGAAGTCGATCATCTCGGGGACATAGGTATAGATTGCCTTGTCATCTGCGACGCCCGCGCCGGGCGCGGAGGCGATGGTGACCCCGCCGGACAGATAGGCATGCATCAGGCCCGGCACCCCGAGGGCGCTGTCGGGACGGAAGGCGAGGGGGTCGAGGAAGTCGTCGTCGATCCGCCTGTAGATGACGTCGACGACTTCCGGCCCGCGGGTCGTGCGCCGCCAGACGCGCCCCTCCTGCACGTAGAGGTCCCGCGCCTCGACGAGGTCCGCCCCCATTGAATCGGCGAGGAAGCTGTGTTCGTAATAGGCGGAGTTGAACGGCCCCGGCGTCAGCACGACGACCTGCGGGTCCTGCTTGCAGGCGGGCGGCGCCACCTCTTCGAGCGTGCGCCGAAGATCGGCGGCATAGCCGTCGACCGGCCGCACCAGCCCGTCCTCGAAGAGGTCGGGGAACATCCGCATCATGATCTCGCGGTTCTCGAGCATGTAGGAGACGCCGGAGGGCGTGCGGCAATTGTCCTCGAGAACGAAGAAGTCGTCAGGCCCCGTACGGACGAGATCGACGCCGACGATATGGCTGTAGACGCGGCCCGGCGGCTCGAAGCCGATCATCTCGGGCAGGAAGGCGTCGTTCTGGGTGACGAGGCGGGAGGGGATGCGTCCGGCCCGCAGGATCTCGCGCCGGTGATAGACGTCATAGAGGAATGCGTTGAGCGCCCGCGCCCGCTGCTTGATGCCCGCCGAGAGGCGCTCCCACTCGGCGGCCGCGATGACCCGCGGGATCAGATCGAAGGGGATGAGGCGCTCGGGGTCGCCGCCTTCGCCATAGACGGCGAAAGTGATCCCGATGCGCCGGAACAGGGCTTCCGCCTCCTTCGAGCGCAGGTCGAGAAGAGACAGGCCGATATCGTCCAGCCAGCCCTCGACGCCGGCATAGGGGGCGCGCGTCGCGCCATCGGATCGCATTTCGTCGAACAGAAGCAACCTCCAGCGAGGACCTTGCTATAGAGCATCTGCTTTTGCAAGAGCGGCACCCCGTGCAGCTTTCTGTCAAATGCGCCTGCGGGAGAGGCGGGAGCGTGATCTTGGGCCCGCCGCGCGCCCTCCGCCCCGCCTGTCACTCGAAGTCGTAGAATTCCCAATCCGCTTCGTAATCGGGCGACAGCTCCTGGCCGGTCAGCCGGGCACGGACCATCTCGATCGGCATGCGTCCGCCGATGAGGATCGCGTCGTGGAAGGTCCGGGGCGACATGTCGCCATTGGTGACCAGCTCGTCGTAAAGCGCGCGGATCTGAAGGCCGCCGATGAGATAGCCGATCTGGTAGAGCGGCGCGGCCTGGGCGGTCCTCCGCACCTCCGCCTCGGCATTGGCGCGCTCATGGCCGACGCGCTCCACGAGGAAGTCCACCGCCTCCTGCGGGGTCCATTCGCCGAGCTGATAGTTCAGCGAGAAGATGATCCTTGCCGCCCTGTGCATGCGCCAGAACAGCATGCCGATCCTGTCGGGGTCGTTGCGCGCGAAATCCTCGTCCCACAGGACCAGTTCCCAATAGAGCGCCCAGCCTTCGCCCCAGAAGGGCGTGCGGATGAGTTCCGCCCGATGCTGGTTGAACCGGTCGTCCATGAAACCCTGATAATGATGCCCTGGAACGAGCTCATGGTGCACCGTGGGGAAGTTGAAGTGCGGCGTGTTGCCCCGCATGCTCATCATCTTCTGGTCGTGCTCCATGGTGTTCGTCGGATAGGAGAGGTGGGTCACCTCTCCGCCCGTGAAGAACGGGTTGATGAGCTGCCGCTCGGGCGTCTGCATGGTGAAGCGCCAGATCTCCCGCGCGAGCGGGGCCATGGTCACCGCATCCATGTTCTCGATGAAATCTTCCGAGTAATGCGCGATGTCGTAGAGGGCCCAGGGCACCTCGCCGGGCGGCGGGGCGAGGTTTTTCGTGTGCTCGAGCGCCTGCTTCCAGTCGTCGCCATAGCCCATGTCGCGCGAGACCTCGATCATCCGCTCCTCGATCCAGGCGAATTCCTGCTCGCCGATCCGGATGAGCTCTTCTGGCGTGTAGGCGATCATCTCGTGCTCGAGATCGGCCGCGAGGCCGTCGGCGAGGACGGGGTCGCCGACGATCGGCGGCACCTCGCCCTCTTCAAGGCCGACCAGCTCCTCGCGCAGGGCGAGGGCGTAGTCTTCCAGCGCGGCGTCGATGTCCGGATAGACAGTACCCATCCACCAGGTGAACATCGGATCATAGCCGTCGTAGAAGGTGTTCCAGTTGGCGAGCGTCTCCTGCAAGTGGTCGACGAAGCCGGCGGCGCGGTCCGCGACGACGGGCGAGACCCCGCCGCGGCGCCGCCCTTCGGCGGGCGCGATCTCTCCCGAGCGGACCTGTTCGGTCAGCCTTTCGACCTCGCGCGCCATGTCGTGCAGCATGGACGCGGCCCCGCGGGGATCCACGCGCTCGCGGTCCAGGCGCGTTTCCTCGAGTTCCCGGATGCCGTCGGCGAAGGGGACGAGCGCCTCGATCTCCGCGAAGCGCTGCTGCGCGAGCCCGAGCTGATGCCGGTCATAGGCGATTTCGTTCCGTAGAAGGATGTAATCGATCCGGGCTTCGTGGGACAGCTCAGAGAAATCGACGTCTTCGAGCTGTCCGGCCCATCCCTCGTAGAACCGCTGCAGGCGGTCGTGCTGGGCGGGAGAATACCGCACCGGATACCGCCTGAGGATCGCCGCCTCGTCCTCGACATAGCGAATGACCGGATTGCGCATCTCGCTCTCGTCCCGGGCGAAGGCGATCAGGGCGTCGAGAGCGGGCGGGTCGGCGGCCCAGCCCTCCGGGGGCACCAGCCCTTCTGGCTGGGCGAAGGCCGTAGCGCCCAGAAGAGCGATTGCCGCTGCCGTCGCCCTCAGGCTTTCCGCGAGGATCCTATCGGTCATGGTGCACTCCTTGCCCCTCTGCTCCCGTGCCGCACGCCGAGGCGCCGCTTCGCACGATTGACATAGTATACGGTATCCGATCTAGTTCCTGCGAGTCCAGTGAGGGGATCGGCGAAATGTGCGGAAGGGAAAAGGCAATGCAGCGGAACCTGTCGGCAACCCGGAGGAAGCTGCGTCTTGCGGCGGGCAGCATCGCCATGGGGCTCATGTTCGGCCCGGCTCCGGCGCTCGCGCAGGAAGAAAAACAGCCGCCCGCGCCCGTCCCGGCCCGCGAGGAGGGCGAAGGGCCCTATGACCGCCTGATCCTGCGCGGCGGCTACCTGATCGACGGCACGGGGCGCCCGCACAGGGGCCGGTCGATATCGTGATCGAGGATGACAAGATCACCCAGATCGCCGTGGTGGGCGCGCCGCTCCTCGCGATCGATCCGGAGAACAGGCCCGAGGCGGAGGGGGCGGAGGAGATCGACGTCTCCGGCTCCTACATCCTGCCCGGTTTCGTCGACACGCACCTGCACCTGCATCACGCCGAGGCCGGGCAGGGCGTTCCCTCCGACTACATCATGAAGCTCTGGCTGTCGCACGGGATCACCAGCGGCCGCGCGGTGGGCAGCGACGACACCGAATGGATGGTGGAGACCGCCGAGCGATCGGCGGCGAACGAGATCACCGGCCCGCGCCTGCAGGTCTATCCCATGTTCAACCGGGGCTCGCTCGGCATGGATGCGGCCACGACCCCTGAGGAGGCGCGCGAGCAGATCCGGGCGATGAAGCGCATGGGCGCGGACGGCGTGAAGTTCATCGGCGCGCCGGAGAACATTCTCTTCGCGGCGCTCGAGGAGGCCGAGAAGCAGGGCCTCAACTCGACCATGCACCACGCGCAGATCGCCGTGACGCAGGCGGATGTCATGGACACCTCCGCCCATGGCCTCAGGAGCATGGAGCACTGGTACGGCCTGCCCGAGGCGATGTTCGAGGACAAGCAGATCCAGGACTATCCGAACGACTACATCTACCAGAACGAGCAGCACCGCTTCGGAGAGGCGGGAAGGCTCTGGCGCCAGGCGGCGAAGCCGGGCTCGGAGCGCTGGAATGAGGTCATCGACACGCTGATCGAGCGCGATTTCGGCATCTCCCCGACCTTCACCGCCTATCTGACCAGCCGCGACTTCATGCGGATGAGCCGGGCGGTCTGGCACGACGAATACACCATGCCCGCCCTGTGGGACTGGTACCGCCCGAACCGCGACGCGCACGGATCGTACTGGTTCTACTGGACGCTCGAGGACGAGGTCGACTGGCAGGAGAACTACGATCTGTGGATGCAGTTCGTGAACGATTACAAGAACAAGGGCGGGCGCGTCACCGTCGGCTCGGACTCGGGCTACATCTACAACCTCTACGGCTTCGGCTATGTCCAGGAGATGGAGCTTCTGCGCGAGGCAGGATTCTCTCCGCTCGAGGTTCTCCACGCGGCGACGCTGGTCGGAGCCCAGCAGCTCGACATCGCCGATGAGGTGGGCTCGGTCCAGGTCGGCAAGAAGGCCGACCTCGTCATCGTCCCCGAAAACCCGCTTCAGAACCTGCACGTGCTGCTCGGTACGGGAACGATCCGGCTCAATGACGAGACCGGCGAGGTCGAGCGCGTCGGGGGCATCTCGCATGTCGTCAAGGACGGCATCGTCTACGACGCGCGCGAGCTGCGCCGCCAGATCCGGGACATGGTGGCCGAAGAGAAGGAGAAGCGGGACATCCCGCCGGGACCGATGCCCATCGCGACGGTTGCGCAAGGGGAGTGAGGCAAGCCCGCTCTCTTCCGCAGCTCTGAGAGGTATCCGTCCCGATGGAAAATCTGAAGGTCCACGAGACCTGGTCGTCCAGGCCCGCCTTCCTCTTGTCCGCGATCGGCTTCGCCGTGGGCCTGGGCAATATCTGGCGCTTCCCTTATGTCGCCGGAGAGAATGGGGGCGGCGCCTTCGTCCTCATCTATCTCGTCGTCCTCTTCTGCATCGGCGCGCCGCTCGTCGCCGCAGAGCTCCTGATCGGCCGCCGGGGCGATCTCAGCCCGATCGGCAGCATGCAGCGCCTCGCGCGGGAAGCGGGCGCGAGTTCCGCATGGGGAGGGGTGGGCGTGCTCGCGCTCGTTGCGACCTTCCTGATCCTGACCTTCTATTCCGTTGTCGCCGGCTGGGCCGCGGACTATCTCTGGCGCAGCGTGTTCGGCGGCTTCGCCGGCATCGATGCGGCCCAGTCGCGGGAACGCTTCGACACCCTCCTTGCGACGCCCTGGCGCCTGGCCCTGTGGCAGGCGGTGATGCTCGGCCTCGCGGTCATGATCATCCGGCGCGGAGTGAGCAAGGGCATCGAGAAGGCCGCGCTCGTCCTGATGCCGATGCTCTTCCTCATCCTGATCGTCATGGCGCTTTACGGCATGACGCTCGAGGGCTTCGGCGATGCGGCGGCCTTCCTCTTCGTGCCCGATTTCAGCCGCGTGACGGCGCAGACTTTCCTGATCGCCATCGGCCAGGCCTTCTTCTCTGTCGGCGTCGCAATGGGCGGGATGATCACCTATGGCGCCTATATGCCGGACCGGATCAAGATTCCGAGCTCCACGATCATCATCGCCTCGGCCGATACGCTGGTCGCGCTCGTCGCCGGGCTCGCCATCTTCCCGATCGTCTTCACCTCGGGCCTCGCGCCCGCCGAAGGCACGGGGCTCGTCTTCCAGAGCCTGCCGCTCGCCTTCGGGAACATGGCCTATGGGGGCGTGATCGCCGTCGCCTTCTTCCTTCTACTCGTCGCCGCGGCGCTGACCTCCATGGTCGCCAATCTCGAGCCGCTCGTCTCCTGGGCGGAGGAGCATGGCGGCATGAAGCGGCCGGGCGCAGCCCTCGCCTTCGGGCTCGCGATCTTCGGCGTCGGGATCGCCTCGACGCTCTCCTTCAACGTCCTGTCGGACTTCCACCCTCTGGGCGTCCTGCCGATCTTCGAGGAGATGACGATCTATGGCGCGACCGAGTTCATCGCGTCGAACCTCCTCCTGCCGATCGGCGCGCTCCTGACGGCCGTCTTCGTCGGCTGGATCGTGAAAAGAGAGGCCGCGCAGGACGAGCTGGAGCTGAGCGGCGGCGCACTGTTCGGGACGTGGCTCTTCCTTCTGCGCTTCGTCGCGCCGCTCGGCATCCTCCTGCTGATCGTCTTCGCCTTCATCGGCTGAGGGCAGGCGCCTCGACGCTGAAGATCCGCTGTTCCGGCAGCGAATCGATGTCGATCACTCGCCCCTTCGCGATCACCGCCTCGATGTCGTGGACGTTCGCGATATCGTCGAGCGGGTTCGATCCGAGAAGGACGAGGTCGGCGATCATGCCTTCCTCGATGGCGCCGATCTCATCCGCCATGCCGGCGGCGCGGGCGCCGTTGCGCGTCGCGGCCATGAGAGCCTCCATCGGCGTCATGCCGAGTTCGACCAAGCCCTCTATGGCGAGAAGCGACCCCATGCCGGCTTCCTGCTCCAGCGGCTTGGGTTCGCCGCGCAGCTCCGGCGCGTCGCCCTGATAGTTGTCGGTGGCGATGGTGACCGGGCAGCCAGCCGCAATCAGCCGCCTCGCATTGCGCCGCTGAAGCTCCAGATCGTCGCCCCGCGCTTCGGCGCGCCGGTTCTCCTGCGCGCCGGTCGCGGGCGGCGGCATCTCGGACTGCGCCGCAAGCGCGGCCTCGCGCCGCTCCAGATGCTCGGACCAGATCCGCCCGGTCAGCATGTTCGGCCGCATGGCGCACAACACGTCCTCCTCGACGATCAGTTCGATGAGGTCGTCAGGATAATCCGCACTCAGAATCTCGGGGTGCTGGATCAGGTCGATGCCCGCCTCGACGGCGAGGCGCAGCGATTCCTGGCTCGTCGCATGGGTCTCGGCGATCTTGCCGCGCTCATGGGTCTCTTCGACGATCACCTCCTGCACCCGGGGGGAAAAGCCGATCAGGACGGGGCGGCGGAAATGGCCCGAGCCGCCATATTTGATGAAGTCCACGCCCTTGTCGAGATAGGCGTTGATCGCCTCGCGGACCCCCTCGGGTCCCATATCCATCAGCTCTTCGCCGACCCCTTGGGTGATCCTGTCGTTCCAGGTCTGCTGGAAATGCGTCAGCTCGTCTTCGGGCAGCAAGGAGAAGGTGATCGAGAAGGGGCCGCCCCAGCCCACGATATTGCCCGCGACGAGCATCCGCGCGCCCGTGGCCTCGCCCGCCTCGATGCGGTCGCGCACCGCGAGAAGGGATTGCAGGTCGCCATAGCTGTCGCGGACCGTCGTCACTCCGTGGGCGAGGTGGCGCTGCGCGGATTCGAGCGCCAGTTCCTCGTTGCGGGGGCCGTAGCGGACCACGGTCTCGCGACGGCGGGCGTTCCCGTACACGGTCAGGTGCACATTGCTGTCGATGAAGCCGGGCAGGAGATAGAGGCCCGATCCGTCGATGACGGTGTCGGCGTCCTCGTCGTCCCGCGCCCTGCCGATCCTGATGATGCGCCCATCCTCGATGGCGACCGTGCGGCCGCTCATCGGAGCCGCTCCTGTTCCGTCGATCACCGTCACATCGGTGATGAGGATATCCGCTGCAGCCGCCATCCCGCTCACGGCGAGAAGAGACATGCTTACGGCGCATGCGGTCATAGCGTAACGGGCCATAGTTTTCACGATCGACTTTCCCTCTTTGCCTTCAGCGCTTCGACTGTTGCAGGCCATGCGGAATTGCACCGGACCGGACGCGACTGTCCGACCGTGATGACTTGGCAACACTCTCTTCGGGAGCGACGTCCGCCGCAGAAATCTGCGGAAAGCGCATTGACAGCCCCCGACTATGTAATACCGTATTTAGTATACTATTGCTGAGCAAGGGCCGGTGTCAGCGTGCCGGGCGGCTCGGCAGGGGAAGGGGACGGCGGGACCACCGCCGCGGCAACGGCGTCCCGCCAGCGCGGATGCCGGGGGAGGTCCGGTCGGAGCAGTTGCCGCTTCGAGGTCTGCCGGCAGTGCCGGCAGGGCGCTCCGGGCGGCGATGAGGGGCGATCGCGGCGGGCCATAAGGTCCGTATAATGAATGAGTCGAGCCGCTATGGTCAGAGGGGTAGAGAGATGACGACGAAGATCCGTTCTTGGAAGCGCAGCAGAAGGAAGGCCGCGGCCCTGGCCGGCGTGTCGGCCATTGCCCTTCTTCCCGCAGGGCCCGCCTTCGCGCAGGAAACCACCGCACAGCAGGATGAAGGCGACACGATCTACGTGACCGGATCGCGCCTGGTCAGGAGCGATCTTTCCGCGCCGAGCCCCACCACCGTCGTCGACGAGGAGGCGCTCGAGCTTTCCGGCGATCCCACGATCGAAGCCGTCCTCTACGAGTTCCCCCAGCTTTCCGGCGGCGTGACTTCCAGCGTCAACTCCGGCGGCGGCTCGGGCGTTCTCGAAGCGAACCTGCGCTCGCTCGGCGCCACGCGGACCCTGGTTCTCGTCAATGGCCGCCGCTTCATTCCCGCCAATGGCGACGGGACCGTCGACCTCGCCACGATCCCCGGCGGGCTGACCGAACGGGTCGAGATCATCACCGGCGGCGCTTCGGCCGTCTACGGATCGGATGCCATCGCCGGCGCGGTGAACTTCATTCTCGAAGACGATTACGAAGGCTTCTCGGCGGGCGTCCGCTACGGCGAAACGGGCGAGGGCGACGGGTCCTCGCAGGTCTACGAGCTGCAATACGGCGCGCAGACCGCCAGTGGCCGCGGCAACGCCGTCGTCTACGCATCCTATACGAACCGGAACCCGGTCTTCTTCGACGACCGGGAGTTTTCCAGCATCTCCCTGTCCGAACAGGACGGAGAACTCGTTCCCTTCGGATCGAGCAACATCCCCGGCACCCGGATCGCGCTCAGCAGCGCGCAGATCGCGGCGCTGGACGGGGTCGACCTCTCCACCGACAACTGCACCAACCTCCAAGGCGTCCGCTTCGGAGAGGGCGGCGGGGTCCTGTCCTATTGCCAGCCGGAGGACGGCTATAATTTCGCGGCGCTGAACTATCTCCTGCGGCCGATGGAGCGCGGGCAGATCGTCGGCATCGCGAACTTCGATGTCACGGACCGGACCGAGGCCTATACCGAGCTCTATTTCGTCGACACGCGGAACGCCTATCAGCAGGCCGAGGAGTCCTTCGCGCTGGCGACGCCGGGCCTCGAAGGGGGCGGGGTCCTCGTACCCAATTACGCCAACAACCCGATCCTGTTCGATCCGGTCCGGCAATTCCTGATCGACAATGCGGACCTCTTCGATCCGGACGGGGACGGCGATGCCCAGATCCTCAGCACGGGCCGGCGCGGCATCGAGACGGGTCCGCGCTTCTATGACTATTCGCGCCTCGCCTATAATGCGACGGCGGGCCTGCGCGGCGATTTCGATACCGGCAGCCTCAACTGGCGCTGGGACCTGTTCGGACAGTTCCAGCGCTCCCGCACCGACTCCGCCTTCGAAGGGCAGTATGTCGACGCCTATCTGTCCGCCGGCCTCGATGTCGTGGTCGACGATGAGACGGGCGAGGTGCGGTGCCGCTCGAGCATTCCGGGCTGCGTTCCGGTCAATCCGTTCGGCTTCGACTCGATCACCGAAGAGGCCGGCAATTTCATCGCGGGCACCTTCACCTCCCGCGAGATTTTCGAGCGGCACATCGTGGGCGGGTCGGTGACGAGCGTTCTGGCCGATCTTCCCGCAGGCGAACTCCCGCTCGCGGTCGGCTTCGAATATCGCGAGGACGACTACAGCTTCGATCCCGGTGCGCTCTATGCTTTGGAGAACAATCCGACCTTGGCGACCGAGGGCGGGTTCGACGTCAGCGAGGTCTTCGCGGAGACGCGGGTGCCGATCCTGGCTGGCCGTCCCTTCGCCGACGTCCTCGCGGTGGAGGCGGCGATCCGCTATTCGGACTATTCGACCTCGGGCGGCGCGACGACCTGGAAGGTGAACGGCGAATGGGGACCCGTGCCCTGGCTTCGCTTCCGGTCAGCCTATAACGAGGCGCTGCGGGCGCCGACGGCGAATGAACTCTTCTCGCCCATCGGCATCGGCTTCTCCGCGGGCGACGACCTTTGCGACGCCGATTTCTCGCCGACCCCTGCCCAGCAGGACCTCTGCGTCGCCCAGGGCGTGCCGGCGGGCGACATCTCCTCGTTCCAGCAGATCAATGTCGGCTTCGATGCGCAGTCGGGCGGCAATCCGGCCCTCGAGCCGGAGGAATCGGAGACCTTCACGGTCGGGGCGGTGATCCAGCCGCCCATGATCGACCGGCTGAACATCACGGTGGATTACTTCGATATCTCCGTGGACAACGCGATCGCCAATCTGGGGGCGCAGCAGACGGTGAATGCCTGCTTCGAATCCCTCGATATCAACAGCGCGGCCTGCCAGTCGATCAACCGGCTCGGAAACGGCCAGATCGACTATGTCGAGACCAACCTTCAGAATATTGGCGCCATCACCGTCAACGGCCTCGACGTGCAGGCGGACTACAACATTCCGCTGCCGTCGTCGGTCAGCCTGACCGGGGAAGGCGCCGATCTCGGCCTGACGGCCGTGGCAGGCTGGATCTTCGAGCGGGTGAACGAGGTGGAGGGCGCGTCCCCGCAGGATTGCGCGGGCTATTTCGGCGGCGGCTGCACCAGCTTCTCGCAATATGCCGTGCCCGACTTCAAGGCGACCTTCGGCGCGAACTATACGAGCGGGCCGATGCTCGTCCGGGCGCAGTGGCGGGTGATCGGGGATCTGGAGCTCTACCCGGACGCCAATTCGGCTTTGCCGACGGCCGACCGGCGGCACTATGTCGACCTCGCCGCCACCTACAATTTCAACGACACGTTCCAGGTCTATGGCGGCGTCGACAACATCTTCGACGAAGACCCGCCTCTTCTCGGCTTCAGCTTCGGGGGCGACGCGAACACCGACGTGACGCTTTACGACGTGATCGGACGGCGCTGGTTCATCGGGCTGCGGGCGACCTATTGAGGTGGCTTCCGGGACGGGCAGGGCTCGTCCCGGAGACCTCTCAAGGGCCGAAAGGCGCGTCGAGAGAGGGAGAGGGCTCGGTGAACCAGCGCGGGCCCTCCTCGGCCATGTAGAAGTGGTCCTCCAGGCGGATGCCGAACCTGCCAGGGACCACGATCATCGGCTCGTTCGAAAAGCACATGCCCGGGGCCAGCGGCGTGGCGTCCCCTCGCACCAGATAGGGCGCCTCGTGAATGCTCAACCCGATCCCGTGACCCGTGCGGTGGGGCAGGCCGGGCAGCGCATAGCCGGGCCCCAAGCCCCCTTCGATCAGCACATTGCGCGCCGCTTCGTCCACCGCCTCGCACGGAGCGCCGGGCCGCGCCGCCGCAAAGGCCGCAAGCTGCGCCTCGCGCTCGAGGTCCCATATCCGCCGCTGCTCGGCATCCGCTTTCCCATAGACATAGCTGCGCGTGATGTCGGAGTGATAGCCGTCCACCCTGCATCCCGTGTCGATCAGGACGACGTCGCCCTCCTCGAGGACCGGGTCGCCCGGCACGCCGTGCGGATAGCTCGTCGCCTCGCCGAAGAGGACGATGCAGAAGCTCGACCCGCTGGCGCCCAAGGCCCGATGCGCCTCGTCGATGAAGCGGCGGACCTCCGACGCCCTGATCCCCGGGCGCAGGATGCGGGCCGTCCGGCGGTGGACCTCCAGCGTCATCGACTTCGCCTGCTGCAACAGTGCGATCTCGGATGCCGACTTCACCGTGCGGCAGGCGTCGATGAGGCCGGTGCCGTCGCCGAAGCTGGCCCTGGACGCGGCGGCCCGAAGGCGCAGGACGACGCCATGCGGCAGCATCGGATCGGCGAGGACCGTCCGTGTGCCGAGGCTGTCCAGCGCATCGGCGGTCAGCCGGTGCGGGTCCTCGTGCTCTTCCCAGCCGCGGAAATCCGCCTCGATCTTCAGGCTGGCGAGCAGCGTGCCTTCCTCGAAGGCCGGCGCGATCAGGACGGGATCGCCCTCGCGCGGCACGAGGAGGGCGACGAGCCGCTCCGTGGCCGGAACGGGAATGCCGCTGAAATAGCGAAGGCTGTCGCCCGCGCCGACCAGCAGGGCGTCGGCCCCTTCCTCCGCAAGAAGGCGCCGCGCCTTATCGATCCGGGATTCGAATTCTCCGTCTCCGATCGGCGCCGCCGTGTCCGCCCATGGCTGCATGCCGCCGAGTTCGGCCTCCATGCCCGATCCGCCGATGCCATTGGTCATGCGATCCTCCTTTTTTCCTGTGAGAAGCGTTCCGCCCTCAGCGGCGCGATATCAAGTGAAGGCGCCTCGCCCGCCGCGAGCGCGGCGACGACCTCGCCGGTGACGGCCGCCAGCGTGAGGCCCAGATGCTGGTGTCCGAAGGCATAGAAGACGCGGTCGTCCCGCGCGCTCCGGCCGATCGCGGGCAGATAGTCGGGCAGGGTGGGCCGCGCGCCCATCCACTGCCGCACAGGCTCTTCGAGGGCGATGCCCAGGGCGCTGGCGTGCCGGCGCAGCGCCTTCCACTTTCGAGGATCGGGCGGCGCATCCGGCCCGGCGAACTCGACGAAGCTGGCGAGCCGCAGATGCTTCTCGAAGCGGGTGACGATGAGGCCGCGATCCTCGATCACGACGGGGGGCAGATCGGCAGGCCAGCCGCCCGGACCGCCCTCTATGTGATAGCCGCGCTCGGCGATCAGGGGGATGTCATAGCCGAAGCTTTCGAGGATTGGCCGGCTGCCGATCCCTGCGGCGATGACGACCGCGTCTTCTGTTCTCGCCTCCCCGTCATCGAGGCGCAGGCCGATTCCGCCGGGCTCGCTTCGGATGCACAGCGCCCGCTGCGTTTCCAGCGAGCCGCCGGCTTCGAGGAACCGCTCCCTCAGCGCGGCCTGAAGCCGCCAGAGATCCCTGATCTGTCCGGACTGCCGAAAGCGGACGGCATCGGCGAGCGGCCGGTGGAGCAGCTCTTCGAGGTGGCGCTTCTCGCTCGCGGCGATGTCGGTGAACTCGCGCAGGATGTGCTCGCCCCGCGACCAGGCCCTCCGGCCCTTCCTCGCCGCGCGCTCCGTCTCCCAGACGACGTAGTGGCCGTCCTGCGCGAGCAGCGCCTCCTCGCCGAGCGCGGCGAGGAGGCGGCGCCAGGCCGGCAGCGCCTCTGTCAGCCAGCGGCCGAGCACGTCCCGCCCCGCCTCGAACCTGCCGGTTGCAGCCGCAGGCAGGTAATGCCGGACGAAGGGCGCCCAGTGCCGCGCATCCCGCCACCGGAAATCGAGCGCCCCGCCGAGAAGGTGGAGACGCGATGGCGCGGACCGCAGATAGGCGAGCGAGGCCAGCGGCTCTGTCTGCTCGACGGCGATATGGCCGGCATTCCCCCAGGATGCCGCGGGTCGCGCGGCGTCTTCGTCGATCAGCGTCACCCGGTGGCCGCCGGCCTGCAGCCTGAAGGCGCAGGTCAGTCCGATGATGCCGCCACCGATGACGGCCATGTTTTTCGTCATCGCCTGCCTGCCCCGTGTTCCGTTCTCTTATCAGATACGGTATACGATATGGGAAACCGATGGAGTTTGGAATGGCCAGGACGGCAGTCGACTGGGCAGGAGTGTTTCCTGCCGCCACAACGCAATTCACCGAAGACCTCTCGCTCGACCTCGACGAGACGTGCCGTGTGCAGAAGGCGCTGCTCGACGACGGGGTGGACGGCCTCGTCCTCCTCGGCACGGTGGGAGAGAACAATTCCCTCGAACCCTCCGAAAAGCGGGACGTGCTGACGGCGGCCAAGGACGCGGTGGGCGGGCGCAAGCCGATCATCACCGGCGTCTCGGAAATGACGACCCAGCGCGCCGTGGACTATGCCAAGGACGCCGAAGCCATCGGCGTCGACGGCCTGATGGTGCTGCCGGCCATGGTCTATGTGCCGCAGGCGCATGAGCTCGTGGCCCATTTCCGCGCGGTGGCCGACGCGACGTCGCTGCCGATCATGCTCTACAACAACCCGCCAGCCTATCGCGTGAACATCGAGCTCGAAACGCTCGAAGAGCTGGCCGGGATTCCCAACATCGTCGCGATCAAGGAGAGCGCGCCCGATTCGCGGCGGATCACCGACATCATCCGCGCTTTCGGCGACCGGTTCACGGTCTTCGCCGGCCTCGACGACGTGGCGGCGGAAAGCCTGATGCTGGGCGCCAAGGGCTGGGTGTCCGGCCTGACCAACGCCTTTCCCGAAGAGTCCGTCGCGCTCGTCGCGGCCCTGCGCAAGGGCGATACCGAGACGGCGCTGGAGATCTATCGCTGGTTCATGCCGCTGCTTCATCTCGATGCGGAGCATGACCTCGTGCAGTCGATCAAGCTGTCCGAACAGATCATGGGACGCGGCTCGGAACGCGTGCGCATGCCGCGCATGCCGCTTCAGGGCGCGCGGCGCGACGAGGTCACGGCCATGGTGAAGGAGGCGGCGGAGAACCGGCCTCTCGAGGCGCGGCAAAAGGCGATGGCTGCCTGACCCGATGCGGCATCTCTTCTTCTGCATCGACGGGCACACGGCGGGCAATCCGGTCCGCCTCGTGGCCGGCGGCGCGCCGCCGCTGCGGGGAGGCACGATGGCGGAGCGGCGGGCCGATTTCCAGGCGCGCTTCGACTGGATAAGGACCAGCCTGTGCTTCGAGCCGCGCGGTCACGACATGATGTCCGGCGGATTCCTCTATCCGCCGACGAGGCCCGATGCGGATATCGGGATCTTGTTCATCGAGACGAGCGGCTGCCTGCCAATGTGCGGGCACGGAACGATCGGGATCGTGTCCTTCGGTCTGGAGAACGGCTTCATCCACCCGCGCGAGCCGGGGCAGCTCACGATCGAGGTCCCCGCGGGGCTCATCACCGTCCGCTACCAGGTCGAGGAGGGGCGGGTCGCGCATGTGCGGATCCGCAACGTCTCGAGCTATCTCTTCGCCCGCGATATCGTGCTGGACGTCGACGGGCTCGGCCCGCTGACGGTCGATATCGCCTATGGCGGCAATTACTACGCCATCGTCGAGCCGCAGCCGGGCTTCGACGGCCTCGACGGCATGTCGGCGCGGCGCCTGGTCGAGCTCAGCCGCCGGGTTCGGCAGGCCGCCCGCGAGGCGGTGGAGCCGGTCCATCCGCTGATCCCCACCATCCGCGGCGTCAGCCATGTCATGTGGACAGATGCGCCCAGGGCGCCTGGCGCGGATGGCCGGAACGCCGTCTTCTACGGCGAGAGCGCGATCGATCGCAGCCCGTGCGGCACCGGCACCTCCGCCCGCATGGCGCAGCTCGCCGCGAGAGGCAGGCTGCGGGCGAAAGACAGCTTCGTCCATGAAAGCTTCATCGGCAGCCGCTTCACCGGACGGATAGAGGACACCGCGGAGGTCGGCGGCTACGAGGCGATCGTGCCCAGCATCGAAGGGTCCGCGCGGATGACGGGGTTCAACACGATCTGGGTGGACCGGGAGGACCCGTTCTGGGCGGGGTTCCAGGTGACCTAGCGAAATGTTCGCACTCACGAAACGCCTTGGAACTTTCCGAGCGCGTTGGTAGGGGCGCATCTGCCTGCCACAGTGCGGCGCCGCACGATGAAGATATCGCCCGTGACTGCCTCCCGTTCCGCCGCCCCGGCGCTCCAGTTCGAAGTGCGGACGATCTCGGACCGCCTAGTCGACGTCATCCGCGACATGATCCTGGCAGGGGAGATCGAAGTGGGCGTCCCGATCCGGCAGGACGCCTTGGCCTCTCAGCTGAAGGTCAGCAAGATTCCTCTGCGCGAGGCGCTGGCCCGGCTGGAGCAGGACGGCCTCGTCGTCTCCCACCCCAATCGCGGCTTCTTCCTGCGCCCCCTGTCGGCCGGGGAGGCCGAAGAGGTCTATGCCCTGCGCCTCCGGCTGGAGCCCGACGCCACGGCGGCCGCGGCGCTCGAGGCGACCGAGGAGGAGCGGGCGGCGGCGGTGCGGGCGCTGGACCTTCTCGATCAAGGCGCCTCGGCCCATGAGCCGACGGTCGGCGCGCTCAACCGCGCCTTCCACCTGGCGCTCGTCACGCCCTGCAAGAAGCGCCTGACGACCGAGATCGTCACGCGCCTCAACGTCATGGCCGACCGCTATGTCGGCAAGCATCTCGAACCGCAGGGGCGCCATGTCCGCGCGGAAGAGGAGCACCAGAAGATCCTCGATGCCTGGATGGCGCGGGATGCGGATGCCGTGAGGGACCTCGTCCGCCGGCATATCGAATGCACCTTGTCGGACCTCCGCGTCGAACTCGACCAGGCCGAGGGCTGATCGGGCCGTTCAGGCCGGAAGCAGGCGGCAGCCGAAGGCGGGACCCGCCGTGTGCCCTGTCTCCGGCTCGAACCGGATGCGCACCTTGTCCTTGCCGCGGGTGAGTTCGGCCGGGATGCGGTAGCGGCGCTCGATCCATTCGCCGCTTTTCTCGCCTTGAAGGGTCTGGCGAGCGATTTCCTCGCCGTCGACGAGGATCGCGAAGGCGCGTTCCCGCTCTCCGCCCCAATAGGTCGCCTGCAGGATGTGCGGCCCTTCGCCGACCTCCATGTCGAAGGCGAAGAAGCCGCCGGTGCGCGCATCGCGTCCCGGGCGTTTCCGGTACTCCACCGCATAGGAGATGTCCGATTCGAGCCCGTGCGCCTCCTCGCTCTCCGGATCGCCGAGCACGACGAGATCGACCGATCGCGCATCGAGAGCGGCCAGCGCCGCTCTTTCCGCATCGAACGCCGCCCGCGCATCCTCCCACTCGGCAGGCGAATAGGCGCTGAAATAGACCGCCGTGGACCGGTCATGCATCTCGTAGAAGGGCGCGAATTCGAGGTCGAAGGGTTCGGCCACCCCTGCCGTCCGGAAGCGTCCGGGGCGCCCCTCGATCGGGGAGAAGCCCGAGAGCGGATCGTCCGTGACGAAGGCGGGGGCGGGCAGGGCGTATTCGCTGCTGTCCGGTCCGAGATCGGCCGCCAGCACGAGGGGGCCGTAAAGCACCGCCACGGTCTTCGGGTCGTCCGGCGTCGCCTCGAGGCGCAGGCGCATCGGCAGGTCCAGCACGATTTCGTCGCCCGCGCGCCATTGCCGGGTCAGGACGGCATAGCCCGCCGCATTGCGCGAAAGCCTTTCGCGCTGCCCGTTCACGCTGACCGCCGCGTCTTCCGCCCATGCCGGAATGCGCAGGGCGATGTCGAACCTCTCGGTTTCCGGCAGTTCGTCCAGCCGGATCTTCACCTCGCCTTCATAGGGATAGCCCGTCCGGGTGGAGATCTTCGCCGCGCGCTCGGGCCATTGCGCGACGGAGGGGATATAGAGGTTCACGTGCAGGCGATCCTGCGAGGCCCAGTAGATCGAGTCGCCATGCTTGGCATGGCTTTCCATTCCCGTCCCGACGCAGCACCAGAAGGAATCGAAGGGCTCGGAGAAGGACCGGTGCGCGCCCGCCATCAGCGGCACCATATAGGCGAACATGCCGTCTTCGGGCCGGTGCTGGGCGAGGATGTGGTTGAAATGCCCGCGCTCGTAATAGTCGAAATAGGCCGCGCTCGGACGTTTCTTGTAGAGCTCCCGCGTGAGCTTCAGCATGTTGTAGGTGTTGCAGGACTCGCAGGTCTCCTCGGTGATGTAATGCGAGATCGAGTTGGATTCCTGGAAATATTCCCGGTCGGCATTGCCGCCGATGACATAGGTGCGATGGGCCGTCACCGTGTCCCAGAAGAAGGATGAGGCGGTGTCATAGCGCTGCTTGCCCGTGATCTGGTGCAGGCGGGCGAGGCCGATCAGCTTGGGGATCTGGGTGTTGGCGTGAAGATGGGACAGCTCGTCCCGCCGATGCGCCAGCGGGTCGAGCACGGCCCGGTGATAGAGGCGCTCGGACAGCCGCAGCCAGCGCGGATCGCCCGTGCGGGCGTGAAGGTCGGCGAGGCTCTCGTTGATCCCGCCATGCTCGCAGCTCAGGACCTCCTGCATCTGCGCATCGGTGATTTGCGAGAAGATGCCTTCGAGATAGCCTGCCAGCCCTTCGGCCACGGCCACCGCGCGTTCGTCGCCGAGCAGGCGGTCGGCATGGTGGAGCCCGGCGAACAGCTTGTGCCAGTTGTAGAGCGGCGCCCAGGAGCCGTTGATGTAGAACTTGGCGGGCCGGATATCGCCCTCCGCGATCTCCTCGAAGACGCGGCGGCCGGATTCGATCTCCCCGTCCTCCGCCTTGCGGGTGAAGCCCGCGACATAGCCGTCGCCGCCGGCCTCCTGGCACGCCTGCAATTCTCCGACGATGTAGCGGGCGCGCTCGCGGCACTCCTCGTTGCCGGTCTGCGCATGCATCAGGGAGAGGGCGGTCAGATAATGGCCGAGCGTGTGCCCGGCGATCGTGTCGTCCTCCCAGCCGCCATAGATCGGGGCCTTGGGTTCGAGGCCCGCATAGAGGCGAAAATTGTGGAGCAATCGGTCCGGCTCGAGGCGGAGAAGATAGTCCAGGTTCGCCTCCACCGCCCTCAGGAAAGGGGAGGGAAGGAGGTCCACCCTGTCGAGCGGCACGGGTGCGCTCTTGCCTTGCGCCAGCGCCTCGGCGCGAAGAAAGGGCAGGGACGCGGCGGTCGCGAGGAGCGCCGCCTTTGCGCTGCCGCCGAGGACGTCACGGCGCGAGAGATGGCTGTTCAGCATGAGTGGCCCTTGAGTTCCCGCTCTACGGAATACAGTATACGATCATAGCGAGGGCGCCCGTCAAGCAGCTGCGTCCTATCTTTCGAACCAGCGATTGTGAGGCAGACATGGCACTCACCGGCGATCTGATCCTCGGCGGCCGCCGCGCGGCCACCGGCGACACCTTCACGGCGCGCTCTTCCGAAACAGGCGAGGCGCTCGAAACCGAATTCAGCCAGGCAGGGCCCGAACAGGTCGAAGAGGCCTGCGCGCTCGCGGCGGCCGCCTCCGAACCTTACGGCGCCACTTCCCCGGACGAGCGGGCAGCGTTTCTCGAGGCGATCGCGGAGGAGATCGAGGCGCTCGGCGACCCGCTCATCGAGCGGGCGATGGCGGAAAGCGGCCTTCCCCAGGCGCGGCTTCAGGGCGAGCGCGGACGGACCTGCGGCCAGCTTCGCCTCTTCGCGCAGGTGGTGCGGCGCGGCGACTGGCTCGGCCTGAGGCTCGACACGCCGCTGCCCGATCGCGAGCCCTTGCCGCGGCCGGACCTGCGCCAGCGCAAGATCGCCCTCGGCCCGGTCGCCGTCTTCGGTGCCAGCAATTTCCCGCTCGCCTTCTCGGTCGCTGGCGGCGACACGGCCTCGGCCCTCGCGGCGGGGTGCCCGGTCGTGGTCAAGGGCCATCCGGCTCACCCCGGGACGAGCGAGATGGTCGGCAGCGCCATCGCCGAGGCCGCAGAGAAGACAGGCATGCCCGAAGGCGTCTTCTCCCTCCTGCAGGGCGATGCCGCGCTCGGCGCGACGCTCGTCTCCGATCCGCGCATCATGGCCGTCGGCTTCACCGGATCGCGCAAAGGCGGCCTCGCCATCCGCGACGCCGCAGCGAAGCGGGACGTGCCGATCCCCGTCTATGCCGAGATGAGCAGCGTGAATCCCGTCCTCCTCATGCCCGGCGCGCTGTCCGCCAAGGCGCAGGAGCTGGGTCAGCAATTCGTCGCTTCGCTCGTCCTAGGGGCGGGGCAGTTCTGCACCAATCCGGGCATCATCCTCGCCGTGGAGGGCCGAGATCTCGACAGCTTCGTCGAGGCGGCGCGGGATGCGCTCGAACAGGCGACGCCGCAGGTCATGCTGACCGACGCGATCTGCAAGGCCTATCACGATGCCGTCGAGGCACTCGTGGGTAGGGACGATGTGGAGCTGATCGCGCGGGGGCCGCAGAGCGACGCGCCGAACCGGGGGCAGGCGGCGCTGTTCACCGTGCCGGGCGATCTGTTCTTGCAGGACGAGAGCCTCGCCGACGAGATGTTCGGCGCGGCCGGGATCGTCGTGCGCTGCCGCGACGTGGACCAGTTCCGCAAAGTCCTTGAGGGGATGGAAGGACAGCTGACGGCGACGCTGCACCTGACCGAAGAGGATCACGAAGCCGCGGCGGCGCTCATGCCGCTTCTCGAACGCAGGGCCGGGCGCATCCTCGCGGGCGGCTGGCCCACGGGCGTCGAGGTGTCCGATGCCATGGTCCATGGCGGCCCGTTCCCCGCGACCACGGACTCCAGAACCACCTCGGTCGGCACGCTCGCCATCGACCGCTTCTTGCGGCCGGTCTGCTATCAGAGCCTGCCAGAAGCGCTCCTCCCGCCGGCGCTGCGCGACGGCAACCCCTATGGCGCGCCGCGCCTCGTGGACGGAAAGTGGGAGCGCTAGCGGCCAGCCGGGACGAGCGTGACGGCCACGGGCTCGTCTTCTAGCGGAATGACGAAGGCTCGGCGGCTCTCGGCCAGGGGCGCGGACGGCCGGTAGGCGGCTGGCTCCCCCGCCGCTTCCGCTCGAAGCCGCGCCTGCGGCGTGTACGGATCTGCCGGGGCGAGGGTCAGCGTCACCTCGCCGGTCTCGGGCTCATAGGCCACCGCTTCGAGCGTTCCCGCTTCGAGCTCCAGCCAGAGCGCGGCAGGCGCGACGAAGGCCCGCCTTCGCCCGCTGTCGCGCGGCCGCATGACGAGATCTCCGTCTGCGCCCTCTTCGAGGAGGCCGCCGAAGGCGAGCCAGCCAAAGACCTCGTGATCCAGAAGATAGCTCGCCGTCGCGAAGGCATGGCCGAAGAAGCCCATGCCGTAATCGCCCGAATAGGCATCGAACCGCCGCATGTCCGGAAAGGAATGATAGGCGGCGGAGGCAAAGCCTTCCTCGTCGATATTCGTCAGGCTGCCCATCAAGCCGCCATAGGCGACCCGCAGGAGGTGGAGGTCCGAAGGATCCTTCCGGTAATCCGCGAACAACGGCACCGCGTTCAGCGCCGATCCGTAATGATGAAGCTGCCGCTCGATTCGGCGGGTCTTTCCCGCATAGAGGAAGTCCCAGAACCGGCGCGCGCTGCCATTATAACCCCAATGCGGGATCAGCGGGTCATAGGCGAGGATGACCTCCCGCGTGCGGTCTGCTTCGCGCTCATGGCCGAAATAGCGCATCCAGGCATGAACCTCCGGCTGGCCGGTGGAATCCCACGGCATCTCGCTTTCGAAGGGATAGGGCAGGCCCCGCCAGACCTTCACCCGCTCTCGCATGACCCGTTCGAGTTCGGCGCCTTCGGCGGTCAGGCCCTCTCTCTTCAGATCCCGGAGGATCGCGACATGCACGTCGCCTTCCATCTGTCCGAACTGCGCATAGCGGGGGGCGAGGCGCGTCATGGCGACGGCCGTGCGGCCGGCGCGGGCGAGGTATTCCCGCCAGTCGCCCTCGACCAGCCCCGCATGATCGCGCGCGAGGCGGTAGAGCACCCACTGCGCCGCCGCGACATGGACGTAATTGAACGAGCGGACGGCCGAGGCCGCTTCCTCCTCGTCCCAGGACGCCCAGCTCGACCAGTCGGTGTCCGGGTCGTAGTAACCGTCAGGCGCGCCTTCGGGGTCGTGGAAGAACAGGCTCTTGCGCACGCCCCCCGCCAGAGGCCCGTCCTTGTACTGCAGGCGCCCGTCGATGAAGCGGCGGTAGAAGTCCTCGAACAACGTGGCCTCTTGCGGGTCGGGCGCGATCAGCTGCTTCATGATCAGGGCGAGCCAGGCGCCCGCGCCGCCCTCATCGCTCATCCCCGCGATCCACACGCGCGGGTCCTGCGTGACGACCGCTCCGGCCTCGCGGTCATAGGTGAGGATGCCGCCATCGCGTCCGAACGGGTCGCCGGGGTCGTCGAGCACGTGGCGGGTGGCGAGAAACTCTCCGAGCCTCTCCACCGCATCTCGCATCGGCTCGGTGACGAAGTAGTGGACGGTCTGAACCGACCCGTCCTCATAGGCGAGCGTGAGGCGGGCCTCGCCGACATTCCGGCCCTCGACCTCGAAGCGCTGCCAGTCATCGGGGCCCTCCTGCCGCGTCACGTCGAGGGCGCCTTCGGGACTGACCGAGATCCGGCCGACCGGTGAGGGCGCGTTGACAAACAGCGCCGCGGGCAGGTCCTGCGGCACAACATAGCCGGGCATGCCGACGGCGACGGGATGCTCATGCGCTGCGAGCGTTTCCTCGATCCGGCGGATGCTCGGCGACAGGACGAAACGGAGGCCGAAGCTGCGGGAGGCGCCGGGCGGCAGCGGGATCGTAGAGGTGTGGTTCCAGCTCGCATCGGCCGGCCACTCCTCGCCGAAATGCGCGCCGCTGACCGCGAGCCAGGCATAATGGCCTTCGAAGGTATGCCCCCGCGGCGTGCACTCCGCCAGAAGCGTCGGGACGCAGACCGCTTCCTCCCCCTCGCCGCGGCGCTCCGCATCGAGGATCGGCCGATAGTCGAGGAACGGCGTGCCGCGCTCCGGCAGGACGAGGAGGGCGGGGCCTTTTCCGTTCAGCCGGGTGACCTGCAGATAGCCGGCGTCGCGGCCGGGATAGGGATCTGCGAAGACCGCCTCCTCATGCGCCTCTGCGAGCGTCCGATCTGTGAGGATGTTGTCGAAGGCCATGGCGAGGCCGATCCCGCCGAGTTCCACGGCTTCGGCGGAGGAATTGGTCAGCGTGAAGCGCAGGATCAGCTCGTCATCCCGCCGCAGCCATCGCCGCTCCAGGCTCAGGGGGAAATCGTCCGGCAGCGCCCGCGAAAGGTCGGCCGCCGCGAGAACGCTTTCCCCGTGCGGCAGGGGGGCAACGCGCTCCCGGGAGAGGGCGGTCGAATAGTCGCGCCAGCGCTCAGCGCCCTCCGCCCTCAGCCGGATGTCGATATCGCCCAGGCGGTAATGGCCGCCCCTCGCCGTTCCGACGGGAACGAAGCTGAAGCCCGGCTCGGCCGCAGGCGCCAGCCCGACAGCGACATGCGCGTTCGGATCGAGCTTCACCTCCAGAGCCGGCTGGGCCGAGGCCGGCCGCGATACGGCAAGGGCGGCGAGCGCCAGGAGGAGCGCAAAGCCCTTCGCGCAAGGCGGCATCGTCATCGCTCGCCTTCCGCATGGGGAGACCGGCCGCCATCGGCGATGAAGCCGTCGATGCGCGCCGCGAGCACGGGCAGCGGGACGCCGCCCATATCGAGGATCGTGTCGTGGAAGGCGCGGATGTCGAAATCCCCTCCCAGGGCATCCTCTGCCTTCTCCCGCGCCTCCTCGATCGCCATCATGCCCGTGTAATAGGACAGCGCCTGTCCGGGATTGGTGATGTAGCGGTCGATCTCGGTCGTGATCTCGTGCTCGCCGATGGCGGTGTTGTCGAGGAGGTAGCGGATCGCCTGATCTCGGCTCCAGCCCTCGGCGTGCAGCCCGGTATCCACCACCAGCCGCGCGGCGCGCCACATCTGATAGCTCAGCATGCCGAACATGTCGTAGGGCGTCTCGTAGAGGCCCATCTCGATGCCGAGCTTCTCGCAGTAAAGCGCCCACCCCTCGCCATAGGCGGAGATATAGACCTCGCGCCGGAACTCCGGCCGAGCCTCGTTTTCAGCCGCCAGCGAGGTCTGGAAGGAATGCCCCGGCGCCGACTCGTGCAGGGTCAAAGCCCGCAGCGAATAAAGCGGCCGGGTCGAGAGGTTATAGGTGTTCAGCCAATAGGTGTCCCGCCCCCCGGCCGCGCCCGAGGTGAAGGGCGCGATGTCTGGCGGGAAGGCCTCGATCGTGAAGCGCGAGCGGGGCAGGCGGCCGAAATAGTCGCCCGCCACGCCGTCGAACTGCTTCGAGATCCAGGCCGCTTCCTTGAGATAGTCGGCGGGCGTTTCGGCGTAGAACCGCGCATCAGAGCGCAGGAAGGCGAGGAAGTCGGAGAGGCTGCCCTTGAACCCGGCCTGCTCCATGACGTCCATCATCCGCTCACGGATGGCGGCGACCTCTTCGAGGCCGATGGCATGGACTTCACCGGCGGTGCGGTCGAGTGTCGTATACTGACGGACCTTCCAGCCGTAATAGGCTTCGCCGTCCGGCAGGTCTGACGCGGCCAGTGTCTGGCGGCTGTTCGGGATGTACTCGTCCCGGAAGAAGGCCAGGAGATCGCGATAGGCGGGGATCACCGATCCCTCGATCACCGCCGCCGCCTCCTGCCGCAGGGCCTCCTGCCGTCCGGCGGGAATGGCCGCGGGCATCTCCTCGAAAGGAGCATGGAAGACGACGTCTCCGGGCCGTGCGGCATTGGCGATGGCCGCCAGCATCTCCTCCCGGCCCTGCAGCGCGACCCTCGCCGGGGTGAAGCCGCGGGCGAGGCCGGCCTCCATGTTCTCCCGCTGCTGGGCGAAATAGCGGGGGATTTCGCCGAGGAGGGTGAGGTAGTTGCGGTAATCGTCCTCGGTGCGGAGCGGGCGGCGGCTCATATAGGCGAGGCCGGTCCAGAACCCGCCCGAGGAATTGAGCGGGATCTCGTATTCGCGAAAGCGCTGCGCGGCGATCAGGTCCTCGATCTGCGCAGCGTAGACTGCATGGTCGATCCGGGCCCGGCGGGAGAGGCCCGACGGGTCGATCGCTTCCAGCTCGCGCTGCACCTCCTCCCAATAGGCCAGTTTCTCGGCCTGCGCCTCGGGCGAGACATCGGGCAGGTGGCGCGGCATCACGTCTCCGCTGCCGAGCGAGCGCGCCTGCCGCCACGTCCATTCTTCCTGGTAGAGTCGCTCGAAGGCCTCTTCCGGTCCGGATTGGGCGGCAGATGCCGGGAAGAAGGCGCCGAGCAGCAAGACGACGAGGATGCAAACCACTTTCATTCCGGCCTCCCGAGGAAAATCGTATACAATCTTCGAACAGCCGGGTCCGGCTGGCAAGGCCGGGAGATGCAGCCGGGGCGCGGCGTGTTCGGCAGGCGGCAAGGGAGAAGCGTGCAGAATGAGCGGGACGAGCGCTGGAAACGAGGGGCGGACGGAGGACGGCGCGCCGCAGCCGCCGCCGGGCTTCCTGCGCCGCTTTCTCGCTTTGCCGCGAGGCTATAGCTCGGGCCTCTATGAAGGGCGGCGCTATGGCGTCACCCGCCGGTCCTCTTCGAACGGCCGCCGGCACTGGCTCTACGCCGAGGAGCTGGGCGGCCGCGACCGCATCAGCCTCAATCTCTACCTGCTGGAGCGGTCGGGAGCGCGGCTCAAGCCGTGCGAGATGCCGGCCGGAAAGGTGGTGGACTTCGTTCTCGGCTATGCCCCGAGCGATGTCTGAGGCGGACGGCAGGCGCAGCATCGCATTGACGCCGGTCGGCCTGTCATGGGAACTCCCCGGACGGAGGGGGCTGCGCGGCAGCCTTGTGTGTTCGGGTCGTCCCGCGGGGGCAAGAAATCGGCCATGTATGAGCAGTCCCAGCTTCGCGCTCTCATCGACACGGCGGTCGACGGCGTTCTCTCCATCGACGGGCAGGGGCGGATCAGGCTCTACAATCCCGCCGCTGAACGCATCTTCGGCCACCCGGCAGAGGCGGTGATCGGGCAGCGGGTCGAGATGCTGATGCCGGAACCCTATGCGGCCGCGCATGAGGGCTATCTGCGCCGCTATATCGAGACCGGCGAGGCGCGCATCATCGGGATCGGCCGTCAGGTCGAGGGGCTGCGGGCGGATGGAACGACCTTTCCGGTGCATCTTTCGGTGGGAGAGTTCGTCGATGAGGGGGACCGTCACTTCGTCGGCATTCTGCGCGACCTGACCGAGGAGGTGGCCGAGCGCCGCCGCGCGCAGGATTCCCAGTCCCAGCTCGAGCTGATCGGCCGGCATGCCGCCGTCAGCGAGATGGGCGCCGCCCTCGCCCATGAGCTGAACCAGCCGCTGACGGCGATCGACCTCTTCCTCGTGGCCGCGGAACGCCAGCTCGATACCGATCCGGACCGCGCCAGAGCGCTGTTCTCGCGCGTGCGGGCCGAGGCGGAGCGGGCGGGCGGCATCGTCCGCCGCATCCGCCAGATGGTCGAGCGGAGCGACGGCGAGAAAATGCCTTTCCCGCTCGGCCAGGCCGTCGAGGAAGCCGTCGAGCTCTGCCGCCTCGTCGAGCGGAGCACGGGCGCCGTGACCATCGGCGCCCCGCCGGACGACGCCGTCTTCGGCGATCTGACGCAGATCCGCATGATCCTCGTCAACCTGATCAAGAACGGGCTCGACGCGACCGAGGGGCAGGCGCAGCGCCACGTCCTCGTTCGCGGAAGGCCGGGCGACATGGCCACGGTCGAGGTCCTCGACAGCGGACCGGGTGTGGAGCCGGATTTCGCAGAGCGCCTCTTCCAGCCCTTTTCCAGCACCAAGGCCCGCGGCCTCGGGATCGGATTGTCGATCTGCCGCACCATCGCGGAAGCGCATGGCGGACGGCTGAGCTATGTGCCGCCCGAGGCGCAGGAGGAGGGCCTGGGCGGCGCCCTGTTCCGGCTGGAACTGCCGCGCCACGAAGAGGAGGAATGATGCGGATAGCCGTCGTGGATGACGACGACGCCGTGCGCGAGGGCGCAGCGCTCGTTCTGGAGGCGGACGGCCGCCATGTGGAAGGGTTCGCCGACGGCACCGCCTTTCTCGGCGATGAAGGGCCATGGGACTTCGCCTTCGTCGACCTCAAAATGCCGGGCCTGTCCGGGTTCGACGTGCTGCGCGAGCTCAGCGGGCAGAACGCGCCGTTCCCCGTCGTCATGATCAGCGCGCATGGCGACGTCCAGGCGGCGGTTCAGGCGATGCGGCTCGGCGCTTCGGGCTTCGTCGAGAAACCCTTCACGCCCGAGACGCTGGAGCAGGCGATCGCCGAGGCTCTGGCGGGCGCATCGCCCGGCGACGGGCGCGAAGCGCTTCTCGAGCGCCTGACCCCGCGTGAGCGGGACGTGGCGGTGCTCCTCGATGAAGGCCTCTCGAACAAGGAGGTCGCGGCGCGGCTCGGATGCAGCCCGCGCACCATCGAGATCCACCGCGCCCGCGTCTTCGAGAAGCTCGACGTGCGCAATGTGGCGGGACTGGTGCGGGCCTTGGCCGGGCGGGACTGATCCGTCCGACGCGGAACGCTTGCGCTCACGCAAGGACTGCCGCTCCGCTAGGCCCTAGGACATCCTCATGGCCATCGATGGTTCCAGCACCTTCACCTCTACGATCCACGTGGTCGAGGACGACGATGCGGTGCGCGAGGCCATGGGCCTCGTCCTCGGCGCCGAAGGGTACGAGATCCGGAGCTGGCCCGACGGCGAGGCCTTCCTGCGCGAGGCCGCCATCGGGGCGAGAGATCTCCTGCTGCTCGACATCGACCTTCCGGGCCTCGACGGCGTCGCCGTGGCCAATGCCCTGCGGGCAAGAGGCCAGAAGGTGCGGATCGTGCTTCTGTCCGGGGTCAGGGGGGCCGCGTTCGATCGCGCGGTCCGGTCGATCAGGCCGCTGCTCGCGCTCAGAAAGCCGGTCGCGGGCTCTTTCCTCGCCCATGCCGTGCGGGATGTCTGCCTGCCCCCGGGCCTGTCGGCATAGGGAATGTTCCTTACGCACTCCTCCTGATTCCGGCGCCGCTCCCCGGGCGGCATGGTCTGCCGCAAGGCAGAAGGGACAGGATCATGGCAGCCGCACCGGTCAGGCACTATGCGAAGCGCGCGACGATCTTCGCTGCGGGCGAGCAGGGCGGGGCCCTGCCGAAACTGCTCTCCGGCGCCGTCATCCTCTACGCCCTGCTCGATGACGGACGGCGTCAGGTGCTCGATCTGGCGGGTCCCGGCGACCTCCTCCATTTCGAGACGGACGGCGTCGTGGACCATTATGCAGAGGCGCTGACCCCCTGCGAAGTCGCACGGTTCGAAGCGGGAGACCTTCTGGCAACGGGCGATGGCGCGGCCTTCCTGATGGAACAGATGCGCGACCGGCTCGCACTCGAACGCCGTCACCTCACAATGCTGTCGCGCAAGGGCGCCGCCGAGAGGCTGGCCGATTTCGTGCGTCTCGCCGCCGATTGCCTCGGGCAGCGGGACGGGCGCTTCGAGCTGCCGCTGACCCGCCAGCAGATCGCGGACTTCACCGGCCTGACGCTGGAGACCGTGAGCCGGACCTTCGCGCAGTGGGAGCGCGAGGCGGTGCTGACCAGGCTCGCCGGGCGGACCTATCAGATGAGCGAGGCGCTGGCGGCGTAAGGCGCGAGGCGCGTCAGCCGGCCATCTTCTCAGGCGCCGCCGACGGCCTCGACCAGAGCCAGGCGGAGACGCCTCCGAGCACCGCCGCCAGGATGGCGAGCAGCACGCTCGCCGCACCGGCCAGCGCGACGATGCCCACCGCAGCCGCCATGCCGGCCGTGGCCGCGATCTTTCCCTTGCGCGAAATCCGGCCGCCTTCGAACCACTCCCTCAGCGCGCGGCCGAATCTCGGGTGATCGAGAAGCCGCCGCGCCAGCGGGTCGTCTCCCTTCCACAGGCACCAGACCGCCAGAAGCCACGGCCCGGTCGTCGGCAGGAGCGGCAGCGCCGCGCCGAGGGCCCCGATGCCGAAGCAGAGATAGCCTGCGCCTCGCCAGACGGGACGCAAGCTCGAACGGCCGGACGCTCTCATCGCTCTCTTTCTCCACGGGTCGTCGCCGTGTGCACGGTCGTCGCCGCAAGCGCGGCCAGGCGCCGCTCATGCGTCACGAGAAGGATAGTCCGATCGGAAAGCCTCTCAAGCAGGCGGCGGAGAATGCGTTCGGCCTGATCGATGCGCAGATGCTCGCCCGGCTCGTCGAGGAGAATGAGCGGCGCCGCGCTGAGACAGGCCCGCGCGAGAACGAGGCGCCGGGCTTCGCCGAGCGACAGCATGTCCTGCGTGATCCGGGCGTCAAGGCCGCCGGCCTCGCGAATGCGTTCTGCCAATTCGGCCGCTTCGAGGGCGCGCCAGAGCTCTTCGCCGCTTGCGGCCGAAAAGAGATTGTCCCGCACCGTCGCATCGAGGACGGCTGCATCGTGCAGGCTGAGATGCGAGGCGGCGCGGGCGTTTGCGGCAGAGCCGAGCGGGTGCGGGCCCTCCTGCCAGGGCAGCCAGCCTGCAAGCCTCTTGAGGAGCGTGGTCTTGCCGCAGCCCGAGGGGCCGAGCAGCGCGACAGGATGCCCGGGCCGCGCCGCGAAGGTCACGGACGACCCAAGAGCGTGTCCCTGCGGGTCGCGCAGCGGGAGGCCGCTCACCGCGATTTCGGCCGGACCCGCGGGGCTGACCTCTTCGTCGTCATCGACCCAGACCGACAGGGCCTCCCCGGCCCGCCGGGCGCTGCGCCGCGCGAAGCTCGCCCGCGCAAGGGGCGCGATCAGCTCGCCGAGGGCGAGCCAGGAAAAGGCGGCAAGCACGGCCGGCAGCAGCGCTTCGCCGCGCATCCCACCGATCTGCGAGAGGACCAGGACGAGCGCAGCGGCAAGAGGGCCGAGCGCCGAGAGAAGGGCATCGGCGGCACCGAGACGCGCCCGCCCCGCCGCAGCGGCGCTCTCGGCTGCGCGCGAGATGCGGGCTGTCTCGCCGAGGCGCAGCGTCCGCTCGCCGCCGCCTTCGAGCGAGACGAGGCCGGAGAGCTGCTGGCCCAGCCGCTCGCCCGCTTCGCGCCGCCCCGCCTCGGCCTTACGGGCCCGGATATCGGCCTCCGCGCAGAGCCGTTCCGCCGCGAAGAGCAGCAGCGCGCCCTGGCCGAGTATGGTGGGCAGAGCGAGGGGAACGGTGAATGCGGTGAGGACGGCGACGAGCAGCCCCGCGCCGGTGATGGCCAGGACGGGCATCACCACCCGAAGCCGCGCGAAATCGACGGCCTCGACCTCGTCCAGGAAGCTCTGCAGCCGGTCGGCGCGGGCGAGCTGCCAGCCTGCGGCCCGGCTTTCCTCGGCGCCCGCCATCCGGCGGAAGAGGCGGCCGCGGTGACGGGTCTGATCGCGGAGGGCGGCGGCATGACCGGCGATCCTCTCGCCATATTTCGTGCCCGTCCTGAGGAGGGCGAGAAGACGCACGATGGCGGCGGGGTGGTGGAAGCTGAATGCATAGGCCGCAGGCCCGAGGCCCGCGAGCGCCACCGCGCCGAGGAACCAGGCGGAGACGCCGACCAGCAGCACGCCGGAAAGCGCGGAAAGACCCGCCAGCACCAGCGCCGCCCGCCAGCGCCTGTCATCGATGAAAGCGGTCATGCGGCCTCCTCGAAGCGGTGGGCGAGCGGTATCCGGATGCGCGCTGCCGCGGCGAGCTCGGCATCATGGGTGGCGACGATCACGAGGCGGGTCTCGGCGAGCCGGCCGAGAAGGGCGCGAACCCCCGCCGCCGCCTGCGCGTCCAGCTTCGCCGTCGGCTCGTCCGCGAAGACGATGCCCGCATCGCTCGCCGCTGCCCTGGCGAGCGAGAGGCGGAGCCTCTGCCCGCCCGACAGATCCGCGCCGCCTTGCGCGATGAGGGCGGAGAGACCGTCCGCGAAGCGCGGCTCGCTCAGCAGGCCGAGGGCCTGCGCGGTTGCGGCATCCGTCATCCCGCCCAGCCGCCCACCGGGCTGCCACGCATCGGCCGCCGCCCAGGCCTGCTTGCGGCCGGCGGTGAAGGCATGTCCCGCCGCGGCTTCGTCCACTCCTGCCAGGACGCGCAGCAGGCTCGTCTTGCCGCAGCCCGAGGGGCCGGTGAGGGCGACGAGGCCGCGCTCGGGCAGGTCGAGGTCCTGCACGGCGCCAGCGTGGGCCAGGACCACGCCGCGCGCGCCCGCCCGCCCGGTCGGCAGGCGCGGATCGGCGGCGGGAGCCGCCGCCCGGACCTCCTCGAGGCTGTCGAGGGCCGCCTGCCCCTCGGCGGCGGTGTGGTAGATTTCGGCAAAGCGGCGCAGCGGCGCGAAGACCTCCGGCGCGAGCACCAGAACGCTCAGGCTCTGCGCCAGGGTGAGGCCGTAAAAGCCCGGAACCTGCGCCAGCCCCAGATGGCCGAGGCCGAGAAAGACCGCCAGCATGGCGACGCTCAGCGAGCTGAAGAAATCGAGCACGCCGGAATTGAGGAAGGCGACCTTCAGGACGTCGCGGCTGCGCGCCTCGTGCTCGGCGAGCGCGGCTTCCAGCCGCTCCGCCTCCCGCTCCGTCGCATGGCAGGCGAGGAGGGTGGGCAGGCACCGGACCCGCTCGGCGAAGCTGCCGGAGACGCGCTGCAGCGCCTCTTCCTGAAGGGCGGCGCGGTGCCTGGTCAGGCCGCCGACAAGAATGAAGAAGAGGATCATCACCGGCAGGCAGAGAAGGAGGAGGAGGGCGGCCTGCCAGGAGAAGAGGGCCATCGCGGCCAGCGCCATGACGAGGCCGAGGGCGCTCATCGCCTTGGCGTTGGGCACGGTGACGACCGCGGCGGCGGCGGCGGCGGGCTGGCGCGCCAGCCGCCCGGCGAGGTCGCCGGCATCGAAGCGCTGAACCTCATCGACCCGCGCCCTGCCCGCAAGGCGTTCGAACCAGGACACGACTCTCGCCGCGGCCCGGCCTTCGGTTCTCGCCGCGACCGCTTCGCCCGCGGCAGCAGCCCCGCTTGCAGTGCAGAGGGCGGCGCCGAGCGCGAAGAGGGCCGGGGCCGACACCGTCCCCTCCATGACGATCCCGCCTGTCAGGGTCGCGAGCGAGAGGCCGCTCGCGAGACGCCCGGCGCGGGAGAGGAGAGCGAGGAGCAGGGCGGCGCGGCGGCCGTCCCGGCTCAGCGCGGCCAGCTCGGCCTGCGCCGCGGAGAGGGTCTTGCGTTGTCGTGTCACCGAACGACGACTAGGCGCAGCGGCATCACGCTTCCTTGAGGGAGCGCAAGGAAGCGCGATGCGGCCTCAGAACCGCCGCCCGATCCCGATCCCGGCGACGACCGGGTCGAGATCGACCTCCACCGTGTTGACGAGCGTGCCCGTGGTCAGCGTCGCATCCGTGTCGATCTGGATGTATTTCACGTCGAGATTGGCGAACCAGTCCTCGTTCAGATCGAAATCCACGCCCGCCTGAAAGGCGATGCCGACGCTGTCGTCGAGATCGATATCCGTCTCGCCGATCGCGTTCGTCAGGCTGTCCGAGGCATCTTCCGAGTAGAAGATCGTGTAGTTCAGCCCGACGCCCGCATAGGGCCGGACCGCGGCTTCCGGCGCGAAATGGTACTGAAGGGTGAGGGTCGGCGGCAGCGCCCAGACATCGGCAAGATCGCCGAGGCCGTCGAGATCGCCCGTGCCGTTCAGATCGTGCGGGCTCGTCGCCAGAATCAGTTCCGCCGCCACGCGGTCGGTCAGGAAATAGGTGAAGTCGAGTTCGGGGACGACGGCATTCTCGACCGCTACCGAGCCATCGGGAAAAGCCGGCTCCACCCCGGACGTGTCTTCGGTCGGCGCGACGAGGATGGCGCGCGCGCGCACCAGAAGGTCGCCCTGTTCGGCATGGGCGGCCGGCACCAGCGCAGGAGCGAGAAGCAGGGCGGACAGGAAGGCGGGGCGTCGCATGAGGACCTCCGTTGCTGAATGACGGTTCGGTCACATGGCGGGGGAAAGCGTTCCTTGCGCTCGCTCAAGGACGCGTGAGGGGCGTTGCTGCACGTCCTCGCGGAACGCTGGAGGATTCTCATGCCAGATCCGTTGATCACGGACCTCTCACGCCTGCAGTTCGCGCTGACGGCGATGTACCACTTTCTCTTCGTGCCGCTGACGCTCGGCCTGTCGATCCTGATGGCCATGATGGAGACGGTCTATGTCATGACCGGCCGCTCCATCTGGCGGGAGATGACCAAGTTCTGGGGTCTCCTCTTCGGGATCAACTTCGTGCTCGGGGTCGCCACCGGGATCACCATGGAATTCCAGTTCGGCATGAACTGGGCTTTCTACAGCCATTATGTCGGCGACGTCTTCGGCGCGCCGCTCGCCATCGAGGGGCTGATGGCCTTCTTCCTCGAGGCGACCTTTGTGGGGCTGTTCTTCTTCGGCTGGGACCGGTTGAGCGCCAGGGCGCACCTCCTGGTGACCTGGCTCGTCGCTCTCGGCGCGAACTTCTCCGCCCTGTGGATCCTCGTCGCCAATGGCTGGATGCAGAACCCGGTCGGTGCGGCCTTCAATCCCGACACCATGCGGATGGAGGTGACGGACTTCATGGCCGTGATCTTCAATCCGGTCGCGCAAGCGAAGTTCGTTCACACGGTCTCAGCGGGCTATGTCACGGGAGCGGTCTTCGTGCTCGCCATCTCCGCCTTCTACATGCTCAGGGGGCGGCACATCGCGCTGGCCCAGCGCAGCTTCGCCATCGCGGCGGCCTTCGGCCTCGCCTCCACCCTGTCCGTCCTCGTCCTCGGCGACGAGAGCGGATACGCGGTCACCGACCACCAGAAGATGAAGCTCGCCGCGATGGAGGCGATGTGGCATACGGAGGAGGCGCCCGCCGCCTTCACCATCGTGGGGCTGCCCGATCAGAGGGCGCGCGAGACGCGCTTCGCAATCCACGTGCCCTTCGTCATGGGCCTGATCGGAACGCGCAGCCTCGATACCGCGATCCCCGGCATCTTCGAGCTCGTGGACCATGCCGAGGAGCGCATACGCTCCGGCCTCCTCGCCTATGAGGCGCTGGAAGCCTTCAAGGCGGACAGGACCGACATGGCAGCGCGCGAAGCCTTCATGGAGCACCGCGAGGATCTCGGCTACGCCCAGCTTGTCCGGCAATTCGCAGAGGATCCGCTGACGGCGACGGACGCCGAGATCCGCGAAGCGGCCTGGTTCACCGTGCCCTCCGTGCCGGCCGCCTTCTTCAGCTTCAGGGCGATGGTGGCCTGCGGCCTCGTCCTCCTCGTGCTGTTCGGCGTCGCGGCTTATTTCACGACCAAGGAAGAGACGCCGCCGCGCTGGCTTCTCAAGGCGGCGCTCTTCTCTCTGCCGCTGCCCTGGATCGCGATCGAGCTCGGCTGGTTCCTCGCCGAATACGGCCGCCAGCCCTGGATCATCGAGGGCGTGCTGCCGACCTTCCTCGCCGCATCGAACCTCGCTCTGTCCGACATCCTCATCACCATCGCGGGCTTCACTCTCGTCTACGGCGTTCTGGCCGTCATCGAGGTCAGGCTGATGCTGGCCGCGATCCGCAAAGGGCCGTCAGTGGTCGATGAGCTGGACGACCTCGTGCCCGGTCTCGGCGAGCAGGGCCGCCACGATCCCGCCCTGTCACCCGCAGAATAACGGAGACACTCATGGAGTTCCTGTTCGACTACGCGACCCTGAGGGTCATCTGGTGGGCGCTGCTCGGCGTGCTGCTCATCGGCTTCGCCGTCACCGACGGCTTCGACATGGGGGCGGCGGCGCTGATGCCGCTGGTCGCCAGGGGCGATGACGAGCGGCGCGTCGTCATCAACACGTTCGGTCCCGTCTGGGAAGGCAACCAGGTCTGGTTCATCCTCGGCGGCGGCGCAATCTTCGCGGCCTGGCCGGCGCTCTACGCGCTCAGCTTTTCCGGCTTCTACCTGGCGATGTTCCTGGTGCTGTTCATGCTGATCCTGCGCCCGGTCGCCTTCAAATACCGCTCCAAACGCGAGGGCGCGAAATGGCGCTCGCGCTGGGACCTCGCGATCGTCGTCTCCGGCCTCGTGCCGCCGGTGATCTTCGGCGTCGCGGTGGGCAATGCGCTGATCGGCGTGCCCTTCGCCTATGACAACGACCTGCGCCCCGACTATCAGGGCGGGCTGTTCGGCCTTCTCAATCCGGCGGCGCTCTTCTGCGGCGTCCTCTCCCTCTTCATGATCGCGGCGCACGGAGCGGCCTGGCTCCACCTCAAGGCCGATCCCGTCATCGCGGAGCGTGCGAGGAAGATCGGGAAATGGGCGGCCTTCGGTGCCTTCGTCCTCTTCGCCCTCGGCGGCTTCCTCGTCGCGTTCGGCGCGCTGGGCGGCTATGAGCTGACGAGCACCGCAGACTTCCGCACGCCGAGCTTCCCGCTCGGCAAGACGGCTGCGGAGGCGGATGGCGCCTGGCTCGCAAATTACGGCGAAGCGCCGCTCCTGATGCTCGTTCCGGCACTCGGGCTCTTGGGTCTCGCCGGAGGGGCGCTCGCCTTCTGGACGGGGCGCTGCCGCGTGACGCTGGTCGCAACGGGCCTCGGCATCGCAGGCGTCATCGCCACGGTCGGAGTGTCGATGTTCCCCTTCATCCTGCCGAGCGCCGTCGATCCTTCGCACAGCCTGATGGTCTTCGACGCCAGCTCCAGCCGGAACACGCTGCGCACCATGCTGCTCGCCACCGTCTTCTTCCTGCCGATCATCCTCGCCTACACCGCCTGGGTATACCGGGTGATGAGCGGCCGGGTGACCACGGACGGCCTGCGGGCCGCCGACCACGCCTACTGACGATAGGGAAAGGACAAAGCCATGTGGTATTTCGCCTGGGTTCTCGGCCTCGGCCTCGCTGCGGCGGTCGGGATCATGAACGCGATGTGGTTCGAGCTGAAGCGGGTGCGTCAGCACCCGCCCGCCCATTCCCGGCCGATCCTGCAAGAGGATCCGGCATCGGGAGTCTGATATGGCGCAAGGACCGCCCCCGCGGGCGGTCCTAGGCTTCCTCGGCAATCAGAAGGAGGCGTCTTCCGTGACACTCGGCACCATTCTCGTTCCCGCCTACGACCTGAAGGGTCTGAAGCACGCCGTGGCTGCGGCCCGGCCCTATGCCGAAAGCGCGAAGGCGAAGCTCGTCGGCCTGCATGTCCGCGAACGCTATCCGGTGGGCGCCGTGGCCGAATATTACTGGCACGCGCCGATCGTGGAGGAATTCCAGTCAGGAATCGCTCAGCGCGCCGAGGAGATGAGGGCGGCGTTCGAAGAGGGCGCCGCTGGCCTCGAGACCGAATGGCGCCAGCCCGAAGGCACCGAAGTCGTCGATCTCGGGATCCAGGCGCGCTTGGCCGATCTGGTCGTCGTTCCGGCGCCGGCCGTCTGCGAGCGCACGGATGCGGCGGGCATGGCCGAGGCCGTACTCGTCGGCTCCGGCCGCTGCGTCCTCGTCGCGCCGCCAGGCGAGGCGCGACCCGTCCCCAGACACATCCTCCTCGCCTGGAACGGCAGTGTGGAGGCTGCGCGGGCGGCCGCCATCGCCAGGCCGATGCTGAACCTCGCTGAGCGGGTGACGGTCCTGTCCGTCGGCGATATCGCGATCGGCATGCCTGAACCGGGCGCCGTGGCCGATGCGCTTCGCCGCTCGGGCCTTGCGGCAGAGGGGCGAAGCGTCGCCAAGGGGCAGGGCGGCGTCACCGCGACCCTCGCCGAGCAGGCGGAGATGGCGGAGGCCGATGCCGTGCTTCTCGGCGCCTATTCCCACACCCGCCTGCGCGAGCGGATCCTCGGCGGCGTCACCAGGCGCCTCGTGACCGAACCCAAGCTGCCGACATTCATGGTGCACTGATCATGAAGGCATTCCATGCCGGCCTCGCCGAGGCGGCGGTGCCCCGCTATACGAGCTTTCCCCCGGCGAACCGCTTCCGCTGCGACGTCGCGCCGGCCGACCACGCCGGATGGCTCGGGGCCCTGTCGGCGGAGGACCGGGTCTCGCTCTACGTCCACGTGCCCTTCTGCCGGTCGCTATGCTGGTATTGCGGCTGCAACACTCATGTGACCCGCCATCGCTCGCCCGTCCGGCGCTTCAGGGATGCGGTGCTGGAAGAAATGCGGCTCGTCGAGGAGCGGCTTTCGGAGCGGCCGGTGGCCTCCGCGCTCCATTTCGGCGGCGGCTCGCCGGACATGCTGACGGCGGAGGATGTGCGGCTGATCGGCGCCGGGCTGCGGCGCATCTTCGGCTTTTCGGACAATGCGGAAATCGCAGCCGAACTCGACCCGCGCGGCGTCAGCGCGCCGCTCGTTTCCGCCTTCGCCGATGCGGGCGTGACCAGGGCGAGCTTCGGGATTCAGACTACGGACGAGGCGGTGCAGCGCCGCATCGGCAGGGTGCAGTTCCCGGCGACAATCCGCCATGCCGTCCGCATGCTGGCTGAAGGCGGCATAGCGGACTGGAACGCCGACCTCCTCTATGGCCTGCCGGGGCAGGCGGTGCGGCATGTGCGCGAGGACTGCCGCTTCGTCGCATCCCTCGGGGCATCCCGCGTCGCCGTCTTCGGCTATGCCCACGTCCCCTGGTTCAAGAAGCACCAGCAGGTCATCGACGAAGCGCTGCTGCCCGGCGCCGCCGAGCGCTTCGCGCAGGCCGAAGCCGCCGCCGAGGAACTGGTCGCGGCGGGATATGAGCGCATCGGGTTCGACCATTTCGCCCTGCCGGACGATCCTCTGGCCGTCGCTGCGCGGGAGAGGCGCCTGAAGCGCAATTTCCAGGGCTTCACGCCGGACGACGCGACGGCGCTCATCGGCTTCGGCCCCTCGGCCATCTCGCGCCTGCCGCAGGGCTACGTCCAGAACGAAACCACGCTCAAGGGCTATTACGCCGCAGTCGGCGAAGGGTCCCTGCCGACCGCGCGCGGGCACCATCTGACGGCGGAGGAACGCCGCCGCGGGGCATTGATCGAAAGGCTGCTCTGCGACGGGGGCGTCGACCTTCCCGACTGGGCTCTCGCCGAAGCGGCATGCGGACTGACGGCGTTGCGGGGGCGGGGGATCGTGGATGTCGCCGATGGCCGCCTCACCGTGACGGAGGCGGGACGCCCCTATGCGCGCAATGTCGCCGCCGCCCTCGACAGGGAGCACCGTCCGGCGCCGCAGGCCCACGCGCGGGCCGTATAGGCCGCCCCGGGGCAGGGGCGGCGGAGGCTGGCTCAGCGCTCCGCTTCCATCTCCTCGTAGAAGTCGGCAAGGACGCCGAACGCTTCTTTGCGTTCCCCGGTCTCCGAAATCAGCCCCTTCCTATTCCAGCCCTGCTGATAGACCGGGTGCTGACGGCGTGGGGACCGGAAGTCCTTCAGGATCCATGGGGACATGCCCTGCAGGAAGGGCACGCCTTCCGCCATTTCCAAGGTCTCGCGATAGATCTCGGCCTGATACTCCTCGGAGAATTTCTGCCGCGAATCCGGATCGTGGAAACCCGCCAGCGCGCCCGCTCCGAATTCCGAGAAGATGAGCGGCTTGTTCCATTCGGACTGCCAGCGCACCTCGCTGACCCGCTCGACCGGCAGAGGACCGTACCAGCCATGATAGGCGTTCACCGCCATCACATCGAGGTCGGCGGTGAGGGGGTCGGTGATGCGGGTGAGAAGCTCGCCGTCCTGCTCGCGGAACTCCGTGAGCAGGGCGGCGGTGACGAGTCGCGTGTCGTCTAGCCTTCGGACATCTGCGATCAGCCGGCGCAGGAATGCGTTGCGCTGCTCTCCGACAGGCGTCTCGTTCCCGACCGACCACAGGATCACCGAGGCCCGGTTCCGGTCGCGCCGGACATTCTCTTCCAGCATGGTCCGCGCCGTGGCGAGCGCCTCGTCATTCTCCCATGCGATCCGCCAGTAGACCGGGATCTCGCTCCACACGAGCAGCCCCATCTCGTCAGCGAGTCGCACCGTGGTTTCCGCATGCGGATAATGCGCCAGCCGGACGAAATTGGCGTTGAGCCCGTCCTTGATCTCGGTCAGCAGGGCGCGTGCGGCGGCTTCCGTGATCGCGCGGGCGGGATCACGGCCCAGCTCCTCCTCATGCATGCAGATGCCGCGGAGAAAGATGGGCTCGCCGTTGAGGAGGAGTTTCTCTCCCCGGACCTCAATGGTGCGGAAGCCGACGCGCTCGGGCAGGCTGTCCGCGCCCGCCTCGATCTGCACGTCATAGAGCCTCGGCGCCTCCGGCGACCAGCGCCGAAGCCTCTCCGGCGCTGGCGCTTCGGCTTCGAAGACGCCGTTCCGGTTCGTGCTTCCCTGCAAGGTGAGGTCGAGCTCGGGGACCCTGACCGCCACAGGCCTCTGCGCTGCTTCCGGCCCGTCGAGCGCGACCGTCGCCGCGATGCGGCCCTCCTGCGTCATGCGGACCCAGGCCTCGTCGATGAAGGTCTCCGGTACGATAACCAGGCGCACGGGCCGGGTGATGCCGCCATAGGTTTCCCAGTCGGTGACCGGGGAGGGGATGCTCGTCTCGTCGCGGGCAGAATCGACGCCGAGCGTCACCCGGTTCTCTCCGTCCACCAGCCGATCCGTCACCTCGAAGGCGAAGGGGGTGAAGCCGCCCCGATGGGTCCCGACGAGTTCTCCGTTCACATAGACGCGGGCCGTGTAATTTGCGGCGCCGATATGGAGGAAGGCACGCTCGTCATCCTCAAGGTTCGCTTCGAAGGCCCGGTCATACCAGACGAGCCCCTCGTAATGCCGAAGCTCCGGGTCATGCCCGGTCCACGAGCCGGGCAGGGTCGTGCGCGCCGCGCGCCGCATGTCGTATTCGAACAGCGCCTCCGGCCGCTCGCGGATGACGGCCTCCACGTCGCGGGGATCGAATCGCTGATGCCCTTCGCCAGCCGGGCTGCCGTGAAAGCCGTAGAGGCCGTCGCGGGAGGGGTCGATCGAATAAGTCCAGGAGCCCGACAGATCCTGTCCCTCCCGTGCGGCCGCATGGGTCAGGACGGCGCCGCTCTGGGCGGAGGCTGCGCCGGCAGCGACCGGAAAGAGGAATGCGATCAGGATCGGGACGAGCCTCATTCTGGCCTCGCTGACTGCTTCGCCACGCACCCTGCCCGGAAGAGAGCGAAGTTTCCACGGCGGCCCGCACCGGACGGGTCGCGGCAAGAAAAAAGGCGCCCCGAGGGGCGCCTTTCCAAGAGCGGCTCCGCCGAAGGATCAGAGCGCGTCCTTCAGCTTGGGCAGGGCGTCGTAGAGATCGGCCACCAGGCCGTAATCGGCGACCGAGAAGATCGGCGCTTCCTCGTCCTTGTTGATCGCGACGATGACCTTTGAGTCCTTCATGCCCGCAAGGTGCTGGATCGCGCCGGAGATGCCGACCGCGATATAGAGCTCGGGCGCGACGACCTTGCCGGTCTGGCCGACCTGATAGTCGTTCGGGACATAGCCCGCATCGACGGCCGCCCGCGACGCGCCGACGGCGGCGCCGATCTTGTCCGCGATCGGATAGATGAGCGTCTCGAAGTTCTCGCCCGATTGCAGCGCGCGGCCGCCCGAGATGACGATCTTCGCCGAGGACAGGTCGGGGCGCTCGCTTTCGGTGAGCTCCTCTCCGACGAACTCGGAGACGGAGGGCGCATCGACGCCGTCGCCGACCTGCTCGACCGAGGCGGACCCCTCGCCGGCGGGCGCGTCGAAGGCCGTCGGCTGGACCGTGATCACCTTCTTCGCGTCCGAGGACTGCACCGTCGAGACGGCGTTGCCGGCATAGATCGGGCGGACGAAGGTGTCCGCGCTCTCGACGCCGGTGATCGCGCTGATCTGCATCACGTCGAGAAGCGCCGCCACGCGGGGCATGTAGTTCTTGCCGTCCGTGCCGGCGGGCGCGAGGAGCGCGTCATAGCCGTCGGCCAGGCTGACGATCAGGGCCGCCATCGGCTCGGCGAGCTGCTTGGCATAGGCCTCGCCGTCCGCATGCAGCACCTTGGCGACGCCGCCGATCTTGGCAGCGGCCTCGGCCACGGCGCCTGCGCCGGAGCCTGCGACCAGGACGTGCACGTCGCCGCCCATCTCCGAGGCGGCGGCGACCGTCTTGGCGGTGGCGTCGGACAGGGTTTCGTTGTCGTGTTCCGCGATGACCAGAGCCGTCATTTAGAGCACTCCCGCTTCGTTCTTCAGCTTGTCGACCAGCTCTTCCACGCTCTCGACCTTGATGCCCGCTTCGCGCTTGGGCGGCTCGGTCACCTTGAGGGTCTTGAGGCGCGGGCTGACATCGACGCCCATATCGCCGACGGCCTTCTTGTCGAGCGGCTTCTTCTTGGCCTTCATGATGTTGGGAAGGCTGGCATAGCGCGGCTCGTTGAGGCGCAGGTCGGTGGTGACCACGGCGGGCAGGGAGAGCGCGACCGTCTGCAGGCCGCCATCGACCTCCCGGGTGACGTGCAGCTTGTCGCCTTCCTTGACGAGCTTGGAGGCGAAGGTGCCCTGCGACCAGCCCATCAGCGCGGCCAGCATCTGGCCCGTCTGATTGCGGTCGTCGTCGATCGCCTGCTTGCCGAGCAGCACGATGTCGGGCTTCTCCTCTTCGCAGATCGCTTTCAGGATCTTCGCGACGCCGAGGCTTTCCACGTCCTCGTCGCTGGTGATGAGGATGCCGCGATCCGCGCCCATGGCGAGGCCCTGGCGGATCTGGTCCTGCGCCTTTTCGGGGCCGATCGAGACCACGACCACTTCTTCGGCGGTGCCGGCCTCCTTCAGCTTGACCGCTTCTTCGACGGCGATCTCGTCAAAGGGGTTCATCGACATCTTGACGTTGGCGAGGTCGACGCCGCTCTGATCGGGCTTCACCCGCACCTTCACATTGTAATCGACCACGCGTTTCACTGGGACGAGAATTTTCATCCGGGCACTCCTGAGGTTCGGCGCGGACACTAATGACGCAGAGGCGAAGCTTCAACGCCACGCCGCAGGGCAGTTTCGTCGCGGGGCGGCAACGGGACGGAAACTTTCCTGTGGCATACGCGTCGTTCGAATTGGGAGGAGCTGCATGCTGCGGACGGTCATCTATACGAGCAGCGCGACGGGCGCGGTGAGCGAGGACGATCTGCGCGACATTTTGGCCGTCTCGCGGCGCAACAACAGCCGGCTTGGCCTGTCCGGCGTCCTGCTTTATCGCGAGGGCACCTTCCTGCAGGTGCTGGAGGGGCCGAAGGACGCCGTCGAGCAGCGGATGCGCGTCATCGCGAAGGATCCGCGGCACACCGGCCTCGACCTGCTATCCGACCTCGAGACCGAGGAGCGCTTCTTCCCCGACTGGGCCATGGGCTCGCGCAATCTTGACGACGAGGGCGCCTTCCACCTCAGCGAGGACGAGATGAAGGCCCGGCTGCGCGAGGACGTGCCGCCGGTGGTCCGGGTGCTGGTTCGCACCTTCTTCCGGATCACCTCCCGCTACGCCGCCTAGAACGCGCCAAGGCCCCGATCGGAGATGCGGCGCGTAAGATCGAACGCCGCGTCCGGCCCGCCCGCTGCCCGGACCGTCAGGCGGTCCCCCGGCACGATCTCCACGGATGCTGCGGGGAATTGCTGCCGCGTGAAGGTGCCTTCCCCCTCGGCCGGCAAGCTGGCCGCCGCGCCATCGCGCAGTGGCCGGAGACGGATTTCGCCATTCTCCTGAACGATCGCCCAGCCTTGAAGGGCGGCTCCGCCTCCTGCGACCGGAAGCGCGATCTCTTTCAGGACGCCGCCTTCAAGGCGGCATTTCGCGGGCCCCAGGGTCAGCGGCTCGTCCGCAGGGCCGGCCGCGCCGCCCTCGATCCGCCCTTGATAGAGCCCGCCGCCGCAAAGCGATTGTAGGCGCAGCATGAACCCGTCCTGCGGGCCGGGAAACTTGCCCCGCGGGCCATCGGCGCCGCGCCTCGCCGACCTGTCCTCGGATCGGTCTTCCGCCCCGGGCGGCTGCGGCGGAAACGCCATCGCGCAGCAGAGCAGGGGCAGGGCGAGAGCCAGGCCCGCGCCGGGCCTCATGCCTCCTCCGGTCCCTCGCCCGCATCGGGCACCCAGACCACTTCGCCGCCCGCATCGCGGCTGACCTTCCGGGCCGCCACGAAGAGAAAGTCGGAGAGGCGGTTGAGATAGCGGGGCACGGGGGCGGAAAGATGCGCCTCGTCGCCGGGCAGGTCCGCGACGCGCCAGACCGCCCGCTCGGCGCGCCGGGCCACGGCGCGGGCAAGATGCAGGGTTCCGGCGCCGCCCGGCCCCGAAGGCAGGACGAAGCTCTCCAGCGGGGGCAGGGCGTCGTTGTAATGATCGATCGCCTCTTCGAGGCGCTCGATCCGGCTCGCCCGGAGGCGCAGCTCGCCGCGCAGCGTCTTCGGCGTGGCGAGATCCGCGCCCAGGTCGAACAGGTCGTTCTGGATCGCGAGGAGGCGGCCCCGCAGCTCCTCGTCCTTCAGCTGTCCGAGCGCCACGCCGAGACACGCATTGAGCTCGTCCACCTCGCCGATGGCGACGATCCGCGCATGCGTCTTGGGCAGGCGCTCTCCGGTGACGACGCCCGTATCGCCTGCATCGCCGGTTCGCGTGTAGATCTTGTTCAGGACGACCATGCCCGTTTCCTCCTTCCGGGCCGCGCCTTCGCGTCAGCCGCCATTCGCTCTCGCGATCAGATAGGCGAAGATCACCAGAAGCGCGACGGCGATCGCCTGGGCCGTGACACGCGCGCGCATCAGCTTGTTCGAGTTGTTCTTGGCGAATTCGCCGCCCTTCGCGAGCGAATAGATGCCCGCGGCGAGAATGACGCCGACCGCCAGAAGCGCCACCGGGATGAGGAAGAACTGGAGAACGTTCAGCATGAGAGCTCCAAGAGTAGCTGTTTCCTACCTAGGCGCCGGATCGGGCATTGCCATCGGACGGGTGGCCGCAGTCGCGGTGGAAGCGTTAACCCTGCGCCGCTAAGGGCTCGGCTGACAGGGTGAAGGAGCGGTGTCCATGCGCAGATGCCCGAGCGTGATGATCTTGCTGTTGCTCGCCGCCTGCGCGACCGGGCCCGACCCGGTGGGCGAGATGCGCGGACGGGCCTGGTCGCAGATCGTCGATCAGACCGACGTGGTGGCCCTCGGCGGACCCACCCTGCGGATCACCGCCTCGACGCCTCTCTTCCGCAGCACCGACGAGATGGAGCTGGCGCTGCTCACCCGCGCTGCGGGCGAAGCCGTGGCGTCAGGCGCGCCGCGCTTCGTCCTGACCTTCGTGGACTATGACGAGGCGGGTCTCGGCGAGCTTCTCGTGCCCGATCTCTCGGTTCCCGAATCGGGCTGGATCGGCAGCTATGCGGACCTCCTCGAAGCGCGGGCGGAACTCGATCTCGACGGCAGCCTGAGCGGCCCCTTCGGCTATCGCAACATGACGACGGTGGTGCGGCTTCTGGGGGAGGGGGAGGACGCCGATCGCCCCGCCTTCGCCTCCGAAGAGACCTATGAAGCGCTTCTTGGCGGACGGATCGAGCGCCGGAATATCCGGCCGCGCCGCCGCCTGCGCCTGCCCAGGGTGTCGTTCGACTGAGCTGACGCTTGCCCCGCCGCCGCCCCGCTTCTACTTTGCGCTGCAAAGAAGGGGTTCTCCATGCGTGACGTCGATCGCGCCATCGCGGACATCGCCACCATTCGCGGCCAGATCGCGGCGGGCACGCTCTTTCGCGGCTTCGGCCCCCTGGTCACGGCGGCGACGGGCGGGCTTGCCCTGCTGCTCGCCGCGGCCCAGTCGGTCTGGCCGGGAACCCTCGCGGCGGGCCCCGGCGCCTATTTCACTGCGTGGATCGCCCTCGCTGTCATCTGCGCCGCGCTCGTCGGGGTCGAGATGTGGTTCCTGTCGCGCCGCCATCATCGCGGCCTCGCCCTGGCGATGATGGGCAATGCGGTCGAGCATTTCCTGCCCGCTGGCGCTGCCGGTGCGGCCGTGATGTTCGTTCTTCACCGCTTCGCGCCGGATACGCTCTGGATGCTGCCGGGGATCTGGCAGGTCCTCCTCGCGCTCGCCCTGTGTTCTGCGGCCAGGATGCTGCCGCCGCCTGCGCTCCTCGTGGGCGCATGGTATCTGGCGGCGGGCCTGATCGTCCTGGCGCTCGCCGGCACCGAACGGAGCCTCGACCCGTGGATGATGGGCCTGCCTTTCGCGGTGGGGCAGGGCCTGATGGCGCTCATCCTCAAACGCGCAGGCGGAGGCGATCATGCAGCGCGATGAGCCGACCTACGCCTATGACGGCCTCGACCGGGTGATCCACGAAAAGGCCCGTCTGGGGGTCATGACCTCGCTCATGGCGCATCCCAAGGGCCTTTCCTTCGCCGACCTCAAGGCGCTCTGCGCCCTGACGGACGGCAATCTCAGCCGCCACCTCAAGGTTCTCGAGGAGGCGGGCTTCGTGGATGTCACGAAGAGCTTCGAGGGCAGGCGCCCGCTGACCCGGGTCCGGCTGACGGCAGAGGGACGTCAGCGTTTCATCGACTATCTCGGCGTTCTCGAACGGGTCGTGCGCGATGCCGGCGAAGCGACGGAGGCCGCCCCGCACACCGCGCCGAAGCCGGCCTGACGCACCCGCCGCCCCGACCACGGGTCACCGGGAAATCGGCTTGCATCTCTCAGCTTTATAATGCAAAGTACTCTTCATGGCAGCGGCCGAGGCCGCTCGCGGCGGTCACAGATGGAGGGTGTGCGGTGAACTGGACCTTGGGCGACTATCTTTTCGCGGCGGTTTCGCTCGGCAGCGCGGGCGCGGCCTTCGCCTTTCTTTTCACCCGGTCGGGAAGCATGGCCTACCGGCTCGGATGCCTGATCGGCGTGGGCACGATCTTCCTGCTCGTATGGGTCAACGGAGCGGTCGGCTTCATCGGCTCGTCCGCGACGGACGCCAATCTGATGTATGCCGGTGTGATCGCAGTCGCGGTCGGCGGCGCCTGCATCGCTCGTTTCCGGCCGCTCGGGATGGGGCGCACCATGCTGGCCGCCGCAGCGGCGCAGGTGCTCGTCGCGCTCATCGCGCTGGCCGGAGGCCTGGGAGCGGGCTCTCCCAACTGGCCTCTGGACGTGATTCTCGGCACGGCGCTGTTCACCGCCTTCTGGCTCGCAGCCGCCTGGCTGTTCCGGCGCGCCTCCGGCGCTTCCCTCGTGCCCGCAGCTGCGCCCATCGGCTGAGGGGGGAGGCCGGAGCGCCGGCGAGGGTGGCCGAGGAAGCACACTCGGCCACTCTCTGCCCGCGCAGACCGGAATGATGGGGGCGTGCGGACTCGCGGGGACGTGACTTCTGCCGGCGGCTGCCGCTAGGAGGCGGCTTTCGGGCAGGGACTTCCTATGGACGCCATCGGTCTCGGACTGCGCCTGCAGAGCGTGGTCGGCATTCTCTCCTTCATCTTGATCGCCTGGCTCCTGTCGGAGCGCAGGAAGGCCTTCCCGCTTTCCCAGGCCGCCATCACGGTGGCTTTGCAGATCGCGCTCGCCGCCATCTTCATCAACTGGGATCCGGCGCGGAACGCGCTGACGGGGCTGAACGGCGTGGTCCTCGCGGTGAACCAGGCGACCCTTGCCGGGACCTCATTCCTGTTCGGCTATCTCGGCCAGTCGGCGGATCTGCCCTTTGCCGGGTCCGAGGAAAATCCCGGCGCCTATTTCGTCTTCGCCTTCCAGGCCCTGCCGCTGCTCGTCGTGGTGTCCGCTCTGGCCGCCGTCCTGTGGCATTGGGGGGTGCTCAAGGCCGTCATCCGCGGCTTCGCCCTCGCGCTGTCCCGCATCCTCGGCACGGGCGGCGCGGTCAGCCTGGCTGCGAGCGGCAACGTTCTTCTGGGACAGACCGAGGCGCCGCTCCTTATCCGCGCCTATCTCGCCAAGCTAACGCGGTCGGAGCTCTTCACGGTGATCTCCTGCGGCTATGCGACGGTCGCGGGGACGGTGATGGTCCTCTACGCGACCATTCTCGGCGGCCTCGATCTCGGAAACGGCGAGGATCCGGTCCTCGGCCACATCATCGTCGCCTCGATCATCGGCGTCTTGGGCGCGCTGCTCCTCGGGCGCATCATGGTGCCGCCGGCCGAAGGCGAGGAGGCGACCCCGGCCTCCGCGGGCGCGGGCTTCGCCTATGACGACACGATGGACGCCTTCGTCACCGGCGCGACCGAGGGCGGCAAGCTGTGGGCGAATATCGTCATCGCGATTCTGGCCTTCGTCGCTCTGGTCGCGCTCTTCAACATCGTGCTCGATGCCGTGCTGCCGGACCTGTTCGGCGCGCCGCTGACGCTCGAACGCCTTCTCGGCTGGCTCTTCGCGCCCCTCGTCTGGCTTGCGGGGATCCCGTGGAACGAAGCGGTCATCGCGGGCGGGCTGATGGGCATCAAGACGGCCGTGAACGAGGTCGTCGCCTATATCGCGCTCGTCGATCTCGAGCCCGGCACGCTTGAGGACCGCTCGACCCTCATCATGCTCTACGCGCTGTGCGGCTTCGCCAACGTCTCCTCGATCGGCATCGTCATCGGCGGGCTTTCGGCGCTGGAGCCGACGCGGCGGCGCGACATTCTCGATCTCGCGCCGAAAGCGGTGGTGGCGGGAACGCTCGCCACCCTCGGCTCGGGCGCCTGCGTCGGCCTCGTCTATTGAGGGCGATCAGCCTTCGCTGCGCGCGGCGGCGTCGATTTCGTCCTGTGTCATCGGCAGGAAGGCATCCATCATGAAGTCGGGCACGGGACGGCCGGTATAGGTCGCAAAGCGCGCCTTCTCGCCGGCATAGAAGCGCCGATAGGCGGCGATTGTGTCGCCGCTGACCTTGAACTCCTCGCCCATGCACTGGGGCGGCGTGGTGCGCTGCCCCGGTCCGATCAAGCGTTCGAGGGCATCGCGGTCGAAGGTGCGAAGCGCCTCATGCGCTTTGTGCGTCTTGGCGAAGCGGTGGACATATTCCTCGCCGAGCGCATCGGACAGGTCCCAGGTCCAGGCGAAATTGCCAGCGCTCTCGCGCACCCATTTGTTCATCGGATGATTCTGGAAGGCGGGTTTCCACGGCGCCTCGCCGCCCGACAGGACGAGGGCGGTGGACAGCATCTGCACGTTCTCGACCAGCATCTTGCCGACATGCTTGTCGCAGTGAAGGCGCGCATTCGCCCGCGGGTCGGGGGAGAGGTGGAAAATATTCACGCCTGCCGAACGCCCGACGCCCTCCGCCCGTTCCCTTCCTGCGACGCAGCGCCATCCCTTGGGTTGGGGCGCGCGATGAACTAGTTTCAGATGTAACGAAACGAACGGATGATGTTATGAAGCTCGCCTCCCTACGCTCCGGCCGCGACGGCCGCCTCGTCGTCGTCTCGAAGGATCTGACCCGCTGCCTCGAGCCCTCCGGCGGGGCGAAGACGATGCAGGATCTCCTCGACCGCTGGGACGAGCTTTCCGGGCATCTCCAGGACGACTACCGCAAGCTCAATGACGGCACGATCGAGGGCCAGCCCTTCGACCAGTCCGCCTGCGCCTCGCCGCTGCCGCGCGCCTATCAGTGGGCGGATGGATCGGCCTATATCAACCACGTGGAGCTGGTGCGGAAGGCGCGCGGCGCAGAAGTTCCCGAGAGCTTCTACGACGACCCCCTCATGTATCAGGGCGGCTCGGACAGCTTCCTCGGCCCGCGCGAGGACATCCTCGCCGCGGACGAGGCCTGGGGCATCGACCTCGAAGGCGAGGTGGCGGTCGTCACCGACGACGTGCCGATGGGCGTCTCGCCCGAGGCCGCGAAGGACCGCATCCGGCTGGTCATGCTGGTCAACGACGTCTCGCTGCGCGGCCTCATCCCGGGCGAGCTCGCCAAGGGGTTCGGCTTCTTCCAGGCCAAGCCGTCCTCGGCCTTCTCGCCGGTCGCGGTGACGCCCGACGAACTCGGCGAGATGTGGGACGGCGCCAAGATGAAGGGCGCCCTCAAGGTCGATCTCAACGGCGAAGCCTTCGGCCGGGCCGATGCGGGCGAGGAGATGACCTTCGAATTTCCGCGCCTCATCGCCCATGCCGCCAAGACGCGGCCCCTGAGCGCCGGCACGATCATCGGCTCTGGCACGGTCAGCAACAAGATGGATGGCGGCCCGGGCAAGCCGGTCAAGGATGGCGGCGTCGGCTATTCCTGCCTCGCCGAGCAGCGCATGATCGAGACCATCGAGCATGGCGAGGCCAAAACGCCCTTCCTGCGCTTCGGCGACCGGGTGAAGATCTGGGCCGATGATGGCGAAGGCCGCTCGATCTTCGGCGAGATCGACCAGACCGTCCGCAAATATGACGGCCCGTAAGGCCTAGCTGCGCGCCTCGGCCCGCCTGCGGGCCGCGGTGCTGTCCCGGTCTTCGAGGTGCAGGAGGCCGACCAGGCGGCGGATCACCTGCTCTTCATGCGGGTCGCGGTGCTCATCGGTCAGCGCGATCGCCCACATGTCCTCGATCAGCGCCATCTTCCCTTCGCGGTCGAGGCCGTCCTTCACCACGGAGCTGAAGCGGTAGAGGTCGTTCGCCTCGGCCTGGTCGGTCTCCGCCACCGTGCGCAGCGCATGGGCGTCCTCCGCGCCGAGGCCGAATTTCGCTTTCAGCACGCGGTCGATCACGCGCCGCTCGTCATCGGTATAGTCCTCGTCCGCGCGCGCGGCCTCGACCAGCAGCGCGGCGACGGCGCGCGGCAGCGCATCCTCCTCGGTCTGCGTCTCTTCCTTCTTGAAGCCTGCGAACAATTTGCCGAGCATGTCAGTCCTCCTGGCGGCGGACGGCATCGAGCCGCCTGCGATCCTTCTTGGTGGGGCGTCCGGCCCCTTCCTCTCTCTCGAACACGGGGGCGGGCCGTTCCTCACGCGGGGGCGGCGGCGGCGAATGATCCTCGTAGAGCGTCCGCGCCTCGGCGGGCGGCCCCCGCCGCTCTCCCAGGGCCAGCACCTCGTAGACGAAGAGCCTCGGGCCGCGGGTGAGGGCGACGGTGTCACCGACCCGCAGGCCGAAAGCGGGCTTCTCGCAGCGCTGCGTCTGCCCCGTGCGGGTGATGCGCACGCCATCCTGGGACACCGCCTTGGTGGCCGCGGCCTTGGTCTTGAAGACGCGCGCGTGCCACAGCCAGCGGTCGAGGCGCAAAGAGGCCTGCGGCAGTTCAGTCATGAGGCGCGGTCACGCGGCAAGCAGCTCCCTGGCTCTTCGAAGGTCCGAGAGGAACTTACCCTCCTCGATCCGCCTTGCACCCTCGTCCTGCAGCCGCAGGAGATAGGAAGGGTGGAATGTCGGGATGAGCGCGCCGCCGCTCGGCAGGGCCAGCTGCGTGCCGCGAACACGGGCGAGGGGCACGGATTTGCCGAGAAGGCCGCGCAGGGCGGTCGCGCCTAGGGTGACGGTCACTGCGGGCGCCACCGCCTGATGCTCGGCCAGCAGCCATTCCGAGCACGCATCCACGTTCTCGGCCGATGGGCTGCGGTGCAGACGCCGCTTTCCGCGAAGCTCGAACTTGAAGTGCTTGACCGCATTGGTGAGATAAGCGCGCTCGCGGTCGAGCCCCGCCTGTTCGAGCGCCTGGTTCAGGACCTGGCCCGCAGGCCCGACAAAGGGGCGGCCTTCGAGGTCTTCCATGTCGCCTGGCTGTTCCCCGACCAGGAACAGGCGCGCATCGGCTGGTCCCTCGCCGGGAACGGCCTGCGTCGCAGGCCCGTGCAGCGGGCAATTGGTGCAGCTCCGGACCAGAGCGCGGATCGCGGGCATGGCCACGGGCGCCGCCATGCGCCGGGGCGCGGCCTCCGCGATTCCCCGTTCCTCGTCGGCCAGGGCATTGGCCGCCATGGTCGCGACGCGAGCGGACGCGGTCTCGATCATTTCCGGGATGAGCCGGGCCTCGGGCAGGTTGCGCCAGTATTTGCGCGGCATCTCCGCGGTCATCGCCGACACCTTCACCCGCGCGGGGTTGAAGATGGAGGCGTAATAGGCGCGCCAGGCTTCATCGAAGGCATCGTCCTGGGGCACGTCCTCGCGCCGACCGCCGGGACCGGCGCGCAATTGGCCGTCCTCCCAGCGAATGCTCCTGCGCGGCGTGACGATCGCCCAATGCATGTTCGCGAAGCGCCGGATGAAGAAGGGCGCCTCGCGTTCGACGATGTGATGGTCAGGCTCGAACCACGCGATATAGCGCGAAGGGCCGCCGCCGGGATCCTCGACCTCCTTGAAGCGGACGAAGGCATGCATCTTGTGCGCGTCGCGCCGCACGGCCTTCTCCATCTGCCGCAGCCGCCGGACGAGCGGATCGGCGGGATTGTCCGCGAGCGCCTTCTCGCCGAGGCTTCGGTGGAGGAAGGTGTAGAGGAGGGGCCAGCGGCCGGGGTCCGAGTGATGGGCCGCGGCCTGCGCCAGCTCCACCGCCGCGCGCGGAAGGCTGACCTCGGCCTTGCTCGCCCTTCGCGCGGGCTCCGCGCCGAAGAGATCCCGCTCGGATCCTGCCACGCGCCAGACCACGCGGTCGGGCGGAACCCGCTCTGCGAGCAGGCGGCGCGCCTCCTTCCGGAAGCCGGCGATATCGTCCTCGGCATCGAGAGTGACGAGGATGCTCCTGGATGCCGGGTCGGCCATGAGCAGTGTCAGCGGCGCTCGAAGAGGCGGACGACATTCGCCCCGGAGGCGGGATCATCCTCCTCATCCTCTTTCGGCGCCGCTTCGGCGTCCGCGGCCTTGGCGGCCTTGCGCGCATCCTTCGCCTTCTTGTTCATGCGGGCGAGAACGCGTTTCTGGCTCGAGGAGAGCGCGTCGCCGGGCCTGCCGAGCGAAGGGTCGGAAAAGGCCGAGCCGTAAGTCTCGAGGCGTTCCGCCACGGAGCCGGCGAACTCTTCCTCGAATTCGCTGATCTCGCCGATCTCGGTCAGCTTGGCCTTGAGCCTCGCGATCTTGCGCTGCGCGTTCCGGGCGGAGCGCTCGCGCCGCTTCTTCTCGCGTTCGCGCTGTTTGGCGAGGGCCGCATCGAAGGCCTCCTGCCGCGCTGCCCATGCCTTGCGATCATCATCGGACATTTCGGACACCTAGGAAACGAGGCGGAGCTGCGCCAGCGGCCCGGCCATCACGCCGCAGCGGCGAAGAGATCGGACTGCTCGGCCTTGCGCCGGAAGCGTGCTTCGAGGCTGGCGGCGTCGAGAAGGCCGCCGGGGCGCCAGTCAGGCGTGATAACGAAGGGCTTGATCTTCCTCACGCTCGCCGCGAGCCGTGCGAGGTCGGCATAGCGGAGCACGCCCTGCGAGCGGGCAGCGAGGATCTTGGCCACGCCCTTCTCGCCGAGGCCCGGAACGCGCAGCAGCGCCTCCCTGTCGGCGGTGTTGATGTCGAGCGGGAAGAAGCCCCGGTTCTGCATCGCCCAGATGGTCTTCGGGTCGAGGTCGAGGTCGAGCATGCCGCCCTTGAGAGTGGCGGTGATCTCCTTGGGGTCGAACCCGTAAAAGCGGGTCAGCCAGTCGGCCTGATAAAGGCGATGCTCGCGGATCAGGGGCGGGGCCTGCACGGGAAGACCGGCCTTGGCATCCGGGATGGGCGAATAGGCGGAATAGTAGACGCGGCGCAGCTGGTGCTTGCCGTAGAGCCCCGCCGCCGTGTCGATCACCTGCGCATCGGTCTCCTGATCGGCGCCCACCACCATCTGCGTCGATTGACCGCCCGGGGCGAAGAGCTTCGGCGGCGTTCTGTGGCGCAGCTTCCGCGCGCTCCTGGCCTCGGACTTCGCGCCGTCGATCTGCGTCTTGACGGAGGCCATCGCGCCCTCAATCCCGTCGCGCGACTTTTCCGGCGCCAGCGCCTCGAGGCTGCGGCGCGAGGGCAGTTCGATATTGATCGAGAGGCGATCGGCATGCCGCCCCGCCTCTTCGAGCAGCTTGGGGTCGGCCTCGGGGATCGTCTTGAGATGGATATAGCCGCGGAAGTCGTATTCATCGCGGAGGATCCGGGCCACCTCGACGATCTGTTCCATCGTATGGTCGGGACTTCGAATGATCCCGGAAGACAGGAACAGGCCCTCTATGTAATTGCGCTTGTAGAATTCGACTGTGAGGTCCGCGACTTCCCGCGGCGTGAAGCTGGCCCGCTTCACATTCGAACTCGACCGATTGATGCAATAGGCGCAGTCGAACATGCAGTAATTGGTCAGCAATACTTTAAGCAGGCTGATGCAGCGGCCATCGGGAGCATAGGCATGGCAGATCCCCATGCCCTCGCTGCTGCCCACACCCTTCCCGCCGATCGAGTTGCGTGACGCCGATCCCGACGATGCGCAGGACGCATCATACTTCGCGGCATCTGCCAAAACCCGCAGCTTTTCAATGAGTCGTGCCGAAATCGCCATGATCTCGTTTTGTTCCCGCTCGGAGCGGAATGCAAGTCACCGGAAGACGTCCGGGGCCAATTCTCTTCGTTTTCACGTCCGGTCCGCTGATCTTTAACCTGTATCAAGGCCGCGGCGTCGCTATCTGGCGCAATCCGGATTTGCGCAGCGGGTCAGCGATTCTCGAAAGGGGTCTGCGAGGCCGTGAGGGAGGTCCGGTTTCACGTAAACGTTATCTTCTTTCTATGGTTAACGGAGGAACTCCACATCATTGACGCGCAGAGAACAGTCAACTGTCTTCGTCCGATTGTATTTTCGTCAACATCGGCGTGAGCGGTGCTTTGTTCTATTGCGATGGCATCGTGAATGCTTTCCAAGTGGTTACTTCGGGACCATCGGGGCGAGTGCGTCGCTTCACCCGGAGCCAATGAAGGGAGCACAGTATGAGTAAGCTTAAGACACTGAGTATCGCGAGCATCGCCTCGGTTGCGGCGTTCGGCCTTTCGGCCGCTTCCGCTGCCGTCATGGTGACGGGTCCGGAAGGCGAATCGGGCGGTGTGCCCGCCGTCGCTCCGACCCTTGATGTCGGATCGCCTGTCAATATCGACAACAACGACATCTCCGACCTGGACGAGCTGAACGACGTCGGTTCGTTCATGGTCGCAGAAGGCATCATCGGCGGCGACACGGCCGTTGACGTTCGGTTCGGCAACGGTCTTCGCGCCGGGATCATGAACCTCGCCATCACCTTCTTCGTCGAAGGCATGGACGCGCAGACCTTCAATATCACCGACGCCGCAGGCGTGGATATTGACGGCAACACGACCTTCCTCGTCGATCTGACGCCGGGCACCATGGTCGACTTCGTCGTCACCGGCACGGTGTTCGAGGACTTCGGTCAGGAAGCCAACTACAACATCAACATCCTCGCGCAGGCTGTTCCGGTGCCGGCCGCTGGCCTGCTCTTCGGTACGGCGCTCGTGGGTGGTGCGATCGCGCGCCGCAAGCGCAAGCTCGCCTAAGCGATAAGCGTAGTCCTTGCAGCGCCGGACCCTCCGCCGGCGTCCTTACGCGGAAACCCGCTGCCAGAGATGGCAGCGGGTTTTCTCTTGTCAGTCGCCCGCGCGTTGCGAGGCGGGCTTCCCCAGAAGATCGAGCGCAGCCGCGGTCATCGCCTCCACGCCGGTCGTCAGTGTCGGGCGCGGATCGGGTGCGAAGAAGGGAGAGTGCAGCGAGGGCAGGGCGTCTCCGCCATCCTGCGCTGCTGCGAAGCGCTCCGGCTCGACCGCGCCGACCCAGAAGATGACGGCCGGAACGTCCTCCGGCGTGCGGCCGAACTGGCTGAAGTCCTCTCCGCCCATGACCGGCGGGGCTTCCTGAACGCGGTCCTCGCCGAACTGTTCGCGGAAGACGCCCGCGATGCGCTGGGTGAGGTCGGGATCGTTAAAGGTGGAAGGGGTGTAGGGTTCCTCGACCTCGACCACCGGCATCAGCTCCTCGGGAAGGCCGGCCGAGACAGCCTGGGCGCGGGCGATGCGCGCGATGCCGGACAGGAGCTTCTCCCGCGTGGCGTCGTCGAAGCTGCGGACGGTCAGCTGCAGGTGGGCCTCATCGGAAATGATGTTGTGCTTGGAGCCCGCATTGAACGCGCCCACGGTGACCACGGCCCGGTCGAGCGGAGACAATTCGCGGCTGACCAGCGTCTGCAGGTTGTTGACGATCTGGCTCGCGATCACGATCGGATCCTTGGTCGTGTGGGGATAGGCGCCGTGCCCGCCAATGCCCTTCACCCGGATGTCGACGCTGTCGACATTCGCGAGCGCCCAGCCCGGCGTGTAGGAGATGCTGCCCGCCGGAAGGCTCGCCGAATCGTGCAGGCCGACGACATAATCGGGCGTCAGGAAGCGCTCATAGAGCCCATCCTCGATCATGGCGAGCGCGCCGAGGCCCAGCTCCTCGGCCGGCTGGCCGATCAGGATCAGCGTGCCCGACCAGTCATCCGTTCTCTCGGCCAGCTGCCGCGCGGCGCCGACGAGGCTCGTCATGTGCACGTCGTGACCGCAGGCGTGCATGGTCGGGAACATCTCGCCGTCGCGGTTCGGCCCTCGCGCCTCGGACGCATAGGGCAGTCCGGTCTGCTCCTCGACCGGAAGGCCGTCCATGTCCGCCCGCAGCATGACGGTCGGCCCCTCGCCGTTCTCCATCACGGCGACGATGCCCGTGCCGCCGACGCCGGAGGTGACGTCATAGCCCGCCTTTCGCAGCTCCTTTGCGAGGCGCTTGGCAGTCTCTGTCTCCTGGAACGAAAGCTCGGGGTTCTGGTGGAAGTGCTCGTAGAGCGCTTCGAGATATTCGTAATCGGCCTCGACCGCCTCGTTGAGGTCGGCGGCCGCGGCCGGAAGGCAGAGCGCGAGGGCAGCGCTCGCGCTGAGAAGCGTGCGGATCATGGATATATCCTTCTATCGTCGCAGCGACGGTACCGAGCGCGGACCTCTGCAATCAAGCATGCTGCTCAATGAGCGTATTGCAGGCGAAGGAAGGTCCCGCTGACCGAAGACAGGCCGCTGGGGCTGCCCTCGATATCCGTGTGGGAGGCGTTGAGGCCGAGCCGGAGCCGGCGCGAAAGGTGCCAGTTGAGCCCGAGCGTGCCTCTCAGCGTCCTGCCGCCGCCATCGGTATCGGTGCCGTCCATCCGCGCCGCGAGTTCCCAGGCGCCGTATCCGCCGGAGAAGACGGGCCGATCGGGCACGATCTGGCCGAAGCTGCCCCCGGCATAGGGCCGGATCTCGCCCGTGAGGATCCACGATCCCAGAAGATAGACCCCGAGCGGAGACTCGTCCGACCCGGTCCGCCGGTCGACGGCCACGAATGTGACCTCCGACTGCGCCGATACGGACCCGAAGCGGAAGGCGCCTTCGAGGTTGAGACGGTCCAGCCGGTCGACATCCTCGAATGCGCCGACCGAGACCAGCTCCCGCGGGAGGAGGTTCGCCCCGACCTGACTGACGAAGCCGGCGCGCAGATCGCGCCCGGACCGCCTCGCCGCGGCGATGGCGAGGTGTGTCAGGCGCTCGCCTCTGCCGGTGGGGTTCCAGACCGCCCGCCCGGCGACCGCGAGGCCTTCGGCGCCGACGCCCGTTTGCAGATCGCCGCCGAAGAGGCCGGCGGAGAGCGTGTGCCGCTCCCCGTCATGAACGGCCACGATGCCGACATTGTCGCCGGGCGCCAGCGCGACGGCTTCATTTCCGTCGATCATGGTCTGGGCCCTGCGGCCGGACAGGTCGACGAGCGAGAAGGGCTCGTCCTGCTGGCCTAGGCGGAACTCGATACGATCCGTCGGGGAATAGGATGCGTAGGCCATGGTCACGCGCGCTTCGTCCTGGAAGTCGTAGGAGAAGCGGGCGCCGAGCCGGCCATGCCGCGCTTCGGCGTAGAGACGGGCGACGTTCAGGTCGGCCCGATCGGTCGGAAAGCCCGCCGGAACATCGGTTGCGATGGCGAGATCGGCCTGCACGAAGGGCCGCAGGGCAAGAAAACGGCTTCCCGATCCGAATTGCAGCGGATCGGCGGCGGCCGGAGCGAGAACGGACAGCAGGCAGAGCGGCAGGGCTAGGGAGGCGCGGATCATCGCGCCCCTCTAGCCGATGCGCCGGGTCAGTGCAGCGTTTCCGCCCGCATGTCCTTGTCGAGCTTCTTCATCGCCTTCTGGAGCTTCTCGAAGGCGCGGACCTCGATCTGCCGGATCCGCTCGCGGCTGACGCCGTATTCGGTCGACAGGTCCTCGAGCGTGCGCGGCTCCTCGGTCAGGCGCCGCTCGGTCAGGATGTGGCGCTCCCGGTCATTGAGGCCGGCCATGGCTTCCTGGAGAAGCTCCATCCGCGTGTCGAACTCATTGTCCTGAACGAGCGCGGCCTCGGCATCGACGGCCTGCTCGTCGACGAGCCAGTCCTGCCACTCCGCGCCGCCGCCCTCTTCACCGACGCGCATCGGGGCGTTGAGCGAGTTGTCGCCGCCCGACATGCGCCGGTTCATCGAGATGACCTCGTCTTCCTTGACGCCGAGGCGGGTGGCGATCTGCTCGACATCCTCGGGGCGCAGATCGCCCTCTTCGAGCGCGTCGATCTGGCCCTTCATCTTGCGCAGGTTGAAGAAGAGCTTCTTCTGCGCGGCCGTGGTGCCGATCTTCACGAGGCTCCAGGAGCGCAGAATATATTCCTGGATCGAGGCGCGGATCCACCACATCGCATAGGTGGAGAGGCGGAAGCCCTTTTCGGGATCGAATTTCTTGACCGCCTGCATCAGGCCGACATTGCCCTCGGAGATGACCTCGCCCGTGGGCAGGCCGTAGCCTCTGTAGCCCATCGCGATCTTCGCCACCAGGCGCAGGTGGGACTGGATCAGCTGCTGGGCCGCATCCGGGTCGCCATGCTCCTTGAAGCGCTTGGCCAGCATGTATTCCTGATCCTTCTCGAGCATCGGAAATTTCCGGATCTCGGAAAGATAGCGGCTCAGCCCGCCCTCGGGCGTGAGAGCGGCGCCGCTCGTCGTCGTCAGTGCGTTCGCCATGAATGTGAGTGTCTTTCTTCCCGGCTGGCGTGTGGGAAACACGCGCAAGCCCTTCCCTTCGTCATGCAATATGGGGCCAGTTCGCCGGGATTTGAAGTGAAGACCCCGCAAACGCGCCAGGGCAGGCGGCGGGTCGAGCCGGCTCCTGCATTGCAGCCGACCTCGCCCGCGGCCGTGTCTGCCGTGCTCTGGCAGCCAAGTGCGAGCCTGCCCCGGTAGGGTGCGTGGCGGCGGACAGGCTCATCCCGCTGCGGCTTTTGCAGGCGCGGGAGACCGTCGGCTCTGGCTGCGCCCGAGCGCCAGGAGGAGGGCGAGGCCGTTCCAGGCGACGATGACGCCGACCATCGGCCATGCGCCGCCGAAGCTGCTTTCGAGGGGGCCTATGAGGAAGGTCGACAGGGCGGCGAGGCTGGCCTGCACCGTACCCATGAGGGCGGAGGCCATGCCCGCATCCTTGCCGTGGGACATCATGGCGAGGGCGGTGGCATTGGGAAAGACGAGGCCGAGGCAGGCGACGAAGACGAAGAGCGGCGGGATGAGGCCGAGCGGTCCCCAGCCATTCACCGCCGCGAGGAGGAGGCCGGCCGAAGCGAGCACCTGGATGCCGATCCCCGCCATCATCGGACGGGCCGGGTTCGCGCCCGCGATCCGGCCATTGATCTGGGAGACGGCGATCAGCCCCATCGCATTGGCCCCGAAGAACCAGGCGAACTGCGTCTCGGAGAAGCCGAACCGCTCGATGAAGAGGAAGGGCGATCCGGCGATATAGGCGAACATGCCCGCCATGCTGCATCCGCCGATGAGCGCGGGCAGAAGGAAGGTCGGCGCCGCGAGAAGCCTGCCATATCCTCTCAGCACGCCGCGCAGGCTGAGCGCACTCCGCCGCTCCCGCGGCAGGGTCTCCCTCAGGCGGAAGCGCACGAGCAGCAAGGAGAGCGCGCCGAGCAGGGCGAGCGCCCAGAAGATGGCGTGCCAGCTCCACAGTGTCATCAGCGCGCCGCCCATCAGCGGCGCCAGCATCGGCGCGACGCCCATGACGAGGATCAGGAGCGAATAGATCTCCGCGATGCGTTCGGGCGGATAGGCGTCGCGCACCACCGCGCGCGCGATCACGGCGCCGGCGCAGGCGCCGAAGGCCTGCATGAAGCGGGCGCCGCTCAAGGTGGCGACGTCGGGGGCCAGCGCGCAGGCCGCCGAGGCAATGGCGAAGAGCGACAGGCTGACATAGAGCGGCAGCTTGCGGCCATACCGGTCGCTGAGCGGGCCGTAGAAGAGCTGGCCGAGCGCGAAGCCGGCGAAGAAGGCCGTCAGCGTGCGCTGGGCCGCGGCGGTCGTTGTATGGAACTCGGTCTCGAGGGCCGGCAGCGCCGGCAAGTACATGTCCACCGACAGCGGCGTGAAGGCTGTCAGGGCGCCGAGGATGACGATCATCTCGGTATTGCGGCGGCGTTCTGTCCTGGGTGTCATGGCCCGAATGAGCGTGCTGCACCTGCGAAATGCAAGGCCAATCCCTGCTCCTGCGGCTGCAAGTTCGCGTGACTGCCCGCCCGCGCCGCCTTCAGAGCGCGGCGAGCGCGGCGCGCAGCTTCGCGAAGTCCTTCGGCGGCTCGGTCTCGAAGCGCAGGTCCTCGCCCGTGATCGGATGGGCGAAGCCGAGAATCGCGGCGTGCAGGGCCTGGCGGCGGAACTTGCTCACCACGCCGAGCGCGCGCTCAGCCGCCTCGTCCTCGGGCCGGAGGCCCGCAAGCCCCGTGCGTCCATAGACGGGATCGCCGACCAGCGGGTGGCCGACATGGCTCATATGGACGCGGATCTGATGGGTGCGGCCGGTCTCGAGGCGGCACTCGATCAGCGAGGCGACGGAATCGCCCGGCAGCTTGGCCCGGCCCGTGCCATAGGCTTCGAGGCGCTTGAAATGGGTGATCGCCTCGCGGCCCGCAGGGTTCTCCCAGTCCGTGACGGCCTGCTTGCGCTTGTCGCCGCCCGCGCGGGCGAGGGGCAGCTCGATCGTGCCGACGGCCGGCCGGGGGCTGCCATGGCAGATGGCGAGATAGGCCCGCTCGACGTCATGGGCCTGCCAGAGCGTCGTCAGGCCCTGATGCGCCTCGTCGGATTTGGCGACGACCATGACGCCCGATGTTTCCTTGTCGAGGCGGTGGACGATGCCGGGGCGGGCGACGCCGCCGATCCCCGACAGGCTGCCCGCGCAGTGATGCAGGAGCGCATTGACCAGCGTGCCCGACCAGTTGCCCGCCGCCGGGTGCACCACCATCCCCGCCGGCTTGTCGAGGACGATGAGATATTCGTCCTCGAACAACACGTTCAGCGGAATGTCCTGAGCCTTCGGCTCGGCGTCCTCGACCGGCGGCGGGGTCAGGGTGACGGTCTCTCCGCCGCGCAGGCGGTAGGAGGGATCGGTGTGCGGCGCGCCGTCGCGGAGGAGGGCGCCGCCCTCGATCATCGCCTTGACCCGGTTGCGGGTGACGGGCGCGAGGAGGCCCGCCAGCCAGCGGTCGATCCGCTCTCCGGCCGCGCTCTCGTCTGCGGTGAATTCATGTGTCTGGGTCATCGCCTGCGGGGGTGCGCGAGGGCGCGGGGCGTGTCAAATCCTCGTGCATGACCGATTCCCCTCCTCCCTCCCCGAACCTCGCCCTGATCAAGGGCGTCACCGCCGGGCTCGGCCTCCTGCTGCTGGGCGGGCTGGCGCTTCTCGTCGTGCTGCTCTTCACGCGCGGCACGGGCGGGGAGGGCGCGGCGGAGCTCGCGCCGCTGACCGTGGGCCCGGGCGAGGCGATCGTGGATCAGGCGGTCGGGGAGGACGTCGCCATGTTCGTGATCCGCGGCGAAGACAGCGCCAGAGTCGTCTTCGTCGATATCGACACGGGGGCCCAGAAGGTGCTGCCGGTCGAGCGGGCTCTGCCCGACGATCAGTGACCGAACTTTAACACATTTCACGGGGCGTGACTCTTTCCTTCGAGGGGAGAGATGCCATTTCAATCCCGTGGTCGCCGAGAGGCGGCCGTGCGGGGCGCCATTCCCCTCGTTCCCCCTCGACGGCGCCCCGCGCACCTCTCCCGCATCTCCGATCGTCCGCAGCAAGACGGCGAGTCATTTCGCCGCGGCAGCTCTTGCCCGCGGGACCCGCGGCGCGCGGCTCCTGTGGGTCCAGGCGTCCCAGGCGAAGATGCTGGCCGCCACCCAGATGAAGCCGAAGCAGATCTGGTGGGCGAACGTGAAGTCCTCGCCGTCCCAGAGCCCGACGAGGAACTGGATCGTGGGGCCGATGAATTGCAGGAACCCCAGAGTGGCGAGCGGCAGGCGGCGGGCCGCCATGGCGAAGAAGAGAAGCGGAACCACCGTCGCGGGACCGGCGAAGGCGAGAAGGGCCAGGAGGCCGGCATCGCCGCTCTCGATCGCCGTGTCTCCGGTCGCGACCATCCACCACAGAGCCAGCGCGGCGAGCGGCGCGAGCAGCACGGTCTCGATGAACAGGCCCGGCATCGCGCCGATGGCCGCCTTCTTTCGAACATAGCCGTAGATGGTGAAACTGATCGCGAGGGTAAGGCTGACGACAGGGAATTCGCCGCCATAGACCGTCAGTACGAGGACCCCGATCGCGGCGAGGGCGACCGCCGCCGTCTGGCCCATGCGCAGCCGCTCCCCCAGAACCGCGACGCCGACGAGGACATAGATCAGGGGGTTGATGTAGTAGCCGAGCGAGGCCTGGAAGATATGCCCGCCCTGCACCGCGATGATGTAGACGAGCCAGTTGATCGCGATGAAGACCGAGGAGACGCCGAGGGCGAGGAGGACGCGCCTGTCCGAGAACCCCGCCCGCACCTCCTTCGACTGGCCGCGCAAGAGGACGATGGCGGCGCCCAATGGAACGGCGAAGAGGATCCGGTCCGCCAGCAGCTCGAAGGAGCTGACATTCCGTAGAAGGATGAAGTAGAGCGGGAAGAAGCCCCACATGGTATAGGCCGCGACGGCGGCAAGGACGCCGCCGCGCGCCGTATTCGACGTCTCACTTGGCACGAAGCGCCTCCTCGATGCGCCGCCGCAATGCTCTTATGAGCGGTGCGGCGCAAGAGGGGCGCGGCAGGCCGCGTCAGCGGCGGCGCTTGCCCGCCCGCTCGACCTCGCGCCAGACGCGAAGAGCGTTCCCCGAGAGGATCTGCTCGATGTCTTCGCGCGAATAGCCCCGGTCGAGAAGGCCCTGAACGAGGTTCGGCATGTCCGAGACATCCTTGAGCCCGACCGGCAGGCTGTCGCCGACGCCGTCATAGTCCGAGCCGATGCCGACATGGTCGATACCGGCGAGCTGCACGACATGGTCGATATGGTCGAGCACGTCGTCGAGCGTCGCATAGGGGCGCGGGCTCGTCTTCTCGTATTCAGCGCTGAAGGCCTCCATCGCCTCCTCGGTGTCCTCGATCCCTTCGGCTTCGAGATGCTCGCGATAGGCCGCCTGCGCCTCGTCGCGCCACGCCGCCCATTCGGGGCCGATGAAGGAGGAGCCGAAATTGATCATGATGACGCCGCCGTTCTCGGCCAGGCGCTCGATCATCGCGTCGGACATGTTCCGCTCGAAGCCGGGCGTGAAGTGGCGGGCGGAGGAGTGGCTGGCGATCACCGGCGCGCGCGTCACCGCCATCACGTCGTCGAAGGCCTCGTCCGAGATGTGGCTGACATCGACCATGATGCCGAGATCGTTCATCTTCTGCACCGCCAGGCGGCCGAAGGGCGACAACCCGCCCCAGCGGCGCTCCTCGTCATAGGAGCTGTCCGAGAGGTGGTTCACCTTGGAATGGGTGAGGGTGACGTAGCGGATGCCGCGGTCGTAGAAATGCTCGAGATTGTCGAGATCGCCCTCGATCGGCGCGCCGTTCTCCATGCCGAGCGGCAGGGCGATCTTGCCCTCCTCGGTGATGCGGCGGACATCGCGCACCGATTTCGCGATCTCGAACTTGTCAGGGTGCATTGCGGCGAGCCCCTCGACGAGTCCGATCAGCCGGTCGGCCTGCGCCTTGGCGCCGCCGGTCTCCTGATAGTCCGCGGCGACATAGATCGACATGAAGGGCGCGTTGAGGCCGCCCTCCATGGCGCGGGGGTAGTCGAAATCGCCCGCCAGCGCCTCCTCGCCGACATCCTCGCCAGAGGCCCAGACGCGGTAGGGAATGTCCACATGGCCATCGAGGATGATCGTCTCCCGCGCGATCTCGCGGGCATCGTCAGAGGCCTGATAGTCCTGCGCATGAGCGGGGGCGAGGGCGAGGGCGGCGGTGGCGGCGAGGAGAGACTTCATCGGCAGCATCCTTGAGCGTTTCGAGGCCCGAGTGAAGCGAAGGCGCGCCGCCGACGCAATCGCCTCGGCTAGACCCCGACCCAAAGCCCGATCTGGCCGAGGACCGCGAAGGCGCAGAGAACGGCCCCTGCGGCCGGAACGATGCGCCAGACATTCGGCACGTCGTCCGGCTGGCCCTGCCGCTTGAGCTGCCACAGCGCCGCGTTCACGCCGAAGAAGACGAGGAGCACGGCGAGGCTGGTCGCGCTGGCGAGGCCCTTGAGCGGAATGAAGAGCGCCAGCGCGAGGACGAAGGCCGATGCGAAGAGCGTCGCGATGACGGGCGTGTTCGTGCGCTGGTTGACCCGGCCGAAGAGAGAGGGCGCTCCGCCGTCGTCGCGGCCGAGATCGAGAAGCAGGCGCGCCGCCGTGATGACCTGGGTCAGGCCGCCATTGACGATGACGAAGAGGCTGGCGATCGCCACCGGCAGGGCGGGGATCCCGCGCAGTTCGACCACCTTGACGAGCGGCGCCTCGGCTTGCGCGATCTCCTGGCCGTTCTCTCCGCCGATCAGCGCCGCGGAGACCGCGAGGTAGAAGGTGAAGACGACGGCCATGGCGATGATGATGGCGCGCGGCAGCGTCGTCTTGACGTGTTTCACCTCTTCGGCCGTCTGCGCCATGTCGCCGAAGCCGATGAAGGAATAGAAGGCGAGGAAGGCGCCTGCATAGAGGCCGCCCGCCGCCGCGCCATCGAAGGCGCCGAGATCCTCCATCACCGCGCCGGGCGCCGCGAGGAGCGCGTCCCGCGCGACCCACAGAATGAAGAGCAGCGTCGCCATGCCGATCAGCGTCGTGATCGTCATGAACCAGGCGCTCTGCTTCATGCCGATGCAGGAAATCCCGCAGAGGACGGCGACGAGCCCGGCCGTCGCCGCCCAGCCGGGCACGTCGAGAAAGCTGCCCAGATAGTCGACGAAGCCCGTGGTGATGGTGGCGCCGGAGACGATGTTGGCGGCCGTCAGGACCCAGCCGGTGAGAACGGCCAGCCTGCGGCTGTCGAAGGCTTTCTCGACGTAGTCGATGGGGCCGCCCGCCGTCGGGATGCGCGCACCGAGCTCTCCGAAGGAGAGCGCGGTCATCAGCGCGACCGTTCCTGCGAGCGCATAGGCGAGCGGCGAGAGGGCACCAGCCTCCGCCACCACCTCGCCGATGACGACGAAGATGCCAGCGCCCAGAATGGTGCCCGTCCCGTAAAAGGCGAGGCCGGGCAGGCCCATCGAGCGCTGAAGGTGCGAATCCTGGTTCTTGTCCGGTGCGTCCCTGGCCATGCCCATCCCCAACGGATGAGCGGGCGAGACGTTCCGGAAAGTTTCAGTCCCGCGCCTCGACCAGCCCCCTGTTGACCACCAGCTCGGCGATCTGGACGGCGTTCAGCGCCGCGCCCTTGCGCAGATTGTCCGAGACGCACCAGAGGTTCAGGCCGTTCTCGACGGTCGGATCCTTGCGGATGCGGCTGATGAAGGTGGCGAAGTCGCCGACGCATTCGACGGGCGTGACGTATCCGCCGTCCTCGCGCTTGTCGACGACGAGGATGCCCGGCGCCTCGCGCAGCGTCTTGCGCGCCTCTGAGACCGTGATCGGCCGCTCGAACTCGATGTTGATCGCTTCGGAATGGCCGACGAAAACCGGCACGCGCACGGCGGTCGCGGTCAGCTTGATGTTCGGATCGAGCATCTTCTGCGTCTCCGCGACCATCTTGTATTCCTCGCGGGTCGATCCGTCCTCCATGAAGACGTCGATGTGCGGGATGACGTTGAAGGCGATCTGCTTGGTGAATTGCGACGGGGTCGGATCGTCGTTGACGTAGATGCCCTTGGTCTGGGTGAAGAGCTCGTCGGAGGCCTCCCGGCCCGCGCCGGACACGGACTGATAGGTCGAGACGACGACGCGCTTGATCCCGGCGAGGTCGTGAAGAGGCTTCAGGGCGACGACCATCTGCGCGGTCGAGCAGTTGGGGTTGGCGATGATCCCGCGCTTCCTGAAGCCTTCGACCGCGTCCGGGTTCACCTCCGGGACGACCAGCGGCACGTCCTCGTCGAGGCGGAAGCGCGAGGAGTTGTCGATGACGAGGCAGCCCTTGTCCGCCGCCTTCTGCGCGTATTCGCCCGAGACGTCGCCGCCCGCCGCAAAGATCGCGATATCGGCCTGGCCGAAGTCGAACTGGGCGAGGTCGCGGCATTTGAGCGTCCTGTCGCCATAGGAGACCTCGCGCCCCATCGAGCTGCGCGAGGCGAGGGCGAAGACTTCGGCGGTCGGGAACATGCGCTCGGCCAGGATGGCGAGGACTTCCTGACCGACCATGCCGGTGGCGCCGACGACGGCGACGTTGAAGGCCATGCTCGTATCCTTTGTTCGTGGAAAACCGGGCTTAGCCGCGCGGAAGCGGGGGTCAAGGGAGGAGCGGCACGCAAGGCGCGAGGGCCAGATCCGTTGATGCTGCGAAGAGTTTCGCTGAAGCCGGGCGGCGGCATTTCTGCAGCGGCCGCGTTTACATCCCTCTGGCGCGAACCTACGGTCCTTCGTCTGGTTGCCTTGGGGACGAGCAAGTGTCGGGACAGCCAGCTATGGGGGAGAACCAGTAATGAACGCGACGGTCCGCTGCCATGGCGGCATCGAAGGCGGGCCTGTTCTTCGCGGAACGGTTCCGTCTTGGTGCGGATCGCCTTCTCCGCAGGCTCCGCGGCGCTTCCCCGCGCGCGGGCGGAGCCGATGAAACAAGTCAACAGGATCGAGCAGGAGACGGCAGTCATGAACAAGAACGCGCTCACCTCGGCTCTGGCCGGATCTTTCCTTCTGGCGCTGGCCGGCTGCGGCGGCGGCCTGTCCTCGGAGGAGCAGGCGCTCGCCAATGCCTGCCAGTCGCAGGGCGCCGCGACGGAGGAGCAATGCGCCTGCCTCGCCTCGGAAATGGGCGAGGCGCTGAGCGAGGAGGACATGGACGTCTTCGCCGAACTTCTCGAGGCGACGGATGACGACATGTTCGGCGCGATGGTGATGTTGGCGGAACGCCCGGACGGAATCGCGCTCAGCCAGCGCATGGCCGAGGCCGGGCAGCGCGCCGAGCGGGCCTGCCGGGAGGGCTGAACGGGACCGGGCCGCGCGGGCCGTCTATTGCGGGCGGTCCATCGCCCTGCGCAGCGAATCCTCGAGCTTGTCCAGAGTGTAGGGCTTGTCGAGGAGCATGGGCTCGCCCGCCAGGTCCAGGTCGCTGCGGCTGTACCCGGTTGCGAACACATAGGGCACGTTCCGCTCGTGAAGGCAGGAAGCGATGGGAAGGCTGCGCCGCCCGTCGAGATTGACGTCCAGCACGGCTGCGTCCACCGCCTCCGTCTCCGCGAGGAGGAGGCCGTCCTCCAGCCGGTGCGCCATCTTGACCGCTCCGGCGCCGAGGCGCTGGAGCATCGATTTCGCGCCGATGGCGATCAGATATTCATCCTCCACGAGAAGGATGGTCTTGCCGTCGAGCAGGCCGGTCACCGCGTCTTCTCCTCCCCAGGCAGCGGAGCGACGATCCGGCAGAGCAGCCCTTCCGGGCGATAGTCGAGCGATACCTGACCGTTCAGCTGCGTCGCCAACGCCTCTCTGAGCATCATGGTTCCGAAACCTTCCTCGCTCGGCGCTTCCACGCGGGGGCCGTCCTGCTCGCGCCAGACGACCTCGAGAATGGGATCAGGGCCGTCGCCGACTGTCCAGTGCAGATCGACCGTGCCGACCTTGTTCTTGAGGGCGCCATATTTGAAGGCATTGGTGCATAGCTCGTGCAGGGCCATGGCGAAGGTCACACCCTGCGTTGGTAGCAGCTGGATCGGAGGGCCGGAGATCTCCATGCGATCTCGCGGCACGCCGCAGGCGAGGGCCGAGCTGTACGCGACATCCTGAAGCGTGGTCGCGAGCCAGTTCGACTGGCTGAGAAGGGCATGTGCACCGGCCAGGGCGGAGAGGCGGCCCTCGAAGGTGCGGAACCGCTCATGGTCCTCGAAGCCTTCGAAGGTCTGCCGGGCGACGGCGTCGACGACGGCGAGCGTGTTCTTCACCCTGTGGTTGAGCTCTCCAACGAGCAGCCGGAGCCGCTGCTCCGCCTCCTTCCGGTCCGAGATGTCGTTGAAGAGGACGCCGAGCTGATGCTGGTCGGGCTCGCCGAGCGGGAAGGCGTAGACTTCGTAATAGCGGTCTAGGGCAGCGGCCTCGTGCTCGAACCGTTCGGCCCGCCGGCTTTTCGCGATGCGGCCGTAGATCTCGTACCACTCCTCCTCATGGTCGGGCGCGAGGGACCGCATCGTTCGGCCGATAGGGTCCTTGAAGCCGGTCTGCCGCTCGAAGCCGTTGTTGACGTCGAGGAAGCGATAATCCGAAGCCTGTCCATTCTCCTCGTAGATCATCTCGATGACGCAGAAACCCTGATCGATCGAATTGAACAGGGTACGGTACTTCTCCTCGCTCTCGAAAAGCTGGCGCTCGGTCTTTAGCCGCGCGGTGATGTCGACGAAGGTCAGGACCACGCCGTCGATACGGTTGTCGATGGTACGATAGGGACGCACACGCATCATGTAGCAGCTGCCGTCGCGGGTGCGGAGTTCCGTTTCGGTCGGCGCGAGGTTCTTGAGGACCTCCCGAGCATCCTGTTCGATGCCGTCATAGGCGAGGTGGTGAGTGAAGTCGGTGATCGTCCTGCCGACATCCTGATCGGTAATGTTGAACAGCTCCGCCACGGGAGGCGTGAACATCTTGATCCTGAGCCGCGAGTCGAGGAACAGTGTTCCGATCTCCGTCGCCATGGTCAGATTCTGAAGGTCTGGATGCGCCGACGAGATGCTCTCGAGCTTGTTCTTGAGCTCTCCGTTGACCGTCTGGAGCTCCTCGTTCATCGACTGGAGCTCCTCCTTGGAGGTCTCCAGTTCCTCCGAGGTCGAACGGTATTCCTCGTTGATGGACTGCAGCTCTTCATTGGCCGCGCGCAGGTCTTCGATCACCGAGTCGTGGTCGCGGCGGCTGGCAGCGAGGCGCTCCTGGGCGGCCTTCAGCTCCTCGTTCAGCCGGCGTTCCCGGTTCGAGGTCGCGTCGATGGCCTCGTCATCGACGTCGCTCGGCTCGGCGATCTCTCCGCCGTCGATGAAGAAGACGAGCGCCTGCCGCGCCTCGTGCCCCTCTCCGTTCTTCGGCAGGACGTGCAGGGCGACGCGGCGGAGCGTGTTCTCGAACGCGACCGCGAGGGGCAGCGTCAGGGACGGCTCCTGGCTGTCGAAGGCATGGTCCAGCGCCGTCTTGAGGTCGAGGCGCAGCTCGGGGCGCACCAGCGTAGGAAGGTCCGAGGTGAACGCGCCGCCGGGCGGCTGGACGAAGCGGCCGGCCGAGGGGGACAGCGTGACGATGCAGTATTCCTGATCGACCAGCGCGCTCGGCGGCGCCTGGCCTTCGAGCGCGGCGAGGTGTTTCGAGGCCAGGCTCCGCTCCGACCCGTGCTGGTGGCGGATCTTCTGTTCGGTGGAAGGTTCGGGCCCTGAAAAGCCGCCCTGGCTGAGGGTGGGAAGCCTGCGCGCGACATGCGGCTTCGCCTGATAGATCCGGGTTTCCCGGTCGACCAGCGCGAAGAGGTCCGGCATGGTGTCGACCGTCTCGGCCGAGCCCAGGAACAGGTAGCCGCCGGGGTTCAGGCCGTAATGGAAGACCGAGCACAGCTGCTGTTGCAGGGGGCGGTCGAGATAGATCATCAGGTTGCGGCACGAGATCAGGTCGAGCCGCATGAAGGGTGGGTCCTTCAGCACGCTGTGCTTGGCGAAGAGGACCATGTCCCGCAATTCCTTGCGGACCCGGTAGTGAGTTCCTTCGGGTACGAAGTTCTGCCGCAGCCGCTCTTCGGACACATCGGTTTCGATCGATTTGAGGTACCGCCCCTCGCGCGCCGTCGCCAGCGCGCCTTCGTCGAGATCGCTCGCGAAGATCTGGATCGGCGTCTCGACCTTGCGCCGCTTCGCCTCCTCGCGCATCAGGATGGCGAGGGAATAGGCCTCTTCCCCCGTGGCGCAGCCCGCGACCCAGGCGCGAATGCCCTCGCCCTCGTCCGCCGAATCGAAAATGGCCGGGATGGTGCGCTCGGCCAGCACCTCGAAGGCGCCGGGATCGCGGAAGAACATGGTGACGGAGATCAGGAGGTCGGAGAAGAGCTCGTAGGCTTCTTCGGGATTGTCCCGGACCCGGGCGGCATATTCGCCGAGCGTGTCGAGCCTGGCGACCTGCATCCTGCGCATGACGCGCCGCATAACCGTCGCCCGCTTGTAGCTGGCGAAGTCGTGCCCCGTGCGGGCACGGAGGAAGTTGATGATCCGCCGCAGCTCGTTGGAGGCGTCGTCGGGGTTCATCGAGCGGACGGCCTGCTTGCTGTGCACGACCTCGGCGAGATGCCGCGTCAGCTCCGCGACGGGGGCTACGAAATCGGCGACGCCCGTCGCGATGGCGTTCTGCGGCATCATCTCGTATTCGGCTTCGGACGGATCCTGGACGAAGACGATGCCGCCGGCCTCCTTGACCGCCTTCACGCCCAGCGCCCCGTCCGAGCCCGAGCCGCTGAGAACGACCGCCGAACCGTCGCCGCGGCACGCCGCGATTGAACGGAAGAACATGTCGATCGGCGCTCGCTGTCCGCGCGGCTGGCTGAAGGGGCGGGAGGAAATCGTATCTTCCTTGATCACCAGCTCGCGGTCGGGTGCGATGACGTAGACGCAGTTCGGCTTGAGCGTCGGGCCGTCTTCCACCTGCAGGACGCTCATCGAGGTGCAGGTGCTCAGGATTTCGTCCATGACGCTGGGCTGGTCGGGGGAAAGGTGGACGATCACGACATAGGCGAGGCCGAGATCCGGATCGACGGTGTTGAAGAAGCGCTTGAGCGCCCGAACGCCCCCGGCAGAGGCGCCGATCCCGCAGATCGGGACGGTCGGCTGCTGGTCACTGGACATCGCTGTGCTCTCTTGCCGCCCTTTGCCGAAGGCCGCCATAACACGTTTGCGGTAGGTTAAGGCGAATTTATGAGCCGCTTGCGCGAGCTATACCCGCTTGTAAGGAGAAGGGGCGCAGGGCGCGAAAGTGCTCTCTCGCTCCCGCTCCGCACGAAGCTCTCCACCGGGCATTAACCATTCTTCGGCAGGGCTAGCTCGAAACGCACGGCGTTCGTGCTAGAACGGGACAGCTTTGCGGAGGCCGCGCCGGTCGGAACGGCGCCCCCGCACCGGCGCAGCCAGGAGATCTCGATGGAAGAGACCGTCGCGGTGACGAACACGCTCGGCACCGATTTCAGCGTGTGGGGCATGTTCCTTCAGGCCGATCCGATCGTGAAGGTCGTGATGCTCGGCCTCGCCCTCGCCAGCATCTGGTCGTGGGCCGTCATCATCGAGAAGATGATGACCTTTGCCCGCCTCAAGAAGCGGGCCCGCCGCTTCGAGGACGATTTCTGGTCGGGCAAGCCGCTCGACGAGCTCTATCGCCGCGTGCGCGAAAAGCCCGACAGCCCGATGGCCGCCGTCTTCGCCGCCGGCATGACCGAGCTCGGCCGCGGGCGCACCACCGGCTCCAGCTTCACGCCCGGCGCGCAGGCGCGGATCGACAAGGTGATGCGCGTCACCGTCGACCGCGAACTCGACAAGGCCGAGCGCCAGCTGCCCGTCCTCGCCACCATCGGCTCGGCCGCGCCCTTTGTCGGGCTGTTCGGCACGGTCTGGGGCATCATGAACGCCTTTCAGGGCATCGCCGAGACCGGCGACGCCAATCTCGCCGTCGTCGCGCCGGGCATCGCCGAGGCGCTCTTCGCCACCGCCATCGGCCTCGTCGCCGCCATCCCGGCGGTGGTCGGCTATAACCGCTATTCCGCGGCGCTCAATTCCTATGCGGTGCGGCTCGAAGGCTTCGCATCGGAGTTCTCGGCCATCCTGTCGCGGCGCCTCGAAGGCGCGAACTGATGGCGGGCGGCATCCAGCAGCGCGGCGGGCGCGGGCGCACGCGGCCCATGTCCGAGATCAACGTGACGCCGCTCGTCGACGTCATGCTGGTGCTGCTCATCGTCTTCATGGTGGCAGCCCCGCTCCTCACGGTCGGCATCGAGGTGGAGCTGCCCGAGACCGAGGCGCAGGCCCTGACCGAGCAGACCGAGCCGCTCGCCGTGACGCTGACGGGCGAAGGCACGATCTTCGTTCAGGAAAGCGAGATCGCCTATGACGACCTCGTCCCGCATCTTCAGGCAGTGTCCGCCGCGGGCTACGACCAGCGGATCTATGTCCGGGCGGACAAGGGCGTTCTCTATGACGACGTCGCCCGCGTGATGGGCCGGCTGAACGCCGCCGGCTTCACCAGCATCGGGCTGTTGACGGAGTAGGCGCCTTGCGCAAGGCAACGCTTCTCTCGGCCCTCCTGCACGGGGCCGCTGCCGCCGCGATGGTGGTGAGCTGGCCGCATATCGCGCCGGACCTTGTTCCTTACGTGCCCGTCGTGCCGGTCGAGCTGTTGAGCGAAGCCGAGCTGGCACGCGAAGTGTCGGTGCCGCAGACGGTGGAAGCAGAGGAGCCCGAGCCGGAACCCGAGGAGGCTGCGGCGGAGCCGGAGCCTGAACCCGAGCCCGAACCGGCACCCGAGCCCGAGCCGGTTCAGCCGGAGCCGGAGCCCGAACCCGTCGAGCCGGAGCCTGCGCCCGCCGACCCCGAACCGGAGCCCGAGCCCGAGCCCGTGGAGCCGGCCCCCGAACCGGAACCGGTCGAGCCTGAGCCCGAACCAGAGCCTGAGCCAGAGCCGGTCGAGCCCGAGCCGGAACCCGAACCCGAGCCCGAAGACCCGTTCGATCTGTCGAGCCTCGACGACGCGCTGCAGAACCTCGACCCGGACGCGCAGGAGCGCCAGCGCCCGCGCGAGGTGGCGGAGGGCGAAGCGACAGGCGAGCGCGACCAGGAGCGCATCGGCCTCGGCGAGACGCTGACCGTCTCCGAGGAAGCCATGCTGCAATCGGCGTTGGAAGCCTGCTGGCTTCGCGATCTCGGCGTGCCCGAGCAGGAAAAGCTGGTCGTGTCGGTTGAGATCAACCTCAACCGCGACGGCAGCCTGATCGGGCCGCCGCGCGTGCTGAACAGCGGGCAGATCGACCGCTCGGGGAACCGGTACTGGTCCGTCGCTCGCCTGCGCGCCGTTAGCGCAGTGGTGGACTGCGCGCCTTACGACATGCTGCCGGAGCGGCTCCTGTCCGAGCCCTTCATCTTCAACTTCAAGCCGCCGGCCGTCTGATCTTTCAGCTCCGCGCCCCGAACGCGACCTCGTGCATGATGCGGCCGGGGGCGAAGGTGAGGGCGCCCGCGATGACCAGCCCGCCGATGAAGATGGCGATGAAGGGTCCCCTGTGCCGCTTCATCTTCGCGCCGCCGAACAGGATCAGGAACACGCCCTGAAGAAGCGCGAGCGCCGTCGTCAGCGTCAGGATGTGGATCCAGGAGAAGCGGGCGAGGAACGGGTCGCCGGGGCCGACCGGCCGCTGGATGAAGACCGACGAGATCACGACGATCCCGATCAGCACGACCCAGACCGTGCCGATCGTCCGGTGCGGCAGCGTGCCCTTCGGCGCTGCGAGCTGGACGATGCCCAGAAGGAAGGCCGCCATGGCGGCGAAGGCATGCATCTGGATATAGAGCGGCGCCGCCAGAAGCGGCGATAGATCGATGGACATAGCGCTCTCCCCAACGCAGGCCCTGTGCAAGAAGAGGCGTAAAGCGCTTACGAGGCGGCGCGCAAGCGTATAAGGGAGCGCCATGACCGATCAGACATTCGACCTTCTCGTCATCGGCGCGGGCCCCGGCGGCTACGTCGCCGCCATCCGCGCCAGCCAATTGGGCATGAAGACCGCCATCGTCGAGCGCGAGCATCTGGGCGGCGTCTGCCTCAACTGGGGCTGCATCCCGACCAAGGCGCTGCTTCGCACCGCCGAGGTCTATACGAACATGCAGCACGCCTCGGCCTTCGGCCTGAAGGCGGAGGGCATCGGCTTCGACCTCGACGGCGTGGTCAAGCGCAGCCGCAAGATCGCCAAGCAGCTCGCTTCGGGCGTCGGCTATCTGATGAAGAAGAACAAGATCCAGGTGATCGACGGCGAGGCCAAGCTGAAGGGCGCCAATGGCGCCGGGCCCGCCGTGGTCGTCACCAAGGACGGCAAGGACACGACCTATTCGGCCAAGCACGTCATTCTGGCCACCGGCGCGCGGGCGCGGACGATCCCGCAGGCGGGGCTCGAGCCCGACGGCAAGCTGATCTGGACCGCGCGCGAGGCGATGACCCCCGACGTCATGCCCGAGCGCCTGCTGGTCGTCGGCTCCGGCGCCATCGGAATCGAGTTCGCGAGCTTCTACAACGCCATGGGCGCCGAGGTGGAAGTGGTCGAGATGGTGGGCCGCATCCTGCCCGCCGAGGACGAGGAGGTCTCGGCCTTCGCCCGCAAGACCTTCGAAAAGCAGGGCATCAAGATCCAGACCGAAGCGCAGGTCGCGAAGCTGGAAAAGGGCGAGGATACCGTCACCGCCCATATCAAGGGCAAGGACGGCAAGACCGAGGCGAAGGAGTTCGACCGCGTCGTCCTCGCCGTCGGCATCACCGGCAATACCGAGGGCCTCGGCCTCGAAGAGCTCGGCGTGAAGGTCGAGCGCGGCCATGTGGTCGTGGACGAATGGCTTCAGACCGGAGTGAAGGGCCTCTACGCCATCGGCGATGTCACCGGCGCGCCCTGGCTGGCGCACAAGGCGAGCCATGAGGGCATCATCTGCGTCGAGAAGATCGCGGGACAGAACGATGTCCACCCGCTCGACGTCAAGCGCATTCCGGGCTGCACCTATTGCAACCCGCAGGTCGCCTCTGTCGGCCTGACGGAGGCGAAGGCCAAGGAGGCGGGACACAAGGTCAAGACCGGGATGTTCCCCTTCCAGGGCAATGGCAAGGCTATCGCGCTCGGCGAGCAGGAAGGCTTCATCAAGACCGTGTTCGACGCGAAGACCGGCGAGCTTCTGGGCGCGCACTGCATCGGCGCGGAGGTGACCGAGCTCATTCAGGGCTTCGGCATCGCCATGACGCTGGAGGCGACGGAAGAAGACCTCTTCCACACCATCTTCCCGCACCCGACCCTGTCCGAGATGATGCATGAGAGCGCGCTCGATGCATTCGGTCGCGTTGTCCACATCTGATAGGCCGCGATAATAACGCTCATCAGTGCGGGCCTCGCTGGACCATGGGCCCGCACACCCCTTAGGAAATCCGATATCAGGAAGAGGAGACGCCGATGTCCTTCGACGGCAAGTACGAAGCCACCATCAACACCCCCATGGGCAAGCAGAACGGAACGCTCAACCTCGAGCAGTCGGGCGACGCCCTGACCGGGACGATGGAGCAGGGCGGCGATTCCACGCCGATCAAGAACGGTAAGGTCGACGGCGATACGGCGAGCTGGGACGTCGACGTCACCAAGCCGATGCCGCTGACCCTGTCCTTCGAAGGCACGCTGACCGGCGACAAGATCAACGGCCCGGTCAAGCTCGGCGCCTTCGGCAACTCGACCTTCGAGGCCGTGCGCGTCTGACGCGCCCTTCCGGCCGGGGCGCGCGGCGCGCCGGCCGGCCAGAATTGTCGCGGCTGGCTTAACGCCGCTTCAACATGCCCCGCCATAGCCTGACCCCCGGTTCGATCGAGGGCAGGAACCATGTTGACGGTGGCGCGGGTGGACCTGCCCGATCAGGTCACGCAGCGCCTGCGCGAGCGGGCGGCACTTTCCGAAAGCTGGGGCGAGTTCCTCAAGGAGCGCCTGATCGGCTTCAAGCAGCCGGTGGCGCGGGCGACGGCCTTTGTCGGGCCGCTCCTCGTCGCCTTCGTCTATGCCGTCAGCGACTTCTTCACCATGGTCGAGGTCGCCAGCGTCTTCGCCGCGACGAGCGCGCTCTTCATCTTCGTGGCGTGGTACATGAACCGCCACGACATCCGCAGCGCCTATAGCCGTCAGATGGTGGCGCGCCGGGCCGCCAAGGCCGATCTCAAGGCGGGCCAGGGGGAGGCCGTGGACCTCACCTTGCGTGTGCGGCCCGTCTTCTACGAGCACGAGCACGGGGTCATCGTGCTGGCCGATTCGGGCAATGGGCAGGCTCTCTATTTCGACGTCGACAGCGCCGGCGAGGACAGCCGCTGGTTCCTCTATGTGAATGGCGACATGCATCGCGACAGCTGGCGCTGGCTGAAGCTTCTCGGATCGGGCGCGGTGATGGAGTTCGAGGCGCGCGGCCGCCGCCTCGCCGGCATCGGAGACACCCCCTATGTCGAGGCACCCGATGCCTGGGAGGCGATCAGCCTCGCCCTCGGCGAGCCGCAGGACGGCGACGTGATCGACATGCCGTTCGAAGAGGTCGTGCAGACGATCTCACGGCTGCTCTGAGCGCTATTCCGCCTCATAGGCTGCCGGAACGGGCAGCTCGGGCGCTTCCTGCTGCCAAGCCAGCGAGACGATCCACCAACGCTCCCCGTCGAAGACGAGCTGGAAAGCATTCACGCCCCGGATGAAGGGCGCCTCGTCCTCTTTCCACCGCCCCTCATAGGTCGAGAAGACCTGCGCCACGTCCCCATAGCGGTGAACGCTGCGGGCCACTTCGCCCTCGAAGAAGCCGCGCTCCTCGAGGAGAGGGCCGCTGCGGGCTACGTAGTCTTCGGGCGTGGAGGGGCGAAGGCCCTGCGGCATGCCCGTAACGCGCGGGTAGAGCTTCGCTCCTTCTGCGAAGAGCGCACGGAACCGGTCCCAGTCCCGCGCCTCTCCTGCTGGGCCGGAAATGACGTCATAGGCGGCGTCGACGATCGCATCGATGCTCGCGCCGTCTTCGGTCTCCTGCTGCGCCGCGGCCATGGCCGGCAGAAGGAGCGGCATGAGGAGGACGGCAAGGGCTGGCAGGAGTGATTTGAGCGGCGTGAGGGGCATGATCTCTTCTCGATCACTTCGAACGGAGGCGGGAAACGATCTGCAGGCTCAGCCCGAGGATAGCTGCGCAGGCGGCCGTTCCTGTGAGGAGAAAGCCGATGCTGGCGGGAGGCGGCAGGTCCTGCCAGCGCAGCATGGTGGCCGCTGTCAGCACCGCGGCCGAAGCGGCAACGCCTTCGGCGAGATTGCGCCACGCCCAGCTCGTCGAGCGGCGCGATGCGGCGTAGAAGCCCAAAGCGCTCAGGGCGAAACCGGGAAGCGGGAGCGGCGACCCGGCCGCGAGCGCGAGCGTGCAGGACAAGAGCGCGGTCGTGATGCTCGCGCCGATGAGGAAGGACCTGTCGGCGCCGCTCACTGCCGGGCCTCCTCCGCGCGCGCCTGCGGCACCACGATGGTCGCAGCGGCGGGCTCATCGGCGCAAGGATCGCTGCCCTCGGGGAGGGTCCGCGTTTCCAGCAGCGTCCTCGCCAGTCCGGCCGCGCATCGCGGCACGGGGGGATAGTGCGAGGCGGCGGGGACCACGATATGGCGCGCATTGGGCAGCGCCTCGGCAACCGCTTCGCCCCAGTCCGGCCCCGCCACTGGATCGAAGCCGCCGGAGATGATGAGGGTTTCGGTGTCCGCCCTCACAGGTTCGAAGAAGCCCGGCTCGACCTGCGCCACCGGCCAGATCTCGCAGGCCTGCATGTCGCTGCGCACGGGCATGGTGCCGAAGAAGGTACCTCGCGTCGCCTCTTCGACCGAAGCGGGATCGATGCGGGAGATGTCCTCCGCGCACAGGACCGACAGGCGCAGCCCCTCTGCGATCTGGCCGAGGGTCGAGGCGACCATCGGTCCCGTGATCCCGACGAGGGGCGCGAAGTCGCCTTCCGCCGCCGTATGAACCAGACGCGGCAGGTGGACGTAGAGTTCGGGCACGTAGAGGAGGAAGAAGAGGCTGGTCGTGAACGCCTCATGCGTGAAGGCGACCTCTTCGACCTGCCCGTCGCGCGGATCGGTGACGGAGACGGTGACAGGACCTTCGGCGAGACGGCTCAGGACCCGGCCCACATCGCCCGCAAGGTCGGGATAGGCGCGGGCGCAGGCGGCCTGTTTGGCGCAGGCCGCGATCAGGCGGTCGAGGCTGGCTTGCGCATCGCGCGGGGTGAAGAGCGGCAGCTTCATAGCGGGCGGAGCCGCGGCACGCAGAATGGCGACGCCGACGCCATCGGGGTGCATCCGCATGGCCTCGAGCGCAAGGCGGCTGCCATAGGACATGCCGAAGAGGTCCAGCACTGGCTCGCCCAGCGCCTGCCGGATGCGGTCGAGGTCGTCGGCGGCGAGCGGGGTCGTGTAGCGGGTCAGGTCGGCGCGGGTTTCCAGCGCCTCCTTGCAGGCCGCAAGGCTCTCTACATCCGTCCGGCCGAGGGCCAGGAGCGCCTCGCCGAGGCTCGCCCCCTGCTCGCAGACGAGCGGGTTCGAGCCGCCCGTGCCGCGCTGGTCCACCAGCAGCACGTCGCGGCCTTGGGTGAGGGGGCCGAGCATCTGCCGGACCCCGGCGGCAACATGCGAACCGCCGAGGCCCGGCCCTCCTGGGAGGACGGCCAGCATTGGGCTAGCTGCGGCCGTCTCCCCTCCCGGAAGCAGCGCCACCCGCAGCGGGATATCCCGCTGCGGGCTGCCGCCTTCCGGAACCGAATAGGTCCCGCACCGCGCTCCCGCAGGCAGGCCTGCCGCCTCGCAAGGGCCAAGGAGGAGCGGCGCGATGCCCCCCGCCGTCAGGCGGCGGGTCCTGTTCCCGTCGAGCCAGTAGAGGCGGTCGTGATCGTCATGCGCGATCGGCGCGCCGGGCGCGCCGCCGAGCAGGGCGACGAGTGCTGGGGTGGTGTTGGAATGCCCCACCACGAGGACCGGTCCGCCGCTCTCCGCCAGCGTGGCGGCGAAGCCCCTAAGGTCGCGCGGGTCGTAGAAGCGGGGTTCGAGCCCGATCACCTCGGCGAGCGGCGCGGCCGTCTCCCGGGTGCGCCGATAGTCCGTCGTATAGATCGCCTCGAAGGGCACGTCGGCGAGCTGCTCCGCAATCGCCTCGGCCCTCTGCCGGCCTTCCTCCGTCAATGCGGGATCGGCGCTGCCGCTGCCCGCCTCGGCATGGCGCAGGAGGAAGATCTGCACCTGAAGCGCGCTCTCTCCATGGGCCCGGTCCTGCAATGCCGATGGCGTCTGCGCCTGTGCCGGAAGCGCGGCCAGCGCGAGAAGGGGGAGGGAGAGGAGGGCGCCGCAGCGCCGAAGAGAGGTTCGAAACATCGCTTGCCGCATCGTCTTCGGTCCGGCGCAGCAAAGCAGAATGCGGTCAGGCGGGAGAACCGTCCTGCCTTGAGTTTCGCAAGATCTGCGCGATCCGTTGCGGCGGCAGGTCGCGCAGGCCGCTCGGGCTGAGGCCGAACCGCGCGCGGAAGGCCCGGCTGAAGCTGCCGGTGGAGGCGAAACCGGCTCGCTTCGCCGCCTCGCCGACCGAGAGGCCGCCCAAAAGTCCGTCCGCGGCTTCGCACAGGCGCAGACGGGCATGCTGGGCGGCGGGCGGCTCGCCATAAGCCTCGGCGAAGCGGCGGACGAAGTGAAAGGGCGACATGCCGGCCGCATCCGCCATCTCGGCCACGCTCAGCGGACGGTGAAGCGTGCGTGCCATGAGGGCCCGCGCCGCCTCGAGGCGCTGCAGGAGATCCTGCCGCGTTGCCTGCTTGGCGACTTCGAGCCGGCTCATCGCCATCTCCGCCTCGCGCAGCAGGGCGGGCAGGCCGGCGCCGGTCTCAGCGAAAAGATCGCCGAGGCCGTCATTCTCGGAAGAGCGGGCCGCAAGACGGCTTGCGGCATCGGACAGGCTGCGGCCAAGCGCGCTGTTCTGCGCTTCGAAGACGATGCCGCCGCGGCACAGAGGCGAGCCGCTGCCACGCCCTGCCGGCAGGGACAGGCAGAAGCCCGCCGCGGCACGGGGCAGGATGGCTTCGATCGGGACGGAAGTCTCCAGAACGAGGAACCGGCCCGGCCGGACGATATGCGTGGTCTTGCCGACCCGGTAGCGCTCTTCGCCGTCGAGAACGTATTTCACCGATAAAGAGCGGCCCCAGACCACGCTGTCGCCGCGCGGCAGCAGCGACAGGACGGCGCGGCCGCCGGGACCCGGCGCGCGCGGAGTGCGGCTGTGCGCCGTAGCGATCTGGAGGCCCTGCGTCATCAGGGCCTCAGGATTCCCGCTCCGTCCCCTTTCGTCCAGAGGCGATCGGTCAGCCGCCTCTATTGGGCGTCGGCGAGACCGTGTCGGGCGCGGTGGGCGGCACTGCGGGTTCGACCGGGTCTGAGGGCTGCATGCCCTCCGCATTGTCGCCGGCTTCCTGGCGCGCGCGGCGCCGCTCGGCCGCTGTGGCGCGGACCATGCTCAGGGGGTCGGAGCGCGCGGCCGCGGCTGCGGGCTCGCCGCCTTCGGCCGTCAGGGCGTCATAGACCTGCCCGGCCATGCGTTCGGCGGTGATGAAACGCCAAGCGTAATCATCGTCGTAGCGGCCGAGGAGGTCTGCCGCGATCACCGCCTCGCGGTCATCGCCCGCATCGATGCGCGCCTGCACCCGGTCGCGGGCATGGGTCAGGACCTCGATCGCCTCTTCCACGTCCGCCCGCGTCGAGACGGGGCCGTGGCCGGGTACGATCCTGGTTTCCGGCCCCGCGACCTCCGCGATGCGTTCGAGCCCCGCGATCATGCCTGCGACCGAGCCGCCGGCCTCGACGTCGATATAGGGATAGCGGCCCGAGAAGAAGACATCGCCCGTATGCAGAATGTCGGCCTCGGCGAAATAGACCATGGCGTCGCCGTCCGTATGCGCATCGGGCAGGGCCACGGCGCGGATGGGCTGGCCGTTCCAGTGGAAGGTGGCTTCCTCGCTGAAGGTGATCACGGGCAGGGCGCTGCCTGCCGTGCCGTCCTGGCCGGACAGGCGCCGGCGGACATTGTCATGGCTGACGATGGTGGCGCCGGCGCGCGTGAAGTCGGCGTTCCCACCGGTGTGATCGCCGTGATAATGCGTGTTGAGGACGAAGACGACGGGGCCGTCCGAAACCTCCTCGATCAGCTGCAGATTGGTGTCCGCGATATCCGCGAACTGGTCGTCGACCACGAACGTGCCGTCCTCTCCGGTCGAGAAGAGGATGTTCCCGCCGCGCCCGGTGATGACGTAGAGGCCGTCGGCGACGCTTTCCCGCACCTGCTCGGGCTCTGATGGCTGGGCCGCGCGGTCATGATTCTGCGCCGGGAGGGAATGGGCGGCGGCGGGCGCTGCGAGCGCCGATCCGGCGAGAAGGGAAGCGATCAATCGCGTCATGGCATCCTCGATGAGTGTCCTGCTTGCGTTAGAGACGGGCGGGCGCCGCTCTCCGTTCCCGCTCGCCTGCGCAGAAACGCTGCGCCGTTCGCGGGCCTGGTCTAGTATGGCGGCGGACGGGACGTTCCTGCCAAGGAGGCGCAGCCATGACTGTCACCTATCTGTCCCTGAAGACCGCGCTCGGCCCTGCCGCCATCGCGGCGACGCGGCGCGGGGTGTGCCTCCTGACCTTCCTTGGCGAAGGCGAGACGGCCGAAGGCGCGGTCAGGGCCGCCCTTCCCGACGCGATGCCCGCTGGGGCCGGCGACCCGCTGATCGGCTGGGCCGCCGCCGTCGAGCGCTTCCTCGCCGAGGGCGGCCGCCGCCCGGACCTGCCGCTCGACCTGCGAGGCACCGCCTTCCAGGAAGAGCTCTGGCAGGCGCTGTGCGAGATTCCGTCAGGGGAAACCGTCACCTATGGCGAGCTTGCCCGGCGCCTGGGCAAGCCCCGGGCGGCCCGCGCGGTGGGCGGCGCCTGCGGCGCGAACAAGGTCGCCGTCCTCGTGCCCTGCCACCTCGTGCTTGGCGGAAGCGGCGGCCTCGGCGGCTATGCCTTCGGCGCGGAACGCAAGAAGCGGCTTCTCGCGCTGGAAGGCGTTGCGGCGTAACCGCCCCCTGCCGTTGCGCCGGGGGAAGGCCTTGCCTAACTTGGCCGGACTTCATTCTTGCGAGGCGGCATGACCTGGTCCCCGGACAGCTGGCGGAACAAGCCGGCCAGGCACATTCCTGACGATTATCCCGATCCTGCGGCGCTGGCCGAGGTCGAGCGGGAGTTGTCGGGCTATCCGCCGCTCGTCTTCGCGGGCGAGGCGCGCACCTTGCGCGACCGCCTGGCGCAGGTCGCGCGCGGCGAGGCCTTCCTGCTGCAGGGCGGGGATTGCGCGGAGAGCTTCAAGGAGTTCGCGCCGGACAATATCCGCGACACCTTCCGCGTCCTTCTGCAGATGGCGGTGGCGCTGACCTATGGCGCGGCCATGCCGGTGGTGAAGGTCGGCCGGATCGCGGGGCAGTTCGGCAAGCCGCGCTCCAGCGCCGTCGAGACCGTCGAGGGCGTCACCCTGCCGAGCTATCGGGGGGACAACATCAACGGCATGGCTTTCACGCCGGAAGCGCGCGTTCCCGACCCGCAGCGCCTCCTCAAGGCCTATGGCCAGTCCGCCTCGACCCTGAACCTGCTGCGCGCCTTCGCCAAGGGCGGCTATGCCGACCTACGCAACGTGCATCGGTGGAACCTCGAATTCGCCAGCGGCCCGCAGGGCGAGCGCTACATGGCGCTGGCCGACAAGATTTCAGAGGCGATGGCCTTCATGGATGCCTGCGGCATCACCGCGGGCGGTCAGAAGGCGCTGACCGAGGTCGAGTTCTATACGAGCCATGAGGGCCTCCTGCTCGGCTATGAGCAGGCGATGACGCGAACCGACTCCACCACGGGCCGCTATTACGACACCTCCGCCCACATGATCTGGATCGGCGACCGCACCCGCCAGCCCGATGGCGCGCATGTCGAGTTCTGCCGCGGGATCGAGAACCCGATCGGCATCAAATGCGGCCCGACCATGGAGCCCGACGAGTTGATCGCGCTGCTCGACATCCTCAACCCGCAGGACGAGGCGGGGCGGATCGTCCTCATCAGCCGCTTCGGCGCCGACAAGGTGGCGGGCGGCCTGCCGCGCCTCGTGCGGCGGGTGCAGGAAGAGGGGCGCACTGTCGTCTGGTCCTCCGACCCGATGCACGGAAACACGATCAAGGCGCAGACCGGCTACAAGACGCGGCCCTTCGACCGGATCCTGTCCGAGGTGACCCAGTTCTTCGAGGCCTGCGAGGGCGAGGGGGCCTATCCCGGCGGCGTCCACTTCGAGATGACGGGGCAGGACGTGACCGAATGCCTCGGCGGCGCCCAGGCGATCTCCGAGGCGGATTTGTCGGATCGCTATCACACCCATTGCGACCCGCGCCTCAACGCCAACCAGGCGCTGGAGCTGGCCTTCACCCTCGCCGAGAAGCTGCGCGAGGACCGGCGGCGTGCCGCGGCGGCGGCGTAATAGCGGTAACGAGCGGCAACCGCCTGTGACGTGCGTGCCGTCCTGCGCGGATTAAGAGGGCGGCATGATGGAAGGCGAGATCAGGGCCGGGGTCGCCGGCGCAGGCGTGTTCGGCGGCTACCACGCGCAGAAATATGCCGCGGCCGAAGGCGTGCGGCTGGCCGCCATCTTCGACCCCGTGCCCGAAAAGGCGCAGGCGCTGGCCGAGGCGCATGGCGCGCAGGCCTTCACGGGCTATGCTGATTTTCTGCATGCGGTCGACGTCCTGACCGTGGCCACGCCCGCGCCGTTCCACGCCGAACTCGCCGGGCGGGCGATGGAGCGCGGCCGGCATGTTCTGATCGAGAAGCCCGTGGCCATGACGGTCGAGGCGGCGGACACGCTGATCTTCATGGCCGAAGAGGCGGGGCTGATCCTGCAGGTCGGCCATCAGGAGCGCTATGTCGCCGAGGCGCTGGGCCTTCTCGACCGGCCCGAGCGGCCGCAGCGCTTCGCCGCGCGGCGCCTCAACCGCTTCTCGCCGCGGGCGCTGGACGTGTCGGTGGTCATGGACCTGATGATCCACGATCTCGATCTTCTGGCGAAGCTGGCCGGAACGGACGAGGCGGAGATCGCCACGTGCGAGGCGCGGGCCGAGCATGGTGAGAACGCCGATCACGTCGAGGCGCGCCTGCGCTTCGCCAGCGGGCTCGAGGCGCAGCTTTCGGCGTCCCGCCTCGCCCGGGAGCCGGTGCGCGACCTCGCCCTGCACTACCCGGACGGGCGGCTGCACCTCGATTTCCTCTCGCGTGAGGTCACGAACGAGACAGGGACGCCGCTCAAGGCGAGCCTCGGCGGCGGCGGCTCCCTGGCGCTGGAGGATCCGCTCGGATACGGCACGCGAAGCTTCCTCGACGCCGTGCGCGGGGGAGCCATGCGCGGTGTCGGAGGGGCGGAGGGGCGCGCCGCGCTGAAGCTCGCGACGATCATCGAACAGGCGGCCAAGGAGGTCCTGTGATGGCTATCATGCCGAAGGCGGACGATCGCGAGGGCGTCGCGCCCATCGCCTTCATCGACCTCGTGGCGCAGCAGGCGCGGATCCGCGACAAGGTCGAGGCGCGGCTGACGGCGGTGCTCGATCATGGCCGCTATATCGCCGGTCCCGAGATCGAGGAGCTCGAAACCCTATTGGCCGAACAAGTGGGGGCGGAGCACTGCATCGCCTGCTCGTCGGGCACGGACGCGCTGGTCATTCCGATGATGGCGCTGGAGCTGACGCCGAAGGATGCCGTCTTCGTTCCGGCCTTCACCTATAACGCGACGGCGAACGCGGTGGCGTTGGCGGGCGGAACGCCGGTCTTCGTCGATATCCGTCCGGACACGTTCAACATGGATCCGGAGGACCTGAAAATCAGGATCGGGCAGGCGAGAAAGGCCGGTCTGACCCCGCGCCTCGTCTGCGCGGTGGACCTGTTCGGCGTGCCGGCGGACTACCCGGCGCTGCGCGCGGTGTGCGAGGCCGAGGGGATGGAGCTCTTCGCGGACGGGGCGCAGAGCTTCGGCGGCGAGCAGGACGGACGCAGGGTCGGCAGCCTGGCGGACACGACGGGCACGTCCTTCTTTCCGGGCAAGGCGCTCGGCGGCTATGGCGATGGCGGCGCGGTCTTCACGCAGTCGGGCGAGATGGCGGAACTGTGCCGGTCGATCCGCTGGCACGGCACGGACGAGGCGCGGGCCGAGAGCGTGCGGGTGGGCCTGAACGGCCGGATGTCGAGCTTCCAGGCGGGCGTGCTGCTGGAAAAGGCCGCGATCTTCTGGGACGAGCGCGAGGCGCGGCGCCGCGTCGCCGGCATCTATGACGAGGGGCTCGACGGTCTCGCGCAGGCCCAGGCGATCCCGCGCGGCACCTCCTCGGGCTACGGCTATTACACGGTGCAGGTCGATGACCGGGACGCCGTGCGCGAGCGGCTTTCCGAGGCGGGCGTGCCCACGGCCGTCTATTACAGGACGCCGCTTCACCGGATGAAGGCCTTCGCGCGTTTCCTGCCCGAGACGCCCCTGCCGAATTGCGAGCGGGCGGCGGAGCGTGTCCTGTCCCTGCCCATGCATCCCTATCTGAGCGACGCCCAGGCGGAATTCGTCTGCGAGGCCTTCGCGGCGGCTGTCCGATGACGCGTTGAGGGCTCGCCGCGGGCGGCGCTCTGGTCTAGCTCTGAGGCCATGTTGGACCGGATCAAGATCGCGCTCGCTCAGCTGAACCCGCTCGTCGGGGACGTGAAGGGCAATATCCGCCTCATCAAGGACGCCCACGAGGAAGCGGCGGGCCTCGGGGCGGATCTCGTCGTCTGTCCCGAACTGATCGTCTCGGGCTATCCGCCCGAGGACCTGATCCTGCGCCCGGCCTATGCCGAGGCCTGCCGCCAGGCGGCGCTGTCCCTGGCGAATGCGACCAAGGACGGGCCCGCACTGGTCGTCGGCACGCCCTGGCCGTCCGATAGCGGCGATCCGCGGCCCTACAACGCGGTGGTGCTGCTGGCGGACGGCGCGGTGACGGCCGTCCGGTATAAGTCCTGCCTGCCCGATTACGGCGTCTTCGACGAGCCGCGCACCTTCCGGCCGGGCCCCATGCCGGAGCCGGCGGCCTTTGGCGGCGTCACCCTCGGCCTGATGGCCTGCGAGGACATGTGGCAACCGGCCGTCGCGCAGCACCTCGCCAAGCGCGGAGCGGACCTCCTGATCGTGCCGCATGGTTCGCCCTTCCGGCAGACGGTCCATGCCGAGCGGGCGCTTCATGCCGAGGCGCGGGCGCGGGAGACGGGCCTGCCGCTGATCTTCGTCAACCAGGTGGGCGGACAGGACGAGCTCGTCTTCGACGGCGGCAGCTTCGTGATGACCAAGGCGGGGGCGGCCTGCCGGGCGCCGCTCTTCGTCCGGGCGATCACCATGACCGAGTGGCGGGAGGGGGCCGGGGGCAGCCTCACCTGCCAGGCCGTGCAGAAGGTGGCCTGGGAAGAGGAGGAGCCGCTGGTCTGGCGCGCCCTCGTCACGGGCACGCGCGACTATGTCCGCAAGTCCGGTTTTCAATCGGTGATCCTCGGCCTGTCCGGCGGCATCGACAGCGCCGTGGTCGCGGCCATCGCGACGGATGCGCTGGGCGCGGAGAATGTGCGCTGCGTCATGCTGCCCAGCCGCTATACCTCGCCCGAGAGCCTGGAGGACGCCGCCGCCTGCGCGGACGCGCTCGGCGTCGCCTATGACACGATCCCGATCGAGCCGGGCGTCGAGGCGTTCAGCGGCATGCTGGCGGACGCCTTCGCGGGGCGGGAGGCGGACGTCACCGAAGAGAACCTCCAGTCGCGCATTCGCGGCACGACGCTGATGGCGCTATCGAACAAGCTCGGCGCGCTGCTGCTGACGACCGGCAACAAGTCCGAAATGGCGGTCGGCTACGCGACGCTCTACGGCGACATGAACGGCGCCTATAACCCGATCAAGGACGTCTACAAGACACGGGTCTTCGATCTCGCCCGCTTCCGTAACGAGACGCGGCCCAAGGATTGCGCAGGACCGGAAGGCGCCGTCATCCCCGAGCGGATCATCACGAAGCCCCCCTCGGCCGAGCTTGCCCAGGACCAGCGCGACGAGGACAGCCTGCCGCCCTATGCGGTGCTCGACGATATCCTGCACGGCCTCGTCGAGGAGGAGATCTCGGTCGAGCAGATCGTGGCCCGCGGCCACGACGCGGAGACGGTGCTGCGCATCCAGCACCTTCTCTATCTGTCCGAATACAAGCGCCGCCAGGCGCCGCCGGGCCCGAAGGTCACGTCGAAGAATTTCGGGCGGGACCGCCGCTATCCGATCGTGAACAGGTGGCGGGTAGTGTCTCAGTTTGAAATCTGACGATCTTGCGCTGGGGTTTGCATCGTCGCCCCTGCTTCCGATATGCTTAGCGGCAAGCAGAATGGAGGCTAGCGTGAGCGAGAGAGCAGCCGACTTCCTCGAAGGGTTTAAGGATGAGCACGTCCATGCGACGGGCTATCCCCAGGACCATAGCGAGGCGCGAGACCTAGCGAACCAAAGCGTTGCCGAGGCAGAAGCGAAAGGTATCCCACGCGCTGAGCTAGATGCTGCTGCTGATGGTGACCTCGTAGGCTACATGCAGGATGCGCTCGAAGGTGCCAACGACGCCGAGGTGCAGCGCCTTGCTGACAAGGATGACTGACCGATGCCCAAGGGTCCTAAAGGCGAGAAGCGTCCCGCCGACGTGATCGGGAACGCCGTGCGCGTGATGAAGATCGCGACCGGCGAGGAGGAAGAGGACTATGGCGAGAAGCCGAAGGACGAGGCCGCCGCTGCGATGGGGAAGAAGGGCGGCGCAGCTCGCGCGAGCAAGCTGACGCCGGAAGAGCGCTCCGCCATCGCGAAGAAGGCGGCGGCGAAACGATGGGCGAAGAAGGACGAGCGCTAGCGTTCAAATAAAGAAACGACGTTGTCTCCTATGCCTTTGCGCTTGAGAACCGGCTCTGCCCTTGTACCAGCGCTAGAACCCAATGTGCCGGATTCAAGATCCGCAAGTTCCTCAAGATCATCGGCAGGAAACGGAAGCGCTTTTCTTATGTCAGCGACAGATTGGATGCCTTCGCTAAGAAGCATCTCGAAGCCCCTGCGGATCAAAAGAGGCTCTTCCTTGGCCATAGAGCTGTCGTAAGGCTCTCCTTTACGCCAACCCCTTCGGGTGTAGTTCATCCACAGCCTTTTAGCGCTCGCGTCATCGAGCAAATCGAGCGATTTGCAGCGCATGATCATTGCGCCTACCGATACGCCCCACCGCTCTTTCAAACTTAGCATCGCGTCGAGCGTTGGCGCATACAACTCGCTTATGAACGCCTGCTCCGGCATGAGCATATAGGAAGCAAACTTGTCAGCCTGACCTTCAATCAGCTTGTAAGTAGCTTTGTTGTTCATCTGCTTCTGTGTCACGTTCTTATGCATGAGGACATGGCCAAGCTCGTGCAGCAAATCGAACCGCTGGCGAACTGCGCTGGCCTTGTCGCGCGAGAGAACGATAAACGGCACATCGTATCGGTCAGACCACTGAGAGAAGGCATCAACCTTTTCGGCGTGGACATGGATTCTAGAAACTAGAACGCCACTCTCTTCGACCTTCTCGACGCAGTCCGGAAGCGGGCCCGGCTGAACTGACCAGAACGACCTTACGGTGTTCGCTAGCGTTTCAATCTCGTCCTCTCGGATCGTGAGTGCATCGCGATCTTCCCCGATTGGAAGGCTGAGCGCAGGATAGTCGAAGAAGCTCGACAGGTAGTCGATCATCTCTTTCAACCATTCCAACCGAACCTTCGCTCGTTCGAGATCTCCGGTTTGTGCCGAAAGCTTGGAACGCCAGAACACAGGGCGCTGATCGCTCGAGAGCGTCGCGCGGTAGAAGTAGTCGCTGGGCAGCCTCAACGTCGCCGCCATGCGGTCCACAACATCGCGGCGCGGCGTCTGATGGCCGTTCTCGTACTTCGAGATTGAAGTTGGGCTAACGTCGATCATGCCAGCCAGGTCGGCCGCCGTCACACCACGAGCGCGGCGCGCCTCCGTTAGCCGATCAGCGATAAATCCGACTGCTAGGCTCATTTCTCTCCTTCTTTCTTCTTCGCAGGCCGACGCTTCAAGATAGGCGCTCGCTGCGAGGTAGGCTTGCGCTGTTCGGCGGGATAAAGGCCGATCAACTCCCACACGTTCATCTCGAACGCCCAACCCGACATCTCTGGGTACGGCACACAAAGGTTCAACGAGCCCAATTTCTGATGCTCATCGGTGAAGCGTTTCCCGACAGGGTTGTGGGCGAGTAGGCCGTAGTAGGTGCGCGGCTTGTAGATCTCTTCATCATCGTCGAGGGGCATACGTGGCACGTTCGCTGCGGATGCGAGCGCATCGCGAAACTTCGCAGACTGGGGCTTCTCGCCAATTGCAGGAACATAAGACTGCGTCAGGCCGAACGTTCCTGACACGGCGTAGGCATGGCACCAATCGTTGTAGGGTAGCGGTCGTTCTGTGCCGACCATGCCCGCCGCCTGAGCGGCCTCCATCATCTCGAAATCCAGCCGATGCTGACGGACGCTTTTGAGCTTAAAGAGGCGTTGCGGACCTAGGACGCGGGTGTCTGCCTTCACCTCTTCGTAGACGCCGACGTAAGCATCCTGCGCCCGTTTAGCGAACCCCTCCAGAAAAGCTCGGGGAACGCTATCCAGCACATTCTTCAGGATCTGGTCACGCAATCGGTCTATCGGCTCCGGCACTTCATGCCCCTCTTCGAGTTGCCTTCAACGTCGTTTTCTCGTTATAGCTTGAAGTGTGACGTGGCAAGAGGGTTTTAGTATGAAGTTTATGCTTGACCCTAAGCACATAAGTTCACATACAGGAGGTATGAACAAGCTGCCCCTCAAGACCCGCGCAATGATCCTGAACATGCTGTGCGAGGGCAGCTCCATGCGCGCGATCAGCCGCATGACCGGCGTGAGCATTAACACCGTCAGCAAGCTCCTCGTGGACGCTGGTGAAGCCTGCGCCGCCTTCCACGACGAGACGGTGCGGGGCGTGAAGGCGAAGCGCGTCCAGTGCGACGAGGTTTGGTCCTTCACCTACGCCAAGGCGAAGAACGTCGAGGGCGCGAAGGCCGCGCCGGAGGAAGCGGGCGACACATGGACGTGGACCGCCCTGGACGCCGACAGCAAGCTGATCGTCGGCTACCTCGTCGGCGGGCGGGACGGCGAGTACGCGAAGGCGTTCATGGACGATCTAGCCGACCGCCTGGACGGCCGTGTCCAACTCACCACGGACGGTCATAAGGCTTACTTAGAGGCCGTGGAAGGCGCGTTCGGCGCGGACGTGGACTACGCAATGCTCGTGAAGTTGTTCGGCGAGCCGACTGGCAAGAAGAACGAGCGCCGCTACTCCCCCGGCGAGTGCTGCGGCACCCGTAAGGACGTGATCGAAGGTGAGCCGGACGAAGCGCACATCAACACGAGCTTCGTTGAGCGGTCCAACCTGTCCCTGCGGATGCACAACCGCCGCTTCACGCGGCTGACGAACGCCTTCTCAAAGAAGTTCGAGAACCACGTTCACATGGTCTCGCTCTACACCGTCTTCTACAACTTCGTTCGCATCCATAAGAGCCTGCGCGTCACGCCCGCCATCGAAGCCGGACTGACCGACGAGGTTCTGGACTTTGAGGACATCGTGAAGCTGATCGACGCCCGCGCGCCGAAGCCGAAACGCGGCCCTTACAAAAAGCGCGCGGCGGATAATTCAAACTGAGACACTACCAGGTGGCGCGAAGCGGCGACGCCCGCTCCCTGAGCTGCTAGGCTCCCATCCGGGCCCTGGAGGGGAGGGAAGAATGCGGACCTTGGTGATGACGGCGCTTCTTTGCGCCTGCGCGGGCATTGCCGAGCCTGCGCCTGGCGGGCCACCGGCGAACCTGACCGCCCGGCCGAACCCCGATGCGGCGCCGGCGGTCTATCGCAACGGGCTCTGGTACGTCGCGGACGAGAACGGCGTGCGTTTCGAGGCGGGCGACCGCTACCAGGCCGGCGGCGTCTTCGTTGCGACCGCTCCGGACGGCGCGGATATCGTCGATCTGTCCGGCGCCTATATCGTGCCGGGCTTCGGCGAGGCGCATAACCACAATCTCGACGGACCGTGGACCGCCGGGCGGGGCCAGGCCTATCTTCGCGACGGCGTCTTCTACATGAAGAACACGAACTCTGTGAATTCGGTCGATGCCTGGGCGGCCGAGGCGTGGGAGACGCCCGGGACCGTCGACATCGCATGGGCCCATGCAGGCATCTCGGTCGATGAGGGGCACCCCGAGGCTCTCTACCGGCGCATCGCGAACGTCTACCGCCTCGACCCCGAAGAACTCGAGGGCGACGTCTTCTGGGATGCGCCGGATATCGCGACCCTCGAGGAGAAGTGGCCGGCGATCCTCGCGACCGAGCCGGACTGGATCAAGCTCTACCTCCTGCATACCGAGGATGAGGGCGAGCGGCCTCTGGCCGGACTGTCCAGAGCTGTCTTCGCGCGCGCCGTCGAGCTGGCGCATGAGGCGGGCCTGAAGGCGACGGTGCATGTGAACACGGCCCGTGACTTCGCCGCCGCCATGGCTGCGGGCGCCGACGAGGCCGCGCATATGCCGCCTCAGAGCGTGCAGGGGGAGGAGGACCGCCAGCGTTACTCGCTGACCCCGGAAATGGCGCGGGCGGCGGCGCGAAGCGGCTTCGTCACCGTGCCGACGACCGCGCTGATCGAGGCTTACGAGACCCGGAACGATCCCGAGCGGGAACGCATCCTCGAAGCGACGCGGGACGTGCAGCGCGAGAACCTCCGCCTGCTCAAGGAGGCGGGGGCGCCGATCGCCTTCGGATCGGACCGCTATGACGGGACGGGACTGACCGAAGCGCTGGCCGTGCGCCGCAGAGGCGTGTTCACGGATGAGGAGATCCTGCGCATCGCCGTGGAAACGCCCTCGCGCAGCATCTTCCCGGACCGCGCGATCGGTGCGCTGTCACCGGGTTACGAAGCGAGCTTCGTCGCGCTGGAGTGCGATCCGCGAGACGATTTCGCGGCCTGCGTGGCGGCGCCGCTGCGCCGCATCAAGCAGGGCATCGAGGTCGGAGCGACCGGCGCGGCGCAGGCGGACTGACCGCCGCCGCGCTCGCCCATCAGACGTAGGCGACCTTCGCGATCTCGTAGACGCGGGCGCCGCCGGGGGCCGCGACCTCGACCGAGTCGCCCTCTTCCTTGCCGATCAGGGCGCGGGCGATCGGCGAGGAGATCGAGATCTTGCCGGCCTTGGCGTCGGCTTCGAGCTCGCCGACGATCTGGTAGGTCTTCTCTTCCTCGGTGTCCTCATCGATTAGGGTCACGGTGGCGCCGAACTTCACGTCCGGACCGGACAGCTTGGCAACGTCGATGACCTGGGCGCGGCTATGCTTGTCCTCGAGGTCCAGGACCTGTCCCTCGATCCAGGACTGGCGCTCCTTGGCGGCGTGATATTCGGCATTCTCCGACAGGTCGCCATGCTCGCGGGCGGTGGCGATGGCCTGGATCACGGCCGGGCGCTCGACGGACTTCAGGTGCTTGATGTCGGCTTCCAGCTTTTCGAAGCCGGCGCGGGTCATCGGGAACTTGTCCATCTTGTCTCTCTCGAACAGCGAAAGGGCGCCCGCCGGGCCGGTAGGCCCGCCCGAGGCGCCCCGATCTCATGAAGAATTAAGTGTAGGATTGCAGCGAGACCGCTTCAAGGCCGCCGCGCCGCAGCGCCTCGATGCCGCGGACAGCCGCCTTCGCCCCCGACAGGGTCGTGATGCAGGGAATGCGGCGCTGCAGCGCCGTGGTGCGGATCGACCGGCTGTCGGCGATGGAGACGGCGCTCTCGGTGGTGTTGAAGATCATCTGCACCTCGCCGTTGATGAGGGCATCGACGATGTGCGGCTGGCCTTCGAGCACCTTGTTGACCCGCTTCACTTCGAGGCCCTCGCGCGCCAGCCAGTCCGCCGTGCCGCCCGTCGCCATGAGGGAGAAGCCAAGCTCCACGAGGCGCCGCGCGGGCGCGACGACGCCGTCCTTGTCGCTGTCCTTGACCGAGACGAAGACGCAACCTTCGAGCGGGATCTGCGTGCCCGCGGCGAGCAGGCTCTTCGCCCGGGCGCGGTCGAAGTCCTGGTCGATGCCCATGACCTCGCCCGTCGATCGCATCTCCGGGCCGAGCACGGTGTCGACGCCCGGAAAGCGGCTGAAGGGGAAGACCACTTCCTTGACCGCCGTATGCCGCGGCGCCGCATCGGGCAGGTCGAATTCGGACAGCTTCGCCCCCGCCATGACGCGCGCCGCGATCTTGGCGACCGGCGCGCCGATGGTCTTGGCGACGAAGGGGACGGTGCGCGAGGCGCGGGGGTTCACTTCGAGGAGGAAGATGTCCTCGCCCTTGATCGCATATTGCACGTTCATCAGGCCGCGCACGCCGAGGGCTTTCGCGAGCTCGACCGTCTGGCGCTTGAGTTCCGCGATGGTCTCTTCGGACAGGGTGTAGGGGGGCAGGGAGCAGGCGCTGTCGCCCGAATGCACGCCGGCCTCCTCGATATGCTCCATCACGCCGCAGACCCAGACATCCTCGCCGTCGCAAACCGCATCGACATCGCATTCGACGGCGCTGACGAGATACTGGTCGAGGAGGAGGGGGGAATGCTCGGAGACCTCGATCTGTGCGGTGCGGAGATAGTGGTCGAGCGCGCCCTGATCGCGCACGATCTCCATCGCCCGGCCGCCGAGGACGAAGGAGGGGCGGGTGACCAGCGGATAGCCGACTGCTTCCGCGGCGGCCTTGGCGGCTTCCATCGAAGGAGCGGTGGCGTTGTTGGGCTGCTTCAGGCCGAGCTTGCGCACGAGCTTCTGGAACTGCTCGCGGTCCTCGGCCAGTTCGATCGCCTCGACGGCGGTGCCGAGGATCGGGATGCCCTCATCGGCGAGGATGCGCGCGAGGTTGAGCGGCGTCTGGCCGCCATATTGGACGATGACGCCCAGAAGCTCGCCGCTCTCGGCCTCCTTGGCGAGGATCTCGAGCACGTCCTCGGCCGTGAGCGGCTCGAAATAGAGCCGGTCCGAGGTGTCGTAATCGGTCGAGACGGTCTCGGGGTTGCAGTTGACCATGACGCTCTCGAGCCCCGCATCTGCGAGCGCAAAGGCAGCGTGGCAGCAGCAATAGTCGAACTCGATGCCCTGACCGATGCGGTTCGGACCGCCGCCGAGGATGACCACCTTCTTGCGGTCCGAAGGCTGGCTCTCGTCGAAGCCGCCGGGCTCATAGGCGGAGTACATGTATGGCGTGACGGCGCGGAATTCGGCCGCGCAGGTGTCGATCCGCTTGAACACCGGCTTGACGCCCAGGCCCCGGCGGTGCGCCCGCACTTCGGCCTCGGTCCCTTGGGCGAGCTGGGCGAGGCGCTTGTCGGAAAAGCCCATCGCCTTGAGGCGCCGCATGCCCTCGGCGCTGGTCGGCAGGCCGCGGGCCGCGACGTCCTCCTCGGCATCGACGATGCCCCGGATCTGCTCGAGGAACCACGGATCATAGGCGGTGATCGTGCGGACCTGCTCGACCGGTATGCCCGCGCGCATCGCCTCGGCCGTCACGCGCAGGCGTTCGGGCGTGGGGGCGGAGAGGGCGCGCCTGTAGGCGTTGACCGGGTCGTCGCTGTCGAGGTCCTCGATCTCGATCGGGTCGAGGCCGCAAAGGCCGGTCTCGAGGCTGCGAAGCGCCTTCTGAAGGCTCTCCTGGAAGGTCCGGCCGATGGCCATGGCCTCGCCGACCGATTTCATCGCGGTCGAGAGGAGCGGCTGGGCACCGGGGAATTTCTCGAAGGCGAAGCGCGGGATCTTGGTGACGACATAGTCGATGGAGGGCTCGAAGCTCGCCGGCATGGCGCCGCCGGTGATGTCGTTGCCGAGCTCGTCGAGCGTATAGCCGACCGCCAGCTTCGCTGCGATGCGCGCGATGGGAAATCCCGTCGCCTTGGAGGCGAGGGCGGAGGAACGGCTGACCCGCGGGTTCATCTCGATGACGACGAGGCGGCCATCCTCGGGGTTCACGGCGAACTGGACGTTCGAGCCGCCGGTCTCCACCCCGATCTCGCGCAGGACCGCGATCGAGGCGTTGCGCATGACCTGATATTCGCGGTCGGTCAGCGTCATGGCGGGCGCGACGGTGATCGAATCGCCCGTATGCACGCCCATCGGATCGACGTTCTCGATCGAGCAGATGATGATGCAGTTGTCCGCTTTGTCGCGGACCACTTCCATCTCGTATTCCTTCCAGCCGAGCAGCGACTCGTCGATCAGGACCTGGCCGACGGGCGAGGCGTCGATTCCGGCGCGCACGATCCGCTCGTATTCCTCGCGGTTATAGGCGACGCCGCCGCCCGTGCCGCCGAGCGTGAAGGCGGGGCGGATGATGGCGGGCAGGCCGATCTCATCAAGCGCGTCCATCGCGCGGGCGAAGCCGCCGATCCGGTCATAGCCGATCAGCTTGCCGTTCCCGTCGCGGATCTGCGGCGAGGACGCGATGGCCGCGCGGGGGTTTTCGAGCCCGATCCTGTCCATCGCGGCGCGGAACTTCTCGCGGTCCTCGGCCATGTCGATGGCTTCGGCCCGCGCGCCGATCATCTCGACCCCATGCTCTTCGAGGACGCCCATTTCCTGAAGCGCGAGCGCGCAGTTGAGCGCGGTCTGCCCGCCCATGGTCGGCAGGAGCGCGTCGGGCTTTTCCGCGGCGATGATCTTGGCGACGAAGTCCGGCGTGATCGGCTCGATATAGGTCGCGTCGGCCATGTCCGGATCGGTCATGATGGTGGCCGGATTGGAGTTCACCAGGATCACCCGGTAGCCCTCCTCGCGCAGCGCCTTGCAGGCCTGCACGCCCGAATAGTCGAACTCGCAGGCCTGGCCGATCACGATGGGACCGGCGCCGATGATGAGGATGGACGAGATGTCGGTACGGCGTGGCATCAGAAAGGATCCGCTCGAAGCGCGCAAATTGCCAGGGGTTTAGAGAGGCATGCGCCCGGGGGCAACGCTCGTCTACCCGCTATGGAATTTCTTAAGGAAAAGAGCAGCAGGAACACCGGAATGACGCAAACCACTCTTCTTCACGTCGGCTATCCAAAAACGGCTACAACTTGGCTGCAGGCGCAGCTTTTCGAACGGCATCCCCGCCTCTGTACGCCCTGGCCGACTTTCGACAATCGGATCATCGAGGAAATCTGCTGGTGCCCAGAGGCGCAGTTCGATCCGGCGCGGGTACGGGCGGCATTCGAGGAGGATGCGGCCGCTGGCCGCGCGGAAGGGAAGATTCCAGTGATCAGCCATGAGGTGCTGGTCGGCGATCCGGTGCGAGGCCTTTATTGGGGTGATCTTGCTGCGCGGCGACTCGCGAAGGTCTTTCCCGATGCCCGGGTCCTCATCTCAATCCGGGAGCAGGTAGGCTTTGCCTACTCTGCTTGGGGAGAATATGTGCGGCGAGGCGGTACGATGTCTCTAGAACACTACCTTTTCCGCACTGGAACAGAATGTCTAGGTTACCGACCGCTCTTGCCGCCAGAATACCTGCGCTTCGCAGGCCTCTATGCCAACTATCTCGGCCTATTGGGGCAGGGCGCCGTCGCTTTGCTGCCGATAGAACAGCTTAAGCAGGATCCGGGCCTGTATGTGCGAAACGTTCTTTCACTCGTCGGCCTGCCTGTTTGGGACGAGTTCGATAGCGTGGCCATATACCCTGCCGTCTCCCCGCAGGCTCTCGCCGTACAGCGGCGCCTCAACCGGCTGGTGACGGTAGATGCGCTCAACATTGGCCATCCGAAACGAGACGCCATCTCGAAATGGGTTCAGCGGTTGGACAGGCGCATCTCTCCCGACCGGGCCGAGGCCCAGCGCAAGAGGCAGCGCGAAACCGTCGCACCACGTCTGCGAGCGCTCGTGGCCGAGAGCAACAAAGAGTTGTCGGATCTCTCTGGCGTAGACCTGAGAGCCTTCAATTATTCTGTAGGATAAATTACTCACTTTAGCCCGCTGCGGGGCAGAGCATCCGAGCCTAGGAGCTATCCCTATTAACGGTTGACGTCGTCCGGGTGCATTGATTCCGTGCGGGCCTTCTGGAGAGGAGATCTGCTGATGGGACATCGGTTCGAGCTGACGGACGCGGAGTGGGCGGTGATCAAGCCGCTATTGCCGAACAAGCCGAGGGGCGTGCCGCGGGTGGACGACCGGCGGGTCTTGAACGGCATCTTCTGGGTTCTGCGGACGGGCGCGCCTTGGGAGGACATGCCCGAGCGCTATGGGCCTCGGACGACGGTCTACAACCGCTTCAATCGCTGGCGGAAGGCAGGCGTCTGGGCACGGCTCCTCGAGCACCTGCAGGAGGACATCGAGGACAGCCTCTATATGGTCGACAGCTCCGTGGTCCGGGTCCATCAGCACGGTACGGGCGCCCGGAAAAAGGGGGCGCGGACGACGAGGGAGAGGCGGGACGGAGCCATCAGCAAACCGGCCGCTCACGCGGCGGGCTGACGACCAAGCTGCACGCCCTTACCGACAGCCGCGGCAACGTGGTCTCGCTGTCGCTCTCGCCGGGTCAGGCGCACGACCTCTCCGCGATCCCCGATCTTATCGAGGCCGTCCCCGAGGACACGGTGCTGCTCGCCGACAAGGCCTACGATGCGAAAGGCTTCATCGCCGCCCTCGTCGAGCGCGGGGTTTGTCCGAACATCTCGAACAAGCGGAACCGCAAGGATCCCAGGGGCTTCTTCCCCTCGCTCTACAAGCTGAGGAACGCGGTCGAGCGCTTCTTCGGCAAGCTCAAGCACTTCCGCAGGATCGCCACCCGCTACGAGAAGCGCGCCGACAACTACCTCGCCATGGCGCAGCTCGCCTCCGCACGCGTGCTGATGCGGCGGTTATGAGTCAGGCTCCTAGTATAACGCTGCGCGATGGGTTCCCTCCCAGACCCAAGTCCCCACTGCGCCGCAGCCAAGCCCGACGGCGACGAATAGCAGGGTCCAGACCTCTTCGCGCAAGCTGAAAGTGCCAGCCTTCCTGAGCAGCACGGAGAAGTACAGGACGGCAGGAATGTCAACGAGCGCCGTAGCCCAGATCAGGCCGTAAACGCCGTAAAGGTTATAGCCGATCAACGCGGTCCCGATCAGCCAGGCGAGCTTGAGCACATCGGAGACGAATTTCGTCCGAGGGCGGCCGATCGCGAGCATGGCATTCTCTCCCGGCCGCGCAAAGAGCGCGAGGAGGGGCCTGAAGGAGAGGATGGCGAACATCGCGCCCGCCTCGAGATAGCGGTCGTCGAAGGCTATGGCGAAGAAGGTTTCGCCGAAGGTAATCCCGCCGGCACACGCGAAGGCCAGCAGTGGGCGCATCCTGCGCATCGGCCGGTAATAGGCGGCTCGGCTGAGTTCGGAACCCTCCAGCGAATGCGCCAGTTCTGCATAAAAAATCCGATGCGAGTAGCTGCGGACCAGCCCGTCCGCGACGAAAGCGAGGCTCCAGGCCATGTTGTAGAGGCCGGCGATCGCCAGAGACATGTTTCCTGCGATGAAGAACTTATCGAACTGGTTGAGAACGATCGTGATCACGCTCGATGCGGCGAGGAAACGCGAGAATATCCAGAGTTCCTTCACGACGGCCCCGTCCAGCCGCGGCCTGTGCCAGGAGGAGCCGTAGAAGATGTATGTGGAGGCGGAGGTCAGCGCTGCGCCGATGATCATGCCGTAGATCAGGGCCCAGTAACTCTCCAGCCAGGCCGCGAGGCCGATGATGATCGGAAGCTGCAGGGCATATGTGCCCATCTCGGTGAGGCTGTTGTGCCAGTCGCGCCGATTGCGGCGCTCTCGCAGCGGAGCCAAGGATTTTAGGCCGTCGAGGAAGAAAATGACCGATGCGGCGCGAAGCGGAAGCTCCAGTGCGGGCTTGCCGAGCCAGCCCGCGATGGGCCCTGCAAGAAGGGCGAGGGCCACAGCGAGAACGGCGCCACGCAGGACCTGCACCGTCCACAGCGTGTCGTAATAACGCCGCTCGAGTGCGGGCTTGGTGCGGACGAGGAAGGCCGGAATTCCCGTCTCCGCCAGAAGGGCCATCACATAGGTGACCGAAGTAATCACCAGTACCACCCCGAACGCTTCGGGGTAGAGCAGGCGGGTCAGGATCAGGTTCGAGCCGAACCGGAGCACCGCCTGAACGATGACGCTGCCCACCAGCGCGCTCGAGGAATTGAAGGCGCGCTGAAGAAGGGGCTTGCGCGGCGCCATCGCGGCAGTGGTGTCTCTTGCGGTCATCGAAAGGTCACAGGCCGCAGGAACCGCCTGCACGGCTTTTCCGGCTTGAGGCCTCCGGGATGGTGTGTTCTTCGTTCATGGAACCGAAGCCCTCGTGCTTCGGCAGGCCTCTCCCGCACTGCAACAGGATTTGCAAGCCGCTCCCGGATTTCGGCGAGCCGCCAGCCAGGATCGCCCAAGGAGGCCTGCGTCGGAGAGCCCGACATATCTCTCCTTCCTCATTCCCACCGGCTTGCTGCCGCTTCACAACTTTAAAGGAGTGTGCCTTAGAGTTCGTGAGAGAAAAAGCTGAAGAACTTGCTGATATGGCCGAGACCGGACCGCTTCACATCGCCTATTACGCCCCGCAATGGCCACCGAGCACAGCTGCGCCGAACGGGATAACGACGGCTCTCTATCACACGGTTTCCGCCATGCAGGCGCGCGGGCACAGCGTGACCATCGTCGGCGGGAAGAGCGGGAAGAGCGTGTGCGGCGAACACGTTGTGCCGGCGCCAGTGCTGGAAGACGGTATTTTCGAGAAGATTCTGTGGCGTATCCTGCCGCCACGCCGGCGGCAGGCTTGGTTTATGCGGCGAATGGGGACAGCCATCGGGGAGGCTTTCGCGCGGGTTCACGAGGATCATCCGATCGACATCATAGAATCCGAAGAAAGTTTCGGTCTTCCCTCCGATATCCGACGAGTTACCCGCCTGCCGGTCGTCGCAAGGCTTCATGGCCCTTGGCGCGAAGCCGTGGCCGCGGTGCATCGCGAGGAAAGTGGAGAGGACAGGATGCGCATCGCCAGAGAGGACAGGGCAATCGAAGACGCGGATGGCGTCACGGCCCCCTCGGCAGCGACCCTCGCGCCCTATCAGGAGAGCGCGCGCCGCTCCCGCGTTCTCTACAATCCTATCCCGCCGGCTAAGCACCTCTGGCATGAGGAAGGATGCGATCCGAAGACGATCGTCTTTGTGGGCCGGATCGACCGCCGCAAAGGCGCCGACGTGGCCATGCTCGCGGCGCAGAGCCTTATGCGCGAGGACCAGGCGGTGCGCATGCTCCTCTGCGGAACAGAGCCCGGGATTGAAATCGACGGGCGAATCTATGACTACGCAGGCTTTCTCGAGGCGTTCATAGACAAGGACCTGCGCCAGCGTTTCAGCTTTCTCGGTCCCAAGAAGCCCGAGGAGGTAACACGTCTGCGGCGCCAAGGCGGCGTTATCTTGGTGTCCTCGCGCTACGAAAACTTCCCCTACATCGTGGCCGAGGCCCTAGTACAAGGCTGCCCCGTCGTCGCCTCAGCCAGTTTCGGGATCAAGGAGCTTGTCGCGCACGAAGAGACCGGATTGCTCGTCGCCCCGGGATCGGTTGAGGAGACTGTGGTAGCCCTGCGACGATTATTGCAAGACCGCGTTCTGGCCGGTTCCCTCGCGCAGAAGGGGCGCCAACGCGCCACGAAGATGCTGCACCCTGCAGGCATCGCCGCTCAGACGGAGGAGTTCTATCGGCATGTCATAGAGGCGGAAGGGCGCTGACCCGCCCTCGCCCCCAGCTCGGAGAGACTTAGTGACGAGCCGGCAGCCAGGAAAACACCTATGATTCCGTTCCACACCATGCAGGCCGCACCGTTTCTGCTCGCAGCCTTGGCGGCGGCCTTTCTGGCGCTGCCGCGGGCGAAGTCCGATCCGGAGGACTGGCGCGGCCTTGCTGTGCGCGTTTTCGCCTACTGGGCCATCAGTATCCTGCTACTCTTCACGATCAGCGCACGGTTCATCCCGCTTGTCGCTCTCGGTCTCGTCGCTCTCGCTCTCGCTCCGAAAGCGCCGGCACAGAAGATCGCGTTTTATATCGGCGTCGTTTTCGCGGTTCCATCCGAGTATCAGGAATACGTGCCCTTCCCTGGGGTGAACTACCTCATAATCTTGAACCATGCGAAGGTCCTTGCACTCGTTCTCCTGCTCCCACTATGCGTGGGCGGAGGGAAAGCTGCTGCCTCTCCCTCCGCGAGAGGGCGCAGGCGTGAGAACGGGATCTGGCGGAAGGCGGACATCCTCTTCGGCATCTGGATCGCGATCGTCGCGATCCTGGATCTCCGCATGACTCAGACCTTCACCAACAGTCTCCGGCACTTCGCAGATATCGGCCTCGAACTGGTTCTCCCCTACCTCGCGGTCCGCAGGTCGGTGCGCAGCATGAACGACATCCAGATCGTCCTCTGGGGGCTGCTCCTGGGTCTCCTCATTCTCACGGCGCTAGGCCTCCTATCGGGTCTTCAGAACTGGCTTCACTACAAGCCGCTCGGCGACAATGCTCTCGGCTGGACCGGCGCGTTCCGGGGCGGCGGCGTCCGCGTGAACGTCACCCTGTCCAGCATCCTTCTCGGCCAGCTGATGGTCGTCTGCATGGCCCTGCTGTTCTGGCGGCGGCGTGTGGCGGATCAGCCTTGGCTGCCCCTGATGTGGCTCCTGCCCTGCGCTTTCGTTCTGGAGGCGACGGGCTCTCGAGGGGCGATTTTGGCTGCGATAGTGGCTGTCGGAGGCCTCGTCTATTTCAGGACGAGAGCGGCGGGCACGCGGACCTTCATCGGCGTCGGCGGCGCATCGCTTCTGGCCATCACATATATGACCCTGCAGAGTACCGGCTTCGATGCCGTCGATGAATACGGCACCTTCGATTACCGGCAGCAGCTTCTCGAAACGGCCGCGGTGAAGATCAGGCAGGTGCCGTTGCTTGGGGATGCGGATTACTATGACGATCCGCTCTTTGAGCCGCTGCGTCAGGGGCAGGGGATCATCGACTTCGTAAATGGATATGTGCAGGTCGCACTCGGATATGGCCTGCTGGGGCTGGGGCTTCTGCTGGCGAGCCTCGCGGCGGCGTTTTTCGGAACCGCGAAGGGCACCTACGTCCTGATGCGGCAGAACCGCACGCACGGAGAGCCCGGCGCCGGCTTCGCCCTCGGCATCGCGCTCAGCAGCCTGGGCGTCATGCTGATGACGGTCAGCTTCGTGTCCTATATCGAGCTGTTCCTCATCCTGCTGATTGCTCTGAACGTGTGCTACACACAGGCCGCGCTGACCGAGAAGCGGAAGGCCGAACCTTCTCTGAACCCCACAGAGGCCGGCGAGCCGCCAGCGCCGTCTCGGCGACCTTTGGCAGCCGAGGCGGAGCGGGAACCGGCCTCCGTTTCTCCCTGGCCGCAGGGCTACACGCCCGGCCGCACCGGCTGGCCGAGCTGAGCGGGGATCTCGCGGCGTCCTGCTTTCCAGCCCGGGCGGGCGGTTCGGGTTCCGCCCTAGCTCCGGTTCTCGCGCGCCTCGATTGTGTAGGCGAAGCCGTCCGGGTCCAGGGGGTCGCGGCGCTCGCCGCCGGTTTCGGCCTGCGGGTACATCAGGAAGGGAAGATCCGCCCCGTCCGCGCCGGGCAGGTTCACGTCATGGGCGAAGTTGTAGGCGACCCAATTGCCTTCCCAGGCGCCGAAGAGCGCGGAGCGGGCGGCCCGCACCTGAGGATCGCGCAGGTGCAGCGCGCGCGCTTCCTCTTCCAGCATGACCTTGCGCACATCGGCAGGATCGACGGGGACCCAGCCGAAATCGCTCAGGAACACTTCGGCGCGGCAGTGCTGCGCGCCCGTGACATCGGACGAGCCCGCGCCGAGGCTGTCATAGCCGAAATCGGAGGGTGCGACGCGCAGTCCGTAGACATCGCGCGCGGGCAGGCCGGAGGCGCGGGCGAGCCCGACATAGAGCGCGTTGAGGTCGGCGCATTTGCCGGTCAGGTCGCCCATCATCAGCATGGAGGCGATATCGCCGAGCCCGCAGCCGCGGGTCTCGGGGTTCCGCGCGGTCTTCTCCACCACCCAGTCATAGATGCGCCGCGCCTTTTCGAGGTCGCTCCGCGCCCCCGCGGTGATGGCGGCGGCCGTTTGCGCGACGATGCCGTCCGTGGGGATGAGCCTGGTCGGCGCGGTGAAGCGGCTTCGCTCGGCCGGCGATAAGGGCGGGTGCGGACGGGGCTGCGTCAGGTCGACCGAACGCGACTGCGTCGCGGCCATGCTCGTCACTTCGAGCGTCGCCGGCGCATCCCCTGCGGGCCAGACGGCGTGCACGAAGCGGGCGCCGGTCCGCGCATCGGTCTTCAGGGCGGCTTGGGCGGCATCGGTCCGCCACACCATCTCGCCCGGACGCATCCATCCTGGTTCTGAGACGGCCGGGACGGGCACCCAGGCCTGCACCGCCGCGCCCTCGCGCGGGATGGCCACTCTGGTCGTCACCCGGAAGCGGCGCCAGCCATCCGGCTTCGGCGCATAGCTCGCCGATCCGCAGCCTGGAAGGGCGCTCGCGAGCAGCGCTGCGGTCCCGAGCCTCATCGCGGCCCGTCTGTTCAGGGACATTCGGAGACCTTCTCTTCTCCATCGCCTGTCGTGGAGGGGAGGTCTGATAGAAGGCCGGGTCGCCGCGGGCAAGGCCGCGCCCTAGGCGGCGCGCAAGCAAGAGCCGTCAGGCCGGCCCGTTCGCCCGGCAGGCACGCGCGGCGGGGCGGGCGGTTCCCCGGTCGGGCGCGACCCGCTGGATTTCGGCCAGCAGGTTCGCCTTGGTCACGGGCTTGGTCAAGAACCCGTTCGCGCCCAGCTCGAGGACCTGCTTTTCGGTCTCGGGGTCTGCATCGGCCGTCACGACGATGATCGGCAGGGCGGAGCGACCTTCGCGCGCTTCTTCCTGCCGCACATGGCGCAACACGTCGCGGCCGTCGAGGCCCGGCATGAAGAGGTCGAGGAGGAGGACGTCCGGCCGTTCGGCCGCAAGGGCGGTCAGGGCCTCCTCGCCGTCCTCGGCCTCGCGCACGGCCAGCCCCTCGCTCTCGAGGAACAGGCGGGCGACCTGGCGATTGATGGGATTGTCGTCGACCGACAGGACGAAGAGGTTTCCGGCGCCCTCATAGGTGGCGGACCGGGAGTCGTCATTGCTGGCCAGGGGCGCGGCGCAGACGGAGGCGCGGAAGGTGAATTCGAAAGTCGAGCCCCTGCCGGGCTCGCTTTCGAAGACGAGCCCGCCGCCCATCGCTCTTGCGAGGCGCCAGACGATGGCGAGGCCGAGGCCCGCTCCCCCGGTCCGGCGCGTCGAGGTTTCGTCGACCCGCGTGAACTCGGCGAAAAGGCGCTCCGCCTCGTCCTCGTCGATTCCTATTCCCGTATCGGCCACGACGACCCTGATGCAGAGCGTCCCATCGGGTGCTGGCGCGCCCGACGGCTCGATTCGCAGGGCGATCGAGCCGTCCTCGGTGAACTTCACCGCATTGCTCAGGAGGTTGCCGATGCACTGGCGAAGGCGGACCGGGTCGAAGACGAGCCGCTCGGGGAGCGCCTCGTCGATCTCGGCGGTCAGAACCAGGCCCTGCGCCCGCGCGAGCGTCTCATAGGCGTCGATCACGCATGCGAGGTCGGCGCGCAGCGAGCCGTCCCGATCGCAGATCTCGACGGTTCCCGTCTCCATCTTGGAGACATCGAGCACGTCGTCGAGCAGGCAGACGAGGATCTCGCCCGAACGGTGAAGCGCGGCGAGCCGCTCTTTCTGGTCCGCCTCCAGCCGGTCGTCGTCCCGCAGGATCTCGGCCATGCCCAATATGCCGTTCATCGGGGTGCGCAGCTCATGGCTCATGGTCGCGAGGAAGGCGGACTTGGCCCGGCTCGACGCCTCGGCCGCGCTCTTCGCCTTCTTGAGTTCGGTCAGGACGGTGTCGACGATCGCCGCCGATGCCAGCGCCAGCGCGCTGTAACAGACCACGACCGTCGCCAGGATGGAGGAGTAGAAGGCCGGACTGTTTCCGATGAGGTGGGCCAGCCAGATCGCGCCGAGCGTGGCGATGGTGGAGACGAGCGTTCCGCGCGCGCCGAAATAGACGCTGGTCGCCAGAGGCATGCCCAGAAGGAGAGGCAGGAGGCTGCTGTCCGAGCCGCCCGTGAGATAGGCCGAAGAGGACACGGCGAGATAGTAGGTGGCAAGCAGGAAGGCCGCTGGCCTGGCATAGCCCGGTCGCGAGCGCAGCAGGAGGAGGATGCAGGCATAGGCTGCGAAGGCGACGAAGCCGATGCCCGCAGCCCATGTCATGCCATGCCTGCCGATCTCGACGGTCACGAGGGTGCCGGTGCAGACGGCGAACACCATCGCGGTCAAAGCGAGGCCGCGCCGCTTGGCGATCAGCCCCGCATCCTGTTCGGCCTGCACTCGCAGCCAAACATCAAGCCAGTGCCATCGCCTGGCCCGCGCATCCGCCCTCATGCCCATGAGGAGAGTTTTGACGGGGAATAATGAATCCGGCGTTACATTGTTCAGGCTTCCGCGAACGATGTCATGGCCGCTCGAAGAGCAGAAGGTAGTTTTCCTGAAGACCCCGCACCGGAACTTCGCGGGCGAAAACGAAACCGGCCGCGGTCACTTCGGCGATGACCGTCGCCATGTCGGTGCGGACATGATCGCGGATCCATCTCGGCGCATCCTCGTCCGTTCGGAAGTCGAGGATGGCATAGGTGCCGCCGGGGCGCAGAACGTCGAACAGATGCGCGTTCATCGCGCGCGGCCGCTCGAAGTGATGATAGACGTCCGAGGTGAAGACGAGATCGACCGAGGCGTCGGGAAGCGTCGTCGTGGCCGTCTCGCCGAGGACCGGCTCGACATTGTCGAGGCCTCGTTCCCGGGCATAGGCGTCGAGATAGTCCACGAGCGGCTGGGCGATGTCGATGGCGTAGACTGTTCCGTCGGGACCTACGGCGTCCGCGAAGGGCTCGAGATATATGCCCGTTCCCGCGCCGATATCGGCTACGGCCATTCCCGGTTCGATCGTCAGCGCCCGCGTGACGGCATCCCGCGCCGCGAAGGCTTCCCGCCCCTCCGAAGCGAAGCCGCGCGCCAGCCGCTCCACGTCGAGGGACGGATCGAGATAGGCCGCGTTGACGTCAGGCCGGACCCGCGGCTCGGCCCGCTCGCTGCGGGCATCGACGGGAGGCTGCGTCTCCTGGGCGTTGCAGGCCTGTGCGCAGAGGAGGACGGCCAGAAGGGCGAGGCGGGATGAATCGAGACGGCGCATGAGGGGAAGCTAGGCGGGCCCGGCCGGGCGGCCATGACCGCGATGTCGCGCCAGCTTCGCGCGCGGCGGGCCCGCTTCGCGCGCATTTCTTCCAAAGTGCGAAATCTCGCAGCGCGGGGGTGTTGACGGGACCGCTGCGCATTCTTAGCTCCGCGCCGTTAGCAGCCACTGCATGCGAGTGCTAAAGGCTGCGTTCGATCAACCGAGCAACGGAGAGCGACATGGCTTTCAGACCGCTTCACGACCGTGTCCTGGTGCGCCGCACCGAAGAGGACGAAAAGACCGCCGGCGGGATCATCATCCCCGATACCGCCAAGGAAAAGCCGCAGCAGGGCGAAGTCGTCGCCGTCGGCTCCGGCACGCGCTCGGACACAGGTGAGGTCACGCCCCTCGACGTCAAGGAAGGCGACCGCATCCTGTTCGGCAAGTGGTCGGGCACCGAGGTCAAGCTGGGCGGCGAGGACCTGCTCATCATGAAAGAGAGCGACATTCTCGGCATCGTCGACTGAAGCCTCGCCTCTCTTCCCCTTTCACGAAATTCAAGGAGCTAGAACATGGCTGCCAAAGAAGTCCGCTTCGAAGCCGACGCCCGCGAACGCATGCTGCGCGGCGTCGACACCCTCGCCAATGCGGTGAAGGTCACGCTTGGCCCGAAAGGCCGCAACGTCGTCATCGAGAAATCCTTTGGTGCCCCTCGCACCACGAAGGACGGCGTCTCGGTCGCAAAAGAGATCGAACTCGAAGACAAGTTCGAGAACATGGGCGCCCAGCTCATCAAGGAAGTCGCGTCCAAGACCAATGACGAAGCCGGCGACGGCACGACGACCGCCACGGTCCTCGCCCAGGCCATCGTCAAGGAAGGCGCCAAGTCGGTCGCGGCGGGCATGAACCCGATGGACCTCAAGCGCGGCGTCGACACGGCCGTTGCCCGCGTCATCCAGGAAATCCGCTCGATCTCCACGCCGGTCTCCGGCTCCGACGGCATCCGCCAGGTCGGCACGATCTCGGCGAACGGCGAAAGCTCCATCGGCGACATGATCGCCGAAGCCATGGAGAAGGTCGGCAATGAGGGCGTGATCACGGTCGAGGAAGCCAAGACCGCCGAGACCGAACTCGACGTCGTCGAGGGCATGCAGTTCGACCGCGGCTACCTGTCGCCCTACTTCATCACCAATGCCGACAAGATGTCCGCCGAGCTCGAGGATCCCTACATCCTCCTGCACGAGAAGAAGCTGTCGAACCTCCAGTCGATGCTTCCGCTCCTCGAATCGGTGGTCCAGTCCTCGCGTCCGCTCCTCATCATCTCCGAGGACGTGGAAGGCGAAGCGCTCGCCACGCTCGTGGTCAACAAGCTGCGCGGCGGCCTGAAGATCGCGGCCGTGAAGGCCCCCGGCTTCGGCGACCGCCGGAAAGCCATGCTCGAGGATATCGCGATCCTCACGGGCGGCCAGGTCGTCTCCGAAGATCTCGGCATCAAGCTCGAGAATGTCGGCCTCGACATGCTCGGCACGGCCAAGCGCGTCGTCATCAACAAGGACGACACGACGATCGTCGACGGCGCCGGCGAGAAAGCCGACATCGAGGCCCGCACCGCGCAGATCCGCAAGCAGATCGAGGACACCTCCTCGGACTATGACCGCGAGAAGCTGCAGGAACGCCTCGCCAAGCTGGCCGGCGGCGTGGCCGTCATCAAGGTCGGCGGCGCGACCGAAGTCGAAGTGAAAGAGCGCAAGGACCGCGTCGACGACGCCCTCAACGCGACCCGCGCGGCCGTGGAAGAAGGCATCGTCCCCGGTGGCGGCGTCGCGCTCCTCTACGCCTCCAAGGTCCTCGACGGCATGACCGGCGACAATGCCGACCAGAATGCCGGCATCGCGATCGTCCGCCGCGCCCTCCAGGCGCCGCTGCGTCAGATCGTCGAGAATGCGGGTGAGGAAGGCTCCATCGTCGTCGGCAAGCTGCTCGAGCAGTCCGACACGAAATACGGCTACAACGCGCAGACCGAAGAATATGGCGACCTGACCGCCATGGGCATCGTGGACCCCGCCAAGGTCGTCCGCACCGCCCTGCAGGATGCCGCGTCGGTCGCCGGCCTGCTGATCACCACCGAGGCGATGATCGCCGAGGCGCCGAAGAAAGACTCCGGCGGCGCCGGCGGCGGCATGCCCGGCGGCGGCATGGGCGGCATGGGCGGCATGGACTTCTAAGTCCCGCCTCCATCGGCTAAGGGAAAGGGCGGCCTGCGGGCCGCCCTTTTTCGTTCCCGCATGGCGGGTTCGCGCGCTCTCTCCCTCAACCCTTAACTGCAACTTTACCCTTGCATGTGCGTCGCACACTGTAACAGGATGAGAGCGGTGAGGGGCGGGCCCTTCGGGAGAGTGCCATGTTGCTGCGTGTGTTGGGACTGGCTGCTGCCAGCGCTGCCTATTCGAGCGCTGCCGTCGCGGAAGAGGGCGGGTTCGAACTCCTCAGCGGAATCGTGGACGGCAATTCCGTGATGCTCTTCGTGGACAGGAACGGCACCGCCGTCGCCATCGAGCTGTCCGAGAGGGGCGCGCAGGTTCTCACCGGCCTCGCCGCCGGCGCGCTTCTGTCCGAAGTGCGGGAAGCCGATGGCGAACCTGACCTGACGGGGCAGGCCTTGAGCGCATTGCGGGCCGAGCGGGCCAGCACCAAGGAAGCCAGCGCGCTGATCGATGAGATGACGGTGCTCAACGACACCCAGAAGGCGCGTCTGCGCACGGCTCTGGCTCTTTAGGACCGCCGCTCCCGGCGCAGGCCCGGTGGCACTGGCGTCCTGCCGCTCCCATGCCCATCTGGCGGCGATGAGCCTTCCCGAATCCTTCCCGCCGCCCGCCCTCTTGTCCCGGGAGCGGCGCTGACCATGCCCGAATTGCCCGAGGTCGAGACGGTCCGCCGCGGATTGGCGCCTGCGCTCGACGGCGCGCGGATCACCTCTCTCGTGCAGCGCCGGCCGGACCTGCGCTTCGCGCTGCCCGAGGGCCTGGATGTGCGGCTGACGGGCGCCCGGGTCCTGGGCGTCGGCCGCAGGGCGAAATACCTCACCTTGCCGCTCGACAGCGGCGAAACCCTGATCGCGCATCTGGGCATGACTGGCCGCTTCACCGTGCAGGCGGGGCAGGACCCGGTCATGCCGGGCGCTTTCGAGACGAAGGTTCCGGCGGACCGGCACGAGCACATCGTGCTGGAAGCCGAGGGCGGGGCCGCGGGACCGGTTCGCATCGGCTTCGTCGACCCCCGCCGCTTCGGCTTCTGGGATCTCGTGCCTTCGAGGGAGCTTGTGACCTGCCGTCACTTCGCGGGCATGGGGCCGGAGCCGCTCTCGGAGGGCTGGACCGGCGAAAATCTCGCTCAGGCGCTGGAGGGCCGGCGGACACCCATCAAGCAGGCGCTTCTGGACCAGCGCATCGTAGCGGGGCTCGGCAACATCTATGTGTGCGAGGCGCTGCACCGGGCGGGCGTCAGCCCGCGGCGCCAGGCGGCGAGCATCGGGCGAAAGCGGGCAGAGCGGCTCGTGCCCATCGTCAAGGCGGTGCTGGCCGAGGCGATCGAGGCGGGCGGCAGCACGCTGCGCGACTATGCCGATGCGCGCGGCGAGCGTGGCGCCTTCCAGCACGCCTTCTCTGCCTATGGCCGCGAGGGCGAGCCCTGCGGGCGCTGCGGCGGCGTGATCGCGCGGATCGTGCAATCGGGACGCAGCACCTTCTATTGCGGCGGCTGCCAGCGTTGACCGCACCTGTCCGCACTGCCAATGAGGCGTCGGGGATCTAAGGAGAGAGAAATGGACAAGCGGCACCGGTAATCCGGCTCATCCGCTCTCGCGCCGCCTGACGGCGGCGACGCTGCCATTTCTCTTGGGAACACCCTCATGCCCGAACTCGCAGGAAAACTCTGCATCGTCACCGGCGCCGCGCGCGGCATCGGCCTCGCCATCTCCAAAGCCTTCGCCGAGGAAGGCGCTTCCGTCCTTCTCACCGATAAGAACGAGGCCGAGGGCCGCGTGGCCGCCGAGGCCCTTGGTCAGCGCTTCCTGTGCCTCGATGTCGCCGAAGAGGGCGATTGGGCGCGTCTGGCCGAAGCGGCCCCGCAGGCTGACGTGGTCGTCAACAATGCCGGCGTCACCGGCTTCGAGGAGGGCGCCCGCCCGCACGATCCCGAGCATGCGAGCCTCGCCGACTGGCGGGCGGTGCACGCGGTCAATCTCGACGGAACCTTTCTTGGCTGCCGCTACGCCATCGGCGCGATGCGGCAGAAGGGGGAGGGCGCCATCGTCAACATCTCCTCGCGCTCGGGCCTCGTCGGCATTCCGGGCGCCGCGGCCTACGCCTCTTCCAAGGCGGCGGTGCGCAATCACACCAAGACCGTGGCGCTGTACTGCGCCCAGCAGGGCTGGCGGATAAGCTGCAATTCGGTTCACCCCGCTGCGATCCTCACTCCCATGTGGGAGCCGATGCTGGGCGAGGGAGAAGAGCGTGCCTCGCGCATGGCGGCGCTGGTCGCCGATACGCCGCTCAAGCGGTTCGGCGAACCCTCCGAAGTCGCCGCCGTCTGCGTGCTTCTCGCCTCGGGCGAGGCGGCCTACATGACCGGGGCCGAGATCAACCTCGATGGCGGCCTCCTCGCCGGCTCTGCCGCATCGCCGGGCTGAGCGCCTTCGGCGTTGACGGCGGGCGCCCCCGGCGCTATGCGCCCGCCTTCGAGTTCCAACATATCCCGCTTAGAGGTTTTCCGCATGGCCAATACGTCTTCGGCCAAGAAGATGGTCCGCAAGATCGAGCGCCGCACGGCGGTCAACAAGGCGCGCCGCAGCCGCGTCCGCACCTATCTGCGCAAGGTCGAGGAGGCGATCGCCTCCGGCGATCAGGCCGCCGCTCAGGACGCTCTGCGCGTCGCGCAGTCCGAAATGTTCCGCGCCGTCTCCAAGGGCGTCGTGGCGAAGAACACCGCCTCCCGGAAGGTGTCGCGCCTGTCGAGCCGCGTGAAGGCGATCAGCGCCTGAGCCGCGCCGCCCTCTCCCGCTGCGCGGGAGTTGGGGGCGGCGGCGTTCGCCTTCGAGGTGTGCCAGGATCCATCAGAAACCCGTCCCATTTTGGGGCGGGTTTTTTGTTGCGAGCGAGTCTTGTGCGAGTCCAGTTTGCTGGGCACCAGATGTTGTGACCGGCGTCCGTGGTGCGCTTTTGTTCCTTATTTTCGAACAAAATCATACATTTGTGCCGTGCAGAAGATTCCAACCGTTGTTGAAAAGAGTCGAGTCGCGCCAGGAAATTTCTTAAGCAGAGGTAAACGCTTGATTCACGGCGATTCCAGCTCGACTGCGTGAGAATCGCGCGAGAGAATCGCCTGACTCAACCGGTCATCGTCTTGTCATCGACAGGCCGTGGGAATACTGTGGCGAAGCTGGTATCGGACGGTGCAAATCGTTTGAATTCAGGAAGAAGGGGAAGGTCATGGCGCACGGTTCGGGATCAGTGAGCAAGCGGCCATCCCCGAGTCTCAGCCCATAGCCGTCCCGGTTCGAGACGCGTCCGCCGCGGAATTTACGCGGCGTTTACGCTGACCGCCCAGTTTGGGCCGAGGCGGCGCCGCCCGCTGTCTCTACCGCGAATGTTTCATCTCTGGGCCGCATCCGCCCGATGCGGAGCACGGCCCTCTATTGCCCGAGTTCCGCCATGCCGACGTCCATCGATCAAGAACGCTTTTCGACCTTCAAGTCCGAGCTGCGCGACCGCTTCGGACCGGCGGTCTATGACAGCTATTTCGAAACGCTCGGTCTCGCCGAGGCGGGCGAGGGCCGCGTCGTCCTGCATACGCCGACGCGCTTCTCCGCCAGCCTGATCTCGCAGCGCTTCGCCAGCGGCATGCGCGAGGTCTGGAACAAGAGCTGCGGCCCGGTGAACCGTCTCTCGGTCAAGGGCGTGCAGGATCTCGCCCAGGTCCAGCGGGCGGAAAGCCCCGCCGCATTGGCCCCGGCGCGTCCCGCGCCTAGAGTCACCGCATCGCCCTTCCATGCCGGAGGGCGCGCCGAGGGAGGCGCCGCCGTGAACATCGCCAGACGGGAACAGCCCCAGACGCCGCCTCAACAGCCGCAGGCCGCCGCGCAGCCCTTCGACAGCGCGCTGCCTTCGAGCTTCCACAGCGCGATGACGCTGGAGCGCTTCTGCGTCAACGACACCAACCGGCTGGCCCGCCATGCCGTCACCAAGATGCTGGACGGCACGGGCGCGCCGCTGACCTATATCTACGGCTCCGCCGGGCGCGGGAAGACGCACCTCCTGAACGCCGCCGCGCAGGAATGGCTGCGCCGCAGGGGCGGGGACAATGTCCTCTACCTGACCTATGACAGCCTGATGACCGACGTGTCGGAGGCCTTCATCTCCAAATCGGTCAAGGAGCTGCGCAGCTTCCTGCAGAGCACGGACGTCCTGATGGTGGACGATATCCAGCTCCTGCGCGGCCGGAAGCGCACCCAGGAAGAGCTCGACTGCCTGATCGACCGCCTGCGCGGCGCGGGCAAGCGCGTGCTCGTCGCCGGTGCGCTGCCGCCCGCGCGGCTCGCCGAGACCGGCATCTCCCAGCGCCTGGCCGACAGGCTGGCCGGTGGCCTCTGCGTCTCGATCGACCGGCCGGACTACGACCTGCGCCTGCGGGTCGCCCGTCAGGCCGCCGCCGTCTTCGAGGCGCAGTCCGGCATCACCATCCCGCAGCGCCATCTCGACCTGATCGCCCGCCGCTGCGAAGACTCCGTGCGCGAACTCGAAGGGATGCTCTCGCTGATCCAGGTCGCGATCGAGGCGGAAGGCGCCCCGCGCGGCCAGCAATCCGCCGGCAGCGCGAGCCTCTCCGACGAGCGCGTGCGCAAGCTTCTCGCAGAGCATCTGTCCCATCGCCGCCAGGCGGTCACGATCGAGGACGTGTTCGACTTCACCGTGCGCACTTTCGGCCTGACCAAGGAAGAGGTCGCCGGACGGGCCCGCAAGCAGCCCATCGTGCGTGCTCGCCATGCCTTCTGCCTCGCCGCGCGCAAGCTGACGGACACGCCGCTGACCGGCATCGGCGCGATGATTCACCGCGACCACACCACCGTCATGCATTCGGTGAAGGCCGCCGAGATCCTGGCCGAGACCGATGCCGTGTTCGGCGACCGGATCACCGCCATCTTCGACGAGTTCGAGCGCGGCTGAACCCGCGCCGGGCCGCCGTCAGACCCCGAACAGGGCCACGATGGCGAGGCAGGTGCCGATGCCGACGGTGATGTTCATCGGCACGCCGACCTTGAGGAAATCCGAGAAGCGGTAGCGGCCGGCCGAATAGACCAGCGTATTGGTCTGGTAGCCGACCGGGGTGGCGAAGCTCGCGCTCGCCGCGAACATCACCGCCAGGATGAGGGCGTGCGGATCGATGCCGAGCGAGCCTGCAAGGCCGATCACGAGCGGGGTCATGATGACCGCGACGGCGTTGTTGGTGACGAGTTCCGTCAGGAACGAGGTCAGCGCGTAGATGCCGAGGAGCAGCATGAAGGGCGACTGGTCCTGAAGCCACGGCGTCGAGGCCTCTACGATCAGCATCACCGAGCCCGATGCCTCGAGCCCCCTGCCGATCATCAGCATCGAGAAGATGAGGACCAGCACGTCCATGTCGATGGAGCGCCAGGCCTCCTGCGCATCGACGCAGCGCAGGAAGAGAATGATCGCGGCGCCGATCAGGGCGAGGGCGGAGATCGGCATGACGCCGAGCGCGGCGAGGCCGACCACGCCCGCCATGGTGGCGGCCGCGAGGGCGACCCGCTCCCGCCGGAAGGCGAATTGCTGCGGCGGACCGGATACGATCAGGCTCGGCGTTTCCCGCAGGATGCGGATCGTGTTCGTCGTCGCCTCGATCCAGAGCTGGTCGCCGGCCTTGAGGACGAGATTGGCGATATCGGGTCCGGCGAGGTGACGGTGCCGCGAGGCGCCGAGGATCCGCACGGGCAGGCGCGAGGCGAATGGCGCGGCGCGCAGCGCGCCGCCCACGGCCGGGTCGTTGGCGGCGAGGGTCAGGGTGACGATCTCCTTGGGCGCGGAACTCGGAGAGCGGATGGCGAAGCCCATTTCGAAATCGGGTGACCGGGCGAGGGTCAGAAGCTCCGCTTCGCTCGCCCGGATGATGAGCCGGTCGCGCGCCTGCAGCGTCGTCTCGGCGCATCCGTCGATCCTCTCGCTGCCGCGATAGGCGGCGACGAGGCTCACGCCGCGCGGCGCGAGCGGCCTGAGGCCGGAAAGGGGGCTGCCGATCGCCTTGGCATCCTTTCGCACCCTCAGCTCGCTCAGCACCGGGGAGGGCTCCTCCGGCGCCGCATCCGGGTCATCGCCGCCCGGCAGGAGCGGGCGGCCGAGCAGCGCCAGGGTCGTGGCGCCGACCGCGGCGGCGACGAGGCCGACGCCTGTCATCTCGAACACGCCGAACCCTTCGAGGCCGCGGGCCCGGGCGATGCCGTCGACGAGGAGATTGGTCGAGGTGCCGATCAGCGTGCAGGTGCCGCCGAGAATGGTGATGTAGGAGAGCGGAATGAGGAACCGCCTGCGCGAGCGGCCGAGCTGCGCCGCGAGGGCCGTGACGATCGGGATCGTGATGATCACGACCGGCGTGTTGTTCATGAAGGCAGAGGCGAGGAAAGTGCCTGCGAACAGGAGCAGGAGGGCCAGTCGCGGCCGCGTCCGGGCCAGCTCCAAGATGCGCGTCGCCACCGCCTCCAGGGTCCCGGTCCGCACCAAGGCGCCCGACAGGATGAACAACGCCGCGATCGTGATCGGGGCCTCGTTCGAGAAGACTTCCATCGCCTCGTCGGCGGGAACGAGGCCGAGCAGCAGGAACGCCGCAGCCCCCATCGCTGCGATGACCGAAGGCGGATGCCGCTCCCGCATGAACCCGACGAAGAGGAGGGCGACGAGGCCGAGCGCGATCAGGGCGCGATATTCGGCGAGAAACGGTGGCAGCAAGGTCAAGGGGCTCTGGCTCCATGCGCCGGCGGCGCGAATCGGGGTCTTGACCGCACTGGCGGCCCCGGCGGCATCCCGGCCGCCGATCCTAGCGCAGGCCCAAGGCTCTGCATCCAAACATGAACAGGCGATGCGGGGCGGGCGTTCCTGATGTCTGGAACCTGAAGAAAACGGTTTCCGGTTCCATTCGGCGCGGTGTCCCGCTGGCGCTCGGCTGCGGGCTGTGCTTAGTCTCGGGACCCATTTTCCCGGAACGCCGGAGCGCGAGGAGGGTCCCCGGACGCCATGAAGGTCACCATCGAACGCGGCACGCTCCTGAAGGCGCTCGGCCATGTGCAGAGCGTCGTCGAACGCCGGAACACGATTCCGATCCTCTCCAACGTCCTGATGCGCGCCGATGGCGGCACGCTGTCCCTGACGGCGACCGATCTCGACATCGAAGTGGTCGAGCAGGTGCCCGCAGACGTCGACCAGGACGGCGCGGTGACGGCCTCCGCGCTGACCCTCTTCGACATCGTGCGCAAGCTGCCCGACGGCACGCAGGTGGGCCTCGAGACCGGCGGGGAGGGCGGCCGCCTCAAGCTGACCGCTGGCCGCTCGGAATTCACGCTCGCCGTCCTGCCCGAAGCGGACTTCCCGCAGATCACCTCGGATGAGGGCGGCACGCGATTCGTCCTGCCCTCCTCGGACCTGCGGCGCCTGATCGACAAGACGCGCTTCGCCATGAGCCAGGAGGAGACGCGCTACTACCTCAACGGCATCTATCTGCACGCGCAGACCGAAGGCGAGATGCGGTCCCTTCGCGCCGTGGCGACCGACGGGCACAGGCTCGCCCGCCTCGACGCGCCGCTGCCCGAGGGCGCCGAGGGCATGCCCGGCGTGATCGTGCCGCGAAAGGCCGTGCTCGAGCTGCGCCGCCTGCTCGACGATGCCGAGGACGAGGTCGCGATCAGCGTCACCTCGTCCAAGATCCGCTTCGCCTCGGGCGACGTTGTGCTCACCTCCAAGCTGATCGACGGCACCTTCCCCGACTATCAGCGCGTGATCCCGACCGGGAACGACAAGGTGATGGCGGTCGACAATGCCGATTTCGCCCGCGCGGTCGACCGGGTCTCGACCGTCTCGGCGGACAAGACGCGCTCGGTGAAGCTTTCGCTCGGCGGCGACCGGCTGCAGCTCCTCGTGAACAACCCTGAAACGGGCACGGCGACCGAGGAGCTGTCGGTCGACTACCCGGGCGACGAACTCGAGATCGGTTTCAACGCGCGCTACCTCCTCGACATCTCCGGCCAGATCGACGGTGAGACGGCGACCTTCAAGCTGGCCGATCCCGCGAGCCCGACCATCGTCCAGGACGAGGAAGACGCGCGGGCGCTCTACGTGCTGATGCCGCTTCGGGTGTGAGCTGGGTGCGTGTTGGCCTGCGCCTGATTGGCGTTGCGGGGTCGATGATAGCTCTTAGCTTGTCATATGTGACTATGTCCGGATCGGTGGAGCGTGCGTCATCCCCTTTCACAGGCATGGCGGAGTTCATTCATCGGTTTCGACTGGTAGTAACCTTTGAAATCCCGTTTATCGGCGTGCTCTTCTGGAGCGGCGTCGTGCTGCTAATGGCAAGTTTTCTCGTGCCTCGGCAGGTTCGCTGCGAACGCGGGGCATGATCGCCATCCGCCGCCTCACCTTGCGCGACTTCCGCTCCTACCCCTCGCTCGACCAGCGCTTCGCGGGGCGGTCGGTGATCCTCAGCGGGCCGAACGGGTCGGGCAAGACCAACCTTCTCGAAGCGATCAGCCTGCTCTCTCCGGGACGTGGACTGCGCTCCGCGCGGCTGTCGGATGTCCGCCGTCAGGGGGCGGAGGGGTTCGGAATCGGGGCGAGCCTCGGCGGCGACGAAGAGCCCGACGAAACGCGCCTGTCGATCCGCTCCGCGCCGCCGCGGCCCGAGCGGCGCGAGGCGCGGGTGGACGGGGAGCCCGCTTCGGGACCGGGCGTCTTTCTCGACTATATCGCTCTTTCCTGGCTGACGCCGGCGCAGGACCGGCTCTTCGTGGAGGGTGCATCAGAGCGGCGGCGCTTTCTCGACCGGATGACGCTGACGCAGGATCCCGCGCACGCCCGCGCCTCCTCTGCCTATGAGACGGCGATGCGCCAGCGCACGGCGGCGCTGACCGGGCCGCGCGCGCCCGATCCACGCCTTCTCTCCGTGCTGGAGACCCAGATGGCCGAGGCCGGAGTCGCGGTCGCGGCCGCGCGCAGGACGACGGCGGCCATGCTGGCGCGCGGCTATGCAGCGCTTCAGGAAGGCGCGTTTCCCGGCGCCGTGGTGGCGCTGGAGGGGATGCTGGAAGAGGCTCTGGCGGAGCGTTCGGCGAGCGATGTCGAGGCCGAATTCCTCGAGACGCTCGCCGCGAACCGGAGGCGCGATGCCGAGGCGGGCAGGGCGCTGTCCGGCCCCCACCGTTCGGACCTCCATGTCACCCATGCGGACAAGGATCAGCCCGCGCGCCTGTGCTCCACCGGAGAGCAGAAGGCGCTCCTGATCGGCCTCGTCCTCGCTGGGGCGGCGGCGCGCAAGGACAGCGCGGAGGTGCCGCTGGTCCTGCTCCTCGACGAGGTGGCGGCGCATCTCGACGCGGACAGGCGCGAGGCGCTGGCGGGCATCCTCGAAACCCTCGGCTGCCAGGCCTTCATGACCGGCACGGATGCCGATCTGTTCGCAGCATGGGAAGGGCGGGCGGAGCATTTCGCGGTGCGCCAGGGCGAGCTCGTTCCGTTGGGCTGACGGAAGGCGCGCGGATCGAATCAGGAGCGGCATCCGGACCTGTTCCCGCCTAAATTGTTTCGACCTCGTAACGCTTGGTTTCGCGGCGGGTTTCCGCTAGAAAAACAGGGCAGGATTCGAGTCTTTCAGCAGTCAGGTTGCCTATGCCCGCAGACGCGGCCCCCGATCAGTCCGCCATTCTCGCCGATACCGAGTATGGCGCCGGTTCCATCAAGGTTCTCAAAGGCTTGGACGCTGTCCGCAAGCGGCCCGGCATGTATATCGGCGATACCGATGACGGCTCCGGCCTGCACCACATGGTCTATGAGGTGGTGGACAACGCCATCGACGAAGCGCTGGCGGGCCATGCCGACCATGTCGGGGTCACGCTGAACGAGGACGGCTCGGTCACGGTCGAGGACAATGGCCGGGGCATCCCGACCGATATCCACGAGGAAGAGGGCGTCTCGGCCGCGCAGGTCATCATGACCCAGCTCCATGCAGGCGGGAAGTTCGACCAGAACAGCTACAAGGTCTCGGGCGGCCTTCACGGCGTCGGCGTCTCGGTCGTCAACGCGCTGTCGGACTGGCTGCGCCTTCGCATCTGGCGGGCCGGCAAGGTCCACGAGATGGAGTTCCGCAGGGGCGACGCGGTCGAGGACCTCAAGGCGCTCGGCGACACGGACAGGACGGGGACGGAAGTCACCTTCATGCCCTCGGCCGAGACCTTCTCGATGACGGAGTTCGATTACGAGACGCTGGAGCGGCGCCTGCGCGAACTCGCCTTCCTGAATTCGGGCGTGAAGATCGTGCTGCGCGATGCGCGCCATGTCGACGTGAAAGAGGAGACCCTCCTCTATGAAGGCGGCCTCGAAGCCTTCGTGCGCTATCTCGACAGCGCCAAGCACCCGCTGATCGGCGAGCCGATCAGCTTCACCGCCGAGCGCGACGGGATCACCGTCGAAGGCGCGATGTGGTGGAATGACAGCTATCACGAGAAGGTCCTCTGCTTCACCAACAACATCCCCCAGCGCGACGGGGGCACGCATCTGGCGGGCTTCCGCGCGGCGCTGACACGCGTGGTGAACGGCTATGCGACCTCGTCGGGCCTTTCGAAGAAGGAAAAGGTCTCCCTGTCGGGCGACGATGCCCGCGAGGGGCTGACCTGCGTTCTCTCGGTCAAGGTTCCCGATCCGAAATTCAGCTCGCAGACCAAGGACAAGCTTGTCTCTTCCGAGGTGCGGCCAGTCGTCGAGAACATCGTCAACCAGGAGCTTTCGACCTGGTTCGAGGAGCACCCGTCCGAAGCCAAGCGCCTCGTCCAGAAAGTGGTCGAGGCCGCCGCCGCGCGCGAGGCGGCGCGCAGGGCGCGCGAGCTGACCCGCCGCAAGGGCGCGCTCGACGTCTCCTCCCTGCCCGGAAAGCTCGCCGACTGCCAGGAGCGGGACCCCGCCAAGGCCGAGCTCTTCATCGTCGAGGGCGATTCGGCCGGCGGCTCCGCCAAGCAGGCGCGCAACCGCGAGAACCAGGCGATCCTGCCGCTGAAAGGCAAGATCCTGAACGTAGAGCGGGCGCGCTTCGACAAGATGCTGTCGAGCCAGGAAGTCGGCACGCTGATCACCGCGCTCGGCACGGGCATCGGGCGCGACGACTTCAACATCGACAAGCTGCGCTATCACAAGATCGTCGTCATGACCGACGCCGACGTGGACGGCGCGCATATCCGCACGCTGCTCCTGACCTTCTTCTACCGGCAGATGCCGGAGGTCGTGCGCCGCGGTCACCTCTTCATCGCGCAGCCGCCGCTCTACAAGGTGACGCGCGGCAAGTCCGAGCAGTACCTGACCGACGAGGCGGCGCTCGAGGATTATCTGTACCGGGAGGGTCTTGAGGACGCGTCGCTGCGCCTGTCTTCGGGCGAGGTGATCGCGGGCGCGGATCTTGCCGACCGGGTCGCCGCTGCGCGCACGGCGCAGGGCCGCCTGTCGGCCTTTCCGGACCGCTATCCCCGCGACATCATCGTGCAGGCCGCGCTCGCCGGGGCGCTGGGACAGGAGGCCGAGCAGGCGCAGGGCGATGCGCTCGCCGCGCGGCTCGACCGTCTCGCCGACGAGGGCGAAGATGGTTGGACCGCGACGCTGGACGGACAGGGCGGCATGACGCTCGCCCGCGAAGTGCGCGGGGTGCGCGAAGCCTATGATCTGTCAGCGGAGCTTCTTTCGAGCGCCGATGCCAAGCGGCTCGCCGAGGCAGTCGCGCCGCTGCGCGAGATCTTCGCCGAGCCTGCCGTGTGGAGCCGCAAGGAGAGCGAGGTTCAGGTCTACGGTCCCGTGCAGCTTCTCGAAGCGGCCCGCGCGGCGGGCGCCAAGGGCATCGCGCTGCAGCGTTACAAGGGCCTCGGCGAGATGAACCCCGACCAGCTCTGGGAGACGACGCTGGACGCGGATGCGCGCCAGCTCCTCCGCGTGGAGATCGACGAAGCCGACGAGGCCGACGACATCTTCAGCCGCCTGATGGGCGACGTGGTCGAGCCGCGCCGCGAGTTCATCCAGGGCCGGGCGCTGGAAGCGGAGCTCGATATCTAGCGCAGCTCCAGCCTCTTCAGCGGCGCGCCTAGCGCGCCGCTGACAGTGGCGGCGAGCAGGAGGGGTACCGGCCAGAGGCCCATGAGCGGGGCGGCGACGCGATCCCGCAGCCAGGGCAGGACCCTTCCATCTGACTGATAGACCGGCGTAAAGGCGCGGCTCATCGCCTGATAGAGGGCAACGTGGCCTTGCCGGGCTCGGGCATAGGCGGCGAGCGCGGCCTCGCCCCGGTGATGCTTCAGCGCGAGGGCGAGCGCATAGGCATCCAGCAGCGCCATATTGGCACCTTGGCCGAGCTGGGGCGAGGCGGCATGCCAGCTGTCCCCGACGTGGACCAGACGGGGGCCGGACACCGGCCGCCGATGCGTCCTGTGGCGATAGCGCGCGAAGGTCAGCTGGTCGTGAGAGGTGATCTGGGCGAGGAGCGGCGCCGTCTGCGGCCAGAGCGCTTCGGCCTCATTGCGCCAGCTCTCTAGAGGCGCGGCTCACCAATCCTTCGCCTGCGCAGCCTTGATCGACCAGAAATAGGTCGCGGTCTTCGGGGCGCCCGGGCTCGGCCGGCCCGATGCCATCACCCCAGCCATGCGGGAGGCGGCGCGGTAGCGCTGCTCAAGTGCCGCCGGGTCGAAATCCCCATCTGCAGGCCAGGGCAAGGTCGCCCAGAGTGCGCCATAGGGAAGCTCGCGACGCGGTGCCTTCGTCAGCGGAGACCGGAGGCCGAGCGCGTCGACGATCAGTGCGAACGGCCCCGCCTCGCGGCCGCCATTCAGGCGGAGCGTGCCGCGTTCGGCATCGGCACCCTCGATATCGCTTTGCGGCAGGAGGGTCGCGCCCGCCTCGCGCGCAGCCTCGAGCAGAGTCTCGAAGAGCGTGCCGCGCAGAGTACCGAAGCCCTGGCGGCCTGTGCCGAGCGCCGCGAAGCGGACATCGAGCACGCGGCGGTCCTGCTCGTTTCGGCCGATCAGGCGGTCGATGGGTGCGCAAAGAGGCGCGAGATTCTCCCACAGGCCCATCCGTTCGAGAACGGCACGCCCGGTCGGCTGGATCATCAGCCCCGATCCGACGGCCCGCGGCGCCTCGAACCGGTCGAAGACGAGGACGCGGCGTCCCTCACCCGCGAGCAGCGTCGCGATCGCCAGCCCGCCAATGCCTGCGCCGAGAACGGCGATGTCTCCTGCCTGTCCCAACGCCCGATTTCGCCCCGTCCGCCCGGCGCGACGCTAGGCGGGCGGGAGCAGCTGCGCTAGCGGCGTGGTGCCGCGCATCTCCTTGCGACCAACAAGCTTTGTATTGTAAAGTAGATCCGGGTATAAGGGGCGGAGCGTGGTGCTCACGCCAGCGAGCCGTCAGGTCCGGAGCGAACTCATGAAGTCCCTTCTCGCAGACAGCCTCGTCCCCCTCATCGCCGTGGCAGTCGCAGCCCTTGGTGGGGCCTTCTTCGTCTTCGGCGAATATGACGACTCGCCGGGCGCGATGCTTATCGGCTGCCTTGCGGTTCTGGGGGCGGCGGTCACCGTGGTGGTTACAGGGCGCCGCCGCGCCTAGAGGGCGGCCACCGTCCGATCGGCTTCCGCCGCGAGGCTGACGATGTGGTAGAAGCTGCTGGCGGGCATGTCCTCGCTGACGATGTCGCCGTTCTCGTCATACTGGTCGTACCAGCCGCCCGGCATCGGCGTGCCGAGATAGTCGTCCATGAAGCGGCCGATCAGGCGTGCGGCCTTGTCGGCCATTCCATCCTTACCCCGCCGCGCCAGGACGAGCGTGCCCTTGGCGTATTCGCCTTGGACCCAGAGGCGGCGCGTCGCGCGGCTGGGCGCGCCGTCCGTATGCGCTTCGTCGATGAGGAGGCCGGAGGCGCCCAGGCCGGTGCGTTCGGCGGCCTCGTAGAGCGACATGATGAGCGCGGACTGGTCCTCGCCGGTCGCCTCCTCATAGCCGTCGAGCAGCCAGCACCACTCAGCCATGTGGCCAGGCTCGACGAGATCGCCGCGCTGAGGGTCGAGCGCCCAGTCTTGCGTGAAGAACTCCCGCAGCACCGCGCCGTCCCAGAAGCGTTCCGTGAAGAGAGCATGAATGGCCCGGGCCCGCTCCAGCGCGCTCTCCACCCCTGCCGCATGCAGGGCGAGGAAGGCCTCGAAGAGGTGCATGTGCGGGTTCTGGCGGCGGGGCAGGGCGGCGGGGACGCCTTCGAGATAGCTGCCATCGTCCTGTCGCAGCCTGTCGAGGAAGGAGAGGGTGCGCTTCGCGACCTCGCCCGCCTGCTCGTCGCCGAAGACGCGCAGGCGCCAGGCGGCGGCCAGCAGGACGAAGGCGTGATCATAGGTATCGCGCCTGCCGTCCTCGACCCCGCCCTCGGGCGTCAGGCAATGCACGAAGCCTGTGAACGGCCCGTCGCCCGACAGGCTGCCGTCATCGGTGCCCGCTTCGAGCGTGAAGCTCCAGGCATGGTCCGACGCGCTGCGGCCGAGATCGGTCCAGCCGAGCGCCTCGGCATGGGCGAAGGCATAGGCCATGCGCGGATGGACGCGGAAGCGCTTGGTCCGGTCCATGAGCGGCGCGCCGTCGGGCGCGAGCGCTTCATAGAAGCCGCCGCGATGGTCGCGGCCCCTGCGCCCCCAGACGGGCAGGGCGTGCTCAGTGAGCCAGGCCTTGAGCCTCGCATTGGCTTCTTCGAGCGCGGTCACAGAATCTCGCTCCGCCCCTCGGCCTTGAGCTTCTCGACGATCGTCTTGACGTCCTGCGCGCGGGTCTTGTCGACGACGAGCACCGCGTCGCCCGTCGCGATGATGATGACGTCCTTCACGCCGATGGCGGCGACGAGCGGGCCGTCGGAGCGGATATGGCTGCCCTCGCAGTCGAGCGCGAGGACATCACCCTTTTCGAGCGCGCCGCCTTCGAGGGCGTGTTCGGCCACGGCGCTCCAGGAGCCGATATCGTCCCAGCCAATATTGACGGGATCGACCACGGCGGCCTTGTCCGTCCGCTCCATGATCGCATAGTCGATCGAATCGGCGGGGACCTGCGCGAAGCTCGCTTCGTCGAGGCGCAGCGTGCCATCCTCCTGCGCCGCCCGGTCATAGGCCTTGCGCGCCTCCTCCACCATTTGGGGCACATGGGTCTGCGCCTCGGCGAGAAGATCGCGGGCCCGGAAGAGGAAGATGCCCGCATTCCAGGCATAGCCGCCTTCGCGAAGATAGCGCTCCGCCGTCTCCGCGTCGGGTTTCTCGACGAAGGCGTCGACGGCATAGACGCCGTCGGTAAGAGGGGCGCCGCGGCGGATATAGCCATAGCCGGTCTCGGGACCCGTCGGCGCGATGCCGAGAGTGACGAGATGCCCCCGCTCGGCCGCGGCCCGTCCACGGTTCACCGCCTCCCAGAAGCCTTGCGCGTCGCGGATGTGATGGTCGGCGGGCAGGAGGAGGACGAGGCCTTCCGGGTCGGACTTCGCGACATGCAGGCTGGCGACGATGGCGACGGGGGCGGTGTTCCGGCCCACCGGCTCGGTGATGATGACGGGGGCGGCGGCGCCGTCGCGTGTCAGGAGCGTCCGGATCTTCCCGCAATGCGCGTCCCCGCAGATCACGACTGGACGGGCGACCTCCTGCCCACCGGCTTCGAGCCGCGCCACGGTCTCCTCCAGCATCGACCGGTTCGTGACGAGAGCCCGGTATTGCTTGGGCTCGCTCTTGCGCGAGAGAGGCCAGAGCCGTGTTCCGGCGCCGCCGGACATGATGATCGGGGTGATGGAAGACATGGAATTCTCTGCGGTGGTGACGATGTGCGCGCCTGCGCGTTGTGTCGGCTGGGGGCGTGCCTCGCAAGCCGTAAAGGGGTCCCGGCAGGGCAGCGGCTTTCCCGAGCGTGCCCTATATGGGTCGGATGCTCGACCCTTCGCTTCCCGATGCGGTGCTTCCGCCGCGCTTCCAAAGCTGGTTCGACGGGCGCGGCTGGCGCCTGCGCGACCATCAGCGCGCGGTGCTGGAGGCGGCGCGGGCCGAGGCTTCTGCGCTGCTCGTCGCGCCGACGGGCGGGGGAAAGACGCTTGCGGGCTTCCTGCCGAGCCTCGTTGAGCTGTCCGAACGGCCCAAGAACCAGCGCAGCCTGCACACCCTCTATGTCAGCCCGCTCAAGGCGCTGGCGGTGGATATCGAGCGGAACCTGAAGACGCCGATCGAAGAGATTGGCCTCGATATCCAGGTCGAGGCGCGCACCGGCGACACCAAATCCTCGGTCCGCCAGCGCCAGAGGACGCGGCCGCCGGACATCCTGCTGACGACGCCCGAACAGATCGCGCTGCTCCTTGCGCATCCTTCGGCCGAGGATCTGTTTTCTGGCCTGCGCTGCGTCGTCCTCGACGAGCTTCACGCCTTGCGCGGCTCGAAGCGGGGCGACCTCCTCTCGCTGGACCTTGCCCGCCTGTGGACGCTGGCGCCCGCGCTGCGGACGGTGGGGCTGTCCGCGACCGTCGCCGATCCCCTGCCGCTGCGGCGCTATCTCGTGCCCCAGCCCGAGGAGGGAAGTGCCGAAGCGGCGCTGATCGAGGGGAAAGGCGGCGTGCGGCCCGATGTGCGGGTGATGACGGGGGAGGACCGCATACCCTGGTCCGGCCATTCGGGCCGCCACGCCTTCGGCGCGGTCTACGAGGCGATCAAGGGCGCGACCACCACGCTCGTCTTCACCAACACCCGCAGCCAGGCCGAGGTCTGCTTTCAGGAGCTGTGGAAGCTGAACGAGGACTCGCTGCCCATCGCCCTCCACCACGGCAGCCTCGAGCGGGCGCAGCGCGAACGGGTCGAGGCGGCGATGCAGGCGGGTGGGCTTCGCGCCATCGTCTGCACGGCGACGCTCGACATGGGGATCGACTGGGGCGCGGTGGACCTCGTTATCTGCCTCGGAGCGCCGAAAGGCGCGTCGCGCCTCGTGCAAAGGATCGGGCGGGCCAATCACCGTATGGACGAGCCGTCCCGCGCGCTGCTCGTGCCCGCGAACCGCTTCGAGGTGCTCGAATGCGTCGCCGCGAAGGAAGCGGTCGATGCGGGGCTTCTGGACGGGGAGGGCGCGAAGCCCGGCGCGCTCGATGTCCTCTGCCAGCATATCTGGGGCATGGCCTGTGCGGAGCCGTTTCATCCGGACCACCTCTACCGCGAGGTGACGAGCGCGGCGCCCTATGCCGGGCTCCCGCGCGAGGTGTTCGACCGGGCGCTCGATTTCGTCGCGACCGGCGGCTACGCGATGAAGGCCTATGACCGCTATCGCCGCATCGTGCGCCAGCCGGACGGCCGCATGCGCATCCGCGATCCGCGCACGGCGCAGCTCTATCGCCTGAACGCCGGAACCATTGTCGAGATGCCCGTCTACAATGTCCGGATCGGACGGCTGGGCGGCACGGACGGCAAGCCCGGGCGGGCGCGGCCGGGCCGCAAGCTCGGCACGATGGAGGAGTGGTTCACGAGCCAGCTGACGCCGGGGGACACCTTCCTCTTCGCCGGCGAGGTGCTGCGCTTCGAGGGCATTCAGGAGACGGACGTTCTGGTCACCAAGTCGCGCTCGGACGAGGTGAAGATCCCCTCCTGGCAGGGCTCGAAATTCCCTCTGTCGAGCTTTCTTTCGGCCCGCGTGCGCGACATCGTCAACGACCCCGCGCGCTGGGGCCAGCTTCCCGCGCAGGTGCAGGAATGGCTGCACCTGCAAAGGCGCAAATCCTATGTGCCGAAGCCCGACGAGCTCCTGATCGAGACCTTCGAGCGGGCGGAGAAGTTCCACCTCGTCTGCTATCCCTTCGACGGGCGGATCGCGCACCAATCGCTCGGCACCCTTCTGACGCGGCGGCTGGAGCGGGCGGGGATGCAGCCCCTGGGCTTCTGTCCGACCGAATACGCGCTGTCGGTCTGGATGCGGCGCGATCCGAGCGGGCTCGATATGGATGCCCTGTTCGACGAGGACATGCTGGGCGACGATCTCGATGACTGGCTCGCCGATGCGCAGCTGATGAAGCGGACCTTCCGCAATTGCGCGATCATCGCGGGCATGATCGAGCGGAATCATCCGGGCCAGGAGAAATCAGGCCGGCAGGTCAGCTTCTCGGCCGGCTTGATCTACGACGTGCTGCGCGAGCACGAGCCCGATCATATCCTTCTGCAGGCGGCCTGGAACGATGCGGCGGCGGGTTTCCTCGACATCCGGCGCCTCGGCGCGCTCCTGTCGCGGATCCAGGGGCATCTCGTCCTCAAGCCGCTCGCCCATGTTTCGCCGCTCGCCGTGCCGGTGATGATGGAGGCGGGGCGCGAGACGATCATCGGCGGCGCGAACGAGGCGATCCTTGCAGAGCTGCAAGAGGAGCTCCTGTCGGAGATGATGGCCTGAAGAGCTCCTCTCCGGCCGATCATGCCTCCGGGGAAGCGCTCGCCACCTTCCAGCTTTCGCGGGCGGTGCAGCGGTCGAAATAGGCCGTCACCGGTTCGGGCGCATGCTTCATGATGCCGGCGAATTTGGCGAGCAGCAGCATATAGGCGACCGATATGTCTGCGGCCGAGAAGCCGGTCGGCAGGAGGTAGTCATGCGCCGAGAGCTGTCCTGCGAGCACGTCGAGGCAATGGCGTGCGCTGTCCTCTCCCCATTGCGCCATGGCCGGGATCCGCGCCGCTTCGGGCAGGAGGCGCCGGTGACCCAGGCACATGGTCACGTAAGGACCCATGCCCGCTTCGCCGTAATGCAGCCATTGCAGATAGGGGCCGTAAAGCCTGTCGGAAGGCTCCGGGGCGAGGCCTTTCGCGCCATGCTTGGCGAGAAGATATTCCATGATCGCGACCGATTCGAAGAGGATCAGCCCGTCATCGTCGATCGCCGGAACCTTGGCCGTCGGATTGATGGCCCGGAAATCGTCCGAGGTCATGTAGTCGCCGCGAATGGGGAAGGTCTTGGTCTCGTAAGGCACGCCCATCTCCTCGAGCAGCCAGAGGATGCGGACGGATCGGGACGGCGGCGCATGGTAGACGGTCAGGGTCACGGAAATTTTCCTCCCATAAATGATGGCTGGGCCAAGAACCGGGATTTGTTCGGCCGCAGCAAGTGTTACCAGCAGTCCGACCTTCAGAAGCGACCCTTACAAGATGACGAAGCCAGATCCGATCGCCCAAGCTGCCGAGGACATGTTCGCCGCATGGCAGGTGCTTGCCTTCCGCCTGCCCATGCTGGCGATGCAGTCCACGCCGTCGCGCCGGAAGGAGGCGCAGCGCATGGTGACCGAGAAAGCGGAGGCGGCTTTCGACGGCGCCCTCGCTTGGCAGCGCTACTGGGCGCTCACCTCTCTCGAGCTGTGGAGCAAGCCGCTGGCGCCCAATGCGCTGCAGGAGGCTGCCGATGCCTGGGCGGCGCCGGGACGGAAGACGCTCCGCGCCAATGCCAGGCGCCTGTCGCGCCGCAAGGGCCGCTGAGCGCAGGCTCCGCCTTTTTCTCGCCACAGGAGCGAACGGTTCGGATTCAAAGCGAGACGCCCATCTAACGATCCGGAAAATCACAGTCCGCCACATTGCTTAGGCACGCAGACGTGACTAGCTAGCTCGGCAGAAAAGGGTGTGGGTATGGACGCGGTTTCGGCAGGTCTTCTAGCGCTCGCGCACAAGGTGGCGGGCTCGGTCATGCTTCTGTTCGGGGTCGTCCTCTTTCCGCTCCCCATTCCCTTCGGCCTCATCCTCATTGCGCTCGGGCTCGCCTTCCTGGCGCCTTATGTCGCACCGGCCCGCGCCGTCATCCGTGCCCTGCGCAGCCGGGCGCCGCTTCTGGACCGCGCAATGGCGAAATATGCGCATCGCTGTCCGTCGGTCGTGCGCACCGCTATCGAGCGGACGGCGCCCATTCTCTGATCCTGCGGGTGGCCCCCGGGCCGCGCCGGGTTAGGTCCAGGCGGTGACCCGCCTTCTTCTTCTCCTGCTTCTGATCACCCCTGCCGCCTGCACGGGACCCGCCCTGCTCAACGCGGTCGCGCGGAACCCGGACCGCGCGACGGCGACGGTGCACGATGTCGGCTATGGCGAGGGGGAGCGGCAGGTCTATGACCTCTACGTGCCCGACCGGCCCGGGCCGCATCCCGTGCTGGTCTTCTTCCACGGCGGCAGCTGGAAGGCGGGCAGCAAGGACAGCTATGCCTTCGCCGGGAAGCGGTTCGCCGCGGAAGGGTTCCTGACGGCCGTGCCGAGCTACACCCTGACGCCGGAGGGCGCTTATCCCGTCTTCATGCGGGACGCCGCCGCAGCGCTGGCAGACGTGATCGAACGGGCGCAGGATCATGAGGGCGACCCGGACCGGCTGTTCTTGGCAGGGCATTCGGCAGGAGCCTATATCGCCGTCCAACTCGCTCTGGCTCCCGAATTCCTCGCGGGCGAAGGACTGACGCCCGGCATCGTAGACGCGGTGGCGGGCCTCTCCGGTCCCTATGACTTCCTGCCCCTAGAGGCAGGGGTCGGCCTCGACGCCTTCGGAAATGCCGATGACCGCGAGGCGACGCAGCCTGTGAACCGCGTCACCCCCGAGGCGCCCCCGATGATCCTGATCACGGGAACCGATGACGATACGGTCCTGCCGCGCAACACGGCCGCGCTGGCCGGGCGGCTCCGCGAGGCGGGGGTGGAGGTCGAGGCGCGGCGCTATCCCGGCATCGACCATGCCGGGACCGTGATCGCGCTCGCCTTTCCCGGCCGCGCGCCGGTGGTCGAGGACGTGAGCGCATTCTTCGCGAAGACAGGATCGGACCTATGAGAACCGTGGACGTGGCGATCATCGGCGCCGGGACCGCCGGCCTTCAGGCCTATGCCGCTGCGGCCCTGCACACGGAGAACGTTCTCCTGATCGAGCAGGGCGCCTATGGCACCACCTGCGCGCGGCGCGGCTGCATGCCGTCCAAGCTGATGATCGCCGCCGCCGATGCGGCCCATGCCGTGCGGCATGCCGAAGAGTTCGGCATCAGGGGCGGGCCGGCGGCCATCGACGGACAGGCGGTGATGGCGCGCGTCCACCGCCTGCGGGATCATTTCGTCCGGGGCGTGGTCGAGGATACCGAGGCGATCCCGCAGGAGCGCCGCCTGCGCGGGCGCGCCCGCTTCCGCGAGCCGGGCATATTGGAGGTGGACGGCGAGCCGCTGCGGGCCCGCCGCATCGTCATCGCGACCGGTTCGACCGCGCGTGTGCCGGACATGCTCGGGCGGGGCGCCGGCCAGCGCCTCCTGACCATCGACGATGTCTTCGAATGGAACGACCTGCCCGAAAGCGTCGTCGTCTTCGGAGCCGGCGTGATCGGAATCGAGGCCGCCCAGTTCCTCGCCCGCCTCGGCGTCAGGGTGTGCTGCTTGTCCAAGGGAGGGAAGATCGCGATCCTGACCGACCCGCATGTGAACGAAGCCGCGCATGCGATTCTCGGCGCCGAATTCCACCTCGACACGGATGCCGAAATCGAGCGCGTGGAGAATGACGGTTGCTCCGTCTCCGTCACGTTCCGCGAGGACGGCGAGACCCGGACCGAGCGCTTCGACTACGCCTTGGCCGCGACGGGCCGCGAGCCGGCGCTCGGCGGACTGGCGCTCGAAAATAGCGGGCTGAAGCGCGATCGCCGCGGCGTGCCGCTCTCCGATCCCGCAACCGGATTGTGCGAGAGCGGGGAGGGGCCCGGTTGCGCCCCCGTCTTCATCGCCGGAGATGCCGAAGGCCGCGCGCCGGTCCTGCCCGTCGCCTCGGACGATGGCAGGATCGCGGGCGACAATGCGGGGCGCTGGCCAGGCGTGAAGGCGCATGAGCGCAAGGTGCCCCTCTTCGTGACCTATTCGCGTCCCTCGATCGGGATCGCCGGCATGATGGCCGAGGAGGTCGCGGCATCGGGCCTCGACTACCGGACCGGGGAAGCCTCCTTCGCCGATCAGGGCCGCGCCGTGGTCGAGGGGCGGGCGAGGGGGCTCTTGCGCATCTATGGCGAATGGGCGACCGGCCGGATCCTCGGCGCGGAGATGATCGGTCCGGATGCGGAGCATCACGCTCATCTTCTCGCCTGGGCGATCGGGCGCGGGCTCTGCGTGCCCGAGGCGCTCGGCCTGCCGGTCTACCACCCCTGCACCGAAGAGGCGGTGCGAACGGCGCTGCGCGACCTCTGCCGGAACCTCCAGCTCGACGATCTGGCGGTCGAGCGCATCATGCCGAGCGACTGAACGAAAAAAGGCCCCGCCGAAGCGGGGCCTTCATTTTCATATCGAAGCGGGATTACCGGTTCGGGTGGCGGTCGTCGCGGCGCTCGGTGCGCAGGCCGCCATCCTTCGTGTCGTCATCCACATCGACTTCGGTCGAGCGGATCTGGTCGACGACGTGCTTCTTCTTCTCGGTCGCCTTCTTGCCGACCTCGACTTCCTCCTTGAGCACGGCTTCCTTGTTCACGACGGCTTCCTCGCCGCGTTCGTGAACCTCGACCGTCTTGTCCTTGAGGAGGCTGTCCGCCTCACCGGGCGAAAGTTTCTTGCCGACCTTGTGGCGCTCGACGTCGACTTCCTCGCTGCGCAGGGTCACGTCCTTCTCGACCGGCTTTTCGGTGACATAGGAGCGGACCTTGACCGAGCCCTTGTCGACTTCGCGCTTGCCGACATTCATCCGCTCTTCGACGACGGGGATCGTGTCCCCCTCCTTGTGGGTCGTCGTGTCGCCGCGGCCATAGGCGTTGCGCGTGCCGAAGCGGTGTTCGTCGGTATAGCTCTTCTCGCGCTCGTCGAGATCGATGCCGCCGCCTTCGAGGACACGGACGGCCTCGGAAACCTCGTTGTCGTCGACGCGCGCCTGGACCAGCGTCTCGCCGCGATCGAGGGCGTCGTGATAGGTGTGCAACTCGTCATCGGGGATCGAGCTGTCGCTGAGATGGCGGTAGCGCTTGTTCGTCTCGTCGTAGCGTCCCTCCTTCACCTCGGTCTCGCGATCGATGATGTGCACGTTGTTCTCGTGAATGTTCGCCGACTTCAGGGCGTTCTTCGCGGCTTCCGCTTCGCGGCGGTTCGAATAAACAGCGGTAACAATGCGTTCCATGTCTGATCTCCTCATTTAACGTCTTGAGTCTGGGTGGGCGGGGGCATCGCCGCCGGGGCCGGTGGGCGCGGAAGGCGCGTCCTCTCCGGACCCGGGCGGGATTCTGTTGATCGTGACCTTTTCCTTGGCGAGCGGGATGCTCTGCTTGTCGAGGCGGGTGACCTCGTCGATCTTGATCCGGACCTCCTCGGTGACGACCAGCTGCTTGGTGACGACGACCCTCTCCTCGAGGATCGGCACGACGACGGTGTCGCCTTCGAGCCGCGGCTCGGGCCGCTCCTCGACGACCCTGTCGACCCTGACCCTCTCGAGTTCGGCCGTCTGGTCGTGGAGTTCCGTCTCGACCGTCTCGTCCTCGGTGACGATCTCGGTCGAGACCCGGACACCGCCCTTGTCGACCTCGTGGGTCGTGACCGCGGCGCGTTCCTCCACGACGGGAAGGACGTGCCGCTCTTGCGTGGCGGGCCTGTCTCCGCTCGCGTCTGCCGGTGCGACCGTCGGCGCGTCGGAGGGCGGCTTCTTGCCCGGGGCGGGGTCTGTTCGTTTTCGCGTCGTCATGCCCAAGGCAACACGTCGCACCCGGCCTATGTTGCTGCCCCGTGTGATGACGAATGCGTTAACTCTATGACTCTGCGGCGACTCTCGCTCCCGTGACCCGCTCAGTCCTTCCGTTCGGGGCCGCTATAGTCGCCCGGCGCGCTGGCGGAGCCGTCGGGCCGCACCTGGTCCTCGCGGCTCCAGCTTCCCTTCGGCCCGCCGGCCATGTCGCTCGTGCCCTCTCCGGCCCGGGGCGCCTCGGCCGCGCCCGAGCGGCGGGTGTCGTTGGGCGCCCGCTCCCCCTTCAGTATGGCGACGGCCCGCTCGACCTCTTCGGGCTGGACATAGGCCCTGACGGCGATGCCGCCGTTCTCTTCTTCCATGTGAATGTCGTGCGCGTAGATATTCGCCTGCTCCAGCGCGTCATGCGCGGCCTGGGCGCTGGCGCGGTCGGGAAAATGGGCGGTGACGTGCTTGTGCATGATCGGCTCCTTCGTGCGTGCCGAAGAAACAGAGCCCGCAGGCGGGAAGTTCGATGCTACACTTGCGCGCGCTGCGTTGCCTTGCGCGGCTCTCGGCGCTACTCCTCGCCCCAACGATCAGCGTGTCGCCGCAAGGCGAGCAGACTCAACAGGACACGACCGACATGGCCGGCGACGTCAAGCACGACTACCACCTCGTCAATCCCAGCCCCTGGCCCCTGGTGGGCTCCGTCACCGCCATGGTGATGATGCTGGGCGCCGTGGTCTGGCGCTACTCCGAGCAGAAGCTGTTCGGCATGTCGGGGCCGTGGCTCTTCTTCCTCGGCCTGGCGGGCGTGCTGTTCACCATGGCCGGCTGGTGGCGCGACGTGGTTCGCGAATCGCTGCGCGGCGAGAACACGACATCTGTCGTCCGCATCGGCCTGCGCTACGGCATGGTCCTGTTCATCCTGTCCGAGGTGATGTTCTTCGTCGCCTGGTTCTGGGCCTTCTTCGCCGGCGCGCTCTTCCCCGATGCCGGTCCGGCCATCATGCTGTCGGACGGCACCCAGATGCTGAACGCCGAGGGGCTTCCGGCCTATCTTCAGAACGATGCGAAATTCCACGCGCTCGGCGGCGAGTGGCCGCCCGAAGGCGTCCGCCCGCTGAGCCCCTGGGGCCTGCCGCTCGTCAACACGATCATCCTGCTGCTTTCGGGTACGACCGTCACCTGGGCGCACCACGCCGTCACGATCGGCGACAAGGAAGGCTTCAAGTGGGGCATGATCTCCACGATCGGCCTCGGCGTGATCTTCTCGTTCTTCCAGGCCATCGAGTATTACGAGGCGCTGGCGCTCAACCTCTTCGCCTTCAACAACGGTTCGATCTACGGCTCGTCCTTCTTCATGGCGACGGGCTTCCACGGGCTGCACGTCATCATCGGGACCTTGTTCCTGATCGTCTGCCTGTTCCGCGGACTGCGCGGGCAGTTCACCGAAGATCGCCATTTCGGCTTCGAGGCGGCGGCCTGGTACTGGCACTTCGTCGACGTCGTCTGGCTGTTCCTCTTCGCGATGATCTACGTGCTGGGGAACCAGGGCCTTCTGAGCTGACGGCTTGGCGGAACACCGCTATCCGCCCGCCGACGCGAAGAAGGCGGGGCTGGCGGGGCGCTGCCCCCGCTGCGGGCAGGGCAAGCTGTTCGACGGCTTCCTGAAGCTGAAAGAGGCCTGCCCCGTCTGCGGGCTCGACTACTCCAAGGCCGATTCGGGCGACGGGCCGGCCTTCTTCATCATGTCGATCGTCGGCTTCGTCACGGTGGCGGCGGCTTTCCTCCTGCGCTTCGCCTTCGGATTGCCCGCCGGGGCCGTCCTGCTCCTGACCTTCCTGCTGACGATCGTCCTGACCGCGGTCAGCCTGCGCCCGGCCAAGGGACTGATGGTCGCGCTGCAATACCGCAATCAGGCTGCCGAAGGCCGGCGGCATTGACGCTCCGCCCGGTCCTTCTGGCCTTCGCCGTTCCGGCCTTCTTGATCCTGATGGCCCTCGGCACCTGGCAGGTGCAGCGCCTCCAGTGGAAGCTCGACCTGATCGAGCGGATCGAGGCGCGGACAGAGGCCGCGCCCCTGCCTCTCGAAGAGGTGCTGGAGGGAGATTGGCGGGAACTCGAATATACGCCCGTCCGCGTCTCCGGCCGCCTTGTGGGGGAGGAGGTGGCCCATGTCTTCGGCACCTATGAGAGCCAGCCGGGCTGGTTCGTCTTCCAGCCCCTGGCCCTAGACGGGGCGGAGAGCGTTTTACTGGTCAACAGGGGCTTCGTGCCGGATGACGAGCGCGCGGACGGCTATGGCGGCCTCGGGGGCCGCCCATTCACCGGTCTCCTCCGCCTCTACAGCACGCCTTCGGGGATCGCGCGCCTGGTCCGTGCCCCCGACGATCCGGCGGCCGGCAGCTTCTATGCCCGCGACCGGGCGAGCCTGCTCGCTGCCTTCCCGGGACTGGAGGGCGAAGAGGTGCTGCCCTTCTATCTCGACAGCACCATGCCGACCGAGCGGCCGAGGGGGGGAACCACCCGCCTCGAATTCTCGAACAGGCATCTTGGCTATGCCATCACCTGGTTCGGCCTCGCGATCAGCCTGGTCGGCATCTGCCTCCTCATGATGCGTCGCCGATGAGGCTCCTGCCGCACGCCCTGGTCGGCGCGGGCACGCTCCTAATCGTACTTTTCCCCGGGCCGGCGGCGCTGTGGCTGCGCCAGGCGGCGGATTGGTTCCTCCTGCATTTCGGCCGGCCCATCCTCTGGGGGGCGAGCGCATGCGTCGTCCTGTGCGCGGTCCTCGCCGTGATCCCGGCCGGAAGGGTGCGGATCGGGGGCCAGGAGGCAGTGCCGGAATTCGGCACGTTCACCTGGCTCTCAATGCTCTTCGCCGCGGGCATGGGGGCGGGCCTCGTCTTCTGGGGCGCGGCCGAGCCGCTCATCCACGCGGGCCAGCCGCCGCCGGGCACCGAGGGCGAGGCGCTGCACCACGCCCTTGCCCTGACGCAGTTCCATTGGTCGCTCCACGCCTGGGCGATCTATGCCATCGCCGCTCTCGCCGTGGCGCTCAGCCTGCGCCCCGGCCGGCCGCCACTGCCCAGCGCGCCTTTCCCGTCCCTTGGCCCCGCAAAGCGCAGGCTGCTCGACTGGACGGCGCTGATCGCGGTCCTGTTCGGCGTCGTGGCCAGCATGGGGCAGGGCCTCTTCCAGATGGGCGCAGGGCTCGAGATCCTGACCGGACAGGCGGTGCCGGATGGCAGAGGCCCTCAGGTCGCCGCGCTTCTTCTCCTGTTCGCCGCCTACGCGGTCTCGGTCGCGACAGGCCTGCATCGGGGCATCGCCGTCCTGTCGGTCCTCAATGTCGGCCTCGCGCTCTTGCTGATGGGTTTCGTTCTCGTCACCGGATCGACGGGCGCGATCCTCCGGACGCTCGCGCAGACGAGCATCGCCTATCTATCGGAATTACCCCGCCTGTCTCTCGAGATCCGGCCGGAAGGGGCGGGGCGGCAATGGACCCGGGACTGGTCCCTGACCTATTTCCTCTGGTGGGTGGCATGGACCCCCTTTGTGGGCGTCTTCATCGCCAGGATCAGCATCGGACGCACGGTGCGCAGCTTTCTGGCCGGCGTGGTCCTGGTTCCGTCTCTTGCGACCCTTGTCTGGTTCTCGGTCTTCGGAGGCGCTGCCCTGTCGGCCGAGGCCGGTGGCGCATCGCTCGGTGTGACGGACTTCGCCACCGCGCCGCAGGCGAGCTACGCGCTTCTGGGAACCCTGCCATTCCCCGTCCTGAGCCAGGCTCTGACGCTGCTCCTCGTCTTCCTCTTCCTCGTGACGAGCGCGGATAGCGGCGCCTATGTGCTCGGCCTTTTCAGCAGGAATGGCGAACCGGCGATTGCCGAGCGGCTCTACTGGGGCAGCGTGCTCGCCGCGCTGACGGGCGCGGCGATCTGGTCGGAGAGCGGTCAGTCGGTGACGCGGGCTTTCGCGGTCACGGGCGCCATTCCGCTCAGCCTTCTCTTGGCCGCTCAGGCAGGCGCGCTCCTTCTGTTCGCGTTTGGGAGCGCGCTGCCTCAGCGCGGGGAAAGGTCTGGCCGGCAGCGTCAGTCGTCGCGGCCGAAATCGGCCTCCCGGCCCGTATCGCGGCGATAGGCGGTCTCGGCCTCGATCATGCGCCGTTCGCCGCGGCGCACCAGCTCCTCGCCTTCGCGGATGCGTTCCTGGTTCTCCCGAATGTCTTCTCGGGCCTTGGCGACGTCGCGGCGCTCGTCCTGCACGTCGTCCTCGAGATCGTCCACGCGCTCTTCGAGCTGATCGAGCGAGCGGCGATCGCTGGCCTCGGCGTCCGAGAGGAGGAGCGCGGCGTCATAGGCTTCGCGCGCCTGGCGGAGGTCCTGTTCGGTGGCGGCGAGGCGGCTCGTCTGCTGGGCCAGCTCGGAGCGGGCCTCTTCCACGCCCGTCCGGCCGCGCTCGATCAACCGGCGCCCCCGCTCGACATCCCGCTGCCCTTCCTTCCAGGCATCTGCGATGTCTTCGATTTGCGTGGCGAAGTTGTCTTCGCGCTCTTCGTTCAGATTGAGAGAGCTACAGCCGCTCGCCGACAGAACGATGATGGCCGACAGGACAAAAGGTTTACGCAGAATCATTCCGGACCCGCTCCTAAAACACTCGCAGCATTTGTAGGGAGGAAGAGGAGCTCTTGCCAAGCGGGCAGGGCGAGCACTGCCCGGCGGTCAGGTCACGAAACTGTCATCGGCCGCCGGAGGGGAGGGGAGGGGCGGGGCGAGCCGCAAGGCCGCCCCGACCGGATCAGTTCAGGCGCGTGCCGACTTCGCCGATCGCGCGGTCGATCAGCGCTTCCTGCGCGCGCGCGTCGACCCTGTCGGCGATAATGCGGCGCGCCGCTGCGACGGCGAGATCGGCTGTCTGGCCGCGCATGTCCGCGACGGCCTGCGCCTCGGCCCGCGAGATGCGTTCCTGGGCGGCCTTTGTCCGGCGAGCGAGTTGCTCGTCGATCTGCGCGCGAGCCTCGCGGGTCATGATCTTCGCATCGGCCTTGGCCTGGTCGATGATGGCCTTGGCCTCGTCTTCGGCTTCGCGCTGCTGCTTCTGGTAGTGCGCGAGCAGCGCCTGCGCCTCTTCGCGAAGCTCCCGCGCCTCGTCGAGCTGGCTGCGGATGCCCGCTGCGCGCTCGTCCAGCGAGCTCTTTACCCGCTTGTGGACGCCCTGCCAGAACAAGAGGCCCAGAACGAGCACGAATGCGACGAGGACCCACAGATTGGTGTCCTCGAGCGGGCTGCCATAGGCGGCGTGAGCATCGATGCCGGCATTGGGATCGGCCAGTGTGCCGTCGTCGATCGTCAGCTCGTCGCGGACATCGTCTGTGAAATCGTCCTGCTCGGACTGCAGGTCAAGCTCATGCTGCTCTTGCACGGGCTTCGCTCCTTACATTGCTGAGCGCTTCATTGACGGTCTCCTGCGAGGGAGTCTCGTCGATCAGCGCCTCGACGATGGCCTGGGTGGTCTCGCGTGCCGCCTCGGCAACCGCGTCGCGCGCCTTCTCGGCGGTCTCCGCGATGCGGGCTTCGGCTGCGGCGATCTCGCCCTCGAGCCGCGTCTCGCTCTCTTCTTCCATCTCCGCGATTTCGGCGTCGATGGAGGCCTTGGTCTCCGCCGCGATGCTGGCTGCGCGGGCGCGCGCATCGGCGAGCGCCTTCTCGTAGCCGGCCTCGGCTTCCTCGGCCTGCCGCTTGAAGTCGGCGGCCTGGTCGTAGTCGTCCGCGATGCGGTTACGCCGCTCTTCGATGACGCCGCCGAGGCGGGGCAGGAAGATCCGGCTCATCACGAAATACAGCGCGCCGAAGGTCAGGAGCAGCCAGAAGATCTGGCTGGCATAGGTCGACGGATCGAGCTGCGGCAGGCCGCCCGCTTCCTCGCCCGGAACGGGCTCGGCGGCGATGGCCATGCCGATCAGAGCGAGCGCGGAGGCTCCGGCCGTAAGGTAAGCACGCATCAGGGGCACCACGCTGGCGGCGGGCGCCGGACAAGCCGACGCCCGCTCACCGATCAGGAGAAGAGGATCAGGAAGGCGATGACGAGCGCGAACAGGCCCGTCGCTTCGGTCAGGGCGAAGGCGATGAAGAAGTTGCCGGTCAGGCCCTGGGTGGCGGAGGGGTTCCGGAACGCGCCCTGCATGAAGTTGCCGAACAGGATGCCGAGGCCGATGCCCACTCCGAAGAGAGGGAGAACGGCGAGCCCCGCGCCGATGTATTTCGCTGCTTCCGCGGTCATTTTTGATCTCCGTTGATGGCCGCTTGGGCCGGTCGTGAATGGCCGATCGGCCAGGCTGGGTGAAGGATACCGGCCGCTAATGCGCCGGGTGAAGCGCGTCCTGAAGATAGATGCAGCTCAGGATCGCGAAGACGAAGGCCTGCAGGAAGGCCACGAGGAACTCGAGAATGAAGACGCCGACAATGCCGATCAGCGGCAGGATCGAGATGGCGGAGAGGACGCCGCCCGAAACGATCAGCACGGCGACGAAACCCGCGAACACTTTGATGACCACGTGGCCGGCCAGCATGTTGGCGAAGAGACGGACGGACAGGCTGACCGGGCGCGACAGGAAGGAAATGATCTCGATCGGCGTGATCAGCGGCAGGAGCCAGACCGGCACGCCCGAGGGCACGAAGAGGCGCAGGAAGGCGAAGCCGTGCTTGAAGAGGCCGTAGAGCACCACGATCCCGACCGAAAGCACCGCCAGCGTGAAGGTCACGATGATGTGGCTCGTCGGAGTGAAGGTGTGCAGCGCCGCCGGCGTGCCGGGTGTGGAGGGCAGGAGGCCGAGAAGGTTCGCCAGGAAGACGAAGACGAAGAGCGTGAAGATATAGGGAAAGAACCTGCGCCCGTCCTCGCCGATCGTGTCGCGCACCATCTTGGCGATGAATTCGTAGATCACCTCGGCCGAGCCCTGCGCGCCGCCGGGGACGAGCTCGGAACGGCGGGTCGCCCATGTGAAGAAGAGGAGCGCCGTGCCCAGCGAGATCAGCATCCACAGCGAAGCATTGGTGAAGCTCAGATCGAGCCCGTCGCCGAAGGAGAGGGGCACGATGGGCACGATCTCGAACTGCTCCATCGGCCCGGCGGCGACGCCGCGGGCCAGGCTGAACAGCCAGGAAGTCAGATCAAACGCCGGGTTCATCCCTAGTTCCCTCTTCTGCGGACTCCGCCGAGCCCGCCATCATGCCGCGATAGACCCCGCGCAGGCCGGCTGCGAAGCCGAAGAGAAGCCCGATCAGCAGGCCGATGACGGCGCCGCCCAGAAGCCCCCCGATGAAATACCCAAGTCCCGCGCCCACGAGGACGGAGACCACGAACTCGATGGCGATGCGAAGGCCGTCTCCCATCGCCGTATCCGCCCGCGTCCGCGCGGGTGCGGGATCGAGCCCCGCTGCCGTCCGCCCCTTGGCGACCTTCTCTCCCAGACGATCGAGATCCGCTCGGGAATAGGAGTGCTGTTCAGGGTCGGTCATGGCCGGAGAATCGCGAGAGCCGTCCTCACGCCGCATCGTCGTTCCGCGGGCGTCTAACGGCGCTGGTGAGAGGGGTCAAGCGAGGCGGGCGAACCGGAGCCTTTCGGCCGTGTTCCCAAAGGCACAGAGGAGACTGGAATGCTCGACCGCCCCGCCGCCAAGACCGCCGCCGCGAAAGCGGCGCTCGCCGTGATCTCCGTCGCATTCGCGCGGCGCTATCCGGCCAGCCGCACGCTCGTCGTGCTGCCGCTCATCCAGGCGGGCCTGTCGCTCTACAAGGCGCGGCAGCGGGCCGAGCAGGTCCGCAAGCTGCGGCGCCGGCCGGGGAGCCGGCTGCGCCGCCTGACATAGGAGGGCACGATGGCGAAATCGGCATTCGGCAGGAAAGCCGCGATCAAGGCGGCGAGCTTCGGAGCGAAGGCCGTCGTGCGGCGCCATCCGCTGGGCCGCGCCGCGCTTCTCGCAGTCAAGGCGGGCCGCTGGGCCCATGGCGCGAAGCGCCGCGGAGACACGCTCCGCGGCACGATGCCGCAGGCGGACAGACCGACGCCCGGCGCCTAGGCCTCGCCGAAGACCCGCTCGAAGACCGTGTCCACATGCTTGGTGTGGTAGGACATCTCGAAGAGCGGCTCGATCTCGGACGGGGGCAGGTAGCCCGTGACTTCCCCATCCGAGCAGAGAGCGTCCATGAAGCTCGCGCCCTCGTCCCAGACCTTCATCGCATTGCGCTGCACGAGGCGGTAGCCGTCCTCGCGGCTCGCGCCCGCCTGGGTGAGGGCGAGGAGGACCCTCTGGGAGAAGACGAGGCCGCCGAGGGCGTCGAGGTTCTCCTGCATCCGCTCGGGCGAGACGACGAGCTTTTCGATCACCCCGGCGAGGCGGTGGAGGGCGAAATCGAGATGGATCGTCGAATCGGGCGCGATGCCGCGTTCCACCGATGAGTGGGAGATGTCCCGCTCATGCCAGAGCGCGACATTCTCCATCGCGGGCACGACGGCCATGCGCACCAGGCGGGCGAGGCCGGTCAGGTTCTCGGTCAGGATCGGATTGCGCTTGTGCGGCATGGCCGAGGAGCCCTTCTGCCCCTTGCCAAAGAACTCCTGCGCCTCGCGCATCTCCGTGCGCTGGAGGTGGCGGATCTCGACCGCCAGCCGCTCGATCGAGGAGGCGACGACGCCGAGCGCCGCGAAATAGGCGGCATGGCGGTCGCGCGGAATGACCTGCGTCGAGACGGGCTCGGGGGTGAGGCCCATCTTCTCTCCCACATGCGCTTCGACGGACGGATCGACATTGGCGAAGGTGCCGACCGCGCCGGACAGGGCGCAGGTGGCGATCTCTTCTCTTGCGACGAGAAGTCTGCGCTTTGCCCGGTCGAACTCGGCGTAATAGCCCGCGAGCTTGAGGCCGAAGGTCATGGGCTCGGCATGGATGCCGTGGCTGCGGCCCACCGTCGGCGTCATCTTGTGCTCGAAGGCGCGGGCCTTGAGCGCGGCGAGGACGCGGTCGACGCCGCCGAGCAGGAGGTCGGTCGCCCGCGACAGCTGCACGGCGAGCGTGGTGTCGAGCACGTCAGAACTCGTCAGGCCCTGATGAACGAAGCGCGCCTCCGGTCCGACGATCTCGGCGAGATGGGTGAGGAAGGCGATGACGTCGTGCTTCACCTCGCGCTCGATCTCGTCGATCCGCTCGACGTCGAAGACCGCGTCCCTGCCTTTCGCCCAGATGGTCTCGGCCGCCTCCTTCGGGACGATGCCCAGTTCCGCCATCTTGTCGGCGGCGTGGGCTTCGATCTCGAACCAGATCCGGTACTTGGTCTGCTGGTCCCAGATGGAGGACATCTCTTCGCGGGCATAGCGGGGGATCACGGCGGGCTCCTTGCGAGGGAAAGGCGGGATGGGCCGGGGGGTAGAAGCCTGCCGCCGCCCTGTCGAGGCTCCCGCCCCGCCAAGGCGCTTCAGGCATAGATCATGCGCCTGGTCATGCCGCCGTCGAGAACGAGCTCCGCGCCCGTGGCGAAGCCCGCCCCTTCGAGATAGGCGACCGCCTGGGCGACGTCTTCGGGGCGGCCGACGCGGCCCGCGGGGTGCTGGGCGTGATCCTCCTCGCTCAGATCCTCGCCGTCGACGTCGATCCAGCCCGGCGAGATCGCGTTGACCCGCACGTCGGGGCCGAGGCTGACGGCGAGGGAATGGGTCAGCGCGACGAGGCCGCCCTTGCTCGCGGCATAGGCATGGGTGTCGGGCTCGGACTGGTGGGCGCGGGTCGAGGCGATCAGGACCATCGCGCCTTTTGCCCGCCGCAGCGCCGCCTCGGCATGCTTGGCGAGCAGGAAGGCGGCGGTGAGATTGCTCGCCAATATCCTGTCCCATTCCTCGCGGCTCGTCTCTCCGAGCGCGCCGAACCGGCTCTCACCGGCATTGGAAACGATCAGCCCGAGCGGGCCGAGCGCCGCGGCCTCGGCGACGAGGCGACGGACATCCTCCTCGCGTCCCACATCGGCCTGCACCGGCTGGCCGCGGCCCTTCGCGGCCTCGGCCAGGCGGGTCTCGTCCCTGTCGGCGAGGACGACGCGCCAGCCATCCTTCGACAGGCGGTCGGCGCAGGCGAGGCCGATGCCGTGCGCGGCGCCGGTGACGATGGCGGTTCTCGTTTCCTCTGGCATGGAGGGGGACTCCTTCTCCGGCTTCCGGTGCGGGAACAGGCGCGGGCGCCGATCGTCTTCTTGCCAAATGCGGGAGAGCGGGCGATGCCGTCGTCATGACCAAGGCCAAGACGAAGCGGCGCAAGGGCTATGACTGCCTCGACTGCCCCGCCTATTGCTGCTCCTACGCGCATATCCCGGTGACGCAGGAGGATGCGCGGCGGCTCGCCGAGTATTTCGGCCTGGACGAGGAGGGGGCGCGCCGCCGTTTCTTCAAGAAAGGGGATGCGGACAGCCCGCTCGTCCTCCGCCACAAGGCGGACGAGCATTTCGGCACGATCTGCCGCTTCATCGACACCGAGACCCGCGGCTGCACGGTCTATGAGGCGCGGCCGGCCATCTGCCGCGAATTCCCCTCCCAGAAGCGCTGCGGCTATTACGACTTCCTGACCTTCGAGCGGGAGGTGCAGGACGACGAGAGCTGGATCGCCACGACGTCCTGAAGCCGCAGGGGACCGGGCGGGGCCTGCAGGCAGGCGGGGGCCGGGCAGGGCGGCTCGAGTGGCGCTGCGGCTTCGAGGAACAGCGCCGCTTCGGCCGCCCGCCGCCTGACGAGGCCGGGCAGCACCCGCTTCTCGCCGCCGATGGTCGCCTTGTTCCACCAGCCGATCGCCTCGGCAGCGCCCCTCCCGTCGCCCGCCTTGAGGCGCGCGAGCGCCGTCGAGCGCGCGAAGGCGCCGATTCCGATGTTGTATGAAAGCGACACCAGCGCATCGAATTGCTGTTGCGGCAGACGGCCGACAAGGCGCCGGACCGCCTCCTCGAAACGCCCGAGGTCGCGGGCGAGCAGCGCCTCGGCCTCCGATGCCGTGATCTCCGCGCCTGCGCGCGCCTGTCCGCCCGTATGGCCGTAGCCGATCGTCCAGACGCCCGCCACGTCCCGATAGGCCTTCAGCCGCAGGCCTTCGAAGCGCTTGATAAGCGCGATGCCGATGTCGCTCGTGCGCTGCATCATCCCTCCCGCTGACCCTCTTTCCGGTCGCCGCCGGACAGGCAGGGTAGGAGCAGGATGCGGAGCGGGGACAAGATCGCTTACGCAACATTCATCCAATCGAGACACACACGCGTGAGCAGGACCGCTTGTTCGCTGTCCGGACGGTGTCTATAGCGCGCGCCATGGGATGCGACGCGTCCCGTCACCAGGTCCCGGGCGGTCGAGGACATGCCGGGGAGGAGAGGCCGATGGCAGCGACCACGACCACGACCGAGGAATATCGCCCGAGCGAAGACGAGCCGTTCATGAACGAGCGGCAGCTCGAATATTTCAAGCGCAAGCTGCTCGCCTGGCGCGAAGAGATCCTGCAGCAGAGCCGGGACACGATCAGCGAGATGCAGGATGCCAGCCTGCACCTGGCCGATCCGACGGACCGGGCATCCACCGAGACCGATCACGCCCTCGAGCTGCGCACGCGCGACCGCCAGCGGAAGCTGATCTCCAAGATCGATTCCGCCCTTCGGCGCATCGAGGCGGGCGATTACGGCTATTGCGACGAAACCGGCGATCCGATCTCGCTGGGACGCCTCGAGGCGCGGCCGACGGCGACCTTGTCGCTGGAGGCGCAGGAGCGCCACGAGCGGCAGGAAAAGGTTCACCGCGACGACTGACGCGCTCGGCCGGCATGCAGCTGCTCTCGGCGACCGGCCACAGCGCTATCATCGCATTCCGTTCCGTCCTAGAACCCGCCCGATCCCGTCGCGCGGGCCGACCGGCTCCGCGGCATTTCTTGCATGGCTGCGGGCCGACGCCGAAGCGCGGCGCCCGCGGGAGGAGGACGAGACGCATGCTCACCATGAAGAAGACTGCTCTGCCGCTGGCTCTGGCCGGCCTGCTCGGCCTTTCCGCCTGCGTGACGCCGCAGCCGGAGCTGTCGAGCCTCGATGGCTCCGTCACCGGGAACAGCGAGGGGGAAGCCCCCGACGATCTCGGGCCGGAATATCTCGTCGGGCCCTATGACCAGCTTCAGGTCTTCGTCTGGCGTGCCGAAGAGCTCTCCACCGACGTCACGGTGCGGCCCGACGGGCGCATCTCCACGCCGCTGGTCGAGGACATGCTGGCCGCCGGCAAGACGCCGTCCGAGCTGGCGCAGGACATCGAGGCGGCGCTCGCGGAATATGTGAAGACGCCCGAGGTGACGGTCATCGTGGACCGCTTCTCCTCCACCGTCGACCAGCAGATCCGCGTGCTCGGCGAGGCGCAGCAGCCCGCGGCGCTGCCCTACCAGTCCGGGATGACCGTGCTCGACGTCATGCTCGGCGTGGGCGGCCTGACCGAATTCGCGGCCGGCAACCGGGCCAAGCTGATCCGCGGCCGCGGCGAGGAGCAGCGGACCTATCGCGTCCGCCTCAACGACCTGATGCGTCAGGGCGATGTCAGCGCCAATGTCGAAGTGCGGCCGGGGGACGTGATCCTCATACCGGAAAGCCGCTTCTGATCGAAGCGCCGGCGCCCGGAGAGGCGCCGGGCCTTGCCGGACGGACGGCGGGACTGGCGGACCAGCCGCCAGCAGAGGGAGCCAGAGCGACATCATGAAGACAGCATCTTCGTTCCGGCCGCGCCGGCATGGACTTCTCGGCGCGAGCGCCGTCCTGGCCCTGTGCGCGTGCGGCGGCGCCCTCGCGCAGACGGGGCAGGAGGCCGAGCCGCGGCCGGGGGATGCCGGCCGGGGCAATGAGCGGCAGGTCCAGGGCCTCGTCTCCCAGTGGAACCTGAACCTCAACGCCACCTATTCCGACAATTTCAGGCGCCTGTCCGAGCAGCGCCGCCGCTTCTTCGAGCGCGACGGCGATCTGGTGACGCAGCCGACGCTGGTCGAAGTCGTGAACCCCGACGGCACGCCGGGCATCGAGCTGGTGGATGTGCCGATCTCCCAACTCGTGGAGGTGGAGCCCCCGGACAATGTCATCGGCTCGGCCTCCCTGCGCGGCGCGACGGTCTATGACCGGCCCGGCCTCACCGGCATCGTCCAGGGCGGCGTCCGGATCAGCGCCTATGCCGATACGCAGGACGTGAACCAACGCCTGGCAGAGACCGTCGACGCCCCGCTGCCCGGCGGGATCGAGGACACCGACAGCATCACCTTCGGGATCAGCGCGGTCGACGAGGTCTTCATCGATCCGGATATCGCGGCCTCGGCGACGGCGCGGCTGGTGCCGGACCTGCTCTTTTTCGACGCGGCGGCCGTCGCGCAGCAGCAGGCTCTGTCGCGGCGCAGCGATATCGAGCAGGAGAGCGCCGGGCGGCTGGACGACCAGGCGACCTTCATCGGCGGCTCGCTGAGCCCCTATGTCTTCCGCGAATTCGGACGCGACGGCACGTTGGAAGCCCGGTACCGCTACACCAATGTCTTCGTCGCGAACGAGAACTTCCGCCAGGACGCGGCGGCGGCGGAAGAGCTGGGCCGCCCACCGGATTTCAGGTTCTCGAACGATTCGGTGGCGCATGAAGGGCTGCTGGAATTCCGGAGCGGAGACCTTCTCGACCGAATTAGCTTCGCCCTGCGCGGCGTGGCGAACAGCACCGAAGAAAGCGGCAGCGACGTGCTGGACCAGGTCGATCTGGAACGGCTCTCGGCCGCCGGCGAAGTCGGCTACGCCCTCAATCGCAGCGTCACCCTGACCGGCGAACTCGGCTATGACGAAGTCTCGCTGACGCAGACCGATCCACGCAGGATCGGCGGCCTGCCCAATTCCCTCAACGAGGACGAGCTGTCCGGAGTGTTCTGGAATGTCGGCTTCATCGCCGTTCCGGGACGGAAGACACGGTTGTCAATGGCGGTCGGCGAGCGTTTCGGCGGCACGCTGATCGAGATCGAGGGCAGCTACAGGCCCTCGCCGCGCGTGAACCTGACAGCCGCCGCAGACAGGCAGCTCGAGACGGGCACGCAGGACGCCTTCCGCGGCTTCGGCGCCTTGAACTCCCGGACGCTCCGAGTGGTCGACGATCTCGCGGACATCCAGGGCGGCTCGGCGCAGCGCCTCCTCGAGCAGGCGGTGAGCTTCCAGAGCGGCTTCAACGACGTCCAGCGGCGGCAGGCCGGGGCAGGAGCGTTCGACCGCTATCGCCTCGGCGCGGTCTACAACAATCGGCGCACGCAGTTCGGACTGAGCGCCTATTACACGAAGAGCGACAATTTCGGCCGCTCCAACGAGATCTCGTCGCTGAACTTCTCGGCCCGGCGGCAGCTCACCCGCCGGACCTCCGTCAACGCCCAGATGCGCGCCATCCGCAATGAAGGTGTCTTCATCGAGGACACTTTGCTCGGAAGTGACCTGGATCAGGACATCACCACCAGCGGCGGCACGACGCAGCTCTTCGGAGCGATCGGCGCCGCCTACCGCCTCGGCCCGCGATTCTCGCTGACCGGCCGCGTCTACCGTTCACAACGGGAAGGCGAAGGCACTGGCACGCGACTTGATTACGAGGAGAATGCCGTGAGCGCCGGCGTGAGCTGGACGTTCTGAAGCGATGCAGGATCCGTGATGATAGAGGAGCACTTCGGTCTGGACAGGGCGCCGTTCCGCCTCGCCCCCGATGCAAGCTTCGTCTATCAAAGCGAGCCGCACCGCCGCGCCATGGCGCATCTGCGCTACGGCATCCGGCAGGCCGAGGGCTTCGTTCTCATCACCGGGGAAGCCGGGGTCGGCAAGACCGTTCTCGTCGAGCATCTCCTGGCCGGTCTTCAAGGAACAGGAACGCTGGCCGCCCTGCTGCCGCCCGGCCCGGCGCCGGCGGATGACATGCCGGGCCGCGTTCTGGAGGCGTTCGAGCAGCGGCGCGAGGACGGGGCCGAGCCCCTGCGGGCGCTCGAGGCGTTCCTGTGCGAGCGCCGCGATGAGGGGCAGCGGGCCTGCCTGATCATCGACGAGGCGCAGCGGCTGTCGAACGAGGCGCTCGAGGCCCTGCGGCTTCTGTCCAATCTCAGCGCCGATGGCGAGGCGCTGCTGCAGATCTGCCTGATCGGGCAGCCCGAGCTGCGCGAGCGGCTCTACCGGACGGAGATGGACCGCTTCCGACAGCGCATACTCGCCTCCTATGCCATGCCGCCGCTCGGTCCTGCCGATGTCGGCGCCTATCTGTCCTACCGGATGCGCGCTGCCGGCTCGGAAAGCGCGGACACCGTCTTCACCGCCGAAGCCGCAGAGGCGATTCATGCTGCGACGAACGGCGTGCCCCGGCGGGTGAACATGCTGGCCGCGCGCCTTCTCGCCCAGGCCGCCATGTCCGGTGCGGATCGGGTCGGCGCCTCGGACGTCGAAGAGGCCGTGCAGCGGGAAGAAGAGGGCCTCGTGCCCGATCCCCTCATGCCCGAACCCGCCGTGCAGAGTCCGGGGGCGGCCGGTGAGGAAGACGCGGCAAGCCACCCTCGAGGACCGTTCCACGACGCCTATCACGCCGAGATCGAGCGCAAGCTCGCGCTTCTGACGGCGCCCGTCGAGACCGAGGACGGACCGCCGCTCGCCGAAGAGGATGCGGAGGAGGCCCGGGAGCCGGTGGCGGCGCAGCTGACGCAGCGAAGCCCCTCCGGCCCCGTCACGGTCGGCGACATCAACGCGGCCATCCGCTCGATCCAGGAGCGGCCCGTCGAGGCGCCGCGCCTTCGGGCGACCTCGCCGCAGGAGCTGATGCTGGCCGGTGCCCGCCGGGCTGCCAATGATGCGGTGGCGCGGCCGCCCGCAGAGGATGCGCCCGATAAGGAGGATGAGCGCGAGCGACCTTCGCCTGCCGGGGGGCCCGAAGCGGCGCAGCCTGAAAAGCCGTCCGAAACGCGTCCCGGAACGCGCAGCGAGGGGCACGAGATCGTCGCGGGCTTCGTGGGCGAGGTCGAGGCCGCCCTGAATGAGCTGCGCGGCCTTCTCGGCGATCTGCGCGAGCGCACCGACGCCCTCGATGCGGAGCGGCGGTCGCGCCGTGCCGAGCTCGGCGAGAAGGTGGAAGAGGCGATGCGCCGCCTCAGCGAGTTGCGGCGGGAGTAGGGCGGGCGGGCGAAGCGCGCTAGGACCGTTTCCACGCCTGCCGAAGAGCTTCCGCGATGATCCGCCTTCTTCTCTCTCTCGCCCTCGCCGTCGGCGCCTATTTCGGCCCCTGGCTCGATCTGGGCGGCGAGGTCACGGGCGAGGCCTTTGCCGGCGTGACCGCCGATTGCGTGCTGACCGGGCAGTTCGAGAAGGAAGAGGCATGCCTGCCCGAGGGCGGTCTGCTCGGCCATCTGGTCGCGGTGACCACGGCGCTGGCCCTCCTGTCGGCGCTCGCGAGCTTCCTGGGCGCTCTGCCGGTGATCGGCCGCATCGCGCCGGTCATCGCGATCCTCGCGGGACTGGGTGGCATTCTCGCTTTCGTCGCCGCCGGCCTTCGGGGCTTCGAGCCGCTCTTGTGGGGGGCCTTCGCCACTGGCGGCTTCGGCTTCCTGCTCGTGCTGGCCGGGGCGGGCCGGATCGGCGGGAAGAAGACCGGCTAGGGCCAGCGCGCGAGCGGGGGCAGGCTCGACAGGATGCTGTCGACATTGCCGCCGGTCTTCAGGCCGAAGGTCGTGCCCCGGTCGTAGAGCAGGTTAAATTCGGCATAGCGGCCGCGGCGGAACAGCTGGTGGTCCCGCTCTTCGGGCGACCAAGCCGTACCCATGCGGCGACGGACGATGCGCGGATAGATCTCGAGGAAGCGCGTCCCGACATCCCTGGTGAAGGCGAAATCGGCGGCCCAGTCGCCGGAGTTCAGCCGGTCGTAGAAGATGCCGCCCACGCCGCGGGCCTCGTTCCGGTGCGGCAGCCAGAAATAGCGCTCGCATTCTTCGGAGTAGCGGGCATAGGCCGTTTCCTCATGAGGGTCGCAGGCCGCCTTCATCGCCGCATGGAAATCGCGCGTATCCTCGTGATCGGCCGTGCGATAGGCGTCCATCATCGGGTTGAGGTCGCCGCCGCCGCCGAACCAGCTCTTCGTCGTCACGATCATGCGCGTGTTCATATGCGCCGCGGGGGCGTGCGGATTGCGCGGATGGGCGATGAGGCTGATGCCGGAGGCCCAGAAGCGGGGATCCTCCTCGGCGCCCGGGATCGCGTGCCGGAACTCCTCGGAGAATTCGCCATGCACGGTCGAGCAGTGAATGCCGGCCTTCTCGAAGACGCGGCCATGCAGCATGCCCATCACGCCGCCGCCGGCCTCGACCTCTCCATCGCCCGAGCGGCTCCACGGCGTGAAGGCGAAGCGGGAGGAGGCGCCTTCGCCGTAGAGATCCGACGGCGCCTCGGCCTCGATCGTCTCGAAGGCGGCGCAGAGACGGTCGCGCAACGCCTCGAACCAGGCGCGGGCCTGTGTCTTCCTGTCCTCTAGCATATCCATCCGCAGCGGGTAGAACCTGGGCCATCGCGCTTCAAGCGCTCCTTGCCGCGACGCTGCACCGCGTTCCTTCGGGACATCTTCAAGTGTATGTCATCTGGACGAGGCGGCGCGCGCGTGGCACACGCGCCCGAACCCAGAGATTCACGCTGCGAGCAGACATGAGTTCCACCACAAACAGCACTGGCGGCTACGAGGCGGAGGCCGTCCGGGTCAGCGGAAGCAAGCCCGAAGGTCCGACCGTCGAAGTCGACGAAGGTCGCCGCGACTTCATCCACCTTCTCGCCGCGGGCACGGCCGCGGCTGCGGGCGTCGGGGTCCTCATCCCGCTGATCTCGCAGCTCGCGCCCGATGCGGCGGTGCGGGCCCTTGCGACGAAGGAGGTCAATATCTCCGCGATCGAGCCGGGGCAGGCGATCAAGGTCATCTGGCAGGGCAAGCCGGTCTTCATCCGCCGCCTCACCGAGCGTGAGCTGGCGGTCGACGAAGAGACGCCGCTTTCCGCCCTCAAGGACGCCGATGCGCGCAACGAGAACGCGGCCGGCGAGGCGACGGTGGAGAACAGGATCGCTTCGGGCGATTTCGTCATCGTCCTCGGCGTCTGCACGCATCTCGGCTGCGTGCCGCTCGGCACCGACACCGGCGACAATCGCGGCGATTACGGCGGCTGGTTCTGCCCCTGCCACGGCAGCCACTACGATAGCCTCGGCCGCATCCGCAAAGGGCCGGCGCCGCAGAACCTCGCGGTCCCGCCGCTCGAATTCCTCACCGACACCACGATCAGACTGGGGTAAGCCATGTCCCATGAAAGCACCTATGTCCCGGGTACGGGCTTCGAGCGGTGGGTGGACAAGCGCCTGCCTCTGGTCCGCCTCGGCTATGACAGCTTCATCGACTTCCCGACGCCGAAGAACCTGAACTACTGGTACACCTTCGGCGGCATCCTCTCGATCATCCTGGTCTGGCAGATCGTCACCGGCATCGTGCTGGCGATGCATTACACGGCCCATACCGACTATGCGTTCCAGTCGGTCGAGATGATCATGCGCGACGTGAACTATGGATGGCTGCTGCGCTATGCGCACTCCAACGGCGCCTCCATGTTCTTCATCGCCGTCTATCTGCACATCGCACGCGGCCTCTATTACGGCTCCTACAAGGAACCGCGCGAGATCCTCTGGGGCCTCGGCGTCGTCATCTTCCTCCTGATGATGGGCACCGCCTTCATGGGCTATGTCCTGCCCTGGGGTCAGATGTCCTATTGGGGTGCCACGGTGATCACCTCGCTCGCCTCGGCGGTCCCCCTCATCGGCGATCCGATCAAGACGCTGCTCTGGGGCGGCTTCGCGGTCGACAATCCGACGCTGAACCGCTTCTACGCGCTTCACTACCTGATGCCGTTCCTGATCGCGGGCGTCGTGATCCTGCACATCTGGGCGCTGCACGTGCCGGGGAACAACAACCCTTCGGGCGTCGAGGTGAAGACCAAGAAGGACACCGTTCCCTTCCACCCGTATTACACGGTGAAGGACGGCTTCGCGATCGTCTGCTTCTTCATCCTGTTCGCGGCCTTCCTGTTCTACATGCCGAACACGCTGGGCCACCCGGACAACTATATCGAGGCGGACCCGATGGTGACGCCGGCGCATATCGTGCCCGAATGGTACTTCCTGCCGTTCTACGCGATGCTGCGGGCGATCACCTTCGACATCGGCATCCCCTTCACGGACATCGTCCTGATCAACTCCAAGCTCGGCGGCGTGCTCGTCATGCTGGGTTCGATCCTGATCCTGTTCGTGCTGCCCTGGCTCGACCGGTCCAAGGTACGCTCCATGCGCTATCGCCCCGTCGCCAAGCTGTGGCTGATCCTGTTCTTCCTCGATGTGTGCCTGCTCGGATGGCTGGGCGCGCAGCTGGCCGAACAGCCCTATATCCTGATCAGCCAGCTCGCGACGGCCTATTATTTCGCCTACTTCCTGATCGTCCTGCCGGTTCTCGCCATAACCGAGACGCCGAAGGCCCTGCCGCGCTCGATCTCGGAATCGGTGACGGCCGACAAGGCGGGCATGCGCAAGCGGAAGACCCCTGTGGGCATGACGGCGGGCGGTTCGCACCCGGCCCCTGCGGAGTAAGAGAATGACGCTCAAGAGAACCCTCGCGGCGCTCGGCGCCGTCCTCCCCCTCGCGCTCGCCGGCGGCGCTTCCGCCGCCGAGGGCAAGATCAAGGAGCTGAAGGAGCCCTCCTGGACCTGGGAAGGCATTTTCGGCCGCTACGACCAGCAGCAGCTCCAGCGCGGCTATCAGGTCTATCGGGAGGTCTGCTCGAGCTGCCACTCGATGAAGCTGGTCGCCTTCCGGCACCTCGCCGAGGATGGCGGTCCCTTCTATCTCGAGGAGTGCCCGGTCGAACTGGGCCTGCCCTCGACGACCGACTGTTCGGATCCTGCGGCGAACCCAATCGTCAAGGCCCTCGCGGCGGACTATCAGATCGAGGCCGGTGTCGACGATTCGGGCGATCCCCTGATCCGTCCCGGCCTGCCTGCCGACTATCTGCCCTCGCCCTATGCGAACAGGCAGCAGGCCATGCTCGCCAATGGCGGCGCCTATCCGCCGGATATGAGCCTCCTGGTGAAGTCGCGGGTGAAGGGCCGGAACTACATCTACAGCCTCATCACGGGCTATGAAGAGCCGCCGGCGATCCTCGATGTGCCGCCGGGCCAGTACTACAACCCCTATTATCCGGGCGACACGGCCAGCATGGTCCGTGAGGAATATCTCGATGAGGAAGGCCACATCCTCCACGAATACGAGCTGCCGCCGGGCGGTGCGTTCAAGATGGCGCCGCCTCTGCAGGACGGCATCGTCACCTATGAGGACGGCAGCCCCGAGACGGTCGACCAGTATGCGCGCGACGTCGTCTCCTTCCTCCAGTGGTCTTCCGAACCCAAGCTCGAACAGCGCAAGGAGATGGGGGGCTTCGTGATGCTCTACCTCTTCGCCTTCGCAGGCATCGTCTATGCGAGCTACCGCCAGATCTGGCGGAACGTGGAGCACTGAGGAGAAGGCGCAGCCCTCTTTTCGAACTCATAAGGAAGCCCGCCTCTTCATGAGGCGGGCTTCTTCGCTTTCAGTCGCCAAGCGCACTCGTCCGGAAGAGTTGGACCCGCAGCGGCCCGTGCGGGACGGGTGGGCCGGGGTCGAGGAAGGGAAGGCCGGTCGCGCGGGCGAGGCGCGGCTCGCTGGTGACGAGGCCGACGCGCCAGCCCTCGAAGCGCTCGCGGAGCGTCCGGCCCAGAGCCGCATAGAGCGGCGCCAGCGCGCCCGTGTCGCCGATCCGCGCGCCGTAGGGCGGGTTCACCATGACAAGGCCCTTGGGTCCTTCGGGAGGCGTGAACTCGCTGACCTGCATCTGCGCGAAGGTCGTGATGGAAGCGAGGCCCGCCCGCCCGGCATTGGCGCGGCTGGCCTCGACGGCGCCGGCGTTCCTGTCCGAGCCGAAGAATCGCAGATCCGTCTGGCGCGCAGGCATGGTGTCTTTCAGCGATGCCCAGGCATCGGCGTCGAAATTGGCGAGCCTTTCGAAGGCGAAGCTGCGGCCTCGCCCGGGCCACAGGCCGGAGGCGATCTCCGCGGCCTCGATCGGAAAGGTGCCCGAGCCGCACATGGGGTCCAGCAGGGGCTCCTCGCCCTTATAGCCGCAGGCGCGCAGGAAGAGCGCCGCCATCGTCTCGCGCATCGGCGCCTTGGCGACGGCCTGCTTGAAGCCGCGCCGGTGCAGCGGCTCGCCCGAGCTGTCGACGCTCAGCGTGCAGATGTCCCTGTCGATCCGCAGCAGGATCCGGAGCCCCGCATCGGGAGAGGGGAGAGCCCGGGTTGCCGCCCCGATGGCCCGTTCCGCCCGCTCCTGCGCCGCGCCCGAATGATAGATCTTCGACCGGCTGCAGCTCGCCTCGACGCGGAACGGCGTGCCGGGCGCAAGAAGACCGCGCCAGCCGGCCGCGCCGGCCTTGCGTTCGAGTTCGGAAAGCTGGGTCGCGCGGAACTGGGCGAGCCGGACCAGAACCCGGCTCGCGCCGCGCAGCTGCAAGTTGGCGCGCCACGCCTCCTCCCATCCGCCCCGCGCATGGACGCCGCCGGGGAGGGCGCGCGTTGCGCGGAAGCCCGCCGCCTTGGCCTCGCTGCGCAGCAGCGGTTCGAGGCCGGGCGGGCAGGCGAAGAAGAGGTCTCGGTCGTCGGATGCTGTCATTGCGCCTTGTCGGTCAGACCGGGATCGCCGTGAAGGGCTTGAGCGACTTCATCTGCACGACTGTGGTGATCTTGCTGATGCAGAGCTCTCCGTCGGTCAGCGTGTCGGCGAGCTGCGTCCAGCCCTCCATAGAGGGCACGACGAAACGAGCGAGGTAATCATAGGGGCCGCTGACCTGCGCGATCTCGCAGGCCTCCGGCAGCTCCGCCAGATGCCGCTCCACCCGGCGCACCTCTGACAGCTCATGGGTGGACAGCGTCACCTCGGCGAAGACGGTGAGGCTGGCGCCGATGCGCGCGGCCCGCAGCTTGGCGTGATATCCGATGATGACGCCCGCCGCTTCGAGCCTGCGGGTCCGGGCGAGGCAGGCGCTCGGCGACAGCGCCACCGCCTCTGCGAGCTTCTGATTGGTGATGCGGCCATCGGCCTGCAGCCGCCGCAGAATGGCCCGGTCGATCCGGTCGAGCGCAATGGCTTCGGCCATGGGCATAGTCCTCCGCAGATCCTTCGGCAGGCCGCGAAAACTTCGCCAGCACATGCAGTCCAGACCGCGTTAGCAGAGGCCCCGGGCGACCGCAGCCCCTGCCGTGCGCTGCGATCGTCCATCCACACATTCTCAGGCGAAAGGAGCGCATGCCATGCGCCGCACGTCCATTTCCACGCTCATGCCGCATATCCTGCTGGCCGGGGTCGCGCTGTTCTGGGGGTCGACCTTCCTCCTGACCAAGCTGGCCGGGGAAAGCGCGGGCCCCTTCGGCGTGGTCGCGCTGCGCTTTGTGGTGGCGAGCCTCGCTCTCGCCGCTCTGCGTCCGGCCGCATTGCTCTTTATCAGGCGGGAAGAGCTCCTGGCGGGGCTTCTTCTCGCCGCCATCGCCTTCACCGGCTACGCGGCCCAGTCGATCGCGCTGCAGGAGGCGCCTTCGGCGCGGGTGGCCTTCGTCGCCTCTCTTTACGTCCCGCTCGTGCCGATCCTCGCCCTGCCGCTCCTGCGGGAAGCGCCGGGTGCGAAGGCGATGATGGCTGCCGGGCTCGCCGTCCTGGGTGTCGGCGTCTTGTCGGGCGCCTTCGGCGGCGATCTCGTCTTCGGTCCGGCCGACGGCCTCTCGCTTCTGAGCGCGCTCGCCATCGCGAGCGAGGTTGTCGTCCTGTCGCGCGTCGTCCGCCATGCAGACCCGTACCGCCTCGCTTTGGTGGTGGCCGGCGCGACCGGCCTCTTCGCGATCCTCGCCGCCGCTGGATCGGGCGAGGCGCTTCCCGGCGCGAACGGCTCGCTGCTCGTCGCGGCGGGCCTTCTCGGCCTCGGCACGGCGGCGGCGCAGCTCGCCATGGCCTGGGCGCAGAAGCGGGTGCGGGCGGCGCAGGCGGCGCTTCTCTATGCGACCGAACCCGTCTTCGCCGGCGTGATCGGCGTCCTGGCCGGTGAGGCGCTGGCGCCGAACGAGGGTGTGGGCGCCGCGATCATCGTCGGCGCGATCGTCCTCGGCTCGGTGCGCCTCGCGCTGCCGAAAGGCGTCCGGCCACGCGCCCGCCTGCGCAGCGCCCGCGCTTGACCCTAGAGGGCGGCCCGGCGAACAGGGCCGCCGCATCGGAAGAAGGGCAAGGCATGACGAAGACGACGCTCGCGATCATCGGCGGCTCGGGGCTCTACGCCCTCGAAGGGCTGGACATCACCGGACGGCACACGGTCGAGACGCCCTGGGGCGCACCGTCCGACGAGATCGTCGAGGGTGAGCTCTCGGGCGTCCGCATGCTGTTCCTGCCCCGGCACGGGCGCGGGCACCGCATCCCGCCCTCCGAGATCAACTACCGCGCCAATATCGACGCGCTGAAGCGCCTCGGCGCGACAGACGTGCTCTCGATCAGCTCCTGCGGCTCCTTCCGCGAGGAGATGGCGCCGGGCAGCTTCGTGATCGTCGACCAGTATGTGGACCGGACGCGGGGGCGGGCCTCCTCCTTCTTCGGCACGGGGCTCGTCGCGCATGTCTCGATGGCGCAGCCGGTCTGCCCCGGCCTCTCCGCCAAGGCGCTGGACGCCGCGCGGGAGGCGGGCATCACCGTCTTCGAGCGCGGCACCTATCTGGCCATGGAAGGCCCGCAATTCTCCTCGCTGGCGGAATCGACCCTCTACCGCTCCTGGGGGATGGACGTGATCGGCATGACGGGCATGCCCGAAGCCAAGCTCGCCCGCGAGGCGGAGCTGCCCTATGCCTGTGTCGCCATGATCACGGATTACGATTGCTGGCACGAGCCTTCGGGCGCGGTCGACGTCGCCTCGGTCATCGCGGTGATGCAGGGCAATGGCGAGAAGGCGCGGGCGCTGCTGCACGCCCTCGTGCCGAAGATGGGCCCCGAGCGCACGCCAAGCCCGGCCGGAATCGAGACCGTGCTCGACAGCGCGATCATCACGCCGCCCGAGCATCGCGACCCCGAGCTGGTCGCGAAGCTCGATGCGGTGGCCGGCCGGGTGCTCGGCTAGCGCCGCTCGACGGGCAGGGACACGGTTTCCGTTTCGCCGCTCTCGAAGGTGAAGGTGACTTCGACCGCGCCGCCTTCCTCGAGCGGCGCTTCGGGGCCCATCATCATCAGGTGGGCGCCGCCCGGCGCGAGGCTCACCGCTTCGCCCGCGGGCAGAGCGAGGCGATCGAGCGGCCGCATGCGCGAGACGCCGTCCTCCTCGATCACGGTATGAAGTTCCACCGCGCGGAAGCCGGGCGCCCGGACCGACACCAGCGCATCGCCGGCTTCCGAGGTCAGGGTCGCGTAGCCTGCCGTCGCCATGGCGCCCGGCGCCGCCGGACGGACATAGCCGTTGCTGATGACAAGGCCCTCGCCGCCCTGCGCCGCCATGCCCGCCGCGGCATCCCCGCGCTCTTCGCCGGCGCCGCAGGCGGCGGCGAGGGAGAGGGCGCCAAGGGCCGCCGCCTTGGCAAATGGGGTCAGAATGCGCATACCGCTGGTTCCCGAGTTGGGCTGGAAGAGCCCGAACACTAGCCTCTTCAGCAGGCCGCCACAAAGCCGGCCTGCTGTCCGCCCCAGGGAGGGGCCGTCTATGACACCGTCCGAAGTCCACCGCATCCAGAGCTATCTGCAAGGGCTCTTCGCCAACCCGTCGATCGATGTCCGCGCGCGCCCGAACAAGGATGACAGCGCCGAGGTCTATATCGGCGAGGAATTCATCGGCGTCCTCTTCCGCGACGAGGACGACGAGGAGGACTACAACTTCAACATGAGCATTCTGGGCGTCGACCTGCCCGAAGCGGGAGGCGCGGCGTAAGCGCGCCTGCCTCTTCCGCTCCCGGCCGCGAGCGCTTTGAGGCGTTCAAGGCGCGCCTTTCGGCCTGCCGCCATTGCGAGCGCGAAGCGCTGATCCCCAAGGCGCGGCCGGTCTTCCAGCTGCCCGAGCGTCCGACCATCGGGCTTTTCAGCCAGGCGCCGGGCAATCTCGCCCATCAGGGCGGCAAGCCTTTTCTCGATCCGTCCGGCGTGCGCCTGCGCGATTGGATGGGGATCGACGAGGCGGCATTCTACGACAGCGGCAGGATCGCGATCGCGCCCATGGCGTTCTGCTTCCCCGGCTATGACGGCAAGTCGCCGACGGGGAAGGGAGGCGACCTGCCGCCGCCCAAGGTCTGCGCGCCGATCTGGCGCGACGAGGTGATGGGCTGGATCGGCGGCGAGCTTCAGCTCGTCCTGCTCGTCGGCGCCTATTCCCAGAAATGGCATCTCGGCGAGAGGCGGGGCCGGACGCTGACCGAGACCGTGGCGGCCTGGCGCGACCGGGTGAGAGAGGCGGAGGCCGGCGGTCCGCTCATCCTGCCTCTTCCGCATCCGAGCTGGCGCAACAATGCCTGGCTCAGAAAGAACCCCTGGTTCGGCGAGGACCTGCTGCCCGTGCTGCGGGAGCGGGTCGCACAGGCGCTGACATGAAAACGGCGCCTCCGAAGAGGCGCCGTTTCCGTTCACGCGATGCGCTGAAGCTTACTGCAGCGGATCGTCATCCTCGGCGTCCGCATCGGCTTCGCCTTCTTCGGCCGGATCGACTTCCAGCGTCGGAACGGTGACGACTTCTTCTTCGACATCGATTTCGGGCGCGTCGACATCGACGTCGGTGTCCGGAACATCGAATTCGCCCCGCGTCTCGACTTCGACTTCGGGCGTCTCGAATTCACCTTCGGTCTCGACGTCGGTGTCGAAGAAGATGATGTAACCGATGACCAGGATAGCGATGACGATGATCGCTGTGATAACTTTACCCATATCTGCAAACCCCTCTCGTTGCGTCTAGGTGACGTGCATGTAAGGTGCCGTCCCGTGATTCGTCCAGTCTACAAGCGGACAAAACTTGTCCCGTTTTCGTGTTCATAAGGCGGCGACTGCACACAAATACCCCTCGAAAACAGCGACTCGAACACGCGACGATCCGGCTCAGTTCCTTCCTTCGTCATCTGCACTACCCTCCTTCCGCGGGAGGGCGATGCGCTAAGGGAGAGATACGATGCGCAAATACATGTCCATTGCCGCCGCCACGGCGGTTTTTCTGGCTGCGCCTGCGGCCCATGCCGTCACCGTGACCGGCGGGATAACCACGGTCGAGGTCACGGCCGACCTCGAGGCCCTCGGGCTGACGGGAGCGCCGCTCGGGACGGCGAGCGTCGAGGCCGAGGACGGCACGCCGGTCTTCACATTCCCGATCACCGGGGGCGATCTCGATCCGGCGAGCTATGCGGGAGAGATCCTGCATGACGGCAGCGGCGTCGCGCTGTCTGCCGGCAGCGTCACGATCTCGCTGCAGGACTTCATCATCGACACGACGCAGAGCGTGATCACCGGGACCGTGTCCGTTTCCGGCACCGAATCGATGGACGGCGATCTGGGCCGCGTGCCGGTGTTCAGCTTCGACATCGGCACGCTGCCTGATGTGACGGGCCTGTTCGACACCGACGATCCCATGCTTGCGCTGATCATCACCGATATCGCCGGCGCGGCATTGGCGCCGATCCTGGAGGTCGACCTTTCGGGCGCGACGTTCGGAATGGCTGCGACCGACCCCGCCCTCGTGCCCGTGCCGGGCGCCTTGGTCCTGTTCGTGAGCGGCGCTGCGGCGCTCGGCGGCCTGCGCTACAGGCGGAAATCGGCCTGACCGGTCACTCCGCGGCGGCAGCGGCGGGCGTCGCCTCGCTCTGCTGCCGCCAGAGGTCGGCGTAGAGGCCGCCGCGGGCCAGCAGGGCCTCGTGGCCACCTTCTTCGGCGACCTCGCCTTCCTTCAGAACGATGATGCGGTCCGCATCCACGATGGTGCTGAGGCGATGGGCGATGACCAGCGTCGTCCGGCCCTCGGCCACCTCGCGCAGGGCGGTGAGGATCTCCTGCTCCGTGGCGCTGTCCAGGGCCGAGGTCGCCTCGTCGAGGATCAGGAGCGGCGGGTTCTTCAGGATGGTCCGCGCGATGGCCACGCGCTGCTTCTCGCCGCCCGAAAGCTTCAGGCCCCGCTCGCCGACCACCGTATCGTAGCCTCTGGGCAGCGACGCCACGAAGGCGTGGACCTGCGCGAGACGGGCCGCCCGCTCGACCTCTTCCTGGCTCGCATCTGGTCGGGCATAGCGAATATTGTAGCCGATCGTGTCGTTGAAGAGCACGGTGTCCTGCGGGACCATGCCGATGGCGGCACGCAGGCTGTCCTGCTTCACATGGGCGATGTCCTGCCCGTCGATCAGCACGCGGCCCCGTTCGAGGTCGTAGAAGCGGTAGAGGATGCGCGCGATGGTGGACTTGCCCGCGCCCGAGGGGCCGACGATGGCGAGCTTTTCGCCGGGACGCGCGGTGAAGCTGATGCCCTTGAGGATCGGCCGGTCCGGGTCGTAGCGGAAGCGGACATCCTCGAAGCGCACCTCGGCCCCCCGCACCGCCAGAGCCGGAGCATCCGGCGCGTCGGCGATTTCGGGGCGCAGCCGGAGCATGTCGAACATGCGCTCCATGTCGACGAGGCCCTGCTTGATCTCGCGATAGGCGAAACCGAGAATGTTGAGCGGCTGGTAGAGCTGCATCATGACGAGGCTGACGGCCGTGATCTCGCCGATCCCGAGGCGACCGCTGAGGACGCCGTTCACCGTCAGCGCGAGCGCCGAGACGAGACCGACATTGATGATCAGCGCCTGGCCGATATTCACCACGGCAAGCGAGTTCTGCGAGCGCACGGCGGCGGTCTGGTAATCCCGCAGCGCCGCGTCGTAGCGGCCTGCCTCCCACGCTTCATTGCCGAAATATTTGACCGTCTCGTAGTTCAGGAGCGCGTCGATGGAGCGCGTATTGGCGAGCTGGTCCTTCTGGTTCATCTCGCGCCGGAACTGCAGGCGCCATTCGGTCGAGGCGGCGGTGAACCAGAAATAGAGGATCACCGTGACCAGCGCGATCAGCGACAGCCAGATGTCGTAGCGCACCGCGAAGGTGACGCAGACGATCACCAGGAGGAGGAGCGTCGGCCCGATATTGAAGAGGAGGAAGCGGAACAGGAAGTCGATCGCGCGGATGCCGCGCTCGATGATGCGGCTGAGCCCGCCCGTGCGCCGCTCGAGATGAAAGCGCAGCGACAGCGAATGCAGGTGGCGGAACACCTCGGTCGCGACCTCCCTCTGCGCGGTCTGGCCGACGGGGGAGAAGAGGAATTCCCGAATCTGCGGGATGGCGGAGGAGAGGAGCCGGAGGACCCCGTAGCCGATCACCATGCCGAACACGGCCGCGGCCGCCGCGGCCGCGGGGTCCTCAAGCCTGTTGATCGCGTCGGCGAGGAGGAAGGGCGCGGCGACGGTCGCGATCTGGCCGATCAGGATGACCAGGACCGACAGGACGATGCGCAGCTTGAAGCCGGGCCGGGCCGAGCGCCACATATAGGGAAGAAGATAGCGAAGAGAGGCCAGCTGCTCTCGCAGGCTGGCCTCTCTCGCTTCGTGCGGGTCGTGGGCAGTGACAGAGGGAGGGGGCATGCTCCCCCTAGCTAGGCGCTCCACCCGAAGTTTGCGAGGCGGCGCAACGCCGCCTCGCAAGTCTCAGTCCTCGGTGCGGAAGGCGTAGCCAGAGCCGCGGCGGTTTTCGAAGAAGGCGGCTTTCTCTTCCTTCGAGAGCGTATCGTTCTCCTCGATGAAGCGGGTGACCTCTTCGGAAGCGAAGCGGGACTGGCCGCCGGCGACGCAGACCGCCTTGACCGTCTCGCCGCTGTCCTCGACGCGGGCGGTGACGATTGCCGGCTCGTCGCTGCCGTCGCGATGGTCGTCGCAGGCATCGGCGAGTTCGCCGATGGCTTCGCCGGCAGCGCCCATGCGCTCGCCCCACGCGCCCATCTCCTCGCCGAAGGCTTCCATCTCGGCCTCCCATTCCTCCATCTCGGCGGAATGGCTCTCCTCCCAGGCCTCCATCTCTTGCTCGAACGCCTCCATCTCGGCAGCGAATTCGGGGTCCACGCCGTCCGGCACGAGGATCCAGGTGCCTTCCTCGTCTTCGCGTGTGCGGACCTCCGGGGCGGGCGGCGCCGGCGGGGCGGGCGGCGTGCTTCGCGCTTTCGGGCCATGCGGGGCTTCCGGCTGCTGCCGGGTCAGTTCGGCGAAGGGATCGGACAGGAGGACCATCTGGGTGTCCGAGCTGCCGACGATCCGGGGAGAGTCCGCACCGACACGGATCGTGTGGGTGCCATCCGAGCTGGCATAGGTGGAGCGCTTGGCTTCCTTCATCTTGACCCGCGCGACCTCGCGGGCCGCTTCGCGTTCGTCGCGGACCTCCTGCCGGTCGGTGACAGGAGCGGGGTCCTCGTCCTGCGGGCGCTCGGTCGTCTGCGCGGCGGCGGCGACGCCGATCGCCAGAGCGAAGAGCGCGCTGGTGCCGAAGAGGCGCGTGGCGGTTCTGGGCAGGGGAGCTCGCATGGTTTCGATCCTTTCATGGAGAGCGTGGTTGAGGGTGAGAGCGGGCACCGCCGGTCCTCTGGCGGCGCGCAGCAGCGTGCCGGCATAGTCGCGGACGCCGACGCCGCAGGCCCGGACGGCTTCATCGCAGGCCGCTTCCTGATCGGCGCGCATCCGCGGAAGCGCAGCGCGCATGAGCGGGTTGAACCAGTGCAGGGCGCAAGCCGCCTCGGCCGCCCAGCCCTGGACGAGGTCGCGGCGCCGCAGATGGGTCAACTCATGGAGCAGGGCGAGGCGCTGCTCATTGGGCGAGAAGCGGCGCTCGAAGTCGTCGGGCAGGGCGATCAGCGGGCGAACCACGCCCGTGACCTGGGGCGACGCCGCCGCGCCGGTCAGGACGACATGGGGCGAGTCGAGCCCCAGCTCCTTCGCGCAGCGGGCCGTCAGATCCTCGACCGCGCGGCTGGCCGGACGGGCTTCGCGCAGCAGCGTCCGCCGCCAGCCCTCGGTGCGCAGAAGCGCGAGCCCGAAGCTGAGCGCCGCGCCGCCGAGCCAGAGGCCGAGCGCCAGGAGCGCGAGGTCGAGCGAGGCGAAGAAGGGCTCGGCCTCGCCCGGGGCGGACATCATGGCCGTCTCCGCCAGAGGGGGCGGGGCCTGTGATGCCTGCGCCGTCAGGGCCGGCGCGGTGTCGGCGAGGGGCGCTGCCGCTTGGAAGGGGAGCGCGGGCGCCGCTTCGCCCCCGGGCACCCCGTCCGGCCGCGCGAAGGAGGGCAGGAGGCCGGTTCCCAGCGGCGGGCAGACCAGGCGCAGCGCCGGCGCGAGCCAGAGCAGCATGGCCGCCCTCGCGCCGAAGGCGCGCCGGACCGGCCGGCGCAGGACCAGAACGAGCAGGACCAGGAGGCTGGCGGCGACGCTGGCTTCAAGAAGCCAAGACAAGAGGCTGTCAGGTGTCATTGCGGAGGCTCCTCACCAGCGCTTCGAGTTCATCGAGATCCTCGTCCGTCAGCCCCTGGCTGTCTGCGAGGTGGGCGACCATCGGTGCCGCGCGGCCGCCGAAGAGGCGCCCGGCGAGGCTGCCGACGGCGTCTCGCCTATGCGCCTCCCGCGCGATCTGCGGCGAATAGAGATAGCGGCGCCCTTCCTGCGAAGTGGCGAGCGCGCCTTTCTCGGTCAGGCGGGAGAGGAGCGTCTTGACCGTGCGGTCGCTCCAGCCTTCCGCGCGCAGGGCGGCGGCGACCTCCGCCGACCCCTGGGGGGCATGGTCCCACAGGACTTCCATGACCTTCAGCTCTGCTGCCGTGATGCGCATGGCCGCTCCTTTTCGACTACGTGTGTAGTCAGAACATGGACTACATCCGTAGTCAAGAGCGTTTCTCAGCGCCCGGTGACGGAATTGATTTGACTTCTCGGCTCAGGTGTCGTCCTGATGGCCGCGCGGGGTCCGCATCTTTCAGTTACTCGGCGACCCGGCATGAACGGCCCTAGACCATGCGTTCCTTCAGAAGACCGCCAGACTTCGGCCCCACCCCCTCCATCAAGACAGGACTACCCCAATGGCCACTGGCACAGTGAAATGGTTTAACGGCGAAAAAGGCTACGGCTTCATCCAGCCCGACGAAGGCGGTCAGGACGTGTTCGTCCACATCACCGCGGTTCAGCAGGCGGGCCTGCAAGGCCTCAATGACGGTCAGAAAGTCGAATACGACCTCTACACCGACCCGCGCCGGAACAAGACCTCCGCGTCGAACCTGAAGACGCTCTAAGGCGGAATGCTGCCGCGCCGATGGGCGCGGCGCTTCTTCCCATGGAAAAGGGCGCCCTCGGGCGCCCTTTTTGTTTGCCTGCGAATATCCGCCGCCCCGGCGCCGAGCCGTCAGCTCGACTCGCGCAGCAGGCTGAGCTGCTCGATCTTGGCGCGCGTATCCTTGCGCTCCTGATCGGCGAGGGCGGTCGGATAATCGCCCGTGAAGCAGTGATCGGTGAAGGCCGGTTCCTCGGAGCGGCGGGGCCCCTTGCCGAGCGCGGTGTAGAGGCCGTCGAGCGACAGGAAGCCAAGGCTGTCCGCGCCGATCATGCCGCACATCTCGTCGACCGAGTGGGACGATGCCATCAGCTCGTCCTGGCTCGGCGTGTCGATGCCGTAGAAGTCGGGATAGACGATGGGCGGGCAGGCAATGCGGAAATGGACCTCCCGCGCGCCCGCCTCGCGCAGCATGGTGGTGATCTTGCGGCTGGTCGTGCCGCGCACCAGGCTGTCGTCGATCAGGACAACCCTCTTGCCGCGCACCACGCCGATATTGGCCGAATGCTTGCGGGCGACGCCGGCCTCGCGGATCTGCTGGCTGGGCTCGATGAAGGTGCGGCCCGAATAGTGAGAGCGGATCAGCGCCATCTCATAGGCGAGGCCCGAGCGCTGCGCGAAGCCGATGGCGGCAGGAACCCCGGAATCGGGAATGGGCGAAACGAGATCGGCCGAGGCGGGCGCCTCTTCGGCAAGCTGGCGGCCGAGGCGCTTTCTCAGCTCGTAGACGCTCTCGCCGTCGACGAAGCTGTTGGGGCGGGCGAAATAGATCAGCTCGAAGATGCAGGGACGGGCCTTGCGGTCGGCGAAGATCTGCCGGCTCTCGACCGATCCGTCCGGACGGCAGATCACCATCTCGCCGGGGCGCACGTCGCGCACGAACTCCGCGCCGATGAGGTCGAAGGCGCAGCTTTCCGAAGCGAGGACCGCCGCATTGCCGAGCTTGCCGAGGACGAGAGGGCGGATGCCCTGCGGGTCGCGCACGCCGAGGAGCGCGTCCTGTGTCAGGACGCAGAGCGCATAGGCGCCTTCGACAGCGGACAGGCTGTCGGTGACCTTGTCCACCATGGACAGGCCGCGCGACAGCGCGGCGAGCTGCACGAAGAGCTCGGAATCCGAGGTCGTGTGGAAGATCGAGCCCTTGCGGATCAGATCCGCCCGCAGCGTCCGCGCATTGGTCAGATTGCCGTTATGCGCGACGGCGAGGCCGCCCCGGTCGAGATCGGCGTAGAGCGGCTGGACATTGCGAAGATCCGAGCCCCCTGCCGTCGAATAGCGCGTATGGCCGATTCCGGCATTGCCCTTGAGGGCATCGAGCGTGGCGGCCTCGGTGAAGGCGCCGGAGACGAGGCCGAGCTTCTTGTCCGAGAAGAACCGCTCGCCGTCATAGGTGGTGATGCCGCACGCTTCCTGGCCGCGATGCTGCAGGGCGTGAAGGCCGAGCGCGACCTTGGTGGCCGCATCGTCCGCCCCGCCGATAATGCCGAAGACGCCGCATTCCTCGTTCAGGGCGCGCGGAAAGACGGCGCGCATCCGCTCGGCTTCGCGCTCGCGGGCGAGAAATCGCGCGGCATGTCGCGCGGCTCTGCTGGGGGCGGTGCGCATCGTGAAGGCCTCCGGTCTGCCACCCGCGAGGTAGGAACGGGAGAGGGCGGCGTCTCCTTATTGTTCGGTCAGCTAGAGCTCGTCCAGAGCTTCGCCTGATTCATCGATCGTGCCGTCCCCTTCGATGCCGATCCGCTCGAGGGTCTGGGCGGCACCGGCGACGAAGCCCTTGAGGGCCGCTTCCTCGACCGGCGGCGGCAGGTTGTTCACGTCGTGATACCAGGTCAGCGCGAGGAAGGTGAGCCCGCACAGGAGCCAGCCGCGCAAGAGGCCGAAGGCGCCGCCCGCGATCCGGTCGAGGCGCGGCGGACGGGGGCCGATCACTCTGCGCAAGGCGAATTCGAGGCCCGTCGTCACGACGAGGAAGGCGAGGACGAAGAGCGTCGTCAGAACGATGACAGGCCCCGCCACGCCATCGCCCAGCGTCCCGCTGAGGGGAGGGCCGAGAAGCGCGATCGCGGCGATGCCCCCGGCAAGCGCCAGCAGCGTCGCCGCCTCGCGCATCGAGCCTCTCAGCCAGCCGAACAGGACCGACAGCGCCGTGATCGCCAGGATGAAGAGATCGAAGATCGTCACGCCGCCATCCGTGCTGTTTCGCGCCTGCCTCTAACAATCCTGGCGCTGTTCCGCCATCCGATCCGGCGCCTGCTGCCCGTCCTCGCCTTCGCCGCCGAGCCCGTGGCGTCGCAGGAACGCACTTCCGTCCCGATTGCCGAGGCGCCACGTCTTCTCGATCTTCTCCTTGTCCGTGAAGTCGATCTTGTCGGCGGGCGTCTCGTCCGAAGGCGCGACATAGAGGCGGTCCGGCCGGTCGGGCGTGTTCCTGTAGCGCCGCGTCAGGAGGATCAGCGTCCCGCCCTTTTCGGGGTCGGGCATGGGGGCGTTGTCGCAGGTGCCGGCATCCATCACGCGCTCGCCCTGCCAGTAGGGCAGCGCGAAGACCGGTGGGATGACCGCCGCCGCGCAGATCAGATCGTGAAGCGTTCCGTCCCGCGCCGCCGCCCGGGCGTCGACCCGCAGGGCCTTGCTGCCGATCATCACCGGCAGGGCGGTGTGCGGCGAGGAGCGCGCCTTCCGGTCGATTTCGTAGAGGACCAGCGCCAGCATCGCGCCGGCCCGCAAGGGCAGGTGGCGGGGCGGCCTGGCCAGCGTGATCTCCAGCTTGGGACCCTCGGCCACCCGTCGGACCGCATCCGCATTCAGCGTTTCCTCGACGACGTCGCGGTAGAGCGACTGGTGCGGCGTCGGCCGGTGGCTGTCCTGCCCCGGCGCTTCGCCGAGATTGCTGTCCTGATCGGCGAATGCGTCGCCCATGATATCCAGAAGCGCCTTGGCGCGCCCGCCGATCCAGGCGCATGCGGACAGAGCGCCGCCGCTGACCGCCGCGATCCGGGCCGGGCGCAGGCCCAGCGGTTCGTGCACCGCTTCGAGGAAGCCGCCCTGCCAGAAGCAGCGCGTGCCGCCGCCGGAGAAGACCAGCCCCTCGAACTGTCCCGGCGTCAGCTTCCCGTCCTGCTCCATCGCATCCGCCTCGTCAGCCTGTCACACAAGGAATAACCCCGATGCGGCGATTCGGTTCGGCAGAGCTTGCCAACGCGCCCACAGAGCGCCTATCAGCCTCCGCACGGATGGGTGGCCGAGTGGTCGAAGGCGCACGCCTGGAACGCGTGTAGGCGGGCAACCGTCTCGAGGGTTCGAATCCCTCTCCATCCGCCACGCAGTCCCGAACTTCTGCTCTGAACAGGCGCTTTCGCGCCAAGTGCCCTCGTGGCCCCGTCTTTTCCGCCTCATTCCGTATCTGGCGCCGCTCTTCCCGGCCCGAACAGGCCTCTTCGCGTGGCCCTTCCGGGCGAGGACTCTGCAGCAATGATGGGGGAACGGTCGGGAAGCTTCGAGAGAGTCGTCTCCGCCGGACAGATCGCGCAGCGCCGGGCGAGCACGACCGCCTACGAGCCGGCGATCACGCCCGAGAACCTGACCGCGGCCTGCAATGCGCTCAACCATGTCACATTGCGGCACCGAGCTGTGGTGCGACAAGGCGCGGGCCTATGTCCCCCGCCTCGGCCGCTTCCTGCAGCCCGTCCCGATCGGCTTCGGCGATGGGCTGAACGTCTATGCCTATGTCGGAGGGGGTGCAGAGAGCCTGACGAATCCGAGCGGGATGAAGACGTGGGACTGCAGCGAGCCGGGCGGAGAAATGAAGGTCTGCGGCGTGAAGGACAAGCGCAGCTGGACGAGGGCAGAGCTGATGCTGCTCCTTGAGCGGTTCGGGCAACAGGAACTGCAGAAGACATCACAGCCATTCATCGGCGACGGTTTCAATGCGCCTGAGGAGGATTTACCCCTTACGGACGGGGCGACCGAGCGAAATGCAATAGGACAGTTCTTCGTTGGGGTAACGGTGCGAAGGGAATCGCGCTTCATGTCTGCCGAAGCGGGTCAACAACAATCGCGGGTGGGGTTGCTCTTGCGCCAACAGTCCCGGCATCTGCTGGAGCAACCTCGCCAGCGGTAGGCGTGACATTAGGAGTAGGTGGTATCTTGACGCTCATCGGTTCTGGCGCCGACGTTATTGGGCGTGGAATGGTAGGTTATGCGACAGGCGGACGTGATGGCTTGTTTATCGCTGCCGCAGATTCAGTTGAGGACTATCTTACAGGTAAGGTTGTCAGTCGTCTTTCGCTCCTCGGGTCAGCTTATCTTGCTCTCGCCGAAGACGGGAAAGCGATCTTCGACAGCCTTCCCACCGCGCGTCCAGTGCTCCAAATGATATGGTTCAATCATGGTGTTGAGATTAGCAGTGTTCGTATACGCAGTTTCATCAATGATGTTATTCATGAGCACATTCAATATTACCCTATTGGGAATTCTTGATAGTGATTATGTGTTGGAGAAATCGATTATATTCGTAGCGGGGTCGTCCGTATTTATTGGCCTGGTATCGATGTTAAAAACTATAGACAAAGAGAAGAAAGGGTACGGAAGCATATCTTCAAATCATACGATACGAATTTACATTTTTAGATCTGTGCCTTGCGTCGCCTTGCTATCTATGGCGCCATTGTTGCTTGCGGGAATAATCGCAGCGGTAATCTGCTAATGTGCGGCCTAGGTGGAATTCCAAACAAGACCAAATCGCAAGGCTAGAGTAGACTATGCTGCTTGCAAAAGATGGTCATGCTAGATTGTTAACCGATCCAAAAAACTTTTTCATCATAGCAGGCCACAGTCATAAAAAGCACCCTCACTGCGTGCTTGCTGCACTTGTCACCATCAACGGTGACGCTGCGGAGGATTTCGACATTGCGCCGGCACCTGAGTGGGTGCTGCCGCCGGAGAAGGCTGGCCACCTTCCGTCGAGCGACGAGGCGGTGACCGCTCTCGCCTTCCACATGCAGACGCGCTTCGGCGAGGCGGCCACCGAGACCTACACGACATCGCGCCTGCGCATCGAGACACCCGAAGGGCTGCAGGTCGGCAATGTCTCGCTCGGCTGGAGCGTGGCATTCCCGCAGACCATGCGCGAATCCGTGCGCTGTTCCCTATAATTCCCTGTTTGCGAAGTCGTGCAGACGCGGAGATCAGAGTTCGAGCGGACTGCTTGCACCGCCACTCCACCTCAGACTTCCGCTCGGATCGCGCGCTTCAGCCCAGCGCCGCGAAGACGGCCAGGCCTGCGGCCAGCAGGCATACGGCGCAGATGGGTGCCGTCCGCCGCATGATGCTGCCTTCGCTGCCGACGAGGTCGACGGTCGCGCAGCCTGCGATGATATTGTGCGGCGCCACGATATTGCCGATCCCCGCACCGACCCCTTGCGCGGCGGCCATGGCGACCGGCGGGAGCCCGAGCGCAGCGGCGGTCGAGATCTGGAATTCGGTGAAGAGGATGTTCGAGGCCGTCGCCGATCCCGACACGAAGGTTCCGATCGTTCCGACCGACGCGGCGAGCAGCGGCCAGACGGGGCCCGCCTCGGCGGCGGTCTCGGCCAGCGCGCTGATCATGCCCGAATGCACCATCACCCGAGACAGGGTCAGCATGACGAGAAGGGCGAGCCCGACGGTCGTGAGCCGGTCGAGCGCAGCGCGCAGCGAAGGGCCGAGGAGCGCCTGGCGCCGCGCTGCGACCGCGCCCGCGGCGACGCTGAGGACGAGCAGCGTGCCGGGGTGGAAGAGCGGCGCGAAGCTGGCGCCGAATGCGCCGCAGAGCTCCCATCGCAGCACGAGGCCGGCGAGCGCCTCGCGCAGGGCGGGAATGAGACGGGTCGCCAGCACGAGCCCGACCAGCAGAAGATAAGGCAGGAGATCGGGCAGAAGCGACTTCGCCTCGAACGGCATCATGCCCCGGCGCCGCCGGACGATCAGCACGAACGGCACCAATCCGATCAGCGCGCCCGCCAAGGTCGGCAGCTCGGGCCCGGCAATCATCGCAAGGCCGATATAGGGCAGAACGAAGCCAAGCCCCGCCAGCCCAGCAAGGCCTGCCTCATGCCGCCCGATCTTCGGACCGGCCGCCAGGACGACCAGAGCGAAGGGCAGGAAGAGGACGAGCGGAAGGTTGAGGAAGGCCGTCGCCGCTGCAAGATCGAGCGGCGGCAGCGCGGAAATCTCGATCTGCGCGAGGACGGGCGTGCCGACAGCGCCGAAGGACACGCCAGCGGCGTGGCCGACCAGCGCCAGCGTCACCGCCCGCACCGCGGAGAACCCGATCCCGACGAGTAGGGGCGCGGCGAGCGCGACCGGCGTGCCGAATCCGGCAGCGCCCTCCATGAACAGGCCGAAGAAGAACGCGATGAGAAGAGCCTGGACCGTCCGCTCGCCACTGGCCCCCGACAGCGCCGTCCGGAAGCGTTCGAGCGCGCCCGAGCGCTGCTGGTACTCGTAGAGGGTGAGCGCCGGCAGGATGATCCACAGGATCGTCGCCGTCGCATGCGTCGCCTCCGCCAGGATCCCTGCGAGTGCCGCTGGGACGGGCAGGGCGCCCCCTGGCGCGATGTCGAAGGCGGTGGCGGCGAGCAGGAGAGCGAGGCCGAGCCCGACGGCGCCGGCCAGCGCAGCCGACCAGCGCAGCGCCGTCATGGCGACGAGCACGAAGAGAAGCGGTGCGGCTGCAAGCAAGGTGATCACGAGTGAGACGTCTCGGACGGTTCCGTCGTGGCCAGGCCCCGACCGGATAGCACGTCCGGCGCTGGTGGTCGAACCGGAGGTCTTGCGGCCTGCTTTCCGTCCTAGCTGGCGGCCCTGCAATAGCGGTCCAGGAACGCCGCATGGGTGGGAAGGCCGCCGATGGCGGCCGCTGCGCGACGCTCGAGGCCGTCAAGGACGCCGCGAAGCTGAGCGTCGCTCATCATGCCGCCGATGCGGTGACGGCTTTCCGGTTCGAGCCGCTGGCCCAGCATGACCTGGATCCAGGAATCGGGCTGGAACAGGTCTTCGGGCCCCTGATAGGCGTGGCCATGCTCCCGGAAGAGCGCGATGCGCTCTTTCAGGCTGTCCGGCACGTCCATGTCGCGCCGGTCCCGCCAGAAGGAGGAATCGTCCCGTTCGGTCAGCTTGTAATGCAGGATGATGAAGTCCCGGATGCGCTCGAGCTCGACCCGCGCCATGTCGTTGTATCGCGCCCTGATCGCCGGCGTGATCCCGCCAAAGGGAAAGAGCTTGATCAGGCGGGTCACGGCGATCTGGACGAGGTGGATGCTGGTGGATTCCAGCGGCTCCACGAAACCGCTCGAAAGGCCGAGCGCGATGCAGTTCTGCGCCCAGACCGCCCGCCGCCGTCCCGTCGCATAGCGTATGCGCCTCGGCTCGGTGAGCGGGTCCCCCTCGACGGCCTCGCGTAGGCGCCGCTCCGCCTCGTCATCGGAGAGATCGTCGCTGCTGTAGACGATTCCATTGCCGACCCGACGCTGCAGCGGAATGCGCCACCGCCAGCCCGCATCATGGGCGATGGCTCTGGTGTAAGGCAGCGGGTCGCCCGTCGCGCTCGTCTGCATCGCGATCGCGCGGTCCGTCGGCAGCCAGTGCCCCCAATCCTCGAAACCCGCGCCGAGCGCGTCCTCGATCAGCAGGGCCCTGAAGCCGGTGCAGTCGATGAAGAGATCGCCCTCGACCCGCTCTCCGTCATCCAGCAGCAGGGCCGAGATGTCTCCTGTGCCCGGGTCCCTCTCGACAGTCTCGATCAGGCCTTCGCGTCGCCGGACGCCCGCCGCTTCGCTGAGCGCGCGCAGATGGGCCGCATAGGCCGTGGCATCGAGATGGTAGGCGTAATTGAGGGGCGGCTTGCCCTCGGTCGAGAAGAGCCCGGCCTCGGCCGCGAGAAGCTCGGCGCAATAGGCATCGAGGCCGCGGCCCATGCCGCGCGCGCGCGCCTCCAGCCAGACCGCGAGGAAATGCGTCATCCAGGGCGAGCGGCCGATGGCGCCGAAGGAGTGGATGTAGCGATCGCCCTCCCGCGCCCAGTTCTCGAAGGCGATGCCGAGCTTGAACGTTGCCTGCGTCGCCCGCATGAATTCGGCCTCGTCGAGGCCGATCAGCTGGTGGAAGGTCCGCTGGGTGGGAATCGTCGCCTCGCCCACGCCGATCGTGCCGATCGTCTCCGATTCGACGAGCGTGATGTCGAGGAGCGGACCGAGCTGTTTTGCGAGCGCCGCGGCCGTGATCCAGCCGCTGGTCCCGCCGCCCGCGATGACGACTCTGCGCACCTGTGAGTTCATGGCGACCGCCTTACCGGTTCAGCTTGTTCAGGATCATGCGGCGAAGCGCCCGGGCCGTCGCGGGATCGAGCTCGCCGAGCGGTCCCCGCGCTGGCGGCGGCAGGTGCTCGGCGGCGGCCTCGGGCGGCCCGAAGACATAGTGGTCGAACAAAGCGCGCCAGGCCTCCCGCTCCGCCTGCGGACGGCTGCGCAGGCTGAGGAGGCCGTGGAGGAGGGTCGTCCACGGCGTATCGACATGAGCGGGAACGCGGTTCCACCACGTGTTGACCAGCACGTTGAAGGGCTCGAGCCCCTCGACATGGTGCCACCACAGCGCCGGATAGAGGAGGGCGTCCCCTGGCCCGAGTTCGGCGATTTCGCCTGCGGCCCGGGCATCGGCGAAGCGCGGAAAGCGCTCGAGGTCGGGATTCGCGAAATCGACCATGCTGACGACCTGTCCGCCCGGCGTCGGCTCAAGCGGCCCAGGATAGAGATTGCCGGCCTGGTCCGGCGGGAACAGCGTGAAGCGCCGGCGGCCCGCGACGCAGCAGGCGATGTTGTTCGACATGTCGAAATGGGCCGTCGCGATCGTCCGGTTGCCGAACCAGATGCTCTGCAGCGGCGCTGCATGCGCGAATGTCGGGTGGCCGAGGGGCAGCGCGTTCTCTTCGGCGAAGCCGGGAAGGAAGGCCTGCAGATCGGTGGAGCCGACATAGTGGCAGGGCTCGTCCTGACGGCCGCCTGCGGCTTCGATATCGTGGAGCACCGCATCGAGCGGCCGCCGCGCCGCCGAGAAGTTCAGCCGCGTCATCGTCTCGTCATAGAAGAAGCGGCCGCGCGCTTCCGCCTCCGCCGTATAGGTGACGACCGGCCGCCCCGCATCGAACCCGCGCAGATAATCCATGAGCGCACGGTCCGACCGCAATCCCGCCCGGACCGACGGCCAGTCCGAGACAAGGCCGCGCAGGATGACGGGAGAGCCCGCATCGATCAGCTCGTCATAGGGAATCGCGCCGGGCTCTATGCCTTGGAGTTCTCTGGTCCGTCGCTGGACAGCGGACATGGCGCTTCCCCTCAGGCCGCCGGATTGCGCTTCCGCCAACGCTCGATCAGCCGGTTCACATTGGACAGCGACATCGCGCCGGCGAAGGCGAGCGCCAGGAAGCCTTTGCGGTGAAGCCGGTCCAGCGCATCGGCGCCGAGCGCGTTGAGGTGCTCGGTGCCGATCGCATGGAAGTCGTGCGCCTTGTATTCGGTCTCGTCCGACAGCGCGATTTCGAGCGTGACCGGCTCCAGAATTCCGGCCTCTTCGAAGGCCGCGAACATCGGTCCTGTCAGCGCCAGTCCCTCATGGACCGTGCGAAGCGCCGCGGAGACATAGTCGAGATAGGGCGCGTTGCCGCCATTCTCGAGGAAGAGGGGATAGCCGTCGGACGCCCCGACCCGGGGATCGTTCATGTCGATGCGCAGGGTCGGCTCGGCCGTCCCGCCCTCATCCCTTTGCAGGCCGATGGCGAAGGGGCCGCGGCGCTGGATGGCGGGAACGTAGTCGGACGTCCACGCGCCGTTGTCGAGAAAGAGGTTCTCGCCCCTGGCGAAGCCGAGAAGGGCTATGGCCATCCATCCCTCCTTCGCATCGCGCTGGAACAGGATCGGGAAATGCCGCTGCGCCTCGACAAATTCGGTCGGGAACAGCCGCATCACGTTCACGGCGTCGCCGAACTCGGCGCCATGCGCGGCGCTGACTTTCAGGTCGTGATGCAGGTCATCACGGAGCAGCACGGTCTCGGAGATGGTGCATCCTCCCATGGCTCTTGAGGGCAGGGTGGCGGAACCGCGCCTCCTGCTCAAGCGGCTTGTTGAGTTGCCGAAGGGGCCGCCCGGCTCGGGCAGCCCCTTCGTTCGATGGTCCGCGGCATTGCCGCCGGACCTACCAGGAGTAGCGAAGGCCGAGCGCGTAGCGCGGCGACAGTTCGTAGGCGAAATAGACCTGTTCCGGCACGCGGTGGTACTGGCGCTGGTCCTCGCCGGTGAGGTTGATGCCCTCGAAGGTGACCGCGAGCTGGTCGGTGAAGTTGTAGCTCGCGCTGAGGTCGAGCTGCTCATAGGCCTCGACATAGACGCCCGAGCGGTCGCCGGTCTGGTTGGCGGCCAGCAGGAATTCGTCGCGCCAGTTATAGGCGAGGCGGACGGAGACCTTTTCGTTCTCGTAGATCCCGACCACGTTGGCCGTATCCGACAGGCCGGTCAGCGCGAACTGGTTCTCGCTCGGATCCGCGGCGGGATCGAGAGGCACGTCGCCGTCGACGATCGTGTAGTTCGCCTGGATGCCGAAGCCGGTATCGCCGAAGAAGTGCTGGATCGCGAATTCCCAGCCATTGATGTTGCCGGTCTGGAGGTTGACCGGCTGTTCGACGGCGAAGGTCAGGAGCGGATCGTCCGCATTCGGCAGCACATCGTAATCGGCCAGGATCTGGTCGACATAGGATTGCGGCAGGGCGCCGTCCTCGAGATTGGCCTCGAACTCGGCGCGCGCGGCGGAGACATCGCCGTTATTCGCATCGATCAGCGCGACCAGCGTGAACAGGTTCGCTTCGGACTGGTCGATGCCGAGATCGTCGATGATGTCCAGCGCATCGCCGGAGCGCGTGCCCGGAGCACCCGCCGTCTGGTCGCGCAGGCCGAACAGGTTCCGGTCAACGACACCCGTGCCGAGGAAGTTGCTCACCCGCTTGTCGAAATAGGTGACGGAGGCATAGCTGGCTTCGTCGTAATACCATTCGACCGCGAGATCGAGGTTGTCGGACTCGTAGGGCAGGAGGGCCGGGTTCTGCGAGGAACCGGTCACTTGGCCGCCGAGCACCGTCGGACGGTTCGGCGCGGCGGCCGTCGTCGATGCGAAGAGGTTGCCGTAAGGCACGCGGCCGAGCGTCTTGCTCCACGAGGCCCGGGCGACGAGGTCGTCGGTCAGGTTCAGGCGGAAGTCCGCGTTCGGCAGGATATAGTCGTAGGACCCTTCGCCCGTGACGGTCTGGATCTCGCCGCTCTGCTGGACGAGGAAGTCGTTGTCGGCCGTCCAGAGAATGGCCGACGGCACCGATTGATCGGTCGCCGCGTCGACGGTCGTGTCCTCATAGCGCAGGCCGGCATTGATCCGTGCACGCTTGCCGAGGAACTCGCTCTCCGCCTCGAACTGGGCGAACAGAGAGAAGATTTCCTCGGAGACCGCATTGCGGCTCGGCGAAACGGTGATCGTATTTCCTTGCGCCGCATAGAAGTCCGTCAGCGGCCCGAAGAGTTCGGCCGCATCCGCGCGGAAGGCGTTGTCGGCCTGTCCGACCGGAAGGTCGTCATAGAGGCATTCGAGGCAGTAGTTCTCGACGAGGCCGGGCGCGATCTGCTCGATGTCGCCGGGATTGCTGATGCCCCAGCTGCCGAGGTCCTGCTGGGTCGTGGTCTGCGTGACCAGGACGTCGGTATTGCGATAGTTCACGCCGGCGGTGAGCTTGCTCCGGTCGGCTTCCCACAGGAAGCGCAGATCGATCTCGTCCACCTCGGAGTCGTTCTTGGAGATGTTCGCGCGCGCCACCTGGGAGCCAAGGTCGCCGACATCGAGGACGCCGTTCCCGTTGCCGCGGACGCTGTCGTCGATCGTGTAGCTCTGGATCGGATAGCCGGAGCGGTAATCCACCGAGTGCTGGAGAATGACCGGCGCGCCGAAGGTGACGAAGGTCGCCGTGTGGCCGAGGGGGTTGTCGCCTCCCGATTCCGCATCGGAGTGATGCGCGTCGAAGATGACCGACATCGCGTCGTTGACTTCCCACTCCGCGTTGAAGCCGATCGACTGCAGAACGTCCTTGGTGGCGCGGTTGGTCTGCTCGAAACCGATATCCTTCGAGCCGTTATTGTTCTCCTGCATGAAGACCGCCGTCGCGACGGGGCCGTCATTGTTGAAGATGATCTGGTCCAGCGGCGTCGCGAACCAGTTCGTCTGCTCGTAGCGCAGCTCGGAGGTCTTGTTCTGCGCGTAGGTGTAGTCGGCCGTCATGGTCAGGGTGTCGACCGGACGGAATTGCAGCACGGCCTGGCCGTTGAAGCGCTCGCGCTCGATGTCGGAGAAATCGTAGCGGCTGTCCTGCGCGATGCCGTAGAGCTGGCCTGCGGCGGGCGGATTCTCGATGGTCGTCGAGCCGTCGCCGCGCGTGTAGCTGTCGGCGATCGATCCGTCCTCGGAGCGGGAAATGATCCAGTCGTTGATCTGCTGTGTCGGCGCGCCCGAATCCCGCTTGGAGTAGGAGCCGAACAGCCCGACGCCGAAGCGGTTTTCGTAATCGGCCCAGCTGACGAGGCCGGACAGCTCCGGCGTCACGTCATTGCCCATGTCGACGCTCGTGTCGTGCATGGCCTTGGCCTGGAGCGATGCGTCGAAGCCGTCCGTATCGATCGGCTTGCGGGTGAGGATGTTCACCGTCGCGCCGAGCCCGCCCGAGGGCAGGACCGACTGGCCGGTCTTGTAGACCTCGAGGCCGCTGACGCCTTCGGAGGCGAGGTTCGAGAAGTCGAAGCTGCGCGAGCCGCCGGAGGCGAAGTTGCCCCGCGCGCCCACCGCCCCGACCTCTGCGGTCGGAAGCGTGCGCCCGTTCAGCGTGATCAGGTTGAAGCCGGGGCCGAAGCCGCGAACCGTGATGCCGGAGCCTTCGCCGTTCACGCGGTCGATCGAGACGCCGGTGATCCGCTGCAGCGATTCAGCGAGGTTCGTGTCCGGGAACTTGCCGATATCCTCGGCGCTGATCGCGTCGACGACGCCGTTCGCGTTCCGCTTCACGTCCATCGCGCGCTCGAGGGAGGCGCGCACGCCGGTCACGATGATCGTGTCGCCGACCGGATCGGTTTCCCGCTCGACCGCGGCGTTGTCGCGAAGCGCTTCGGCGTCGTCTTCCGCCGATTGCGTGTCCGGAACATTTTCCTGCGCATAGGCGTTGGCGGATGCAGCAAGGACAACGGAAGATACGCTGGCGAGCAGCACCGTCCTCGTCAGGTCGGCAGGGCGCTTGGTCATGATGGTCGTTCCCTCTCTTGAAGTCGTTTCATCCCTATGCGGAGCGCCGGCTTCTTGCGAGCCTTGCTGCTGCGCCCCCCGTTCGGCCTCTCAAGCTAGCCTTGTTCGGCTGAGTGTCTCCAGAGGCCTGTCACTCCATCGTGCTACCGCTAACATTATCTGAAAGTCATGGCTACTGCGAAATCATGTAGCGCGGCGCATGTGTGCAGTGCAGCATTCGAAGGTGACAGTAAAGACAATGGGGAACGAGTCGGGGCGCCCCGGCCGCAAGCATAAAAAAATCATTTACTTGTTGCCGCGGCGCCACACCGGTCAGAAGAGGCATCCCGCGAGGGGCTGGCTGCGCGAGGAGCCCTCCGGCCCCCTCGGCAAGGAGCGGGCGGCGCAGGACCTCGCGGCGTCATCGCCGCGCCCCGTCCCGGCCCGCCCTTTTCCGGCCGGTTCAGGCGCTTTCGGCTTTCGCGGCGCATTCGGCCGGAGAGGCGGCCGCGCGGTCGCTGCTGGCCGCGTCCGCCTTCTGCCGGCGGAAGGGGTGATGCTGGGGGCCGCGCGGGAAGGGGCGTGCCTGCGCCGCTTCGGCGCGGGGCTGCATCTCCTTGCAGGCGGCCGGTGCGGCTTGGGGCGCGGAAATGGCATGACGCGGAGAGGCGCGAGAACCCGCCGGAGAATCGGCATGGGCAGGAAACGACAGCAGGATCCCGGAAGTGGCGGCCAGAGCGGCGATGACGGAAAGGGCCCGGTGCGGCCCTCCCGAAAGAATTGACGGCATGGTCGAGGTCTTCCTGTTTGCTGACCTCACAGAATGGGAAGTCAAGCGGCGAATTCCAGGGTGGCTGCAGCACCTTAGCTGCCGCCGGCGGAGCTGCTCCGGGGGAAGGCCGGAGGACCGGCGGATGGGTGGGGCCGCTTCCGCTCCGGACGGGCGGTTCCGGTCCTGCCTGCGCAAGAAGAAGGAGCTGCGGCAGCAGCGCTTGCGGCCCGGAATGCCGCACCTAGGTTCTCAGCTGCGTTCGGTCTTGGCCTTCGGCCGGGCAGTTTTCTCGAAGAGGGGCACCCTTGGTCAGTTCAGAGCATGCCGCGCCGTTGAGCGCCGGGCAGCTGTTCCGCATTATCGGACGCATCATCGGGCCGGAACGCAGTTTCCTCATGCTCGCGGCCATTTACGGTGTCGGCATCAGCTTGTTGTCGCTCGCGACGCCGATCGCGGTGCAGGTTCTCATCAACACGGTCGCCTATACCGGGCTGACCGCGCCGCTCGTCGTGCTGTCGCTGTCGCTGTTCGGCCTCCTGCTGGCCTCGGGCCTTCTCAACGCGCTCCGCGTGCACCTCATGGAAATCTTCACGCGCCGCTTCTACGCGCGCATGGTCTCCGAGATCGCCCTGAGGACGCTCTACGCGCAGAACCCGTTCTTCGCCGATGACGGGCGCGGGCCGTTGTTCAACCGCTATTTCGATATTCTCGGCGTTCAGAAGAGCATCCCGATCCTGATCATCGGCGGCTTCACCGTGATCCTCCAGGTTCTGGTCGGCTTTCTCCTGGTCTCGTTCTACCACCCGCTCTTTCTCGCCTTCAATCTGATCGTCCTGTTCCTGATGTGGATGATCTGGTCGATCTGGGGCGCGAGCGCGATGCGGACCTCCGTCGGCCTGTCCCAGCGCAAGCATGAATCGGCCATGTGGCTCGAAGGGCTCGCCGCATCGAACGGCTATTTCAAATCCGAGCACCACGTCGCCTATGCGCTTGAGCGCACGGACAAGATCACCGAACGCTACATCACGCAGCACAAGGCGCATTTCCGGCGCCACTTCGCGCAGACGGTGGCCTTCCTGCTTCTCTACGCGGCCGCCAGCGCGACGCTTCTGGGGCTCGGGGGCTGGCTCGTCATCCAGGGCCAGCTGACCCTCGGCCAGCTGGTCGCCGCCGAGCTCGTTCTCTCGGCCGCCTTTTACGGGATCTCGCAGCTCGGCACCTATCTGAACTATTTCTACGACCTCACCGCTTCGGCAGAAGAGCTCTCCTTGTTCTGGAGCATCCAGCAGGAGGCACCCACCGGGCAGGAACTGCCCGAGCGGCGCAGCGCGACCTTGGGCTTCGAACAGGTGAAGGGCGACGCGCGCGGCACCCCGGCGCAGTTCGACCTGCGCATTCCGGGCGGCATGCTGATCCAGGCCGCCGCCGAAGCGCATGGCGTGCAGAGGCTGTTCACCAACCTCCTCAAGCGCTTCGTCGAGCCTCAGGGCGGCACGCTCACCCTGGGCGGCGACGACATCACCGCGACGGAGGTGCACGTCCTGCGCCGGGAGGTCATGGTCCTCGACCGCCCAAGCCTCGTCGAGATGCCTCTCCGGCAATATCTCGCCCTCAGCCGCGAGGGCGTGACCTCCGCCGAGATGCTGCATGTGCTGCGCGAGGTCGGCCTGCGCGGTGTCGTCGACCAGCTCGAGGAGGGCCTCGACACGAAGCTCGCCTCGACCGGCTGGCCGCTCTCGATCGCCGAGGCGATGCAGCTGAAGCTCGCCGGCGCGCTTCTGTCCCGGCCGCGCGTGCTGGTCCTGAACCAGCTCTTCGACATGATGCCGCAGGACCGTCTCTGCGCCGCCCTGCGCAGCCTGCAGGCCGAGGCGGGGACGACCGCCGTCGTCTTCACCAACCGCCATCAGGATCTGGAGCTGGACGGCTATCTCTTCCTTGAGGCGAAGCGTCAGCGCCTCTTCCGCAGCTATGACAACTTCGCCGATGCGGCTTACGGGAAAGGGCGCGCGCCGGGCCACCTGCCCGAGGAGCCGCGTCTCGCGCTCACCGATGATCGCTGAGGAGATCCATGCCCTTCCGTGACCGCCATATCGGCCACTTCCGCACGCTCGCCGCGATCAAGGTTCCGCGGATCATGCGCGTCGTCGCCTGGATGCTCATCGTCGCCCTCGTCACCGCCGTCCTGTTCCTCACCTTCACGCCCTGGGTGCAGACGGCTTCGGGGCCGGGGCAGGTGACCGCGCTCGACCCCAATGACCGCGTGCAGGAAATCAACGCGCTCGTTCCGGGCCGCATCGATCGCTGGTTCGTGCGCGACGGCAGCCGGGTGGAGGAGGGGGACCCCATCCTCCGCATCATCGACAACGACCCCCAGCTCCTGGAGCGGCTGGCGGCAGAGCGGGAGCAGCTCGTGGCCCAGCGCGAGGCGGCGGAGACCGCCCTTGAGACCGCGCAGCTCGATCTCGAACGGACGCGCAGCCTGTTCGAGGACGGCCTCGCCGCCCGGCGGGACTTCGAGCAGGCGCAGATCCGGGTCGAGGAGCTGCGGGCGCGGGTCGCCGAGGCGAATGCTGCGCTCTCCCGGCTCGACGTCGACATTTCTAGGCAATCCGCGCAGCTCGTCCGGGCGCCGCGCGACGGAACCATTCTTCAGGTCAATGCGGGGGACAGCGCCACCCTGGTCTCGGCCGGGCAGACGGTGGCGACCTTCCTGCCCGCCAATGCCGAGCGGGCGGTGGAACTCTTCATCGACGGGCGCGACATCGCGCTGGTCCATCCGGGATCGGAAGTCCGCCTTCTCTTCGAAGGCTGGCCGGCGGTTCAGTTCTCGGGCTGGCCGTCCGTCGCCGTCGGCACGTTCGCAGGCGAGGTCGTGGCGGTCGATCCGTCCGCCCAGCCCGACGGCACGTTCCGCGTTCTGGTGTCCGAGGACGCGGACGCGGGCGAGCCCTGGCCGGGCCGCAATTTCGTCCGCATCGGCGCGACGGCGCGCGGCTGGGTGCTGCTCGATACCGTGCCGGTCGGCTACGAGCTGTGGCGCCAGCTCAACAATTTCCCGCCTCGCTACGTTCCCGCTTCGGCGGCGGCCGCGCAGGATGCGAGGATCTGATGATGCGTATGATGATGGTTCTTGCGGCCTGCGCCGCGGCGGCGCTCGGCGCTGCATCCGCGCAGGACGAGGCGGCCGCGCCTCTCCTGCCGCGCGACGTCGCGGCCTCGGCCGCCGCCCATTACCCCCAGGTCGTCGCCGCGCTCGCCGAGCGGCGCGGCGCGGCCGGCGAGCTTCTGGCTGCGCGGGGCGCCTTCGATACCGTCTTCTCCGCCGAAGGGCAGTCGCGTCTCGCGGGATATTACGATGGCCAATACGTCAAGGCGGAGGTCAGCCGCGCCCTCGGGCCGATGGGCGCGCGGGTCTATGGCGGCTACCGGATCTCGGAGGGGGACTTTCCGACCTATGAGGACTATTACTATACGGACCAGGCCGGCGAGCTGAGCCTCGGCATCCTCTTCTCCCTCCTGCGCGACCGGGCCATCGACGAGAACCGCTTCGGGGTGCGCGATGCGCGGCTCGCTCTGCGGGAGGCGGATCTCGAAGTCCTCCTGACCCGCGTCGGCGTGCAGCAGCAGGCGCTGCACGCCTATTGGCGCTGGGTCGCGGCGGGCAGGCAGCTCGAAGTCTACGAGGACCTCCTGCGCCTCGCGCAGATGCGGACGGAGGGGCTGGAGGCCGAGGTGGAGCGCGGCGCCCGCGCCGCCATCTACCTGACCGAGAACGCGCAGACCGTGACGCGGCGGCGCGTCCTTGTCGAGCAGGCGCGGCGCGATTTCCGCCTCGCCGCGAATGCCCTCTCGCTCTATCTGCGCGGCCCGCTGGGCGAGCCCGCCGTGCCCGCTCCGTCGCGTCTTCCTGCGCCGGAGGCGGTCGAGCTGCCGACGCTCGCCGATGCGGCGCTGCCCGCGATCCTCGCCCGCCGGCCCGAGCTCGCTCTTCTCAGAACGGCGGCCGAGCGGGCGCGGGGACGGGTCGCCCTGGCCGAGAATGCGTTGAAGCCGCGCCTCGATGTCGGAGTGAGCGCGGCGAAAGACATCGGTCCCGTGGCCGAGGGCGGCCCGAGCCGGAATGACGCCGAAGCCATTCTCGGCGTCGAGTTCGAGATCCCGCTCGGGCGCCGCGCGGCCAGGGGAGAACTCGCCGCGGCCAGGGCCGAGGTCAGGGCGCTCGAAGCGGAGCGCCGCCTCGCCCAGGACCGCATCGCCATCGAGCTGAGGGAGATCGTCCTGGAGCTCGAAGCCGCCGAGAACCTGCTGCGGCTTGCCCGTCAGGAGGTCGAGCAGGCGGAGCGCATCCGCCAGGCCGAGCAGCGCCGTTTCGAGGAGGGCGCCAGCGACTTCTTCCTGATCAATCTGCGGGAGGAAGCCCTCGCCGATGCCCGCACCCGCTATGCGAGAAGCCTCTACGCCCTCGCCAGCGCGCGGGCGACCTATGACGCTGCGGTGCTGGATCTCGACCGGCTCGGGCTGAACGAGGTCGAGGCGCAGGATGGGCTGACGAGCATCGAGTGACGAGCCGAAGGGAGGCGCCCGGAAGCCGTCAGCCGCCTCCGCCCCCGAGCTGCGCCAATGCCGCGGCGAGACACAGGCCGAGGGCCGTCGCGATGCCCGACAGGTGGCGGTCCTCGCTATAGGCCTGCGGAAAGACCTCGGTCGCGAGCGAGGCGACCACGGCGCCAGCCGCCAGGCAGCGGATCGCGCCCAGAAGCGCCTCCGGCGCTCCCGACAGTAGGACGTGGCCCGCGATCGCAGCCCCGGAGAGGAGGGCGGCCGCGCCGGTCCATAACAGCAGCACCTTCTTCTTGGAGTTTCCCTGCTCCCCCATCTGCTTCGCGCCGCCGGCCGCCTCCGGAAGGTTCGACAGGAAGATCGAGCCTGCGAGAGCCGCGATCTGCATCGGCCCCGCGCCGATCAGGGCGACGCCCAGAGCCAGATTTTCGGGCACCCCGTCAAAGGTGATCGAAGCGAGAAGCCCGCCCCCGCCGCTCGAATTCCATTTCTCGTCGATCAGCCAGTCTGCAAGCGTGAAGATCGCGGCGCCCGCGCCGACCGCGCCGAGGGCGAGCGCGACGCCGGCGCTTTGCAGGGCGGGGCGCACCAGCTCCTCCATCGACGAGACGATGAGCGCGCCGCCCGCGAGCGCGATCAGGAAACCCTCCCAGCGCGCGGGCAGCTTGCCCCACACTCCCCAGGCAGCTCCGCCCACAAGCGCTGCGGACACGATCACGACGACGGCCAGCGTCATCAGCATGAAGGTCTATCCCCTCGACAAGCTCGTTGCCATCTAGGACACAGGCGCGCACCGAACCGTTCGCTTCTGCTGCAGCCGAGGAAGACTTCCCTTGATCCCACAAGACAAGCTCGACGCCGTGACCGCCCGCTTCGCCGCCGTCGAGCGGGAAATGACCACGGTGACGGATGCGGATGCCATCGTCCGGCTGGGCAAGGAGCATGCCGAGCTGCGCCCGGTCGCCGAGGCCGCGCGCGAGCTGACGGCCGCGCGGCGCGAGCTTGCCGAGGCGAAGGAGCTCGCCGCCTCGGGCGATCCGGACATGGCGGAGATGGCGCGCGAGGAGCAGGCGGAGCTGAAGGCGCGGATTCCCCAGCTCGAAGAGGCGCTGCAGGTCATGCTCCTGCCAAAGGACAAGGCGGACAACGCGCCCGTCATCCTCGAGGTGCGCGCCGGGACGGGCGGAGACGAGGCGGCGCTCTTCGCCGGCGATCTCTTCTCGATGTATCAGCGCTACGCCCAGGCCCAGGGCTGGAAGGTCGAGGTGCTCTCCGCCTCCGAGTCCGAGGTCGGCGGATACAAGGAGATCCAGGCCAACGTCTCCGGACACGGCGTCTTCGGCCACCTGAAATTCGAAAGCGGCGTCCACCGGGTGCAGCGCGTGCCCGAGACGGAGACGCAGGGGCGCATCCACACTTCGGCTGCGACCGTGGCGGTGCTCCCGGAGCCCGAGGATGTCGACATCGAGATCAGCGAGGCGGATCTGCGCATCGACGTCTTCAGGGCGAGCGGGCCGGGCGGACAATCGGTGAACACCACCGATTCCGCCGTCCGGATCACGCACCTGCCGACCGGCGTGGTGGTCATCCAGCAGGACGAGAAGTCCCAGCACAAGAACCGCGCCAAGGCGATGAAGGTCCTGCGCGCGCGCCTCTACGAGGCCGAACGCGCGCGGATCGACGCCGAACGCTCGGCGGCGCGCCAGAGCCAGGTCGGCTCCGGCGACCGTTCCGAGCGCATCCGCACCTATAATTTCCCGCAAGGCCGGGTGACCGATCACCGGATCGGCCTGACCGTGCACAAGCTCGACAAGGTGCTGGCGGGCGAGGCGCTGGACGAGGTGCTCGACGCGCTGATCCTTGCCGACCAGACCGAGCGGCTGGCGGCGATGGAAGGGACGGGCTGAGCGCGGGTGGCGGACCGGACTCACGGCGAGGCCCTGCGCAGAGCAGCCGTCGAGCTTCGTGCGTCGCCGACGCCGCTGCTCGACGCCCGCACGCTCCTGATGCGGGCGACGGGGCGGGAACATGCCGAGCTGATCGCTGCCGAGCGCGAGCCGCTGAGCGCGGAGGCTGCAACGGCCTTCCGCGCGCTCGTCGCGCGGCGGGCGGGCGGGGAACCGGTTAGCCAGATCCTCGGAGAGCGGGAATTCTACGGCCGGAATTTCGCGGTCAGCCGCGATGTCCTCACCCCCCGGCCCGAGACCGAGATGCTTGTCGACGCCGCGCTGGAAACGCTGCCCGAAGGCGGGCGGGTCCTCGATGTCGGAACCGGCTCTGGATGCCTGCTCGTTAGCGTGCTGGCCGAGCGGGGCGACGCTTCGGGCACCGGTATCGATATCAGCGAGCGCGCCCTCGGCATCGCGCGCAGGAATGTCTCCGCCCACGACGTCGGCCGCCGGGCGCGGCTGGAGCATTGCGATCTGGCAGAATATGAAGGCGGACCCTTCGACCTCGTCCTCAGCAACCCGCCTTATATCGAAGAGGGCGCGGCCTTGCCGGTGGAGGTCGCGGGGCATGAGCCCGCCATCGCCCTCTTCGCAGGCCCAGATGGCCTCGACGCCTATCGCGCTCTTGCCCGGCGCCTGCCGCTCTGGCTTGCCGAAGGCGGCACGGCGGCGGTGGAGATCGGAACCGGGCAGGGCGAGGCCGTGGCCGCGATCCTGACAGCGCCGCTCGCCCGGACGCATGCCGCGGAACTCAGGCGAGACCTCGCCGGGCACGACAGGATGGTGATCCTGCGGCCCAAGGCGCGGTGAGGAGAGCGAGGCGCGGTGCCATCGATCTGCATCTTCCTTCATGCCCTCACATCGACAGGCGTGTCGAAGAACGCCCGGCTGATCGCGGAGCACCTCGCGCGGCGGGGCTGGGACGTCACCGTGGTCACCTGCGTCGGCGGACCGCCGGACCCTGTTCTGCGCGGCGTCCGCCGGGTCACGCTGTGCGAGCCCGAGGGCAAGGGAGGCAAGCGGGGAAGCATGCTCCTGCGCAGCGTGCCGGACTTGCGGCGCTGGCTGAAGGCGCATCGGCCGGACATCTTCCTGTCGGCGGGCAACCACGCCCACCTGCCGAGCTGGCTGGCCTGCGCCGGCCTCGCCGGCATCACGCCCGTCTACCGCATCAGCAACGACCTGCGGCACGGCACAGCGCGCAAGGACCGCTTCACCGGGATGCGCAGGCGCCTCGCCGCCCGCCTCTTCAGCCATGGCGCCTCGCAGCTCATCCTCGTGTCCGATGCCTTGCTGGACGAGCCGGTCTTTGCCGCAGCCCTGGGTGAGGGCCGGGTGCACCTTATCAGGAACGGTGTCTGCATGAATGCGGTGCGCACGCTCGCAGAAGCGCCATGCACCCATCCGTGGGCGGCGGAGGAGGCGCCGCTGGTGGTCGCGCTCGGCCGCCTCGCGCCGCAGAAGAACCTGCCGGTCCTGCTCCATGCGCTCGCCATCGCCCGCCGCGAAGCGCCCTTGCGCCTCGTGATCCTGGGAAAGGGAACCGAGGGCGAGCGGGAGGCGCTTCTGAAGCTTGCGGGCCGCCTCGGTATCGCAAACGCGATCGACCTGCCGGGCGTCGAGGAGAACCCGTTCCCGCTTCTGTCGCGAGCCTCGGTCTTCGCGCTGCCCTCCTTGTGGGAAGGTTCGTCCAATGCCCTCCTCGAGGCGCTGGCCTGCGGCGTTCCGGTCGTGGCGGCCCGCAGCGCCGGCAACGCCGCGGCCGTCCTCGATGAGGGGCGGTACGGCCTGCTCGTGCAGCCCTATGACCCCGAGGCGATGGCCCAAGCGCTTCTGCAACAGGCCGATCCGATCCGACGCCTGATGCCGGGACGCCGCGCGGACGCCTTCGATCTCGCCGCCACCCTCGACAGCTATGCCGAGCTTCTCGAAGATCTGGCGGATCCGGACCAGCAGCTGGGGCAGGCGGAACCTTCCGCGACGTAACCGGAAGGCGGGGCGGCATTGCTTGCGCAGGATGCGGCGCGGTGGTCAGATGAACGGCCGTGAAGACAATCCGAGGCGATGTGACCCCTTCTCTGCTCCGCCACTGCCTGCCGGCCGCCGGCATGGCGCTGATGCTCACCGCCTGCGCGTCGGCCGGCAGCAGCCAGCCCCGCATGGCCGACCGCATCGAAGGCGCCTCCGTCGACGTCGATTCGGTGGCAGGCGATTACCTGCGAGGCCGCTTCGCTGCGCGGCAGCGGGCCCTGGAAGAGGCGGCGAGCGCCTTCTCCGAAGCGGCGGCGAGCACGGACCGGACCGTCCTGACCGACCGGGCCTTCCAGTTCGCGCTTGCCAGCGGCGACCTCAGCGCGGCGCATGGCTATGCCGAAGCCCTGCTCGCCCAAGGCCCCGCTCCGGACGGGACGGACCGCGGCGCCATCGCCTTCACCCAGCGGGACCTGCCCCGGCTGACCCTCGCCGCCGAGGCGCTCGGGGGCGGCGACGAGGACGACGCGCTCGCGCTCCTGTCCGAGCCCTTCGCCTCCTCGCTCGGCCGGGCTCTGGGCTTCCTCGTCGAGGCCTGGGCGATCTATGGCCGCGACGGGCTCGATGCGGCCGTCATCCATCTGAGCGACGCGCCGGACGAGACCTTCCTCGGCTTCGCGCCGCTGCACCTCGCCTTGATGTACGACCTCTCGGGGCGCCGGGACGCGGCGGAGGCCGGTTATGCCGCGGCGCTCAAGGGGGCGAGCCCGGACATGGCGCTGATCGGCTTTGCGGGCCTTCTCGAGCGGCAGGACAAGGCCGAGGAGGCGCTCGATCTCTATCACCGCATGTCCGAGGATCGCGGCTATGTGCGCCGCGTCGGACGGATGGGGCTCGCGCGGCTCGGCGAGCCGATCGACGGCGAGACGCGGAGCTTCCGCCGCGCGGCGCGCCGAGCGCCCCTGCGCCTCGTATCCGATGCGCGCGAAGGGGCGGCGCTGGCATTCCTCAATTTCGCATGGGCCGCCTATGAGCAGGCGATATCCGAGCAGGAAGCCGCCATGCGGGCCGGTTTCGGCGAGCTTGACCTGTTCCTGAACGCCCCGCTCTCCTTCGCGCAGATCGCCGCTTCCCTCGACGAGGATCAGGGCGCGGCGCATTATATGATCGGCGCCATTGCGGGCGCCTATGACCAGCCCGAAATGGCGGCGGCGGCCAATGCGCGGGTTGGGCCGTCCTCATGGCTCTACAATTACGCGGTGATCGACCGCGCCGAAGCCCTCGTGGCGCTGGAGCGGCGCGAGGAGGCGATCGAACTGCTCGAGGATTATGTCGAGCAGGACGCGCTGGCGCCGGACGTCTATGTCACGCTGTCCTATCTCCATGCCGATGCCGGCCGGCAGGAGGAGGCGACCGAGGCGATGACGCGCGCCATCGAGATCGCCTCCAGCCTCAGCTCGGAGGAGACGCGCGCTGAGAATCTCTGGCGCTACTATTTCCTTCGCGGGGCGGGCCTCGTCGATGCCGGCGAGTGGGATGCCGGGGAGGCCGATCTGCGCATGGCGCTCGATCTCGCCCCCGACGAGCCGAACGTCCTCAACTATCTGGGCTATTCCTATGTCGAGCGGGGCGAGCGGCTCGAGGAGGCCTTCGGGATGATCGAGCGGGCGCTGAACCTGCGCCCCAATTCGGGCGCCATCACGGACAGCCTCGGCTGGGCGCACTTCCAGCTCGGGCGCTATGGCGAGGCCGTGCGCCTGCTTGAACAGGCCGTGGCTCTGGAGCCCGGCGACGATGTGATCACCGACCATCTCGGCGATGCCTACTGGCATGCGGGCCGCCGCAAGGAAGCGGCTTATGAGTGGCAGCGGGTCCTGCTGATCGAGGATCTCGATCCGGACCTGCGCGGTACGGTCGAGGCGAAGCTGGCGGGGCAGCCGCCAGAGCCCGGCGCGCTGGCGGAAGAGGCCCGTGAAGACATCTGAGGGCGCTGCTCTGCAGGCGCTCGTGAAGGTGAACCTGACCCTTCATGTCGGGCGGGCGAGGGCGGACGGGTATCATCCCGTCGACACGATCTGCCTGTTTCCCGAAATCGGCGACCGGGTGGCGCTCGGACCGCGAAGCGACGCGTTCACGCTGGAGGTGACGGGACCGGCGGCGAAGGATCTCGAAGGGCTGCCGCCGAGGGACAACCTCGTGCTCAAGGCGGCCGACCTGCTCGCCGCGGCCACCACGATCGCGCCGCGGCGGCTTCTTCTCGAAAAGCGCGTGCCGGCCGCGTCCGGCATCGGCGGGGGCACGGCCGATGCGGCAGCGGCGCTCATCCTCCTGAACCGGAGCGCCGAGGCGCCCCTTCCGGCGCAGGCGCTGGTCGCGCTGTCGGCGAGGCTCGGGGCAGACGGCCCGGTCTGCACGCGCGCGCTTCTGGACGGGGGCGGCGCCTTCCGGGCGAGGGGGGCGGGCGAGAAGATCTCTTCGCTGCCCCCGCCGCCGCCCTTGTGGATGGTTCTGTCCAATCCGGGCATCGCCGTTCCGACCGGCCGCGTGTTCCGCCGCTTCGACGGGACCTGCCCGCCCGCAGCCCCGTCCCCGAACCGCCGGACCGGGAGGACGACCTCCGCCCTCCTGTCCGCCGCGCAGGCGGGGAGGAACGACCTCCAGCCGCCCGCAGAGGCGATCGCGCCGCAGATTCGCCTCGTCGAGCGATCCCTCAGGGCCGCGCCGGGCGCCCTCTTGGCGCGCATGTCGGGCAGCGGCGCGACCGTTTTCGCGCTCTTCGCATCGGCCGCCGCCGCCGCCCGCTGCCTGCGCAGGGAACGGAGCGCCGGGCGATGGGCCGAGGCCGGCCCGCTGGCGCGCGGCGCGGGAATTCCGTGCTAGGGCGCGGGCCGGGCATCAGTCAGAGAGTTTCGTCTTGAGCAATCCGTCGCCGACCGAAATCCTGCTGCAGGCCGTGGCGCTGAACGGCCTCGCCTTCGGGCTCGCCCTCGTCACGCTCCTCCTGTGCCGGCTGGCGGGGCGGGCGCGCTTCGTGCCGGATGCGGTCAGCGCGCGGTCCAACCATACCGAGCCGACCTCCCGCGCGGGCGGGCTGATCGTCGCTCTGTGCTTCGCCGCTGGGGCAGGCGGGCTCGCTGTCGCCGGCTACACCTCGCAGGCCGCGCTGAACCTCCTGGTCCTGGTGGCAGGCGCCGCGACTGTCGGCTTCCTCGATGACGTGCTGGACCTGTCGGCGCCGACGAAGCTCGTCTCCCTGATCGTGCTGGGTCTCCTGTCCGCGCTGCTTTGCGGTCCCATCGCGGCCCTGCCGGTGCCTCTCCTCGGCTGGACAGCCCTGCCGGCGGTTCTCGGCTACGCCCTCGCGGCGCTGTGGGTCCTAGGTTTCGTGAACGTCTTCAATTTCATGGACGGGCTCAACGGCATGGCGGGCACGACGGGGATGGTCCTGCTTTCCGGACTGGCGCTTTTCTGTCCCGGGGCAGGCCCTGCGGGCGGCGCGCTCTATCTGGCCTTTCTCTGCCTTGCCGGATCGCTTTTCGGCTTTCTGGTCCGGAACATTCGCCGCGGCGCCCCTTTCCTCGGCGATGCGGGCAGCCTCGGGCTCGGCACCGGGATCTCGGCGGGCGCCTTGCTGCTCGTCAGGGAGGGGGGCGGCGGAGAGATTCCCTATCTCCTCGCGGTCGGCGCCATGCCCTTCCTCGCCGACGTCGCCACGACGCTCGTGCAGCGCGCCCGCCGCAGGGCGCCCCTCATGCAGGCGCATAAGGAGCATGCCTATCAGCGGCTGCGCGAAGCCGGTTACAGCCACGACGCTGTCAGCGCCGCCTATGGCGCGCTCTCTGCCGTTCTGGTGACGCTGGCCGTCCTGCTCCAGCCCCTCGCCGTGCCGTCGGTTCTCGTCCTCCTGGCGGCAGGGGGCGCTGCGGCCTGGGCCTGTCTCGTAAGGGGAATGCTTCGCGCGAAGGGCTACGAGGCGCGGACGGAGGAGGAGAGGGCCAGGTCCTCGAGCGTGTCCCGCAGCCGCGAGGGCGGCAATGCGCCGAGCGAGGTCGCGGCGGCCTCTGCGTAATCCTCGGCCATGGACAGGGACCGCTCGACGAGCCCGTCACGCGCCATCAGCTCCTGCGCGCGCGCGAAATCGTCCTCCTCGCGCTGCCCCTCGCCGATCGTACGCTGCCAGAAGGCGCGCTCCTCTCCGCTGCGGGCCGCCTCGATGGCGAGGATGACCGGCAGGGTCATCTTGCCCTCCCGGAAATCGTCGCCCGCGCTCTTGCCCGTGGCTTCTTCGGTGCCTTCGTAATCGAGCGCGTCGTCGACGATCTGATAGGCGATCCCGAAATTCATGCCGTAATCGGCGAGCGCCCGTTCCTGGCGTTCGGGCGCGTCGGCGAGCACGGCGCCCGCATGGGTCGCGGCCCCGAACAGCGCGGCGGTCTTGGCCGAGATGACATCGATATACATCTTCTGGGTGGTCTCGACATTGGACTGGGTCGCAAGCTGAAGGACCTCGCCCTCGGAGATGGTGCAGCTCGCCTGCGAAAGGATGTCGAGCACCTTGAGCGAGCCGGTCTTCACCATCAGCTCGAAGGAGCGGGCGAAGAGGAAGTCGCCGACCAGAACGGACTCCTTGTTGCCGAAGACGATATTCGCGGTCCGGAGGCCCCGGCGAAGCGCGCTTTCGTCCACCACGTCGTCATGCAGCAGCGTCGCGGCATGGATCAGTTCGACCGCCGCGGCGAGGTGATGGTGCGAGGCGCCCTGATAGCCGCAGACCTGCGCTGCGCTCAGCGTCATCAGCGGCCGCAGCCTCTTGCCGCCCGCGCCCATCAGGTGCCGCGCGACCTCGGGAATGAGCGAGACGGAACTGTCGAGATGTTCGAGGATCACCTCTCCGACGGCATCGAGTTCTCGCGATTGCGCGGCCTTTAGGCGCGCAGCGACGTCGGCGAACGGTTCGCGCGTGGCGATCTCGGCGGCAAGGCCCATGCGTGCCCCTTTCTCGGCGAGCTGCGGGTCGGTGCTTGTCATATGGGACCTGTCTCGCCTCTCGCAGTGCGTCAAACGGCGCTATGCCACACAGCGCGCTGTTATTGAACCGTCACGAGCCCCCGCGTAGAGGCCGCCGTCATGTCTCGTATCGCATCTGCCATCGCGCGCGTCTGGCGCAAGCTTCCCTTCACGCCGGAGCCGCGGCCGCTGGTGGCGACCGTGCACCTTGCGGGCGTCATCGCCTCCGATGCGCGGCCGGGCCGGGGGATGAGCATCCGCCAGGTCGAGAAGCCGCTGCGCAAGGCGTTCTCGCTCGGCGGCGTCAAGGCCGTCGTCCTGACGATCAATTCTCCGGGGGGCGCGCCGGCGCAGTCGCGGATGATCCATGACCGCGTGCGCGAGCTGTCCGCCGAGAAAGGCGTGCCGGCGATCAGCTATATCGAGGATATCGGCGCATCCGGCGGCTACATGATCGCCCTCGCCGGAGAGGAGATCCTCGCCGATCCCTTCGCCATCGTCGGCTCGATCGGCGTGATCTCGGCGGGCTTCGGCTTTCAGGACGCGATCTCGCGGCTCGGCATCGAACGCCGCGTGCATACGGCGGGCGAGAACAAGAGCCAGCTCGACCCCTTCCGTCCCGAGCAGGCAGACGACGTGGCGCGCCTCGAAGACCTCCTGACCAAGTCCCACCGCCTCTTCGTGGCCATGGTCGAGGACCGGCGGAGCGGGCGGCTGCGGCCTGGCGAGGAGAACATCTTCGATGGCCGCTTCTGGATCTCGGGCGATGCCGCGGCGCTCGGCCTCGTCGACGAAATCGGCGATCTGCGCACCATGCTGAAGGAGCGCTTCGGCGAGAAAGTGCGAATCAAGAGCTTCGATACCGAGAGCCGGAACCTCGTCTCCAGGCTTCTGAGCGGCCGGCTGTCCCTGCTCGACCCCGGCGCCGTTGCCGAGGAAGCGGAAAGCCGTGCCGCACGCGCTCGTTACGGCCTCTGAAGGGCGAAGCTCGCTACACACGAGGCGCCCTTTGCGGTAACGTGGCCGCATGAGCGCCACCGTCACCCTCCTCGCCACGGCCGCCGCCACAGTGGGCGCCGTCACGCTGGCAAAGACACTCAAACGCCGGATCATTCAGGGCGAGAAGCGCCTCGAGGCGATCCGGCAGCGCCAGGCGCGGCGGCGGACCGCGCCCGTCCTCGATCTGGAAGCCGACGACGCGACCGGCGTCTACGGGGTGCGGGACCAGCGGCAGGACGCCTCCTGAGGTGCAGCGGCGTCTGCGTCCTGCGCCTTGGCGAGCGGCGCGAAGGCGCATAAGCCGGGCGGAATGAGTTCCTCGGCCACACGCGACCTGCCCGCCCCCTCGGGCCCGCCGCCTTCGCTCGAAGAGGGGCTGGGCGTTGCCTTCATCGATGTCGAAGCCTCCGGCCTCGGACCCTATTCCTGGCCGATCGAAGTGGGCTGGGGGTTTCACGGCTACCAGCCGCGCTCTGTGCTGATCCGCCCCGTCGACAACTGGTCCATGCTGGCGTGGGAGAAATCCGCCGAATCGCTGCACCGGATCGATCCGGGCCAGCTCCTGACCGAGGGGCGTTCGGTCCTCGACGTGGCCCTGGGGCTGAACGCGGCCTTGGGTCAGGCCACGGTCTATTCCGACGCGCCGGACTATGACAGCTTCTGGCTGTTCCGACTCTATGACGCGGCCGGCGTGAAGCCGAATTACAGGCTTAACGATATCGGCGACCTTCTGGGGCCGATCTGGGATGACGAGCCGTCTGCGCTTGTCGGCCGCGCCTCCGCCGTGGCGCCCCACACGCACCGGGCCGCGGACGATGTCCGCCACCTGCAGACCATGTACGAGATCGCGTTGCGCGATGGCAGCTGAATTCCGCCGCCGGCGGCAAAGGCTGAAGGACGGGGAGATGGCGGTCCTCGAATGCGAGGGCCGAGGCGGCACGCTGATCTTCAGCCATGCGAACGGCCTCAATGCCAGCGCCTACGGGCCGTTCCTCGAGGCGCTTCGAGAAGACGTCCGGATCCTTGCGGTCTCCGCCCGCGGTCACGGCGCGACGACGCTTCCGACCCGGCCCGACCGCCTGCGAAGCTGGGACACCTATGCGCAGGATCTCGAGGAGTTCGCGGGGCTGACGGATGGACCGGCGCCTTTGACCCTCGCCGGGCACTCGCTCGGCGCGGTGACCTCGCTTCTCGCCGCCGCGCGCGGGGTCGAAACGCAGCGCCTCTTGCTGATCGAGCCCGTGATCCTGCCGGGCATCGCACGGGTCGCCGCGCGAACGCCCGGGGCGGGCGGCGCGGTCCGGGCCAATGCGCTCGCCGTGAAGGCGGCCCGGCGGCGCAATGGATGGCCGGATCGGCGAAGCGTGCTGGAGCAGTATTCCGGAAACCCCTTCTTCGCCCGCTGGGACAAGCGCGCTCTCGAAGGATATCTCGAAGAGGGATTGCGGGGCGAGGGGCCGGTGAGCCTCGCCTGCGATCCGGCATGGGAGGCGGCGAGCTTCGGCGCGCAGGCGCATCGCTTCTGGCGTCCGCTCATGGCCGTCAGGCGACGCGGGGTGCAGGTCCACCTCCTCAAGGCGCAAGAGCGCTCCACCGTGCCGGAGCGGGCGCTATGGCGCCTGCGCATGCTCGGCGTGACGATCGAGACGCTTCCCGCAAGCCACATGCTGCCCCAGGAGATGCCCGGGGAGGCCGCCGGGTGGGTGGCGGAGCACATGGCCTCGGCGAAGGGTTTGACGCGGGGAGGCCCGGTGCTAGACCGCGCGCCACTTCAAGACACGCACGGGTGAGACCCTCATGAGCCAGACGCCGCCGGCCGCCAACGGGCCGCAAATCCAGGGACAGATGTTCCTGTTCCGCAACCCGCAGCTCCTCACGCGGGAGAAGCACGGAAATCTCGGCGTTTCGCGGCCGGAGCGTCCCTTCGCCTTCGCCGAACAGATCCGCGCCGTTCCGCTGACGGTGTCCGAGGTCGCTTCCGCGATGAAGCATTTCCCCATCATCTTCTCCGACCTCGAGAACCCGCAGCCCCTGGCCGTGCTGGGCCTGATCGACGAGCAGAACATCTTCGTGAACGATGCGGGCGAGTGGGACGAGAACGTCTACGTGCCCGGCTATCTGCGCCGCTACCCCTTCGCGCTGGCCACCGACCGCGAAAGCGATCCGCAGAACCCGCGCATGGCGATCATCGTCGACGAGGCCTATGAAGGCATCCAGGCGGGCGGGGACCTGCCCTTCTTCGACGGCGACCAGCCTTCGGACGCCATGAAGCAGGCGATGGAATACTGCCAGCAATATGAGCGCGATCGCATGATCACGCAGAACTTCGCCAAGACCCTCGCCGGCTATGACCTGCTCGCCGAGCAGGTGGCGCAGTTCACGCCCGAAGGCGGCCAGGCCCAGCCCTTCGCCAAGTATAACGGCGTCGAGGAGAAGCGGCTCAACGAGCTTTCCGACGAGAAGTTCCTCGAACTGCGCAAGTCGAACATCCTGCCCATCCTGCATGCGCAGCTGATGAGCATGGGCAATTGGCGCGCCCTGATGGACCGCCGCGCGCGGCGCTTCAACCTGACCGGCGAAGCGGTGCTCAAGCCGCTCCCGAAGGCATAAGTTTTTTCTTGAACCACGGGGAGGACGGGGCTAACCGGTCCTCCTCGCCGGGCGACCGGCACGGGCGTATAGCTCAGCGGTAGAGCACTTCCTTGACATGGAAGGGGTCCCAAGTTCGATCCTTGGTACGCCCACCACTTTCCCTTCCGAACCCTCGCTTCCGACCCGTCCGCATGCGATGCGGCGATACCGGCTCAGGCGGGCACTTCCTTCCCGGCATAATCGAAGACCCGGCCGGTCTGCTCGGGCGTCAGCCTGCTGACGACATCGAGCAGGGCCTCGCCGACATAGTCGGTGGCGAAGAGCTTTCCTTCGGGAACGTTCCGCTGGAAGGGCGCCGAGAGCGGCGTGTCCACCGTGCCCGGATGAAGGCCCGCCACGACGGCGTTCGGATTGCGCCGCGCAAGCTCGATCGACAAACCGCGCAGGAGCATGTTCAGCGCCGCCTTGGAGGCCCTGTAGCTGTGCCAGCCGCCGAGGCGGTTGTCGGAGATGCTGCCGACCCGGGCGGAGAGCGCCGCGAGCACGCTGCGCCGCTCCCGGTCGAGAAGGGGCGCCATGTGCCGGGCGATCAGCGCCGGGGCGAGCGCATTGATGCGCATGACCTCGAGAAAGGCGTCCTCCTCCAGATCGCGGAAGGCCTTTTCCGGGCCATAGGTCTCGCCGTGCAACGTGCCCGTCGCGATCAGCACGAGGTGCTGTGGCCCTGCGGCCTTCGCCGCCTCGGCCGCGCGGGTGAGGTCGTCGTCCTTCAGGGGATCGCAGATCAGGCCCGTGACCTTGCCCGTGCTCGGTACCGGACGGCGGGAGAAGGCGTGGATGCCGCGAACGGAGGGATCGCGGGCGAGCGCATGGACCAGCGCGCTGCCGATGCCGCCGGATGCGCCGAAGACGCAGGCGTTCAGCCCCGGCTCGAACCGCTCCGCCATTTCCGTCAGAGACTGAAGGAGGTGCCGCAGCCGCAGCCGGAGGTCGCGATCGGGTTTTCGATTCTGAAGGCGGCCGCGATCAGTTCCTCGGCATAGTCGATGACTGCGCCGGGCATGTATTGCTGAGACATTTCGTCGATCAGCACCTTGGCGCCGCCCTTTTCGAGGAGGAGGTCGTCATCGTTCTTCTCGGTGACGAGGGAGTAGTCGTACTGGAAGCCCGAGCAGCCGCCTCCCAGGACCGCGATGCGGAGCATGGTGCCGTCCGCTTCGCCGGACAGGATCTCTGCCACGCGCCGCGCGGCGCGATCGGTCAAGGTCGGGGGCGGGGTGTCGGAGCCGTCATGCATGGCTGGAATATAGGAGGGCGGCGAAGGCGCGCAAAGGGCGCCGGCGCGCTTCCCTCCGCCGTGGCGGCGTGGCACTTTCGCCAGCCTATGCTGCAACCCGTTCCCGAGCCCGCATCCCCGCTCTCCGACGAAGCCTTTCTCGGCGTCGCCCGCTCCGTCAGCGGCAAGGCCTGGCGGCGGCGTCCCTTCGATGCGCGCGAGGCGGAGGCGATGGCGCAGAAGCTCGGCATCGATCCGGTGCTGGCGGAAGTGGCGAGCGGGCGCGGCGTCACCCTCGATACGGCCGAGGGCTTTCTGCGGCCCATGCTGAAGACCCTGCTGCCCGACCCCGATGTGCTGACGGACATGCCCATTGCCGCCGAACGCCTGGCGCGGGCGATCCGCGGCGGCGAGACCATCGGCATCTTCGGCGATTACGACGTGGACGGGACGAGCTCCACGGCGCTTCTCTCGCGCTATCTCGACGCCCTCGGCGTGCGGCACGACGTGCATCTGCCCGACCGGATGACCGAAGGCTATGGGCCGAACATCGAGGCGTTCCGGGGGCTGGCGGCCAAGGGCGCGAGGCTGATCGTGACAGTGGACTGCGGCGCCCATGCCCATGGCGTCCTCGAGGCGGCGCGCGCCGAGGGGCTCGAGGTGATCGTGATCGACCATCACCAGGCGAGCCTGCCGCTGCCACCGGCGCTGGCGCATGTGAACCCCAACCGGCCCGACGACACGTCCGGCCTCGGCGGCCTTTCGGCCGCGGGCGTCGCCTTCATGACGCTGGTGGCGGTCAACAGGCTGCTGCGGCGGGAGGGGCATTTCATCTCTCGCGAGGAGCCGAAGCTCTTGCAATGGCTGGATCTCGTCGCGCTCAGCCTCGTCTGTGACGTGATGCCGCTCACGGGCCTCACGCGGGCTCTGGTGGCGCAGGGCCTGCGCCGGATCGGCACGTTCGAGCCGGGCGGCGGCGGCAATCCGGGCGTGCGGGCGCTGGCGCGGGTGGCTGGCGCGAAGGGAGCGCCGCAGGCCTCTCATTTCGGCTTCCAGGTCGGCCCCCGCATCAATGCGGCCGGGCGCATCGGCCATGCCCGCACCGCCTTCGCCCTCCTGACCGAGGACGATCCGGCGCGCGCCGAGGAGATCGCGCAGAAGCTGCAATCGCTCAATGGCGCGCGGCAGGGCGTGGAGCGCGAAGTGCTGGATGCGGCCCTCCATCAGGCGAAGGCGAAGGAAGGGCGCGGGCCGCTGCTGGTCGCATCCGAGGGCTGGCATCCGGGCGTGATCGGCATCGTCGCGGGGCGCCTCAAGGAGCGCTTCGGGCGGCCGGCGCTCGTGGTCTCTCTGGAGAACGGGGAGGGGAAGGGGTCCGGACGCTCCGTCCCCGGCATCGATCTTGGCGAAGCCATCGCCGCCGCGGCGAAAGAGGGCATCATCACCGGCGGGGGCGGCCATGCGATGGCCGCGGGGCTTTCGCTGCGCGAGGATCAGGTCGCCCCCTTCGAGGCCTGGCTCGAAGGGCGCCTCGGAGCAGCGGTCGAAGAGGCCGCCGCCAAACGCAGCCTGACGCTCGACGGCCTCCTGTCCCTCGGCGCGATCACGCGAACCTTCTGCGAGGCCCTCGCGCCGGCGGGCCCTTACGGCCAGGGCAATCCGGAGCCGCGCTTCGCCGTGCAGGACGTGCGGGTGCGCGATACCCGCATCGTCGGCGAGCGGCATGTCGCGGCGACCTTGACCGACCGCATGGGCAGGACCGCGAGGGCCATCGCTTTCGGCTGCGTCGGCGAGCCGCTCGGCACGCTGCTGCAGGCGGCGCAGGACGGCCAGCGCGTGCATCTGGCGGGTCGGGTGAAGCCCGATGACTGGCGCGGCGGCGACAATGCCCAGCTTCACGTCGAGGACGGAGCCTTCGCGTAAGTTTTGCGGCGGATCGGAGAATTTCGGGCTTGAACCGCGCCTTCGCCCCCATTATACCCCCGCTCACCGACACAGTCGGCGAAGCGCTCCCTTCGTCTATCGGTTAGGACGCCAGGTTTTCAACCTGGAAAGAGGGGTTCGATTCCCCTAGGGAGTGCCAACTGTTCCGATGAGTGTTCGGCAGGAACAGCAGATATCTTCGGAAAATCCGGACTGGTCTCGTGAGAGCCTGCGCGGGTTCTGGGATCCCGGCCGGCAGCTGCTCAAGTCTATCCGGGATTACGGCCGCGCGCGCAGCGGGCTCGCCCGGAAGCGGGCGGCGCTGAAGCACCGGTTCTGGTCGGCCGTGACCTCCTGCGACATTCCATTGAACGCCCGGATCGAGGGAGGGCTTCTTCTCCCTCACCCGCTCGCCATCGTGGTGCATCCCGATGCGCGGATCGGACCGAATTGCCTTCTGATGCACGGCGCGACGCTGGGCAGCCGCGGAAGCGGCTCCGGCCTGCCCGTTCTCGAGGGACATGTGGATGTCGGGCCGGGTGCCGCGATCCTGGGCGGCGTAAGGATCGGCGCGCACGCGCAGATCGGCGCCAATGCGGTCGTCCTGACCGACATTCCGGCGGGCGCGGTCGCAGTCGGCGTTCCTGCGAAGGTGATCGTTCCGGGTGACGGAAGGCCGGGAAATTCGGAACCGGCGTCGGCCTGAGTCGTTCTCCCCATGCAAGGAGCGTTCGCTCCTCAACGAATGGAGGACGACATGACCAGCATGAACAGCCTGAAAGACCTCTACATCGACCAGTTGCAGGACAACTACTCGGCCAACAAGCAGATGCTGGCCGTAGTGAAGGATTTCGAAAAGGCCGTCTCGAACGACAAGCTCAAGAGCATGCTGACCAAGTCCAAGGACGGCATCACCAAGCACATGGACACGCTCTCCTCGATCATCGAGGGCCATGGCGCGAACCCGAATGGCGAGCACTGCAAGGGCATGGAAGGCCTGGTGAAAGAGGGGCGCGCCCACGGCCTGGACGCCGAGTTCGGCAGCAAGGCCGTCCAGGACGCCGCGATCATCACGCAGATGCAGCGCATGTCGCATTACGGGCTCGCCGGTTTCGGCACCTGCAAGGCGATGGCGCGCGAACTCGGCCTCGATGACGAGCACAAGAAGATCGAAGGCGCCCTCGACGATATCTATGAGGGCGACGACTACCTCTCGACGCTCGCAGAGACCCAGATCAACGAGGCGGCGGCGGGCTGATCCTCAAAAGGCGCCGGGCGCGACCTGGAAACAGGGTACGCCCCGGCGCCGCCACATAGCGACGACCTTGTCCCGGTCGTCGAAGACGAGGGCGGGCTTGGGCTCCGCCGCGTCGAGCCAGGACTCCTTCAAGACATCGTCGGGCGTGTAGTCCTTCGCCTGCCGCATGACGAGGCGGTCGGGGTGGAGGCCATGTTCTTCGAGCCAGGCCTCGGTCTGGGAGCGGACTTCGTCCGACCGGCCCGACCAGACTTCGACCCTGTGACCGGCCTTCTTCATCGCGTGGAAGGCGAGGGTGACCGCCTCGACCGGCGTATCGTCGACACAGGCCGCGAAGAACAGGTCCCAGCGCCTCTTGCCGCCGGAAACGTGGTGGCGGCGATGTTCGACATCGGCCAGCGTGCCGTCGAGATCGAAGACGACGAGCATCAGGCCTCCAGCGCCTCGCGCTTCTCCTCGAGTTCCAGCCAGCGCTCCTCGCTCTCGAACAGCTCCGCCTGCGCCGTCTCGAGACGGGTGGAGGCCGCCTTGAAGCGTTCGGGCCTGGCTGTGAACAGCGCGGGGTCAGAGAGCTCTTTCTGCAGGGAAGAAATCTCGTCTTCGAGAGTTTCGATCCTTGCAGGGAGCGTTTCGAGCGCATGCTTCTCCTTGAATGACAGCTTGGCGTCGCGCGCGACGGTTCGCGTAGCGGCGGCGGCTTTGGGCGCCGCCTTCGCAACGTCCTCGCCCGGCTGCGGCTGGCGCTGCGCCTGCATGTCGCTATAGCCGCCGGGATATTCCCGCCAGAGCCCCGCGCCTTCCTCGGGAACCGGAACGAGGGTGCTGGTCACGACCCGGTCGAGGAAGTCGCGGTCGTGGCTGACGAGAAGGACGGTGCCCTCATAGCCGTCGAGCACGTCCTGAAGGACGTCGAGCGTTTCGAGATCGAGGTCGTTGGTCGGCTCGTCGAGGACCAGGAGATTGGAGGGCCGCGCCAGCGCCGCGGCGAGGGCGAGGCGGCCGCGTTCGCCGCCGGACAGCGCGGAGACGGGCTGGCGGGCCTGTTCGGGGCGGAAGAGGAAGTCCTTGAGATAGCTCATGGCATGGCGCTGCTCGCCGCCCACGGTCACCATGTCGCCCCGGCCGCCCGTCACCGCGTCGGTCAGGCGCATGTCCTCGGTCAGCGTCGCGCGCTGCTGGTCGAGGGTCGTGACCTCGAGCTTGGTACCGTGCCGGACCTCGCCCGCATCTGGGGCGAGCTCTCCCGTCAGCAGGCGGATCAGGGTCGTCTTGCCGGCGCCGTTCGGCCCGGCAATGCCGATCCTGTCGCCCCGGTCGATGCGGATCGAGAACTCCTTCACGATCGGGCGGCCCTCATAGGCGAAGGAGACGCCCTTCGCCTCGATCACCTTCTTGCCCGACGCTTCGGCCTCGGCCGCGCTCATCTTCACCGATCCTTGCGGACGCCGCAGGTCCTTGCGCTGCTGGCGCAGGCCCTGAAGCTCGCCGAGGCGGCGGACGTTCCGCTTGCGCCGTGCGGTGACGCCGTATGTCAGCCAGTGCTCTTCACGGACGATCTTGCGGTCGAGCTTGTGCGCGTCGCGCTCTTCCTGCTCATAGGTCTCGTCTCGCCATTCCTCGAAGGCGTCGAAGCCGCGTTCCAAGGTGCGGGTCCGGCCGCGGTCGAGCCAGACCGTGCGGGTCGTCAGGCCTGACAGGAAGCGCCGGTCGTGGCTGATGACGATGAGCGCGGCGCGGGAGGCACCGAGCGTCTTCTCCAGCCATTCGATGGTCGGAAGGTCGAGATGGTTGGTCGGCTCGTCCAGCATCAGGATGTCGGGCTGCGGCGCAAGCGCCCGCGCGATCGCCACGCGCCGCGCTTCGCCGCCGGACAGGTTCACCGGCGCGCGTTCGGGATCGAGGCCGAGATCGTCCAGAAGCTGCGGGATCATGCCCTGATCGTCTGTCGGGTCGAGCCCGCCGCGCACCACCGCATCGATGGTCGCATAGCCTTCGAAGACCGGCTCCTGCGCGAGATAGCGCATGGAGACGCCCGAGCGCAGGACGCGCTCGCCGCCATCGGGCTCGATGAGGCCCGCGGCGATCTTGAGGAAGGTCGACTTGCCCGACCCGTTGCGGCCCACGAGCGCGACCCGGTCACGCTCGCGCACTTCCATGTCGGCGGCTTCGAGCAGGGGATCGCCGCCGAAGGTCAAGCGGATGTCACGGAGGGTGAGGAGGGGCGGCGCCATGCGCGTCAGCTAGAGACTCCGCCCCCTCTTGTGAAGCCGGGCCGCTTCAGCGCCCGATCAGGCGGAAGAAGCGCTCTTCGAGGCGCGGATCGTCCTTGAACGCGCCGAGGAAGGTGCGCGTGACGCAGGAGACGTCGTCCTTGTGCGTGCCGCGGGTCGAAATGCACTGGTGCTGCGCGTCGATGATCACGGCGACACCGCGCGGCTTGAGCACGCGGTCCAGCGTCCGGGCGATCTGCTCGTTCAGGATTTCCTGGCTCTGCAGGCGCTTGGCATAGACGTCGACGAGACGCGCGAGCTTGGACAGGCCCACCACGCGCTTGTCGGGCAGATAGGCGACATGGGCCGTCCCCAGGATCGGCGCGACGTGATGCTCGCAATGGCTCTCGATCTTGATGTCGCGCAGGAGGACGAGGTCGTCATAGCCCTCGACCTCCTCGAAGGTGGTGGAGAGCACCGCCTCGGGGTCCTGATCGTAGCCTGCGAACCAGTCGTCATAGGCCTTCACGAAGCGCTTGGGCGTATCGATCAGCCCTTCGCGGTCCGGATCGTCGCCGACATAGGCGAGGAGGGTGCGCACGGCCGCTTCGGCCTCTTCGCGGCTCGGGCGGGTTTTCACGGGATGGCTCATTCAGCCCTCCTTGATCGCGGTGAGGAGGCGGGCCGTCTCGACCGCCACGGCGGCGGCTTCGGCGCCCTTGTTTCCGGCCTTGGTGCCGGCGCGCTCGATCGCCTGTTCGATGGTCTCTGTCGTCAGCACGCCGAAGATGACGGGCACGCCGGTGTCGAGGCCCGCCTTGGCGATGCCCTTGGCCGCTTCGCCCGCGACATAGTCGAAATGCGGGGTCGCGCCTCGGATCACGCAGCCGAGCGTGACGATGGCGTCATAGCGCCCGGTCTCGGCCGCCGTCTTGGCCGCGAGCGGCAGCTCGAAGGCGCCAGCGACCGTGGCGTGGGTCACGTCCTCGTCGCGCACGCCCATGCGCCGCAGCGTGCCGAGCGCGCCTTCGGTCAGGCGGCCGACGATGAATTCGTTCCAGGTGGTGTCGAGGACCAGGACCTTCAGCCCCGCTCCGTCCATCGTACCTTCGATGCGTTTCATTCCGCTCACTCTGCCGCTTCGAGAACGCGCGCGTCGGCGGCGTCTTCTGTTTCCTGTCGATAGCGCCGCAGGGCCTCGACCGTGACCATGGGGATGGCGCCATGCTCTTTCGCGAAGCGGGCGAGGTCGTCGCGGCGGGCCATGGTGCCGTCGTCGTTCATCACTTCGCAGATCACCGCGCCGGGGCGGAGCCCTGCGAGCTTTGCGAGATCCACAGAGGCCTCGGTCTGGCCGCCGCGTTCGAGGACGCCGTTCTCGCGCGCGCGCAGGGGGAACATGTGGCCCGGCGCCACGATGTCTCCGGGCGTGCTGTCCGGATCGATCAGTACCGCCACGGTCCGTGCCCGGTCCGCCGCGCTGATCCCCGTCTCCACGCCGGTCTTCGCCTCGACCGACAGTGTGAAGGCCGTGCCGAAGCCCGAACCGTTCAGCGCCTGGGGCACCATGAGGGGCAGGCCGAAATGATCGATGATCTCGGGCGCCAGCGCGCAGCAGACGAGGCCGCGGCCGTAGCGGGCGCAGAAATTGATCGCCTCGGCGTCCGCGAACTCGGCGGCGATGACGAGATCGCCCTCATTCTCGCGGCCTTCGTCGTCGCAGACGATGACGAAGCGGCCCGCGCGTAGGGCTTCGAGGGCTTCGGGAATGCTCGCAAAGGTCATGAGGCCCTCCGCGAGAGAATCTTCTCGGCATATTTGGCCATGATATCGACCTCCAGATTGACGGGATCGCCCTCCGACTTCGTCGGCAGGACGATCAGGGGTTGCGTGTGGGCGACGAGGGTGAGGGTGAACCAGTCATCGCCGGTTTCGACCACGGTGAGAGAAGTGCCGTCGACGCAGATATAGCCCTTCTCGACGATATATCTCATCAGCGACGGGTCGGTCTCGATCCGTACCCAGAGCGCATCGGCGTCGCGTTCGAAGCTTGCGATGCGGCCGGTGCCGTCGACATGGCCCTGAACGTAATGCCCGCCCATGCGGGTCGTCGGCAGGACGGAGCGTTCGAGGTTCACCCGGTCGCCTTCGGACAGGATGCCGAGGCTCGTCCGCTTAAGCGTCTCCGGCGCGAGGCCCACTTCGAATTCCTCGCTGTCGAAGCGGGTGACGGAGAGGCAGACGCCGTTCACGGCGATCGAGTCGCCGAGCTTCACGTCCTCCAGCACCACATCCGCGCCGATGCGCAGGGTAAAGCTGTCCTCGCCGCGGATCACGGCGCGGACGGTGCCCATTTCCTCTACGAGGCCAGTGAACATGCCGCCTCCTGGCGTTGCGTGAGGCCGCGGATCAGGATGTCCGGGCCATGGGTTTCGGTGACGGCGCCGGAAAGGCGCAGGGCCTCTGCGACCGTGTCCGGCCCTCGTCCCGCAATGGCCGGCTGGCCGCCGCCGATGATGACGGGCGCGAGGAAAGCCCAGACCTCGTCGACGAGGCCCCGGTCGAAGGCGGAGCCCAAGACCGACGCGCCGCCCTCGACCATGACGGACAGGCAGTCGCGCTTGCGCAAAGCGAGGAGGACCGCGCGGAGATCGACGGTTCGGGGCGCCGCTTCACCTCCCCCTCGGGAGGAATCCAAATCTGTGATCTGCGGTGAGGGGAAGATGCGTTCCCCGCTCCCCCGACGCTGCTGCCCCTCACCCGACACCGAAGATGTCGACCTCTCCCAAGGGAGAGGTTCGCCCTGCGGGAACGCCTGTACCTCCGCTCCCGCAGCGCGCAGCGCATCCGCCTTTCCTGCGTCCGCTTCCTCGCCGCAGGCGATGAGCGTCCGCCCCGGGCTCGTCAGGAGCCTTGCATCCGCAGGCGTGCGCAGATGGGTGTCGAGCACGACCTTCAGTCCCGGCGCGGGCTCCTGGCCTTGCGGCCTCGGATCGAGAGAAGGATCGTCTGCCAGCACCGTGCCGACCCCGACGAGCACGGCATCGCACCGCTGGCGCAGCTCGTGGCTGCGGGCCCGCGCTTCCGGCCCGGTGATCCACTTGGAATCGCCTGTCCGGGTCGCCGTGCGGCCATCGAGGCTGGCCGCGAACTTGGCCGTCACCCAGGGCAGATCGCTCGCGAGGCCATGCAGCCAGGGGCGGATCAGCGCGCGCGCCTCGTCCTCGCAAGGCCCCTGGCGGGCCGGAATGCCGGCGCTGCGCAGACGCTGGGCGCCGCCCGCCGCAAGCGGGTTCGGATCGGCCACGGCGTAGACGACCTCGCTCACCCCCGCCTCGATCAGCGCGAGGGAGCAGGGGCCGGTGCGGCCGGTATGATTGCAAGGTTCGAGGGTGACATAGGCCACGGCGCCCCGCGCCGCGTCGCCGGCATCGCGCAGGGCCATGACCTCTGCATGGGGCAGGCCCGGCCCTTCGTGCCAGCCTTCGCCGACAATGGCGCCGTCCCTGACCAGCACGCAGCCGACCAGCGGATTGGGGCTCGTCCGGCCCTCCGCCCGCCTTGCCAGCGCGATCGCGCGGCGCATGATGTCGGCCTCGTCCGTCACCGGACTCCTTCCACATATGCGCTTTGGGGGCGTGCCGGAACGGCGGGATGCGCGCGAGCGCGATCCGCGGGGAACCGGACCGCGCGGTCGCGCGCTGCCGGCTAGCCGTTCTCGAGCCTTCTACCATCCGGACTGTGACCGTCGGCACCGGATTCTCACCGGTTCCTGCGTTGGGTCCCTTGAGGGGACCTTCAGCTCGCGGGCTGACGGACGCTCATGAGGAGGCCCGATCACCGCCGGTGGGGACTTCCACCCCGCCCCGAAAGCTCGTTTCGATGGGCGGAAGGTAGGGGCGCGCGCTCAAGCTGGCAAGCCGAAGCCGTGCGAGTATTTGACCGGGGCAGGCTGACGCTCCTAAAGGCGGGCGCTCTTTTCTTGCCAGGTGCTCCGATGTCCGTCCTCGTCCGCTTCGCCCCGTCGCCGACCGGCCGCCTCCATGTCGGCAATGTCCGCGCCGCCCTGTTCAACTGGCTCTTCGCCAAGAAGCACGGCGGCCAGTTCCTGCTGCGCTCGGACGACACCGACCAGGAGCGCAGCACCAAGGAATACGAGGACGGCATTCAGGCCGACCTTGCCTGGCTCGGCCTCACCCATGACGATTTCGCGCGCCAGTCCGAGCGTTTCTCGGTCTATGACGACGTTTCCGAGCATCTGAAGGCGAAGGGGCTTCTCTATCCGGCCTATGAGACGGCGGAGGAGCTCGACCGCAAGCGCAAGCTCCAGCGGGCCCGCGGCCTGCCGCCGGTCTATGACCGTGCGGCGCTGAACCTGTCGGACGAGGAAAAGGCGAAATACGAAGCGGAGGGGCGGCGCCCGCATTGGCGCTTCAAGCTGTCCCAGACGCCGGTCGAATGGGACGACATGGTGCGCGGGGCTGTCAGCCTCGACACAGCGACCATCTCGGACCCCGTCCTGATCCGCGAGGACGGGCAATATCTCTACACGCTGCCCTCCTGCATCGACGACGTCGATTTCGGCATCACCCATGTGATCCGGGGCGAGGACCACGTCACCAACACCGCGGCGCAGATCGAGGTCTTCCGCGCCATTCTTGACTATCGCGGCAAGGGCGAGATGCCCCGCTTCGGCCACCATTCGCTGCTCGTCGGCAAGGAAGGCGAGGGGCTGTCAAAGCGCCTCGGCTCTCTCTCCATCGCGTCCATGCGCGAAGAGGGGATCGAGCCGCAGGCGATCACGAGCCTCCTCGCGCGGCTCGGCACCTCCGATCCGGTCGAGGCCGTGACCGATATGGGCGTCCTCGCCGAAGGGTTCGACATGGATCGCCTCGGCCGCGCGCCTGCGCGGTTCGACGTGGACGATCTGCGCGCGCTCAACGCCAAGATCCTGCACCTTCTTCCCTATGCGCGGGTTTCGGACCGTCTGGAGAAGATCGGCGTGTCCGAAGCGCTCTGGAACGCCGTGCGGGGCAATCTCGACCGGCTGGAGGATGCCGCGCTCTGGAAGACGGTGACCGAAGGCGAGATCGCGCCCGTCATCGCCGACGAGGATGCGGACTTCCTGCGCCAGGCGGCGGAGCATGTGCCTGCGGGCAGCCTTGCGGCTGAAAACTGGAAGCCCTTTGTCGATGCGGTGAAGGAGGAGAGCGGACGCAAGGGCAAGGGGCTCTTCATGCCGCTGCGCCTCGCGCTGACCGGCGAGGCGCGGGGGCCGGAAATGGCCGACCTCTTCGCGCTGATCGGCTCCGACAAGGCGAAGGCGCGCCTCAAGGGCGAGAAAGCCTGAACGTTCAGAAGACGGAGAGGATGTCGCCCAGCGGCTTCTTCTCGAGCGCATGCCTCGGCACGGTCGCGCCCTCTGCGGCGTGCCCCGTGACGAGCAGCACGTAAGGCTTCTCGTTCGGCGGGCGGCCGAGCTCTTCGGAGAGGAAGCCCATCGGCGCCGGCGTATGGGTGAGGGTGGCGAGCCCCGCCGCGTGAAGGCCCGCGATCAGGAAGCCGAGCGCGATGCCGCAGCTTTCGGGGACATAGTAGTTCTTGGAGCCGTCGGCCCGCTTGCGCTCGGCGAACATCACGATCAGCCAGGGCGCGTTCTCGAGGAAGGGCTTGGAGGCATCCGTGCCGAGCGGCGCCAGCGCCTCGAGCCACTCCTCGCCCGCGCGCCCACCATAGAAGCCGCGTTCCTCCGCTTCGGCAGCGGCACGGATGCGGCGCTTCACGGCCGCGTCGCCGACGAGGCAGAAATGCCAGGGCTGATGGTTCGCACCCGAGGGCGCACTCGCAGCGGTGCGGATCGCGCTCTCGACGATCCCGCGCGGAACGGGCTTATCCGAGAAGTCGCGGGTCGTATGCCGCCTTGCCATCAGCTCACGGAAGGCTTCGGCCGCGGCGAGCCGCTCCTCGTCGCTGCGGGTGTCTCGCGGGTGGAGGCCTGTGAGCGGAACGTGCTCGCCCTTCATCGCCGCCCGAACAGCCTCTCGATATCGTCGAGCTTGAGCTCGACATAGGTCGGCCGCCCGTGATTGCACTGGCCCGAATGGGGCGTCGCTTCCATCTGGCGGAGGAGGGCGTTCATCTCCTCGCCGTTCAGGCGGCGGCCCGCGCGGACAGAGCCCCGGCAGGCCATGTCGCCGCAGATATCGCCAAGCTTCTCCTTGAGGGCGAGGTTCTCGTCGAGCGAGACGAGATCCTCGGCGATATCGCGGACGAGGCCCTGCACGTCGCATTCGCCGAGAAGGGCGGGCGTCTCGCGGACCAGCACCGCGCCCTCGCCGAACCCTTCGACAACGAGGCCCATCTCGGCGAGTTCCTCGGCGCGGGACGCGACGGCATCGGCCTCGTCCTGGGGCAGGTCCACCACCTCGGGGATGAGGAGGCCCTGGCGCTGGACATGGCCCTTCGCCATGGCGGTCTTCATGCGCTCATAGACGAGACGCTCATGCGCCGCATGCTGATCGACGATGACGAGGCCGTCGCGGGTCTGGCTGACGATATAGGTCTCGTGCAGCTGCGCGCGGGCGGCGCCCAGAGGATAGTCGCTGCGCGGCGCCGCTTCCGGTTCGGGTTCGATCCTGGCGGTGGGGGCGTCCCGCCGGTCCTCGGCATCCACCGGCGCGAAGGCGGCCTGCGCCTCGGCGAACTGCGCGGGTGTGCCGCGCTGGAGCGCGAAGCTGCGATCCACCGTCTGCGGACGATGAGCATAGCCCACGCCGCCCTGAGGCCGCGCCGCGCCGAGCGCCGCGCCCGCCACCGTGGTCGAGGCGCGATGCCCCGCCTCGGCGAGAGCGTGCTTGAGCGCGCTGACGAGGAGGCCCCTGACAGAACCGCTGTCGCGGAAGCGCACCTCGGTCTTGGCGGGGTGCACGTTCACGTCGACCCTTTGCGGGGGAAGCGCGAGGAAGAGCGCGACCAGCGGGTGGCGGTCGCGCGCGAGGAAATCGGCATAGGCGCCGCGGACCGCGCCGACGATAAGCTTGTCCCGCACCGGCCGTCCGTTGACGAACAGATATTGCCGGTCGGGCAGGCCCCGGTTGAAGGTCGGAACCCCTGCGAAGCCCGTCAGATGCGCACCCTCGCGCTCGGCGTCGAGCGGCACGGCATTGCGCCCGAAATCGGCGCCCATGATCGCGGCGAGACGGCGGAGGTGACCCTCCTCGCCCGGCGGCTCGGCCGTATAGGAGAGCCGCTTGCGGCCGTCGCTCGTCACCGAGAAGGCGACGTCCGGCCGCGCCATGGCGAGGCGTTTGACCACGTCCAGCGCGGCGCTCGTCTCCGCCCGTTCGGATTTGAGGAATTTGAGGCGGGCGGGCGTCGCATAGAAGAGGTCTCGCACCTCGACCACCGTGCCCGTGCCGGGGAAGGGCGCGGGCGCCGGGGCATGCATGCTGCCGCCCTCGCTGCGCAGGACCCAGCCATCGCCGCCCGCGACCCGGCTCGTCAGCGACAGCCGCGCGACCGAGGCGATCGAGGGCAGGGCCTCGCCGCGAAAGCCCATGGTCGAGATGTCGAGGAGATCGTAATCGCCCGCATCGTCGGGCGCCAGCTTGGAGGTCGCGTGGCGTTCGAGCGCGAGGGGCAGGGCATCCCGCTCAATGCCGCAGCCATCGTCCGAAACCCGGATCAGCGAGCGGCCGCCATCCCCGATCTCGATATCGATGCGCGTCGCGCCCGCATCGAGCGCGTTCTCGGCCAGTTCCTTCAGGGCCGAGGCAGGCCGTTCGACCACTTCGCCGGCGGCGATCCTGTTGACCGCGCTCGGCGGCAGGCGGCGGATGACGGGCGCGATGGCACCTCCTGTCATCGCCGCCTCGGGCATGATCAGTTCACGCCGGGCAGGTTCAGAACGCCCTCATCGTCCTCTGCGATCGTGACGGGGGCGCCGCCGGTCACGCTTTCGATCGAGCGGCGGCGCTCTTCCATCCACGCAGCCTGGTCGTCGACGCGCAGGGGGGCTGCGCTGTCGTCGATCTCATTGCCGTCGGTCCGCCAGAACAGGATCTGGTTGGCGAGGCTTTCGATCTTGCTGGCCCGGCCGCCATTCTCCGCGGCGAGGATCGCACGGATATTGCGGTCGACGTCGAGCGCGCCCGCATTCTGAACGAGGGCCAGTTCGCCGCGCGAGGGCGGGGCGGTGGACGCGTCGCCGACGAGGATCTCGCGCGCCCGGTCGGAGGTCGAGCTTTCCTCGGGCCGCGTCTCGCCCGGCCGCGGCGGGCGCAGGGCGTAATCCGGCGGCACGGTGAGCGGCGCCTTGGTGGTGATCGCGAACTCGTCCGGCGGATTCTTGCCCGTGCCGAGCGCTTTGCCGAGCGACGCGCAGCCGCTCGTCAGCATCAGCCCCGAAAGAAGCAGCGCGGTGGCGCGCAATGTTGCGGTCATAGCCATGAGCCTTTCACTCGCCCGAAGCGGGAAGCGTTATACGCCGACCGCCGCGAGTCGGAACCCTCAAGGGTCTGGAGTTTCGGTAACCTGCGCACCGGCGCCGCGTCGCTTCTCGGCCTCCATGCGCGGCGTGACGACGAAGGCGTCCCAGGCGAGGCAGGCGACGCCGATATTGATCGCGGCGTCGGCGACGTTGAACACCCAGGGAAAGCCGATCTGCGAGAAGTTGAGGAAATCGACGACATAGCCGTAAAGCAGCCGGTCATAGACGTTGCCGAGGGCGCCGCCGATGATGAAGCCCGCACCGAGGGCTGCGACCCGCCGGTGCAGCGTGCCGAGCCAGCGCAGAACGAAGCCCGCCACCACCAGCGCCAGGATCGACAGGAGGATGCGGCTGACGAGGCCGCCGGAGAAGAGGCCGAAGCTGACGCCCGTATTCTCGACATAGGAGAGGTCGAAGAAGGGCAGCACCTCGATACGCTCCGGCACGCGCTGGTGAAGGCGCAGGCCGTAGAGGATCCAGTGCTTGGTCAGCTGATCGAGCACTATGACCACGAGCGCCAGAGTGATTCCGCGGCGGAAGAACGGATTCTCCCGCGCGCTCGTCCACCAGCGGCTCACGCCTCGACCACCTCGTGGCAGCGCGCGCAGAGCTCCTCTGGCGGCCGGACCTCTTCGAGCACTTTCCAGCAGCGGGCGCATTTGCGGCCCGGCGCCTTGCGGACCTCGACGGCGACATCGGGCACTTCGGACAGGCGGAAGGCCTCGGCCGGAGCCGTGCCTTCCGTGACGGCGGCGCCGGATGTGATGAAGAGTTCGGCGAGGTCGTGCTTGGCGAGCGCCTTGCGGGTCTCCGGATCCGAAGCATGGACGAGCACGGCGGCTTCGAGGCTCGCCCCGATGCGTTTCTCGCGACGCTCGACCTCGAGCGCGCCGGTGACCACGCGGCGCACCGCGCGGATGCGGCTCCAGCGGGCGGCCAGGGCGTCGTCCCGCCAGTTCTCGTCGGTGTCGAGGAAGAGCTGGAGGTGGACCGAGCCGCTTTCGGCCTCTTCGGGGTGGCGGACGAGGAAGGCCTCTTCCGCCGTGAAGGGGCAGATCGGCGCGAGCCAGCGCACCAGCCGCTCGAAGGTCTCGTGCATGACGAAGCGCGCCGCGCGGCGCTCCTTCGAAGCCGGCGCATCGCAATAGAGCGTGTCCTTGCGCACGTCGAAATGGAAGGCGGAGAGGTCCTGGCTCGCGAATTCCGTCAGCGCCCGCCATGCCGCCTTGAAGTCGTAGGCTTCATAGGCCGCGCGCACCTCGGCATCCACGGCGTTCAGCCGGTGGAGGACATAGGCTTCGAGGTCCGGCAGCTCGCCATATGGGACCGCTTCGCCCGCATCATAGCCGTCGAGGGCGGCGAGGAGGTAGCGCAGCGTGTTTCGCAGCTTGCGATAGGCGTCGACCGCCGAGCCGATGATCTCGTCGCCGATGCGCATGTCCTCGGAATAATCCGCGCTCGCCGCCCAGATGCGCAGGATGTCCGCGCCGTATTTGCGCGTGATCTCTTCGGGCAACAGAACATTGCCGAGGCTCTTGGACATCTTCCGGCCCTGCGGGTCCAGAACGAAGCCATGCGTCAGCACCGCCTCATAGGGCGCGCGTCCGCGCGTGCCGCAGGCTTCGAGAAGGCTCGACTGGAACCAGCCGCGATGCTGGTCTGAGCCTTCGAGATAGAGGTCGGCGGGCCAGGTCAGGTCCTTGCGGTTCTCGACCACGAAGGCGTGGGTGCTGCCCGAATCGAACCAGACATCGAGGATGTCCTCGACCTTCTCGTAATCGGCCGGATCATGGGCATCGCCGAGGAAGACCGACTTGTCCGTGTCGAACCAGGCATCGGCGCCGCGTTCCCGGATCGCCTTGAGGATGCGCCTGTTCACCGCCTCGTCGACCAGCGGCTCGCCGTCCTTGCCCACGAAGAGCGTGATCGGCACGCCCCAGGCGCGCTGCCGCGAGACGAGCCAGTCGGGCCGGCCCTCGACCATGGTGCGGATGCGGTTCTGGCCCGACGCCGGATAGAAGGCGGTCTCGGAGATCGCTTTCAGCGCCTTGTCGCGCAGGCCGCCATCGCCGACCCGGCCCATGCGGATGAACCATTGCGGCGTGTTCCGGTAGAGGACCGGCGCCTTGGACCGCCAGGAATGCGGATAGGAGTGGGCGAGCCGCCCGCGCGCCAGAAGGGCATCGCGCTTGAGGAGTTCGGCGACGACCGCCTTATTCGCGCCGCCGTCGCGGCCCGTCTTCTTGCCCTCGGTGACGAAGACCCGCTCCCCGGTGAAGCCCGGCGCCTCGTCGGTATAGGCGCCGGTCTCGTCCACCGTGTAGGGAACGTTCTCGAGCGACAGGCCGTGCTCGATCCAGACGAAATAGTCCTCCTGGCCGTGGCTCGGCGCGGTGTGCACGAAGCCCGTGCCCGCATCGTCGGTGACGTGATCGCCAGACAGCAGCGGCACGGCGAACTCGTAGCCGCCTGCGAAGCCCTTGAGCGGGTGGTCGAGCACCGCCCCCTTCAGCTTGGCGGTGGGCACGTCCTCGACGCGGCGCCAGCGCTCGACGAAGCCCGCCGCCTTCACCTCGTCGGCCAGGGCATCGGCGAGGACGAGGCGCTGGCCGGGCTTGGTCCAGGGGTCGAAATCGAGATCGCCGCGGACCTCCTGGATCTCGTAGAGGCCGTAGGAGAGGCCGGGCCCGTAGCAGACGGCCCGGTTGCCCGGAATCGTCCAGGGCGTCGTCGTCCAGATGACCACCTCTGCGCCCTCCAGCCCCTTGGGCGCCTCGCGGAAGCCGAAGCGGACCCAGATCGTGGTCGAGGTGTGCTCGTGGTATTCGATCTCGGCCTCGGCCAGGGCCGTCTGCTCGACCGGCGACCACATGACGGGCTTGGAGCCGCGATAGACCTGACCGCTGGCGGCGAACTTCATGAACTCCGCGCAGATCGTGGCCTCGGCGTCATAGGCCATGGTGGTGTAGGGATCGTCCCAGTCGCCCTCGATGCCGAGGCGGCGGAACTCGTCCGACTGGATGCCGACCCATTTCTGCGCGTATTCGCGGCAGGCGGTGCGGAATTCCGATGGCGGGACGTCGGCCTTCTTGCGGCCTTGTCCCCGGAACGCCTCCTCGACCTTCCACTCGATCGGCAGGCCGTGGCAGTCCCAGCCGGGCACGTAATTCGCGTCGAAGCCGCCCATCTGGCGCGAGCGGACGACGATATCCTTGAGGACCTTGTTGAGGGCGTGCCCCATATGCAGGTGGCCGTTCGCATAGGGCGGGCCGTCATGCAGCACGAAGGGCTTCCTGTCCTTCGCCTCCTCGCGCAGCCGGCGATAGAGGTTCATCTCCGCCCAGCGCTCGAGGATCTGCGGCTCCTTCTTCGGCAGGCCGGCCCGCATGGGGAAGTCGGTCTGCGGAAGGAAGAGCGTATCGCGGTAATCGCGCGCCTTGTTCGCGGCGTCGTCGGACATTGGGAACCCCGGGGGCTGAAACTTCTCGGTCGGGGTCTAGCGGAGCCGCGCGAGCGGCGGCAAGCGTTCGCTAGTACCGCGCCAGCTGGAGGCCGAAGCGGCTTTGCCGGCAGGTGAAATCGCGCAGGCGGGCGGCTTCCTTGCGCACGACCTTCACGGTCAGGTCGACGATGAAGCCTTCGCTTCCGGGCCAGACGCGGTTCACGTCGGCAAGCGTGATGGCATCGATGCCGCGGCCGTCGAGCTTGTCCTGCACCGAGGAAAAGCAGGTCTGGACGGCGGACCGTTCCGCTGCGGGACTGGCCGAGGGAAGCTCGGCATAGCCTGCCGCCGGCAGGTCGGGCTGCCCGTCGGCTGCGAATGCCATGCTGCCGACAAGCGCCGCGCCGCCGATGGCCGCTGCGCATGCCCAGTATCGTTTGCCCATCACGGATACTCCTTGCCCCGAGAGGATCATGTGCCTGTCGAATAGGGCTGGAGTTGGACGAATTCTGGTGAAGGGAGTGTTAACGCTTGGGATTCAGCGCCTTGCGCGCCGCGTCGGCGTCCCGTGCAATCGCCGTTTTCAAGGCGTCGAGCCCGGAGAAGGTCTCCTCCTCCCGCAGGAAAGAGGCGAATTCGACGCGCAGCGGCTTGCCGTAGAGGTCGCCTTCGAAATCGAAGAGATGGACTTCCAGCCGCTCCGTCTCGCCGTCCACCGTCGGCCGCACGCCGAGATTGGCGACACCGTCATGGCTGCGGCCCTCATGCCGGCAGCGCACGGCATAGACGCCGTAACGCGGCCGGATCAGGTCGCCCATTTCCATGTTCGCGGTGGGATAGTCGAGCGTGCGGGCGAGCCTGCGGCCTTCGAGGACTTCGCTTTCGACGGTGAAGGGCCGTCCCATGATCTGCGCGGCGACGTCGGGCCTGCCCTCGCGCAGGGCCTGCCGGGCGGCGGTCGACGAATAGCGGACGCCTTCATCCGACTGGATGCCGACGGTGACGACGTCGATGCCGTGCTCGGCGCCTGCGCGGGCGAGAAGTTCGGTGTCGCCGGAGCGCTGGGCGCCGAAGCGGAAATCCTCGCCGACCACCACGCCCGACAAGCCGAGAATGTCGCAGAGCACCGTCTGGACGAAGGCTTCGGGCAGGAGGGTGTAGAGCCCTTCGGTGAAGGGCAGGGCGAAGACGCGGGCGCAGCCGAAGCGCTCCAGGAGGGCGGCCTTCTGCTCGAGCGTGGTGAGCAGGAAGGGCGGCGCGTCGGGCTGGAAGATGCGGCGCGGATGCGGCTCGAAGGTCACCGCTGAGACTCTCGCCTCCTTCTGCGCGGCCAGCTCCTTCGCGGTGCTCAGAAGCGCCTGATGCCCCTTGTGGACGCCGTCGAGGCTGCCCATCACCGCGACCGTGCCGCGATGCTCATCTGCGAGGGCGCAGGCGAGGGGGGCGCGGATCAGCGCGCTCACCAGCGAAGACCGTCCATGGCGAACTCCGCATGCACCCCATGCTCATCGAGCAGGGCCGCCAGCTTGCGCTCGTCGAGGCGGCCGTTCTCCCCGCGCGCCTCCTGCGAAAAGATGCCGTCGGCGACGAAGACCGAATCGAAGCCCTGCCGGTTCGCGCCGAGAATGTCGGTCTGCACGCCGTCGCCGATCACGAGAGGCCGCCTGGGCGGCTGCCCGCCGCCCACCGCCGCCGCTTCGAGCGCCAGGTGGTAGATCGGCTCGTGGGGCTTGCCCGCCAGGATCACTTTTCCCCCCATCGCCTCGTAGACGTCGCCCAGCGCGCCCGCGCAATAGATCAGCTTGTCGCCATAGCGGACTACCTTGTCCGGATTGGCGCAGATCATCGGCAGGCCGCGCTCGGCCGCGCCGGCCAGCATATCGCGGTAATCGTCGGGCGTCTCGTTCATGTCGTCGAGCATGCCGGTGCAGAGAATCGCCTCAGCATCCTCCAGCGGCACGAAGGCCGTCTCGATCGCGTCGAACAGGCCGTCATCCTTGGCCGGGCCGAGGCGGAAGAAGGCCATGCCCGTCCGGCGCTCCACCTCGGCCCGCGTGGCATCGCCCGAGGTCACGATGTCGTCATAGGCTTCGGCCGGCAGCCCGAGGCGTTCGAGTTGCGCCGGGATCACGTCCGATAGGCGCGGCGCATTGGTGATGACGATCACCGGCCCGCGTTCCTGCCGGAACCGGGTCAGGGCCTCGGCCGCGCCGGGGAAGAGCGCATGGCCGTTGTGGATCACGCCCCATGCGTCGCACAGCAGGGCGTCGTAGTCGCCGGCGATCTCGCTGAGGCCGGACAGGGGTCGTGTGTCTCGCATCATTGCCCGATAGGCGGGCGCAAGGCCCGGAGCAAGCGCCGGGGCGAGGCTTCCGGCCGGCTGCGGCGCCCTGTATGCTCCTGCGGTGCAGAAAAGCCGAATCGTCTCCCCGGTGCCGCTATGAGTCTCCTCCTGGCCGCTCTCGCCCTGATGGCGCCCCTCGCGGATCTGCGCGTGGGAGAGGCCGACGGCGTGGTGCGCCTCCTGCTCGCCTGCGCCGGCCCTTGCGAGGCGGAGCCCTCGGGCGATGGCGGCTTCCTGCTGCGCGGCGTCGAGGATTCGCTCTCGATCGATCTGTCCGAAATGGGCGTCACCGCGGTGTCGATCGATCCCGTTCCGGGCGGTTCGCGCCTGCTCATCGAGACGGAGACCGAGCCGCGCCTCGTCGAAGTGTCCGCCTGCGGCGCGCAGACCTTGTGCTTCGATCTCGATCTTCGGGCGCCTGAAGGCACGGGAGAGGGGCCGCCCACCATGTCGAGCGTCGCGGCCGCGCTCAGCGCCATGGCCGCGAAGGGCGCGCCGCGGGTCTCCGACCTCCGGCTCGAGCTGTTCAACCTGACCGGCCTGCCGCTCGACGAGACGTCCTGCGACGAGGCGGAGGAGGCGCTGGAAGAGGATGCCTGGGCGCTCGACGCCTATCGCCATGTCGCCTTGTGCCGGGCGGGAGAGGGCGCTCTGTCCGAGGCCGACGGCCTTCTCGCGCGGCTTCTCGCCTACAGGCCCGATCCGCTGGCAGAGGCGGCGCGCGCCGCCATCGTCAGGCAGATGGCGCCGCTGGCGAAAGACCGTTCGGGCGCCGCCCTGCGCTGAGGGATGCCCGCTTGCCGCATCCGGCACGCGCCGCTAGCACCGCCCCATCATGACTGACGCCAAGACGCGGTCCTTCCAGGGCCTGATCCTCACCCTGCAGAACTACTGGGCCGATCATGGCTGCGTGATCCTGCAGCCCTACGATCTCGAAATGGGCGCGGGCACCTTCCACCCTGCCACGACGCTCCGCAGCCTGGGGGAGAAGCCCTGGAACGCGGCCTATGTGCAGCCCTGCCGCAGGCCGGGGGACGGGCGCTATGGCGCGAACCCGAACAGGTTCCAGCACTACTACCAGTTCCAGACGGTCCTGAAGCCAAGCCCCGAAAACCTCCAGGAGCTCTATCTTGGCAGCCTCGACGCGATCGGCATCGACCGTTCGCTCCACGACATCCGCTTCGTCGAGGACGACTGGGAAAGCCCGACGCTGGGCGCCTGGGGCCTCGGCTGGGAAGTCTGGTGCGACGGGATGGAGGTGACGCAGTTCACCTATTTCCAGCAGGTCGGCGGCTTCGACTGCAAGCCGGTCACCGGCGAGCTGACCTACGGCCTCGAGCGGCTGGCCATGTATGTCCAGGGCGTCGACAACGGCTACGATCTCGACTTCAACGGGGAGGGCGTCACCTATGGCGATGTCTTCCACCAGCAGGAGGTCGAATTCTCGGGCTATAACTTCGAGCTCGCGAACACGGATGTCCTGTTCCGCCAGTTCCGCGAGGCGGAAGAGGCCTGTGAGACGATCCTCGCCAAGGGGCGTGAAGAGGGGCGCAGCTTCGCGCTGCCGGCCTATGACCAGTGCATCAAGGCCAGCCACCTCTTCAACCTGCTCGATGCGCGGGGCGTGATCTCGGTCGCAGAACGCCAGTCCTATATCCTGCGGGTGCGCAAGCTGGCCAAGGCCTGCTGCGAAGCCTGGCTCGACAGCCCGCAGGGCCGCACCGAGGGCGCCGGCATCGCCGGGCAGGACGCCGCCTGAGGGCGCGGCGGGCTCGGGCCTACTTGCCCAGCGCCTTCTTCACCGCGGCCAGCAATTCGTCGTCGTCGAAGGGCTTGAACAGGACTTCGGCAGCGCCGAGCGCATCGGCCTTGGCGGTTGCGCTTTCGAGGGAGCGGCCCGGTCCGCCTCCGGACATCATCACGAAGGGCACGGGTTCCGCATCCCGGCTGATCTCGGTCGCAAGGTCGAGGCCCGTGTCCCCGTCGATCCATACATCCAGAACGCAAGCGTCGACCTCGCCAGTCGAGAGAATGTCGCGGGCGCTCGCCATGTCCTTCGCCACCAGGACGAAATAGCCGTCGTTCTGAAGGACGAGCTTTACCGCATCGGCAACGTCCTGCTCGTCATCCACGACGAGAATGGTAGCCATGAGGGACCTCCTAAAGAAAACGTCCTTGCCGGCCTGCCTCTTGCCTCAGCCCTCGCGCTGAGGGGCCCAGATGGAAAAGGTGGACCCCTTCCCCGGCGCGGTGTCAACCGCAACGGCTCCTCCCCAGCCCATGGTCAGGCCCTGCGCGATGGGCAGGCCGAGGCCCGTTCCCTTGCCCTTCGGCTTGGTCGTGAAGAAGGGGCGGAAGATCTGGTCGGCGGCAGCCTTGTCGAGGCCCGGCCCCTCATCGATGACGCTGACGCATACGAAATGGCCCGAAGCGGTCGGGCGAAGCGGCAGGTCGCGGGGCGGCACGGCGCCCTTGATGCCTCTGATCGTCACCGTCCCCCGGTCGTTCTGCGCTTCCATCGCATTGTTGAGAAGGTTGAGGAGGACCTGCCGGAACTCCGTCGGCTGAATCAACGCGCGCAGCGGCTCGCCCGGCAGGTCTATGACGAAGCGGATCGAGCCGCGATTGAGGTCCTTCGCGGTGGCGACCACGTCCTCGATCAGCTCGCTGAGATCCGTCAGCGAGGGCGGGTCGTCGTCCGACCGCGCCATCAGAAGCGTGCGGCGCAGAAGGCTGCCCGCGCTCATCGTGGCCGCGCTGATCCTGTCGGCGTAATAGGCCCGGTCGGGGTGATCCGGGTTCTTCGCGAGACTCCGCGCATAGACCCCGACCGGGTGCAGGAGGTTCGACAGTTCATGGGCGAGAGACCCGGCGAAGTCGTTGAGGGCGCCGACCTTCTGGGTTTCGGCCAGGGCGCGGGCGAAGGCTTCGCGTTCGCTGATCAGCTTCATGGTCGCCGACTGGTCGACCGCGATCGTCACATAGCGCTGCAAATCGCCGCTTCGCCCGAAGAGCGGCTTGGCGAAGAGGAGCCAGCTCGTCCCTGCCAGCGGGCCCCTCGTCACCTCGATCAGCTGACGTCCGGCCGGCGTTCCTTTCTGCAGGAAGTCGACCATGGTGCGATAGACAACCGGATCGAGGTTGAGGCGGCGGAGCGCCTGCGGCTTCTTGCCGAGGATCAGGCGCCGCTTCAGTCCCAGGCGGAGCGGCACGTATTTGTTCAAGAAGAGAATGCGGCCCTCGGCGTCCTGCACCGCGACAGCCAGGGGCAGGTCGTCGAGGATCGCCCGCAGCGCTTCGGTCCGCTCTTTCGCGGCGGACCTGGCCTCGATCTCGCTCGTCCGGTCATTGGTGACGAGCATGACCTTCCCATCGCCCGTCAGCGTGGCCGTGCCCTCGAAGAAACGCGCTTTGCTCTCGGTCAGCTGCCAGCGGAGCCAGCCGCGCCAAGGCTTCCCGCTCGCGACGAATTCCGTCCAGAGCCTTCGCCGCTCCGCCTTCAGTTCCGGCCCGGCGGCATCGCGCTCGAACCAGCACCGGCCTCCGGCATCGGCCGCCTCGTCGAGCCCCGTCGCGGCAAAGAAGGCTCGAGACGCGGCCAGGAGCACGCCGTCGCGGTCAGCCAGCGCCCAGCCGACATTGGCCGCGTCGAGCGCCGGGATCAGATGGTCGTGCAAGCTGGAAGAGTCCGTCACCGCCGCGCGTTTCGCATCGCTTCATCGACCTTGTCGAGAAGCTGGCCCAGCTGATCGAGGTCGCCCGGCTCCATTCCCTCCAGCACCATCGCGATATCGTTCAGCGGGTCCTTCCTGAGCGCCCGCCGGCCGGCCTGCGTCAGCTTGATGACCGTCGAGCGCGCATCCGTCCGCGAAGGCGTGCCTTCCAGCAGGCCGCGCTCGACAAGGGATTTGATCGTCCTGGACGACGACCCCGTCGTATTCCCGAGAAACTGGGACAGGCCATTCACATTCGCGGTCCGCCGTCCGGTCCGCGCGAAATAGCGCAGGGCCGACCACTGCACTGCATGAAGGTCGTCGGCATTGCGCTTTTCGAGAACGCGTCTTCCGATCTGGAAAAGCATCTGCGCGACGCCTGCAGCCCGCTTCGCTGCCGCAGCCTCATCCATTCTCCCCCCCCTGAGCCTCGCAAGAGGCTCACAACCCTTTCGCTATGGACGCCTGCCGCCTCTCGCTTCCCGCAGGAACGGTAGATGCTGCTGCCCGGGTCTGCCTGCCACGCCCCTTCCGCGAGATTCGCAAGAACCGCGCCTCAAGACGGCGACTGTATGCGACGCTTGATGCCACGGGCAAGGAAGCGGGCCGGGGAAATAGCAGCCGCGCCCGCGACTTCCATGGGGGAGGGGGTGCCGCAGATCAGGCTGGCCAATGCCGCGGACAGGAGCGGCGCCGTCGACAGGCCCCGCGAGCCGAGGCCGCCGAGCACGAAAAGGGCCGGCCTGTAGGGCGGCGCGGCATCCACTCTGCGGCCCTGTGACAGGCCGGCATAGCGCTGCCGATAGGCCTCCACATCGGGCACGGGGCCCATCAGAGGGTGGCGGTCCGGCGTCACCGCCCGAAGGGCCGCGCGGGCCGCGATCCAGCCGGAGGGCTCTTCGCCGAGGAGCTGGCGGGCCCTCGCCGCATTGGCGGCGGTGCTGGCCTCATCGGCGATCGGGGTCGCGTCGGCCGGGACATCGTCATAGGTCGCGCCGACCACGGTGCCGGTCTCCGGCGCCGGGGCGGCATACCCTTCGCCGGAGAGGATCCTCTCGGGGACCGGGTTTGCGAAGAGGTCGATCTGCCCCCGCGACGCTGTCAGCGCCGGGGCGCCGAGATCGAGCAGCGAGGCCATGGCAGGTCCGGCCGCAACCACGATGGCGGAGCAGGAGAGCGAGCCCTGCCGGGTGCGGAGTGCCGGACCCGCGCCGGCCGCGGCGATCTGCGGGACCTCGGTCCTGACCGGAACGTCGCCGAGAAGAGCGTCGACGGCGACGGCCGGACGCAGCACGGCGCTCGCCCCGACGAAGAGGCCCTCCGCCTCCACCCGCAGCGCCCGCGACGGCCACAAGCCGCCCTCGACGAGGCGGCGGGCCCGCTCTTCGGCCATGAGCACGGTGGCGCCTCTTGCGGCGAGAGCGTCCGGTGCGGCGTCTTCGTAGAAGGCGGAGGCATAGAGGAAGGCGTCGCGATAGAGGCGGGCGACCGGCGTATCGCCCAGATCGAGGCGCGGCGAGACCAGTCCCGCAGGGTTGCCCGACGCGCCCGCCGCCTGCCCCTGCGGGTCGAAGACGATCACCTGCCTGCCGAGCCGCCGCAAGTGCCAGGCGAGGCTGGCCCCGGCAATGCCGGCGCCGAGGATCGCGACGGGAGCATCCGCCCGTGAGGGCGCGACCTCATCGTCCCGCAGATGGCCCGGCACGGATGGAATGGAGGGCGGCGTGCCCGCCAGCTCCGCACGCAGCATCTCGCGCTTCCGGCCGAAGCCGGGCGTCTTGCGGATGTCGAAGCCCGCGGCCTGAAGCCCCCGCCGCACGGCGCCGGCGACGGTGAAGGTCGCTGCGGTCGCGCCGCGCCGTGATCGGGCGGCGACGAGGCGCAGAACGGTCTCGGACCACATCTGCGGATTGGTGGCGGGCGAAAAGCCGTCGAGGAACCAGGCATCCGCCCGGAGCCTCGCCTGCATGAGGACCTCTTCGACCTCGCCGAAAGCCAGCGTCAGCGTGACGTCCCGCCCGAGGCGGACAGTCGCCTGTCCGGGGCGCGGCTCGGGATAATGCGCCGCCAGAGCGTCCAGCGCCTGCGCGGCGTCGGACCAGCGGCTGGCGGCCTCCCTCGCGGCGCGGACGAAGGCGTCCGGGGGAAGGGGGAAGCCTTCTGCCGACCAGATATGAAGATGGCCGCGGTCATGGCCTCTTCGGGAAAAGGCGGAGATGGCGGCCGCGATGTTGAGGCCGGTGCCGAAGCCGAGTTCGCCTATGGCGAAGACCTCTCCGGCCTCAAGCGCGGCGAAACGGTTCTCGAGTTCGTTGCCGTCCAGGAAGACGTGCCGGCTCTCCGCCAGTCCGTCCTCCTGCGAATAGTAGACGTCGGAGAAGCGGCCGGAGCGGAGGACAGGGCCGTCCCGGCGCAGATCGGGATCGGGAAGCTTCCCGCTCACGCCCCCATCAGTCGGGAGAGGATGAGGGCGGACGCATAGCCGTCGGCCGGCAGGCCGTTGTCGCGTTGCCAGGATCGCAGCGCCTTGCGCGTGCCCGCGCCGATGATGCCGTCCACGGGGCCGGGCTCGTAGCCGAGGCCGGACAGCGTCTCTTGCAGGGCCTTGCGCTCGGCCAGGGTGAGGGGGCGGTCGTCGCGCGGCCAGTCATTGGCCAGCGGCTGGCTGCGCCCCGCCACCGCATCGGACAGGAAGCCGACGGCGAGCGCATAGGCGGTCGCGTTGTTGTAGCGCAGGATGGCGCGGAAATTGTCGGTGACGAGGAAGGCCGGACCGTTCGCGCCCGCGGGCAGGATGATCGAGACCGTCTCGTTGAGGTCGATCCTGTCCGAAAGGGCGCCGCCGGGACGGGTCACCCCGGCGCTCTGCCAATGGGCGACGCTGCGCCCGACGGAGCGGTCGGCCTGCGCGAAATCGAAGCCCTCGGGCAGGACGACCTCGAAGCCCCAGGGCAGGTCGGCCCGGTAGCCCGAGCGGGAGAGATAGTTGGCCGTCGAGGCGAAGACGTCGCCACGATCGGACCACAGGTCCTTTTTCCCGTCGCCGTCATGGTCGACGGCATGGGCGAGATAGGTGGTGGGGATGAACTGTGTCTGGCCCATCGCGCCGGCCCAGGACCCCTGTAGCTGCTCGCGGCGCGCATCGCCGTTCTGCAGGATGCGGAGAGCGGCGATGAGCTGGGTGCGGCCGAAGGACTGGCGGCGCCCCTGATAGGCGAGGGTGGAGAGGGCGGAGAGGACGTCCTCGTCTCCCATGATCCGCCCGAAGGAACTCTCCATGCCCCAGATCGCGACCAGCGTCTCGGCATCGACGCCATACTCGGCCTCGATCGTGTTGAGGAGGTCCGCCTCGGAGGCATAGCCTTCCAGGCCGCCCCTGATCCGGGCCTCGGAAAGGGCGCCGTCGACATAGTCCCAGAGCGGGCGGACGAATTCGGGCTGGTTGTCGTTGCGCTTGAGGATGACGGGCAGCGGCTTCACCGTGGCCATCTGCTCGTCATAGAGGTTCGGCGAGATGCCGGCAGCGACCGCGTCGATGCGGAACTGCTCGCGGAAGGTGCCGAAATCGGGCTCGGCTTCCTGCGCGGCGAGCGGCGTGGCGGTCAGCGCCATGGCGGCGGCGAGAAGACGGGTTCGCATGGCTTCGGCTGCCCTCATTGTCGCGGAACGCTAGCTGCCCTCGTTAAGGCTAACGCTTCGTTACCATTTAGGGGCAGGAGAAGCGCGTTGAAGCGCAAACGCTCAATCCACCGCCCTATAAAGTTCGGCAAGCAAGGCCTTCGCCCGCGGATCGCCGACGAGCACGGGCGACATGGTCGCCGGCACGAAGGCGAAGGAAAGCTCCCGCGCCGGGTCCGCCATGACGCAGGAGCCGCCGAAGCCGTAATGGCCGATGGCGGTCGGCGCGCCGCCGAAGGCGCCGAGCGTCTCGCGCATCACGCCCGCCCCCCAGGAGATGCGATAGGGCAGGACGAGATCGTCGCCATGGATGCGCTCTTCCCAGGCGGCTTCGCGCGCACTCGTGCCGGCGAAGGCTTTCCCGGAGATCTCTCCCGTCGCATAGGCCTGCATCACCTCGGCGAGGCCGCGGGCATTGGCATGCGTGTTGGAGGCGGGGATTTCGGCGGCGGCCCATGCCTCTCGCGCGACGCCGGAGGGCGCGCTCCAAGGCGCGAGGAAAGCGGCCTTCTTCGGAGGCGTGATCTCGCCGAGATCGGGCGCTTTCGGCGGCTTGACCATCTGCGCCGTGCGCGCCACCTGATCAGCGCTCAGCCCGCAATGCACGTTGAGGCCGAGATCGCGCAGATGGTCGCCATAGGTCTTCCCGCTCGACCGGCGCAGCACCTCGCCTGCGATATAGCCGAAGGTCTGGGGGTGATAGCCGCTCGCCGTGCCGGGCTCCCACATGGGCTCCTCACTCGCGATGGCGGCGCAGGTCGCCTCCCAATCGAGCCAGATCGCGGGGTCCTTCTCCTCGGCGAAGCCGGGCACGCCGGCCTGGTGAGAGAGGGCCTGGGCAAGGGTCACCCTTTCCTTGCCGCGCTCGCCGAAGGCGGGCCAGATCTCCGCGACGGGGCGGTCATAATCGAGCCGTCCCTCCGACACTTCCCGCATGACGAGTGCGGAGAGAACGGCCTTGCCCGAGGAATAGACGCAGGCAATCGTGTCCTCTTCCCATTCGGCCGACTTCTTGCGGTCCCGCCAGCCGCCGCGCAGGTCCACGACCGGCTCGCCATCGATCAGGACGGCGACAGAGCCGCCGAGATTCTCTCCCGTGGCGATGCTGCCTTCGAAGACGCGGCGCAGGCCGTCGAAGTCCTTGTCGCAGCGGCCGGAAAGCGGCACGTCCTGAATATCGGCCATAAGAACCTCGATCATGGTCAGCGGAAGGGCGGCTCGTCGAAGCTGCGCAGCTTGCGCGAGTGCAGCGCCACGGCGCCGTCCCTGCGCAGGGTCTCGAGCGCCTCGATGCCGATCTTCATGTGCTCGCCGATGGCGCGCTCATAGAAGCTGTTGGCGGCGCCCGGCAGCTTGATCTCGCCATGCAGCGGCTTGTCGGAAACGCAGAGCAGCGTGCCGTAGGGCACGCGGAAGCGGTAGCCATTCGCCGCGACCGTCGCGCTCTCCATGTCGATGGCGATGGCGCGGGCATGGCCGAGGGTCCGGGCCTCGTGCTCGAAGCGCAGCTCCCAGTTCCGGTCGTCATGGGTGACGACCGTGCCCGTGCGCAGCCGATGCTTGAGCGTCTTGCCCGCATCGCCCGTCACCGTGCCCGCCGCCGCGGTCAGGGCGAGCTGGATCTCCGCGATGGGCGGCACGGGAATGTCCGGCGGCAGGTCGTGGTCGAGCACGTGGTCGCGGCGCAGATAGGCATGCGCGAGCACATAGTCCCCGAGGCGCTGCGAATGCCGCAGGCCGCCGCAATGGCCGATCATGATCCAGCATTGCGGGCGCAGGACGGCCAGGTGATCCGTGATCGTCTTCGCATTGGAAGGGCCAACGCCGATATTGACGAGCGTGATGCCCTGTCCGCCCGGCGCGGTGAGATGGTAGGCCGGCATCTGGTGACGGCGCCAGGGGCTCTGCTGGACGAGGCTGACCGCGCCCGCCGTATCCGCATCGACCCGGACCCCGCCCGGCGCGACGAGTTCCTTGTAATCGGGACCGTCGCCCGGCTCCGAGCGCAGCTTGTCGACCGCCAATTCCACGAACTCGTCCATGTAGCGGTGGTAGTTCGTGAAAAGAATGAACTGCTGGAAGTCTTCGGGATCGGTTCCGGTGTAATGCTTGAGGCGTTGCAGCGAGTAATCGGTGCGCAGCGCGTCGAAGAGGGCGAGGGGCTTGGGTTCGGGCCCGTGGCCGGTGGCCATGGCGGCCGTCGCCCATTCGCCGTTCGCGATGCCGTCATCGATATTGGCGAGGTCCGGCACCGGGAAGACCCGTGCCAGCTCGGAGGGCGGCACCGCCTCGGCATCCACTCCCGCCGCGCTTTCGAGCACGTAAGGGTAGGGGATGTTCGAGCCGGACGAGCCGACCATCGCCTTCACGTCGTAGCGGTCCATGAGCAGCGAGAGCTGCTCGGTCAGGTAGTCGGCGAAGAGAGCCGGCCGCGCGACATCGGTCTCGTAAAGCCCCGGCGCCTCGAACTTGCCGAAGGCCGAAGACAGCGGCGGCACGACGGTCTCGGGTCGATAGTCGAGCCTCAGCGTCGGATAGGCGAAGTCGTAGGGGCCGGCCTCGGGCGGCGTGCCGTCGCGCACGAATCGCTCGAAGGCGGCGCGAAGCCTGTTCGCGCTCGCCTCGTAGCGTTCGGTGAGTTCCGAGACGGCCTGTTGCGGGGTCTCGACCGTCTTCCAGTCAGTCACGCGAGCGCCGCCTCAGTCCTTCTTCCGGAAGGTCACGGCGAAGAGCGGCTCGCCGTCGAAGAGATCGGAGGGCGCTTCGTGGCCTTCGATCATCTGGAAGGTGCGCGGCGTGATCGACCCCTCCATGACATAGCCTTTCTGGGCCATCTTGCCGCGGTGGAATTCGAGCGCGGCGGCGGTGAATTCGCGGGCGAGAATGGTGATGCGTTCGGGGTCTTGGGCCATGGAAGTGGTGTCCTCGCGGTCTTTCGTCGGTCCGGTAGGGCAAAGCAGATGCCGCCGCCAGTTTCAACGCGGACGGGCTGTTGACAGCCTTTCCTGCATGTCATTATCAGTCGCAGTGCATATGCGACGCTTTCGCAAATAGCAGGACATTTTCCGATGATCGAACTCGCCGCCGCAGCGGCTTCCGACGCTGCGATTCAGGACACCTTCAACGGCCTCGACGAGATCGTCGTCGTCGGCACGGCCAGAGCGGGCGCTGCCCCCGCGACGATCCTGACGTCCGACGACCTCGACCTCTTCGACAGCGCCGACGTGCTTCGTACCCTGCGTGCGGTGCCGGGTCTCCAGCTCGGCGAGGAGGAGGGCTTCGGCCTGCGGCCCAATATCGGCATTCGCGGATCGGGCTCTGAGCGCTCCGCCAAGATCGCCCTGATGGAGGACGGCGTGCCGATTGCGCCAGCGCCTTATGCCGCGCCGGCCGCCTATTACTTTCCGACCACGGCCCGTATCGCGGCCGTCGAGGTGGCGAAGGGCCCCGCCGCGATCCAATACGGTCCTCAGACGACGGGCGGTGCGCTGCACCTCTTCTCGACCCCGCTGCCCGAAGGTCCGCAAGCCTATCTCGCGGCGTCCTTCGGCTCATATGGCAGGATGATCGACCATGGATGGGCCGGCACCCGTGTCTCTCTCGGCGAAGACCTCGAAGGCGCGGTGATGATCGAAGCCGTGCGAGACAGCTCGGACGGGTTCAAGGATCTTCCGTCCGGCGCCGATACGGGGTTCGAGATCGAGGACTACGTCTTCAAGGGCGCGCTCTATACGGGCGAGGCGCATCTCATGGTGAAGATGCAGACCTCCGATCAGGTCTCCGACGAGACCTATCTGGGCCTCACCGAGGCGGACTACGCCGCCGATCCCTATCGCCGCTATGCGGCCAGTGCCATCGACCGGTTCCACGGCGAGCACGAGACCTATCAGATTTCGGGCGAGGTTCCGCTGACGGACAATGTCCGCGTGACGGGGCTCGCCTACCGCACCGAGTTCGCGCGCAGCTGGTACAAGCTTCAGGAAATCGAGACGGAAGATTTTCTGGGCGCGGGCGGCCTCAGCGGAACGGGCGATTGCGACGGGATTTCGGAAATCCTGGCGACGCCCGAACTCTGCGGCAGCGAGCTCGCCGTCCTCAGAGGCGCCGACAGCCCGGCGGACGCGGTCCAGATCCGCGACAACAACCGCGAATATTATGCCGAAGGCGTGCAGATCGCGCTGACCTCGGATCTCGCGACCGGCGCGCTGCGCCATGATCTGGTTCTCAGCGTCCGCGATCACCAAGATGGCGTCGACCGCTTCCAGGATCAGGACGGTTACGCATTTGAAGGCGGAAATCTCGTCCTGACCACGGACAATGCCGACGGAACGCAGGCGAACCGCCTGACCGAGGCCGAGGCGCTCGCCCTGTTCGCGCAGGACAGGATCGAATGGGACCGCTTCGGACTGGTACTCGGCGCGCGGTTCGAAAGCGTCGAGACGCGCCAGCGCCGCTGGGACACCCCGGACCGCGCGCTTGCCCCGGACAGCATCCGCGAGAACGACTATGACGTCTTCCTTCCGGCGATCCGGGCCGACTTCGAAGCCAGCGACACGCTGACCCTCTTTGCGGGGAGTTATGAAGGCTTCGGCGTTCCAAGCGCCGGCGCGCGCGAGGGCAAGGCCGAGAAATCGGTGAATTCGGAGATCGGCCTCGTCTATGACGACCGGGGAACCCTGTTCCAGATCACCGGCTATTTCAACGATTACGAGAACCTGCTCGGCCGCTGCACCGCCTCGTCGGGCAGCTCGGAATGCGATTTCGGCGACCAGTTCAATGCGGGCGAAGTCGACAGCTACGGCGTCGAAGCAGTCGCCTCGCGCAGCTTCGCAGCCGACGGGACGGTCTTCCCCGTCACCCTCAGCTATTCATGGACCGTTGCGGAGTTCCAGAACGGCTTCTCGTCGGATTTCGATCCGTGGGGCGATGTCGAGGCAGGCGACCGGCTGCCTTACGTGCCGGAACATCAGGCGACGTTGGTTGCGGGGATCGAGCGCGGTCCGTTTTCGGCCTACACCTCGATCAACTATGTCGACGACGCCCGTTCGACGGCGGGGCAGGGACCCATTCCGTGCGATCAGCTGATCGAGGAGCGCGTGCTCGTCGATCTGGCCGCGCGCTACGCGATCAACGAGACGCTCAGCCTGCGGGCCTTCGCCGACAACCTCTTCGATGAGACCTATACGGCCAGCCTGCGTCCCGCCGGGCGCAGGCCGGGCAAGCCGCGCGAGCTCCGGGTCGGCATCGAGGCGCAGTTCTGACGCCTGCGAGGAAAGGGAGGCCCGTTCGTCTCTGGCCTCCCAACGGATACGAAAAAGGCCGCCTCGGAAGAGGCGGCCTTTCTTCTTGCGCGCTCCGGCGAGCCGTTCAGACCGCCGCGTCGGCGTCCTCGGCAGGGGGCACATTGCCCTCTTCGCCGGTCTGGGCGCCGCCTTCGGTGCGGGGTTCGTCGCCGCGCGAGCCGTATTCGTCGAAGTCGCCGGTGCCGGCGACCTGTTCGACCTCCTCGCGCTCGGGCGCGAGAACGTTCTCGCCGCGCTCCTGGCGTTCGGCTTCTTCCTGGGTCCGGGCGATGTTCACCTTGATGTCCACGAGGACTTCGGGGTGCAGGCGGACCTGGACGGGGAAGATGCCGAGCTCTTTCAGCGGCTGGTTCAGCACCACCTGGCTGCGTTGCAGCTTGAGCTTCTTGGTGCTGGCCACTTCGGCGATGTCGCGCGCGGAGACCGAACCGTAGAGCTGGCCCATATCCGATGCGGAGCGGATCAGCACGAAGGTCTTGTCCGCGATGGAGGTGGAGAGGTTCTCCGCCTTTTCGCGGGCCTGGGCGTTGCGCTCCTCGATCTGGGCGCGCTGGGCCTCGAAGACCTGCTGGTTGGCTTCGGTCGCCCGCAGCGCCTTCTTGCGCGGCAGGAGGAAGTTGCGCGCGAAGCCGTCCTTCACGGCGACGGTGTCGCCGATGCCGCCGAGCTTCTCGACGCGTTCGAGCAGAATGACGTCCATCTGTGCTTACTCCGTCGAGCTGTAGGGCAGGAGGGCGAGGAAGCGCGCGCGCTTGATGGCGCGGGCCAGCTCACGCTGCTTCTTCTGGCTCACGGCCGAGATGCGCGAGGGGACGATCTTGCCCTTCTCGGAGACGTAGCGTCCGAGAAGCTTGGGATCCTTGTAGTCGATGGTCGGCGCGTTCTCGCCCGAGAAGGGGCAGGACTTGCGGCGGCGGAAGAAAGTGCGTGCCATGAGTTAGCTCCTGTCCCGGTCGCGGCGGCGGCTCTCGTCGCGGTCGCGGCGCGACATGACCGGCGAGGGCTCTTCGTCGTGCTCTTCGACGCGCAGCGTCATGAAGCGCAGGATGTCTTCCTTGATGCGCATCTGGCGTTCCATTTCCTGGATCGCCTCGGCCGGGGCCGTGATGTTCATCAGGGAGTAGTGACCCTTGCGGTTCTTGTTGATCTTGTACTGGAGGTTGCGAAGACCCCAATATTCAGACTTCTCGATCGACCCGCCATGCTCGCGGATGATCTCCTGAAGTTCCTCGGTGAGGTGCTCGACCTGCGCGGGGCTGACGTCCTGCCGCGCGATGTAGACATGCTCGTAAAGAGGCATGACGGCTCCTTTCCAGACGGCGGAGACGGCAGGGGTGGAGGGCCCTGTGCGCCTTCGGCTCCGCATGCGGTGGGACCATCCCGGATGCAGCGGACCGCCGTTCGAAGGCGGGCCGGTACAGGAAAGGAGCGGGGGTGGCAAGCCGGGGCGCGTCATCCCCGGCAGCGCCTCCGCCGGCGCCGCCTCAGGGCGCGTAGGAATAAGGTCCCTCGCCGCCGCTTTCGATGAAGGTGTCGATCCGCGCCTCGAGAACGGAGAGCGGCACCGGGCCGAGCGCGAGGATCGTGTCGTGGAAGGCCGCGAGATCGAATTCGGGGCCGAGCGCTTCTTCGGCCTCCCGCCGCAGGCGCCGGATCGTCATCTCTCCGAGCTTGTAGGCGAGGGCCTGGCCCGGCCAGCTGATATAGCGGTCCACCTCGGTTCCGACCTCGTGCTCGGAAAGAGCGGTGTGCTCTGCGAGATAATCGACCGCTTCCTCGCGCGACCACCCATAAAGGTGCACGCCCGTGTCGATGACCAGCCGGGCGGCGCGCCACATCTCATAGGAGAGCTGGCCGAAGAGCTCATAGGGCGTGCGGTAGATGCCCATCTCGCGCCCCAGCCATTCGGTATAGAGTCCCCAGCCTTCTCCGTAGCCGGAGAAATAGGTGTAGCGGCGGAAGGGCGGCCCCGCCTCCTGCTCGGCGGCGAGCGCGGCCTGGAAGCTGTGCCCCGGCGCGCATTCGTGCAGGGTCAGGGCGGGTATGTTGTAGAGAGGGCGGCTCGGCAGGTCATAGGTGTTCATCAGGCAGCTGCCGAGGCCGCCGCGCCCTGCCGTGTAGAAGGGCGCGATCTCCTCGGGCACCGGCAGGATCGTGAAGCGCCGGCGGGGCAGGTGCCCGATGATGTCGCCGATCTCGCCGTCCACCCGCTTCGCGACATAGGACGAGACGCCCATCAGCTCGTCGGGCGTTTCGGCATAGAATTGCGGATCGGTGCGCAGGAAGGCGATGAACTCCTGAAGGTCGCCTTCGAAACCGGTCTCGCGCATGACCTCCTTCATCTCGCCCGTGATCCGTTCGACCTCCTCGAGCCCGATCCTGTGGATCTCTTCGGGCGACAGGTCGAGCGTCGTGTATTCGCGCACCTGCGCGTCGTAATAGGAGCGGCCGTCGGGCAGCTCGGTCGCGGCGAGGGCGGTGCGGGCGCGCGGCACGTATTCGTCGCGGAAGAAGGCCAGGAGGTCTGTATAGGCGGGGGCCACCGCTTCCTCGATGGCGTCCCTCGCCGCCGCCCGCAGCGCTTCGCGCTCCTCCTGCGGGATCGAGGCGGGCATGTCCTCGAAGGGGGCCCAGAACGGATTCTCTTCCGCATCCGAAGCGGTATAGGGCTCGATCGAAGCGTCGCGGCCACCGAGCACCGCGCGCGGCACGCTGAAGCCGCGGTCGAGGCCGGCTTCCATATTGTCGATCTGCTCGCCGAAATAGCGCGGCAGGTCGCGCATCCTTCCGATATAGCGCCGGTATTCCTCGGCGCTGCCGAAGCCCTGACGCGGCGTCAGGCCGCTCCAGAAGCTGCTGTCGCTGTTGAACGGCATCTCCCATTCACGGAATCGGGCATCGGCGACCGCGTTGCGCAGATTGGTCTCGAAGACGGCGGCATTGACCCGCTCATCGGGCGACAGCGCATCGCGGGGTATCCGGTCGAGCTCCGCGAGCATCTCTTTCCAATGAGCCAGCCGCCGCGCCTGGGCCTCAGGCGTGACCGAAGGCAGGTAGTCCGCGCGCTGAAGCTCGCCGTCCTCGTCCATCAGGCGGCCATACTCGCTCAGGCTCCACTGCCAGTCGGCGTCGTAGAGCTCGCGAAGGCGCTGATCGGCCGGGCTGCTCGTTCCCGTCCGCTCCTGCGAGGCCAGGGCTTCGGGCGTCGCCGTCGCAAGCAGCGTGGCGGCGAGAAGGGCGGCTCTGATCATGCGAAGCTCCCGGCAGAATGGCATCGCCCGGGAGCGAACACCCCCGCAGCCCGCAGGGCAAGAGGCCGCCCTGCACTTGCGCGCGGAGCGCGATAGCCGCGATCCGCGCGCGGGCGGGAGAGCGTGTCGAATTCCGTTTAAAATTGCCGGGGCGTAACCACACCAACTGGTAGTGAAATCAGTGGATTAGCCCCGATTCGCAAGCACACTGTGTTTCCGCGGTGCGTTCCCGATTTCCGCAGCCTACTATGGCGCGGGGCGAGAAAGGGGCGCCATGAAGGGCCATACCGATCGCAATTGGGCCATCGCGAAACATCGCGCTCGCCTACTAGACCTATTGAACACACCCGACCCGAAGCAACGCCTTTCCGTTCGCCTGGTAGCCCGTGAACTCAATCTAGGAGAACGACAGGTTCGCAACCTGCGGCAGGCTTACGAGCAGCGTCGGCTCGTGTCGGACTTACTGCCGAAAGTGCGCGAGCGAAACACTCGGATAGACGGGCGTGTCGAGCGCATAATCGATGAGCGGATCGCTACCGACTACATGCGCCTTGAGGCACCTAAGCTATCGAAAGTCGTCACTAAAATTCGGGCGGCGTGCATACGCGAGGGTCTCCGTCCACCAGCGAGGCGCACAGTCGAGCATCGGCTTCGTCTCCGCTATACCGACGAAGAAGTTGTACGAGCTCGTGCGAGCGACCCTGCTGAACTTCGACGACTGAGATATCTTCCCGGAACGATCAGTGCGCCCGCGCCGCTTCATATTTGGCAAATCGATCATACCCCTGCCGATCTCATCATAGTGCAGAACGAGGATGGGCGGCCGATCGGTCGCCCCACGATCACGGCAGCGGTCGATGTCAGTACGGGGGCCGCAATGGGTTTTGCGGTATCCTTCCAAGATCCGAGCGTCGTGTCGAATGCGATGTGTTTGGCCCACGCCATCGCACCGAAGAAGGCATGGTTGGAGGCGAGGGGGCTTGGGCACATCGACTGGCCGATGCATGGGCGCCCCAAGATGCTGCACGCCGATAGCGGTAGTGATTACCAATCGAAGCGCTTCAATGATGCTTGCCGATCTATCGGCATTGAGCGCTCGAGCCGCGAGGCCGGCACGGTTCATACCGGCGGAATGATCGAGCGGCTGGTTGGGCTCACCAACGAGGTTCTGGACGATCTGCCAGGTCGGACGGGCGGGAGCGTCAAGCGGCGGGCAAGGTACGACGCTGAAGAGAAAGCCGTGTTGACGCTGAAGCAGTTGGAGTACGTCTTGGCGATCTACTTCGCCGAGATACGGAATACGACGAGGAACAGCGAAACCGGGCGTGTGCCTTACGACAGCTGGAAGGAGGCAGTTCCAGAAGGATCAATCCAAGCGGACGATGCCGACTTCATCCGGAACCACTTTCTCCCGCAACAAGAGAGAATGCTTTCTCAAAGTGGGATAAGGATGTTCGGGACGACGTATCAAGCGAAGGAGTTCCACCGGCTCGTTTCAATGCGGGATCGTATCAACCCACTCATCGTTCGCTACGATCCCCGGGATATCTCGTTCGTGCTCGTTCGTGATCCGACGTCTGGAGAAGACTTTCCAGCTTTTCCTAAACGCCGGTTCGGCCTGCCGGACGGCCCGTTCGCGCGCTGGGAGTTGGAAGCTGCCCGCAAAATAGCCCGTCACCCACTTCACGAGTTCCGACAGGGTGTCGCGTTCGAGGAGATCGACGGCATCGCGAACAACGCGATCGAAGCGAAATCTGAGCGCAAGCGTGCCGCCAAGAAGGCGGAGATCGCAGAGGCGCGCGGGCCGATGTCTGCACGAAGCGCCGACACCCTGCCGTCAGCGAACGATGAAACCGACGTCGAGTGGAAAGAGAATGTTGCGTTTCCAACAAGCTTCGAAAGGTTCGTTTGATGATCGCTAGCCATCTCACTAGCGAAGCGGCGACGCAGCTACAACTGCCCGTGGCGCGGCGACGCCAGTTGGTTCGGGAACCATTTTGGATCGATTACGCAGCGGCTTCGAAAGCGAACTACATGCTCACCGATCTTCTCGGACGAGCAGTCACCAAAAGATTGGCTGGCGGTATGGTGCTCGGGCCTTTCGGAAACGGCAAATCGACGATCGTACGCCGCTTCGCGGTGACAGCGACGCGTATGGGGAAGGCGAAGAGCGTCGTGTACGTGACCGCCAACAGCGGTGGCTTGATGGGCATACTGTCGGTCATATGGCGGGGTATCTCCAACACCATGGGGATCGGATTGCGGTCTTCGATCCCAAAAGCGCGGTCCCAGGTTCTCGCTCGTTTTGAGGAGTTGGGAACGGAGATGCTGATCATCGATGAGTTTCCGAACGCTTTAACGACAACAGAGAACATTCAAGAGACCATCTTCTCCTTCCTTCGCCAGGTCGGAGAAGAGTTGAACATTGCAGTCGCCTTGGTTGGTGACAAGAGCCTCGGCAAGTTAGTCTACGACGATGACCAGATGTCCACGCGGTTGGACCATGCGTTTCTACCACGTTGGAAGTGCGATAACGACTTCGCGATGCTTCTACGGACGTTGGAGGGCGTCATGCCGCTCGCGGAGCCGTCCAGACTGGGGCGTTTCGAGACGGCTCAACTCATCCACTCGTTGAGCGGAGGCCTTATCGGCGAGACCACTAAGATCGTGACAGGCGCCGCGGTCATGGCGCTCGATGATGGCCGCGAACACGTCACACTTAGCGACTTGGAAGCGCAGCGGGCACGAACACTGATCGGGAAGCGTTCGGTGAATTGGCAAGCTCTCGCCTGATGGTAGCTGACGCGGCTTCGGGGCCGCGCTTTCGAACGGAAATGCTGCCGAAGGGCGTTCGTTTGGGGCCACTCGCGGACGAGAGGGCGATCGGTGTCCGATTAGACAGAGCCGCGATCCAGCACGAGTGCCTGTCCAGCTGGTTGTATCGCTGGTGTGTTTCCCGCGGTGTCGCACCTGAGGACGTTCTCGCTGAGTACGGACCCGGTGCTCCCACCGATGTCCTTAGTATTGATTTCGCTAGCGGCCGGTTCGTGAGGTTCATCGCTCGCCTGACCGGTGCTCCCTTCCCCGAACTTCTGGCCATGCGGGCACGCCCGCTGAGCAAGTATGAAGCACCATGGGTCACTTTGCGCAGCGATGCTCGCAATGGTCCATCTGGCGTGCAGTTCTGCCCTCTCTGTGTTCTCGAAGAGCCTGGTTTTCGGTTGAAGCGTCGACTGCGTTCTCCCTTCGAGATGACCTGTACGCGCCATGATGTTGTCCTGGTGGATCGTTGCGGATGGTGTGGACGACCAATCAGCCTACAAGGCTCGCATGGGCTCCGACCGATCTGGCAATGCCGTTGTGGAGGGCCGATGACGACTTTGGACGTCACTCCGCGACCGCAAGGAACCGATGCCGTCGAATCTTCTCTGTTGCGGGCAACTTTCGCAGCTCGGAGTTCGTTCAGTGACGGCGAGATAACCTTGTCCGGCCGTCTAGACCCGCTCTTAGGCGATTTCGGCGGCTTCGCGACGTTCGATGCGATCTTTCGCTTGTCGTTCCTCCAATACCTAAGGGTTCAAGGAGAATTGGATGACGTGCTTTTTGGTACGCGGACGGGGACCCGAGTACCGGCTCCAGTAATAGCAGCTGACAACAAGTATCTCAAACGGGTTGCGATTAGCCGCCCAGGCGATTTGGGCGCCGCCTTACAGCCTATCACGAAAGGCTTGCACGAGATGTTCGAGCGTGGCTTGTTTCTACAGACGCAGCGAGCCAACGGAGAGATGATCTGGCCGACCTTCGTAGACATTGAGCGAGTGTACTACGGCACCCGAACAGTGCCGTGGCCAGCGCTACTGGAACTAGGACGGGCCAACTGCTTCAGGGTCGGTTTGAAGATTCTCACCGAAAGGAACGTGTACTCGAATGCGTTCAAGTTTGCCCGGACGAAGGGGTGGGGGCGCCGCAAGGTGGAAGATGCGGTCCGCATTCTCGTTGCGCACGGTGTGATACGGCCCTTCACCGAAACGGAAATGAAGTCACCGACAGTGGCAAAAAGCGGCCGCTACGCTATTTCTGACGAGTGGTGGCGCGCATGAGAGCCTCCAAGACGCCTAACCACACCGTCATGATCACAGATGCATCCGTCCCATTGCGGAGACCGTAGGTGCGCCGTCCTTCGTTGAATAAGCGAGCTAGACGGATTGGTCTCTTCCTCACCCCTACGCTTCAACTTTCGTCTTCCCCGGGACGACGATGCTATTTCCGGACCATCTCGCCGTCAGATCGGCGGTTAGGTTGGTGCCCCATTCGAAATCAGGTGGCCGACGCTGATGCGTTAGCGGTACGTCCGGGTAGAGGGAATCCCTCGCTCGGGAGCGCGAGTATCTACCCCTCGCTGAACCTGCTCTTCCGCATCGTCTGTCTCCTCTCTGACGGACTCGCTTTTCGAGTAGAACCTACGAGTGGCGCAGATCAAAGTCCTCTTCTTAGCACTCCAGGATGGGAGCGGAGGTTGAGCGAAACGGTGCAGGCCTACTGACGCATGGACCAATTACCCGAGACGAACGACCGCCAGAGAGTGGTGTTGGAACTACTCCTGGAGGCTTGCGCCGACGCTTACTACACCACGGTACAGGCTTTACGTTCCAACCGCCGACCAGCGGATGTGACCGAAGCGCGTAAGCTCTTCTGTGCCTTGGGAAGGGTGGTCGTAAATCGTCCGATGAACAAGCGGACCACGTCGCCCAAAAAAACCCAACTAACGGTACTTGCGACTCATCTTTGCAAGCACATTAGTTCCATTGTCTACCTTATCGAAGAAGGCAACCGCGTGCTCGAAGGGAGTGTCGGTGATGAGGTGGCCGATCGCTTCCGCGCAGAGGCATCCAACATACTCGATGACCTAGGCCAGTCGGGACTCGTTAGGCACGCGGACGAACTCGCGAAACACTGGCAGTTGCCAGAGCCGCACCCTCTTCGGGCGAGCGTTATCCGTGAGCGCGCAAGGGAAGCTGCAGCGTCTCTCGAACCCAATCGGTTGGCTGCACGACGGTCTAGGTGAGAACGACTGATCATGACGGAAGCAGAGGCGGATCCGAATGAGCGCCAACACGCAGCCGTCAGTGTTTGATGGCTGTCGATGTACAATCGCCGGCATCTTCAGGGCGTGAACGGCGAATGGGCACTGCTACGGCGCTTGCATCGCGCGGTTCGCGTCCCCGGCTTACGGCTCTCCTGTCGGACGCGCCTATGGGCAGTCGGGAGCGGTTTTGTCGTCTCGGAGAGGGATCGTCGCCTCCTCGGAGAAAATCGGTGCACCGCTCAGTTTACGACAGGGCAACCTTCCAAAGCACGGCAGTCGGTGAGGTGAGACCGATCCGACATTCCAGCCAAACGAAACGGACTCGAGCGGTAAGGCAGCTTCGGAGCGGAGTATCCACGATTATTGGCTGAAAGCAGGTGTCCGTCGGTTGCATTCCAGCTGATATTCCCAGCCAGCCGGTCGGATTGAAAATAGTCCTCGCTTCGGTCATTAAGGGCCGCCTCGGGAAATGTAGGCAGCGACCGCGAGTCGGCGGTGGCGTCCCTAAAAAAACAGCTGGTGATGTGTTGGCGATGACGTTGAAGCTGATCGTACGGTCGTTCGTGCTGTGTCTGATTGGCGTGCCCTTACTTCAAGGCGTAGCGGCAGCCCAGCTTCCGGTTGGTGAACGGACAGAAGAAGCCGCGAAACCCCAGGCCCCTACAGACGTCTACGGCCGAACGACCCCACTTCGGACTACGGAAGGCCTCGTCGAGGCGATTGCAGCCCAAAATTACGAGCGAGCTTCGCAGTACTTCGATCTACGTGGAGTTCGTCCCTCCGAACGAGAGGAGCGGGGCGCGGCGTTGGCCCGCCAACTTGAAGATCTGCTTGACCGGGGCGGGACAATTCTGCCGTCGCTTCAGATCAGCAACCAACAGTCAGGACGTTTGGAGGACGGTTTGGAGCCGTCGCGAGACCGGATTGGATCCCTGCGTGCCGGTGATCGTACTGTCGACATCCTCGTCGAAAGGGTTGCGATCGCTGATGATGCTGAGCCAATTTGGTTGATCTCGTCGGCAACACTCGACGAGGTGCCTGACCTCGCAGAGCAGGCGAGCGCGGCGTTAATCGACGGCGTTCTTCCCGAACCATTGGTCAGTACAAGGCTATTCGGAGCTCCGCTGGGCCACTGGATCGTCCTCGTCGGGGTCGGCATTCTTGCCTTCGGTGCGGTTCGCGTAGGTTTTCTACTCGCCTTCCTACCGCTCCGCTTGTGGTGGCGGGGGGGACGCCGAGCTAGGTTGCGACGCGTGCTGTTCGCTACCGCTGCGCCGCTCAGCCTCTACGTTGGAGCTTGGGTGTTCATCGCGTCGACGCGGGTTCTAGGCCTGTCGATCGTCGCGAGGGCAGTTTCGACCCGAGTTGTCGAAGTCATCGCTGTCGTCTCCGCCGTCTGGTTTCTATGGCGGTTGATCGATGCCTCGACCGAAGCTGGCACGGAGCGGATGACGAGACGCGGCCAGCTTGAGGCCGTCTCTGCGACCATCTTCCTTCGCCGGTCACTCAAATTCGTTCTCGTCGGAGGTGCGTTGATCGTGGCCCTCGGCGTCCTGGGGGTCGACGTATCGACTGGCTTGGCCGCGCTTGGGATCGGTGGTCTAGCCCTAGCTTTGGGTGCGCAGAAAACGATCGAGAACGTGGTGGGCGGCGTCTCGATCATCATCGACCATCCGGTGAGGGTTGGCGACTTCTGCAAGGTCGGCGAGACCATCGGCACGGTCGAGGACATCGGCCTTCGTTCGACGAGGATCCGGACGCTGGGTCGTACGGTCGTGACGATTCCGAACGGTGAGTTCTCGGCCTTGAGGATTGAGAACTTCGCACCGCGCGACCGGTTCTGGTTCAACCCGACGCTGACGTTTCGGTACGAAACGACGGCGGATCAGATCCGATTCCTCCTCGTCGAGATTCGAGCACTCTTCTACGCCCATCCCAAGGTGAACGCCGACCCAGCTCGCATCAGATTCACAGGGTTCGGCGCCGACAGTCTGCGCTTGGAGGTCTTTGCCTATGTCGAGGCGGAGGACTACGACGCATTCCTAGAGGTGCAGGAAGACCTGAACCTTAGGATCATGGGGGTCGTCGAACGGAGCGGTGCCGCTTTCGCATTCCCCTCGCAGACACTCTACCTCGCACGTGACAAACAACCCGCGGCCGAGAAGGTCCGGGAGGTCGAAGAGCGCGTAGCCCAGTGGCGCGACGAGGGGGAACTTCAACTGCCTCGCTTCACGCCGGACCGCATCGACCAACTGAAGGCCACTCTCGACTACCCGCCCGAAGGGTCAGCGATGAGAGGGACGACTGACGCAGACCAGCCCACTCTGTTCGACACCCCGCACAGTAAGAAGCGACGGCGGCGCTTCTTCGAGTTCCGTACCGATCCGACCAGATAGAGGCGTGATCCGACCTCATCCGGGAGGGATCAGGGGGTTTACCTCCTTGCAACTCGATCCTGCTTATTTTAAGCCAGCCGGACGGAATGAGGAACGCCCATGGGCCGACACCCGACGATACATGCCGATGATCTATTGGATGCGGCCGAGCGGGTCGTGATGGCTAAAGGGCCGTCGGGGCTCACCCTCGGGGCCGTGTCTCAGGAAGCGGGTGTGAGCAAAGGAGGCTTGCAGTACCTCTTCACGTCGAAAGAAGCGTTGTTGCGTGCGCTCGTGCAACGGATGTCTGATCGTATGGAGGCGCAGGTCGAGGCCGCGACCGATGTTCGGCGTGCGGGACCCGGTCGGCAAGCCGCGGGTTATGTCCGTGGGCATCTAAGCCCCGAGGTAGCTCCGCAACCTGAGCATGCCGCTTTGCTGGCCGCGGTCGCGAACGATTTGTCGTTGTTAGCGCCTGAAGCACTGCGCTGGCGACAGAAGTTGGAACAGTTTCAGGATGATGGACTCTCTTTCGAGCGGGCAGCCATTACGCTGCTGGCGACCGACGGCCTATGGCTTCTCGACCTGCTCGGCATCGCGAGCCTGTCGGCCGCAGAGCGGCAGAAAGTCGCTGATGCTTTGTGTGCTGACGTTGATTCGAGCGAGAGTTGAGCATGTGGTTGCCTAAGGAAGGCTACGTCGCGATTGCGTTTGCAGGGTTCCTGCTTTCGGCTTGTAGCGGCGGAGCCGAGACCGACGAGGGTTCGAACAAGCAGCCACCTGTAAGGCCCGCCAAGGTCATTGAGGTTGGTGCTGCCGAGGCTAGCAACCTGCGCACTTTTCCAGGACGCGTCGTCGCTCCAACATCTTCGGCGCTTTCCTTTGACGTATCCGGTCGCCTCGTCGAATTTCCGGTGCTGGAAGGCTCGCGGGTCGAGGAAGGTGAACTCGTCGCGGCACTCGACCCGGGGGATTACGACGAGCGGGTCACCGAAGCGCGCGCGCGCGTCAATCTCTTGGAGCGTCAACTCGCGCGTCAGGAGCGGTTGTTGGAGGGCGGTGCGACTTCCCAAGCGGAGTACGATCAGGTTCGTGCCGAACACGACATCGCCCAGGCGAACCTCGAAACAGCTCAACGAGACCTCGCTGAGACGCGTTTGTTGGCGCCCTACGCTGGTACCGTCGCACGGCGTCTCGCCGACCTCTACACGCAGGTGCGGGCCGGGCAGGAGATCGTCGTTCTGCAGGACGACCAGCAGGTCGATATCGCGATCCAGGTCCCCGAAGGCATCATCGCGACCGCGACACGGGACGCGCCAGAACTTTCCGTATCGTTCGACTTCGCGCCCGAGCGACGGTTCGATCTGGACGTCAAAGAGTACCAGACGACCCCGGAGGCAGGGTCGGGTGGGTACAGGGTCGTCCTCACCATGCCTCGACCGGATGGTCTCGATCTCCTTCCAGGAATGACAGGAACGGTAAGGGCCGAATTCAACAACGCTTCGGCTGCTCGAGCGACGGTGCCAGTGGCCAGCCTCGTCGGTACAGAGCAGGGCGGGTTCGCCGTCTTCGTAGTCGATCCCGAGAGCGGAATGGTAAGCCGACGCGGTGTCGAGGTTGGGCCGCTGACGTCAGGTGAAGCGCCTGTCCGGAGCGGGCTGGAGGCTGGCGATCTCGTGGTCGCCGCAGGTGCGTCGTTCCTTCGGGACGGTATGCGCGTACGGCCGTTGAGCGAGTAGAACCATGGACATCGCACGCTGGTCCATCACGCGGCCCCTCTATGTCTGGCTGATCGTCGTCCTCACGCTCGTCGGTGGCCTCTTCGGGTTCTTCAACATCGGACGACTCGAAGATCCGTCCTTCACGATCAAGGAAGCGTTCGTCGTCGCCGAGTATCCTGGGGCGTCCTCGACCGAAGTCGAGCAAGAGGTCACCGAGACCCTCGAGACTTACATTCAACAGCTCGGGCAACTCGACGAGATCGAGTCCCGTTCAGTTCCAGGGCGCTCCGAGATCCGCGTAAGGATCAGAGACGAGTTCGGCGGTGAAGAACTGCCTCAAGTCTGGGACGAACTGCGCCGGAAGGTTGGGCAGGCGGAGTTGCAGTTACCGCCCGGCGCTGGACCCGTGATCGTCAATGACGACTTCAGCCAGGTCTACGGAATGTTCTTCGCGCTGACGGCCGAGGGGTATTCCGAGCAGGAGTTGTACGATTACGCGAAGACGCTCCGCCGCGACCTCCTAACGGTCGATGGCGTCGCACGGGTCGAACTGATCGGGCAGAGACCCGACCGGATCTATGTGGACGTAGCGCAGGGCGAGCTGACCCGGCTTGGCCTTCCGCCGGAACAGCTGTTCGCGCCATTGACCGTTCAGAACCAGGTCGAGCCGACGGGTCGGGTCCGGGTGGGTGACGAGAGCATTCGCGTTGCGCCGACCGGAGCCTTCGACAGTGTGGAGGCGGTACGCGAGTCGATCCTGCTCGGTGAAGGCGGAGGGGCAGTTAGGCTTGGCGACGTCGCGAAAGTAAGCCGTGAGCCGGTCGCGATCCCAGATCAGCTCGTCTACTTCGATGGGCAACGCGCGATCGGGCTGGGTATCGCCGCAGTACCGACTGCGAACGTCGTCGACGTCGGCGCTCGGGTGCAAGCCAGGCTCGCGGAACTCGAGTATCAAAGACCGATCGGCATCGAGTTGCACCCGATCTATCAGCAGCCTCGTATCGTTGAGGAGGCGGTGAACGGCTTCGTTCTGAACCTTCTGACTTCGGTGGCGATCGTTGTCGGCGTGCTATGTCTATTCATGGGCTGGCGTCCGGGAATCCTGATCGGATCGGTCTTGTTCCTGACCGTGATCGCGACGATCCTGATCATGTACATTCTCGGCATCGAGATGGAGAGAATATCGCTTGGTGCGCTGATCATCGCGATGGGCATGTTGGTCGACAATGCCATCGTCGTCGGCGAGGGCATGCTGATCGGCATGCGTAAGGGTCAGAAGCCGGTTGAGGCCGCGAGTGCCATCGTCAAGCAGACGCAAGTTCCGCTTCTTGGTGCAACGATCATTGGCATCCTCGCCTTCGCGGGCATCGGTCTTTCGAACGACTCGACAGGCGAGTACACGTTCTCACTCTTCGCGGTCATTACCATCTCCCTCCTGCTTTCCTGGGTGTTCGCGATCACGGTCACCCCTCTCTTCGGGTCGTATATCCTGAAGCGTGGTGACCAGGCGGATGGCGAAGACACCGAGCAGTACCGAGGGCGCATGTTCTCCGCCTACCGGACCGTGCTGCGCCGCGCCGTTCAGGCCCGTTGGGTAACGGTAGCAATCCTGATCGGCGCCACTGGCGCAGCCGTGTTCGGCTTCGGTTTCGTCAAGCAGTCCTTCTTCCCGAACTCGGCGACGCCCATCTTCTTCGTCGACTACTGGCGTGCCGAAGGTACGGACATCCGGGCGACAGCCGCAGATATCCGTGAGATCGAGGAGGAGGTGCGTGCACGCGAGGGGGTGACCTCCGTTGCTTCGTTCGTAGGGCAGGGCGCACTGCGGTTCTCGCTGACCTACGAACCGGAACGCCCCAATCCCGCTTACGCTCAGATGATCGTCCGTGTCGACGACGCCGATCGCATCGACGCTCTGGCACGATCACTCGTCGACACGATTGGCGGAGCCCATCCAGCGGCGACCGTCAGGACGAGGCGGGTTCGCCTCGGGCCAGGCGGCGGCGCCAAGATCGAGGCGCGGCTGCTAGGTCCGGATGCCGATACCTTGCGTATCCTCGCCGACCGCGTCGAGAAAGAGTTCTACGATGCAGACTACCTGACGGACATCCGGACGGATTGGCGGCAGAGAACTACGACGATCGTTCCGGTGCTGGCGGAGGATCGCGCGAGAATAGCTGGCATTACCCGGCAGGACGTTGCCGAGGCTTTGGCGCTGGCGACGGACGGCACCCCCTTCGGTCTCTATCGCGAAGGAGACGACCTGATCCCCATCGTCGTCAGGGCGCCGGACGAGGAGCGGGACGATCCTCGTGCGCTCGAAGACCGGTTGATCTGGAGCGATCTGCAACGCGCCTACGTTCCGATCAGCAACCTCCTTCGTTCGTTGGATACGCGCACCGAAGACCGTATCATTCGTCGGTTGGACCGTGTTCGGACCTTGACGGTCCAGGCTGATCCCATCGCAGGCGTGACTTCAGTGGACGCGTTCTCCCAAATCCGTCCGGCCATCGACGCGCTCGAGTTGCCTGCCGGCTACGGGCTCGAGTGGGGAGGGGAGTACGAAGACAGCAGTGACGCACAGTCCGCTCTGTTCCAACAGATTCCCCTGAGCTTCCTCGGGATGGTGTTGATCACGATCCTCCTCTTCGGGAAGCTCCGCCAACCGACAATCATCTGGCTTATCGTTCCGATGTCGATTATCGGCGTGACCGTCGGCCTTCTCGTGACCGGCATTCCGTTCGGCTTCATGGCCCTACTTGGGTTTCTCAGCCTCTCCGGAATGCTGATCAAGAACGCGATCGTTCTCGTCGACGAGATCGACACACAGATCGCGAGCGAGCGTCCCCGCTTCCGCGCGCTGGTCGATGCGAGTGTCAGTCGTCTTCGGCCCGTCATGTTGGCGGCGGTGACGACGATCCTCGGGATGGCTCCCCTCGTTGGCGACGTCTTCTTCGCCGACATGGCGGCGACGATCATGGGCGGGCTCGCCTTCGCGACCGTGCTGACGCTCATCGCCGTGCCGACCCTCTACGCAATCTTCTTCAGGATCAATACCGATGAAGCGTGATCGAGGTGTGCCGAAGCGCAGTTGTGGGGGGCGTTTGTTGGCAGGCGTAGCTTGTCTCACTCTTGTCACTGCCTGTGCCACCGTTCCCTATGAGGACTACGAAGCGGACGACGCCATCGCGGGCTACGCTTATAGAGGCGCTTCGGGCGGAGACGTCGCGGTTGAGACCCTCGGATGGCGAGAGTTCTTCCGTGATGAGACGTTGCAACGCCTCATCGAAGCCGCTCTCGAAAACAATCGCGACCTTCGAGTCGCGACGGCGCGCATCCTCGAAACAAGAGGCCGGTATCGGATCGAGCGCAGCGCTCGCCTTCCAAACGTCGAAGCGAGTGCAGGAGGTAATCGTTCACGGATCCCTTTAGGGTCTTACGACGTGGCTGAAGAACTCGGCGAAGGGCTCCTCGGGGGGGAAGAAGCGCTGACCTTCACCCGCTACGACGTCAACGTGGCGATCCCAAGCTACGAACTCGACTTCTGGGGACGGGTCCGTAACCTTAGCGCGGCTGCGCGGGCAGAGTACCTCGCGACGGTCGCGGCACAGCGGGCTTTCCGACTCTCCGTCATCGGCGACACGGCACGCGCCTACTTCGCGTTCGCCGAGGCGAACGAGGCGATCGCCCTGGCCGAGGCCACGCTGGAGAGCCGGAAGACCGGCTACGAGATCGCCCAGCGGCGTTACCGTGCCGGCGCTGTATCGGAGCTAACCTTGCGGCAGAATGAAGCCTTGGTGCTTCAGGCGGAAGGGTCGTTGAGCGCACAGCGGCTTGAGCGTGCCCGTGCGGTCAACAGCCTCGCCGCCATCGTCGGTGCACCCATCTCACCGGACGAACTCGTGTCGGGCAGTCTTGATGGAGCCGAGGTCGTTCGAGCGCTAGACGCGGGGATACCGTCAGAACTTCTTCTCGCCCGACCCGACCTTGCGGCAGCCGAGTTGCGGCTCGAGGGGGCCCAAGCGAGTGTACGAGCTGCACGTGCCGCCTTCTTCCCCTCGATCTCCTTGACGGGGTCTGCGGGTTACGCCTCGTCCGAACTCGACGATCTCTTCGAGGACTCCACTTTCGCGTGGAACTTCGGCCCCTCCATCTCGTTGCCGATCTTCGACGGCGGCCGCCGGCGCGCGAACCTCGATGTGGCCCGGGCGCGGACAATTGCCGAAGTGGCAGAGTATGAAGGTGCCGTGCAGTCCGCCTTCAGAGATGTTGCGGACGCTCTCGCCGGTCGACGCCTTCTGGCTGAGCAGATTGCGGTCGCGGAACGGACGGTAGCAGCTCTCGCTCGCATCGCGGATCTCGCTCGCCTACGGTATGATGAGGGACAGTCTCGCTATCTCGAAGTTCTCGATGCAGAGCGAAACCTTTTTGCGGCGCAACGCGATCTGATCGGTCTCCGCCGGGCCGAACTCGAAAACCTCGTCGGGCTCTATCTCGCCCTCGGTGGGGGCGACGCCGGCGCGTCGGAACCTCAAAGCATCGAGGATCTTCTGCAACGCCTGGCCATGGAGAGCTGAATGTTCTTGATTCCGATGAATCGCAGCCGAGGGAGGGGCATAGGACAGGCCTCCGGTCTGAGTAGATCCTTCTGCGTAGGATATCCGTGCGGCTTCAGGACGAAGCTCGGCGTGATCGCAGCCAGCGTTTTGGCTACGACGGCCATCGCCATGGACGTCGCTGAGGCCCAGACCCAGCCTTTCGAGCGCATCCTGGATGACACGACTTGGAACTTGGAAGTGGGCGGCGGCGGTGTCTATGGCTTCGCTCCGCTTGGAGACGATCCCTACAAGCTCAACTTCACACCTTGGGTCTCCTTCTCCCATCGTGACCGTGTCTACGCGAACCTTCTGGATGGGGTGGGGTACAACGTCGTCAAAACAGACCGCCTGAGAATGGGCGCTCAACTGAGGCCGAGCTATACGCTCGATTCGGATGTGGAAGGGCTTGACCGACCGAGCACGGGTGTCGATCTCACGGGCTATGCGTTCACGCGGCTGCCGGCTAACTTCGTCGTGGGCGGCCGGATTGAGCGAGATGTAACCGGCGCTTCGGATGGCTTCGCCTATTACGCGTCGCTCGCCCGTCGCGACATCACGCGGATCGGTCTACTTCAGTCTACGGTCTACACTCGAGCGGGAGGCGACCGTCGGGCACGCGCATACTACGGCGTGACCGAAGCTGAAGAGGCAGCGACGGGGATCGATGGATTCGAGCCTGACGGAGGATTCCAAGCCGTTGGGGCGGGCTTCTTGATGATGACACCCATCGGTGACCGATACGCGATCGGGGCCTTCGCGAACTACGAGCGGGTTCTAGGAGACGCCGCACGGAGTCCGCTCGTTCGGCGCAGTGAGGCCGAAGAGAACATCCTCCGAACCGGCGTAGTGCTGGTTCGACGCTTTACGTCAACGAATTAACGGTTTTAAAAATCCGTCGGGCCGGATTCTTTGAATTAGAAGGCAAGCCTAAATGCTTCGTTCCGCCATCGCCTACGCTTCAGCGGCGATCACTTGCGTCGTTCCCGTCGCAGCTCTTAGCCAAGAAGCGGCTGAGAGGCCCGGTGGTGTCTGGTCTGGTTTGATCGAGAACGACTGGTTCGCGAGCACGGACCAAAACTACACGAACGGTGCGAGGCTCGCCCGGTTCGCTGAAGCCGATCCGGGTGGTACCCACTACGACTTTGCGGGCGGCATCTTGAGAGCGCGCCCGGAACGGGATGAGGTCATCTACGGCTTCGCGCTCGGGCAGAACCTCTACACCCCGGAGGACACGGATACCGCGTTGCCTCTGCCTGGCCAGCGACCCTACGCTGCTTGGCTTTATGGTGAGTACTCTCTCATTCGGATCGGGGAAGAACGAGTCGATCAACTCACTTTTCAGCTTGGCACGGTCGGGCCGAACGCGCTCGGCGAGGAAGTTCAGAACGGGTTCCATGACCTGATTGGCGGCGAGGACGCAGAGGGCTGGGACAATCAGATCGGCAATGAGGTCGGGTTCGTCCTCAGCTTAGACCGTAAGCTGAAGAGCCGTTATCTTGTGCGTGAGATCCGAGGCCTAGACATTGACTTCACACCGAACGCGGGCATCGCGTTCGGTAACATCCGGACGGATGCCAAGCTCGGCGCGACGTTACGCATCGGCACTGGGCTCTCTGACGACTTCGGCCCGCCTCGCATCCGCCCAGCGTCTGCCGGAGTTGGATATTTCAGTCCGGATGAGCCGAACGGCTTCTACGCATTCTTTGGAGCGCAGGGACGGGCAGTCGCTCACGACATCACGCTCGAAGGGTCTCTCTTCGACGACGACGACGGGATCACAGTCGAGCCGGAGACCTTCGTAGGTGAGACGCAGGCTGGCTTCGTCTGGCGTCTCAATGGTTGGCAACTCGGTTACACGCACGTCTGGCGCGGTGAGGAGTATGAAGGTCAGACCGACGGACAGCGGTTTGGTGCCCTCAGCGTGGCGGTGCGGTTCTGATGGTCAGAACAGCTGCTCATCGGGGACCCGCACCGTCCGTCCTCGTCGTAGGAGGAGGAGTGGCCGGCCTATCGGTCGCCACCGCACTCGGGCGTCGCTTCGGACGCCGCGGCGCCGCGAACGTCACCCTCGTGGATCGAAGCTTTGCGCACGTATGGAAGCCCATGCTGCACACCTTCGCCGCGGGAACGAGGCGATCGCAGGACGAGCAGCTTCCGTTCGTCCACCAAGCGGCGAGGGCAGGGTTCCGCTTCCTTCCTGGGCCGTTGGACGGCGTGGACAGCGAGGCAGGATGCATAACGGTCGGAGCGCTCACCGATCCCGGGGGTCGTCCTGTCGCGCCGCAGCGTCGTGTAGAGTACGACTACCTTGTCATCGCGATCGGCAGCCGCGCGAACGATTTCAGCATCAGAGGGGTCGCCGAGCATTGCCACTTCATCGACGACTTACCCGCAGCGAACGCTTTCAACGATCGACTCTATGGCGAACTGCTTCAGGCGGCGTCCTACGATCGACGCCTTGAACTGGCCATCGTCGGTGGCGGCGCAACGGGCGTCGAACTGGCGGCGGAAGTTAGCCAGCTACTCGATATCGGACGGGCTTACGGCACTCAGAACCTTAGACCCCAGCTAGGCATCACTCTGATCGAAAGCGGCTCGCGACTACTGTCTTCCTTTCCCGAGACCATTTCCGCCGCGGCGGCTGATCAGCTACGTCAGATCGGCGTTCGCATATACACCGATACGCGGGTAGTCGCTGCGGACGACGACGGATTTACGCTGAACAACGGCGGACGGATCGCTGCTAACCTCCGGGTCTGGGCTGCAGGAATACGATCGGAGGACATACCCGAGGGCTTTTCCGGCCTCGAACGCAAGGCCAACGGCCAACTCGTTGTGAAGCCAACGCTTCAAGTGACGCGTTCAGACGCGATCTTCGCGATCGGGGATTGTTCAAGCTTCATCCCGCCGGGCTCATGTCGGCCGCTTCCGCCAACGGCACAGGTAGCAAGCCAACAGGGGCGGCATGTGGTCGAACAGATCTCGCGTCTTTTGGAAGGGCGCGACGTCGAGGCATTCGAATATCGTGAGCGTGGCTCCTTGGTTTCGCTTGGCCAGTACAATGCTTGGGGCACGCTCGGCAGGCACGGAGTATTCGGAGCTTCGCTCATCAAAGGTTCAGCGGCGCGTCTCGGACATGCGCTACTGTACCGGCAGCACCAAGCCGAGCTCTACGGTCTGCCTGGCGTTTGTGCACTTTGGGCCTCTGACGCCCTAGCCTCGTTTGTCCGTCCGCCCATCCGCCTCGGATAGCTAGGAAAGTAGGCCCTAGCAGTAGTGAACCATTGGGAAGCTGAGATGGATACAACCTGCACCTTCGTCCTGTTCGGCGCGACCGGCGACTTGTCGCGCCGCATGCTGTTCCCCTCGCTCTACAGCCTGCATGCCGAAGGCTTCCTTAGGGACGATCAAGGCATCGTTGGCACCTCCCACCGATCGTCCGAGGATGATGCCTTCCGAGCGCAGGTGCGCGCCTGGGTGAAGGAGCGCGTCGGCGAGCACTATGATGACTCCGTCTCTGACGATTTCGCCAAGCGGATCTCCTACATTTCGGTCGATGCGAACCACTCTGAAGACTTTCGGCGCCTGCGCGAGCGGCTCGACGAGTACGAGTGCGAGGAGATCGTTTTCTATCTCTCGACGAGCCCCTCGATCTTCGGCGCGGTCTGTCAGGGCCTGAAGGCGAACGGCTTCTCCCGCGCGCCGAACCGGATCGTGGTCGAGAAGCCGATCGGCTCGGACCTCGCGTCCAACATCGAGATCAACGAGACGGTGGCCGAGGCGTTCTCGGAGGACCGGACCTTCAGGATCGACCACTACCTCGGTAAGGAGACCGTCCAGAACCTCATCGCGCTGCGCTTCGGCAACAGGATATTCGAGCCGCTTTGGAACGCGCAGGCGATCGAGAGCGTGCAGATCACCATCGCCGAGACGGTCGGTGCCGAGGGGCGCGGCGGCTACTACGACGAGTACGGCGCGATCCGCGACATGGTGCAGAACCACCTTCTGCAGCTCGTCTGCCTCGTCGCGATGGAGCCGCCTACGAGCCTCTCGGCCGACAGCGTGCGCAACGAGAAGGTGAAGGTCCTCAGGTCCCTCGCCCCGATCACGCCGGAGAACGTCGAGCAGAAGACCGTCCGCGGACAGTATGAAGGCGGCTACGACGAGACGGGCGGCAAGGCCTCGACCTACAAGGAAGACGTCGAGAACGAAGACTCGGACACCGAGAGCTACGTCGCGATCGCCGCGGAGGTCGAGAACTGGCGCTGGGCCGGCGTGCCCTTCTACCTCGAGACCGGCAAGCGCATGGCCGAGCGCAACACGCAGATCGTCATCCGCTTCCGCGAGGTGCCGCACTCGATCTTCGGGGCGGAGACCAACCCGAACGAGCTCATCATCAACCTGCAGCCCGAAGAGCGCATCACGCTGCAGATCATGAACAAGAAGCCGGGCCTGACGGCCGAAGGCATGCCGCTGCAGGAGCTGGGCCTCAACCTGTCGCTCGCCGAGCATCACTCGGCCCGCCGCCGCATCGCCTATGAGCAGCTGATCCTCGATGCGCTCAACGACAACCCGGCGCTGTTCGTCCAGCGGGACGAGCAGGAAGCCGCCTGGCGTTGGATCGACGGCATCGTCGGCGCTTGGAAGGCGAAGGACATGCGACCTGCAGGCTACCGCTCGGGCAGCATGGGCCCGGCCTCCAAGCACTCCTTGACGGAGCGGAACGACCATAGCTGGTACGTATGATGACAGGCGGTGTGCGCGGTAACTGTCCGAACAACCCACTGCGCAGTAGACGACTGCGGCGTCCGAGCCGTCTGTCCCGAAGCTTCGCTTCCAGGGTACTACCGCCAACTGGATAGCGATTGAGTGGACGAACGACCCTAGCGTGTCGAACAGTCAGTTAGTGCGAAAGACCATCGGGCAAACCTAACTCGCTTGCAATGGCGCACTGAGACAGTAGAGCGAAGCGCCTTAGCTTCAAATATAACCGACAAGTCCGCGGTGCTTTCCTAGCTCCCGATAAGACCCCCTTATCGGGAGCGGTGTAAGGTTCATGCGTAGGCGGCTAAGACGCCATAGAAGCACCTGCTCAGCCGGTCTGGGCAGTAGCCATCGAACGACGAGCCGAGTGCTTCTGGCTCAGCAGCGAGAAGGGCGGACTCAGCGATGGGCCAGAAGCATGAGGACGGGGCGGCTCGCCTCGCGAACGACCTCGTGGCGTTCGTCCCTCTCCAATCGGCGGAGCGACTAGCCGGCTCTTTGACCCCGGACGACGTCGATACCCTCCGCGCGCTTGCCCGAGCAGCCGCGTCCCCGAACACTCTCCGCTCGGTCGCCTCGGACCTCGGCTACCTCGAAGCCTGGCACGCCGCCGCCTACGACGGCGCGAGGCTGCCCTGGCCCGCCCCGGACGAGACGGCGCTCCGCTTCGTCTCCCATCACCTCTTCCTCGCGGCGGAACGCGAACGGAATCCAAGCCACGGCATGCCGGCTGGGGTTGAAGCCGCCCTTCGAACGAAGGGCACCCTCCGCGGCTCGCTGCCCCACGCGCCCTCGACGGTGAGTCGCCGCTTGTCATCCTGGCGGACGCTACATGCGGTCCGCGGTCACGAAGACGCCCTCGGCTCGAAAGCCTTGAGGTTGGCGCTTCGCGCCGCGACGACCGCGCAGGACCGGCCTCCGAAGCGGAAGTCCCGGAAACCCGTAACGCGCGATGTGCTCGACCGCCTCGTCGGCACCCATGAGCCGACTCCCTGGACGGATGTCCGGACCCTCCGCGACAACGCGCTGCTACTCGTTGCATTCGCGAGCGGAGGGCGGCGGCGGTCCGAACTCGGCCGGCTGCTCATCGAACGGATCGAACGAACGGAACTGGTGCAGGACGACGGAAGCGTGTTCAGGGGAGTCCGGATCGCTCTTGGTCGGACGAAGACGAGCGAGGCAAGGCACAGCGCCTTCGTCGTTGTCACTGGACGACCTCTACGCTGGCTCGAGGCTTGGCTCGATCGGCTCACCGGTATCGATCCCCACGGGGCGGCGACGGGGCCGATCTTCCGTCCCATAGACCGCTGGGGCAATGTCGGCCGTTCCGGTCTGACGGGTGATGCCGTAGCCGACGTTCTCAAGGGTCGCTGCAAGTCCGTCGGCTTAGACGCAGCAGACTACTCGGCCCATGGGCTTCGGTCCGGTTACATGACCGAGGCGAGCCTACGGGGCGTGCCGATCGAAGCCGCCATGCGGTACAGCCTGCACCGCACGGTGCAAGCTGCCCAGCGATACTTCGATGACCAGCAGCGCGAGGCCGGAGCCGGAGCGAGGCTAGCGGACTGATTCCGCCTCGATATCGACACCACAAACACGCTGCGCCGCGGACATCGTTTTCTTTTTCCAGTTCCGAGCGCACATTTCTCGGTTTGGTCGGCCATGATCTTCTGGACCCAGCAGCCACGGGTCTACTCCGCGGCCAACGCGCCGCCAACGTTCAGGAGAACTGAGATGGCTAAGAATACCGATACCAGCGACCGCCTGCTGACCGAGGTCGAGCGTCAGCAGAAGTACCTTGACCGGTTGCCGGAAGATTACACTTACCCCCTGTTTAACGGTCAGCATGCCCTCGAGTCTCAGCGGCGCAGCGGTTACCGCAACACAGCAGCAGCAGCGCGTGAGATCGTGGACAACGCGATCGAAGCAGGCGCAGAGAATGTGCACGTCGTGTTTCGTTTGCCGACGGTGAAGACGCGCGAGAAGGGGCAGCGGAAGAACGCTGTGACTGCCGTGGCCTTCATCGATGACGGAGCAGGAATGCTCGCCGAGATGGCACGCTACGCACTGTCATGGGGCGCTGGGACGCATTTCGACGAGCCTGGCACGATCGGCAAGTTCGGCTTTGGTTTGCCGAACGCATCAATCAATCAGACCAGACTGGTGGAAGTTTACACCAAGACCGACGATGCCCAAACGTTCAGCAAGACGATGCTCGATGCACGAGAGGTGCCGCAGTTCGGCGAGCAGCGGATCGGTGCCCCAGTGGACGCTGATCTGCCCGATTTCGTCCAGCGCTACCTGGACGAGAAAGGCATTCGTCTGGATCACGGGACTGTCGTCGTGTGGCAGGACCCTGATCGGTTGACGTTCCGGACCGCGGCGAATCTGCGCGAGCACCTTATGCAGGATTTCGGCGTGACCTACCGGTACATGCTGGAACAATGCCAGATCTTCGTTGATGGTCGAGCTCTAGAGCCGATTGACCCTTTGTTCTTGATGCCCTCCGCCCGTCTGTTTGTCTCGTCGGAAGACGGCGGTGCAGAGCAGACAATGATACGCGATATCGCTGTCGCCTACCGGCAAGGTGAGGAAGGCGAGTATCATCTCGACGCCTACGATAGCATCGCTGACATCGATCCGAACGAGGAAGGTCTTCTTGCACTGGGAGCGGTGCAGATTCGAGTGTCCGAGTTTCCGTACGGCTTCGCGGTCGGTGACAAGAAGGACGCACCTGCCGACGCCAAAGCGCGCTTCGAGATCAGGAAGGGGCGGCGTGGGATGGCGTTTGTCCGTGCTAACCGCGAGATCGAGACGGTGGACGTCTTTCCCACGAGCACGAAAGAGGAGAGCAAGGGGCTCGGCAGTTGGCCGCTGCTCCAATCATACGCCTACCATTGGGGAGCAGAGCTGCGTTTCGATCCTGACCTTGATGAAGTATTTGGGATCACGAACGACAAGCAAACCGTCAGGCCCGTCGAGGAGTTGTGGCGACTTCTTTCGAACGATGACATCGGGCTCGATGATCATCTGCAGAGAGCCAACAGGCAGCAGCGCACGATCCGCAACAAGAAGGCTCGAGAGGAGAAGAGGCGCCAGAGCGAGGCGGAGAACGACGAGCCATCGAGGGGCGAAGCTGCCACGGCGGCCGTCTCTTCCTCAACGGGTCAACGAGCGAAGCCATCTGCTCGAAAAATGGGAGAGGCCCGCGAACGCTTCGAAGAGGCGGCGGCAAAGAAGGCGAAGATCGCGAACACGTCTGTAGAAGCCGCAAAGGATGCGCTCGAGCGTGAGAGTCGCCGTAGGCCGTACGTCATTCAGTTCGAAGACGAGAAGTACGGCCCGTTCTACCGACCCGAATGGCAGGGTAACCAGCTTGCGATCATCATCAACCGGTCGCATCCGTTCTTCGACGTGATGTATGGGCCGCTGATGAATGACCCTGCACAGGCGTCATCGAAGGACGCCTTGGACGTTCTGCTCATCGCCCTTGGCGTAGGCGAAGCCAAAGCCGGTACGGACGAGTGCGAGGATTGGTACAAGGCCCAACGAGAGGATGAATGGAGCAAGTTTCTCGCGAAAGGGCTGACCTTACTCGACCGTACGTCCCGTGCCGGGGAAGAGGAGGAAGAGGACGAGTCGAACGGTTCGGAAGCCGACGGGCTGTCCCACGCCGCTGAGTAAGCCGTGACGCGCGGCCGGCTGACCGGAACGTTTGCTTGGCCGCGCGTTCACCCGTTAGGGTGGTTGAAGAAGACTAACAGCTCGAACCAGTGCAGGACGCGGCCAACGCGCCGTCTACGCCCCTCCGGAGCGCTGCATCGACTTCGTGCTGAACGAAGATGATGCAGTCGCGAAGGAGACGACGGTGAACAACCGTAAGAATGACTGGACCCTTGCGGTCCGACTGGAGAGATACGTCCGCGGACAACAGCCGTTGGACGCAGCACTAATCACTGATGTGGAGCGCTATGCCCTCAAGGTCGCGCACAGAGTGCGCGGGATAGACTGGGCTAGACGGTACGGTGATGACGTCCGGCAGGAAGTGTGGCTTAAGCTACTAGAGTGGCGTGGCGGCTCGATCCGCGGTTTGCCTGCGAACCGGCGTTATATGATCCGTCAGGCCAGTCTGGCAGCGATCCGTGCGATCGGAAGCCAGTTCGTGGCGCCAGGCGAACGGACGCGAAGGCATGGGGAAGACGTCGCCTACAAGTTCGACGCGGACGCCATAGGAGCCTTTGTTTCCGTAGTTACGGAACATGGTCCGCAGTTGGCAAGCGCGCCTGATCCCCAAGCTACTGCGGCGTACGATCGTCTAGAGTGGCAACTCACGTTTGTTCGCATCCTGCGCGGTCATGCTTCGCACCAAGTGATCCAAGCGCTCGTGGACCTGTTGGCGAACGACAACACGCTTCAAGACGCGGCCAGAGGAGCGGGCCTTTCCAGGGACGCTCTCAACCGACACTTGAAGGCGTTGCGCGCCGTAACGGCGGCCGCAGCGTGAACGGGCCCAGACAGAGTGGGGGAGGGCGAACTAGAACAGAAGTCCAGCGTCAGAGTGAGTACGCCGCAACGGCTGCCGAGAAGCGCAAAATCGGTCTCACCATGCCTGAGGCTTTTGTTCGAGGTATCCGCGACATCGGTTACAGGTCCAGTGCAGACGCGATCGCGGAGTTCCTAGACAACTCGATCCAAGCCTACGCTGAGCGAGTTGAGGTCGTCCTTGGTCCGCCCGGTAACCGTGGCCGTCCCGATAGCATGGCCGTCATCGATGACGGCCATGGCATGCTTCCCGAGATGATTCGCCTGGCCGTCACGTGGGGCGGGACACACCGGGAGGGGGACCGAGTAGGTCTTGGTCGTTATGGTTATGGCCTGCCGTCCTCCGCTGTTAGTCTCGGGCGCCGTTTTACGGTCTATTCCAAACCTCCCCACGGGGACCTCTACGCCGTCACGCTTGACCTCGACGACCTCGCCGAGGGTGCCTATCACGACAAAGAGGGGGACATCGTGGTCCCCATCGCCGAACGCGCGCGGCTGCCGTGCCATCTCCAGGAAATTATAAGAACGGCTTGGTCGGACGGATGGCACGCCGGCACAGTCGTGCTCATAGAAAAACTCGATCGGCTTCCTTGGCCGGGTCGGACGCGGTTCGTTGAGCGACTCACACAGCGCGTAGGGGTGACCTATCATAAGCTGCGCGACCGTACGGACCTCTACGTAGATGGTACGTATGTCGAGCCGATCGATCCTCTCTTCCTGACAGGGGGACAGGCCTTGTTCGAACTCGATGACGACAGAGCAACGGCGTTCGATTCAATCAGACTAGAACTCAGCGCACCGGACACTGGCGAATACCTCGGCGCGATAACGGTGCGCTATGCCTGGCTCCCACCGAGTTTCGGTTCGAAGGAAAAAACTCGTGATGCGGTAGGTTTGAATGCGAACGAGCGTTTCGATGTCATGAAGACATACCATGGAGTCCTATTCAGTCGGAATGGCCGCCTCGTCGACGTCCAAGCCCGGACGCCATGGACCAGCTTCATCAACAACGACCGCTACGTACGCGCTGAGGTCGAGTTCTCGGCTACTCTCGACGAGCAGTTCGGTGTGACGACGTCAAAGCAGCAAGTCACCGTTTCCGACTTTGTGTGGGATGCGTTGCAGGCGGCAGGGATGCCAAAGGCGATCGAACAACTGCGCGCACGTGTCCGCCAGGCAAAAGCGGCGCGGTACGCTGCCGGGCTGCGCGAGAGTGGTAGGACGGGACAGGTCGCGAGCGAAGTCGTCTTACTTGCCGATCGAGAAGCAACGTCATCCGCGAGCGTGTCGCGTTGGGATCGATCGGTCTCCATCGAGCACGACCCGGCCGCGCCGTTCTTCTGGATGTCACGATCAGAAGGACGGGCGGACCAACGGGTGCTTCTCCTGCACCTCAACGCGGCTCATCGCTTCTACGAAGTCCTGTATGACGGGCCGCAAACAACGGCTGCCAGCCGATCGGCGCTTGAGGTACTACTGTTCACCATGGCGGACACGTTTCTCGACCCGAAAGGTGAAGTATCTGGTTACTCCGATGAGATCGCTGCTAGGGATGCGGTGAAAGAGTGGTCTGGAAGACTCGACTACGCGCTGGCGTTGATGGCGCGCCATTTCGTGCGAGAGCCGGCTGAGGAGAACGAGGAGTTCGGGCTACTGGCGTGGGCGGAAGAGTCTGCTTAGCGTGCCGTTCGTCCCGGACGATGAGATCCGGGTCCGAGACGGAGGAAATGATTAGCCAGCGCCTCACCAAGGTCGAGCCGATTCGCGAACTCGTCCCCTTCCTGGGGGCCAGCGAGCGCGCTCGCATAGGAGCTATCTTCGGCGTCGCGCCGACAGGCACGACGAGTTTCGCATCGGAACTGCGCGATCTCGCCAGGCGGCATGCTGGCGATCCGTCGAGCTCGCGACTACGCGCATTTTGTCTGGTGGCAGCGGACCTCTGCGAGCAAGGCTGGGCCCTCAGTTTCGAACACGACCGGGTCGTGTTCGAAGCGCCGGGCAGTGCTTTGCTTGACGGCGAAGACCGGGACGCTGCCAAGGAGCGTGTCAGGCGCGCATTGCGCCGAGGGCGGTTCGAGCAACTTGCGGAACCCTCAACCCGCGCCTTCTTGCGCAGGGTCGAGCGACGTAAGGATCGCGGCACAGGTGGGCTCACCTCAGTTGCTGACCTTGTTGACGACGGCCGCGACCTCGCAAGGGCACTCGAGGAAGCGAACGCCGTACCGTCCGACGAACGGAAAGATGCACTTGCGCGAGTCATCGATCCTATCGTTGAAGTCTGCACTCCTGAAGCCAGATGTCCGGAGACCGGTCTGCCGCTCCTCGATATCTGGCGCTACTTCCGGCATACTTGGGCACATGAATATCGATCTGTGCCCGGACGCCAGCTATGCTTCCTTGTACGTAACGCAGCGCGCCCAAATCGGCCGGTTATGGGCATTGCCATGCTTGCAAGCCCGGTCATGCGGTTATCGGTCCGGGACAGTTGGATCGGCTGGCTGCGTGACGACGCCCAGGCCCGAATAGAGAACGGGCATTGGGGTAGCCGATCGTTCGCTCGGACCCTGCGAGAGCGCCTCGATGCCTCGATCGCAGAAGTTCGAAGCGATGACCTTCTGACAGAGCAGGAAATTGCTGAGCCTACGGACGCTATCGTTGCACGGCTTGAGCAACGTGCCGCGGGCGCAGCGTTCGAGCGCGAACGTCAGCTTCGCGCCTACCATGAGGCTTGCCAAGAAAGCGGTGAGAAGCCGAAACCCCAGCGCGGCATTCGCGTGGATGGTGCTGCTGGCGACGTCGATTGGATCGCCGCGTCTGAAGACCTTCTCTTTCTGCGCAAAAGGGCGGAGGTGCTCGCAAAGTTGCTTGCTGCTCGCATTGCTTTTCAGAAAGCAGAACTCACTGCCCGTCCGACTCAGGCTCTGAAGCGTCTGTTCTCTGATTCAGATGGGCAGCGGGCGATCGATACGGTGCTCGCAGAGTTTCGCAAAGCCGGGCTATCGAGCCAAGTAGCCGATTTAAGTGTATGCGGCGCGGTGGCGCCCTACAACGAGTTGATCGGCGGTAAGCTCGTCGCTCTTTTGATGACATCAAACGAAGTCCGCCGCGCCTACGCCACTCGATACGGTGGACAGGTGAGCGTGATCGCATCGCAAATGGCCGGTCGGCCGATCAGGAAGCCAGCGAATCTACAAGTTCTCACAACGACGAGTTTGTTTGGCGCTTCCTCAAGTCAATACAACAGACTACGCCTCAAAGCTGAGCAACACGGTGAACTCCGATCGGATATTAGATGGAGGAAGATTGGGCGAAGTCTCACGCAGGGTTTCGGTACACTACATTTGAGCAATCATACATTCGCTGCCTTGAGCGAGATCGCCCTTGAACGGCACAGCGCGAGGCGGGTGAACAACCGCTTTGGAGAAGGGACGAGCCCACGCCTCCGGCAAATACGAGAAGGACTGGAGGCGCTCGGTTTGCGAGCGAATAACGTCTTAAACCATGCGACGCCAAGGATCTTCTACGCATGTGAGTTGGGGCATGGTTCGGCCGACGCATTAGTTGGCATGGGTAAACCGTCGCGAAGGGGCGCTACGACCGCGGCTATTAGTACTGCATGGCGCGACCGGTGGCTAGCGCAGCGCGCTCGACGCGCTGAGACGCTCGCAGCGTTGGCTTGCCTCGGTCCCGCCACGGTGAAGGCGAGTCTTCATGCTGATGTTGACGGGCAACTCGCCCTCGAGATGGAAGGCTAGTCGCCACGGCAAAGATCGCTGTCGAAGTTCGCTTGGCACTTTAGTTCGAAACCGCGCTTCCGATTTGGCGCGGAGCTGAAGCTACTACACCCGCAGCCCATGCCATTGCGTTGAGAGCGCTACTGGCGGAATTTGGCAGCTACAGTCGTTGTATCTGGGCAACGAAGGTCGCATGTTCGTGCTACGTTCTAGGAGGTCGAAATGTCTGCGACGCCCACGTTTCGTAACCGATCGGGTTTGGATTTCACCGATATATCGAGTGAGAAATGGCGCGATTATACATTCTCGGACGGGACCACGATCCGCGTTGACGAACCGTTGTGCCTGAACGTGACGGATGCCGGCCATCGCATCTTCGATAGCGCTGGCATCTCTCATTTCATTCCATTCAAATGGACGCACCTTCGATGGGAAGCAAAGGAAGGGCAGCCACATTTTGTCCTCTGACGCGGAGCTGCGCCGGGAACTCGCCGGAGAGATTGCACGAGACCGAAAGCAAGTGAACTCCGAGGGCGAAAGTCCACGGTGCTGGGTCTTCTGTTCTTCTGGATCCCGACGGCTCTATCTCGAAAACGTAGTCCGAGCACTCGCTTTACCGGAAGGTAACGTCATACAGTTCCGCTACGAGAGTGCGATCGTCAGTAACACCTTCAAGACTCTGGCGAAGACGGATGAACTGGATAACGACGTAGCTTATCTCAGCTACTTAGATGACACCGACCCATCGAAGGATCCAATCATCTTCCCCGTTCGCGAGGCTCGCATCGTCGAGGTCAATCAGCGTGGAACGTCGTACATCATCAAGTTGGAAGTCCTTCGATACATAAATTGGGATGCTGACGGACAGAACGATCTGTCACGCTACCCCGCGTCCCGCACAATCGATGAGTTGCCCGGTTGGAAGCCGGAGCAGGGGCAAGAACTTCAACGCAGCGGTTCTTGGGTCGCGGAAACTCATCAGTTTGATGATCAATGGTTTGGCGACACTACCGCTGATGCGAACGGCCGATTAGCCGCTTTCGAATCGACCGTGCGGGCACTTGCTGAAGGCAATGCCTTCAGAGATGGCAAGTATCTCTTCACGAGCGTTGTCGGTCTCAAAGAGCTTGCAAACGGCTCGAAAGTCGAAACCTCGTTGCGGGCTGGGAGTTCCTACGAGCTTTCGCTCTACCACTATTTGGGAAGGACGAATTCGCATGCAGATTGGGAACCGTTCTGGATTGAGGTCCATTCCGAAAGCGACTTCCTGACGTTCGATACGCCGCCCGTACACAAATGCGAGGCGGAGTACGATGAGGTTCCATTCGTCTTTCGAATAAAAGACGAAATGCCCGATCGGTTAGTAGGGCTAAACATTAGCGTTTATAGTAGAATAAGTAATGGTGATCGCTTCGACATCAGCCAAGTTCGGCTTCAGTTTAACGTGAAGCGTGCAGTTGGTTACCGGTTCATCCGGGCGGCGCTGGTAGCAGTCGGTATAGCTGGTGCTCAGATGGTCGCCCTGAGCTCTTTAGATCGACTCGATATCCCCACCGGCTTTGTGGTTATAGCCTTGGCCTTGTTCGCCGGAGTTGCCACGGTGCTCTCGGTGGGTGACTTGCAGCTGGCGAGTGCTGCGGTCGTTCGGTGGTTAGGGCGAATTAGGCGGCTGGATCCTCGTAGGCGAGTCGACCAAACCTAGGGGCTCGTCTTGGTGTGTCTGCGGAAAGTGGGCAGGGACGCGGCTAGGGAATCAAAGCGCGTGGAACGCGGATATAGCGAACGGCGGATAGATAGCTCCTCCTCCGCACCACCAGTCCTCCGTTACAGAGTGGGGTTCCTCCGCAAAGGCCTCCTGCCAAAGGCGAATTCCTAGTAAGCGTCCGGCCATCACCGCCTTACGGACCTGCTGCGCCTAGGGTTACTCAGTAGAAGTTCTACTGAGGAGGCTACGCGCGGGTGGATGGACGGGATGGTGGTGATCGAGGGGCGTCGTCGCCGGCACTGGCCGGAGGCGGTGAAGCGTCGGATCGTCGAGGAGAGCGAGGATCCGGACGTGACGGTGTGCGAGGTAGCACGCCGCCACGAGCTCGGGCCGGGTCAGCTGTTCTCATGGCGCAAGACGTTCCGCGAGCGCGACGGTCGGGTGCCGTTCCGAAGCGAGCCGCTCGGCTTCGTCCCCGTCGAGGTGGCGCAGCCGGAAGCCTTGCCCGGCTCGAGCGAGAGGCCGAGCGACGCTGCGGGAGCGCGCGCTGATCGGATTGAGATCGTACTTGCAGGCGGGCGTCGTCTTTCCGTGCCGATGTCGATCGACCCAAAGCGGTTGGCGCGCCTGGCGAAGGCGCTCGAGGCATGAGCCTGAGCTTTCCCGTCGGCACGAAGGTATGGCTGGCGGCGGGCGTCACCGACATGCGCCGGGGCTTCGACGGGCTCACGGCGCAGACGGTATCGGTGCTGAAGGAGGATCCTCTCAGCGGCCACGTCTTCGTCTTCCGCAACTGGGGTGGCGACCGGGCGAAGGTGCTATTCTGGGACGGTCAGGGGATGTGTCTCTTCTACAAGCGCCTGGAACGCGGATCGTTCGTCTGGCCGCGAGCGAAGGACGGCAGGGTACAGGTCACCGCGAGCCAGCTGGCGAGCCTTTTGGAGGGGATCGACTGGCGGCTGACGCGGGCACCGCCCGCCGCGCCGCAGCCCACCCTGGTAATGTAGCGGCAGCGCCGACGGGCCCTCGACTGCATCTTCCGGCTCGCTCTTTTACATCGCTGGTTCCGTGGACTGACGAAGCGGGGTACGCTTTGGCATGCCTACCAAGACGGCCCTTCGTCCGGCAGCAGGTTCCGTCCCCGAAGCGGATGCGCTGCCGGACGACGTGGCGGCGTTGCGCGGCCTGATCGTCCACCAAGCGCTGATGATCAAGAAGCTGAAGGCGCAACTCGCCACCCTCCGGCGGCACCGCTTCGGCACGAAGAGCGAGGCGCTGGACCAGCCCGAGCTCGCCATCGAGGAGATGGAGGAGGCGCAGGGCGCGGCCGAGGCGGCAGGTGACGCCGGTGTCTCCGATGGTAGCGAGGCCGATGCGGCTGCAACCAGGCGCCAGCCGAAGCGCCGCCCGCTGCCCTCGCACCTGCCCCGCGAGGAGATCGTGCACGCTCCGGACAGCAGCTGTTCCAACTGTGGCGAGCCGATGCGGCCCCTTGGGCAGGACGTCCGAGAGGTGCTGGACTACGTGCCCGGACGCTTCGTCGTGCACCGGCACGTCCGTCCGAAGCTTAGCTGCCGGGCCTGTGGCACTGTCGCTCAAGAGCCAATGCCGTCCCTGCCGATCGAGCGGGGTACGCCGGGACCGGGGCTGATCGCGCACGTTCTCGTCTCGAAGTACGCCGATCACCTGCCGCTCTACAGGCAGGCGCAGATCTACGAGCGAGAAGGGGTGAGCCTCGACCGGTCCACCATGGCGGACTGGGTGGGGCGATCCGCCTCGCTGCTGCACCCGCTCGTGGACGCGATCGGCAGGCACGCGCTCGGCGGCGCGGCCCTCTTCAACGACGACACGCCCGTGCCGGTGCTGGACCCCGGCCGCGGACGCACGAAGACCGGACGGCTTTGGGCCTACATCCGCGACGAACGTCCCTGGGCAGGCCCGGCGCCGCCCGCCGCCTTCTATCGCTACAGCCCCGACCGGAAGGGCGACCGGCCAGCCGAGCACATGAAGCCCTTCTCAGGCATCCTGCATGCCGACGGCTATGCCGGCTACGACCGGCTCTACGGCGAGCGGACCGGCATCGCCGAGATGGCGTGCATGGCCCACGTCAGAAGGAAGCTCTTCGACATCGCCCAAAGCACGGGCTCGCCGGTCGCGAAAGAAGCGCTCGAGCGCATCGCGCAACTCTACGCCGTCGAGAAACAAGCGCGCGGCCTTCCGCCGCACGAACGGCTCGCGCTGCGTCAGCGGGAGGCGGCGCCTGTCATGGACGATCTGCGCGCCTGGATGGACGGCACACTGGCGCAGCTGCCCGGACGCTCGAGCCTCGCCTAGGCTCTCCGCTACGCCATCACCCGCACGAAGCGGATGGCTCCTTACCTGACCGACGGCCGTAGCGAGTTCGACAACAACGCCGCCGAGCGGTCCATGCGGGCCCTCGCCCTCGGCCGGAAGAATTACCTCTTCGCGGGCTCCGATGCCGGCGGCGAGCGCGCTGCCTCGGCCTACACCCTGATCGAGACCGCCAAGCTGAACGGCGCCGATCCGCAGGCCTGGCTGACCGACGTCCTCGGACGCATCGCCGACCACCCGATCAACAGGATCGATGAGCTGCTGCCCTGGCGCTTCGCCCCAGCCGGCTGACGGCGATCACCGGACGCTTACAATAGAGGCACGACGGATGGACTGCATCTACATATATAGGTAGCCATATAATGGCTTCGCATTTAAAAAGGGGATTTCCGCGATGAGCGCACTTTATACCACCAAGGTCACTGCCACTGGCGGGCGCAGCGGGCGCATCGCCAGCGACGACGGACTGCTCGAACTCGATCTCGCCATGCCGAGCGGCCTGGGCGGCAAGGGCGGTGCCACCAATCCCGAACAGCTGTTCGCCGCAGGCTATGCCGCCTGCTTCGGCAATGCCGTGATCCATGTCACCCGCAACACCCACAAGATCGCTGATGACGACGTGACCGTGATCGGCACCGTCTCGCTGGCTCCCAACGCCGATGGCGGCTTTGCCCTGTCGGTAGCGCTCGACGTGGCGATTGCCGGCGTCGAGCAGGGCACTGCGGAAAAGATCGTCGATCAGGCGCACAAGGTGTGTCCCTATTCCAATGCGGTGCGCGGCAATATCGAGGTCGAACTCTCGGTTCGGGCCGACGCCTGAGAATCCGCGAATGACGGACGATCGCCATCCGTCGGCACATGAGGGGGATGAATTGCTGCACCTCGACCGCCAGCTCTGCTTCCCCCTCTATGCCGCGACCAACCTGCTCCAGCGCCTCTATCGCCCGATGCTGGAGCCGCTCGGCCTGACCTATTCGCAATATCTGGTGATGCTGGTCCTGTGGGAGCGCGAGCCGGTTACGGTGGGCGAGTTGCAGAGCTGCCTGCGTCTCGATGTCGGCACACTAAGCCCGTTGCTGAAACGCATGGAGCGCGCCGGGCTGGTGACGCGGATACGCGACCCGCGGGACGAGCGCCGGGTGCTGATCGCGCCGACGCCGCGGGGTCGCGACCTTAAGGTCGACGCGCGCGACATTCCCCATGCGCTGGCCAAGCAGATCGGGGTCGAGCCAGAGCGGCTTCACGCCCTGCGCGAGCTGACCCAAGCGCTAGTCAGACAGCTTGGCGAGGCCGCAGAGCAGGAAAATCATCCCACCGCCTGATCATTCCACGCCCAGTCACATTCTCAAAAAGGATTTCCGCATGATCGTTGTCCATCACCTTGAAACATCGCGCTCGACGCGCGTCCTCTGGCTGCTTGAGGAACTGGGGCTCGAATACGAAATGCATCGCCACGCGCGGATCAACGGTCGGGCGCCCGAAAACCTCAAGCATATCCATCCGCTGGGCAAGGCACCCTTCATCGTCGATGGCGATCTGGTGCTGGCCGAATCGAGTGCGATCCTACGCTACATCGATGCCCGCTATGGCGGCGGCCGGCTTTCCCCGATGGCTGGCACCGCCGAGGGTGCGATGCACGACCAGTGGCTTGACTTGGCCGAAGGCTCGGCAAGCTTTCCGCTCCTGCTGCCGCTGCTGGGTCAGATGATGGGCGGATTGCCCGATCCGATGGCGCAGTTCGCCGCGGCCCGGGCCAAGGACCTGCTTGCCTATATTGCCGAGGGCGTGGGCGAAGGGCCTTACCTGATGGGTGAGCAGCTCACGCTTGCCGACATCCAGATGGTGTATACGCTCGAAATGGCCAAGATGGCCGGGGCGCTCGATGCCTATCCGGCGCTGCAGTCCTATCGCGACCGGCTTCACCGGGAACCGGGCCTCATCAAGGCTATAGAGGCGGGGGGGCCGTTGGTGCCGTCCAGCTGGGCACGGGATTGAATTACTTGCTACGCAAGTGACAGCAAAAGTGGCTGGCGAAGATTTGCCTCGGATTGATCTGCGCCTCTTGCGGTAGTTCGTTGCCGTCACCGAGGAGCTTCATTTCACTTCTGCGGCCAAGCGGCAACCGCTGGCGCAATGTACTGTCGACGTCGATCGTCCACGCCGGCGCGGGCTGTCCACCACTGCCACATTGGTAGGCGCGGTTGGTGCGGCCAGAGTTTACGATAGGCGATACCTATCGTCGACGCACTCAATTCCTAGGGCGGCGACTCAATCAGAGCCAGAAGGCGACGAGGGTTGCGAGTGCGGCGGCGGAGAAGAAGTTGCGAGCGAGGCGGTCGTAGCGGGTGGCGACGCAGCGGAAGTCCTTGAGGCGGCAGAAGGCGTTCTCGACCAGGTGCCGGTCGCGATAGCGTCGCTGTTCATGATGGACGGTCCGCTTGCGGCTTGCGCGTCCTGGGATGACGGGCACGACGCCCCGGCCGCGCAACTCGCAGCGTAGGCCGTCCGCGTCGTAGCGCTTGTCGGCGATCAGGTAGCGGGCGCCGCCCAGGCGCGGCAGCAGGTCTGGGACGGCCTTCACGTCGGCGACGTTCCCTGCCGTTAGGGACAACGCGAAGGGCCTTCCGATCACGTCGCAGAGGACGTGGAGCTTGCTCGTTTGTCCGCCTCGCGAGGGGCCGATGCCTTGTGTCCTCGCCCCCCTTTTCCGCCGTGGGCCGAGCGCTGCGCTTTGACGTAGGTGCTATCGACCTGGGTGCTTCTCGTCACCGCTCCCGTCTCCGCGAGGGCTTCGAGCAGACCGATCCAGAACCTTCGCCGGGACCAGCAGCGGTTGAAGCAGTTGTAGATCGTCGTCGGCGGGCCGTACTCGCGAGGCACGTCGCACCACCGACACCCCGTCTTCAGCACGTGGACGATGCCAGAGATCACCCGCCGGTCATCGACCCTTCGGGCACCTGGCTGGTTCCTCGGCAAGTGCGGCTCGATCGTGGACCACTGCTGATCGCTCAGCCAGAACAGACCCTCGGACGGTATGGCACTCTCCCATCGCCCCGCCCAGAGCGGTAGGAAACACGGACCCGCAGCGCGATCAACCCACTGATCGGGTTTTCACCCTAGAATGTTTGTGTAGCCGATTGTTGTATCACGCATATTCAGACTCGACTGCGAAATTCGAGCACTCAGGAATTCCGATTTAGCGTTCTACGTTTCCATCGGAAATTCTAAGCGCAACTCGACAGAGCGGGACGCGAAGACGCTGCCGTAAACACGGTGTGGAAAACTCTCCCGCTTCGGCTGTACGGAACGGGAACACGCTGTTCATGCATGATATCAGCATGTTGGGTGGCCTGAGGTCCCCATGAGCGTCTGTGGAATCGCCCGCTTCTGCGGAACGTGTGAAGAACATCGATTGCGGAGAGAACAAAGGGGGAATAGGAACGGGGCGGGAACATCGGGCAGAAAGGGAACGAGGGCAATGACGGCAAGAACGATCAAGGACGGGTTCGGCCTCACGGTGCTGATCGCCATGGTGACGGCGGCGACCATGTGGGGCGGCATCGTCGGCTGAGGCGGCATGGCGGGAGAGGGCGGATCGTTCTCCGTTCTGAGGAAAAGTGGGTGAACCGGAAGCCGGCGAATCGCGTACCCCTTGGGGCATGCCGGCCAGCTTCATCCACCTGCACACCCATTCGGCCTTCTCGCTCGCGGAGGGGGCCCTGCCGATCGGCGCGCTGCGGGACGTCTGCGTCCGCGCGAAGATGCCGGCTCTGGCGGTCACCGACACGAACAACCTCTTCGGCGCACTCGAAGCGTCCGAGACGCTTTCCGCGGCTGGCGTGCAGTCGATCACCGGCATGGAAGTGTCGATCTGCCCGGACGACCTCAAGCTTCCCGAGGGCGGGCCGGACGGCCTTCCGCGCGTCGTCCTCCTCGCGCAGAACGAGGTCGGCTATCGGCGCCTGATGGCGCTCGGCTCGCGGGGCTATCTTCAGCCCGCGGCGGAGGGAGAGACCTGCATCCATCTGCAGGATCTCCTGGAGGACACGGCCGGTCTCATCTGCCTCACCGGAGGGCCGAACGGGCCGGTCGAGAGGCTTTACGGCCTCGGGCGGCGGCCCGATGCCGAGGCGCTTCTGGACCGCCTGGCGGATGCGTTCCCGCAGCGGCTCTATCTCGAGCTGCAGCGGCACCCGTCCGGCGAAACCACCGATGCGCGGGGGCGCTACCCTTGGGAGGTGGCGGCGGTGAAGGCCGCCTATGCCCGCGACCTGCCGCTGGTCGCGACCAACAATGTCTATTTCGCCAGGGCGGACGATCATGAAGCGCATGATGCGCTCCTGTGCATCGCGACCGGCTCCTATGTCAGCCAGGAAGACCGCCGCCGCGTCTCGGCCGACCATTACTTCAAGTCCGAAACCGAAATGCTGGCGCTGTTCTCGGATCTGCCCGAGGCCTGCGAGGCGACCGTCGAGATCGCGCAACGCTGCGCCTTCCGCCCGCGCACCCATGCGCCGATCCTGCCGAGCTTCGCCGGCGATCTCGAAGGCGAGATCGCCGAGCTCGACCGGCAGGCGCGCGAAGGGCTGAAGGCGCGCCTGGCCGCGATCGAACTGGCCGCGGAGGAAAGCGCCTATTGGGAACGGCTGGAGCTGGAGCTCGGCATCATCAACCAGATGGGCTTTCCGGGCTACTTCCTGATCGTCTCGGACTTCATCAAATGGGGCAAGGCGCAGGGCATTCCCGTCGGGCCGGGACGGGGATCGGGCGCGGGCAGCCTCGTCGCCTATGCGCTGACCATCACCGATCTCGACCCCTTGCGCTTCGGCCTCCTCTTCGAGCGGTTCCTGAACCCCGAGCGGGTCTCGATGCCGGACTTCGACGTCGATTTCTGCCAGGACCGGCGCGACGAGGTCATCGCCTATGTCCAGCGCAAATACGGCCACGACCGCGTCGCGCAGATCATCACCTTCGGAAAGCTTCAGGCCCGCGCCGTGCTGCGCGATGTGGGCCGCGTCCTTCAGATGCCGTTCGGCCAGGTCGACCGCCTCTGCAAGATGGTGCCGAACAATCCGGCCAATCCGGTCACGCTGGAAGAGGCGATCGCGGGTGAGCCGCGCCTGCGCCAGGAGCAGCGCGACGACGAGCAGGTGCGCCACCTCCTCCAGACGGCGCTGAAGCTCGAAGGGCTCTACCGCCACGCCTCGACCCATGCGGCGGGCGTCGTGATCGGCGACAGGCCGCTGCACGAGCTGGTGCCGCTCTATCTCGATCCGCGCTCGGACATGCCGGCGACCCAGTTCAACATGAAATGGGTCGAGCCTGCGGGCCTCGTGAAGTTCGACTTCCTCGGCCTCAAGACGCTGACGGTGATCAAGAAGGCCGCCGACCTCATCGGCGGCGGCTTCGAGCCCGCGAAGATTCCGATGGGCTGCGAGACGACCTATGCCATGCTCGGGCGCGGCGAGGCGGTCGGCGTGTTCCAGCTGGAAAGCTCCGGCATGCGCGCGACCCTCAAAGGTCTGAATGCGGACTGCCTCGAGGACATCATCGCCCTCGTCTCGCTCTACCGCCCCGGTCCGATGGACAATATCCCGACCTATATCGAGCGCAAGGCGGGTCGCGAGGCGCCGGATTACCTCCACCCCAAGCTCGAGCACATCCTGCGCGAGACGCACGGCGTCATCATCTATCAGGAACAGGTGATGCAGATCGCGCAGGTCCTGTCGGGCTACAGCCTGGGGGAGGCCGACCTTCTTCGCCGCGCCATGGGCAAGAAGAAGAAGGAGGAGATGGACAAGCAGAAGGTCCGCTTCGTCGCCGGCGCCGAAGAGAACGGCGTCGATGCGGAGAAGGCCGAGAGCATCTTCGAGCTGGTCGCGAAATTCGCGGGCTACGGCTTCAACAAGTCCCACGCCGCCGCCTATGCCTGGATCAGCTATCAGACGGCCTGGCTGAAGGCGAACCACACCGCCGAATTCCTCGCCGCCTCGATGTCGCTCGACATGAGCCTGACCGACAAGCTCGGCGTCTTCCTCAACGAGGCGCGCCGCTGCGGCGTGACGGTCGAGCCGCCCTGCGTGAACCGCTCGGGCTGGGACTTCACGGTAAAAGAGGGCGCGATCCACTACGCGCTCGGCGCGATCAAGAATGTCGGCACCGAGGCGATGCGCCATGTCGAGGAGGTCCGCCGCCAGGGCGGTCCGTTCACGGATATCCACGACTTCGCCGAGCGTGTGGACGGCCGCAGGATCGGCAAGCGCGGTTTCGAGCAGCTCGCGCGCGCCGGCGCCTTCGATGCGCTGCACAAGAACAGGGCGCAGCTCTTCGCAGCGGCCGAGTTCCTGACGCGCTATTCGGCGGCGCAGGCCGAAGAGAAGTCCTCCGCGCAAGGAGGCCTGTTCGGCGGCGGGGAGAGCACGCTCGCCAAGCCCGCTCTGCCCGCCGCCGAGCCCTGGTCGCAATTCGACCGCCTCGACAATGAGCGCGGCTCGATCGGCTTTTATTTCTCGGGCCATCCCCTCGACGATTACGAGGAGCAGCTCGCCGCCAAGGGCGTGAAGGCGCAGGACGTGGTGCTGCGGGAGGCCGAGGGCGGGCGGATCGCCTGCTGCATGGCCGGGATCATCCGCGAGGTGACGCCCCGCCGCTCGCGCTCGGGCAAGCCCTTCGCCTGGCTGACCTGTTCGGACCGCTCGGGCGATTTCGAGCTGACCGTATTTTCCGAGCTGCTCGAGAGCGCCCGCGACCTGTTCGAGCCGGGGGCGCTCCTTCTCTTCACCGTGACGGCGGAGGACCGGGAGGGTTCGGTGCGCCTGACGGGGGAGGGCGCGCGCCGCCTCGACGAGGTCACGGCGCAGCGCCCGGGTTCCCTGCGCATCGTCGTCGAGACGCCGGAGGCGCTTCCCGCTCTGAAGCGCCGCCTCGCCAGCGTTGCGCCCGAGGGCGGCAGGCCGGGCGCTGCGCGCCTTCTCCTTTCGCTGCGCGACCTTGGCTGCGAGGTCGAGCTGGCGCTGCCCGAGCCCGTGGCGGCTTCGGCGGCGGTGAAAGGAGCGCTCAAGACGATCGACGGCATCTCCGCCGTCGAACTCATCCACTGAGGCCTTTCCGCTGCCGGCCCCTCGCGGCCAGGCGGCGGCTCTGGCCGGAAACCCGTTCCCAGCCTCCGGCCCCCGAAGCGGACGCAGGAAGCGGCACGGCCCGTTCAGTGCTGCGCCCCTTCTTGCATCGGACACGCTCCTTGAGGCATCGCAGAGGCGTGTCCCGGCGCCGGGACCCCGAATGGCAGGATTGGAGACTTCGTGATCAGACACAGCCTCGCCCGGGCGGCCACCGTGGTGGCGAGCCTCGCTCTCGCTTTCATCCTTTCGCCCGGCGCATCGGGCCAGAGCTTCATGCCCGGCGTCGATTTCGATCCCGCGATTCCGACCATGGAAGAGGTCCTCGGCACGCCGGCCGGAGAGCGGATCACGCCGCCCGAAGACATCGCGCGCTATCTGCGCGCGCTCGAACAGGCTGCCCCCGACCGCATCGCGCTGCGCAGCATCGGGCGAAGCTGGCAGGGCCGGGAACTGCTCTATGCCGTCATCGGATCGCCGCAGCGCCTCGCCGACCTCGACGGCCTGGCCGAGGGCATGGACCGCCTCGCGGACCCGAGGACGGTCTCGCCCGCGCAGGCCACAGCCCTGATCGAGTCCCTGCCCGGCACCGCATGGCTCACTCACGGCGTGCACGGCGACGAGATTTCCTCGTCCGACGCGGCCCTGATGACCGCCTATCACCTGCTCGCCGCGCGCAACGATCCCGTCGTCGAAGAGATCCTCGAGAACACGGTCGTCTTCATCGACCCCGTTCAGAACCCCGATGGCCGCGCCCGCTTCGTGCACGGCTACTATGACACGCTCGGCCTCGAACCCTCGGGCAGCCCCATCGCCGCCGAGCGCAACCAGCCCTGGCCGGGCGGGCGGACGAACCACTATCTCTTCGACATGAACCGCGACTGGTTCGCGCTGACGCAGCCGGAAACCCGCGCGCGGGTCGCCGCCTATCTGCGCTGGCATCCGCTCGTGGTCGTCGACCTGCACGAGATGAGCACGCGGGGCGGCTATTTCTTCTCGCCCGAGGCCGAGCCCTACAATCCCGACATCACGGCCGATCAGCGCGAAACGCTGCGCCTCATCGGACGGAACAATGCGCGCTGGTTCGACCGCTCGGGTTTCGACTACTACACCCGCGAGGTCTACGACGCCCTCTATCCGGGCTATGGCGCCGCCTGGCCGCTCTTCCACGGCTCGATCGGAACCACCTATGAGCAGGCGAGCGCCCGCGGCCTGACCGCCGAGCTCGGCAATGGCGAGGACATGTCCTATGCCGACACGGTCCGGCATCACTTCACCGCCTCGATCGCGACGCTTCAGACGGTGGCGCGAAACCGCGAAGCGCTTCTGCGCGATTTCTACGCCTATCGCCTCTCCGCCCTCGAAGAGGGGAAGACGGGCGAAGTGCGGGCCTTTGTGATCCCGCGGCAGGCCGATCAGTCGAGCGCCGACAAGCTCGCCGGCATCCTCGCTATGCAGGGGGTCGAAGCGCTCAGGGCGGAGGAGGCCTTTTCGGCCTGCGGACAGACCTATCGCGCGGGCGCCTATGTGGTGCCGCTCGACCAGCCGGCCGGCCGCCTCGTCAGGACGCTTCTCGCCGAAGACGTGCCGATGGACGCGTCCTTCGTGGCCGAGCAGGACCGGCGCCGGCAAAAGGGGCTGGGCGTCGAGATCTACGATGTGACCGCCTGGTCGCTTCCGCTGATGTACAATGTCGAGGTCGATGCCTGCGCGGAGCGGCCGGAAGGGGCCTTCGCGCCCGCGCAGCCGAGCCTCGTCGTGCCGGGCGAGGTCGAAAACCCGCGGGCCGAGTTCGGCTTTCTCGCCCCTTGGGGCACGACCGCCTCGGCGCGGCTTCTCGCGACGGCCCTGCGCGAGGAGCTCGTTCTGCGAAGCAGCGATGAAGGCTTTACCCATGAAGGGCGCGATTATCCCGCCGGGACGCTGATCTTTGTGCGCAGCGAGAACGAAGACGGCCTTGGCCGCCGCCTCGCCGCGCTCGCCCGCGAGACCGGCGCGGAGGTGGTGGGCATCGACGCCTCCTGGATCACCGCCGGCCCCAATTTCGGCAGCCGCAATGTGGAGCGGTACACGCCGCCGCGGATCGCGATGGCATGGGACCGCCCGACCTCTCCCACGGCGGCGGGGGCAACGCGCTTCGTGATCGAACGCCAGCTCGGCTATCCGGTGGAGCCTGTGCGCACTGCGGACCTCCTCTCCGACGAACTCGATGCGTTCGACGTGCTGATCCTGCCGGATGGCCGGGGCTACATGTCCGTGCTCGGAGAACCTGGCGGCGAGGCGCTCCGCGGCTGGGTGGAGCGGGGCGGGGTGCTGATCGCAATGGACGGCGCTGCGCGCTTCGTGGCCGATCCTGCATCCGGCCTGTCCTCGTTGCGTCGCGAGAAAGCCTTCGCCGAGGAACCGGCGGAAGAGGGGGGCGGCGAAGAGGAGGAGCCGACCGTCGCCGGAACGCGGCTCGGAGACGAGGCGGCACGGATCGCCGCTGAAGCTCCCGCGCAGGCAGCGCCCGATGCCGCGCTCGGCGCCCTCTTGCGGGCGGAGCCCGATCCGGACCACTGGCTGGCGGCAGGCCTCGCGCCGACCCTGCATGTCCTGACGAGCGGTTCGGCGATCTACGCGCCGCTGCGAGGCGATACGGGCACGAATGTCGTCAGCTTCGCCGGCCCGGAAGACCTCCTCGCCTCGGGCGTGGTCTGGGAAGAGACCCAGCGCCAGCTGGCCTACAAGCCCTTCGTGACCGTCGAGCCTCTGGGGCGGGGGCATCTGATCGTCTTCACCCAGAACCCGACGACGCGCGCCTATCTGGACGGGCTGAACGTGCTGGTCGCCAATGCGATCTTCCGCGGCCCCGCCCATGCCGATCCGGTGCGCTAGCGCCTCTTGCCGGAGCGGACGGACAAACGGCGCCGGACCGTGAACCGATCCGGCGCCGCATGTGGCGTCAGGGCTCTTCGCCCGTCCTAGAAGGACAGGTTCGCACCGAGATAGAAATAGCGGCCCCGCGGTCCCGCCGGACGCGACAGCGTCGCGATATAGGGCTCGCGGTCGAAGGCGTTGTTGATGCCGCCATAGATTTCGATGTCGTCGCGGAGCACATAGCCCGCCGAGAAATCGTGCACGAAGGAATCGCCGGTCTCGGTGATGTTGGAGAAGAGGTCGCCCCCTTCGCCCGACAGGTCGTCATTGGTCACCCCCGGCGTGAGCTGCGAGGATTCGTAGCGGCCCCGCCAACCGAGCGAGAATGCGCCATAGGTCCAGTCCGCATTGAAGTTCGCGATCCAGTCCGGGTTCGCGAACTCGCCCTGGACATCCGTAACCTCGTCGGGCGCGGTGGGGTCGCGCACCTCGTCATTTTCGATGAAGTGGGTCCCAAGCGTGCTCAGGTCGATGCTGCCGAGATCGCTGCGACCGAAGAGCGGCGGGATGTCGAAGCCGTAGCGCACGGTCCAGTCGACGCCGGAGGTCTCGACGCTGCCCAGATTGACCTCACCGGCGAGGAAGCCGGTGATGAAGCCGTCTTCGGGATCGCGGAAGATCTGATCGCAATACTGATTGTCGATCGTCGGCAGGTCGACGCAGTTCCCGGCGATGTCGAAGGGATCCAGCGTGTCGATCAGGCCTTCGATCTCGATATTATAATAGTCGAGGATCACCTGAAGCCCATCCAGCCTGCCCGCCGGTTCCCATACCGCGCCCACGGTGAAGGTGTCGGCCGTTTCCTCCTCGAGATTGGGGTTGCCGCCGGACTGGCCCGGCACGAAGGCCGAGTTGAACTCGGTCGGATCGAAGCCCGGCTCGACGAACTGATAGCAGTTCTGCTCGCGGTACTGCGATCCGAACCCGATGAAGCCCGGCCCGCACGGGTCCTGCGTCGCCCCGATGGAGGCGGGCTGGAGCGGAGAGAACAGCTCGTTGATGTTCGGTGAGCGGACGGCCTGGGAGACGGTGCCGCGCAGGGTCACGCTCCTGACCGGCTGGTAGCGTCCGCCAACGGTCCAGGCGGTCGTCTCGCCGATGGTCGAATAGTCCGAATACCGAATCGCGCCGCGCAGCTCGGCATATTCGGCCCAAGGCATTCCGGCGAGGAGCGGCGCGTTCACTTCGAGGAAGCCCTCGGAGACCTCGTATTCGCCGCCCGAAGGCAGGGTCGGCCCGGAATTGTTCGAGCCGAAGGTCAGGCCGGACTGGACGAGGCCGTCGGGCAGGAATTCGCTTTCCTCCTCGCGGTTCTCATAGCCCAGGACGAAGGCGACGGGACCGCCGGGCAGGGAGAAGACGCCCTCGGTGTCGCCCGAAACCGAGGCGAAGAAGACGCGCTGGACGATCTCGTTCGAAGACACCGTCGGCAGGAAGGCGAAGGCCGCGCCTTCCTCGCTGATCGCGTCGGCGCCGAAGATGTTGATCGGCACGCATTGTCCGTCGCCCGGATCGAAGGTCTGATAGGCCCCGTCGATCGCGGGATAGTCCGGCCCCGGAATGGGAGCGCTGGGATCGACCTCCGAGCGGCAGACGACCTCGCCGCTCACGGGATCGCGCACGGCATCGATGGCGGCGAAGAAGCGGTCCTCGATGCGGGTCCGCTGGTTGGTGACGTCCGCGTCGGTGCGGCCGTAATTATAGGAGACCTCGTAGTCGAGCGTGGTTCCGGGGATCTGGCCTTCAAACCCGCCCACGATCCGGAAGGTCGCCCGTTCCGCCTCGGGAGAGGGGAGGGCATTGGCGTCGAGCGTGTCGCGCGAGATCGACAGGAGCGGGGTCAGGCCATCGCCCTGCAGCGCCGAGATCTGGTCCTGGAGAGCGGCCGGAATGAAGGGGTTGTCGATCGAGATCGGGATGTCGTCGTTGAACCCGTTCACCTGGTTCGACTCCAGCGTGGACGTATAGGCGTATTTCGCGTCCACGAAGAGGCGGAGGTGCTCTGAGAACTCGTAGCCGGTGCTGGCATTGAACAGCACGCGTTCCGTCTCGGGCAGGATGATTTCGATATCGGGGTCCGTTGGGACCGCATCGCCGCCGATGGCCTCGAACGGACCGATGAAGACGTCGCCCGGATTGTAGGGGCGGAGCTGGCCGTCCGCGACGACCTGGCATCCGGGAAAGCCCTGAGCGCCGATCGCGACGCCGCAGCCGAGGGCGCCCCCGCTGCCGAGAACGTAGGAGAAGGCGCTGGGCGGCGCATCGGTCGTGCCGAGCGCGATGATGCCGTACTGGCTCGAGATCGGCAGCGTCCGGTCCGAAACATAGGTGTTCGAGAATTCGGGGCTGATGCCGAGCGCTTCGGCGACGGTCGGATTGTTCGACACGAAGGTGGCGAGCCCCGATCCGGCGAAGTCGCGTTCCGCCGCGGTCACCGCTTCGGTCTTGTTGTATTCGACAGCGAAGACGAAGTCGCCGCGGCCTTCGTCATAGGCGAAGCCGTTGGCGAAGGAGGCGAAGAGCTCCTCCGCGTCGCCCTCATCGGTAAGCCCGCCCTGGATGCGCATTTCCGGGCCGTCGAAGGAATAGCCGTCCCGCATGACGAAGTTGACGACGCCGGTGACGGCGTCCGCGCCATAGATCGAGGACGCGCCGCCGGTGAGGATGTCGACGCGGTCGAGAAGGGCGGTCGAGATCGTGTTCACGTCGACCGCGCCGGTTCCCGACACGCCCGCCACGTGCCGCCGTCCGTCTTCGAGAACCAGCGTGCGTTCCGTGCCGAGGCCGCGCAGGTTGAGCTGTCCGACGCCCAGCGCTCCGCCATTGAAGGCGGAGAACGTGCCCGGCAGCGATCCTTGAAGAGCAGGCGATTCGCGCAGCAGCGCCGTGATGTCGGTCTGCCCGGAGGTGACGATATCCGCCGCGCCGAAGGAGGTGACCGGGCTCACCGCCTCCACCGCATTGTCCGTGGCGATGCGCGATCCGGTGACGACGATCTCGTCACGCAGCTCCCCGCCTTCGCGCGCCTCCTCGATCGCCTGCCCCCAGGCCAGCGCGGGTAGAGTACTCAGCATGGTGGCGCTCAACAGGCTGGAAAGCTTCAGAGGTGACATAAACGTGCTCCTGGTTGTGCATCGCAGCAAGAGTAAGATGACGCGCACGTTAGGAGGCAGAGAAAGCCGCAGGCAAGCTGATGGTCGCGAGAAACAGTGCGGCCGCGAAGCGGCGTGGCCGATTGTGGCAAAAACGCATCACAAATTCGCGAATTTTGAGCGTGAGGAGACGGCAGGTGCCTGGCTTGTGGCGTCCTGCGGTCCGGATGGCCGAATCATCTGCCGATCTGTCACCGGCCGGGGCGGCAGGCTCTCAGCGCTGGTAGGTCGCCGCCACGAAGTAGAGGCCGCGTGAGGGGGCGACCGGGCCGCAGGCGGATCTGTCCCGCGCCGCGAGCGCGTCTTCGACAGCCTCGGGGCGCCAGCGTCCCGCGCCGACCCGTTCGAGCGTGCCGGCGATCGAGCGCACCTGATTGTGCAGGAAGGACCGCGCGGCGAGGCGCAGGTGCACCTCTTCGCCCGCCCGTTCGACCTCGACCGCGTCCATCGTCTTCACGGGGCTGTCCGACTGGCAGTGCACCGAGCGGAAGGTCGTGAAGTCGTGCCGCCCGATGAATGCCCGGGCCGCTTCCGCCATCGCATCCGCATCGAGCGCCACCGGCACGTGCCAGACGCGGGTCCGGTCGAGCGCCGGGGGCGGGCGGCGGTCGAGAATCCGGTAGAGGTAGCGGCGGCCCGTGCAGGAGAAGCGGGCATGGAAGTCGTCCTCCGCCTCCTCCGCCGTCAGAACCGCGATCGGCGCCGGGCGCAGATGGGCGTTGAGGGCGTCGCGGACGGTGCGGGCGGGGAAGGCCTTGGCGAGGTCGATATGCGCGCTCATGGCGAGGGCGTGGACCCCGGCATCGGTCCGGCCGGCGCCTACGACGGGGGCGGGAGCGCCCGAAAGCGCCGCGCCTGCCTCTTCCAATGCGGCCTGAACGCTCGGTCCGTTCTCCTGGCGCTGCCAGCCGACGAAGGGCGTGCCGTCGAACTCGACCGTGAGGCGATAGCGCGGCATGTCAGCCGAGGCGGTCGCCGGGCCGAAGCGGATTGCCGCGCAGGAAGGCTTCGGCGTCCTGTGCGGCCTTGCCGGCACGCTGCACGCGCAGGAGGCGCAGGGCGCCTTCGCCGGTCGCGACGGTGAACGCGTTCTTCGTCTCGAGCACCGCCCCGGGCTCGGCCTCCGGCGCCTCAGTCTCCGGCGCGCCGAGAAGCACCTTCAGGCGGTCGCCGCCGGGCAGCGTCGTCCAGGCGCCCGGAAAGGGAGAGAGACCGCGCACCTGACGATCGAGCTCCGACGCCGGACGGCGCCAGTCGATGCGGGCCTCTTCCGGCGTGATCTTGCGGGCATAGGTGACGCCGTCCTCGTCCTGGGGCACCTCTGCGAGGCCGCCGCGCTCAAGCGCCGCGAGCCCGCGCGGCAGGAGGTCCGCGCCGGTGCGGCTGAGCTTGTCGTGAAGGCTCGAATAGGTCTCGTCAGGCGCGATGGGCACGGTCTCGGAGAGGAGGATCGGTCCCGTGTCGAGCCCGGCTTCCATCCGCATGAGCTGCACGCCGGTGACCTCGTCGCCCGCCATGATCGCCCGCTGGATCGGCGCCGCGCCGCGCCAGCGGGGCAGAAGCGAGCCATGCAGGTTCACGCAGCCATGCTCGGGCGCATCGAGGATGTCCTGCGGGAGGATCAGGCCATAGGCGACGACGACCCCGACTTCGGCGCCGAGACCGGCGAATTTCGCCTTCTCCTCCTCGCTCTTGAGGCTGGTCGGCGTGCGGACCGGGATGCCCTGGCCCTCGGCGAAGGCGTGGACGGGGGAGGGGCGCTCCTTCTGGCCGCGCCCCGATCGGCGCGGCGGCTGGCTATAGGCGCAGACGACCTCGTGGCCGGCCGCGATCAGCTCGGCGAGCGCCGGGACCGCATAGTCCGGCGTACCCATGAAGACGATGCGCATGGATCAGGACGCGGCGGCGAGCCGCTCCTTCTTGAGCTTCTTCATGATGCGCTCGCGCTTGAGGCGCGAGAGATGATCGGTGAACAGGATGCCTTCGAGATGGTCCATCTCGTGCTGGATGCAGACCGCGAGGAGGCCGCGCGCTTCGAGGCTCTGCGGCTCGCCGTGATAGTCGAGATATTCGACGCGGCAGGCATCGGGCCGCTCGACCTCTTCGTAGAAGCCCGGCACCGAAAGGCAGCCCTCTTCGTAAGGCACTTCCGAATCGGACGGATCGTGGATTACCGGATTGACGAAATAGCGCGGCTGGGGCGGCTCGCCTTCGCCTGCGAGGTCCATGACGATAATCCGCTGCGGCACGCCGATCTGAATCGCGGCGAGGCCGATGCCCGGCGCCGCATACATCGTCTCCAGCATGTCATCCATCAGCGCGCGCGTCTCGTCCGTCACCGCGTCGACGGGCTTGGACACCTCGCGCAGGCGCGGGTCGGGGGCAGTCAGGATCTCACGTACAGCCATGCGAGCGAGGTAAGATCGAAGGGCGCGCTGGTCAATCGGCAGGCGCGGCCCGGGGCCTCACCCGATCCAGTCGGGCACGTCTTCGAGCGCCAGGATCTCCTCATAGCTCGGGCGGCGGCGGATCACGGCCCAGCGCTCGCCATCCACCAGCACTTCGGGGATGAGCGGGCGGGTATTGTACTGGCTCGCCTGCACCGCGCCGTAAGCGCCCGCCGTCTTGAAGGCGTAGAGATCGCCCGGCCGCGGATCGGCGAGGGAGACGTCCTTGTCGAAGAGGTCGGTCGATTCGCAGACGGGGCCGACGATGTCATAGGGCGCGGCCTCGCCCTCCCGCTCGGTCACCGGCAGCAATGTATGCCGGGCGCCGTAGAGGGCGGGGCGCATCAGGTCGTTCATGCCCGCGTCGAATATTGCGAAGCTGCGCGCGGACTGGTGCTTGGTATAGAGCAGGCGGCTGACCATAAGGCCCGCATTGCCCGCGATCATCCGGCCCGGCTCGAAGATCAGCTGCACGTCGAGTGGGTCCGTGACCCGCCGGATCGTCTCGACATAGGCTGCGGGCTCGGGCGGCGTGACGCCGTCGCCATAGGGGATGCCGAGGCCGCCGCCGAGATCGAGCCGCTCGATCCGGTGGCCGAGGGCGCGCAGCCGCGTCACCATCTCCGCCGCCCGCCGAGCCGCAGCCTCGAAGGGCGTCAGGCTGGTGATCTGCGAGCCGATATGGACATCGACGCCCAGCGCCGCGATGCCGGGCAGGTCGCGGGCGAGGGCGAAGACCTCCTCGGCGCGGTCCCAGGGAATGCCGAACTTGTCGTCCTTGCGGCCGGTCGAGATGCGGTCATGCGTGCCCGCATCGACATCCGGATTGACGCGCAGGGCGACAGGCGCCTCGACGCCGCGCGCGGCTGCCACCTCGGACAGCGCGCGCAGCTCCGCCTCGCTCTCCACGTTGAACTGATGGATCTCCGCGTCGAGCGCCGCCGCCATTTCCTCGCGGGTCTTGCCGACGCCCGAAAAGACGATGCGCTCGCCGAGGATTCCCGCAGCCAGCGCCCTGGCGAGTTCGCCGCCCGATACGATATCCGCCCCCGCGCCTTCCTTGGCGAGAAGGGTGAGGACGGCGACATTGGACAGCGCCTTCACCGAGAAAGCGGTCAGCGGGGCGCCCGCGCTGCCGCCGAGGCCCGCAAACCCTTCGGCGAAGACCCGGTAATGCCGGCGCAGGGTCGCGGCGGCATAGACATAGAAGGGCGTGCCGACCGCCTCGGCGATTTCGGTCAGCGCGACGCCTTCTGCGCAGAGAACGCCGTCCTTGCGGGTGAAGTGATCCATGTCGGGGCTCCCCTCAGCGCCGCTCGCCCTGCTCTTCGGGCGGGGGCGGCGGCACTTCGAGCGGTGCGCGCCGGCCACAGGCCGAAAGCGTCGTCAGGAGGGCGATGGCGAGGAGGAGAGTGCGCATGGCAAAGAGTCCCAGCGGGCGGCGGACGGCTTGCGGGCAGGGAGTGCCCGGCGCATCTGGTAGGCGAGCAGATCAGAAGAGGCCAGCCCGCGTGACCGCCCCAGCCCGCTTCGCCCGCACCCTTCTCGAACCGCGCACGCTGCTGATCGCGATGGGTGGCCTCGGCGCTCTCTTCCTCGTCTACGTGCTGCTGGCGGCTTCCGAGCCGACGCAGAAGCCCTGGGAGGCCGCCAATGCGTCGCTCCTGACCGGAGAGGTGGAAGCGTTCACGCCGTCCTTCCCGCCGCGCGGGGTGCCCGAGGTGATGCTGGAGGGGCCGGATGGCGAGCCCGTCTTCCTGTCCGAGCTGATCGGCGGCGGCCCCGCCGTCGTGAATCTCTGGGCGACCTGGTGCCCGCCCTGCATCGAGGAGCTTCCGAGCCTCGCCGCCCTCAAGGAGCGTCTGGCAGGAGAGGTGCCTGTCTATACGATCGCGATGGAGGCGGGCGATCCGCAGCGCCAGCGCGACATGCTGGCGCGCCTCGGCCTCGAAGAGGCGCTGCCGCTCTATCGCGATCCTTCGCTGAGCCTCCTGCGGAGCTTCACGGAGAGGAGCGGCGGGGGCGCCGCGGCCGGCCTGCCGATCACGGTGATCTATGACGGCCGCGCCCGGGAGGTGGGACGGCTGGCGGGCGCCGCCGACTGGACGTCCCCCGAGGCCGTGCGCCTGATCCAGAGCGCGGCGGCAGGGGATGCCGAGTTCTGAAGAGCAAGTTAATGGCCTTTCTGCAGGCCGGGTCCTAGCAGCGGCGTAAATCGTGCAGCTAGACTGCGCTGAAGACATTCGGCGAGGGGACGGGACCCAATGACGCGAACCATCAAGATCACGCTCATGGCGGCAGCCGCCGCGACGGCTCTGACCGGCTACAAGCTGGCGAGCGACGCCATCGGCGCAACGGCGGTGCAGGCCTCCGCGCCCTTCGAGAAGAGCTATCGCCTCCGCCGCGCGGAGGCCGTCGACGGCGAAGCGGTCATGCAGGCGCTGGGCATCTCGGCGGACAGCTACGAGGCCGCCGTCTTCGACCGCGATCTCGGCGCCGTGGTCGTCACGCAGCTCTCCTTCGCGGACGAGGAAGGCAATGCGGAGAGCTCGCTCTCCATCGGCCGCATGGAGATGTTCGGCCCCGACCTCGACAAGATCGAGGCGATCAAGACCGGCGCGATGGGCGAGCTGGAAGAGGTCTTCGACCGGGTGCGGGTCTATGATCTCGAGGCGCGCGGCGTCGCGCAGGTCGACGCCGAAGGAGAAGAGGAGGCGGAGACCCAGCCTGTCGCCATGCGGGTCACGGTGGGCGGCCTGGAGCTGCGCAAGCCGCAATTCGCAGGCCTTCCCGCCGGCGGCGAAGAAGCCGACGGGAAGACGCAGATGGCGAAGATGCTGCGCGGCGTCGCCTTCGAACAGATGGGAATTTACGACCTCGACATCGGCGACGTGACCGGCCCGAGCGGGGAGACCTTCGATCTGACGCTCGGCGAGATGACGGTCGGCGGCTATTCGGAGGGCACGCTCGGCCGCATCCTGATGGAGAAGCTCGACTATACGGCGGTCCAGGACATGGACGCCCTCAAGGCGGCGCTGACGGATCTCGGCCCCGGCGCGGCGGTCCTGACCGATTCGCCGCTCGCGAGCTTCCTCTTCCCGGGCAATAGCCGCACCACCGCCGAGAGCATGCGCTGGGACGGCTTCAGCGTCGAAGGCCTTATCGGCTATCTGGAGCGGGGCGAGACGCCGCCGCTCGACGCGACCGACCTCATCCGCATTGGCGGGCTCGAGGTGCGCGACCAGGTCGCCTATGTGAACGGCAAGACCGCCGCGCGGGTCGGCCGGACGACCATGTCCGAGATTCCCTTCGTCCATTTCATGCCGAAGAGCGTGGAGATGCAGACGCGGGACGCGGTCACCGACTTCACCGCCTATGTCCCGCCGGAGCAGAGCGAGCTGATCACCCTGCTGCGCGATCAGGGCCTCGACGATGTGCCGAGCACGTCGGAGCTGCGTTATTCCTACGATCCGCAGGCGAACACGATCTCCCTCGAAACCACGGGCACGGCGCGCGGCCTCTATGACAGCAGGCTCGCCTTCGATATCGCCCAGTTCGATTACCCTGCGCTCCTCAACGGAGACGAGGCTTCGAGCGAGGCGGCGCTGATGGGGACGGCGCTCGAGAGCTTCACCCTGATGATCGAGGACGAAGCGCTGCTCGACACGATCTTCGAGGTCTATGGCGCCATCGCCGGCCAGGAGCCGGAGACGCTCCGCCAGCAGGCGGTCGGCCTCGCCACGCTCGGCGCGCTCCAGGGCGGCGCGATCAGCCCGCGCATTCCCGAATACGCCACCGCGCTGTCCACCTTCCTCTCCGAAGGCGGCACGCTGACGATCAGCGCCTCGCCCGAAGCGGCTGTCACCGTGGGCGAGGTGATGACGGCGGCGCAGGCCAATCCCGGTCGCGTGCTCGATGCGCTCAACCTGACGGTCGAGCGGTCCGAATAAGGACGGATAGCCCTCCCGGCGCCCTTCAGCGCCGGGAGGGCGCCAGCATGTCCCTCAGGAACTCGGATAGGGGCCTGACGCTCCCGATCAGTTCCTCGTAGACGCCGCGTTTGAACGGCACCACCAGCGACAGGGCCTCATCGAGCGAAGCCCAGCGCCACTCGTCGAACTCCCGCTCTTCATGCGCATCGAGATCGACCTCGGCATCGTCGCCTTCGAACAGCATCAGCGCCCATTTCTGACGCTGGCCGAGCCAGCGGCCACGGCGATATTCCGGCGGGAAGTCGTAAGCGAGCCAGCCGGGCGTCATGGCGAGCAGGCGGGCCGAGCGGATGCCGGTCTCCTCGAACAGTTCCCGCCGCGCGGCTTCGTCGGCCTCCTCGCCCTTGTCGATCCCGCCCTGCGGCATCTGCCAGCGGTGGACCGTATGCGGCTCATGCGCGCCGAGGCCGGTGCGCGCGCCGATCCAGACCTCGCCGCGCGGATTGAGGAGGCACACCCCGACATTCGGCCGGTAGTCGGACAGGGCGTCGGGCACTCTCATGATCCCGCCGCCGCCGTGGAGGCCGGCACAAGCGCCACGCCCTGCTGCGGCAGCCCCTCCGCCCACTCTTTCAGAATATCCACTGCATCCTCCGTCACATAGACCTTGCCGAGCGCCACGCGATCGCTTCGCGCGCTGCGCGCCAGCGCGCGAAGGGTCTGCGCGAGGTCGCCGCTGTCGGGCGTGATCAGCCGGTCGGTCGCGGCATAGGGCACGCCCGCCGCGCGGGCCGCCGCCTCCGCCTGGCCTGTATCGTCGATATAGCCGAGGCCGACTTCGGAGAGCCGCTGCATGACGAGGCCGATCGCCTGGCTGTCGCGCGAGAAGCCTTCGCCCAGATAGTTGGTGAGCATGGGATAGGCCGGCGCCCGGGACAGGATCCAGTCGAGCCTGCGCATATTGCCGGAGGGGCGGCGGTCGGCGAGGAGGCCCGCAGGCCCCAGCGCCCCCGGCGCGACGCCGGGCGTTCCCATCGGCACTTCGATCAGGACCTCATGGCCGGCGGCATTGGCGCGCGCGATGAGGTCCGGCAGGTCGCGGGCATAGGGGGCGAAGGCGAGAGAGATTTCCGGCGGCAGCTCGTCGATGGCCCGCTCGGTGAGCGCCGGATCGAGGCCGAGCCCGCTCAGGACGAGGGCGAGGCCCCTGGCTTCGCCGGCAGCCTGCGCGCGGCGATAGGCGGCGAAAGGCGTGCTGCCGTCCGCGCCCCGGCCCGGGCGCGGGCCGTCGGCGGCGCTGACGGTGAGGGCGGGATCGGGCCGGGAGGGCAGCACTGCGGGCTGCGCGGCGCGCGGACGCGATGCGGCCGCCTCCGGCACGGTGATGATGACGGCGTCCTCTCCTGCCGCGGCCAGCGCCTCCTCCGGCGTCTGGGGCGGCTCTTCCGACTCTTCGGGCGCGGCCATGAGCACCGGCTCGCTTCCCGAGCGGTCGGGACCGGGCGCATAGGGGTCGGGCGCGGCAGGAAGCGTCAGGGCGACCTCGACCGGCTCCGCCTCCGGCACGGGGGCGAGGATCGCGGCGATCATCAGGCCCGCGACCCCGAGGATGAGCACGGTCCAGGCGATGCGGAGGCGGGAGGGGGGAGGGGCTCGTCTCGTTGTGCGGGATCTCAACGCAAACTCCTGTCCGGACGCGCCGTCACGGTGCGTTGCGGCCTGTTACCGCGCGTCTTAGACAGAACCTTCAGACAAGGTCACTACATAAGCGGTGCGCAAGCAGGCATCGCGACCAGGAGGAACACCATGGCCGCCCGCAAGACGCCGGAGAAGGATCTCACCGAAGCGGCCGAGCGCGCCGAGGAGGCCGCCGCCGAGGAGCGGCGCGTCGCGCAGGCGCGCAAGACGCGCCGCCAGATCTGGTCGCGCAGCCGCTCGACGGTGCTCGCCAAGGTGCTCGAGGCGAAAGCCCGCCTCGGCGACGAGCACGTGGCGATCATCGAACCCGAAGGGCGCGAGATCACCTATAAGGACCTCGTGCGGGGGGCCTTCGCGCTTGGCGGCGCCTTCAAGCGCTTCACCAAGCGCGGAGAGAATGTCGGCATCATGCTGCCGACCAGCGCGGGCGGGATCATCGCGCTTCTCGGGCTCTACGTCGACGGCCGCGTTCCCGCGATGCTGAACTTCACCGCCGGCGAGAAGGCGCTGCTTTCCGCGATCGAGACGGCGAAGATCCGCACGGTCCTGACATCGCGCAAGTTCATCGAGGTCGGGGGGCTGGAAGGGCTGGCCGATGCGCTCTCCGCCCATGTCGAGATCCGCTATCTCGAGGACATCAAGGACGGCTTGAGCGGCAGGAACAAGCTGCGCGCGGCCCTCGGCGAGAAATTCCCGGCCCTGATGCGCCGGCCGCTCGGCCCCGATACGCCCGCCGTCATCCTCTTCACCTCGGGGACGGAGGGTGCGCCGAAGGGCGTCGTCCTGAGCCACCAGAACATCGTGGCCAATGTCGAGCAGGTCCGGGGCCATGTCGATCTCGAGGACACGGACATCGTCTTCAACCCGCTGCCGATCTTCCATTCCTACGGCCTGACCGCTGGCTGCTTCTTTCCGCTGATCGACGGCCGTCCGCTCGTGCCCTATCCCTCGCCGCTGCACGTCAAGCTGATCCCCGAGGTGATCAAGAAGACCGGTGCGACGATCATCTTCGCGACCGACACCTTCCTTCACCGCTATCTACGGTCCGGGAAGGAGGGGAGCCTGTCGAGCCTGCGCTACGCGGTCTGCGGTGCGGAGAAGGTGCGTGACGAGACCCGCAACCTGGCCCGCCGCCTGTTCGGCTTCTCGGTTCTCGAAGGCTATGGCGCGACCGAATGCTCGCCCGTGCTGGCGGTGAACCAGCCCGGCGATATCCGGCCGGGAACGGTCGGCAAGCTGCTTCCCGGCGTCGAGCCGCGGCTCGAGGCGGTCGAGGGCCTGGCCAGCGGCGGCCGGCTGTTCGTGCGCGGACCGAACGTGATGGCGGGCTATCTGGACCCGGACGGCTCGGGCAGGATCAATCCGCCCGAGGGCGGCTGGCACGACACCGGCGACGTCGTCTCGATCGACGGCGGCGGCTATGTCGCCATCAAGGGGCGGGTGAAGCGCTTCGCGAAGATCTCGGGAGAGATGATCAGCCTCGCCGTGGTCGAGAACTGCGCCAGCGTGGTCTGGCCCGAATCCGTCCATGCGGCGGTGACCTTGCCCGACGAGAAGAAGGGCGAGCAGATCGTGCTTCTCACCGAAGAGCCCAATCCCAGCCGCGAGGCGCTGCTCGACTGGGCGCAAAGCCACGGCGTGCCGGAGCTTTCCGTGCCCAAGCGCGTGCTGCATGTCGACGACATCCCGCTGCTGGGCACGGGCAAGGTGGATTACGTCCGGCTGAACCAGGAGGCCGAGCGGCTCATCGCCGAGGCCGAGGCGGAGAAAGCCGCCGCCGAATAGGCGCTCAGTCCACAGGCCGGAAGATCAGGACGAGGATCACGCCGAGAAGGCCGAGCACCATCCATCCGGGCGCGCCGAGGAGGACGTTCGCGACCCCGGCGGCGAAGCCGCTCTCGAGAACCCCGATCTCGAGGCCGAACAGGGCGAGGATTTCGCGGCTCGACCGCAGCACGGTCTCGCCCTGTTCGAGCGTCGAGATGCCGTCCGCGCCGATCAGCGCGATGCCAAGTCCCACCAGAACCCAAGCCACGATCCGAAGGATGCCCATCGCTCCGCTCCCTTGCCGGTCTTTTGGGTAGAGCGCGTCGCTCCTCCGGGCAATCGCGCGTTCAGGCGGCCTTTTTCAGCCAGACCACCGCTTCGGCGAGATTGTCGAAATTCATCACTTCGAGCTTCCGGCTCTCGACGCCGCGCGGGGTCAGCAGGCTCTTGAAGCCGAGCTTCTGCGCCTCGGCCGCCCGTGCCTCCATCTGCGGGACCGGGCGGACGGCGCCTGACAGGCCGACCTCGCCGAAGGTGACGGTCTTGGGCGGCAGGGGCGCATCGAAGAGGGAGGAGACGAGGGCGCTGGCAGCCGCCATGTCGGCGGCGGGCTCGCTGATCTTCATGCCGCCCGCGACATTGAGGAACACGTCGTGCCGGCCGAAATCGAGCCCGCAGCGCGCATCCAGCACGGCGAGGAGCTGGCTGAGCCGCGCCGAATCCCAGCCCACCACCGCCCGGCGGGGGGCGCCGAGGGTCGAGGGGCTGACCAGCGCCTGCACCTCGCAGAGGACGGGACGCGTCCCCTCGATCCCGGCGAAGACGGCCGAGCCCGACACGTCCTGATCGGTCTCGGACAGGAAGAGCTCGGAGGGGTTCGTCACCTCGCGCAGGCCCGCGCCCGTCATGTCGAAGACGCCGATCTCATGCGCCGCGCCGAAGCGGTTCTTGACCGCGCGCAGGATGCGGAAGGACCGTCCCGCCTCGCTCTCGAAATAGAGGACGGCGTCCACCAGGTGCTCGACCACGCGCGGCCCCGCGAGCTGGCCTTCCTTGGTGACGTGGCCGACGAGGATCAGCGTGCAATTGGTGTTCTTGGCGAAGCGGACGAGTTCCTGCGCGCAGGTGCGCACCTGGGTGACCGTGCCGGGGGCGGCGGGCAGGGTGTCCGACCACAGGGTCTGGATCGAATCGATGATGACCGCCTGCGGCTTTTCCTTTTTCAGCGTGGTGATGATGTCGCGCAGCGAAGTGCCCGCCGCGAGGCCGACCGGCGCCTTCTGAAGGCCGAGCCGCTTGGCCCGCATGCGGATCTGCGCGGTGGCTTCCTCGCCCGAGATATAGGCCGTGCGCGTGCCGCCCCTTGCGAGGCCCGCCGCGATCTGGAGGAGGAGGGTCGATTTGCCGACCCCGGGATCGCCGCCGACGAGCAGCGCCGAGCCCGGCACGAGGCCGCCGCCGACGGCTCTGTCGAACTCGCCGTTGCCCGTCGCATAGCGCGCCTCGGCCTTGGCCTCGCCTTCGAGGCTGTCGAGCGTGATCGCCTTGCCGCCCTTGGCATTGCCGGAGGTCTTGAGCCCGCCCGGCGGGGCATTGTCCTGTTCGAGCTCGATCGTGTTCCACTGGCCGCAGGCCTCGCAGCGGCCCATCCATTTCGAATAGACGGCGCCGCAGGACTGGCAGACATAGGTCTCTGAAGGTCGGGCCATCTTGTCTCCTTGGAGGGCCTTGGCAGAAGCGGGAGCGGCTCTAGCATGTAGCCATGGGCGCCGGGCTTCGCATCCTTTTTGTTCTCCTCCTGTTCGCGAGCTGCGCGACGCCGGATCACCGCCTGCCTTCGCTCGATTCGGCGCTCCTGGCGTCAGAGCGGGAGCGTGTGGTCGAGGATGCGATGGAGACGGCGCTGGCCCGCCGCGCGCGGGTCTACGACCTCGCCTGGCCGGTGCTGACGGCGAATGTTGAGCTCTGTCCCGACACGGCGCCGCGCGCGGGGCTCGTTCTCGCCGACCGTCCGCTCCTCGCCCGCATGGCGGGAGGGATCGACGAGGACCGGCTCGAAGAGATCGGGATCGCCGAGGGCCTGCGCGTCCTGCACGTCATGGCCGGAAGTCCAGCCGCGCAAGCGGGCCTACCCTCCGGCGGCTTCGTCGATGCCGTGAACGGCGAGGCGGAGGACGATCCGGGAAAGGCCGCGAAGGCGCTGCGCGACGCGCTGGAGGAAGAGCGCGAGGCGACGCTGACAGTCGCCGGCGAGACCTATCGCCTCGAAGGCGCGCGAGCCTGCGACGTGGCGGTGAAGATCGGCACGAGCCAGGCGATCAACGCCGATGCGGTCAGCGGGATCACGATCTATACCGGCCTCATCCGCTCTTTGTCGGACGAGGCGCTGCAGGCCGTGATCGCCCATGAACTCGCCCATGTCGCGCTGGAGCATCCGCGCAAATATGTCCGCAATGCCGTCCTCACGGGCGGCGTCGTGACGGGGCCGGTCCTCTATGCGCTCGGCAGCCTGACGGACCGCGTCGCCGGCGTGATCGGCCGCCCCTTCGACCGCTCGCTGGCCGGGCGGGCGCTCGGTCTGGTCGCGCCATGGTCAGAGTCCTTCGAGGCGGAAGCGGATTATGTCGGCCTCTACCTCTTCGCCCGGGCGGGAGGCGATCTGTCCGCCGCGGCCGAAGTCTACGACACGTTCAGCCGGGAGAGCCCGGCCAGCATCTCGGTGGCGGCCACCCATCCCGTCACGCCGGAGCGCCTGGCGCGCGCCGCCGCGACCATCGCGGAGATCGAGGCGAAGCGGGAGGCGGGCCTGCCGCTCCTGCCGGAGAGGAGAGACGGGAAGGGCGGGAAAAGCCGATGACCGCTCCGCGCCCGGATGAAGCTGCGCAGGGCCGCGGCGGAGCGCAAGGAACGCTTTTTGCCGTTCTCGGGATCGTCGCCGTCTATGCGCTCGTCAATGCCGGCATCCGCCTCTTCGCGGGCAGCTGGCTCGCCATGGACGACGCCAAGACGAACCTCTTCACCCAGAAATGGCAGTGGGGCTATCAGGCCGACAACCCGCCGCTCTTCGAGTGGATCATCACCCTGCTGCACCAGGTCACGGGCGGCGGGATCGCATCCTTCCTTGTGCTGAAATACGCTGCACTGATCGTTGCGGCGGGCTGCCTCTACAAGGCCGTCGAGCGTCATGCGGGGCGCGGCGATGCCGCGGCGACGGGCCTCGGCGCGGTGCTCCTCTACCAGATCGGCTGGAACTACCATCAGGCCTTCACCCATTCGGCGCTTCTGGTGGCGGCCACTTGCGCGGGGATGTGGGCAGGCCTTCGCCTGGCCCGTGCAAGGACGGCATGGTCCTATCTCCTCTTCGGCGCCGTCTGCGGCATCGGTGTGCTCACCAAATACAATTTCGCGCTCTTCGCCGTGCCCTTCCTGGTCGCGGCGGCAGCGCTGCGCGAGACGCGCAGCGCCGTCCTGAACCCTCGCATCCTGCTCGTGCCGCTGATCGCGCTGCCGATCGTCCTGCCGCACGCGGTCTGGCTGCTCGGCCGCTCCGAGGCCTATCAGGCGACGCTGTCGGGCACGCTCGGCCTCGAAGGCGCGCGCCTGTCGCGGCTCGGCGAAGGGATCGGCGCGCTGATCGTGGCCACCGTCAGCTTCTTCCTGCCCTGGACGCTCGCCGCGGCATGGCTCCGGCGCCGGGCGCGATCGCTTCCCCTCATGGCGGAAGAACGCCTCCTCCTGCTGACGAGCGGCATCGCGCTTTGTTTCCTCCTCCTCGCCGTGGGTTTCGGCGTCGGCTCGATCTCCGAGCGCTATGTCATCCCCGCGCTGCTGCCGGCTTATGCAGGGGCGACGACGGCGCTCCTGCGGGCAGGGGGCGAGCGGGGCAGGCGGCTCTACCTGCGATGGGCGCTCGGCTTCGCCGTCCTGTTCACGGTCCTGCGCTTTCTCGGCCTCGCCGTGGCCGGGCCGCCCTTCTGCGACGAGTGCCGCCGCTTCGTACCTTATGGCGACCTGATGGAGAGGCTGGCCGAGGTGACGCCGGAAGACAGCATCTACCTCGTGCGCGAGGAGAACACGGCCGGAAACGTCGTCGCGGCCTTTCCGGGCGCGCAGGTGCGCAGTCTCAACCTCATGCCCTTCATGAACCCGACGGACGGCTCGGGCCGCCCCTGCTTCTATGTCTGGTCCGAGGACATGGCCGGCGGCGTGCCGCTCTTCGAGGTGTTCGCCTTCGCCTATGACGACCCCGAGACGGTGATGGTGGACGCGCCCTGGCGGCATCCCTTCCGGAAGACCGGCTGGCGGCGCACGGTCTGGGGCATCACGCCGCTCGACGATCCGGCGCTCTACCGCCGGTTCTGCACGCCGCAAGGCCGCGGCTGAAGCGGTCGGCGCCTCCCGTTATAGTAAATGGCTGGTTAAAGGCAGGTCACCGAACAGTTAAAGTGCGTTTTACTTCATGTTCACCGCAGGATGGTCACTATCGTTTCAAGGTTAACCGGCAGAGCCGGACAGTGACCAAAGCAGTAACAGGAGTGAACAATGTCTGTATCCCTCGACCATGCCAGCCTGGAAGGCGCCGAGCGCCTGCCGACCGCCGAAGAAATGTACCGCCTGGGCCTGATGGCCTCGACGCCGGGCGCAGCGGCGGAAAGCTGCCTCGTCAGCGCGCACAAATGGTTCAACCTGGCTGCGCTCCAGGGCAATCAGGAAGCACGCGTCTATCGCCAGCAGCTCACGCTGGAGATGTCCGCGCGCGAGATCGCCGAAGCGCAGAAGCAGGCCCGCGAGTGGCTGCGCACGCGCAAGCCGGCGCTGGAACGGGTCTGACGACGGCGGTCCCATTGCCCGGCTTCCGCCAGCGAAGCGGCAGCCGATCCTTCTGAACTTCCGGCCTTCCTCCTGCGCGGAAGCCTTCTGGCCGGTCTCGACGTTTCGCAGCCGGCGCTGCGCCTAGCGGCGCGGCGTGAAATGAAGCGCACCGCGCTCGGACACGAACCAGTCGAGGAACTGGTCGTGCGGGGCGACGGGGAACCGCTCCGTCAGCTGATCGCCATACCCGTATCCCACCGCCGTCACGCCAGGCGGCCCTGCGCGCAGCGCCTCCAGCGTCCGGTCGTAATGGCCGCCGCCCATTCCGAGGCGCGCACCATCGGCCTTGCGGGCGGCAAGAAGCGGCGTCACCACGATATCCGGCCGCACCTCCGCGGCGTTCTCGTCCGGCTCCAATATGCCATAAGGCCCTTCGACGAGGGGCCGGTCGATCTCGAACAGGCGGAAGGTCAGCGGCGCGGTCTTGCCCGTCACGACGGGAAGCGCGACGGCGACGCCTTCTTCGGCGAGCGCCTTGGCGAGAGGGCCGGTATCGAGCTCGTCGCCCTTCGGCGAATAGAGCGCGACCGTCTGCCCCGCCTTCGGCGCGATGGCCGACATGAAATGGCCGGCGGCGAAGCGGGCGGCCTGGGGTTGCGCGGCGGCGGCGCGGGCCCGCGCCTTCTTCGCGCGCCTGCGGAAGAGGTCTTTCCAGTCGAGGATGGGCAGAGGAGCCAGCATGCTCTCAATGTAGGCGGTCCGGCCATGAGGCCGAAGCCTTTCTTTCATCCGCATGGGAATGGGAATTGCCGCGCCGGCCGTTGGACACTGTTTCGCCCTGGACCCGAAAGACCAGGTGGGCACCACGTGAAACGGACCACGGTCCAGACCAGAGGCGGTTCCCGAACGATAATGTAAGGCCCCGGGGAAATCCGTCCTGACGCACCGGGCAGCTCACGGAAGTTAGGAGCGGGCAGGGGTGCGCGCAAGTGCCGAACGGGTTTTCCGCCGCTCCCGAGGCGAGTAAGCCGAGCGGATGCTGCGCATCGCCTCCTACAACATCCAGAAAGCCATCGGACATGATTTCCGGCGCAAGCCGGAGCGGACAATGGCCGTCATCTCCGAGATCGGTGCGGATGTCGTCGTGCTGCAGGAGGCCGATCGGCGTTTCGGTCCGCGCGCCTCGGCGCTGCCGCCCGAAATGATCACGCGCCTGAGCGACTACCGCCCCGCCGAACTCTCGATCCGGCCGGACAGCATTGGCTGGCACGGCAATGCGATCCTGGTCCGCAAGGACCTGCCGGTCCTCAAGGCGAAACGGCTGGATCTGCCCTATCTCGAACCCAGAGGCGCCGTCTCCGTCGTGGTCGAGCTGGAGGCGGGGCCGCTGATCGTGATCGGCGCGCATCTGGCGCTCACGAGGAAGTGGCGCCGCCACCAGGCGGAGACGCTGGCCGAATATGCCGACAGGGCGCAGATGCCGCTTCTCCTTTGCGGCGACCTCAATGAGTGGCCGCGGGCGGGCCGGGGGCTCGAGCCTCTCGCAGGGCTCCTGAACGAATACGCACCCGGCCGGACCTTCCCCGCGATCCGGCCGATCGCCCGGCTCGACCGCCTCTATTCCTGCGGACAGTTGCGGGTCGAAGCGCGGGTCCACAACACGCCGCTCGCCCGCATCGCATCGGATCACCTGCCCATCCGGGCTGACGTGACCCGCGAAGCGGCCTAGCCCGGCGCGATCCTCGCAAGGGCATGTTCATGGGCGGAACGGATATCTTCTTCTGGCTCGATGCCGCGTTCTACGCTGGGGCCGTGGCCTGCGCGATCCATTCGATCATGGCCAATCGCACCGCCCAGGGCACGCTTGCCTGGCTGATGGCGCTTTTCGCGCTGCCTTACGCTTCGATCCCGCTCTATCTCGTCTTCGGGCGGCGCAAGCATATCGGCTATGCCGCCATCAGGGCCGCGCAGGCCGAGGTGACGCGGAAGCAGGAGGTCTCCACCTTCCTCGAATATGAGGGGCAGGGCGCGCGCCATGCCGCCCGAGAGCTGGAAGTGGCTGAGGATATCGGCGGCGCGGGCTATACGCGCGGCAACCACGTGGCACTGCTGGAGGACGGCGAGGAGACGTTCGAGGAAATCTTCTCGGCGATCGACGCGGCGCGGTCCTATGTCCTCGTCCAGTTCTACATCTTCCGCGACGACCGGCTCGGCCGGACGCTGCGCGACCGCATGGCCTCCGCCGTGGAGCGGGGCGTGCGGTGCTATCTTCTTTATGACGAGATCGGCTCGATCAGCACGCCCGGCGCTTATTTCCGCAGCTTCAGGGAAGCCGGCGTGAAAGTGGCCGGCTTCGGCCGCCGCCGTCCGATCCGGGGGCGCTTCGAGGTCAATTTCCGCAATCACCGGAAGACGGTGGTGGCGGACGGACGCGTAGCCTTTGTCGGCGGCAACAATGTCGGCGTCGAATATGTCGGCGAGGACCCGAAATTCGGCCCCTGGGCCGATGCGCATATGCGGCTCGAAGGGCCGCTCGTGCAGGCCGCGCAGCTCGCCTTCTCGCAGGACTGGCAGTTCGCGGCGGGCGAGGTGCTGGAGCTCGACTGGGACGCGCGGCCCGCGACCCGGGGCGACCAGATCGCCGCCTTCCTGCCGACCGGTCCGGCCGACGACCTCGAGACCGGAATGCTGATGTTCGTCGCCGCCATCAACGCGGCGAAGGAGCGCCTATGGATCGTCAGCCCCTATTTCGTGCCCGATCTCGCCGTGATGTCGGCCCTCAAGCTCGCGGTCCTGCGCGGCGTCGATGTGCGCGTGATCGTGCCGCACCGCCCCGACCACCTTCCGGTCTGGCTCGCAGGGTTCGACTTCCTGGAAGAAGCCGAGCGGGCGGGCCTGCGCGCCTATCGCTACACGCGCGGCTTCATGCACAGAAAGGCGCTGCTGATCGACGACGACCTCGCAATGGTCGGCACGGCGAACATGGACAATCGCAGCTTCCGTCTGAATTTCGAGGCCATGGTGATCGTCGCGGATCGCGGCTTCGCCCGGAATGTCGAGGGCATGTTCCTGCGCGATTTCAACGGCAGCCGCGAGCATGACGAGCGCGATTATCAGCAGCGCTCGGTCTTCTTCAAGCTCGCCGTGAGAGCCGCCCGGCTGCTCGCGCCCGTCCTCTGAACCGGCAAGCCTGAGGCAAGAATACCGGTCACGATGTAAAAAATACTTGCATCAGGTCAGGATCATCGTACATCTCCTTCATCAAGGGAGAGATCCGATGACCGAGAGAGAACGCATCACCGGCGCCGTCGTGCTGGTCCTGGCCGCTGTCGGCGGCTGGTTCGCCTGGCAGCTTTCCTCGAGCGGCGGCCTTACGCAGCCTGCGGGCGGCAGCATCTTCCTGGCCGTCTTCGCCATCACGGTGCTGACAGCCATCGGGGCCGCTCTCGCCGCGCTGGTCGGGCGCGGACGGACCAAGGTGGACGAGCGCGACCACAGGATCGCCCTGCGCGCGCAGTTCGTTCGCGGCTTCCTCTATCTGGCGTTGGCCTTCGCGCTTCTGGGGCTGGCGATGATGTCGGGGAACGCCCTTCTGGCGAACGTCATCTTCCTCGCCATTCTCGGGATCGAGATCGTCAGCGGCCTGGTCATGCTGGCGCTCTACCGGATGAGCGCGTGAAGGGCGGCAAGAGCCGCCTGCGCAACCGCGTGCGCGAGCTGCGCTTCCATGCAGGCGAGATGACCCAGGCCGAGCTGGCGGAGAGGGCCGGCGTCACCCGCCAGACCATCGCGGCGATCGAGAAGAACCGCTACGCACCCTCGCTGGAGACGGCCTTCCTGATCGCCGAGGCCTTCCGCCTGCCGATCGGAGAAGTGTTCAGCTTCGCAAGCGAGGGAGAGGAGGGCTGACGGTCAGTCCCGCAAGAGCGGCTCAAGCCCCGCCCGCATGTCCCCGGGCAGCGGCACCGGCCGCCGGGTGTCGCGGTCGACATAGACGTGCACGAACCGTCCGTCCGCGGCCGAGCGTTCAGCGCCCTCCGCGAAGACGCCGAGCCTGTAGGTGACGGACGAATTGCCCAGCCGCTCGACCGCGATGCCGACCTCGACGGGCTCGGGATAGGCGAGCGCCGCGTGATAGCGGCAGCCGGTCTCGACGACGAGGCCGATCACCTCCCCGCCATGGATGTCGAGGCCGCATTCCTCGATCAGCAGCTTGTTCACCGCCGTGTCGAAAAAGCCGTAATAGGCGACATTGTTGACGTGGCCGTAGACGTCATTGTCCGACCAGCGGGTCTGGATCGGGACGAAGCGGGCGAAGGCGTCCCTGGGCTCACCACGCGCGCTCATAGATCCCCCTCGCATCTTCCAGTGTCACTTCGCGCGGATTGTTCTGCAACAGGCGCGTCTGAAGCATCGCGTCCTCGGCGAGGTCCGGCAGGTGATTGTGGCTGATGCCGAATTCGCGAAGGCGCCGCCGCATGCCGACCGCCTCGCAGATGTCCTCCATCGCGCCGACGAAGGCCTCGGCCCGCGCCTCGACCGAACCTTCCGCATGGCCCGCGACGTCCTCTGCCAGCTCGGCATAGAGCGGCGCTGCGGCGGGCAGGTTGAAGCGCAGGACATGGGGCAGGACGAGGCTGTTGGTCAGCCCGTGGGGCAGGTGGAAGCGGCCGCCCAAGGGATAGGCGAGGGCGTGGACGGCGGCGACGGGCGCATTGGCGAAGGCCTGGCCCGCCAGCATGGCGCCCAGCATGGCGCCGCCCCTGTGATCGTCGTTGTTGCCGTCCTCGAAGGCGCCGCGCACATGGACCGAGAGGAGGCGCAGCGCCTCGCGCGCCAGCGCGTCGGAAACCGGGTTCTTCTTGTGCGCGGTCGTATAGGCCTCGATCGCGTGGACCATGGCGTCCACTCCCGTCGCCGCCGTCACCTCGGCGGGCAGGCCGCGCGTGAGGGCGGGGTCGAGAAGGGCCGCGTCGGCATAGAGGGCGGGGGAGACGACGCCGGACTTGGTGGTCTCGCCGGTCGTGACGATGGCGATCGGCGTGACCTCGGACCCCGTGCCGGCAGTGGTCGGGATGAGGATGAGGGGCAGGCGCTCCGCGCGAACCTGGTCTACGCCGTACATTTCGGAGAGCGGCTGCTGGCCCTTGGCGAGAAGCGCCGCGAGCTTCGCCGTGTCGAGCGGGCTGCCGCCGCCGAGGCCGATCACGGCATCCTTGTCCTTCGCCGCCTCGCCGCAGCGCAGGACCATGTCCTCGGGCGGATCGGCGACCACTTCGTCGAAGACGGTGACGGACAGCCCGGCGCCGCTCAGCGCTTCCTCGACCGGCGCCAGGAGCCCCGCACCCCTGATGCCCTTGTCGGTAACCAGCAGCACCCGCTTCGCGCCGCGCCCGCGCAGCATGTCGGGCAGCGTCGCGGTCGCCCCGACGCCGAAGCGGATATCCGGCACGGTCTGAAACGTGAAAGGCTTCATGCCCACCTCCTCTTCTCATCGTCGCCCGCGCCGCGCCCGCGGACAAGCCGCGAGAGGCGTTTGACGGGACGCCGTGACGAACCTAACCCGAAGCCGCGCAGAGACGAGAGGCTTCATGACCGACCCGCAGCTTTGGCGTTCCCTGCTCTTCGTGCCCGGCGCCCGGCCCGACCGCTTCGAGAAGGCGGCGGCGGCAGGCGCCGATCTCGTCTGCATCGACCTCGAAGACGCCGTCGCCCCGCAGGGCAAGGCGAAGGCGCGCGAGGAGACGCTGGCCTTCCTGGCGCGGCGCGAGGGTCCTGCCAGTGTCGGCCTGCGGGTCAATGCCGTCGGCTCGGAGGCAGGCGAGGCGGATCTGGATGCGCTGAAGGGCGCAGAAGGGATCGCCTTCGTGATGATCCCCAAGCCGACCGGTCCCGCCGACCTCGACAGGGTCCGGGCAGCCTATGGCAAGGACGCGCTGATCCCCGTGCTCGAATCAGCGCGCGCGATCCAGGCGGCGGATGCTCTGGCCGACCATGAGGCCGTGATCGGCGGCATTTACGGCGCGATCGACCTCGCCGCCGATATCGGCTGCGACCTCTCCTGGGAGGCGCATCTTTACGGCCGCTCGCGCTGCGCACTGGCCTTCGGGGCGGCGCGCAAGGTGCTCTTCGACGTTCCCTATCTCGACGTGAAGGACCCCGACGGCCTCGAGGCCGAGACGCGGCGGGCCAAGGCGCTGGGCATCCATGCCCGCAGCGCGATCCATCCCGCCCAGCTCGCGCCGATCCACACGGCGCTCTCGCCCACGCAGGACGAGGTCGCGCGGGCGCAGCGCGTGGTCGAAGCCTTCGAGCAGGCGGAGGACGGCGTCGCGCTTCTCGACGGCAAGATGATCGAGCTGCCGGTCATCAAGTCCGCGCGACGCACACTCGCACTCGCAGCGCGCCAGCCTTGACCCTGGGGCGGCCTCAAGTGCAATCACGGACCTGACAGACTCGCAAGGAATTCTCTGGTGGATATCGAACAATTGCGCTCACAGGCGGCAGCTATCGCGGTCTTGTCCATGGATGCGGTGGAGAAGGCGCAGTCCGGCCACCCCGGCATGCCGATGGGCATGGCCGATGCGGCGACCGTCCTCTTCACGCGCCACATGAAGTTCGACGCGCAGGCGCCCGACTGGCCCGATCGCGACCGCTTCGTGCTGTCGGCCGGCCACGGCTCCATGCTGATCTACAGCCTGCTCTACCTGCTCGGCTATCCGGGCATGGAGATGGACGACCTCAAGAATTTCCGTCAGCTGTCGTCCAAGACGGCGGGCCATCCCGAATACGGCCATGCGCCGGGGATCGAGACGACGACCGGTCCGCTCGGCCAGGGCCTCGGCAACGCCGTCGGCATGGCGATGGCCGAGGCGCATCTCAATGCCCGCTTCGGCGACGACGTGGTCGATCACCGCACCTGGGCCATCGCGGGCGATGGCTGCCTGATGGAAGGCATCAGCCAGGAAGCGATCGCGCTCGCAGGCCATCTCAAGCTGCGCAAGCTCTGCGTCCTCTGGGACGACAACGGCATTTCCATCGACGGCAAGATCTCGCTGTCGGACTCGACCGACCAGCGCAAGCGCTTCGAGGCGTCGGGCTGGAAGACGCTGGCCTGCGACGGCCATGACCCCGAGGCGGTCGATGCCGCTCTCGAAGAGGCCAAGACCTCCGACCGCCCGGTCCTGATCGCCTGCAAGACGACCATCGGCAAGGGCGCGGCCGTCAAGGCCGGCACGGCCAAGGCGCATGGTGCGCCTCTGGGCGAGGAAGACATCGCCGCCGCGCGCAAGAGCCTCGGCTGGACCGCCGAACCCTTCGTCGTTCCCGATGAGGTCGAAAAGGCGTGGCGCGAGGCCGGCAGCCGCGGCGCCGCGGACCGCGAGGCCTGGGAGAAGCGGGTCGACGCTGCGGAGAACGGTGCGGCGTTCCGCGACTGCCTCAAGGGTGATCCCGCCAAGGCCATCGAGGCGCTCAAGGACCATGCGAAGGACCTCGCCGCAGAGGGCGGCGCGGTGGCCACCCGCAAGGCGTCCGAGAACGCGCTCAAGGTCATCAATGCGGCGATCGAGACCACGCTCGGCGGCTCGGCCGACCTGACCGGCTCGAACAATACCCGCACGGAAGATCTCGGCGTCTTCTCCTCCGAGGATTACGCCGGGCGCTACGTCCATTACGGCATCCGCGAGCACGGCATGGCCGCGGCGATGAACGGCATCGCGCTTCATGGCGGGGTCATCCCCTATGGCGGCACCTTCCTGGTCTTCGCGGACTATCTGCGGCCGGCCGCACGCCTCGCCGCGCTGATGGGCGTGCGGGTCGTCTACGTGCTGACCCACGACTCCATCGGCCTCGGCGAGGACGGGCCGACCCACCAGCCGGTCGAGACGCTGGCGAGCCTGCGGGCGATCCCGAACCTCGCCGTCTTCCGTCCCGGCGACGCGGTCGAGACGGCCGAGGCCTGGGCCTGCGCCCTGTCGCGCACCGAAGGGCCCTCGGTCCTCGCGCTGACGCGCCAGAATATCGGTCCCGTGCGCGATGACGCGTCCGAGAACGAAACGAAGCGCGGCGGCTATGTCCTGCGCGAGGCGGAAGACGCGAAGGCGACGCTGTTCGCCACCGGCTCGGAAGTGGACATCGCGCTCGAGGCGCAGGCGCTGCTCGAAAAGGACGGCATCGCGACGCGCGTCGTCTCCATGCCCTGCTTCGAGCTCTTCGCCGAGCAGGACGCGGACTACATCGCCAAGGTGCTCGGTGACGTGCCGCGGGTCGGCATCGAGGCGGCGATCCGCCAGGGCTGGGACGCGATCCTGCATGCGGGCGGCACGCGCGGCGATTTCGTCGGCATGACCGGCTTCGGCGCGTCCGGCCCCTACAAAGCGCTCTACGAGCATTTCGGCATCACGGCAGAGGCGGCGGCCGACAAGGTCCGCGCGCTGATCGGTTAAGGAGGAAGCATCATGGCTCTGAAAGTCGGCATTAACGGGTTCGGACGGATCGGACGCCTCGCGCTCCGTTCCATGATCGAGCATGACCGCAGCGATATCGAAGTGGTCGCGATCAACGATCTCGGCCCGGTCGAGACCAATGCGCATCTGCTCAAATATGACAGCGTGCATGGCCGCCTGAATGCGGACGTCTCGGTCGAGGGCGAGAACCTGCGCGTCAACGGCAAGACGATCGACGTCACCGCCGAGCGCGACCCTTCGGCCCTGCGCTGGGGCGAGCGGGGCGTGGACATCGTCTTCGAATGCACCGGCATCTTCACCGATCCGGCCAAGGCGAAGGCCCATCTCGAAGCGGGCGCGAAGCGCGTCCTCGTCTCTGCGCCCCTCTCCAAGGCGCTGAACGAGAAGACGGTGGTCTATGGCGTCAACCACGATGCGCTGACGGCCGAGGACACGATCGTCTCCAACGCATCCTGCACGACGAACTGCCTCGCCCCCGTCGCCAAGGTCCTGCACGAAGCCTTCGGCATCGAGCGCGGCTACATGACGACGATCCATTCCTATACGGGTGACCAGCCGACGCTGGATACGCTGCACAAGGATCTCTACCGGGCCCGCGCGGCGGCCAGCAACATGATCCCGACCTCGACCGGCGCGGCCAAGGCGGTGGGCCTCGTCCTGCCCGATCTCAACGGCAAGCTCGACGGCTCTGCCGTGCGCGTGCCGACGCCGAACGTGTCGATGATCGACCTCGTCTTCCAGCCGCAGCGCGAAGCGAGCGTCGAGGCGGTCAATGACGCGATCCGCAAGGCCGCTGACGGCGAGCTCAAGGGCGTCCTCGGCTATACCGATGAGAAGCTGGTCAGCTCGGACTTCAACCATGACAGCCATTCGTCGACCTTCGCGACGGCGCAGACGCAGATCGTGGACGGCAATCTGGTCCGTGTCCTGAGCTGGTACGACAATGAATGGGGCTTCTCGACCCGCATGGCGGACACGGCCCTCGTCATGGCGAAGTTCCTTTAAAGAGGGCGGCATGCGGCGCGCGCTTCCGGTTCTCCTCCTTCTCGCCGCCTGCGGGGGCGGGGAGGAGACAGTGCCCTCGGAGGAGGCCGGGGCACCGCGAGCGCCCATGGCCCAGACGCGTCCCGCCCCAGGCGTTCATCCCTTCCAGGGGCTTTGGGCGGGAGAGGGCACGAATTGCGCCCTTAGCCCCGGCACCGCGCCCGAAGCGCCGGTGGAGATCACCGCCGAGCGCTTCACGGGCTACGAGAATGCATGCGACCTGCAATCGGTCCGCGTGCTCGAAGCCAATGTCCGCTTTCGCGTCGGCATGCGGTGCGAGGGCGAAGGCATGCCCTATGAGCGCGAAGTGACCTACACGCTCTCTCCCGATGCCCTTCTGGCGGAGGAGGGAACACGCTCGGCGGTGTTCACCCGTTGCGATCCCGACGAGGCGGCCGGCTGAAAGGTCCCCGATGCCGGGCGCCCAGGAACGAGACTGAAAAGAGGCGATTATGGCCGGCTTCAATACGATCGACGATCTCGGCGACCTCTCCGGCAAGAGGGTCATGGTGCGCGTGGACTTCAACGTCCCGGTCAGGGACGGCGAGGTCTCCGATGCGACGCGGCTCGAGCGGGCCGTGCCGACTGTCCGTGAGCTGAGCGAGAAGGGGGCGAAGGTCATCCTGCTCAGCCATTTCGGGCGGCCCAAGGGGCAGCGCGACGAGACGATGTCGCTGCGCCCGGTCGCGGAAGCCTTCTCAGAGGTGCTGGGCCGGCAGGTCGGCTTCGCGGCCGACTCGGTCGGAGAGCCTGCGAACGACGCCGTCGCGGCGATGCAGCCGGGCGATGTCCTCCTCCTCGAGAACACGCGCTTCCACGCCGCCGAAGAGGCCAATGACGAGGTCTATGCCAAGGCGCTGGCGATGAATGCCGATGCCTATGTCAACGACGCCTTCTCGGCGGCGCACCGGGCGCATGCCTCGACCGAATTCCTCGCGCAGCTCGTCCCCGCCGCAGCGGGGCGCGCCATGCAGCGCGAGCTCGACTACCTCAATGCGGCGCTGGCCGCGCCCGAGCGCCCGGTCATGGCCATTGTCGGCGGCGCCAAGGTCTCGACCAAACTCGACGTGCTGACGAACCTTCTCGGCAAAGCCGACAAGATCATCGTCGGCGGCGGCATGGCGAACACCTTCCTCCTCGCCATGGGCGAAGATGTCGGCAAGAGCCTCGCCGAGCCCGATCTCGTGCCCACGGCCAAGGAGATCCTGTCGCGGGCCGGCGCGCAGGGCTGCGAGATCATCCTGCCGCGCGACGTGGTGGTCGCCGCCAAGTTCGAGGCGAATGCCGATACGGCGGTGCGCGCGGCCGATGCGGTGAAGCCGGGCGAGATGATCCTCGATCTCGGCCCCGACAGCGTCGATGCCTATGCCGAGGCGCTGGAGGGCTGCAAGACGCTGATCTGGAACGGGCCCCTTGGCGCCTTCGAGACGCCGCCCTTCCATACGGCGACGGTCGAACTGGCCCGCTATGCCGCGAAGCTGACGAAGGAGGGCCAGCTGACCTCCGTCGCCGGCGGCGGGGACACGGTCGCGGCGCTCAACATGGCCGGCGTGGCCGACGATTTCACATACATCTCCACCGCAGGGGGCGCGTTCCTTGAATGGATGGAGGGGAAGACGCTTCCGGGCGTCGCGGCCTTGAGCCGGAATTGAGGAAGGAAACGAATAGAATGGCGGAACGCAATCTGGACGACCTCAACGCGGTCGCCCGCGCCATGGTTGCTCCCGGCAAGGGAATCCTCGCTGCGGACGAATCGACCGGCACGATCAAGAAGCGCTTCGACTCCATCTCGGTCGAGAGCACGGAGGACAATCGCCGCGACTATCGCGAGCTGCTCTTCCGCACAGAGACCGCCATGCGCGAGCATATTTCAGGCGTCATCCTGTTCGACGAGACGATCCGCCAGAAGGCCGCCGACGGCACGCCGCTGACAAAGCTGATCACCGATGCGGGCTCGATCCCCGGCATCAAGGTCGACAAGGGCGCCAAACCGCTGCCCTTCGCGCCGGGCGAGAAGGTGACCGAGGGGCTCGACGGCCTGCGCGAGCGGCTCGCCGAATATTACGAACTCGGCGCGCGTTTCGCCAAATGGCGGGCGGTGATCGATATCGGCCGGGACGGCGACGTCACCATTCCTTCGGCCGACTGCCTGCGCACCAATATGCATGCGCTCGGCCGCTATGCGGCGCTGTGCCAGGAAGCCAATATCGTTCCGATCGTCGAGCCGGAAGTCCTGATGGACGGCGACCACGACATCGACCGCTGCTTCGAGGTGACGGCGGCGGGCCTGCGGCTTCTCTACGATGAACTCTTCATCCAGCGCGTCGCCCTCGAAGGCACGATCCTCAAGCCGAACATGATCGTCCCCGGCAAGAAGGCCAAGACGCAGGCAACGAGCGAGGAAATCGCGGAGAAGACGGTGAAGTGCTTCCGCGAGACCGTGCCTGCGGCGGTGCCCGGCATCGTCTTCCTCTCGGGCGGCCAGTCCGAGCGCGAGGCGACCGAGAACCTCAATACGATGAACAAGATGTACAAGGACGAGATGCCCTGGTCGCTCTCCTTCTCCTATGGCCGGGCGCTCCAGGCCTCCGCGCTCGATGCGTGGAAAGGGCAGGCAGGCAATGTCGCCGCGGCGCAGCGGGCCTTCGACCACCGCGCCAAGATGAACGGGCTCGCCCAGCAGGGTGCCTGGTCCGAAGCGGTGGAGGACGCCGCCTGAGGGCATTGCCTCCGGGCTCGACCTGAACGGAGGCCGCGGCGGAACACTCGCTGCGGCCTTCGCGCCTCTTTGCCGCCGGCTGGTTTGCCTCTACGCTTCGGATACTCTTTTTCTGGATATTTCCGATGCGCATCCTGATCGCCACGCTGCTTGTCGCCGCTGCTCTTCTCGCCGCGCCCGCTCCGGCTCTGGCGCGGGGCGCTCCCGACAGCTTCGCCGACCTCGTCGAGCGCGTCATGCCGGCGGTGGTGAACATCTCGACCTCGCAGACCGCGCTGCCGGGCGGAAGCGACGGCCAGGCGGTCTCGCTCGGATCGGGCTTCATCGTCGACGAGAGCGGCATCGTGGTGACGAACAACCACGTTATCGCGGAGGCCGACGAGATTCTCGTCATCCTGGCCGATGGAACAGAATATCCAGCCCGCCTGCGCGCCGCCGACCGGGAGACCGATCTCGCCGTGCTGCAGATCGAAGCGGACGAGAAATTTCCCCATGTCCGCTTCGGCGACAGCGACGAGCCGCGGGTGGGCGACTGGGTCGTCGCCATCGGCAACCCCTTCGGCCTTGGCGGGTCGGTCAGCGCCGGTATCATCTCGGCGCAGAACCGCGACATCGACTCCGGCCTCTATGACGACTTCATCCAGACCGATGCCGCCATCAACAGGGGCAATTCGGGGGGGCCCCTCTTCGACATGGACGGCCGGGTCATCGGGGTGAACACCGTCATCTTCAGCCAGACCGGCGGCTCGGTCGGCGTCGGCTTCGCCGTGCCGGGCAATCTCGCCCAGAGCGTGGTGCGCCAGCTCATCCGCTATGGCGAGACGCAGCGCGGCTTTCTCGGCGTGACGCTGGACGAGGTGACGCGCGATACGCAGCGCCGTCTGGATCTTGCCAGCCGGGACGGTGCGGTCGTCGTGCGCGCCCGCGCGAATTCTCCGGCTGCGGAGGCGGGGCTGCGCGCCGATGACGTGATCCTGCGCTTCGGCGGCAAGGAGATCCGGGAGCGGCGCGACCTGACGCGGGCGGTCGCCGACACGGCCGTCGGGGAGACCGTCCCGTTGCTGGTGCTGCGCGAAGGCCGGCGCCTCCCGCTCGAAGTGACGCTGGCGCGGCGGGAAACCGCCCTGGCCGCGGCTCTCGGGGCGCCCGCCGTCGCCGCTGCGGGCCTGACCCTTCAGGCCGCCACGCGCGAAGTGCGGGCCGCCTACGGCCTGCCGGAGGATGTCGAAGGCGTCGTCGTCACCTCGGTCGATCCGCAAAGCGCGCTCAGCAGCGCCTTGCGGCCAGGGGACGTCATCCTGGAAGTGGGATGGAACGAGGCGCGCGACCCGGGCGCCGTGGCCGATCAGCTGGCGCGCCTGCGCGAGGTGCGGTCCGGCCCCGTCCAGATCCTCGTGCAGCGCGGCGACAGGCTCTTCTACGAGACCATCAAGCCCTGAAGCTTCGCCTTCAGCGCATCCGGCAGCGGGCGGGCCGCCGCCTCGGCGGATGCCCGGATGTGCCGCGCTTTCGTCGTCGTGGTCAGGATCAGGTCGGGCGACAGGCTTTCGCGGACGAAGGCGAGGGCGAGGGCCGCGGGCGTCCATCCGGACTCCTCGTGCAGCCATTTCGCCCGCCGCGCCATGCGCAGCTCGTCCCTGTTCTTCAGGAAGGCCCGCGCGGCGTACCAGGCACCAGAAGGCGTCCGGGGTAGCAGGATGTCCCGCCGCCAGAGGCCCTGCGCCAGGGGCGCGACGATGGCGATCTTCTTGCCCTGCCGCTGCCCCGCCCTCAGCGCCACGCCATTGTGCTGACGCAGCACGTTATAAGGCGCCATCAGCCAGTCAATGCCGCCGGTTCCCGCGGCATGCGCCAGCTGCCTGCCGTCGCTGCAGCTGCCGATGGCGCGGATGAGGCCCTGATCCTTCATCTCGCATAGAAGAGGCAGGCATTCATCGATCTGGCGCTCATCCGGGCCGTGCAGATAGAGGATGTCGAGGGCGGATATGCCCAGATAGGCCAATGTCTCCTCCACCTGCCGCCGCAGGCGAGCGGGCGAGAAGTCCTTGGCGATCTTCCCGTCCCCCGCAGGAAAGGAGCCCGCCTTGCTGCTGATGCAGAGCGCGCTCCTCGCCGCGCTGCCCTCGGCCTCCAGCCGCGTTAGCAGGCGGCCGAGCCGGGCCTCTGCCGCACCGCCCGCATAGGACGGGCTCGTGTCGAGATGCCGGATGCCCGCGCCGAGTGCCGCTTCGAGTACGCGCTGCGCCTTCGCCTCGGAAAACCAAGGCATGGCCCAGGGCCCGGAGGCCCCGAAGCCGAGGCTGGACGCTTCCGTCACGGGCCTCAGTCCTTGGGCGCGGTCTCCAGCGCGAGGGCGTGCAATTCGCCGCCCATCCGGCCCTTCAGCGCCTTGTAGACGAGCTGGTGCTGCTGCACGCGGTTCAGCCCGTCAAAGGCGGAGGAGACGATGCGCGCCTTATAGTGGTCACCGTCGCCGGCGAGATCGGTGATCTCGACTTCGGCATCGGGCATTGCGTCCAGGATCAGCGTGCGGATGTCGTCGGCGGCCATGGGCATGGGTTCGGTTTCCTCGGTCGTCTCGAACAGAGAGGGCAGGGTGTCTTCGTGGAGGCGGTGCAGGGTGAGGAGGTCGAGCCGGTCTCTTCCGTCGAGCACGATGGCGTCGCCGCCGAAGACGCCGAGGCGGCTCGCCTGCACGCCGCCCATGGCGCATTTCAGGACGACATTGTCGGCCTCTGCGGCCGGCACGGCGATGAGGTAACGCCCCTGATCCTCGCCGAACCAATAGGCCGCTCTGCGCTCCTTGACCGGCGTCGTCAGGGCGAGGCCTTCGCCGCAGCCAAGCGCCATTTCCGCCGCTGCGACGAGGATGCCGCCATCGGAGACATCGTGCACGGCCGTGACCGGGCTCGTGCCGATCAGCTTGCGCACGAGCTCGCCCGCCTTGCGCTCGGCGGCGAGGTCGACGGGCGGCGGCGCGCCTTCTGTCAGGGCGAAGAGGTCGCGCAGATAGAGCGACTGGCCGAGCCAGCCGCGGGTGACGCCGAGCGCGATCAGCGCATCGCCCGCCCGCGCGCCGTCCATCCGGGCGCTCGCCTTGGCGTCCTGAAGGAGGCCGACCGCGCCGATTGCGGGCGTCGGCGGAATGCCCTTGCCGCTCGTCTCGTTGTAGAGCGAGACATTGCCCGACACGACAGGGGTGGACAGCGCTTCGCAGGCCTCGGCCATGCCTTCGAGGCAGCCGACGAACTGCGCCATGATCTCGGGCTTTTCGGGATTGGCGAAGTTCAGGCAGTTTGTGATCGCCAGCGGCTCGGCGCCGACCGCGCAGAGATTGCGATAGCTTTCGGCGACGGCCTGCTTTCCGCCCATGCGCGGATCGGCGAGGCAGTAGCGCGGGGTGACGTCGGTCGAGATCGCCAGCGCCTTGTCCGTGCCGTGCACGCGCACCAGCGCCGCATCGCCGCCGGGGCCCTGCACCGTGTCGCCCATGACCGTGTGATCGTATTGCGACCAGATCCAGGCGCGCGAGCAGAGGTCGGGCAGCGCCATCATGCGGGCGAGGGCGGTCAGCATCGTATCGCCGGAAGGTGTGTCGGCGAGGCTGACGGTGGTCTCCTCTTCCTCGGTCTCGACCTCGGCCACGCCCGTCTCGCCGAGGTTCCGCGCGGCCGACAGGAAGGCGTCGAAGACGTCCGAGGCGGCGTCGATGCTGGCGCGGGCGAGGATGGTCACCTGCCGCTTGCCCTCGGTGATGCCGATGCCAGCGACATCGGCGCGGCCCGCCAGCGTCTCCTCGATCAGGGCGGAGGTGACGGCGTCGAGATCGCCGTCCTTGAGCGTCAGCCGGACCTCGGCCTCGCGCACGACGACCTTGGGGTCTTCGAGCGCCGGCACGTCGGGCAGGGCGGTATGCGCCCGGTCATAGTTCGGCGCCTCGTCGGCGAGCGGTCCGACAGGCAGGTCCGCGACCACCTCGCCGCCATGGCGGATGACGAGCTTGCCGCTATCGGTCGTCTCGCCGATCACGGCGAAATCGACGCCCCACTTGTCGAAGATCGCGCGCGCCTCGTCCTCGCGGCCGGGCTTGAGGACCATGAGCATGCGCTCCTGGCTCTCCGACAGCATCATTTCGTAAGGGGTCATGCCCTCTTCGCGCTGGGGCACGTTGTCGAGGTTCATGTCGAACCCGCCAGCGCCCGCCGCGATGCCGCCGGCGGCCATCTCGACAGAGGAGGATGTGAGGCCGGCGGCCCCCATATCCTGGATGGCGAGGATCGCGTCCTTCGCCATCAGTTCGAGGCAGGCTTCGAGGAGCAGCTTCTCGGTGAAGGGGTCCCCGACCTGCACGGTGGGGCGCTTCTCTTCGGAGGCCTCGTCGAATTCGGCCGAGGCCATGGTCGCCCCGTGAATGCCGTCGCGCCCGGTCTTGGAGCCGACATAGACGACGGGATTGCCCGCGCCTTCGGCCGCCGACAGGAAGATCTTGTCCTGATCGGCGATGCCGACGCACATGGCATTGACGAGGATGTTGTCGTCATAGGCGGGGTCGAAATTCGTCTCGCCGCCCACCGTCGGCACGCCCATGCAGTTCCCGTAGCCGCCGATCCCGGCCACGACGCCGGACAGGAGGCGCTTGGTCTTCGGATGATCGATCGAACCGAAGCGCAGCGCGTTCATCATCGCGACCGGCCGGGCGCCCATGGTGAAGACGTCGCGCATGATGCCGCCCACGCCCGTCGCGGCGCCCTGATAGGGCTCGATGAAGCTGGGGTGGTTGTGGCTCTCCATCTTGAAGATCACGGCCTGCCCGTCGCCGATATCGACCACGCCGGCATTCTCGCCGGGACCGTGGATCACGCGCTCGCCCTTGGTCGGCAGCTTGGCGAGATGGCGGCGGGAGGATTTGTACGAGCAGTGCTCGGACCACATGACCGAGAAGATGCCGAGCTCGAGGAGGTTCGGCTCGCGGCCGAGAGAGCTGACGAGGCGGTCGTATTCTTCGGGCTTCAGGCCGTGCTCGGCGATGGTGTCGGGAGAATGCGTCACTGGATCGCCTCGATCAGCTGGCGGAAGAAGACGGCGCCGTCCTCGCCGCCGAGAAGCGGCGAGATGACCCTTTCGGGATGGGGCATCATGCCGAGCACATTGCCCTTCTCGTTGAGGACCCCTGCGATGGCGCGGGCCGAACCGTTGACGTTCTCGACATAGCGGAAGGCGACGCGCCCCTCGCCCTCGATGCGGTTCAGTGTCTCCTCGTCGGCTTCGAAATTGCCGTCGTGATGGGCGACCGGGAAGCGGACATAGGCGCCGCTCTCATAGCCCCTCGTGAAGGGGCTGTCCGTCGAATCGACCCGCAGCGTCCGCATGCCGCAGACGAAATCGATATGCGCATTGCGCAGGAGCGCGCCGGGCAGGAGCCCCGCCTCGGTCAGGATCTGGAAGCCGTTGCAGATGCCGAGGACCGGCACCCCGTCGCCCGCGCGCTTCGCCACCTCACCCATGATTGGGGAGCGTGCGGCCATGGCGCCGGAGCGCAGGTAGTCGCCATAGGAAAAGCCGCCGGGGACGACGATCAGGTCGGCCTGCGGCAGCTCGGTCTCGGCATGCCAGACCATGGCGGGCTCATTGCCGGTCGCGGCACGGAGCGCGACCTGCGCGTCTCTGTCGCAATTGGCGGCGGGGTGAACGATGACGGCGGTTTGCATGCGGGGGGTCTAGGGGGCGGCGCGCGCCGCCGCAACGCAGCTTTGCGCCTTTGGCGGCTTGTCCGTGGCGCCCGAAGGACGACCTTGGAGGCGAAGACGCTTTGAGGAGGCAGCATGACCAAAGTCGCGATCGTCTATCACTCGGGCTACGGCCACACCAAGCTTCAGGCCGAGGCCGTGCGCGATGGCGCGCAAGGGGTGGAGGGGACCGAGGTCCTGTTCCTGACCGCGCAGGAGGCGGAGGCGGATCTCGACCGGCTCGACGATGCCGACGCCATCATCTTCGGCGCGCCGACCTATATGGGCTCGGCTTCCGCGCCGATGAAATCCTTCATGGACGCGACGTCCAAGCCCTGGTTCGCCCAGAAGTGGAAGGACAAGGTCGCCGGCGGCTTCACCAATAGCGGCGGCCTGTCCGGGGACAAGGTCCAGACGCTCGAGCAGTTCGTGATCCTGGCGAGCCAGCACGGCATGATCTGGGTGCCCAATGCGCTGGGCAACGAGACCCAGCAGGAGGGCTGGGCCAGCGGCGACCCCAACGGCATCAACCGCGTCAGCGGCTTTCTCGGCGCCATGGCGCAGTCCGAGAATGCCGAGCCGGGACCGAACAACCCGCCAAAGGGCGATATCAAGACCGCCCGCCTCTACGGCGAACGCATCGCCAAGGCCGCGCAGCGCTGGGGGCGGGGCAAGCTCGACTAAGTTCAGGCAAGCGACGAGCAAAGGAAAAGGGCGCCCCGAGGGGCGCCCTTTTTCCTGAGGAAACGCGAGACCTTACTTGATCTTGCCTTCCTTGAAGTCGACGTGCTTGCGCGCGATCGGATCGTATTTCCGCATGACCATCTTCTCGGTCATCGTGCGCGTGTTCTTCTTGGTCACGTAGAAGTAGCCGGTGTCCGCCGTGGAGTTGAGGCGGATCTTGATGGTGGTCGGTTTGGCCATGACGAGGCGTCCCTGTTCGGGTGATCGGAACGCGGGAAAATAACGGCGCGGCGCGGCGTGTCAACGCGCAACCGGACCTCACTTGGCTGTGAAATGATGCGAATGATTATCAAAGTAATTGAGAACGACTTTCATAGTAAGGAACAAACATAGTTTCCTTTTGCTGTTGAGCGGGCAGAACCAAATTGGTAGGAGGGTGTTGGACACACGTAATCGATCGACGGAGGCTGATATGCACTGCCAAACTTGCGCTCATTTCTACGAAGACGGCTCGCAATGCCGCCGCTACGCCCCGCAGCCGAAAGAGCAGGACGCCAAGGCCCAATGGCCGACGGTCGGCGCTCAGGACTGGTGCGGCGAATATCAGGCCGACCATGCCAAGGAAGGCAAGACGACGGCGGCTTAACCGCCCCCCTTCCGTGAGGGAAAAAGGGCCGGCCTGCGCCATGCAGGCCGGCCCTTTTTCGTGACGGGTCGGTAAGCGGGAGGGGCTTGCAGCTGGAATGAGAATGATTATCATTCCGGCATGAGCATCACCCAAGACGACCTCTGGACGCTTCGCCATCTCCGCGCCGCCTGGTCGGCGGACGAGACCGAACGCCGCGCTTCGGCCGAGGCGCTCGCGCAATATCCCGGTCGCGCCGAGGGGCGTGTCGCGGGATGGGCCTTTTCGAGAGCCGCGAGCGCGCTTGCTCGCAATGCGCGCCGCCCCTTGCGGATCGGAGAGGGCATCGTGCCCAGCCACGATGAACGGACGCTCCTCAAGGTCGCCCGCGCGGTCGCCGAGAACGATTGGGATGCAGCCGACAGCGCCGCGCGCTGGCTGATCCGGCGCAACGGCGTTGCCGATTTCACCGAAGCGCTCGCCCCGGCGGCCTGCGCCGCTTACGGCAGATCCGCTCCGCGCCGCGCGAAAACCGCGCACGCATAAGCCGCAAGGATTGCGACGATCAGGATGGTCATGCCTTCATGGCCGGCCGTTCCGCGAATCGCGCCCGCGGCCATCGGCCCGACGATCGCGCCGAGGCCCCAAGCCAGAGCATAGCCCGTGCTCGCCGCGGTAAGGCGCGGGCCTTGGAACCGGTCGCCGAGCAGGATCAGCCCGGTGGTCGAGATGCCGCCGACCAGCCCCCCAAGGAAGAAGACGCAGACGAAGAGGCTCGGAACCGCGTCGTCCGCCAGCGGCAGGGCGGCGGCCGCCAGCGTCGCGCCGAGCGCGCAGCCGAGCAGCATGCGCAGAATGCCGATTCGGTCGGCGGCCTGGCCGATCAGATATTGCAGGGCGAGAAGGCCGATCCCGTAGGCCGTGACCACTTCTGCCGCGACACGCTCGCCGAATCCGACCTCGATCGCCAGCACCGGCAGGAAGACGAGCGTCGCGCTCTCGACGGCGCCGAAGACGGATGACGCGCCGAATGTCACGGGCGCGGTCTTCATCACGGGCAGGACCCGCATTTCGGAGCCTTCCGGCTGCGCGCGCGGCGCGCGGGCGAGCAGGATCGGGATGGCGGCGAGGGAGAAGATCCCGATCCCCGCGAGGAAGGGCGCGATCCCGTCATAGCCTGTCCGCGACAGCATGAGGGGGCCTAGGGCGAAGCCGAGCGCGAGGCAGGTCGAGTAGATGCCGATCATCTGGCCACGCCGCTCGGGCGGGGCGGCGCCGTTGATCCAGACCTCGGAGCCCACGAACATGCCCGATGCCCCCATGCTGAAGAGGAAGCGCAGAGGATACCAGGCCGGAATGAAGTCGCCCGCCGCGTAGATGGCGAGATAGGGCCCGATCATCACCGCGATGCTCAGAAGCAGGAAGCGCTTGAGCCCGAGGCGCGCGATGAGCCGCGGATAGAGCGGCGTTGCGACGACGACGGCGATCGCGCCGACGCCGGTATTCGCTCCGATGACGAAGTCAGAGGCGCCATAGCGCTCGAGCAGCACCGCGAAGAGCGGAATAGAATGCCCGAATCCGGCGCCGGCGACCGAGATCGCGGCGATGGCTGCGAAAAGGCCGAGCATCCGCTCCCGCGTCGCCGCGGGCGCAGCGTCCTGAGTGCTGGCGCTCATCGTGCGGAGGGGGCTGCTCGCCGGGAAGAGGAGAGGCGCGGCGTCATGCTGGGCTACATGACGGCTCCCTTGCCTTCCGGCAAGCCGCCGCGCGCCTTCGAAGCGGCTGTGCCGCAGGCTGGATCGGGAGCGCGAAACATCGTCTCTTCCGGTCCGCTGGAATCAATGCCAAGGGAGCGCGTGATGCGACCGATCCTGTTCCTCGCCGCGCTGCTGTGCCTCTCGGCATGCGGCATCAATGACGTGCCCGACAAGCGCAATACGGTCGATGCCGCCTGGGCGGAGGTGCAGAACCAGTATCAGCGCCGGGCGGACCTGATCCCCAATCTCGTGCGCACGGTCGAAGGCTATGCGCAGCAGGAGCGGGACGTCCTGCGGGAGGTGGTCGAGGCGCGCTCGCGGGCGAGCTCGATCCAGTTGAGCGCCGACGACCTGACCGACCCGCAAAGGGTCGCGCAGTTCGAGGCGGCGCAGCAGCAGCTCTCGGGCGCGCTGTCGCGCCTTCTCGTGACGGTCGAGCGCTATCCCGAGCTGCGCTCCAACGAGAACTTCCTCGCCCTCCAGTCGCAGCTCGAAGGCACCGAGAACAGGATCGCCATCGCCCGCCGCGACTATATCGCGACGGTGCAGGACTATAATCGCGAGTTCATGGTTCTGCCCGACCGCTGGGTCGCGGCGATCTTCAATGGCGGCTATGAGCGCGCCGCGCCCTTCGAAGCGGCGCCGCAAGCGCAGGAGGCGCCGGAGGTCTCCTTCGGCACGGACGGGTGAGCCTGCGCATCGCTCTCTTCTGCCTCCTCCTCCTCGCTGTGCCCGCCCGGGCGGCGGAGCCATCGTTTCCGGAGCTGACGGGGCGGGTGGTCGACGGGGCGGAGATCCTGCCCCCCGAAACGGAGGCGGCCCTGACCCGCAGCCTGGCGGTGTGGGAGGAGCGCTCCTCCGATCAGATCGTCATCGTCACCGTGCCGGACCTTCAGGGGCTCGAGATCGAGGAATACGGCTACCGCCTCGGCCGCGCCTGGGGCATCGGGGTCGCTGAGAGCGAAGCGGGCCGCGCGCTCGACAATGGCGCGCTGCTGATCGTCGCGCCGAACGAGCGCGCGGTGCGGATCGAGGTCGGCTACGGGCTCGAACCCGAGCTGACCGATGCCGTGACCTCGACCATTCTGCGCCGGGCCGTGCTGCCGCGCTTTCGCGAAGGCGACTATGCCGGGGGCGTCACGGCCGGCGCCGAGGCCATGATCGCCGTCCTGTCCGGCGAGGGGAGCGAGTGGCAGGACCGGCGCGAACGCGCGGGCGAGCGTCCCATGGCCGATGGCGAGGGCGGCATGCCCTGGCCGCTTCTGATCTTCGTTCTCCTGTTCGTCCTGCCGCCGCTTCTGAGCCGGCTCCGGCGGAGGCGGGTCGTGTTCGACTCCGATCCGGAGCATCGTCGGCATCGGCGTCATGATCCCGCACTCGACAGCCTCGCCTGGATCATCGCCGCGCAGGCCGCGAGCGGCGGCAGGCGTGGCGGCTTCTCTTCGGGCGGCGGCTTCGGCCATGGCGGAGTGTCGGGCGGCTTCACGGGCGGCGGCGGCAGTTTCGGCGGAGGAGGCGCATCGGGATCATGGTAGACCTGTTCGAGGAGGAAGAGCGCGCACGGATAGAGGCGGCGGTCGCGACGGCCGAGCGGGCCTGCGGCGCGGAGATCGTGGTGATGGTGGTGCAGGCCGCAACCGATTACCGCGCGCTCGAATTCCTGCTCGCAGCCGTCCTGGCGCTGGCGTTGCCGGGCCTGCTTTTGGCCTTTCCGACGGTCCCCGCGCTCTTCATCTGGCTCGCCCAGCTCGTGCTCTTCATCCTTCTGGGCGTCTCGTTCCCGGCGATGTCGCTCGGGCGGCGCATTGTGGGGCGGGCGCGGCGCGAGCGGGATGTCCGCGCGGCGGCCGAGGCGCAGTTCTATGCCCACGGCCTGCGGCGGACCCGGGCGAGGGCGGCGGTGCTGATCTTCGTGGCGTTCGAGGAGCGCATGGTCGAGCTGCTCTACGACGACGCAGCGGGCGCGGCGGTCAGTCCCGCCGAATGGCGCGGGCTCGCAGGGCATCTCGCGCGGCGCATGAAGGCGCGCGAGACGGTCGCAGGGCTGGAGGAGGCAGCCGCCCGGGCCGCCGAGCTTCTCGCGCCGCACCTGCCGCCGGACGACGCCGACCGGAACGAGCTGCCCGACCTGATCGTCCGGTCCTAGCTGTCGGTCAGGCTGCCAAGCTCGGTTCGCAGCTCGGCGAGGCCGAGATTTTTCTCCGACGATGTCAGCAGCACGTCCGGGTGCGCGGCGGGCCGCTTGGCGATCGCCTCGGCGACGGCCGCCGTCACCGCCTTTGCGGCAGGCGGCTTGATCTTGTCCGATTTGGTCAGGACGATCTGATAGGGCACGGCTGCCACGTCGAGCGTGTCCATGGTCGTCGCGTCCACCGGCTTGAGCCCGTGCCGGCTGTCGATCAGCACGCAGACCCGCCGCAGATTGGGCCGCCCGCTCAGATAATCGAGCGTCAGGCCGGTCCAGCTTTCCACGTCGCTACGGCTCGCGCGGGCATAGCCGTAGCCCGGCAGGTCGACGAGGCGAAGCTGGCCGCCGAGGTCGAAGAAATTGAGCTCCCGCGTGCGGCCGGGCGTGTTCGAGGTCCGCGCCAGCGCCTTCCTGCCGGTCAGCGCATTGAGGAGGCTCGACTTGCCGACATTGGACCGCCCCGCGAACGCGACCTCCGGCAGGTCGGCCTCGGGAAGGTCCTCCATGCGCACGACCCCCAGCGAGAAATCGCAGGGGCCGGCGAAGAGTTTGCGTGCGTCCTCGGGCGTCATGCCTATTCGGCAGGCTTGTTCGTGTTCGCGGCGAGCCGCTTCCTGCCGAAGCTCGACTTGATATTGCCGAGAATGTCCGGATCGGCGCCCGCCCGCTTCATGATCACATATTGCTGGATGACGCCGAGCAGCGTGTTCCAGAACCAGTAGAGCACGAGGCCCGCCGCGAAGGGCGCGAAGATGAAGACGAAGAAGAAAGGCATCAGGCCGAAGATCTTCGCCTGCATCGGATCGGGCGGCGGCGGGTTCAGCTTGGTCTGCACCCACATGGCGATACCCATGAGGAGCGGCAGGATGCCGATGCCCAGGAACGCGCCGACCACCGGCACCACGCTCGGATCATAGGGCAGGAGGCCGAACAGGTTGAAGATGGTCGTCGGGTCCTGCTCCGAAAGGTCCTCGATATAGAGGAAGGGCTGGTGGCGCAGCTCGATCGTGGTGAAGAGCACTTTGTAGAGCGCGAAGAAGATCGGCATCTGCGCCAGGATCGGCAGGCAGCCTGCGGCAGGATTGATCTTGTGGCGCTTGTAGAGCGCCATCATTTCCTGCTGCATCTTCATCTGGTCGTCCTTGTGGCGCTCGCGCAGCGCCGCGACCTCGGGCTGGACTTTCCGCATCTTCGCCATCGACCGGTAGGAGGCGTTGGCGAGCGGGAAGAGGATCGCCTTGATGACCAGCGTCAGGGCGAGGATGGCGACGCCCCAATTGCCGAAGATGTTCGCGAAGAACTGGAGACCGGCGAAGATCGGCTGGGTCAGGAAGAACAGGAAGCCCCAGTCGATCGCCTTGTCGAAATCATGGATGCCGACCTCGCGCTCATATTCGCGCAGGAGGGAGACCCGCTTTGGACCGGCGAAGATCTCGCCCGCGACCGTCGCGCGCTCTCCGGGCTGAAGGATCGTCGGATCGAGCTGATAGGAGGTACGGAAGACCGGATCGTCCGCCGTGCCGAGCTGCTTCACCTCGGCTTCGAAGGGCACGTCCTGCGGCGGGATGGCGGCCGAGAGCCAGTATTTCGAGCTCATCCCGACCCAGCCGCCGACGCCTTCCTGCGCGAAGCCGCCCTTCTTGATGACCTTGTTGTATTTGCGCTCCATCAGACGGTCGCCCGCGACGGTGACGGGGCCTTCGAACAGGATCGCGCCCTTGCGCAGGTTCTCTGGAATGCCTCGCTGCATGACGAGGGAGAAGGGCAGGAGGGTCTGCGCCTCGCCGGTGGCGTTCACCACCGTATGCTCGGTCGAGATGAGGTAGCGGTCATCGATCGAGAAGGTCAGCCGATGCTCGATCCCGTTCGAGGCGCGGGTGAGAGTGACGGGCGTCGAGGGCGTCAGGACAGCGCCTTCCTGAGCTTCCCATACGGCGCGGTCTCCGACATCCGCGCCCACCGCCATGCCGGGAATGACATATTGGGCGATGCCGGAGCGGGCCGGGCTGAGCAGGATCACCCGCGGGGAGTCCTCGTCGGTCTCGATGTGGTAGTTCTTGAGCGTGAGGTCGTCGAGCCTGGCGCCGCGCAGATTGATCGAACCGGTCAGCTCCGGCGTGTCGATCGGAACGCGGCCCGGCGCGGCCTTGAGCGCGTCGATCCTGCTGAGCGTGGCATCGACGGCGGGGGCTTCGAGACCGGCAGTCACGTCCGCGCCCGCGCGCTCTGCCGCTTCGATGCCCGCTTCGCGCTGCTGAGCCTCGAAGGCCTCCTGCTGCGGCGAGAGGACGAGCTGGTTCCACCCGATCAGGATCAGCCCGGTCAGGACGAGCGCGAGAATGAGATTGCGGTCCATGGAGGTTCCGTTCGGCAGCGGGCGGCGGCGCGGAACTCACATTTGTGCGAAGGTGAGCTCGGTCAACCGTTCGCGCGGTCTATGAGCGCGCCGCGGAGATCGTCAAGAAGAGCATCGAAGGGCCGTTCCGCGGCGCCCGGCCGGGCGATCAGGACATAGTCCATGCCGGGGCGTCCATGCTCCGGCAGAACCTGCCGCGCGGCCGCGCGGAACCGGCGCTTGATCCGGTTCCGGCAGACCGCATTGCCGATCTTCTTCGTGACGGTGAAGCCGACCCGCATTTCAGCCGACCCATTGGGCAGGCTCTGAAGCAAGAAGGCCGGCGTGCCCCGGCGCCGTCCCTTGCGCAGGCGCAGGAAATCTGCCCGGCGCCGGAGGACGGTATAAGGCGGCAGCTTAAGCGGAAAGCTTGTTGCGGCCCTTGGAGCGGCGTGCGGCAAGGACCTTGCGGCCGCCCACGGTGCTCTTGCGCGCGCGGAAGCCGTGACGGCGCTTGCGCTTGAGATTGCTCGGCTGGAAAGTGCGTTTCATGACGGGCCTCGGAGAGGGATTGAAAATCGAACGGGGCCTCTAGGACGCAGATCGCGAAGGGTCAAGAAGGACTGCGCGCCAAGCTCGCCTCGGCCATGCGTCGCAATATGCTCAAGAGCTGATCGCGAGCAACCGGACCCTCCATGACCGCATCGAAGTTTTCCGACGGCGCAGCCACCGCGGTGCCGGCACCGGCCAGGCGCCGCGTGCCGATCCGGCGCCTGCTGCCCGTCCTCGCCATCGCCGCCGCTCTGGCCGCCGCCTTCGCGCTCGGCATCGGCGACTATCTCTCCCTCGCTGCGCTGCGCGAGAACCAGGCGGCCCTCGGCACCTGGATCGACGAGCGGCTCGCGGTCTCCGTGCTTCTCTACGTGTTCCTCTATGCCGGGCTCGTCGCGATCTCCTTTCCCGGCGCCTCGGCGCTGACGGTCGCGGGCGGGTTCTTCTTCGGGCTCTGGATCGGAACGGCGGCCGTCGTCGCGGGCGCGACGATCGGGGCGGTGCTGCTCTATCTTGCGGCCAGAACCGTCTTCGGCGACGCGCTGCGCGAGCGGGCGAAGGGCTTTGTCGGCCGCATGGAGCGCGGCTTCCGCGATGACGAACTCAGCTACATGTTCATCCTGCGCCTCGTGCCGCTCTTTCCCTTCTGGGCGATCAACATCGCCGCGGGCGTCCTGGGCGTGCGCCTGCGCAACTATGTGCTCGCCACGCTGTTCGGCATCATACCGGGCTCTTTCGTCTACGTGTCCATCGGCCGCGGCATCGCGGCGGGCGTCGCATCCTCGGACGAGCTCGGCGGCGGGGAGGTGCTGCTGCAGGCGGAAACGCTGCTGCCCCTGATCGGACTTGTGATCCTCGCGCTGATCCCGGTCGTCTATAAACGTATGCGGAGGAGAGACAGTTGAGCGAGCCCCTGCGGAGAATCGATACCGACATCTGCGTCATCGGCGCCGGCTCTGGCGGCCTGTCCGTCGCGGCCGGGGCGGCGCAGCTCGGCCGCGACGTCGTCCTGATCGAGCGCGGGGAGATGGGCGGGGACTGCCTGAACTGGGGCTGCGTGCCGTCCAAGGCGCTGCTGGCGGCAGGCAAGGCGGCGCAGCATGCGCGGGAGGCGGAGCGGTTCGGCGTGCACACGGGAGAGGTGCGCGTCGATTATGCGGCCGTCCACGACCACATACGCGGCGTCATCGATGCCATCGCCCCCAATGACAGCCAGGAGCGATTCGAGGGGCTGGGCTGCACGGTTCTGCGGGAGGAAGCGCGTTTCACCGGCCCGAAAAGCCTGGTCGCCGGCAAGACCGAGGTGCATGCCGATCACTTCGTCCTCGCCACCGGCTCATCGCCACTGGTGCCGGAGATCGAGGGGCTGGAGGGCGTTCCCTTCCTGACCAACGAGACGCTGTTCGACCTGACCGAGGCGCCCCGGCACCTCCTGATCGTCGGCGGCGGCCCCATCGGCTGCGAGATGGCGCAGGCTCACCGGCGGCTCGGCTGCGAGGTGACGGTCCTCGAAGGGGGAACGGTCCTCGGCAAGGACGATCCCGAGCTGACGGCGGTCCTCAAGGCGCGCCTGCGCGAAGAGGGCGTCCGGCTGGAGGAGAACGCGCAGGTCGCCCGCGTCCGCAAGGAGGGCGAGGACCTGATCGTCACGGCAACGCGCGACGGGGAGGACCTCGATGTCCGCGGCAGCCATATCCTCGTCGCCGTCGGGCGGCGCACGGATATTTCAGCCCTCGATCTCGAAGCGGCGGGGGTGGAGACGAACGAGAAGGGCGTCCTCGTCGACGCGCAGCTCAGGACGACCAACAAGCGCATCTATGCCATAGGCGACGTGAATGGCGGCCTGCAATTCACGCATGTCGCCGGCTATCAGGCGGGCATCGTGATCCGGAACATGCTGTTCAAGGTCTTCCCGCAGAAGAACGACCCGCACCGGATCCCGCACGTCACCTATACGGAGCCCGAGCTCGCCTCGGTGGGCCTGACCGAGGCGCAGGCGAAGGAGGAGAACGTCTCCTACGAGGTCGCGCGCTGGAATTACGACGAGAATGACAGGGCGCAGACCGAGCGGGCGACGACCGGCTTCGCGAAGATCCTGATCGGGCGACGGGGCAAGATCCTCGGCGCCTCCATCGTCGGCGACGGCGCGGGCGAACTCATCGGGGCGTGGTCGCTTGCCATCGCCAACGGGCTCAAGGCTTCCGCCTTCACCAGCACGGTGATGCCATATCCGACCCTGGGCGAAGTCTCGAAACGCGCTGCCGGCGCCTATTACTCGCCGCGCCTGTTCTCGGGCCGGACCAAGCGCCTCGTCGGCGTGTTGTCGCGCTTTGACTGAGGCGGAGCGCCTCTCCCTCGCCCTCAAGGGCATCGGCGTGGTCCGCCACGACCTGCGCAACCTCCTTGCCAGCATGGAAATCGTTGCCGAGCGCATGGCCGCCTCGGACGACAAGAGGCTGAAGATGGCGGGCCCCCATCTCGTGAGCGGCGTCGAACAGGTGGTGGCGCTGACGCGCGCGATCCAGGACCTCGCGGAGGTCGAGCGGCAGGGACAGGGCGCTGTCTCCCTCTTTCAGGCAGCGACCGAGGCGGTGGGCGAGCGCGACGGCGTGACCCTTGCCGGGGTCGAGGGCGTGACGGTCCGGGCCGATCACGACCAGCTCGTCCGCCTGCTGCGGGAGACGATCGACAATCCCTTGCAGCTCGGCGCGCGCGTCACGCTTTCGGCATCCGAGGCGCGGGGCCGCGTCACGATCGAAGTCGCCGATGACGGTCCGGGCATTCCCGATTATGCGCAGGACACGCTCTTCGTTCCCTTCAGAGGCGCGCGGCGCAAGGGTGCGACGGGGCTGGGCCTGCCGATCGCGGCCGCGATCGCCGAGGCCAATGGGGGCGCGCTGCGCCTCAAGAAGACCGGCTCATCCGGAACGGTGCTCGAAATCGATCTGCCCGCGCCCTAGCCGGAGGGCCATCGGCGGTGGAACCAGAGCCACTGGCCGGGCCTCTCGCGGATGAAGTCCCCCAGGATCCCGTTGATCGCGCCGGTCAGCCGCTCCGTATCGGCTGCGGTGTCGCCGCTGCGCTCGACCTCGATCGGGTCATGCACCGTCATCGTGAAGCGGCTGCCAGGCTGCCGCACGATCTGTAGCGGGATGACGGGAAGGTTTCCCCGCAGGGCCAGCCTCGCGGCGGCCGGTGCCGTCATCGCGGAGTGCCCGAGCAGCGGAACGGAAATGCCGTCTCCGAGCTTCTGGTCTGTCAGCATGCAGAGCGACAACCCGTCCTTCGCCGCCCGCATCAGCTCGCGTCCGCCGCGCTTGCCTTTCGGGATCTGGCGGCGCGACATGACCGCCGCGCGCAGGCGGATGATCTTCTGGTCGACCAGCGGGTTGTTGGCGGCGCGATAGACCACGGCATAGCGCAGGCCGAGGCGGTGAAGCGCGATCGCCATCGCCTCCCAATTCGCGAAATGTCCCGAGACGAAGATGGCCGGTCGGCCTTCGCGCACGAGTTCGGTCACCCGCTCGGCCCGCAGAACGGTGGTGCGGTCCCCGACCGTGTCCAGATGGGCGAACTCTGCGACCGTGCGGCCGAGATTCTCCCATTCCTCCCGCAGGATCTCCTCGCGCTGCGCCGCATCCAGTTCGGGCATGACGAGAGAGAGGTTCGCATGACCCCTGCCATGCGGCTTGCGCAGGCGCGGGCCCAGGCGGCGAAGGAGCCATCCGAGCCTGTTCGAGGCCTTCTCGATTCCCGCCCGTCTCGACCAGGCGAAGAGCAGGTCCGCGCCCACTGCCTCGAGCCGGTGAAGAAGCGTCACCGGCCGGTTCGTCCGCGGCTCGGGCAGGGGAACGTCGGCGTCCCAGCGGTCGTCGTGATCGGCGAGCGTCACAGCGGACGCCCCAGAGCGGGAGCCAGGAGCGACAGAAGCTGCGCCTCGTCGCTCACGCGCATGGTGACCGGCAGGGTGCGGATCTGGGCCCGCATCTCGGCGGGCAGGCGGACGGCATCTTTCTCGGTCGTCACGAGCTGCGCGCCATGTTCTGCCGCCCGTTTCAGGAGGTCCTGCATGTCGCTCTCCGCGAATGGATGGTGGTCGGGGAAGGCGCGGGTCCCCTCAAGCGCGAAGCCCTGGCGGCGCAGCATGTCGAAGAAGCGCTCGGGCCTAGCGATCCCTGCGAAGGCGAAGACCGCCTTGTCCCGGTCCAAGGCCGAGCTGTCCGGTTCGAGCCAGGCGGTGAATTTCGGAAGCGCGGCGGGCACCCTCCGGCGCAGGTCGGCGGGAGCAGCCTCGCCAGAGCCGCGGGTGACGAAGACGGCTGCATCTGCGCGGGCCAGGCTGGCCTCCGGCGATTCGCGGAGGGGCCCGGCGGGAAAGATTCTGCCATTGCCGAAGCCGGTTTCGGCGTCGATCAGCGCGAAGCTGAAATCCTTGTGCAGAGAGGGGTTCTGGTGGCCATCATCCATCAGGATCGCATCCGCGCCGTTCCGCGCGGCCTCGGCGGCGCCTGCGGGCCTGTCGCTCGCCACCCATACCGGCGCGTGCCTCGCGAGAAGGAGCGCTTCGTCGCCCACTTGGCGGAACGTCGCCTCCGGCGACACGAAGACCGGCCCCTTTTCGGTGCCGCCATAGCCGCGAGTGAGGATATGCGCGAGGACGCCGTGCCGGGTCAGGAGATTGGCGAGGAGGGCGGCGAAGGGCGTCTTCCCGACACCGCCGAGAGTGACATTGCCGATGCAGACCACCGGAACGGCGGCGCGTGCAGGGCGCGCCGCCTCGATCCGCCGAGCGACGATCGCCCCATAGATGCGGCCTGCGGGCGAAAGCAGCCGCGCCAGAGGGGAGGCGCCGTCCTGCGACCAGAATGCCGGCGGCGAGAGCATCATCCGGCTTGCTCCAGCACCGGGCGCAAAGCGTGGATCACGTCGTCCAGCACGGCCGCAGCCGCATCGTCCGCCCATTCCCGCGCATGGCGCGCCATCTCTTCCCGCGTGACCGGGTCCGTCATCAGGCGCAGGAGCGAGGCGCTGAGGTCGCGGTCATTGCGCACGAGGGCCGAGCCCCCGGCGCTGCGCATGGCGGCGTAGGTGTCCTGGAAGTTGAACAGGTGCGGCCCGGTGATGATGGCGCAGCTCAGGCGCGCGGGCTCGAGCGGATTGTGGCCGCCGGTCTTCACGAGGCTGCCGCCGATGAAGGCGACGCTGCAGGTCCGGTAGAAGAGGCCGAGCTCGCCCAGCGTATCGGCGACATAGACCGCGTGTTCGGGGCCGGGCAGCGCGCCCGTGCCCCTGCGTATGGCGGGCAGGTTCCTCTCGGCGCACAGGGCCTGCACTTGCGTTCCGCGCCCCGGATGGCGCGGGGCGATGACGGTGAGGAGGTCGGGCAGGCGCCCGTTGAGCTGCTGGTGGGCGTCGAGTATCGCCTCTTCTTCTCCCGCATGGGTACTCGCGGCGACCCATACGGGCCGCTCGCCGATCGCTGCGCGCAGCGCATCGAGCGCCGCTTCGTCCGCCGGCAGCGCTTCGGCGGCCTGTTTGAGGTTTCCCAGCATGGGCACCTGCCGGCCGGACAGGGTCGCAAGCCGCCTGGCATTCTCCGTGTCCTGGCCGAGCACGATGTCGAAAGCGTCGAGCAGGCTGCGCGCCGCCTCCGCACGCGGCTGCCAGCTCTCGAAGCTCTTGGGCGACAGGCGGCCATTGACCAGCGCCATCGGCACGCCGCGCCTCCTGGTCTCGCCGATGAGGCTCGGCCAGAGCTCGGATTCGACGAAGAGCGCCGCATCGGGCCGCCAGTGATCGAGGAAGCTGCGGACGAAATGCGGCTGGTCCACGGGAACGTATTGATGGATGGCGCGGGGCGGCAGGCGTTCCTCCATGAGGGCCGCGGAGGTGACCGTGCCGGTCGTCACCAGGAAATTCGTCCTCGGCATCTCCGCGCTCAGCCGTTCGATGAGGGGAAGGACCGAAAGCGATTCCCCGACGCTCGCGCCGTGCAGCCAGACCAGGGGACCGGACGGACGCGCCTGTCCCGGCTCTCCCTTCCGCTCGCCGATCCTTGCCGGATCCTCCTTGCCGGCCTTGAGCCGGCGGGAGAGAGCGAGCTTCGCCAGCGGCTTCGCGAGCGAGGCGGCGCTGCGATAGGCGCGAAGAGAGAATGGCGGCTTTGACTGTGTCATGCTGCCATTTCCGCGCCGAATCGGGCGGGGGCAACCTCTTCGTGCCCCATCATGCGGTCGCATGCGGCAGTGATGCGGTTGAGCTCCTCCTCGATCTCCGTCCGGCCCCGCTCCAGCGCCTCCGGCCCGCGCCCCCCGATGCGGACCGGTTCGCCGAAGGCGAAGACGCCGCGCGAGAAGGGCAGGGGCAGGAGGAACCTGTCCCAGCTGCCGAGGAACCGCGCCCGGCGCACCGAATAGCTCATCGGGAGAACGGGAAGCCCCGACAGCCGGGCGAGCTGCGCGATCCCGGGCTGCGCCCGCTGACGCGGCCCGCGCGGGCCGTCTGGCGTGATCCCTGTGTTTCGGCCTTCGCGGCCGCTGGAGATCAGCGCCTTGAGCGCCGCGGCGCCGCCCTTGTTCTTGTCTCTCTTGCGCGGATCGGCGGCGGAGCCGCGCGCGGTGTCGATGCCGAAATGCCCGATGACACGCGCGATCACCTCTCCGTCGCGATGCTCGGAGATCAGCATGCGGAAATCCCGGCCCTGCTCGGCCTTGATGACCGGCATCATCAGGAGGCGCGAATGCCAGAAGGCGCAGATGAAGGGCTGCCCGCTTCCGATCAGGGCACGGTGGTGCTCATCGCCGATCCGCTCCCAGCGCACCGTCCCGTGGACCAGCCGGATATAGCCCGCCACCAGCGGCGGCAGGACGGCGAGGAGCAGGGGGGACAGGCTCTTTTTGCGGGCCACGGCGCACTCGTCTAAGCGAGGCGCGGCTATAGCGCGATGCTGCGCGCGAAGGCAAAGCGGAGCATGCGTGACGGCACGGACGGACCAGATGGCTTTGCGCCTGTGGCGGGAATTCCTGTCGCGCCACAAGGGGCGGCTGGCTCTGGGCGTGCTCGCCATGATCGGCCTCGCTAGCGCCGAGGCGGGCCTTCTCGCCGCGACGCAGTGGGTCTTCGCGGGCCTCGACCCCGCACGAGGCGATGCGCCCGGCGCCGACCCTGCCACGGTGATGGTCTGGGGGCCTGTCATCCTGATCGGGCTCGGCGTCCTCCAGGCGGGCTTCTTCTACGCGCAGGCCGTCCTAGCCCAGGGCGCGGCGATCCTGACCCTCAAGGACATGCAGCACCGCATGTTCGCCCGGATCGGCGGCTTCGATCTCGCCCAGCTCGCAGGCGAGGGGGCGGGCCAGCTCGTCAGCCGCTTCACCAATGACCTGACCGTCCTGCGCGAAAGCCTGACCCGCGCGCCAAACGGCTTGCGCGACGCGATCCGCCTTGCGGTCATCGTTGGCTATCTCGCCTGGCTCGACTGGGTGCTCTTCGCCGCCGTCCTGATCGTCTATCCGCTGGCCGGCCTGCCGGTCGGCTGGCTCGGCGGCCGCATCCGGTGGCTCGCAAGGCGGGTGCAGACGCAGATCGGCGGGCTGACGGGGCTCCTGACCGAGAGCCTGCGGGGACAGGCCATGGTGAAGACCTATGGCCTCGAAGAGCAGGAGCGCCGGCGCCTCGGCCGCGCCTTCGATGAGCGGGCGGGCCTCCTCTTACGCCTCGTCCGCCTGCGGGCCGCGAACGAGCCGATCATCACCGTGATCGGCGCCATCGCCATCGGCGCGATCATCGGCGTCGCCGCCTTCCGCATCGGCGCGGGGTCGTTGACGGGGCCCGAACTCGTGACCTTCCTCGTCGGCATGGCGGTCCTGTCCCAGCCCGCCCGCGGCCTCGGTACGCTGCACGCCGTCGTCCAGGAAGGGATGGGGTCTCTGGAGCGCGTCTTCGGCGTACTCGACAGGCGGGGGACGATTACGGATCGGCCGGGCGCGGCGCCCTTGCGGCTCGAGCGCGGGAAGCCCCCGGCGATCCGCTTCGAGGACGTGACCTTCTCCTACGGAGAGCCGGCGGTGCTCGACGGGCTGACCCTCGACGTGCCCGCAGGAGCGACCGTCGCGCTGGTGGGGCCCTCGGGGGCCGGCAAATCGACGGTCTTCGGCCTCCTGCCGCGCCTTTACGAGGCCGGGAGCGGGCGGATCCTGATCGAGGGGCAGGAGGTGCGGAGCCTGACCCTGAAAAGCCTGCGCGACGCAATCGCCCTGGTGGCCCAGGATGCGGTCCTGTTCGACGATACGATCGCCGAGAACATCCGCTATGGCTGCCCGGGCGCCGACGATGCGGCCGTCGTCGCGGCGGCGAAAGCGGCCGCGGCGCACGGCTTCATCGAGGCCCTGCCGGACGGCTACGAAACCCGCGTCGGCGATGCGGGGAGCAACCTGTCCGGCGGTCAGCGCCAGCGCATCGCCCTTGCCCGCGCCTTCCTCAAGGACGCGCCGATCCTGCTCCTCGACGAAGCGACGGCGGCGCTCGATGCGCGGTCGGAGCGCCTGATCGAAGAAGCGCTGGAGCGCCTTTCGGACGGGCGGACGACCCTCGTCATCGCGCACCGCCTGTCGACCGTGCGGCATGCCGACCTGATCGTGGTGATGGATCAGGGACGGGTGGTCGAACGAGGGACGCATGACGGGCTGATGGCGGAAGGCGGTCTCTATGCCCGCCTCGCGGCCATGCAGCTTCGCGAGGAGCTGCCAGCGTGAAGCCGTCCTATGTCGTTCTCCTGATCGCGATCACACTCGCATGGGGCCTGCATTTCACCGTGGTGAAGGCGACGGTCGATGCGATCCCGCCGCTCTTCTATGTCTGCCTGCGCATGGGGACGGTCGCGCTCCTGCTGACCCCGTTCCGCCGCTGGCACAAGGGGCGCATGCAGACGATCCTGATCGCGGGCGCCTGCTTCGGCGGGCTCAACTACGCCTTCATGTTCTACGGCCTGAAGCTGACCACGGCGAGCATCTCCGCCGTCGTGATCGAGAGCTACGTTCCCATCGCCACCGTCTTCTCGATCCTGTTCCTGGGCGAGCGGGTCGGATGGCGCCGCATCACCGGCATGGCGGTGGCCCTCGCAGGCGTCGCCCTCATCGCTACGGGCAGTTCGGAGGAAACAGGCAGCCGCAACCTGCCGCTTGGCGCGCTCTGCATTCTCCTCGCCGCGACGAGCGAGGCGGCGGGCGCGATTTTCGTCAAGAAGATCGAGGGCGTGAAGCCGCTGGAGCTCCTCTCCTGGTTCGGGGTCGTCGGCTTCTTCGTGACGGGCATCCTGTCCCTGATCTTCGAGACGGGACAGAGGGCGGCTTTCGTGCCGGAGGTGAATTGGGGCGTCGTCGGCGCGCTCGCCTATTCGGTCTTCGTCGCTTCGATCTTCGCGCATGCGAGCTACTATTTCCTGATCCAGCGCGCGCCGGTCAGCCAGGTCGCGAGCTCCGGGCTCATGGCCTCGGTCTTCGCGGTCGGCTTCGGCGTGCTCCTTCTCGGCGAGACCCTTACCGTACGCTTCCTCTTCGGCGGGGCGATGACGCTCGCCGGGGTCGCCTTCATCCTGATGCGGCAGGAGCGGACGAAGCGCGCCGACCTGCCGCCCGCCGTCAGCTCCGAGGTCTCGCCATGATCGAAGCGCCATCGCCGAATTTCGACGCACGCGGCACCGATATCTCGATGGTCGTCCTGCACTATACCGGAATGAAGACCGGGCAGGCAGCTCTGGACCGCCTGCGCGACCCGGACGCGAAGGTCTCCGCCCATTATCTGATCGAGGAAGACGGCACGCTGTTCCGCCTCGTCCCCGAAGCCGAGCGCGCCTGGCATGCGGGCGTCGCGCAGTGGCAGGGGCGCAGCGACGTCAACGCGATGTCCGTGGGGATCGAGATCGTCAATCCGGGCCACGAATTCGGCTATCGCGACTTTCCGGCTGCTCAGATCGACGCGCTGATCCCGCTGCTGCGCGGCATTCTGCGGCGCCACGACATTCCCGCCGAGCGGGTGGTCGGCCATTCCGATGTCGCCCCCGACCGCAAGGACGATCCGGGCGAGTTGTTTCCGTGGGGCCGACTGGCGGAGGAGGGGCTGGCGCTGCCGCCGTGGAACGGCGCCTACCCCCAAGCAGTTCCGGAGGAGGAGCGCGCGCTGCAACGCTTGTCCCGCATCGGCTACGGGGTGGAAGTCTTCGGCGCCGCAGCCTGCGTTACCGCCTTCCAGCGCCGCTTCGCCCCGGCGGAGCTGGGCCAGGGACTGACCGAGGCGACGCGTGCGGCAATCGGCTGCTACTTGTCCTGAGAGGCCTCAGAACGGCGCGGGCAGCATGCCCACATGCACCAGCGCCCACCACAGGATCAGCACGAACAGCACGAAGCCGATTCCCATAGCGCTCTTGCGTCCGCTACCTCTCATCTCGTGCCTGCCTTCCTGTCAGCTGTACCCGGACCTAGTCGCCCCGGCCCCCGAGCGGTAGGGGGGAAAGCGCAGGGGAGGGGGCATGCAGAACGACGGCACCTATGGGCTGTTCTTCGCCGCGATCAACGCGGCGGTCCTTCCGGCCTGGGCGCTTCTTCTCTTCGTGCCCCGCTGGGACTGGACGCAGCGGCTGGTCACGGCGGTGGCCGTGCCGCTTCTGGCCGCCGTCTATGTCGCGCTTCTTCTTTTCGCCCTGACGACCGGCGGCGGGGCGAAGGGCGTGGACTTCACGACGATGGAAGGGGTCGCCGCGATCTTCTCCCATCCGCTCGGCGTGGTGACGGGCTGGGCCCATTACCTCGCCTTCGACCTCTTTGTCGGGGCGTGGATCGCGCGGGACTCGCAAGGGTTCCACCTGCCGTACATTCTCGTCGTGCCCTGCCTGCTGCTGGCCTTCGTGGCGGGGCCGGCGGGCCTGCTCCTCTACCTCGTCATCCGCGCTGTCCGCGGCCGCCCCGCCAAGACGGCGCTCTAGACGAGGCGGGTCAGCGCCTCGTCGAGCGCCGAGAGGAAGCGCGAGCGGTCGGCTTTCGAGAAGGGCGGCTGGCCGCCGCCGACCTGATCGCCGCTGCCGCGCAAATCGTTCATGATCGCGCGGGTCGCGATGGCGCTGCCGATGGAGTCGGGCGTAAAGGGTGTGCCATTGGGGCCGAGGACGGCCGCGCCAGCCTTCAGGCATCGGTCCGCGAGCAGGATGTCGGCGGTGACCACGACCTTCGCCGCGTCCGCCCGCTCGGCGATGGCATCGTCGGCGGCATCGAAGCCTTCACTGACGACGAGGCGCCGAATCAGCGGATGCGGGGGCAGGCGGAAGCCGGCATTCGAGACGAACAGGACCGGCACGCCATAGCGCAGCGCGACGCGCATGCACTCGTCCTTCACCGGACAGGCATCGGCATCGACCAGGAGGCAGGCTTCGGTAGAGGTCATGAAAGGAAACGGGCGGCCCGAGGGCCGCCCGCCGGTATCAGTTGTCGAGGAAGCTTCTGAGCCTGCGCGAGCGGCTCGGATGCTTGAGCTTGCGCAGGGCCTTGGCTTCGATCTGGCGGATGCGCTCGCGGGTGACCGAGAATTGCTGGCCGACCTCCTCGAGCGTGTGGTCCGTGTTCATGCCGATGCCGAAGCGCATGCGCAGCACGCGTTCCTCGCGCGGGGTGAGGCTCGCCAGAACCCGCGTCGTCGTCTCGCGCAGGTTGGACTGGATCGCCGCGTCGATCGGCAGGATCGCGTTCTTGTCCTCGATGAAGTCGCCGAGATGGCTGTCTTCCTCATCGCCGATGGGCGTCTCCAGGCTGATCGGCTCCTTGGCGATCTTCATCACCTTGCGGACCTTCTCGAGCGGCATGGACAGCTTGGCGGCCAGCTCTTCGGGGGTCGGCTCGCGGCCGATCTCGTTGAGGATCTGACGGGAGGTCCGGACGATCTTGTTGATCGTCTCGATCATGTGGACCGGGATGCGGATGGTGCGCGCCTGATCCGCGATGGAGCGGGTGATCGCCTGGCGGATCCACCATGTGGCGTAAGTCGAGAACTTGTAGCCGCGGCGGTATTCGAACTTATCGACCGCCTTCATCAGGCCGATATTGCCTTCCTGGATGAGGTCCAGGAACTGAAGCCCACGATTCGTGTATTTCTTCGCGATCGAGATCACGAGGCGCAGGTTCGCCTCGACCATCTCCTTCTTGGCGATCCGCGCTTCGCGCTCGCCCTTCTGCACGGTCTGCACGATGCGGCGGAAGTCCTTGACCGTCAGGCCGGTTTCCTGGCTCAGCGTGCCGATCTCGTCGCGCAGCGCGACGATCTGGTCGTGGCCCTTGTCGGTGAAGTTCTTCCAGCCGCGGCCCTCATACTGGCTGACGCGCTCGAGCCAGTCGGGGTCGAGTTCGTGGCCGAGATAGGATTGCAGGAATTCCTGGCGGTTCACGCCATAGCTGTCGGCCAGGCGCACGAGCTTGCCTTCAAGCGCCATCAGCGCGCGGTTGATCGCGTAGAGCTGCTCGACCAGCGCTTCGATCCGGTGATTGTGCAGGCGCACCGAGCGGACGCGCTCGACGATATCCTTCTGGAGCTTCTTGAGGCGCTTGACCTGGTTTTCGGACAGGTCCTCGCCGCCAAGCTGCAGCTCGATCTGCTGGTCCTGCAGGCGGCGCAGCTTCTTGAAGTCCTCGGCGATGTCCGTGAAGGTCATCATCACGCCTTCGCGCAGCTCGGCCTCCTTGGCCGAGAGCGAGAGGTCGCCTTCGTCGAACTCGTCTTCGTCCTCGCCGGTCTCGGCGGCGCGCGCTTCCTGTTCCTTCTGGACGCGCTCGGCGACCTCCGGACGGGTCATGTCGGGACGGCTTTCGGGGCCGCCGCCATAGGTCGCGTCGAGGTCGATGATGTCGCGCAGGAGGACCCGGCCTTCCTCGAGTTCCTCGCGCCAGACAGTGATGGCCTCGAAGGTCAGCGAGCTCTCGCAAAGCGCGCGGATCATCGACTCGCGGCCGGCCTCGATCCTCTTGGCGATGGCGATCTCGCCCTCGCGGGAGAGAAGCTCGACCGAGCCCATCTCGCGCAGATACATGCGGACGGGGTCGTCGGTGCGGTCGCTGTCGGCCTTGGTGTTGGTGGTGACCGTGGCCGCGGTCTCTTTCTTGGCGACGGCGGTGCCGCCCTCGCCATCGGCGGCCTTCTTCTCCGCCTTCTCGTCTTCTTCGTCGGGCTCGTCATTCTCGGTGACGTTGATGCCCATATCCGAGAGCTTCGCCATGATGTCCTCGATCTGCTCGGAGGTGTATTCCTCCTCCGGCAGGACGGCGTTCAGCTCGTCATAGGTGACGTAGCCCTTCTTCTTCGCCGTCTCGATCATCTTCTTGACCGAGGCGAGGTTGAGATCGAGGACGGGGCGATCGCCCTCTTCCTCTGCGGCCTTGTTGGTCTTGCTCATCAAAGAGTCCCGTGCGCTTCTGCGGCGGCGTCAGCCGCCGATGTCGTCGTCGTCCGGCTTGTTCTCGGCGAGCAGCCTGGCTCTGTGGTTGAAGGCATCGAACCAGGTCCTCTCGCGTCCAGCGTCCAGATGCGCCTCCGCGGCGGCTTCGGCGACCTCGCCTTCGAGATCGCCCTGATAACGGTCGATGGAGAGCGCGTTGAGCCACCCTTCTTCCGCCGCGTCGAAGCCCGCTTCGGGACGCACGAAGCGCGCCAACCGAACGAGCGGGTGCTTGGACCACCGCTCATAGGCCCGCGCAGCCTCCGAACTTGCGAGGATGTGCGAACGCAGGGCCTCACTGTCAAGTGAAGGCGCTTCTGTCAGCCAGTCGACCGTCCTGGAAAGAAGGGTCCGAAGAGACCCTTCCTGCACTTCGAGCTCCAGAACCGCCTCTTCGTGATTGGCGAAGATCTGGGGATGGTGGATCAGGGTGACGACGAGCTGCGCCTCGCGCACCGCGTCCCCCGCATTCGGGGCGCCGAGGCGGGCCTTGAGCGCGGGCGAGACCGTGGGCGCGTCGCGGCGGCGGCGGAAATCCTGTTTCGTGAGCCATGGCTTGCGTTCGGCGGGGCGCCTGTCGGCCTCGCCGAGCTTTTCGCGCACGAAGCCGCCATAGGCCTCGTTCACATCCGGATCCTTGATCTGTTTGATCCGGTCCCAGAGCGCCCTCTTGAAGGCGGCCCGTTCCTCGGGCGTCGAGCGGGCATGGGTTTCGAGGTGATGCTCCCACAGGACTTCCGCCAGGGGGCGCGCCGTCTCGATCAGCTCGGCGAAGGCGCCCGGCCCGTCCCGGCCGATCAGGTCGTCAGGGTCGAGGCCCTCCGGCAGGAAGACGAAGCGCAGCGACTTGCCGGGCGCGAGGAGGGGGAGGGCGCGGTCCACCGCGCGCCACGCCGCGCTGCGCCCGGCGCGGTCGCCGTCGAAGCAGAGAACGGGCTCGTCCGCCGCGCGCCAGAGGAGGGTGAGCTGCCCCTCCGTCAGCGCGGTGCCGAGCGGGGCGGTGGCGGGCAGCCCGGCGCCGTTCACCGCGATGACGTCCATATAGCCTTCGGTCACGATCAGCGGCTTGCCCTGTCCCGCGCCCCGCCGCGCCCGCGCATAGTCGTAGAGAACCGAGGATTTGTGGAAGAGGGGCGTCTCGGGACTGTTGAGGTACTTCGCCTTGGCGTCCCTGGACAGCGCGCGCCCGCCAAAGGCGATTACGCGGTTCCGGCTGCCCAGGATCGGAAACATGATCCTGTCGCGGAACCTGTCATAGGTCGTCCCGTCATCGAGGCGGATCAGGAGGCCCGCCTCCACCAGCATCTCCAGCGGATAATCCTTGTTGAGGAGGAAATCCTTGAGCGCCGTCCGCCCCGCCGGCGCATAGCCGAGGCCGAAGGCGTCGCGCTGCTTCTGGGAGACCTTCCGCCGGTCGAGATAGGCGCGGGCATCCGCGCCGTCCTGGCGGTTCAGCATGGCGCGGAAGAAGCGCGCGGCGTCCGCGCAGGCTTCCGCCAGGCTCTTCGCCTTTTCCTCGCGCCTGCGGTCTTCCGGCGTGTCCTGCGGCACGGGCAGGCCCGCCTCCTCGCAGAGGCGCTCGACCGCCTCGGGAAAGGTCAGCTTCTGGACCTCCATCAGGAAGCCGATGACGTCGCCGTTCTTGTTCGAGGAGAAGTCGAACCAGCGCTGCTTCTCGTCGTTCACGAAGAAGCTCGGCGTCTTCTCGCTCGTGAAGGGCGAGAGGCCCCGCCACTCGCGGCCCTCCTTCTTGAGCTTCACATGCCGCCCGATCACGTCGGAGGCGCGCAGGCGCGCGCGCAGCTCGTCCAGGAAATCGGGGGTAAAGCGGGTCATGGAGCTCAGGATAAGGCGCGGGCGCGGCTGGCGCGAGGGCGATTCGGGTGCCAAGGGCGGCTATGGCTTTCGGCGGAATCAACCTTTCGACAACCACGAGGGTATAGAGGCTTGATATGGCTACAACACCTTCTCCCAGCGACAAACGGCAAACAGACCGGGTCCCGCTAGAGGTGCCGGCGCGCCTGCTGATCGGGGAAGAGGCGCATGAAGGAACGCTGATCGACCTCTCCATGACCGGCGTGTCCCTGCATTGCATGAAGCGTCCGCAGCTCGGGCAGCGGGTCGTCGTCTATGCCGAAGGCGTCAGCCGCTTCGAAGGCACGGCCGTGCGCCTGTTCAAGCACGGCTTCGCGATCAATTTCTCGCTGACCGAAACGAAGAAGGCCCGCCTGAGGCAGAAGCTGGCGGAGATTTCCGGACAGGCGCTGCCCGATGTCGAGCCGCTGCCCGCTCCCGTGACGGCGGCGCGCGCCGAGCGTCACAAGACGGTCCGCTTCGACGATGGCAGCGAGACGGCCTGCGAGGTCCTCGATGCCTCCGTCGTCGGCTTGACCCTGAAAAGCGCGAAGCGCCCGCCGCTCGGCACCAGCGTCACGGTCGGCGATGCGCGAGCCAAGGTCACCCGCCATACGGCGAGCGGCTTCGTCGTCGAATTCGAAGGCTACTGGGCCGCCGTCAGCGCCAATCACCGCTACTGAGCGGCCGCCCGCCTCAGCCGTGGAAGTGGTCGTAGATCCGCTCCGCAAGCTGTTCGCTGATCCCGTCCACGCTTTCGAGGTCCGCGCGCTTCGCCCGCGCCACCGCCTTGGCCGAGCCGAAATGGTTGAGGAGGGCCTTCTTGCGCTTGCCGCCCACGCCGTCGATAGCGTCGAGCGGGTTCTTCTTCATGTCCTGCGTCCGCTTGGCCCGCTGCGCGCCGATGACGAAGCGGTGCGCCTCGTCCCTCAGCCGCTGGAGGTAGTAGAGGACCGGGCTGCGCGGAGGCAGGAGGAAGGTCTGGCGGCCAGGCATATGGATCTGCTCTGCGGCGGCGGAGGCCGAGCGGTCGGCGACCTTGGCGCCCGAACCGGTCGTTCGCCGCGGCTTCGAGATCGAGACCAGGGCCACCTGGCCGTTCGCGATATCGGTGCCGACCTCGATCCCGGCGCCCGCCATGGCCCATCGCGCGGCGCCGAGCTGACCCTCGCCGCCATCGATGACGACGAGGCTCGGCCAGTCATCCTCGCCGGGCTTCGATTCCTTGAGCAGGCGGGAGAAGCGCCGCTTCATCACCTCGCGCATCATGCCGAAATCGTCGCCGGCTGACAGCGTCTCGTCCTTGATGTTGAACTTGCGGTACTTGGCCTTCGCGAAGCCCTCTTCGTCCGAGACGATCATCGCGCCGACCTGGCCCGTGCCGCCCAGATGCGAGTTGTCGTAGCATTCGACACGGCGCGGCGGCGCCGTCAGCCCCAGCGTCTCCTGAAGCTCCTTCATCAGCTTTTTCTGGCTCTGCGTATCGGCGAGCTTGCGCCCCAGCGCCTCGCGGGCGTTCATCCGGGCGTGGCGGGTCAGCTCCCGCCGCTCGCCCCGGCGCGGGGTCAGGATCTCGACCTTGCGCCCCGCCTTGATCGTGAGCGCCTCGGCGAGGAGGGCCTGATCGGGCACGTCCTCGGAAAGGAGGATGAGGGCAGGGGGCATGCGCCCGTCATAGAACTGCGCGATCCAGGCGCCCATGACCTCGCCGGTCGGCACGTCCTCGTCCGCGCGCGGAAAATAGGCCTGGTTGCCGAGGTTCTGCCCGGCGCGGAAGAAGAAGGCCTGCACGCAGGCCATGCCGCCATCGGCATGCACGGCGAAGACGTCCGCCTCGCCCACGCTCGCCGTGTTGATGCCCTGGGTCTCCTGGATATAGGCGAGGGCGCGGATGCGGTCGCGCAAGCGGGCGGCCCGCTCGAACTCCATGCGCTCGGCGGCCGCCTCCATGTCCTTCGACAGGCGCTTGGTCACGTCGCGGTTGCGGCCTTTCAGGAAGTCCACCGCTTCGGCGACCAGCTGATCGTATTCGGCTTGGTCCACCTCGCCCGTGCAGGGCGCCGAGCAGCGCTTGATCTGGTGCAGGAGGCAGGGCCGCGTCCGGCTGTCGAATTCCGAGTCCGAACAGCTCCGCAGGAGGAACGCCTTCTGCATCGTGTTCAGCGTGCGATTCACCGCGCCCGCGCTGGCGAAGGGCCCGAAATACTGCCCCGGCCGCTTCTGCGCGCCCCTGTGCTTGAGGATCTGCGGGACGGGCGAGTCCATGGCGATGAGGATGTTCGAGAAGCTCTTGTCGTCGCGCAGGAGGACGTTGAAGCGGGGCTTCAGCGTCTTGATGAGGTTCGCTTCGAGAAGCAGCGCTTCGGTCTCGCTCTCGGTGACGACGAACTCCATCTGGCGCGTCTCGGTGATCATGCGCGCGATGCGGTTCGAATGCCCGTTCATCGTCGCGTAGTTCGAGACGCGGTTCTTCAGCGACTTCGCCTTGCCGACATAAAGGACGTCGCCCTCGCCGTTCAGCATGCGGTAGACGCCGGGCCGGCCGGGCAGGCGCCTGACGTAATCCGCGATCAGCGGCGCGCCGGTCAGGCGCTGCCTCGGGGAGGGTGTTGTGGCCTCTGACATGGAAGCGATATGGGCGCGAAAATGACGATGGGGAGGAGGCTTCTGAATCCGCTTCGCTTCCTGCGCAAGGCCGCCGGTAGGCCCGGAGGGACTCGAACCCCCAACCTAGCGGTTATGAGCCGCCAGCTCTAACCAATTGAGCTACAGGCCCGACGGTGGAGCGGGCCTAGCACCGCAGCTTGGCCAGCGGAAGCCGGTCAGCCGCTGCGCAGGAGGGCGCGCGCCTGCCCCGCCCAGTCCTCTCGCTCGATCCGCTCGCCCGCGCCGAGCTTCACGTCGAGCCAGGCGATCTGCTCGGGCGTCAGCTCGGCGAGCTGGCGGAAGGTCCGGATCCCGTTGTCCTGCAGCAGGCGCGCGTAATGCGGGCCGATGCCGCGCAGGCGGGTCAGGTCGTCGGCGGGGCCGTCCGCGCTCCGCGGCGGCTCCGGGCGCGCCGCGGAAAGCGGGGCCTGCCGCACCGTGCCCGGATCGCTGTCCTTGCGGTGCGGAGACGGCACGCGGCGCGGCGGCCGGGCCCACCAGCCGATGAACAGGCCGAGGCAGAAGGCGATCAGCAAGGCGAGCCACATCTGCGCGATCAGCCAGATCATGGCATTACCACTTCGTAGCCGGGGGGCAGCCGGTCCGCGATCGTCGCGCGGCTGGCAGCGTTCCAGTTCCCGGTCAGGACGAGGCGCCGGTCGGTGAGGCTGAGCCCGGCATCCTCCGGCAGGATGCCGGCCGCTTCGAGCGCGAGGCCGCGCCATGCCGGATCGGGCATGCCGCGCGCCACCTGCACACTGCCCCCCGCCCCGAGCAGGCCCAGCCGCCTCTCGAAATCGGGGTCGGGCACGAAACCTTCCGCCGTCAGGCCGCCGGAGCTGCGCGACAGGCGGAGGATGAAGGGGCGCGCCGTCGGCAGGATCGCCGTGTCGAGGGGCGCGATATCAGCTTCTCCTATATTCACGGCCGTCACGCCCCCTGCGACCGGGCCGCCGATCGAGACTGCCCGCGCTGCGCTCCGGCGCGCGGCCGCGAGCGCCTCCCGCGTCGGCGCGATGCCGGTCAGCACGGCGCGCTGACCTTCGACCCTAACGCGGGCCCAGTCATGGCCGCCCTCGTGCAATGCCGCCTCGACAGCTTCCGCGATCCTCGCCTCCAGCGTCCGTGCGCCCGGTCCCGTCACGCCCAGATGGATGCTGAGCACGCCCAGCACGCCGAGCGCGATCAGCCCTATCAGAATCTTCACGGCGGGGTGCAAATCGCGCGCTCCTCATTCGCTGCCCTTGTCGCGCCGGGACGAGGCGAGGTCCAGCGCCCACCGCGCAACCGGGGCGGGTGCCGAGTGCGGCGAAAGGGCTGCGGACACCCGTTGCCAGCGGATAGGAGGGTCTTATAGCTTCCGCGCGACCGCAACGCAGCTTGGCGCCGAACCGAGCGCGCGCCATCCCCGAGGAGACATCCATGGCAGACGCCTTCATCTACGATCACGTCCGCACGCCCCGCGGAAAGGGCAAGGCGGACGGCTCCCTGCACGAAGTCACGCCCGTCAGGCTCGGCACCCAGGTGCTCGAAGCGCTGCGCGACCGCAACGGGATCGACACGAAACACGTCGACGACGTCGTCTTCGGCTGCGTCAGCCCGGTGGGCGAGCAGGGCGCGGACATCACGCGGACCTGCGTCCTGCAGGCGGGCTATGCCGAGACGACCGCCGGCGTGCAGGTGAACCGCTTCTGCGCATCGGGCCTCGAGGCCACGAACATGGCGGTCGCCAAGGTCATGACCGGCGAGGCCGAGATGGCGATCGGCGGCGGCGTCGAGGCGATGAGCCGCGTGCCTATGGGCTCGGACGGCGGCGCGCTGATGACCGACCCGGAAGTCACCTTCCACAACTACGTCGTTCCGCAGGGCATCTCGGCCGACCTGATCGCGACGAAATACGGCTTCTCCCGCGACGACGTCGACGCCTATGCGGTGGAGAGCCACAAGCGCGCGTCCAAATCCTGGGAAGAGGGCCGGTTCAAGGGCTCCGTCGTGCCGGTCAAGGACCTCATCGGCGAGGAGATCCTGTCCAAGGACGAGACGATCCGTCCGAATACGGACATGCAGACCCTCGGCAGCCTCAACCCCTCCTTCCAGGGCCTCGGCGAAATGATGCCCGGCTTCGACAAGGTCGCACTGCAGCGCTATCCCGAAATCGAGAAGATCTTCCACGTCCACACGCCGGGCAACAGCTCTGGCATCGTGGACGGCTCGGCCGGCGTGCTGATCGGCAATGAGGAGATGGGCAAGAAGTTCGGCATGAAGCCGCGCGCCCGCATCCGCGCCATGGCCTCGATCGGCAGTGAGCCGACCATCATGCTGACCGGCCCTGAATTCGTCGCGCAGAAGGCGCTCGATAGAGCAGGCATGACCAAGGACGACATCGACCTCTGGGAGCTCAACGAGGCCTTCGCCTCGGTCGTCCTGCGCTTCATGCAGGCGCACGACATCGACCACGACCAGATCAATGTCTGCGGCGGCGCCATCGCCATGGGCCACCCGCTCGGCGCGACCGGCGCGATGATCCTCGGCACGGTGCTCGACGAGCTCGAACGCACCGGCAAGGGCACGGCCCTCGCCACGCTCTGCGTCGGCGGCGGCATGGGCACGGCGACGATCATCGAGCGAATTCAGTAGCCCCTCAGCCGAAGCCGCCGAGGCGGCTTCGACCTCTCCCGAGGGAGAGGTCGGCGGACGAAGAAAACAGTACGCTGCCCGGACCACCTCTCCCCTTGGGGAGAGATCCAGATCCCCGATCTGGGATGAGGACACGGCGGCGGTGACAACGGGAGAACCCCATGGCCGACTACAAGACCTTCAGCATAGAAACCGACGCCGACGGCATCGCCGTCATGACGATCGACCTGCCGGGCAAGTCGATGAATGTCTGGAACGGCGACCTCATCGACGAGTTCACGGCGTTCATGGACGAGTTCGCCGCGAATGAGGATATCAAGGGCCTCGTCGTCACCTCCGGCAAGGAAAGCGGCTTCCTCGCGGGCGCGGACCTCACCATGTTCGGCGGCATGCCGAAGGATGCCGGCCCCAAGGACATCTACGAGGCGAACCTCCGCCTGCAGAACGCTCTTCGCAGGATGGAGACGGCGGGGCAGGATCCCAAGGCGCTGATGAAGGGGCAGGCGACGGCCAAGCCGGTCGCAGCGGCGATCAACGGCCTCGCGCTCGGCGGCGGAATGGAACTGGCGCTCGCCTGCCACCAGCGCTTCGCTTCGGACAATGGCAAGGTGCAGCTCGGCCAGCCCGAGGTGCAGGTCGGCCTCATCCCGGGCGCGGGCGGCACCCAGCGGACCCAGCGGCTGGCAGGCGTGCAGAAGGCGATCCAGGACTGCTCGCTCGGCAAGCCGATGAAGGCCGAAGAAGCCAAGGCCGCGGGATATATCGACGAGATCGTCCCGCACGGGGAGCTCGTCGAGAGCGCCAAGGCCTGGTGCAGGGAGAACCCGAAATCGGTCCAGCGCTGGGACAAGAAGGGCTTCAAGATCCCCGGCGGCGCGGGCGCGATGGATCCGCGCGCAGTGCCCGTCTATGCCGGCGCCTCGGCCATGGCTCAGGGCGCGACCAATCACAACTACCCGGCGGTGCGCCGCATCCTCTCGGCGATCTACGAAGGGGCCATCGTGCCCTTCGACACCGCGCTCAGGATCGAGAGCAAGTACTTCACCCAGTGCCTGATGGAGCCGCAGGCCAAGAACATGATCCGCACCCTGTTCGTGAACAAGGGTGCGGCGGAGAAGGGCATGGCGCGCCCAGAGGGCGTGCCGAAGGCCGAACTCAGGAAGGTCGGCGTCCTCGGCGCGGGCATGATGGGAGCTGGCATCGCCTATGTCACCGCGCGCGCAGGCTGCGAGGTCGTGCTCCTCGACCGTGACGTGGAAGCCGCCGAGAAGGGCAAGGGCTATTCGGTCAAGCTGAACGAGAAGGCCATCTCGCGCGGCAAGCTCTCCAAGGAGAAATCCGAGGAGATGCTCGGCCGGATCCAGCCGACTGCGGACTATAACGACCTCGCCGATGTCGACCTCATCATCGAGGCGGTCTTCGAGGATCCCAAGGTCAAGAAGGACGTGACCGAGAAGACCCAGGCGGTGATCCGCGACGACGTCATCTTCGCGTCCAACACCTCGACCATCCCGATCAAGAACCTCGCCAAGAACTTCGAGCGTTCGAAGGACTTCATCGGCATCCACTTCTTCTCGCCGGTCGACAAGATGCCGCTAGTCGAGATCATCACGCCCGAGGGCTGCGGGGACAAGGCGCTCGCCACCGCCCTCGACTATGTCCAGAAGATCAAGAAGACCCCGATCGTCGTCGCCGACGCGCGCGGCTTCTACTGCAACTCCGTGGTGGTCCCGTATCTCAACGAGGCCGCGCTGATGGTGAAGGAGGGCATCAACCCCGCCCTCATCGACAATTGCGCGGTCCATATGGGCATGCCGGTCGGCCCGCTCGCCCTGATGGACGAGACGAGCCAGGAACTCGGCTGGTCGATCGCGCAGTCCGCGATGGAGGAGGAGGGCGACGATTATACGCCCAATGGCGTCGAGGACCTATTGAAGCTCTTCGTCGAGGATCTCGGCCGCAAGGGCCGCAAGGTCGGCAAGGGCTTCTACGACTATCCCGAGGGCGGAAAGAAGGAGATCTGGAAGGGCCTCTCCGACCACTTCCCGCTTCAGAACGATCAGCCGAGCGCGGACGAGGTCAAGGAACGCCTCATGTATGTCCAGCTCGTCGCCGCCGCGCGCATGTATGCGCAGGACGTCGTCCACGATCCGCAATCGGCCGATCTCGGCGCGATCTTCGGCTGGGGCTTCGCCCCCTGGACCGGCGGCCCGATGAGCCACATCGATACGATCGGGCTCGAAGAGTTCGTGCGGACGGCCGACAGCCTCGCCCAGAAGCACGGCGAAAAATTCACGCCGCCGCAGATGTTCCGCGACCTCGCCGAAAAGGGCCAGACCCTCTACGGCCAAGCGGAAAAGGCTGCGGCCTGAACGGTCAGCCACAGGCCGGGGCGCGAGACACGTGCCCCGGCCTGTGGACGCAGGCGCCAGGCGAGGCCACATCGCAGCTCGGAGCCAGCTTCGGGACCCGCAATGACTGACAGCCTTGCCCAAGATGTCGAGACGATCCTCCGCGAAGTCGCCGAAGAGGCGGTGCTGCCGCGTTTCCGGTCGCTCGACGACGATCAGATCGACGAGAAGTCCGGGCCGCAGGACCTCGTCACGGTCGCCGACCGCGAGGCGGAGGCCCTTCTGGCGCGGCGCCTTCCGGCGCTGGTTCCCGGGTCCGCCTTTGTCGGCGAGGAAACCGTCAGCGCCGACTCCGAGACGATGAAGCGGCTTGGCGCCGATGCCGTCTGGGTGGTCGATCCCGTCGACGGCACCGGCAATTTCGTTGCCGGCAAGGAGCGGTTCGCGCTGATGGCCGCGTTGATCAAGGGCGGCGAGACGGTGCTGGGCCTGATCTTCCCGCCGACCGACGGCCGCTGCGCCATCGCCGAGCGCGGCGCAGGCGCCTATTTCGGCGATGACCGGCTGAGAGGACGCGAGGGCGTGCCGTTCGAGGAGGCTTACGGCGACTATTCGAGCATGTATGTCGAGGAGCCCCTCCGCTCACGCTATGCAGCGGTCTTCGAAGAGGCGGGCGGCACCCATGCGGGCCGCTGCTCGGCCTGGGCCTATCTCGATATCGCGCGGGGCGAGGCGGATTTCGTGCTCCAATACAAGATGACGGTCTGGGACCACGCGCCCGGCGTCCTTCTCGTGGACGAGGCGGGCGGGCGCACCGGCATGCTGCCCAAGGGCGCGCCTTACAGGCCGGTCGCGCAGAGGGACGCGCCGATGCTCTGCGTCGGTCACGCGGAAAGCTGGCGCGAATACGCAGCGAGGCTCGAGGAATGAAGCCCGATCTCGAAACCTTCGAACAGATGGCGCAGGCCGCCTATGAGGAACTGCCCGAGCCCTTCCGGCGGCTGTCGCAGGACGTGATGATCCGGGTCGCGGACTATGCCGACCCGGACGTTCTGGCCGATCTCGGCATAGGCGACCCGATGGAGCTGCTCGGGCTCTATCAGGGCGTCGACGTCACGCAGAAGAGCCTCTTCGACGTCTCCACCCAGCCGGACATGGTCTTCCTCTATCGCCGCCCGATCCTGCGCATGTGGCAGACGGGGCCGGACAGCCTCGAAGAGCTCGTGCGCCATGTGCTCGTTCACGAGATCGGGCACCATTTCGGCCTGTCGGACGACGACATGTATGGCCTTGAGGACGAAGCCTATGACGAGGAAGGCTGAGGCGTCCGCGTCGCGGCGGCGAGCTGCGTGACGAGGCCGGGCGCGAGAGCGGCAAGCGCGAGGGCGGGCCGCTGGACGCCCCCTCTGACCAGAAGGCGGGAGAGGAGGGCGGCGCCCTTGACCCGCGCGAAGACGAGCCGGCCGAAGCGGCGCTGGAACAGTTCTGCCGGAACGCCGTTCAGCACGGCTTCTGCGCCGAGGCGCCCGCTGCGCAAGGAAAGCGCCATGCCCTCACCGCAGAATGACGGAATGACCGCCGCCTGGTCCCCCAGATAATAGGCGCCATCGGTCGAGAAGCGGACATAGCCGTAGGGAATGCGCGCGATGGCGAGCGGTTTCTCGGTTCGCGCTTCCGCATCCGACAGCAATTCAGCCGCATGCGGACAGTCTTCTGAAAGGCGCCTAAAGACCGCGCCCGGATCCCCGCCGAGATCGGCGAGGCGCTCGCGAGAGACGACGAGGCAGGCATTCGCCTCTCCGCTCTCGGTGAGCTGGAACCCGCAATAGCCGCCCGGAAAGAACGCGACGTCCACGCTGCCTCGCAGCGAAGCCGCGGCGGCGGGCGCGAGGCGGTAATAGCGCTTGAGGCCGATGAGCCCCGAATGAAGGCTTTCGGGCCGCGGCCTGCCGCGCAGATCGTGCTTGCCCGTGGCGAGCAGTAACGATGTCGCCTGGGCCGTCTCGCCGCTCGACAGGCGCAGGCGCCAATCCCGCCCGCTCTTCTCGACCGCGGTGACCGCGCTGCCGCGCAGGATCCGCGCGCCCGCCGCTTCCGCCGCGCTCAGCGCCGCTTCATCGAGCCGCCTGCGGCTCAGCGACCATGCCTCGAAGGGAAGCGCCGCGCCGCGGGCCTCGACCCGGCTCGCAATGCGGACTTTCATCAATGGATGCGCGCCGAGGCCCGGCAGGTCGATGCCGAGCCGCGACAGCTCGCCCGCCGCTCCGGCCGACAGGAACTCGCCGCAGACCTTGTCGTGCGGCCCGGCGGACCGCTCCACCACCGTCACGGCGCGCCCGGCGCGGGCGAGGTGGAAGGCGGCGCAGGCGCCAGCCAGGCCGCCGCCGGCGATCACGGTCTCAGACATGCTTCTCGACGCAGAGACGGAAAGGCGCGCCGATACGCAGCTCCGCCCCTTCGATTTCAGCCTCGGCGAGGAAGCGGCGCCAGTCCGCGCTGCGGAAGCTCCGCGCGAAGCTGACCGGGCCGTCATGCCGGACGAAGGGATGCTTGCGGAGCAGCGTCGCGGCGAGGCCGAAGCCCGCCGCGGCGAAGCGGCTGCGATAGAGGTCGTTGACGAGCCACCCCGCCCTGGCGGTGCCGTCCATCCAGCGCAGGAAGCGGGGCAGGGCCTCGTCTTCCAGATGATGGGTGAACAGCGCGCTGGTCACGAGATCGGGCCGCGGCGCCCGCCGCGCATAGTCGAACACGTCAGCCGTGATCCACCTGATCTTGACGCCCGGCGTCTCTTCCATGGCGACCTCCACCGATGCTCGCGCGGCATGGGGGTTGCGGTCGACGCCAACTAGCTCGGCCTCGACGCCCCGCGCGGCGAGGTGGCGGGCCATGGCCCGCAGCCCGTCGCCATAGCCGCTGCCCACATCCACGATCAGGAGCGGCTTCGCCCCGCGCCGGTTTTCCAGCGCCCGGTCGAGAAAGCGCAGGTTCGGCCGGTAGCCGAACGTCATCCGATTGACCGAGGCGAGGCTTTCGAGGGTGTCGCGGAAGGTCTCGAACGCGGTCTCGCCGTCCATGCGTTCGGGCAGGGCGCGGGGCGCCGCCCGGCGGCCATAGGGCCGGAAGACCGCTTCGCGCATCAGACGGCGGTGAAGCGCATCGCTTCGGCCGTCAGCCCCGGGCCGAAGGCGAGGGCGAGGCCGGGCGCGCCGGCCGCGGGCGCCTCCCGCTGCATGGCGTCGAGAACGAAGAGGACGGTTGGGGAGGACATGTTGCCGTAATCGCGCAGGACCCTGCGCGAGGCGGACAGGGCGCCGGCTGGCAGCTCCAGGGCGTTCTCGACCGCGTCGAGGATCGACCGGCCGCCCGGATGCACCGCCCACAGATCGATCTCCCCGCACCCTTCCGGCACGATCGCGCGGGCGGCGGCGGGAAGGCCGGTGCGCAGCGCGCCCGGCACCTCGCCCGACAGCACCATGTCGAACCCCTGATCGCCGATGTCCCAGGTGATGAGGTCGCGGTGGTCCGCCATGACCTCGGTGCGGAAGCTATCTAGGCGGAAGCCGCGTTCATCGGCGGATATGAGCGCAGCCGCGCAGCCGTCTCCGAAGATCGAGAAGGACAGGACCGTTTCAAGGTCGTCCGTCTCCTGAAGATGCAGCGTGCAGAGCTCGACCGAGATGCACAGGACCCGTGCTGCTGGCTCCGCCTTCACGATCTGCCGCGCGAGGCGCAGCGCGTTGATCGCGGCGTAGCAGCCCATGAAACCGATCAAGGTCCGCTCGACGCCGGGGTTCAGGCCGAGGCGCCCGATGAGCTGGAGGTCCACTCCCGGCGCGGCGAACCCCGTGCAGGAGGTCACGAGGAGATGGGTCACCCCGGACAAGTCTTCCCCAAGGCCCCTTGCGGCCCTTTCGGCCAGGGCTGCGGCCTCGCGGTCATAGACCCGCATCCGCCGGCCAGTGCTCGGGAAATCCCCGAAGCGATAGAACCCTTCGGCGTCCATGCCCTCCTCGTCCGGCGCGGGAACGAGCGGCGAGAAGCGGCGCTCTATGCCGGAGCGGGAGATCATGCGCTCGAGGAGCACACGGCGGCGGTCGGTGATCTGCCGCCGGGCGAAGTCCTTGAAGAGGCCATGGACCTCATTGTCCGGCACGGCCGTCGACAGGGCGTTGAGATGCGCTTCGGTCACCGGAGGAACCTAGGCCGCGCGGGAAGGGAAGCGAGCGAGGCTCACCGCTCCTCGTTCTTCGCCGCGATCCAGTGGGCTTCGAGTTCGTCCAGGCTGTGCTCCTCCACCGGGCGGCCCGCCTTCCGCGCCCGGGCTTCCACGGCCCGGAAGCGGCGCTCGAACTTGGCATTGGCCGCCCGAAGAGCGCTCTCGCCGTCCACGCCGAGAGTGCGGGTCAGGTTGGCGACCGAGAAGAGGAGGTCGCCGAGCTCCTCGCGCACCGCTTTCTCGTCCCGCCCGCTCAGCGCCTCTTCGACCTCTTCGAGTTCCTCGCGGATCTTGGCGATCACGCCTTGCGCATCCGGCCAGTCGAAGCCGGTCTTGGCGGCGCGCTTGCCGAGCTTCTCGGCGCGGGTGAGGGCGGGAAGGCCGACGGGCAGGCCGGAGAGGGCGCTGTCGTCCTCGCCTTTCTCCGCGCGCTCTTCGGCCTTGATCTCCTCCCAGGCGCGGGTCTGGCCCTCGGCAGAGCGTTCTTCGGCGTCGCCGAAGACGTGGGGGTGGCGGCGCACCATCTTGGTGACGACGCTTTCGGTGACGTCCTCGAAGGAGAAGGCGCCGCGCTCATCGGCCATCTGGCTGTGGAAGACGACCTGGAGGAGGAGGTCGCCGAGCTCGTCGCGCAGGTCCGCGTCGCTGCCGTTCTCGATGGCGTCGACGACCTCGTATGCCTCCTCGATCGCGTATCGGGCGATGCTGGCCGAGGTCTGCTCGACGTCCCAGGGGCAGCCGCCTTGCGGGTCGCGCAGCTTTCTCATCAACTCGCGCAGGGCGTCGATCGATCGGGGCTGTTCTGGCGGGTCGAAAGGCAAATCCGGCTCCTGACATTCGCAGCGGCCCTGCCGCTTGCAGCGGGTTTCGGCGGTGTTACACAGCGGCGACGTTCAAAAGGAGTCCCGCCGTGCCGATTCAGGAAGCCAAGCTGATCTGGAAGAATGGCGAGCTGATCCCCTGGGCCGAGGCGACGACGCATGTCCTCAGCCACGCGCTCCTCTATGGGACCTGCGCCTTCGAGGGGCTGCGCGCCTACAAGACGCCGCACAAGGGCACCTGCATCTTCCGCCTGCAGGACCACACCAGGCGCCTGTTCTATTCCGCCCGCATCTACGGCATCGGCATCGACTATACCGAGGAGGAGGTGAACGAGGCCTGCAAGCGCACCGTTCGCGAGAACGGCCTCGAAAGCGCCTATCTGCGGGTCAACGCCTATCTCGGCTATGGCGAGATGAGCCCTTCGGCGACCGGCTGCCCGGACGATTTCGTCATCGCCGCCTTCCCCTGGGGTCGCTATCTCGGCGAAGAAGCCATCGAGGAGGGCATCGACGCGGTGGTTTCCTCCTGGCGGCGCACGGCGCAGGGCACGATCCCAGCGGGCGCCAAGGTGGCGGGCAATTACCTCTCCTCCCGCCTCATCACGACCGAGGCCAAGAATCGCGGCGTGGTCGAGGGCATCGGCCTCAGCCATGACGGCACGGTGTCCGAAGGCGGCGGCGAGAACCTCTTCATCATCAAGGACGGCCGGGTCCTGACCCCGCCGCTCGCAGCCTCGATCCTGGGTGGCATCACCCGCGACACGGCCATGACGTTCCTGAAGCAGATGGACGTCGAGATCACCGAGCAGGCGATCCCGCGCGAGCTCCTCTATGGCGCCGACGAGATCTTCATGACCGGCACCGCCGCCGAGGTGACGCCGGTGCGCGCCATCGACGGCCTTGAGGTCGGCACGGGCGACAAGCCGATCACCAAGGAGGTGCAGAAGCGCTTCTTCGGCCTTTTCGACGGCACGACCGAGGACGAATGGGGCTGGCTGGAGCCGGTCGAGGGCTAGCCCGACCGGCCCCGGGGGGCTCAGTCGTCCGCGCTCTCGAAGGTGCCTTCGCGGCGGGGATCGACGGCGGGAATGACCTCCTCGCCGACGATCTCGAAGCCGTAGAGGCCCGAGGTCAGCTCCCGCACCTCCGGCTCATACCCGACCGCGCGCAGGAAGCGGGCCAGATCTTCGCTCTCGGTCGCCACGCCGCCGCGCGCGGTGACGAGATGCGGCCTCTCGACAGCGGTCTGGATATCGTCGCCGAGGAAATAGCGGGCGACCAGCGTCTTCGCGACATAGCCGATGATGGCCGGGCCGCCGGGGCTGCCGATGGCGAGCACCGGCGCCTCGTCCTGAAGCGCGATGACCGGCGTCATCGAACTGCGCGGCCGCTTGCCGGGCGCCGGCGCATTGGCGACCGGAATGCCATCGGCGGAAGGCTCGCGGCTGAAATCGGTCAGCTGGTTGTTCAGCACCATGCCGCCCGCGACGAGATGGCTGCCGAAGGCGAATTCGACGGAGGTCGTCATCGAAACGACGTTCCCCTCCGCGTCGCGGATCGAGAAATGCGAGGTCGAGGGCAGCTCATAGGCATTGTCGTCCGCGCGCCCCTCCCGGATCGGCTGCGCGACCGGCTCGCCGGGCTCGACAGCCTCCGCGGGCTCGGCGCCGATCAGTTCCGCGCGCTCGCCCATATAGGCGTCGCTGAGCAATCCGCTGACGATGGCGTCCGCATCCGCCCCGCCGACCGCCATATAGGCGGGATCCGCGAGATAGCGGTCGCGGTCGGCATAGGCGAGGCGGCTCGCCTCGACATAGGCCGGCCACACGACCTCCGGCGCATCGCCCGGCTCGACGGTCTCATCCACGAGGCTGAGGATCTGCAAGAGGGTCACGCCGCCCGAGGAGGGCGGGCCCATCGAGCAGAGCTCATAGCTCAGCATCATGCTGCACACCGGCTCGCGCATAACGGGTTCATAAGCGGCCATGTCGTCCATGGTCAGGACGCCGGGGCCGGTCTTTTCCGTAACCGCCTCGACGATCTGCCCGGCGACGGATCCGGTATAGAAGCTCGCGGGCCCTTCGCTTGCCAGCGTGCGCAGCGTTCGCGCGTAATCCGCATTGACGAGCCGGTCGCCCGCCTCGAGCGGCATGCCCTCCTCGTCGAAATAGAGCGCCGCCGCCGCGGGCGTCTGCTTGAGGCGCGGCAGCTTTTCGATCAGGCCGGCAAGGCGCGGGGAGACTGTGAAGCCGTTATCGGCATGCGCGATGGCGGCGTCGAACAGCGCGTCCCATGACAACTCCCCGTGCTGCTCATGGGCCAGTCCGAGCATGGCGACCACGCCGGGTACGCCCACGGAATATCCGGAGGTCACGGCATCGTAGAAGCCCATGGGCCGGCCGTCCTCTTCGAGAAACATGTCCGGCCCGGCGGAGGCGGGCGCGGTTTCCCGCCCGTCATAGGCTGTGAGGCTGTCGCTGCCCGCATCGTAATAGAGCATGAAGGCCCCGCCGCCGAGGCCCGAACTCTGCGGCTCGACGAGGCCGAGCACGGCCTGCACCGCGATGGCGGCATCGACCGCGCTTCCGCCCTCGCGAAGGATCTCGGCGCCTGCATCGACGGCGAGCGGGTTGGCCGCCGCGACGGCCCACTCGACCTGCCCCTCGCTCGCCCCCGCCTCGGGAAGGGCGGCCCCAGGGCTTGCCACGGCATCGACCGCTTCGGCCTCCGCCGGGGCGCGGGTCTCGCCGTCTCCGCGCGCGCAGGCGGTGAGGACGCAAGGGATCAGCGCCATGGCGGCGCTCGCTTTGAGGGTGTGTCGCAAGGCTGCGCTCCTGGGGATCGGCGGCTAAGGCCGGACATTAGGCAAGGCGGAGCGGGAGAGAAAGGCGTGCCGGCAGGCCCCGAAAACACGATAGAGGACATCGCGGGTCTCGCGGTCGGCAATGCCGAGGACGAGGCCGCCAGGACGGGCGTGACGGTGCTTCTGGCTGAAGAGCCGTATATCTGTGCCTGCGATGTGCGCGGCGGCGGGCCGGGCACGCGGGAAACCGATGCGCTGGCGCTGACGGGGCTCGTCGAAAAGGCCGATGCCATCATCCTTTCGGGCGGATCGGTCTACGGGCTCGCCGCGGCCGATGCCGTGGCGGCGGCGCTCGGGGCGCGGGGGCGGGGCTTCGCCCTCGTCGGCCAGCCCGGCGTGCCGAACAGCCCCATCGTGCCTGCGGCCATCCTCTACGATCTTGCCAATGGCGGCTCGAAGCTATGGGGCGCGGCACCGCCCTATGCGCGCCTCGGCGCTGCCGCCCTCGAGGCGGCGGGGGCGCCCTTGCGCCTCGGGCGCAGCGGCGCGGGCTTTGGTGCCACCGCAGGGGCCCATGCCGGCGGCCTCGGTTCCGCCTCCTGGCGGCTCGAGGACGGCAGCACGGTGGCGGCCCTCGCAGCGGTGAACAGTTTCGGCAGCCCCTACATGCCGGGTACGGACCGCTTCTGGGCCGCGCCCTTCGAGATCGAGGCCGAATTCGGGGGCAGGGGGCAGGAAGGCGCCGCCGCCGGCTTTCCGGCCGACAGCAAGGCGGGGCCACCCGGCCGCACCAGCACCACGCTCGGGATCATCGCGACGGATGCGGCTCTGACCAAGGCGCAGGCCGAGCGGCTCGCCATCATGGCGCAGGACGGTCTCGCCCGTGCCTTGCGGCCGGCCCACGGGCCGACGGATGGCGATGTGGTCTTCGCGGTCTCGACCAGCCGGAGGCCGCTGCCGGAGCCGGACATCCTGTCTCTTTCGCGCCTCGGCACGGTCGCCGGGGACGTGATGGCGCGTGCGGTGGCGCGCGGCGTCTACGAGGCCGAGCCGGAACGGTCCTGACAGCCTTTGGTGCCGCGGGGCGCCGCGCCGCGCGATCAGACCGTGCCGGAGACCAGCTGGCCTTCGGTCTGGCTCTCGATGGCGAAAATCCGGCGATTGATCTGGTCGAGCTCCGCTTCGAGTTCCTGACGCGTCGCGTCATGCGTCGCCGGGACGCGCCTCAGCCGGGCCAGCAGCCTGCCGGCCTGGCGGTAGAGTTCGGGTACGGTTCCTGCCACTGCGTACAAGGCTGCCTCCTCGTTTGCGTTTCACACGGAAGTGATCCGTGGAAGGGGCTCTATCTGCCGATGATTCACCGATTAGCAAGACGGGGGCCACCGCCTTTTCCAACCTGTCACAGCAAGACCACACCCATTTTTGGTCATAAAGGTTAACGAAGCGGAAAGAGGGCCCGCTCGCGCCCGGACCTGCGGGCGTCGCCTGATCTTGCGGCAGCCGCTGTTCTAGCCCGTTCGTGAATCCGTCACCTCGAACAAGGGCCGGGCAGGTCCGTTAGCCCTCTGCGCGGCGCATTCTCGCCGCAGCGGCGCCACCCTTCCGGTGCTGCCGCGCGGGGATGCGCCGTCGCGAACGACTATGTTTGAGCAATAGAGAGCAGATTTTTATGCCCCTCACCACCAGACTGATGACGCTCACCGCTTCCGCGCTCGCCCTCGGGGTGACCGGTATGACAGCCGATGCGCAGGATCGCCGCAGCCGCGCCCCCATGAACATGGACGGCTTCCTCGCCGAGAGCCTTCTCGACAGCGAGGTCATGGGCGTGGACGGCGACGAGATCGGCGAGGTCGAAACGATCATCGTCGACGCGGACGGCATGATCGACCGCATCATCGTCGAGACCGGCGGCTTTCTCGACATCGGCGACAAGATCATCTCGGTCCAGTGGGAAGACGTCGACCTGACGCCCGCTCGTGAAGGCATCATGGTCCCCATCGACGATGACAATGTCGAGGACTTCTCGCTCTTCGGCGACCGTGACCGGGCCCGCCTGAGCGCGGGCGCCTTCCGCGTCTCCGAACTGATCGGGGACGAAGTCCGCCTGACCAGCCGCCGGAACGAATACGGCTCCGAGTTCGGCTATGTGAGCGATCTCCGCTTCTCGATGGACGGCGAACTGCAATCCGTCATCTACCAGCCGGACGTCTACTATGACGACTTCGATGGGTATTACGAAGCCGATTTCTACGGCTACGACTATGACGGTCCCTTCGCATTCGATCCGGGCTATGGCTATTACGGTGTGGATTACGGGATCAATGACGTCGACGATTATGTCTTCGATTACGACGCCTATGACGGCGACATCCTGTAAGATCGAACGCATCCGAACCGATCAGGAGCGGCCCCGGTTTCCGGGGCCGTTTTTCGTTCCGGTAAGGCGCGATGCCGATGCCCGGCCCGGCTGCCGGCCTTGCGCGGATGACGGCCCGGCTGCCAGATCGGCGGTGCTCATTCCTCCCCCAGCTGACGCCAGAGATAGGTGAATTCCACCGCCCGCGCCGTGGCTCTGCGCCGCCAGTCGCCGGGCGCGGGGCCCCCCGCCAGCTCCCAGTAATGACCGCCCTGATCGTCCTCGTAATAGAGGTTCTCGTGCCCGAGCGCGCTGAGGCGGGCGGAGAAACGGCGGGCATGGCCGGGCAGGACGCGGTCGTCATCGGTGGAGGTGATGATGAGGGGCGGGGGATAATCCGCCTCCTCTCCCGCGATGTTCTGCATCGGAGAATAGCTCGCGAGGAAGGGCCGCATCTCCGCATCCCGCGGGTCGCCATATTCGGCTGTCCAGGTCGCGCCCGGGGGCAGCTCGTGGAAGTTCAGCATGTCGATCAGCGGACCGCCGATGACGACGGCGTCCATCAGCTCTGGCGCCTGCTCCATGACGACGGCCGCCATCAGCCCGCCATTCGAGCGGCCCATGATTCCGGTCCGGGCAGGGGTGGTGACGCCGCGCTCCTGCAGGTCCCTCAGCACGGCCTGCATGTCGTCATAGGGTTGCTGGCGGTTCTTGCGCATCGCGCCGCGATGCCAGGCGGGGCCATGTTCGCCGCCGCCGCGCAGATAGGCGTGGACGTAGACGCCGCCGCGTTCGAGCCACAGCTTGCCGAAGACGGGCTCGTAGCGGGGGGTGATGGCCACGTCATAACCGCCATAGCCGTAGACGAGCGTGGGCGCACCGCCTTCGGGAACCTCTTCGGGCCGCATGACGAGGTAGTCGACGCGGGCGCCATCGGCAGCCCTCGTATGGCGCAGCTCGGTGACGAGGCCCGCCGTGTCGAAGGCAGGAGCCTCTTCGTAGAGGATCTCTTCCTGTCCGGTGCCCGGATCGAAGAGCACCATGCGCGGCGGGACGAGAGGCGCCTCCTCGCGCAGCAGGAGGCCGGCGTCCTCAACGCTCAGCACAGAGATGAAGCGCCCTTCGGGCAGAGGAAGGAAGCGGCTTGCGAAGGCGCCTTCGCCGTCCGGCGTCAATGCGGCGATGCGGCTGGCATAGTCGTGCAGAAGCTCGACATAGAGGGCATCCCCGTCCGAATGCGCGCCGCGCAACGCATCGCCCGGCGCCGGCTCGAAGATCAGCCGGGCCTCCTCGATCCGGCCTTCCTTCATGAGATCGTTCAGGGAGAGGCCCACGAGGGTTCCGGCAGCGAAGGGCTCGTCCGAGCCCGCTGGGCGCCATTCGACTTTCGGCCGCAGGAGGAGCTGTCCGTCGTGGACGCCCATCACCGAGGCAAGCTCGGGCAGGGGCAATTCCCGGCTCGCCCCGTCGAGATGGACGAGCGTGTAACGCGCCGTCTCGAAATCGGTTCTCCTGACGGCGACGAAGGCGTCGCTGCCGCCGGCACGGATCAGGGTGGCGCCGAGCATGGCATCGCCGTCCTCGAGCTCGAAGACGGTGCGGGCCGATTGCAGCGGCTCGCCGCGGTGCCAGACGCGGAGCGTGCGGGGCAGGAGGGACTCGTTGACGCTGCCCGGTCCAAGCACCGGCGCGACGAGGAGCGTGTCGTCATCGTACCACCATGCCCGCGACTTGCTGTTCGGCACAACGAAGCCGTGCTCGACGAAGCGGACCTCGGACAGGTCGAACTCCCGCAATTCGGCGGCATCCTTGCCGTTCTCCGACAGGGCGAGGAGGCAGCGCTCCTCCCGGCAGCTCGCGCCCGCGAAGATCCACCGCATGCCCTCGGCTTCGCTCAGCGCATCCAGGTCGAGAACCGTCGTCCATTCGGGCTGCCCGCTCAGGAAGGCGCTCTTCGATGTGCGCTGCCAGAGGCCGAGCGGGTGCTGACGGTCCTGCCAGTAGCGATAGGCGTCTGCGTTCATGAAGCGGATATCCGGCAGCCGCGTCGGCTCGGTCAGCACCTCGGCGGCGTCGCTCCGCAGCGCCTCGAAGCGGGGGTCCGCTTCGAGAAGGCCGAGCGTCCGGGCGTTCTGCTCTTCGACCCAGTCCAGCGCGCGAACCGAATAGGTCTCGTCGAGCCACAAGGGCCCATGCTCTGCTCTTTCCGCGTCCTCCTGCGCGAGCGCTGCCGCGCTGCCCGCTCCGAAAGCCGCTCCGAGCGCCATGGCAGCGACTCTGCGCCGCGCGGATAGGGGGGCGTTCTTCATGCCTTCACGCCCGCCTAGAAGTTGACCCGGATGCCGCCGTAGAAATAGCGGCCGACAATCGGATAGATCTCGGCTCCCGCAGTGCTGCTGGCGCCGCCCGCGCGGACCTCCGGCAGCGAAGGCGGCTGTTCGTCGAGCAGGTTGTCGATCCCGACATTCAGGCGGATATCCGGCGTGAGGTGATAGCTGCCCTGCGCGTTCAGGACGAAGAAGTCACCTGCTTCGGCCGTGGCGCGATTGTCTTCGGGATTGGTGGGCTGAACGTCGCGCTGCATGCTGGAAAGATAGGTCAGCGTGGTGGTGGCCTCGAAGGGCTCCAACTGCCAGTTGGCGCTGAAGCGGCCCTTCCACTCGGGATAGCCGTATTCTCCGTTGAAATCGATCTCGTTGCTGCCGGTGAGGGTGCCCGGAGCGACGATGGTGTTGACCTCGAACATCTTCGTCAGGAGCGTGCTGAAGTTCAGATCGCCATAGGTCCCGAGGCCGCGATTGTAGCGCAGCTCCAGATCGATGCCCTCGCGATTGAGTTCGGAGACGTTGATGTTCTGCCGCACGATGCGCTCGATGTCGCTGTTCGGCGCGCGGGTGATCGAGGCGCAGAACGGGTTGTCGATGGTCTCGAGATCGACGCAGTTGTTGAGAATGTCCTGCGCGCCGAAGACGTTGATCGCGTCCTCGATCTGGATCGTGAAGTAGTCGACGGTCGCCGACAGGCCTTCGATGAAGCGCGGCGTGATGACCGCGCCGACCGTCCAAGTGTCGGCCTGTTCGACATCGAGCTCGGGGTTGCCGCTCGTGCTGGTGCGGATATTGATGGTCCGGGCGTTCGAGGTGAAGCCCGTGGGCACGCCGAGCGCGGCGCAGTTGGCGGCGCGGCCGGGCGAGCCGCCTTCGATGAAGTCCACATCGCACGGATCGTCCACCGTCAGGAAGCCCTCGCTGCCGGGGGAGAAGAGTTCGCCGACATTGGGGGCCCGGACGGCGCGGGCCCGGACGGCGCGGAAGCGGATATCCCTAACCGGAGCATAGCTGCCGCCCGCTTTCCAGCTCGTCGTCACGCCGGAGGTCGAGTAGTCGGATCGGCGGATGGCCGCTTCGACCGACAGGGCTTCTCCGAAGCGGCTGCCGGTGAAGACGGGCACCACGACCTCGCCGAAATATTCGAACACGTCGTATTCGCCTGAGGTGGATTGGCGCTGGGTATAATAGAAGCCCTGTCCCGCCTGATCGACGGGAGAGACGAGGTATTCGCTCGCCTCCTCGCGGTATTCGAGGCCCGCTGCGACGCGGATGTCACCGGCGCCCCAATAGTCGCCGAGCCCGCCCGTCACATTGGCGGCGGCCACGAATTGTTCGAGTTCCGCGGTCTCGGTCGCGAAGGGGATCCTGACATAGTCGAGATTTTCCTCCGTCAGAGCGTCCCCGCCCTGAAGGAAGTTCACGGGCGTGCAGCCCTGAGCCCGTGCGGCCTCGGACCGGCAGACGATTTCGCCGTCGATCTCCACCGCGTCGAGCGCATTGGTCAGGCGGGCCTGGTCGAGGTCGTTGACGCGGGTATTGGTGAAGCGTGTGCTGCCGTACTGGACGGAGGCTTCGTAGGTGAAGTCGCGCAGGCCCGTCTCGCCGCGCACGCCGCCGACCATCTGGAACAGCCGCCGATCCGTGTCCTGTCCGCGCAGGCCGAGCTCCTGGTCAGACCGCAGGATGCCGATGGAATCGACATCCGCTTCGAGAAGAAGCGCTTCGAGCGAGGGAGAGACGAAGGGATTGTCGATGGAGATCTGGTTGGTCACGGGCGGGATCTCGAAGACCGACCCGAAGCGCGACGAGGACTGGGTGCCTGCGAAGCGGCCCTCGAAGAACAGCGCCGCCCGAGGCGTCAGCTCGTAATCGGCGGACGTTGCGAGGAGATAGCGCTCGACCGGGATCCGAAGAGCGCAGCGCGCCTGCGGGCATTGCGCGTCATAGCCGAGCTCAGCCTCGCCGCCATCGGTGAACTGGCCTCCGCCGAGGAGGCCGGACGGCCCGAGCGCGAACTCCCTGACCGAGCCGTCCTCGTTGAAGCCGAAGGCTTCTAGACCGTTGCCGCGATCGAGGACGAAGGCGGATTCCTGCTGGCCGCCCAGCTGGCGGATATTGTCGAGGAGGATGTAGTCCGGGATGCCGTCATCGGGACCCGTATTCTCGGGGTTCGCGATCCAGTTGAGGCCCGATATGCCGCCTTCGCGGGCGTCATAGGCGATGCCCTCTTCCTCGGTATAGCCCAGATAGCCGGTCACATTGCCCCGGCCATCGGCGAAATTGGTGCCGATGAGGCCGCTGACGGCGTAGCGCTCGGCGTCGCCCTCGTCGGCGATGCCGAACTGCGCGTCGAGCTGAACGCCTTCGAAGTCGTCCTTCAGGATGATGTTGAGGACCCCGGACACGGCATCCGCGCCATAGACCGCCGATGCGCCGCCGGTGATCACCTCCACGCGCTCGATCATCTGGGTGGGGATCGTGTTGAGGTCGACCGACGTCGTGTTCGGGTTCGATCCGACCTGCCGCCGGCCGTTGACGAGCACGAGGGTGCGGTTCGTTCCGAGCGATCTGAGGTCCACGAGATCGAGCCCGGCACCGTTGAAGGTCACGCCGCTCGACTCGGAGTTCAGGCCGGGGGCAACGGCGGGAAGTTCGCGCAATATCCCGCCCGCGGTGATGGCGCCGGCATTCTCGATCGCCTCGCCGCCCAGCATCTGGACCGGAACAGGAGTGGTCAGCCCGCTGCGGACGATGCGGGAGCCGGTGACGACGATCTCGTCGATCGGCGAGGCATCTTCGACGGCATCCCCCTGCTGTCCGTCCACCTGCGCCATCGCCGGGAGGGCGGTCAGAGCGAGCACCAGGACGCTGCTGGAGGTCAGGACCCGGCGGCGCCGCCAGCGGGGGAGCGCCTGCATGGCTCCCGGAAGGCATCGTCCGTAGCGAGAAGAGATTTGCATTCCGGTCTCCGATCCTCACAGTGGGAAGGGGCAGATGGCGCAGATTGCTGCGCCGCAATATTTATACGGTATACTATCCAGGAAGGCTGTAAAGCGCCTTTGGCATTCGCCTGCCGTTTCGCGCGAGAAGCCCGCCTCCGGACCCAAGGGCGAGCAGGAGGGCTCCGGCCGGCAATGGCGGGATGCGTCGCCTGGGGCGGTCGCTGGCGGAAGGGGCGGGCATCGCCCGCGCCGTCAGTCGAGTTCGAAGGCGTCTTCGTAGGACTTGAGAAGGGCCGGGTCCTGCTTGTCCTTGTGCAGGATGCAATTGCCGATCACGAGAAGCTCGATGCCCGTGCCCATGAAGCAGCGGAAGGCATCCTCGGGAGTGCAGACGATCGGCTCGCCGCGCACGTTGAAGCTCGTATTGACGAGGACGGGACAGCCGGTCTTGCGCTTGAACGCGTCGATCAGGTTCCAATAGCGCGGATTGGTATCGCGGTGCACGGTCTGCACGCGGGCGGAGTGATCCACATGCGTGACGGCGGGAATCTCGGACCTTGGAACGTTCAGCTTGTCGATCCCGAACAGCGCATCCTCCTCCTCCGTCATCCCGCGGCAGCGGCCAGGAGCGATGCCCGCGACCAGGAGCATGTAGGGGCTGTCCGTGTCGAGATCGAACCAATCGGCCACGTCCTCGCGCAGGACGGAGGGGGCGAAGGGACGGAAGCTCTCCCTGTATTTCACCTTGAGATTGAGGGTCTTCTGCATGCTGGGCGAGCGGGGATCGCCCAGGATCGAGCGGCCGCCGAGCGCGCGCGGGCCGAACTCCATGCGGCCCTGCATCCAGCCGACCGCCTTGCCCTCCGCGAGCGCATCCGCCGCGGCCTCCGTCACCTCCGCCTCGCTGCGTGTCTCGAAGACCGCGCCGCCCGCAGCAAGGCGCTCCTCGATTTCCGCCTGCTCGAAGGCGGGGCCGAGATAGGCGCCCTGCATTCCGTCGCGCCGGTCGCCGAGCGGCATGCGGGGCTGGCCGAGGAACTGGTGCCAGACGGCGAGGGCCGCGCCGAGCGCGCCGCCGGCATCCCCGGCGGCCGGCTGGATCCAGATGTCGTCGAACGGGCCTTCCCTTAGCAGCTTGCCATTCGCGACGCAGTTGAGCGCGACGCCGCCTGCAAGGCACAGCCGGCGCTCTCCGGTCTCGCGGGCGGCCGCGGCCGCAAGCCGGCCGACGACGATCTCGGTGACCTTCTGGACGGAGGCGGCGAGGTCCATTTCCCGCTGGGTGAGCGGCGCTTCGGGCTTGCGCGGCGGGCCGCCGAAAAGATTCGCGAACGCGTCCCCGGTCATGGTGAGGCCGGTCGTGTAGTTGAAATATCTCTGGTCGAGCCAGAAGGAGCCGTCTTCCCTGAGGTCGATCAGCCTGTCGAGGATGGTGTCCACGAAGCGGGGCTCGCCATATGGGGCGAGGCCCATGACCTTGTACTCGCCCGAATTCACTCTGAAGCCGGTATAATAGGTGAAGGCCGAGTAGAGGAGGCCGAGGGAGTGCGGGAAGTGCAGCTCGCGCTTGAGGGCGAGCCTGTTGCCTTCGCCGTGCCCGATCGAGGTGGTGCACCACTCGCCCACGCCGTCCATCGTCAGCACGGCCGCGCTCTCATAGGGCGAGGCGTAGAACGCGCTCGCGGCGTGGCTCTGGTGGTGCTCGGTGAAGAGGAGGTCCCCGTTCCACGCCGCCCCGCCGGGAAGCCCGCGCAGCGCCTTTCTGAGGTTCGACTTCTGGAACAGCTTCTCCTTGATCCAGACGGGGATCGCCATCTGGAACGAGCGGAAGCCCGAGGGCACCGAGGCGAGATAGGTCTCGAGGAGCCGCTCGAACTTGATCAGCGGCTTTTCATAGAAGGCGACGTGGTCGACCTCGCCGAGCGTACAGCCGGCCTCCTCGAGGCAGTAGGCGATCGCATGCGCAGGGAAGCGCGCGTCATGCTTGACGCGGGTGAAGCGCTCTTCCTGCGCCGCCGCCACGATGCGGCCGTCCTCGATCAGGGCGGCCGCGCTGTCGTGGTAGAAGGCGGAAATGCCGAGAATTCGCAAGAATCCCGCCTCGATCAGAACAAGGAGTAGATGAAGGGCGCGACCGGAGAGCCCTGCGTCAGGACGATGAGGCCGCCGAAGACGAGCAGCATCAGGAGCACCGGCACCAGCCAGAACTTCTTGCGGACGCGCACATAGCGCCAGATTTCACCCATGAGCTCCATGATGTCCCCCTTCAGAACTGGTTCTTCATCGTCTCCCGGGCAGGCCCATCCGGCTCACGATGAATCCAGTAGCTGCCTCCGTCCGGCCGCCTCGAGCGCCCGAGCGGGTCCTGGCCCGCAAGGCGCATCGCCAGCCCGATCGGAACGAAGGTGGTGATGTAGACGAGGCCCATGACCAGCGGGGTCATGATCGCGCCGAGAAGCGCGCCGAGGCCCATCCACCACCGGTTCGGGCGCGTCAGGAGACGCGGCATGAGGAGGCCGAGGATCACGAGCAGGGCGCCGAGGGCGAGCGCGGCGACCGAGAAGAAGCCGTCATGGCCGCCCAGGAAAATGCGCAGCGCGCCGATTCCCGCCAATATGCCGCCGACCACCAGTCCGAATGAGCGGTTGGCGGGCATCGCGACCGCCTCGGCCGTCGAGCCGGCTTCGTGGTGGGAGACGCTCCCCCGCAAGCTGACCATGGGCTAGCGAGAGCCTCCTGAAGCCATCCGCACCGGGCGGGGTTCGCCGAGAAGTCCCGCGAGGAGGCGTGCGCCTTCGGGGCTGAGATGGCCGTCCGGCCCGTAGAAGCGGGCTGGCCTGCCTTCCGCCACGAAGGCGGAAGCCAGGTCGATGACGGGAATGCCGAGCCGCGAAGCCGGGCGGAGAATGCGCTGGCGATCCTCCTCGAATGCGAAGTCGTTGGGCAGAAGCCCGCGAAAGCGTCCGTCGCGCGGCAGGTAGACGATCGTCAGCTCCCCGCCCCAGCTTCGAGCGGTTGCCGCCATCGCGGCGAGGACGTCCTCGATGACGGGCTGCGGCGGTTCGAGCGCCGGATAATGAAGGCCGAGCAGCGTCGCAGTCTGCGAAAGGGCGAAGATGCTTCTCGCCCGGTTGAGGACGCGCGAATTGATTTCAGGCTCATAGCGGGACGACCAGGCCTCGCCCGCCGCCTTCTGCGCGGCTGCGGCCTGCCCCGGCGGCAGCAGGGCCGGCCCGATCTCCGCTTCGGGATCGAGCGCGGCGCGGAGCCAGCCGATCTCTGCCTCTTCCTCGAGGTTGGACCAGTCATTGCCTGAATAGAAGACAAGGACGACCCGCCGAGGCCGCATGACGGGACCGAATCGGCGCAGCGCGGCGAGCTCGAGCAACGGGCCGTTGCCCCGCATGCCGATCGATGCGGCCCTGACCCCGCGCTCGCGCAGGACGCCCGCAACGTCCTGTCCGGGCGGAAGGCAGATCCCTTCGACGAAGGAGTCCCCGACCAGGACCATGTCGAGCGCGCCTCTGTCATGCAGATCGTCCGGATTGTTGAACCCGTAGCGATCGGCGCGATAGACGAGAGGGCCCTCTTCGGGATGGATGCAGAGAAGAACGTCCTTATCGGGAATTCCCGCAAGAAGGTTTCCGGCCAAGGTCCGGCCGCCGAGATCGGCGTTCAGGCGGCGGAGGGTCATGCCGGGCGGCAGCGATTCGCGGACCGACGGGATCTCCGCCTGGATCTCGCGGTGCAGCGCCAGGGAACCGTTCAGTGTACGGTTGATCTGGACATTGACGATGGCTTCATAGGCGAAGAGCGCGATCAGCACGGCCCAGAGATTGCCGGCGACGATCAGCCGCGTGGCGGGCGCGCTGCGCAAGGCGATGAAGAGCAGGGTGCCCGCGATGGCGAGCGGCCCCAGTATATACCGGGCGAGATGCCACTGGGACGCCCCGAAGGCGCTGTAATTCACGAGCGCATAGGCCGCTATGGCGGCGAAATACAGTCCGGCAAGGCCGCAAAGGGCCGTCCCGACGACAGACGCCCTTGAGCGCCAACGCTCCCTCGCGATCTGCATGATTGTCTCTCTCTCCCAAAGAGATGCTCACAAGAGGAGAAGAGAAAGTCAATGGCCAGCCAAGGGCTTGATGCAGTCTGGTCTGCACCTGGCCGAGGGCTCGAATTGCGCGGCTGGCGGCCTTGCGCGGCGTTCAGGGCCGGACCCGCCGGTTGGCCGGGCTGCCCGGATGCAGGCGGAAGAGCATGCCGCAGGTCCCGGCGCGGGAGGGCGGGCCGACATGACGGCGCGAAGGCGCCGCCGGAGGGCCTAGCTGCGGCCCAGGGCGGCGTCGCTGACGAAGGGATTGGTTCTGCGTTCCTGTCCGAACGTGCCCATCGGCCCGTGCCCCGGGATGAAGCGGACATCGTCCCCCAGGGGCCAGAGCTTGCCCGTGATGCTGTCGATGAGGGTCTGATGGTCGCCGCGCGGGAAATCGGTGCGGCCGATCGAGCCCTGGAAGAGGACGTCTCCGACAAAGGCGAGCTTCGCCTCGCGGTTGAAGAAGACGATATGGCCCGGCGTGTGGCCAGGGGTGAAGTAGACCTCGAAGATATTCCCGTCGAGCTCCACCTTGTCGCCTTCGTCGAGCCAGCGGTCCGGCGTGCAGTTCCTGTTGTCCCCCGGAAAGCCGTATTGCATCGTCACCGCCTCGATCTGGTCGAGCCAGAAGGCCTCTTCGGGGTGGGCGCCCTCGATGATCGCGCCGGTGCGCTCCTTGAGGGCCATGGCACCGGAGGCATGGTCGAGATGGCCGTGGGTCAGCCAGATCTTCTCGATCCTCGCATCCATTCCCTTCGCCTCGGCGAGAATGCGGTCGATCTCTCCGCCCGGATCGATCACGGCGGCCGCGCCCGAGGCGGCGCGGAGGATCGAGCAGTTCTGCTGGAACGGCGTGACCGGCAGGATCTTGACCTGGAAGGGCGGGGCGGGCTGTGCGCTCTGTGACATGGCGCAGAGCTAAGAGCAGCATGGAGGCTTTGCAAAGCCCGCCGAAGCGGCCTTTGCTCTCGCGGTGGAATTTTCCGGCACGACGCCCGATGACGTCATCGACGTCCTGATCCGCCTCGGCGGAGCGATCCTTGCCGGACTGATCATCGGCCTCGACCGGGAGATCAAGCACAAGACCGCGGGGATCAGGACCTATACGGTCGTGGCGCTCGGCGCGGCAGGCTATACGATCGCCATCATCGAGATGTCGTTCCGCACCATGGGCAATGACGTCGTCGGCACCGATCCGACGCGCATCTTCCAGGGGCTCGTCGGGGCGCTCGGCTTCCTGGGCGCGGGCGCGGTGATCAATGCCGGGGAGGGCGGACCGGCCAAGGGCCTCGTGACCGCCGCGCTGATATGGGTGGCGGGCGCGGTCGGCATCGCGGCCGGGATGGGGCTCCTCGCCCTGGCGCTCGCGATCGCTCTCGGCGCGACGCTGACCGTCGCGGCTCTGGAATTCGCCGAGCTCAAGCTCGGAGAACGCGAAAGCCTGAACGGCCCCGGCAGGGGAGAGGAGAACGAATGATCACCGTCCATCACCTGGAGAACTCGCGGTCGCAGCGCATCCTGTGGCTGCTCGAGGAATTGGGCGCACCCTATGAGGTGCGCCGCTATGAGCGGGACCCCGAGACCATGCTCGCGCCGGACAGCCTCAGGAAGGTGCATCCGCTCGGCAAGTCGCCGGTGATCGAGGATGACGGGCTGGTCGTCGCCGAGTCGGGGGCCATCGTCGAATATCTGATCGGCAAATACGGCGATGGCCGCCTGCGCCCCGAGCCCGGCACGCCCGCCCATGCCGACTACCTCATCTGGCTCCATGCCGCCGAGGCGAGCCTCCAGCCGCTTCTCCTCATGGCGCTCCTGTTCAAGGTCATGCCGGAGCGCGCGCCCGCGCTCGCGCGGCCTCTGGTCAAGGGCGTGGCGGGCACGGCGATGAAGAGCTTCGTCGATCCGCGCCTGAACGAACAGCTCTCTCATATCGACCGCACGCTGGGCGAGCGGGCATGGTTCGCGGGAGAGGACATGTCGGGCGCGGACGTGATGATGATCTTCCCGCTGGAGGCGGCGCAGTCCCGCATGGAGGGGGCGGACCGCTATCCCAACATCGCAGCCTATGTCTCAAGGACCCACTCGCGGGAGGCATATCGCCGGGCGCTGGAGCGGGGCGGCCCCTATGCCTATGCCTGACCCCTATCGGTGATGCTCGATATGGCTCTCGACCAGGGCGCGGTTATAGGTCCGTAGCGCCCGGATCTGGGTCACCGTGCCGACGATCTTGGACTCGTCGAGATCCGCGACCACCGGCATGCCGTCGAGGCCGAGCTGGCTCATCCGGGCCAGGGCCTCGCCCAGCGACTGGCCGGCGATCAGGCGCGGCGCCCCGTCTTCGAGCGGCGCTGCGTCCTCAGGCATGGGGCGCATGACGTCGCGCACGCGGATCGTCTGGAGGATGACGCCCTGGGGACCGTCCGACAGGTCGTATCCGCGCTGGTTGAGCTGATAGTGGAACCAGGACGAGCCGAAGAAGATCTGCGTCAGCAAGGTCGCGATGCCCACAGCCACCATGAGCGCGGCGGTGATGCCGTAGTCGCCGGTCAGCTCGAACACGATCAGGGTCGTCGAGATCGGCGCGCCGATGATCGCTCCCGATACGGCGCCCATGCCGACCAGCGCATAGAAGGTCGCATCCGCCACGCTCGCGTCGAAGAGGAGGTTGGCGACGATGCCGAAGGCCGCGCCGCTCATCGCGCCGAAATAGATGCCGCCCGAGAAGACGCCGGTGCCGAACCGGCAGGACAGGCAGAGCACGGTCGCGAAAATCTTCGCGACCAGAAGGACGGTCAGGAGCGACAGCGAATAATTGCCGTGGATCGCCTCGACGGTGGCCTCGTAGCCGACGCCGAGGACCTCCGGCAGCTCGAGCGCGAGAAGCCCCATGCCGATTCCGGCCACGGCGGGAAGAAGCGCCGGCTCGACCCGGCGCCGCGAGATCAGGTGCCGCACGATGCGCCGCCCCTTGCCCGCGAGCTGCAGGAAGCTCCAGGCGACGATGCCGCAGACGATGCCCAGAAGCGCGGCCAGCGGCAAGTCGTAGAGCCCCGCGCCCGTATAGGACGGGATTTCGAAGCGGTGCAGGTCGCCAAGATAGGTCTTGCCGATCAGGGAGGCGACGACGGCGGACAGGACCACGGGGCCGAACATGGACAGTGCATAGTTCGACAGCACGACTTCGAGCGCGAAGAGCACGCCGGCAATGGGCGCGTTGAAGCCCGCGGAGACCGCCGCGGCCGCGCCGCAGCCAAGGAGCGTGCGCGCCTCGCGCCCGGTCAGGCCGAGCCGCTCGCCGAGCGCTGTCGACAGCGCGCCGCCGATCAGGACCACCGGCCCCTCCCGCCCGGCGCTGGCGCCCGTGCCGAGGGCGAGGGCGGTGGCGAGCGTGTTCACTGCGCCGCTCGAAAGGCTGAGGTTCCCGGGCGGGCTCGCGCGGGCCTCGATCACCTCGGCGACCCCCATGCAGCGCACGTCGGGGATGACGCGCAGGCGCCGGCCGAGCCAGAGGAGCCCTCCGACCAGGAGGCCGCCGAGCACCGGCACGATGAAGGCGCGCTCCGGCGCGAGGCCCCGGGCGCCCTGCGCCAGCGCCCGCGTTCCCTCGCCATAGGAGAGTGTCGTGATGAACTCGACCGCGAGGATGAAGCCGAGCGTGCCGAACGCCGTCGCCCCGCCCACGCCGACGGCCAGCACCCAGACCTTCCACGACGCAACCGTGCTGGCGCGGCGGGCCGAATGTCGGAGCCAGAGGCGGATGCGTGTCGCGGGGGATGCCATTGCCGCTGCCGCTACCATGCGCCGCGTTGCGCGAAAACTACGAGAATTCCTCTCCGCGCTCCCGCCTTACAGAATGGTTCCCTCCTGCGGCTTTGCGGCAGGGGGCTTCGTGATAAGACGGAGCGGAAACCGGGAAACGGGCAGGAACGAGCATGACGAACAAACGCGCAGCGCTGGCCTTGGTCGCTCTTCTTGCCACCGCCAGCAGCGTGCCGGCGGTGGCGCAGGTCCGGGCGCAGCCCGCGGTGGACCGGACGACGGAGCGGCTGATGCGGCTCGAAAACGCCGTGCGGGACCTTCAGGCCGAACTCTATTCGGTGGAGCCAGAGCGCGCGCAGCGGGACGCGGGGCCGATCACGCTCGGCGCGCCCCAGCCGCAGCAGGGGCCCGAAGCCGCCGCCACGACAGTGCGGCTCGGCCAGCTCGAGCGCCAGATGCAGGAGCTGACGGGCAGGGTCGAGGAGCTGACCTACAGGCTCAGCCAGCAGCAGCGCCAGATCGACACGCTGATGGAGGTGATGGGACGGGCGGACGGAACCGATCCGGCCGGCCCTCCGGCATTCGGGCAGGGCGAAGAGGACTTTCCCTTCGACGAGGACGCCCAGGCGGAGCTGCCTCCGATCGCGGCGGATGAGGGCGCGGGGCCGACCGACCTGCGCGGCGGCGGGGCAGGGCTTGCGCAAGCCGAAGCGGAGGCTTCGGCGCCCACCTTCGATCTGCCCGCCGATCCCGAAGCGGCCTATGACGTCGCCTATGATTCGTTGCTCGCGGGCGATTACGACGAGGCCGAAGCCGCCTTCGAGGCTTATCTCGAAGCATTCCCCGACAGCGAGCAGACGCCAGACGCGCGCTATCTCCTCGGCGAGATCTATCTCGCGACGGGCGCCTATGCCGAGGCGGCCACCGCCTTTCTCGAGCATGTCCGCGCCTATCCCGACGATTCGCGCTCGCCCGAGGCCTATCTCAAGCTCGGCACCGCCTTCGCGCGGCTCGGCAAGACCGAGGAGGCCTGCAAGGTCTTCGGTGCGGGCGCGGCGAAATTCCCCGATGCGAGCGCCAGCGTGAAGGCGCGCCTCTCGGCGGAACAGGACAGGGCGAGCTGCGCGGCGTGACATCTTGATCAGCCCGCGAGCGGGCGGCTGGCGTCGCTGCCGAACTCTCGGCTAGTGTCCGCGGCATGAAACGCACGCTCACCGCAATCGCTGCCCTGACGCTCGCCGGCCCCGCCGCGCAGGCGCAGGAGCTGACCCTCGACCGCCTCTTCGCTTCGCCCGACCTGTCCGGGGCGACCCCGCGCGGAGTGCAGTACAGCCCCGACGGCTCGCTCGTCACCTTCCTGCGCCCGCGCGAGGAGGAGCAGCAGCGCTTCGACCTCTGGGCCTATGACACCCGCACGGGCGAAGCCTGGATGCTGGTCGACAGCCGCAGGCTCGAGCCGGAGGAGGTCGAGCTCTCCGAGGAGGAGAAGGCGCTGCGCGAGCGCAAGCGGATCGCAGGCTCCAAGGGCATCGTCTCCTATGACTGGGACACGCGCGGCGAGGCCGTGCTCGTGCCCCTCGGCGGAGATCTCCACTACGTGCCGGTGGAGGGCGAGCCGCGCCGCCTGACCGAGACGGAGGCCTTCGAATACGACGCCAAGGTCAGCCCGGACGGCGGCTATGTCTCCTTCCTGAGGGACGGCGCGCTCTATGCGATCGACCTCGAAAGCGGGCAGGAGCGGCGCATCTCCCCCGAAGCGGACGAGGAGGCCGTCTCCTACGGCACCGCCGAATTCGTCGCGCAGGAGGAGATGTCGCGCTATACCGGGAACTGGTGGAGCCCGGGCGATGCGCGCATCGCCTATACCCGCACCGACGAGAGCGGGGTCGACGTCATTCCCCGCTTCGACATCTCCGCCGACGAGGTGACGGTGGTCGAGCAGCGTTATCCGCGCGCAGGCCGCCCCAATGCGGTCGTCGACCTCTTCGTGAAGCCGCTCGGCGGGGAGCCGGTCAAGGTCGAATGGGGCGCTTCGCCGGACACCTATCTGGCTCGCGTCAACTGGGCAGGCCCCGAAGAGTTCTTCATCCAGACCGTCAATCGCGACCAGACCGAGCTGACGCTCAGCCGGGTGGATGTCGAGACGGGCGAGGTGACCGAGGCCTACACCGAAGAGCAGCCGACCTGGATCAACCTCTCTCATGACTTCCGCTCCCTCGACGAAGGCGGCTTCCTGTGGACGACCGAGGAATCGGGCTTCCGCCAGATCTATCGCTGGGACGGCGAGGGCGAGAAGACGGCCGTCACCAGCGGCGACTGGGTCGTCAGCGCGATCGAAGCCGTCGATCAGGGGCAGGGGCTCGTCTATTTCTCGGGCTACAAGGACACACCGCTCGAGCAGCACCTCTACCGCACCTCCTACCGCCAGCCCGGCAAGATCGACCGGATCACGGCAGAGGGCGGCAGCTGGTCGGTGCAGGTCGCGCCCGACGCGCAGAGCTTCGTCGGCACCTATTCGGACCCGCAGACGCCGCCGCGCACCGGGCTCTACGGCATGGATGGCGAGCTGATCACCTGGATCGAGGAGAACGCACTCGGCGAGGGCCATCCTTACGCGCCCTTCGTCTCGGCCCACGCAGTGCCCGAATACGGAACGCTCGAAGCCGAGGACGGGCAGACGCTCTATTATTCCGTCCTGAAGCCGCACGATTTCGATCCGGAGAAGAGCTATCCGGCGGTGGTCGAGGTCTATGGCGGCCCGCACGTCCAGCGCGTCTCGCGCCGCTGGCAGAGCCTGCAGGACCAGTACCTCCAGCAGCAGGGCTATGTCGTCTTCCGCCTCGACAATCGCGGGTCCTATAACCGGGGCAAGGCCTTCGAGGACGTGATCTACGAGCGCACGGGCGGGCCGGAGGTGCGCGACCAGCTCGCGGGCGTCGACTGGCTGAAGTCGCAGGACTGGATCGACCCCGAGCGCATCGGCATCCAGGGCTGGTCCTATGGCGGCTACATGACGCTGATGACCGCGCTCCAGGCGCCCGAAGGCACCTTCGCGGCCGCCGTGTCGGGCGCGCCGGTGACGGACTGGTCGCTCTACGACACCTTCTACACCGAGCGCTACATGAACACGCCGCAGGACAATCCCGAGGGTTACGAGGCGTCGAGCGTGTTCCCCTATCTCGACAATGCCGAGTTTCCGCTGCTGATGATCCACGGCATGGCGGACGACAATGTCACCTTCGACAACTCGACCCGCGTCTATGCGGCCCTGCAACAGGCGGGCAGCGATTTCGAGATGATGACCTATCCGGGGCAGCGTCACGGCATTAGGGGCGAGGCGCTCGGTCGGCATCTGATGCAGACGCGCATGCGGTTCCTGAACCGTCATCTTATGCCCGAAGAGGGCGGCGCAGCGGATTGATCGGCGGCGGCTTGAATCTCGGTCAATTCCGACCGAAATGGTCGGCATGACCGAGACCGCTTCCGCCACCGACTTCGACCCGGACACGGGCGCCCGCGACGTGATCGACCTCGCGGGGCCGAAGACCGCGCCAGAGCCTCTGTCCGAGAGCGATCTCTCGGACATGACGGGCAAGATCGTGGAGGCGCTCAAGACCGTCTACGATCCCGAGATCCCGGTCGATATCTATGAGCTCGGCCTGATCTATCAGGTCGATTACGACCCGCCCTCGGACGGGAAGGGCGGCAAGGTGTCGATCGTGATGACGCTGACCGCGCCCGGCTGCCCCGTGGCGGGCGAGATGCCGGGCTGGGTGGAAACGGCCATCCGCCGGGTGGACGGGGTGGACGACGTGTCCGTCGACATGACCTTCGATCCGCCCTGGTCGCCCGAACGCATGTCGGACGAGGCGAAGCTCGAATTGGGGTGGATGTAAGATGAGCGAGCAGGCGAGAACCGAGACCCCCGCCCGCCGCCGCGCGCGCCCGGAGGTCGTCACGCTGACCGAGCGGGCAGCGGACCGGATGAAGGCCATCATGGCGGCCGCCGACGGCGCCTATGTCGGCGTGCGCATCGGCGTGAAGAATGGCGGCTGCGCCGGCATGGAATACACGCTCGACTATGCCACCGAGAAGGCGCCGCTCGATGAGGAAGTGACCTCCGAGGGCGTGCGCATCCTGATCGACCCCAAGGCGATCCTGTTCCTGCTCGGCACGCGCATCGACTACGTCACCGAGAAGCTGAGCGCGAAATTCGTGTTCGAGAACCCGAACCAGACCGATGCCTGCGGCTGCGGCGAGAGCGTCACCATCGTTCCGGCGGCTGCGCAATAGCGGTTCTTCCGCTGCCGATTTTCGTGTCTTGAGGGAACTATTTCGACTGTCTGCATCTCTTGGATGAATAGACGGCCGATAGAGCATTCATCATCTGCAAAAAGGCGGTGTTAACCTTAGATCGGCATTGACCACACTTCGAAATGTATCAAGCTTAATGCTCTGACATCACGGAGTGCCCAATGAAGTTCCTCAAAGCCGCTGCAGCGGCTCTCGCTGCAACGACCGTCGCGGTGCCCGCCGCGAACGCCGCCGTCATCGGGATCGAGACCGACGAGACCACCGTCCAGGCCGGTGAAATCTTCGATGTCCGCATTCTGTTCGAAGCCGAGACCGAGACGGAGATCCTCTCCGCCTATCTGCTCGACATCTTCTTCGACGACGACGCTCTCGCCTTTGCCGGTGTGAGCTTCATCGATCCTGAAACCAATGTGAACCAGGTCGATTTTCCGTGGGCGCCCGCTTATGTGAGCGAGTTCTTCGCGGACGCCATTCCGGGCGAGGTCGAGCTCTTCGGCATCACCGGCAATGAAAACGACTTCCTCCTGGAGAACCAGGCCGATGACTTCGTCGTCGCGACGCTGTCCTTCCTGGCCTACCGGAACAGCGACAGCGCGATGATCGTGCTGGATACGCTTCTCTCGGAACTGTCCGGCAATAATCTCGAGCCGCTCAACCCGGTCTTCGGCCAGACCGAACTGAACATCGAAGTCGTGCCGCTGCCCGGCGCTGCGCTGTTCATGCTGACGGGCCTCGCGGGCCTCGTGGCGCGCAAGCGCCTCGGCTGACGCAGGCCGCATCGGAACGAAGGGCCCGGCGAGAAATCGCCGGGCCCATTCTCATTCAGGCGGTTGCTCGGTGCGGATGAGGGGCGCCGTCTCGTAGCCGCGGGCCTCGGCCTCTGCGATCATGCGGCGAATGACGGCCTCGGGCGGAGAAGGGTCGCGCGCGAGGATCCAGAGATATTTGCCGTCGGGGCTGCCCACCAGCGCCGCGGAATAGTCTCCCTCCAGCGCCAGCACCCAGTAATCGCCCCATGCGAAGGGCACGAAGGACGGCGCGAAGCGGACCTTCAGCTTCGCCTCGCCGACCCGTTTGGCGACGCCGTCGGCCACTTCGACCGGTCCGTCGGGCGCACCCTGGCGGCAGGTATTGGTGACCGCGATCCGCCCATCCTCGCGCAGCGCGTATTCCGCCGTCACACCCGCGCAGCCCTCCTCGAAGCGATTGGGGTAGCGCATGATCTCGTACCAGAGCCCCGAATAGCGCTGGAGGTCGAGAGCGGCGACCGTCTCGGGGGGCGCCTCCTCGGCGCGATGATCGGGCTGGCTTCCGCAGGCAGCGGTCAGCAGAAGCGCGGCGCAGAGGGGACGGAGCGGCATATATCGGCTCGAAGAGGGCATCGGCGCAGCGAACGGCGCGAAGCGGGGAATTGTTCGCCTGCAAGCCCCGCAAAGAGCCGATTGCGCGGCGGGTCCGCCGCTCCTATCCAGTCGCCATGACCCAGACCGTCAACGACATTCGCTCCGCCTTCCTGCGCTTCTTCGAGGAGCGCGGCCACGAGGCGGTGCCCTCCGCCCCGCTCGTTCCGCAGAACGATCCGACCCTGCTCTTCGTCAATGCGGGCATGGTGCCGTTCAAGAACGTCTTCACCGGCCAGGAGAAGCGGCCCTACACCCGCGCGACATCGGCGCAGAAATGCGTGCGCGCGGGCGGCAAGCACAACGACCTCGACAATGTCGGCTATACGGCGCGCCACCACACCTTCTTCGAGATGCTGGGGAACTTCTCCTTCGGCGATTACTTCAAGGAAGAGGCGATCAAGAACGCCTGGTCGCTGGTCACGGACGAGTTCGGCCTGCCCGAGGACCGGCTGACGGTCACCGTCTTCCACACCGATGACGAGGCGGCGGCGCTCTGGCGCAAGATCGCAGGGCTCCCCGACGAGCGCATCATCCGCATCGCGGGCTCGGACAATTTCTGGTCCATGGGCGACACGGGTCCCTGCGGGCCGTGCTCCGAGATCTTCTACGATCACGGCGAGGGCATCCCCGGCGGCCCGCCCGGCAGCCCGGACGAGGACGGCGACCGCTTCGTCGAGATCTGGAACCTCGTCTTCATGCAATACGACCAGCAGCCCGGCGGCGAGCGCCAGGACCTGCCCCGGCCGTCGATCGATACGGGCATGGGCCTCGAGCGCATGGCGACCGTGATGCAGGGCGTGCATTCGAACTACGAGACGGACCTCTTCCGCACGCTGATCGGCGCGTCCGAGGAGCTGACGGGCCGGGCAGCGCAAGGCGGCGACGCGGCGGCGCATCGGGTGATCGCCGATCACCTGCGCTCCTCCTCCTTCCTGATCGCGGACGGCGTGACGCCGTCGAACGAGGGGCGGGGATACGTCCTGCGCCGGATCATGCGGCGCGCCATGCGCTATGCGAACGGCCTCGGTGCGAAGGACCCGCTGATGCACCGCCTCGTGCCGGTGCTGACCGAAGAGATGGGCGGCGCCTATCCCGAACTCGTCCGCGCGCAGAGCCTGATCGAGGATACGCTGCGGGTCGAGGAGGAGCGCTTCTCGGACCTCCTGACGCGCGGGCTGAAACTGCTCGGCGAAGAGACGGCCAAGCTGCCGGAGGGCGGCACGCTGCCGGGCGAGGCGGCCTTCCGCCTCTACGACACTTACGGCTTTCCGCGCGACCTGACCGAGGACGCGCTGCGCCGCGAGGGCTACCGCCTCGACAATGAAGGCTTCGACGCCGCCATGGCCGAGCAGAAGCAGCGGGCGCGCGCGAACTGGTCTGGCTCGGGCGATGCGGCGGACGAGCGGGTTTGGTTCGACATCGCCGATGAGCACGGCAAGACCGAGTTCATCGGCTATGCGCACGAAAAGGCCGAGGGGCGCCTTGTGGCGCTGGTCCGGGACGGTTCGCCCGTCGAAAGCGCGGCCGAAGGCGACGAGATCGTCTTCGTGACCAATCAGACGCCCTTCTACGGCGAATCCGGCGGTCAGACGGGCGATACGGGCAGCGCGCGCAGCGAAGGCGGCGCGGAGCTCACGGTCACCGACACCAAGAAGAAGGCCGGCCTGCACCTGCACGAAGCGCGCGTCACCGGCGGCACAGTGGAGCTCGGCGATACGCTGACCCTGACGGTCGACGGCCGGCGCCGCGCGAAGATCAAGGCGAACCACTCCGCGACGCACCTCCTTCACGCCGCGCTCCGCCGGCGCCTCGGCGACCACGTCACGCAGAAGGGCAGCTTTGTCGGGCCCGACAGCTTCCGCTTCGACTTCTCGAAAAATTCCGCCGTCGCGGGCGAGGACCTCGAAGCCGTCGAGGCCGAGGTGAACCGCGTCATCGGCCAGAACGCCGAAGGCCATATCGCCTTCATGGCCTATGACGACGCGATCGAGAGCGGGGCCATGGCGCTCTTCGGCGAGAAATACGAGGACGAGGTGCGGGTGCTCTCGCTCGGCCATGACCCCGAAGGGGGCGGAAAGCCCTATTCGGTCGAGCTGTGCGGCGGCACGCATGTAAACCGCACGGGCGACGTGCAGCTCTTCGCCATCACCTCGGAAGGCGCCGTGGCTTCGGGCATCCGTAGGATCGAGGCGGTGACGGGCGAGGCGGCCCGCGCGCATCTGAAGGCACAGGCCAATGCCGCCCTCGCTTCCGCCGCCGCGCTCAAGGTGAAGCCGGATGCGCTTCTCGAACGCGTGCAGGCCCTCGCCGAGGACAAGAAGCGCCTCGAAAAGGAGCTTCTCGCCGCCAAGAAGAAGGCCGCGACCGGCGGTGGCGGCGGTGCCAAGGCGGAGACGGTGGGCGATGTCGCCTTCACCGGCGCCGTCCTCGAAGGCATCCCGCCGAAAGAGCTGCGCGGCCTGATCGCCGATGCGAAGAAGGCCAACCCGAATGCGGTCGCCGCCTTTGTCAGCACCAATGACGGCAAGGCCAGCGTGTCGGTCGGCGTCTCCGACGAGCTGACCGGGCGTTTTCCCGCGCCCGAACTCGTCAAGCTCGCCGTCGAGGCGCTGGGCGGCAAGGGCGGCGGCGGCAAGCCGGACCTCGCCCATGGCGGCGGGCCAAACGCCAATGCGGCGCAGGCGGCGATCGACGCGGTGAAGACCCGGCTGGCCAGCTGATCTCGGGCCCGGCTCGCCGCGAGGCGTCCGGGCCTTAAGTCCAGTCCGTGACTGCGAAGCGGCATTCGGACTTCTTCTTGTGGAGCGTGCTGCTCCTTGCGGCGGCCTGGCCGCTGCTCGGCGGTGCCGTGCGCGGTCCTGCCGCTGTGATCGCGCTCGGAGGGGTGGTGCTGCTTCTCGGCCTGCCGCACGGCGCGCTCGATCTCTGGCTCGCCCGCCGCGACCGGCTCTGGTCGGACTGGCCGAGCTTCGCTGTCTTCCATCTGGCCTATATCGCGCTCGCCGGGCTGGTCGTCCTCGCCTTCGTCGCCTCGCCGCTGGCGGCGCTTCTGGGTTTTCTCGTATTTTCGGTCTGGCACTTCTCGGATGACTGGCGCCATGCGCCGCTGGCGACCCGCCTTGGCTGCGCGGGCGCGGTCGTCATCGTTCCGGCGCTGAGCCACCCCGCGGCGGTCAGCGGCATCTTCTCCGCCGTGACAGGAGAGCCTGTCGCGCTGGAGGGGCTGCCTCCGGCCCTGGCGATCCTCGGCGCATTTGCCGTTCTCGGCGCGATCGCCTCGGCCTTCGCCTTCGACCGGCGCATGGCTGCCGAGGCGGCGGGCGTGGCGCTTCTGGCGGTCGCGCTTCCGCCGCTCGTCTTCTTCGCGGTCTATTTCACGCTGCTGCACAGCCCGAGGCACCTCCTGCGCCATCGCGGCGAGCTGCGCCGGGGGGTGGGGAGCGTCCTTCTCTACACGCTCGCCGCTCTTGCGGCGGTGATCGCGCTCGGAGCTCTCCTCTGGCGATTCGCACCGGCCGATCTGTCCGACAGCACGATCCGCGCGGTCTTCATCGGCCTCGCCGCGCTTTCCGTGCCTCACGGAGCCCTGATCGAGTTCGATCGGCGCGCTGCGCAGCGGGGTTTGCCGCTCTTCGCCGCCTCGGCTAACCCCCGGCCATGACGGATGACATTCGACTGGAACGCCGCGGCGCCTGGGGCGTCGTGACCTTGAACCGCCCAAAGGCGCTGAACGCTCTCAACACCCAGATGTGCGCCGCCCTCGATGAGGCGCTGGCGAAGTGGAGCGCGGACGACGAGGTCCGCGCCATCCTGATCGAGGGGGAGGGCGAGAAGGCCTTCTGCGCGGGCGGCGATGTCCGCTCGGTCCGCGATGAGGCGATGAGCGACCCCGACAGCGCGACCGGGTTCTTCCGCACCGAATACCGGATGAACACCCGCATCCACCATCTGAGAAAGCCCTATGTCGCGCTGATGGACGGCGTCTGCATGGGCGGCGGGGTCGGCGTTTCCGCCGGGGCGAGCCACAGGGTCGTCACCGAGCGCACGCTCTGGGCCATGCCCGAATGCATGATCGGCCTGATCCCCGATGTCGGGGCGAGCTACCACCTCAAGCAGCTGTCCGGCGGCATGGGGAATTACCTTGCGCTGACCGGCGTGCGGATGCGCGGCGCGGACTGCCTGACGGCCGGGATCGCCGATACTCTCGTGCCGAGCGAGGACCTGCCCGCATTGCGCGAGACGCTGCTCGGCCTCCCGCTCGATAAGGGCGACCCGTCGGCCGCGATCAGCGCCGCCATGCCCGAGCATAATCCCGCCGATGCGGGCAGCACGGTGCACTCGGTCCGCGACATCGACCAGCACTTCACCAATATCGAGAGCATCCCTTCGCTCTTCGCGCAGCTCGAGGAAACGGGCGGCGCCTTCGGGCAGGGCGCGCTCGAGAAGATGCGGCCGGCCAGCCCGACCAGCCTCGCTTTGACCCACCGCCTGCTGCGCGATGCGCCGGAGAGCTTCGAGGACTGCATAAGCCGCGAATTCGACGTCGTCGCCAACATCATGCGCGGGCACGACCTGATCGAGGGCGTCCGCGCGCAGCTCGTCGACAAGGACCGCGAGCCGAAATGGCAGCCCGCCGACATCGCTGCGGTCGATGAGGCCGCTCTGGACGGCTATTTCCGCACGCCGCCGAGCGGGCCGCTCGATCTGAGCGGCGTCTGAACCGCCGCATCCCGAGAACACCATCGATAAAAGTACAGAGGAAACCATGATCGATCACGAAGTCCGCGCCCATCCGTCCAAGGACGAGCTGCCGCGCGAAAAGCAGCTCGCCTGGAAGATGGCCGAAGTCGCCGCCGACCCGGTGGAGGTCGACGCAGAAGCGACCGACATGATCATCAACCGGATCATCGACAACGCTTCCGTCGCCATCGCCTCGCTGAACCGCGGTCCGATCAAGACGGCGCGGGCGCAGGCGAGGGCGCATTCGCGTCAGGGCGGCGCGACGCTGTTCGGCCTGCCCGAAGGCGAGACGGTGCATGCCGAATGGGCGGCCTGGGCGAACGGCACGGCGGTGCGCGAGCTCGACTTCCACGACACCTTCCTCGCCGCGGATTACTCCCACCCCGGCGACAACATTCCGCCGGTCCTGGCCGTCGCGCAGCAGGCGGGCCGGGACGGACGCGACCTCGTCCGCGGGATCGCGACGGGCTACGAGATCCAGGTGAACCTCGTGAAGGGCATCTGCCTGCACGAGCACAAGATCGACCATATCGCGCATATCGGGCCGTCGGCCTCCGCGGCGGTCGGTACGCTGATGGGCCTCGACCCCGAAGTGATCTTCCAGGCGATCCAGCAGGGCCTGCACACGACCGTTTCCACGCGCCAGTCGCGCAAGGGCGAGATCAGCTCGTGGAAGGCCTTCGCGCCCGCCTATGCCGGCAAGCTCGCCATCGAGGCGGTCGACCGCTGCATGCGCGGCGAGGGCGCGCCGAGCCCGATCTATGAGGGCGAGGACTCGGTCATCTCCTTCATCCTCAACGGCCGCACGGCCCGCGATCAGGGCAAGAGCCCTTACGATCCCGCCTATACGGTGCCGCTGCCGGGCAAGGGCGAGGCGAAGCGCGCCATTCTCGACACCTACACCAAGGAGCATTCGGCCGAATATCAGAGCCAGGCGCTGATCGACCTCGCCTTCGATATGGGCAAGCAGATCCAGGAGCGCGGCGGCTTCGACAAGGTCGAAAGGATCGTTCTGCACACCTCGCACCACACCCATTATGTGATCGGCACGGGCTCGGGCGATCCGCAGAAGATGGACCCGAAGGCGAGCCGCGAGACACTCGACCACTCGATCATGTATATCTTCGCCGTCGCCCTGCAGGACGGCGAATGGCACCACGAGCGCTCCTACGCGCCCGAGCGCGCCCAGCGCGAGGACACGGTGCGCCTGTGGCACAAGATCGAGACGACCGAGGATCCCGAGTGGACCCGGCGCTATCACAGCCACGACCCGAACGAGAAAGCCTTCGGCGCCCGCGTCGTCGTCACCATGTCCGACGGCAGCACGATCGAGGACGAGAAGGCGGTCGCGAATGCGCACCCCTTCGGCGCGCGTCCCTTCGTCCGCGAGAACTATATCAACAAGTTCCGGATGCTGACCGACGGCATTCTCGACAAGTCCGAGAGCGAGCGGTTCCTGGACCTCGTTCAGCGCCTGCCCGACCTGTCGGCTGAAGAGGTCCGGACGCTGAACCCCGTCGCTCCCGACGGCTATCTTCAGGAGAACGCGGCCAAAGGCCTGTTCTGATACATGCTCTGCCGGGCGTCAGGCGGCGCCCGGCGGAATGCTTCCGGGGTGTCCGGAGGAGGGGTCGGCGCGGCCTCGGCCGGCCCTCTCCCGTAAAGCTGAAGCGGGCTTCCGTCTTCGGCGGCTTCGAGCGCCTTCGTCAGCAGGTCGCAAAGATCGCTCGCGCAGCCATACCCGACCTGCGCGTATGTTCTCGCATCCTCGGAGGAGCTGGATCGCAGGATCTCGAACATGCCGAGAATGCCGTTGAGCGGCGTTCGGACATCGTGATTGATCGCGGCGAGAAAGCGCGCCCTCGCCGCCGCTCCTTCCGAGGCGAGGCGGGCGGTGCGGCGCAGTTCCAGCGCATCCATGACCGCGCCTCCGGCATCGCGCAGCTGGGCCTGCATCGCCCCGGTGACCGGTGTCACGCTGTCCCAGATAACGCAGATCGTGCCGAGCGCGTGCCCGTCGGCCGTCATCAGGGGCGCGCCTGCATAGGTCCGGATCTCCGGCGCCCCGGTGACCAGCGGATTGTGCGCGAACCGGGCATCCAGCGTTGCATCCGGCACGACGAGGACGCTGTCGCTGCGAATGGCATGTTCGCAGAAGGCGAGGTCCCGCGCGGTCTGCGTTACGGACAGTCCGACCTTCGACTTGAACCACTGCCGCTCCTCGTCGACGAGCGAGATCAGGCAGATCGGTGCGCCGAGCAGGGCCGAGACGAGCCGCGTCAGTCGATCGAAGGCGGGCTCGGGCGAGGTGTCGAGCACCTCGTAGCGCCGCAGCGCGGCGAGGCGCGCCGCCTCGGCAAGGGCGGGACGGGGAGAAGCGGACACGAGGGCACATCCTCCTGAACTGCCCGCCACATCTACAGGTTGTGCCGTAACGAAAACGTGAACCTGAGATGGTTTTTCTGCCTCAGCCTGACTCGGCCTGCCTCACGCCTTTTTGGGGTCGTGCCCCCAATTCATCAGGCTGTAGCGCCAGTCGGAATGCTCCATGTCCTCGTCCGGGCCGCCTTGCGCCTTGTGCCGTTTGATGTAGCCCACGACCTTGCGCATGTGGTCGTAGTCGTCGGACGTCAGATCGTCCTTCTTGGTGCGCTTGATCTCGACGATGCGCTTGCCGGACTTGTGGCCGGTGCTTTCGCCCCCATCCGATTTCTGGCCGACCGATTTCGATTCCTCGGTTTCCAGCCACTCCTCGATTTCCTTGGGCGCCATGTTCACGAGGTCGCCGAACTCCTGATAGGCCTCTTCGTCACTCTTGCTCATGGGATCTCCTTTCCGGGCGCTAACGCCTCGGACGAATGGCGGGTTCGGGTTGCAGGACCTGCGGCGGAGGGTCACAAGCGGCCCATGCAGGACGCACCTCTTTTCTTCTCCGGGTGGGAAACGATCGGTCGGACGGTTGTTCTCGGTCTGACTTCCTATGTCGCGCTGGTCTTCCTCCTGCGCGTCTCGGGCAAGCGGACGCTGTCGAAAATGAACATGTTCGATCTCGTCATAACGGTTGCCTTCGGCTCGACGCTCGCCTCCATGCTGGTCTCGAAGACCGTTGCGCTCGCGCAAGGCGTCACCGCCTTCGCCATGCTGATCGCCCTGCAATACGTCGTTACGTGGTTCTCCGTGCGGTCGGAGAAGGTGCAGAGCCTCGTCAAGGCGCAGCCTTCCATCCTCTACTACAAGGGCCACTGGTACGATGACCGTCTCCGGAATGAGCGCATCACCAAGGAGGAGCTGCGTTCGGCCGCACGCCAGTCCGGCATTGGCAGCATGGACGATGTCGGTGCCCTGATCCTCGAGACCGACGGCAGCGTCTCGGTCATCCAAGCCTCCAAGATGGGAGCTCAGTCGACGCTGCCCGACAGAGACAGAAAACCTTCGATAGAACGGAGCCAGTAATGCTTTTCACGAAGAAAACGCCTGCCCAGAAGCGCGAGGCTCTCCGCGCCCAGCTCGCGGACGGCAAGCTTCACCAGTTCCCCGGCGCCTTCAATCCGCTCTGCGCGCAGCTGATCGAGCGCAAGGGCTATGACGGCGTCTATGTCTCGGGCGCCGTCATGGCGGCGGATCTCTGCCTGCCCGATATCGGCATCGCCAACCAGGAAGAGTTCGTCACCCGCGGCCGCCAGATCGCGCGGGCCACGGACCTTCCCGCCTTCATCGACGTCGACACGGGCTTCGGCGAGCCGATGAGCGCGGCGCGGACGGTGCGCCTGATGGAGGAGGCGGGCCTCGCAGGCTGCCATCTCGAAGATCAGGTCATGCCCAAGCGGTGCGGGCATCTCGACGGCAAGGAGATCGTCGACGCCGAGACCATGGTCCAGCGCGTGCGCGCGGCCGTGGACGGGCGCCTCGACGACAACTTCGTCATCATCGCCCGGTCCGATGCCCGCGCCGTCGAGGGCCTCGACAAGGCGATCGACCGGATGAAGGCCTATGTCGACGCGGGCGCCGACATGATCTTCCCCGAGGCGATGAAGTCGGAAAAAGAGTTCGAGGCCGTGCGCGAGGCGCTGGACGTGCCGATCCTCGCCAACATGACCGAGTTCGGCAAGTCGCGCCTTCTCAACACCAAGGAGCTCGAGGATCTCGGCTTCAACGTGGTCATCTATCCCGTGACGACCCTCCGCCTCGCAATGGGCGAGGCCGAACGCGGCCTCGACCATATCAAGGAGCACGGAGACCAGAACGGCATCCTCGACCGGATGCAGCACCGGCGCGATCTCTACGACCTCCTCCGCTACGAGGAGTACAACCGCTTCGATCAGAGCCTCTACAACTTCGAGGTGAGCGACACGCCGACCGAATAGGGGCGGCGGTCACTCAAGGGAGGGGGCTCAGGCGTTCTCTCTCCCCACGGCCTGCCTGTGGAAGGCGTAGAGACGCTTGGGCATCTGCTTCTCGCATTCTTCGAGGACATAGGCGCGGCAGTCGTTCTGCCACCGGACCACTTCGGCGCCGCGCTCGCCGTTCCGGGTGCAGTAGCGCGAGATCGACCGGTTGAGCCGGTGGTATTCGCGCTCGGTGCCATCCTGGCTCTCCAGCGCGGTCCTGTCATAGCGGAAGCGGAAATCATCGCCCCTAAAGGCATAGCCGCCCGCGCTGGCGCTCACGACGAGGGGCGAGGCGGCGGCGGCGCCGCCGGTGCTCAGGGCGAGACCGAGGGCGAGGGCGGTGATCGCGGTGCGTGTCTTCATGGTCGTCTCCTTCCGGGCTGTCGCAGCGGGCGGTATCGCTGCTGCGCCGCTGGTGGCGGTGAGGGAAGGATGGGAGCGGCCCGCCTGCGCTGCTTGAGCGACAGGTGACGGACGCCTGCTGGTTTCCTGATCGTTTGATGATGCCGGCTGCGAAGGAATTTTTATTGCTAATCGGTAAAACCGGAAACCTGATCATTTCCTTCGCTCTGCTTGTGCGGACCCCCGAGACGGCTTAATTTCTGTCCCTGACGCGCATATCGGGGAGGCGTTCAGCGCAGTGCGGCGATGAGCAGCGATAAGGATCAGGCCAAGGCGGAGGGAGACGATCCCGTCCTTCTGGATAAGCCTTTCCTGGTCGGTCCCCACCTCGTCACGCCCTCCCGCAACCGTCTCGGGTCCGAGGAGGATGCGCGGACCATCCAGCCCAAGATCATGCGCCTCCTCTGCCTGCTGGCCGCAGATCCCGGCCGCACATTCTCCCGCCATGAACTCGTCGAGCATGTCTGGGAAGGCGTCATCGTCTCCGATGCCGCCATCGACCGGGCGATCTGCAATCTGCGCAAGGCGCTCGGCGATTCGGCGCGCTACCCGATCTATGTCGAGACCATCCGCAAGCGCGGGGTCCGCCTGATGGTCGTGGTCGAGGCTGCGCAGGCTAGGCCTCCGCGGCGGGCCGGGCGCGAACGGCCTCAGGGCCGGATCAAATGGGGCAGCAAGGTCGGGTTCGGCCTGACGGGTGCTGCGGTCTGCGCGGTGGCGACGATGCTCCTCGTCTCGCCGGGCGAACCCGACGAGGCGAGCGTCATGGCCGAGGCCGCGATCGCGGAGGCGTTCCTTCCGCTGATCGCCGCCTGGGACCAGCCCCTGCACGTCTCCTCCGGCCCGGACGGGCAGCGCGGCATGCTGGCAAGTCTCGCCCGGACGTGTTCCGCCGCGGAAGCGGGGCCTTTCCCGCCCAGTCGCGTGCGCTTCCCGATCGAGGCCTAGCGGGCTCTCGAAGGCGCAGGCGCATCCTCCCCGGTGAGACTGCCTCTTGATGGAAGCGGGCCCCCCATCCACAAGCAGCGCAGGAGCACGACGGAGGCAGCATGTCGAACAAGGTCTACAGCGACGCACGCTCGGCGCTTGAGGGCGTGGCAGAGGATGGAATGACGGTCATGGCCGGGGGCTTCGGCCTGTGCGGCATTCCGGAGACGCTGATCCTCGCGCTGCGCGATTCGGGCGCGAAGGACCTCACCGTCATCTCCAACAATGCCGGCGTCGACGACTGGGGCCTCGGCCTCCTGCTGCAGACGAAGCAGATCCGCAAGATGATCAGCTCCTATGTCGGCGAGAACAAGACATTCGAGGAGCAGTATCTCTCGGGCGAGCTGGAGCTCGAATTCAACCCGCAGGGCACGCTGGCCGAGCGCATCCGCGCGGGCGGTGCGGGCATTCCCGGCTTCTACACCAAGACGGGCGTCGGCACCCTGATCGCCGAAGGCAAGGAAGAGCGCGAATTCGGCGGGGAGCGCTACATCCTCGAGACCGGCCTCGTCGCGGACCTTTCGATCGTGCGCGCCTGGAAGGGCGACCGGGAGGGCAATCTCGTCTTCCGCAAGACGGCCCGCAACTTCAATCCGATGATGGCGACGGCGGGCCGCATCTGCGTCGCGGAGGTCGAGGAGCTGGTCGAAACCGGCGATCTCGATCCCGATCACATCCACACGCCGGGCATCTATGTCGACCGGATCGTCGAGGCTGCGCAGGAAAAGCGGATCGAGCAGCGCACCGTGCGCAGCCGCGGCGATGCTGCGACGCAGGGCGGGACGGGCGGGAAGGCGGCTTGATCGGCCTTCTCGCAGTGCTGCTCGCCGCGGCGCCCGGCGCGGCGTGTCACTCGGTGACCGAGGATACCGAAACGGTCTCGATCACCGGAGTGATGGAGGAGCGGGATGGCTGGGTCGCGCTGCGCCCGGACCCGCCTGTCTGCATAGAGCTCGACGGCACGCCGACGCCCTATGACGCCTCCCGCCGCTATGACACGCTCGATATCTTCTTCAGCGGCGGACGGAACCGGTTCCCTCTGCGCTTCGGCGAGCGTGTCCGCGTCAGCGGGCGGCTCGCCGGCGCCCACAGCGAAGAGCATCACGCAGACCTCCTGATCGTCGTTCGGGAGCCCGGAGACATCCGCGCGGTCGGCGAGGGACGACCCGAGCAGCCGGACACGGCGGATCCGCGTTGACGCGCGGCGCGGCCTCGCGCACCAACACACCATCACGAAAGGAGACGACAGTGCCCTGGACGAGAGATCAGATGGCCGAAAAGGCCGCAACGGAGCTCGAGGACGGGTTCTACGTCAATCTGGGCATCGGCATCCCGACCCTGGTCGCCAATTACATTCCCGACGGCATGGAAGTGACCCTGCAATCCGAGAACGGGATGCTGGGCATGGGTCCGTTCCCCTATGAGGGCGAGGTCGATCCCGACCTCATCAATGCCGGCAAGCAGACGATCACGGCGCTGCCGAAGACCTCTTTCTTCAGCTCGGCCGACAGCTTCGCGATGATCCGCGGCGGGCACATCAACCTGTCCATTCTCGGCGCGATGGAAGTCAGCCAGGGCGGCGACCTCGCCAACTGGATGATTCCGGGCAAGATGGTGAAGGGCATGGGCGGCGCGATGGACCTCGTCGCGGGCGTCAAGCGCGTCGTCGTCCTGATGGATCATGTCTCGAAGTCGGGCGCGCCCAAGCTCCTGCATGAGTGCTCCCTGCCGCTCACCGGCATCGCCTGCGTCGACCGCGTCGTCTCCAGCCATGCCGTCTTCGACGTGAACAAGGACGAGAAGCGTCTCAAGCTCGTCGAATTGGCGCCGGAGGTCACCCTCGAAGAGCTCCGCGAGAAGACGGAGGCGGATTTCGACGCCGATTGAGGCTGCGCGGCTGCGTCTCAGCACGCGCTCCGGAACCATGCCCGCCGCCCGTCCGTTCTGACCACGAAGCAGAACGACAGGAGACGATATGGTCGACCTCAAGGAGACGCGCGAAAATCCGAAGGGGCAGTTCTTCGAACAGGTGAAGGAAGCCCGCGCCGGCATGCTCGGCACGATGGGGACCGAGGGGCACATGCAGCCCATGTCGCCGCGCGTCGAGCCCGAAGCCGGCAAGCTGTGGTTCTTCCTCAAGAACGACGCCGACCTCTTCCAGCAGATCCAGGGCGGCCACACCAAGGCGCATTTCTGCGTGGTGGGCAAGAACCACGACTATCACGCCTGCGCCCGCGGCACGCTGAAAGAGAACAAGGACCCTGCCAAGGTCGACCAGTTCTGGGACCCGATCGTCGCCGCCTGGTTCGAGCACGGCAAGGAAGATCCCAAGATGACGCTCGTCGAGATGGCGCTCGACGATGCCGAAGTGTGGGGCTCCACCGACAGCTCGACCCGCTTCGGCTGGGAGATCGCCAAGGCGAACCTCGTCGACGAGAAGACGCCGGAAGTGGGCGCCAAGACGGAAATCCGCTTCTAGCCGCCGATCCGCGGGCAGCCCCTCAGGCTGCCCGGGCCTTGCTGCCGCCCTGTTCCGCCAGGACGTCCTCGTAGACGCCGCGGACGGCGGCAGCTTTCGCTTTCCAGGAAAACTTCTCCTCGACGCGCCGGCGCCCCGCCTGGCCCATGCGGGCTGCGAGCGCGTCGTCCTCGGCGAGGCGGCGCATCCCCGCGCCAAGCCCCTCCGCCAGCGCGGTCGGAGAGCTGGGCGGCACCAGAATGCCGGTCTCGTCCTGAAGGACATAGTCTGCCGGGCCGCCCCAGTCGGTCGCGACGACCGGGCGCGCGCAGGCCATCGCCTCGAGAACGACCGCGCCGCCGCATTCGTAGACGGAAGGAAGAACGAGCGCTCGGGCCCCCGAAATCGCGGTGCGGACCGCCTCGGCCGAGACGAAGCCGTCGAAGTGCACCCTGTCCGACAGCCCGAGTTTCTGGACCTGCGCTTCCAGCGCCGCCCGCTTCGGGCCGTCGCCGAGGATCCGCACATGCGCCGTTTCTTCGAGCTGCGCGAACGCGTCGATGAGCAGATCGACAGCCTTCCAGTGCACCAGCCGGCCGACGAAGACGAAATCCCGTCCGGGCTCGGCGTCCGGTGCGGGCCAGCGCGCCAGGTCCACCCCGTTCTCGACGATCTCCGTCACGCGCGAGGCGGAGGTTCCATGCGGCAGGCCGGCGGCGGTGCGCGGGTTCGCGACCAGAAGGCGCGATGCCTGCCGCTTGCCCTTCGCCGCCCCGTTCACGGTGTCGCTGACGGTGCGGATGACGCGGCTCACCATTCCCGTTCCCTCGCCATAGCTTCGCTCGAAGCCGGGCGGGTAGGTCATGTTGCCGTTCATCGGGCCGCAGATGAGCGGAACCTCGGCATCGCCCAGGAAGGAGGGCGCGCGAGGGGAGACGGGCGTGATCTGATGGGCGAGATCGAACCGTCCGGTCGCGAGCAGCGCCTCTGCCGCGCTGCGCAGGCGGTAGCCGGTGATCGTGCCGGTCAGGAGGTCCCCGGCCTGGGAGAAGGCTGTCGGCAGATCCTTGGTCGCGCGCCAGACGCGATGCTCGAGACTGGAATCCTCGACGAAGTGCAGCGGATAGTCGCGATAGGAGCCCTCGGTCAGCTCCTCGCGGCAGCGGGCATGCGTGAGCAATTCCGCCTCCACGCCCGCGGCGGTCAGCTCCCGCAGATAGTGGAGCGGCAGGACGGCCTCGCCGCCCATGCGCGCCGAAGCATTGGGCGCAACAAGAAGAACCCGCATCGGTGCCGTCCCGATCAGTTCGGCACGTAGGCGGCGAGCTTGGGTTCGAGCGACCGGCGCATGTCTTCGAGCCTCGCCTCGGCGACGTCGAGCGTCTCTTCTGGGGCGACGGGAGTCATCAAGCGGACCATCGCGCCGTCGGAACGGCGTTTGATGAGGCTGTCCCACATCACGGACAGCTTCATGACGAACTCGTTCGCCATCTTACGGCCGCGCTGGTCGTACCAGTAATAGACCAGCAGGCGGTCGTCGTTCTGCTGGATGAGCATCCGGTTGTGGAAATACTCCTCGCCATTCGCGCGGGAGGTGGGAACGATGTCGTGGCTGACGACTTCCCATCCGCCGCCGGGCAGGCACTGCATGGGCGAATGCCAGGAACGGCCATCCCGCTGCGCGTTCAGATAGGCGATATAGAGATTGACGTAGTCGCCATCGGGCGAGGTCATGTCCGAGATGATGTAGTCGTCCGCGCCCAGCACCGTGGCCGTCTCGGCATCCAGCGTTGATTCGCGGGTCATGTAGCCGGGAAATTCGAAGGGCAGCGTGGCCAGGTCCTGCCGCTCGGGGGTGATGAGCGAGCGGTTGCCCACCGCATGGACCAGGATGCCCGCCACGAGCAGCATGACCGTCAGGATGATGCCGTTGCGCAGGAAGGCGCCCTGTGTCCACTGGCCGGTCGGCGTCCGGGGCGGCACTTCCTCGAAGCCGACATAGGCGAAGGGGCTGCGCCTGCCCCGCATCAGGGTGAACGCCCAGATCACCAGGATCAGGAAGGCGATGCACAGCAGGAAGACGACCCAGCCTTCGAAGAAGTGAAGGAAGCCTTCCGTGTGGCCGCTGCCATAGCGCTCGACCAGAACGCCCGTGGCGGCGATGCGCAGGCTGTTCATGACGATCGTGATCGGGATCGTGCTGAGGAAGATGATCACGCGCTGCCAGATCGGACCCTTGTAGAAATAGCCCGCGAGCGCGCCGAGGCTGAGGAAGGGGAAGAGGTAGCGCAGGCCAGAGCAGGCCTCGACCACCTGGAGCTTGGTGCTCGACAGGTGAATGACGTTGCCCGACAGGTAGACGGGGATGCCGAAGCCCCGAATCATCGAGACGCCCAGTTCCGACGACATGAGCTGGAAGCCGTGCGACAGGCGCGTGATCACCCAATAGGGCGGCGGCACCATGAAGAAGAGATAGACAAGCGGGATCAGCGCCACCGCGAAGAGGGACCAGCCGCCGAAGATCAGCGGCAGGGCGATCAGGAGCGCGACGAAACCGACATGCTCCAGCACCATGATATGCGTGAGCTCGCCGAGAAAGAGCAGGAAGAGCGACCCCGCAGCGATGACGAGGCCGCTAATGGCCGGGCTGCCCACGCTGTTGCGCAGCGCGTGACGCCGTTCCCACAGCATCCAGGCCGCGATCAGCGGCAGGAAGTAGGAATGGCTCAGCTCCTGCTGCTGGCCCCAGCGGAACCAGAATTCCCCCAGGCCGTTCCAGAACGCGAAGACGATGCCGAGAAACACGCTGCCCAGCACGAGCAGGGCGACACGGCCGCGAGTATCCGAGAGAACGGAATTCGCCGTCGCAACCAATGCGTTCATAAAGCCGCTCCCTCGTCGTTCCGCCCCGAGACCCAGTACGCCTGGTTTTAAGTTCCGCACTTAGGGCTGAGCGCAACTGCTAGCAAGAACGCCGCCACTGAAGATGAGTCCACCATCGGCGCTCCCGAACGGCTTGACCGCCGCGGCGGCTCGGTCGACATCTCGGGCGATGCTATGTGCGCTCTCCATTCAGGACATCGTGCTGATCGAGCGGCTCTCGCTCAATGTCGGCGAGGGTCTGACCGCGCTGACCGGCGAGACGGGCGCCGGCAAATCGATCCTGCTCGACAGTCTCGGCCTCGCCACGGGCGCGAAGGCCGAGAAGGGGCTCGTGCGGATCGGCGCCGAGCGCGGCGTGGTCTCCGCCACCTTCGATGTCGGGCCGGACCACGCGGTCTGGACGCTTCTGGAAGAAAACGCGCTGCCGACCGACGAGGAACTCGTGATCCTGCGCCGGGTGCAGAATGCGGATGGCCGCTCTCGCGCCTTCGTGAACGATCAGCCGGTGTCGGTAGGCCTCCTGCGCCAGGTGGGCGAGGCGCTGATCGAAGTGCACGGCCAGCATCAGAGCCAGGGATTCCTGAACACGGCGGCGCACCGTGATCTCCTCGACAGCTATGGCGGGCTGGACAAGGACGTCGCGAAGGTCCGCGCGCTTTATGACAGGCGCCGCACGCTGGAGCGGGACCTCCAGGAAAAGCAGGCGAGCCGCGAACAGGCGCTGCGCGAAGCGGACTATCTGCGCCATGTCGCCGAGGAGCTCGCCTCCCTGGACCCGCAGGAAGGCGAGGAGGGACGGCTCGCCGACCGGCGGGCGGTGCTGATGGCGGCGGAAAAAGTGTCCTCGGATCTCGCCGATGCCGTGGAGATGCTCGGCGATGATGGCCTAGAGCAGAAGCTTTCTTCGGCGGCGGGACGGATGGAACGCGCGGCCGCGCGCCTGCCGGATGACGAGGCGGGGCCGCTGGCCGCCGCTATCGAACGGCTCGATGCCGCGCTGTCCGAATTCGCCGAAGCGCGCTCGGCGGTGATCGATGCGGCGGACGCCTTCGTGCAGGACCCCGACGAGCAGAATGAAGTCGAAGAGCGCCTCTTCGCGCTGCGCGCTGCTGGCCGGAAGCATTCCCGCGCGCCCGATGCGCTCGCTGCCTATCGCGAGGAGGTGGAGCGGCAGCTCGAGCTGATCGACGAGGGCGAGGCGAGCTTCGGTAAGCTCGAAGCGGAGCTGAAGGACGCCCAGCGCGATTACGACAAGGCGGCAGCCGAACTGTCGGCGAAGCGCCTGCGGGCTGGCAAGGCGCTCGACAAGGCGGTGAAGGGCGAACTCGGCCCGCTCAAGCTCGGCCATGCGACGTTTTCCGCCGATATCGACCCGCACCCGGACGAGCCGGGGCCGCATGGCATCGATAGAGTGCAATTCCTGATCTCGACCAATCCCGGCGCGCCGCTCGGGCCCCTCAAGCAGATCGCGTCGGGCGGCGAGCTGTCGCGCTTCGTCCTCGCGCTCAAGGCGTCGCTGGTCGCCAAGGACGGCAAGACGGTCATCATCTTCGACGAGGTCGACGCGGGCGTCGGCGGCGCGGTGGCCGACGCCATCGGCGAGCGGCTGGCCCGCATCGCGGAGGGGAGCCAGGTGCTGGTCGTCACCCACAGCCCGCAGGTTGCCGCGCGCGGCTTGGCGCATTGGAAGGTCTCCAAGGCCGGCAAGAAGGCGATGACGACGACGGTCGAGCCTCTGTCCGAGGACGAGCGGATCGAGGAGCTGGCGCGCATGCTGTCGGGCGCCAAGGTGACCGACGAGGCGCGCGCCGCGGCGCGGACGCTGCTCGCGGATAGCCGCGCGGAGGCTGGCAGGAGCGCGGCGTGAGCGAGACGAAGGATGTGAAGGCCTTGTCGCCCGAGGAGGCGGCAGACGAACTCGAACGGCTGAGCGGCCTCATGGCCGAGGCCGATAGCGCCTATTACACTGACGATGCGCCGGTCATGTCCGATGCCGAGTATGACGCCCTTCGTGCCCGGAACGCCGCTATCGAAGAGGCCTTCCCGCAGCTCGTCCGTGCCGACAGCCCCTCGGTCCGGATCGGCGCGGCGCCGTCATCGCGCTTCGCCAAGGTCCGCCATGCCGAGCCCATGCTGTCGCTCGACAACGCCTTCTCGGATGAGGACATGGGCGAGTTCGTCGCGCGGGTGCGCCGCTTTCTCGGCCTGTCCGAGGATGAGACGGTCGCCCTGACGGTCGAGCCCAAGATCGACGGCCTCTCCGCCAATCTGCGTTATGAGAGCGGCCGCTTCGTCCTCGGCACGACGCGGGGCGACGGCATGGTGGGCGAGGACATCACCCGGAACCTTGCCACGCTGGACGAGATCCCGAAGGAGATCGAGGGCGCGCCGGACGTGCTGGAGGTCCGCGGCGAGGTCTACATGACCAAGCCCGATTTCGCCGCGATGAACGAGAGGCTGGAAAAGGCGGGCGAGAAGCTCTTCGCCAATCCGCGCAATGCCGCCGCCGGATCGCTCCGCCAGAAGGATGCGGACATCACCGCCGAGCGTCCCCTGCGCTTCTTCGCCTATGGCTGGGGAGAGGTGTCCGAGCCCTTGGCCGAGACGCAGCGAGATTGGCTCGAACGGTTCGCCGCCATGGGTTTTCCCGTCAACGACCTGACAGAGCGGACGGTGACGCTGGAGGCGGCGCTGTCCCATTACCGGACGATCGAGGAGCAGCGGGCGAGTCTGCCCTATGATATCGACGGCGTCGTCTACAAGGTGGACCGGCTCGACTGGCAGCGGCGGCTCGGCACGATCACCCGCACCCCGCGCTGGGCCATCGCGCACAAATTCCCTGCCGAGCGGGCGCAGACCGTTCTGGAAGCCATCGATATCCAGGTGGGCCGCACCGGCGCGCTGACGCCGCTCGCCCGCCTGACCCCCGTGACCGTCGGCGGGGTCGTGGTCTCGAACGCCACCCTGCACAATCAGGACGAGATCGAGCGCCTCGACGCGCGGGTCGGCGACACGGTGATCGTGCAGCGGGCAGGGGACGTCATTCCGCAGATCGTCGAGGTGCTGAAGGACAAGCGGCCGAAGGGGTCGGAGGCTTTCGTCTTCCCTGATCACTGCCCCGTTTGCGGCGCGGAAGCCGTGCGCGAGATGAACCCGCGCACCGGCGAGCCCGATGTCGTGCGCCGCTGCACCGGCGGCCTCACCTGTCCCGCGCAGGCGGTCGAACGCCTGAAACACTTCGTCTCGCGCCGGGCGATGGATATTGACGGCGTCGGAGAGCGCCAGGTCGAGGACTGGTTCCGCGCGCATATCGTGCGCGAGCCCGCGGACCTCTTCACGCTGCAAAAGCGGCAGGAGGAGGAGACGGAGGTGCACGGCACGTCTGACCTGCGCCGCTATCGCCGGAAGCCCGCGACGAAGACGCGCGGCGAGGTGTGGACGGACGAGGTCACCAACGCCACGGCGCTCGCCAATGTCTATGCGTCGATCGAGGCGGCGCGGACGCGCCCGCTCGACCGCCTGATCTTCGCGCTCGGCATCCGCCATGTCGGAGAGATCACGGGGCGCCTCCTCGCGCGCCGTTATGAGAGCGCGGAAGGGTTCGTGGCGCTGGGCGAGGCGCTGTCGGCGGGCGATGAGGCTGTCCGCGAGCAGCTTCTGGACATTGACGGCATTGGCGAGACGGTCGCGGATGCCCTGGCTGCCTTCTTCCACGAAGACCACAACCGTGCGGCGCTGGCGCGGCTTCTGGCCGAGGTCGATCCCGCGCCGCTAGAGGCCGTCAGCGATGAAGGGCCCGTCGCCGGAAAGACCGTCGTCTTCACCGGCAAGCTCGAGAAGATGACCCGCGACGAGGCGAAGGCGCGCGCGGTCGCGCTCGGCGCCAAGGTCTCGGGCTCGGTCTCGGCCAAGACGGATATCCTGGTCGCGGGACCGGGCGCCGGCTCCAAGCTCAAAAAGGCCGAAGAGCTCGGCGTCCAGGTCATGAGCGAGGACGCCTGGCTCGAAACCGTGGGCGCCGCCTAGAGCGGCGCCGTCCGCGTCTTCAGCCAGTCTTCGACCTCTTCGGGCAGGCGGCCCGAAAGCTTCGCGGCCACTTCCGCGTGGTACTCGTCCACCCAGCGGCGCTCGTCCTCGGTCAAAAGCCCCTTGAGGATCAGCTCGCGCTCGAACGGCGCGAAGGTGACCGTCTCGAAGCCCATCATCTCGCGCTCGCCGCCGACGACCGGGGCGAAGGGCGTGACGATGACGAGGTTCTCGATCCTGATGCCGTACTCGCCCGCGCGGTAATAGCCGGGCTCGTTCGAGCAGATCATGCCAGGCATGAGCGGCTGGTCGATCGGGTGCTTGGAGATCTTCTGCGGGCCCTCATGCACGCCGAGATAGCTGCCGACGCCGTGGCCCGTGCCGTGATCGTAGTCGAGGCCGGCCTCCCATAGCGGGCGGCGGGCGAAAGCGTCGAGGGCGTGGCCGGACGTGCCCTTGGGAAAGCGCGCAGTGGACAGCGCGATATGGCCCTTGAGGACGAGCGTATAGTGGCGGCGCATGTCCTCGGACGGCTCGCCCACCGCGATGGTGCGAGTGATATCGGTTGTCCCGTCGCGGTACTGACCGCCCGAATCCACGAGATAGAGCGTACCCGGCTCGATCGGTCGGTCGGTCTCCGTGCTGACCTTGTAATGGGCCATGGCGCCATGGGGACCAGAGGCGGAGATCGTATCGAAGCTCACATCGCGCAGCTCACCGGTCTCGCGACGGAAGGCTTCGAGCTGCTGCGCGGCGGCGATCTCGGTCAGCTTGCCGGAAGCTGCGTTCTGCGCGAGCCAGTGCAGGAAGCGCGTGATGGCGACGCCGTCGCGGATATGGGCCGCGCGGCTGCCGTCGAGTTCGGCGTCGGTCTTGATCGCGCGGGGCAGGGCGGTCGGATCGTCCCCTTCCACCAGTGTCGCGCCCGCCTCTTCGAGCACGGTCAGATAGCGGGCCGGGGCGAGCGAAGGGTCGACCAGAACCTTGATGCCTTCACCGCCCAGCTCGGCGAGCGCGGCCTCGACCTCGCTCTCCTCGCGCAGCTCCACCGCATCGCCGAGATGCGTCCGCAGCTCGTCCGAGACCTTCTGCGCTGCCAGGAAGAGACTGGCCCGCCCGTCCTTGCGCAGGACAGCGCGGCCGAGGGGCAGCGGGCTCGCATGCACGTCGCCGCCGCGGATGTTGAACAGCCAGGCAAGAGAGGTCGGCGCCGTCACGAGGACGGCATCGGCGCCCGCTTCCGCGACGCTGCGGCCGATCCGCTCGCGCTTGGATGCCGCGCTTTCACCGGCGAGCGCTTCCTCGTGCGGCACGACGGGCGCGCATGGGGCGGGCGGGCGATCGTCCCAGGCCTCGTCGATCGGGTTCGTTTCGACCGCCTTGAGGGTGAAGCCCTTGCGCGCGGCGGCCCGTTCGAGCCGCTTCACGCCCTGGCGGGGGTGCAGCATCGGGTCAAAGCCGATCACGGCACCTTGCGGCACCTCGCGCTCCAGCCACTCCGCCACAGCGCTGGCCGTGTAGTCCTCATACTCGAAGAACGCGTCATCGACCTGTTCGCGGACCTGGATCGTGTAGCGGCCATCGGTGAACACCGCCGCGCGGTCGCGCATCACCACGCCCGCCCCGGCGCTGCCCGAAAAGCCCGACACCCACATCAGGCGCTCCGTGCTGTCCGGCAGATATTCGTTCTGGTATTCGTCGTCATGCGGCACGACGAGGCCGTCGAGGCCCTGCGCTTCGAGCCGTTCGCGCAAAGGGGGAAGGTGGCGCGAGGCGAAGCTGCGGTCGGAGGGCGGGTCGTAGGTCTGGAACATTTGCGGTCTCCTCGCCTCGCACATAGGCGGAAAGGGACGCCGCTAGAACCCCGTGAAGTCGACGTTGAAGGTCAGGGACCGGTTCTGGTCGAAGCCGCCGCCCGTCGTGTTGTCGAACTTGTAGTTCACCGTGAAGATCGTGCACTGGTCCGTATAGCGCAGCAGGAGCGACTGCGCCGTCGTCTCGCCGCTGGCGAGGTTCTCCCGCCAGGCGCCGCCGACGGTCCACTTGTCGGTCAGCCTGTAGGCGAGCGCCGCGGAGAGGAATTCGTCGCGTTCATCGGTGATGCCGAGTTCCTGCGTCTCGGTCCGGAGATAGGAGAGATTGGTCGAGACGGGGCCGACGCTCGCCCGCAGCGCGGACTCGGCGCGGCGCAGCGTGAGGTCCTGGTCGTCGACGCGGAAGCGGTTGTCGAGCTGGAAATGGCGGCCGAAGCGGATGTCGAGATTGCCCACGAGGTCCGAGGTTGTCTGGCCAAGCCCCGTATCGGGGTCGAAGGCATTGCTCTCGTCGATGCGCAGCTGCTGGCCCACGAGCCCCGACATGGTGAGCCCGTTCGGATAGACCGCCGTCGCCGACAGGCCGTAATTGAGCCGCTGCCCGTCCTCCCACTGATCGAAGCCGGAGGCCTTGGACCAGTCGAAGAGCGTGACCGTGTCGAACTGGAAGAACTGGCTGTCCTCGTTGAAGACGTCGGTGCTGAAATCCTTCTCAGGGCTGACCGCGACTTGGACCCGCGGCTCGAGGATATAGGTCGCGCCATCGGTCAGCCGCGCGAGCGGATAGGACCACTCCGCGCCCACCGTCGGCAGGAAGCGGGCGGTGGTGAAGCCGGAATCCTCGCCATTGCGCGGCAGCGTCTCCCGGCAATTCTCGTAGCGGTTCAGTTCGCTCGGCGTGCCCTCGCCGGTATTGCAGCTTTCGATGCCGAGATCGGCATCCTCGAACCGGTAGATGTCCCCGCGCAGCTGGGCGAAGCCGGTGAAGCGATGCCCCCCCCGCGTCGTGTGCTGACGCTCATAGGTCAGGGAGGTGATCCCGCGCGTCGTATCGAGGCCGCCGGGTCGGTTCAGATAGAGGAAATTGCCCAGGATCTCGAGATCGCCGCCGAGGCCGGGGACCTCGAGGTCCTGGATGTGAGTGATCCGGGGCAGGGCATCGGCCTGGAAGTCGTTGTCGTCGGCGAAGCGCAGCGACTGGAACGCGATGGCCGAAATGTCGGTATAGCTGTCCGGCAGGCGCCGGGTGAAGGCGAGCTCGTTGATCAGCCGGTCGGGCTGGATGACGTCGACGGCGTCGCGCAGCTCGCCTTCGGGCTCGATGTCGTAGGTCCGCAGGTAGCCTTTGTCGGACACGACATTGATGTCGACCTGCATCAGCCAGTCGTCGCGCAGCTCCTTGAAGGCCGACCCGAAGAAGTGCCAGCGGAACGCGTTCGGATCGAGTTCGGTCGCGACATCGTCATCATTGGAATCGATGAAGCCGCTCTGCACCACGAGGCCGCCATCATGGGTGCGCAGGCGGTACTCCCCCTTGAGCAGCGTGCCGAGCTCGGTGAGGTGGCGCGGGCTGAACGTGATGTCCTGATAGTCCGAGATCGCCCAGTAATAGGGGATCTCGACCTCGAACCCTGTCCGCGTCGAGGTGCCGATATTCGGCGTCAGGAAACCCGACTGGCGGTCGACGGAAGGGTCTGCGATCTGGAAATAGGGCGTGTAGAAGACCGGCACGCCGAGCACCTCGACGAAGGCGTGGCGGAAGCGGATGACCTTGTCGTCCTCGTCCTGCGTCACGCGCAGCGCCTTGACCTGCCAGGTCGGGGTGCGGTCGTCGCCTTCTTCGGTACAGACCTCGCAGGCCGTGTAGACGGCGTTGTTGAGGTCGTTCTCTCCCGATGCCCGGCGCACCACCGAGGACCCGGCCAGACGCGAATCGCCGGCGAGAAGGGCCGAGAAATTGGTCGCGACGCCATCGGCCAGATCGCCGGTCAGCTGCGCCTCGTCGGCGAAATAGACCTGGCCATCCTCGTCATAGATCGCGACCTCGCCATAGGCGGTGACGAGATCGCTGTCCGGATCGTATTCGACGCGCTGGGCGGTGAGGAGCTGCCCGCCAAACGTGGCGCGGACATTGCCGGTCGCGATGATGGGGCTGTCCACCGTCTGCCGCACGACGGCATCGGCCTGGAACAGGACCGTCTCGTCCGCGTCTTCGGTGACGACGATGTCCTGGAGTGCGGCGGCAGACGACGTGCCGAGCGCCAGGAGCGCAGTCACGAGCGCGCCCCTGGAGATCGCCATGCGGAACCTGCCCCTCGTGCCGCAGCCTGCCCGACGCAAACCGTTCCTCATTCGTTAACGGCGATTGGTAAATGAATCCTAACCGGTGCCCGCTGCCGCCGGCTCAGCCGTCTTCCCGATACAGCAAGAGGCCCGTGGCGAACAGCACCGCCAGAATGCCCGGCGCCCAGGCGGCGAGCCCTACCGGCACGATGCTCGCCTCGGCAATGGCTGTCGACAGCTCGGACAGGATGAAGAGCGCGAAGCCCGCCGCGATGCCGAGGCCCATCAACGCCGCCACGCCCCCCGCGCGGGCATTCATGCCGAGCGCGAACGCGCAGGCGATCAGGACCATGGCGGCGAGCTTGAGCGGCAGCGACCAGAGATCGTGATAGCGCAGGCGGTAGGAGATGGTCTGTATCCCCGCGCTTTCGAGCACCTCGGCCATGTCCCGCAGCTCCCACACCGACAGGGCGCCCGGCTTGGCCTGATCCTCGCTGAGCGCGCGCAGGTCGAGGCTGACCGGAAGGACATAGCTGTCCTGGACCCCTTCGTCCTTCCGCGTGAGGGTGGTCCGCCGGGCATCGCGCAGGATGAAGGCATCCTCCTCCACGCTCGCGCCCTCCGCGTCCCAGCGTTCGAGGAAGACGCCGTCCGCCGTGCGGCGCCACAAGGTCACGCCGCGCAGCATGCTCTGGGCAGAATCGAAGCTTCGGGCATGGACGACGGTCGTGATCCCCTCGCTGCGCTGGCGCAGCCAGACCCCGTCGCGGAAGGCGGACAGCATCTTGCCGTCGCGCCCGCGCAGCTCGTTCTTCACGGTCTGCGCCTCGCTCGCCATGTGAGCCGCGAGCGGGTCGAGCGCCGTCACCGTGAGGATGCCGAGCGCGACGGCGAGGATGGCCGGCGCGAAGACGAGCCGCCAGACCGAGAGGCCCGCCGCCCGCATGACGGCGACCTCGGACGTCTTGGCCATCTGGCCATAGGCCCAGAGCGTTCCGAACAGGAAGACGAAGGGGGTCAGGGTCAGAAGAAGCTGCGGGGCCCGCAGGAGAGTGAGGTGCAGGGCATCGCCGAAGCCCGCGCCCTCGATCTTCTCCACCTCGCGCAGCGCCTCGATGAGGTCGACGGAGATGACGAGCGCCGCGATCACGGTGAAGAGGCCGAGCACCCCCATCAGGGTGCGCCGGATCAGATAGCCGAAATAGAGCCTCGGCCTCATGCCGGCGCTCCCGCGGTGGCGGTCGAGTAGCGGGACGCGGCGGCCTTGCGCTGGCGGACGGTCCAGAAGCGCCCTGTCAGGACCGCGAAAGCGAGGACGCTGGCGGAGGCGGGCAGCAGATATTGCACGGGATTGAGGGCAGGCATGTCCGCCGCCGCGTTCTGCAGGATGAAGCCGAATGTCCGGAGCGTGATCGCCAGCACGAGGGCGAGGGCGAGGCGGCGCCCATGCCCCTGCCGCGAGACCGGCGCCGTCAGGAGAGCCGCCGTCGCGATCATGCCGAAGGCGAGCGTGTAGAGCGGGGTGGCGAGCCGGGCATGCCCCTCCGCGCGCAGGCTGCCGGCGTGAAGGCGGTCATAGGGCTCGGACATGTCGGGCTCGAGCAGCTCTCCGACATAGCGCTCGGTGGCCTCCTGAATGCGGTCGGGCGGGCCCTGTTCGAAGGTCGCAAGATCCACCGCCGTCTCCATGAAGCGGACGATCTCGACCCTGTCCCGCCCCGGATCGACCCGCTGCACCGTGCCGCGCGCGAGGAAGAGAACCGGTCCCGCCTCGGTCATGCGGAAGAGGCCGCTTTCGGCCGTATAGGTCCGCGGCTCCACCGGGTCGCGTTCGTCGTGAATGAGGAGGCCGATATACTGGTCGCCCGGCCGCACCTCGTCCGCATAGATCGTGACGCCGTTCATCGCCTCGGTGAAGACGCCCGAACGGATGAGCGAGCGCGCGATGTCCGAGCGGACCTCCTGCACCGTATCCTTCAGCATGCGGTAGCTGCGCGGCTGGAGGTCGAGATTGACCGCCAGGACGAGAAGGCTGGCGAGCGCGGAAAGAAGGATCACGGAGCGTCCGATCCGCAGCCGGCTCCCTCCGGCCGCGCCGATCACCGGCAGCTCGTTGTCCGTCGCCAGCACGTTGAGGCCGTAGAGCACGCCCGCAAGCAGCGCGAAGGGCACGATCAGCCCGACGAGGCTCGGGATCAGGAGCATCGTCACCCGGAGGAAGGAAATCAGCGAGCCGCCATCCTCGACCATGAGGTCCACCCGCTGCAGCACCTGGGTGAGCCAGACCACCGCCGTCGTGCAGAGCAGCGTCAGGAAGAAGGGCAGCGCCGTCTGGCGGAACAGGTATCTGTCGAGGCGAGTCAAAGGCCGGGTTTGCCTCCCCGTTGGCGGCGTCCAGATGGTGAACACGTCCAGAAGAGCGCGGCGCTGCGGCCTTCACGGCGGAATGAAAGCCGGTTAGCACGGCTTCAAACTCGCGCATAGAAGACGCGGCCCCTTCCGGGGGCCGCACCGAGGGAGTCCCTTTCATGAACGTCACTTTCGCTTCCGATCATCCCGCCGAAGGCCTGATCGTCGTCCCCGTCCCCCAGGACCGCCTCGACCAAGGGCCGGCCGCCGCGCTCGACCGAGAGCTTGACGGCGCCGTGATGCGCGCCGCGCGGGCGTCGGAATTCGTCGGCAAGAAAGGCCAGAGCGTCACGCTCGCAGGGCCCGCCGGGCTGGAGAACGCCGTCGTCGTCCTTCTGGGCGCGGGGCCTGCCGACAAGGCGACCGCCGCCGATGCGCTCGCTCTGGGCGGCAAGGCCGCGGCCAAGGCGATGATGGCCCACAAGACGCTGTCGATCCTGCTCGGCGACCTCGCCCTCGGCACCCTGTCCGGCGACAAGCTCGCGGTGCAGGTCGCGCTCGGCGCGCGCCTGCGCGCCTATGCCTTCGAGATCTACAAGAAGAAGGCCGATCCCGACGATCTCGCCAAGCTGCGCGCTATAACCGTCGTCACCGATGCGGAGGGCGCCGCGCGCGACGCCTATGAGGCGCAGGACGCTCTCGCCGAAGGCGTGCGCCTCGCCCGCGATCTGGTCTCCGAGCCGCCCAATGTCCTCTTTCCGGAGAGCTTCGCGGAGCGCTGCCGCGAACTCGAAAGCTATGGCGTCGAAGTCGAGATCCTCGGCGAGGCCGAGATGCAGAAGCTCGGCATGGGCGCGCTCCTCGGCGTCGGCCAGGGCTCGGTCCGCGAAAGCAAGCTCGCGGTCATGCGCTGGAACGGCGGCGAGAAAGGGGACCGTCCGCTGGCTCTGGTCGGCAAGGGCGTCACCTTCGACACCGGCGGCATCAGCCTCAAGGCCGGCCCCGGCATGGAAGACATGAAGATGGACATGGGCGGCGCCGCCGCCGTGACCGGCGCGATGCGCGCGCTGGCGGGCCGCAAGGCCAAGGCGAATGTCGTCGGCCTGATCGGCCTCGCCGAGAACATGCCCGACGGAAACGCCCAGCGCCCGGCCGATGTCGTGACCACCATGTCCGGCCAGACGGTGGAGATCTTGAATACGGACGCCGAAGGCCGCCTCGTCATGGCCGACGTGCTGACCTATGCGCAGGAACGCTACAAGCCCGATGCGGTGCTGGACCTCGCCACGCTCACCGGCGCGATCATCATCAGCCTCGCCGACCAGTATGCGGGCGTCTTCACCGAGAATGACGCGCTGGCCGATGCGCTGCTCGCCGCCGGCGAGTCCTCGGGCGAGAAGCTCTGGCGGATGCCGCTCGGCGACGCCCATCGGGACATGATCAAGTCCGATATCGCCGACATGAAGAATATCGGCGGGCGCGACGGCGGCAGCTCGACGGCGGCGGCCTTCCTCTCCCGCTTCATCGAGGGCGACACCCCCTGGGCGCATCTCGATATCGCGGGGATGGCCTGGTCGAAGAAGGACCGGGATCTCTCGCCCAAGGGCGCGACGGGCTACGGCGTGCGCCTGCTCGACGCCTTCGTGCGCGCCAGCCGCGAGAGCTGATGCGGCTTGCGGCCATCGAGGCGGGCGGCACGAAATTCGTCTGCGCCAGCCTCGATGGCGCGTTGAACATTCTGCGGCGGAGCGTGATCCCGACGGGCGCGCCCGACGAGACGCTCTCCGCCGTGAAAGACTTCTTCGCCGAGGGGGACGCGCCTCACGACGCGCTCGGGATCGCGACCTTCGGCCCTGCGGGCACAGTGCCCGGCGAGCCCGGCCATGGCCGCATCCTGCGCACGCCCAAGCCCGGATGGTCGGACGCGGACATGCTCGGCGCCTTGTCCGGCATCGCGCCCGCGGCGGGCTTCGACACGGATGTGAACGGCGCGGCGCTCGCGGAGGCCGCGCTCGGCGGGCAGGGCGAGCCGCTCGCCTATGTGACGGTCGGCACCGGGGTGGGCGTCGGCGTCGCGGCGCAGGGTCGGGTCCTCTCGGGCACCGGCCATTACGAGGGCGGCCACCTCGCCGTTTCGCGGGCCGCGGAGGACCGCTGGCCGGGACATTGCGTCTTTCACGGCGATTGCGCGGAAGGCCTCGCTTCCGGGCCGGCCATCGCCGCGCGCTGGGGCAGATCCCTCAGCGAGCTGCCAGACGATCACGAGGCGCACGGGCTTGTCGCGGCTTATCTCGGCCAGTTTGCCGCCACGCTCTGCCTCCTCCACCGGCCCCGGCGAATCGTCATGGGCGGCGGCGTGATGAACACGCCCGGTTTGCGCGAGCGGGTCGGGCTTGCCATGGAAGAGCGGCTGGCGGGCTATCTCGATCCGCCTTCTGATGCTGCCCGAATCGCCGACATCGTCGTCGCGCCGGCGCTGGGCGGGGATGCAGGCCTTCTCGGCGCGGCGCTTCTGGCGAAGGGAGCCCTGACATGACGACCCTCGTTGCCGATATCGGCGGCACCAATGCCCGCTTCGCTCTGTCGGAACCCGACGGCGCGCTTCACCATATCTCCAAACTGCGCGTCGCCGACCATCCGCGTTTCGAGGATGCGCTGCGCGTCTATCTGGACAGCGTGCCCCAGAACCCCACCGAGGCCTGTCTCGCCGTGGCGGGCCCGTCGGACGAAGGACGCGTCGCCTTCACCAATTCGCCCTGGGTGGTGGAAGGCGCCGCGCTGGAGCGGGCGCTGGGCCTGGGCCGCTGCATGATCGTCAACGACTTCCAGGCGCTGAGCCGCTTTGCAGCGCTGACCACGCCGCAGGACGTCGTCGAGATCAAGTCCGGCGAGCCGCTGGAGGGGGCGCCGATCCTCACCATCGGCCCGGGCACCGGGCTCGGGCAGGGCCTGCTCGTGCCGACGCCGGCCCGCCCGCTGACGATTCCCACCGAGGGCGGCCATGTGGTGCTACCGGCGGTGGGCGAGGCCGAGGCGGTCATCGTGGAGGGGCTCTCCGACCAGCTCGGCCGGACGGCGACCGCGGAGGACGCGGTGTCCGGACCGGGCCTCGAACTCCTCTATCAGGTCATGGCCGGGACCGCGGGCGAAGCCGCTCTTCCCGCCACGGCCGCAGAAATCACGGCGGCGGCCCTGAAAGAAGACGGGCCCGCAAGGCGATGCGTCCGGCAGTTCTGCCTGTTCCTCGCCACGGTGGCCTCGAATTCCTGTCTTGGCACGGGCGCCCGGGGGGGCGTGCTCATCGCGGGCGGGATCCCGCCGCGCATCCTTCCGCTGATCCAAGACAGCGGCTTCGCCGAACGCTTCGTCGGCACGAGCAAGATGCGCCACTATACCGAGGACGTGCCGGTGCGGGTGCTGACCGCGGACAGCGCGGCGCTGCGGGGGGCGGCGGCGCTGCTGACCGATGACGGGCATGCGAGGGCGGTCCTCAGCGGATGATGCGCAGCTTGTTCAGGTCCGAGCCGATCGCGCCGAAGGCGCCTTCGAGCGCTTCGCCGGACGGGGCGACCCAGTACTTGCCGAGATCGGTCGCGCACTGGCGATAGTAGCTCTTGGTGCTGCCGCTGACGCTGTCCGAGAAGACGATCGTATAGACGGTGATGTGCTGCGCCTTCGCCTGTTCGCAGAGGGCGAGCATCCGTTCATTGACCTTGGTCTGGATCGTGCCCGAATTCGTCGTGGCGAAGAGGGCATTCATCTGGCCTTCGCCCACCCGGCCATAGCCGGTCATGTCCGATGCCTCGTCGTCGACGAACAGGCCGCCTTCGGTGCCTGCATCGTAAAGGGTGTTGTTGCCGTCGGTCATCAGGACGATGGCGCGGCGCCAGCGGTTAGACTCCCAGATCGCTTCGCCGGTATCGGGGTCGACATGCGTGGCCGATTCCGTGAACGGCGCGCCGGGGCTCAGAACGCGGATGCCCCAGGACATCCCGATATCGGCGAGGGTGCCGCCGCGGTTCCAGGCGGTCATCGCGTCGACGGCATTGTCGACCGTGGTCCGGCTGTTCGTAAGCGGCGTGATCGGCGTCGGGCAGCCGACATTCGGGCCGTATTGCTTGTTGGTGCTGTGACCCGGCTGCGTCACCACTGTATCGGCTTTGACGCGGCCGATCTCCATGCCATAGGCCCAATAGGTCTCCGTGCGGTACGGATTGTCCCCGTCCACCGGCCAGATGAGGGGATCCCAGTAGCCGCCTTCGGTGGGACTGGTATCGGCGATCGAGTGATCGACGCCGCCGCTCGCGGGCCGCTCGCGCACGCAGCCCTTCCAATGCGTCTTGTCCGCGGGATCGTAGTTCAGCACGGGAAGCTGCCAGCCGCTATAGCCGGTCGCGGCGTGCGGATCTTCCACCCGAAACTTCGTCACCGTCGGCAGGCCGTCGGAACCCAGAGGCCCCACCCAGCGCAGCAGATCCTCGTTCCACCAGCCCGGATTGATGATCGTCCCGTTCTTCACCTCGTCGCCGACATTCACCATCGAGGCATAGGGCACGATGCCGAGATAGAGATGCTCGGGCTCGGTCTCGTCCATGAAGACTTCGTCGACGAGAAGCTCCGTCGCGCGGCGCAGCGATTCGATCCGGCCGCTGGTCCACATCGAGCCGGTATTGTCGAGGACGAGCGAGACCATCAGCCCGCCGCCGGCCCGCTTCACCTGCGTTTCCGCGGTGACCTCGAGGTCGCCGCGCCAGACGATGTTGATGAAGTAGGTTTCGATGCCGACGCTGCCGCGGACCACGACGTCGTCCGCTGACGACTGAACCGCCACGCTGCGGACGGTGGTTCCGCCGATGTCGAAGTTCTGGCCGACATAGTCCTCGACCCGGCTGAGCAGGGTGCCGTCGTCGCCATAGGTCGCGCCGACCGCGAGCGCGGCCGCGTCGAGCGCAGCCTGGAAGCGGTATTTGACCAGAAAGGCGCGCGAGCCGTCGATGGCGAGGCCGGTCATCGCGATGATCGGGACGATCATCAGAGCGAAGTTCAGGGCGATCGCGCCGCGTTCCGACGATCCGAAGGACCGGATCAGCCGCATGCGGCGCATCTTTTCAGCGATCCTGATTCCCATCATGCACCTACGTCGTAGAAGGTCCAGGTGACGCCGCTGTCGTGGATCTCGCCGTCGATCGAGATCGCGCGGGTCACGCGCGGCACGAAATACAGCGTGCGCCGGAGCGTCGTGGTCTGGCCGAACCGTTTGGTGAAGGAGGAGGCGAAGGTGAATTCGGCATCGATGCGCAACACGCTGCGGCTCGGCTTTTCGAGGCCGAGGGCATCCGACAGGTCGATCTCGCCGAGGCTGGCGCCGTGCTGCCGCCGCCACAGGAGGAGGGGCGCCCCGTCCTCTTCATAGCCGACGCTCGTCACCGACAGGTCGAGCATGTCGGGCGTCACCTCAGCGGTGCGCATCATCTCGGAGGCCATGTCGTAGACCAGCGCGATCTCGCTGCTCGTCAGGGCGTCTTCGCGCGACAGGTAATCGCCGGCCTGGAAGGCGTAGCGCTCGAACTCGTCGGCCACCTTGAAGCGATAGGTGAATTCGAACACGCCCGAGACCAGCAGGACGCAGATCGGGGCGATGAGAGCGAATTCGACGGCAGCGGTTCCGCCGTCGCTCTTGAAGCGGCGCCACATCATGAACAGCTCGCCTGGCAGCTGAACGGTTCGTTCTTGGTCATCGACGCGCCGACGATGATGGCGGGCACGCCGTCGGGCTGAAAGATCTGCTGCATCATCGGGGTGGCGAAGTTGTAGGGAATCGTCGCCTGCATCACCATGATGGCTTCGGGGCCGCCGAGTTCGAACTCGGTCGTCCCGCTGGTGGGCCGCCCGTCCGGGTCGAACTGGAAGTCGGCGAAGCTGGCATCTCCGAGATTGGCGAATGCGCGGGCATCGAAGGTGATGGCGTCGCAGTCGAGAAACGCGCGGGCGTAATCGCAGGCCGCATCGTGAAAGGCGGTCGCCGGATCCGCCGAGTTCTGGATCTCGCCGGTCTGGATGTCCCGGGCGACCTCGAAGAGCACATATTGCAGGGATGCGCGGCGGAATTCGAACAGGCCGTATTCGAGGATCACGAAGACCATCAGAATGAAGACGGGCCAGACGATCGCGAACTCGATCGCGGCGACGCCATCGGTCCGCCGACAGAAGGAACGCGCGCGGGAGAGCAGGCCCCGAGGCCTCCTCTTGCGTCCCGTGTTCCCGCTCTTACCGGTCATTCCGTCCGCTCCGTACACATTGCGGCAACGGGCAGGATAGCGGGTGGAGGTGAACCCCGCGTCAATCGGCGGGTGGGGAGTGGTTAACGCGCGCGGCGGGGAGCGGCGGCGGAGCGCGCCCCGATGTTAACGCCGCTCTGGCATCGGCATGTCAGGCGGCGGTGAGGAAGCTGCCGATCACCTTCTTCAGGCCGGCATGGTCGAACTCGACCTCCAGCTTGTTGCCGTCGATCCGCTGCACCGTGCCGGTACCGAATTTCTGGTGGAAGACGCGCTGGCCGCGCTCGAAATCGGACTGGCCGGGCGCTGAGGAGGCGACGAGCGTGGCCGACCCTTCGATGGCCGGGGGCTTGCCATAGCTCCGCGACTTGCGCGCTCGCCGCCAGCCGGGCGTGTCGTAGCCGCCGCCCGTGCTGTCGCGTTCGACGACCAAGTCCTCGAAGCGGCTATGGGAGGGCAGCTCCTTGGCCGCGACCCCGTAAAGCCCCGCTTCGGAGGCGATTTCGACATGCTCCTCGGGCAGCTCGTCGATGAAGCGCGAGGGCAGGGCGGATTGCCAGCGGCCATAGACCTGCCGGTTGGCCGCGAAGCTGATCCGGCAGCTCTCCCGCGCGCGGGTGATCCCGACATAGGCGAGGCGGCGCTCTTCCTCGAGGCCGTCCTTGCCCTTCTCGTCGACCGAGCGGCCCGAGGGGAAGAGTTCCTCCTCCCAGCCAGGCAGGAAGACGAGAGGAAATTCGAGCCCCTTCGCCGCATGCAGCGTCATCAGCCAGACCTGGCCTTCGGCGCTCTCAGAAGAGCGCTCGGAGACGAGGCTGACATGGTCGAGATAGCCGCCGAGCGTGTCGAACTCCGAGGCGGCGTTGACCAGCTCTTTCAGGTTTTCGAGCTTGCCGGGCGCCTGGGCGTTCTTCGACTGCTTCCAGAACTCGGTATAACCGGATTCTTCCAGAACCATTTCCGCGAGGTCGCCCGGCGGCTTGCTGCCGCTCGCCTCGGCCCAGCGATCGAGCGAATCGAGGAATTCGCGCATCGAGCTCTTGGCCTTGCCCTTGAGCTCATGCGTCTCGAGCAGGAAGCGGCCCGCATCCACGAGGTTGGTCCGGTTCGCGCGGGCGGCGATGTTCAGGGTCTGCAGCGCCTTGTCGCCGAACCCCCGGCGCGGCTTGTTGATGATGCGGGCGAAGCTCAAGTCGTCGCCGGGGTTCCGCACCAGGCGCAGATAGGCGAGGGCGTCGCGGCTCTCCTCGCGCTCGTAGAAGCGGGGGCCGCCGACCACCTGATAGGGGATGCCGGCCGTGTTGAAGCGCTCTTCGAAGCTGCGCATCTGGAAGGAGGCGCGCACGAGGACCGCCATCTCGGAGAGCGAGCGGCCCTTGGTCTGCTCCGCCTCGATATCGTCGGTGATGACGCGCGCTTCCTCGTCGCCGTCCCAGACCCCGCGGATGACGACCTTTCCTCCCTCATCGGCCTCGGTGAAGAGCGTCTTGCCGAGCCGCCCCTCATTGTTGGCGATGACGGCGGAGGCGGCTGCGAGGATGGCGGGCGTCGAGCGGTAATTCTGTTCGAGGCGAATCACCTTGGCGCCGGGAAAGTCCTTCTCGAAGCGCAGGATGTTCGCGACCTCCGCGCCGCGCCAGCCATAGATCGACTGGTCGTCGTCGCCGACCACGCAGACATTGCCGCCCGAGCGCCCCGTCTCGTCCCTCGCGAGGAGGCGCAGCCACAGATATTGCGCGACATTCGTGTCCTGATATTCGTCGACGAGGACATAGCGGAAGCGGCGGTGATATTCGGCCAGGATGTCCGGCTGCTTGCGGAAGATCGTCAGGTTGTGGACGAGGAGGTCGCCGAAATCGGCCGCGTTGAGCGCGACGAGGCGCGCCTGGTAGGCGGCGTAGAGCGCGATCGCCTTGCCGTCGGCGAAATCATGCGCCTCGGGACCGGGAACTTCGTCCGGCGTCAGCCCTCGGTTCTTCCACGAATCGATCATCCCGGCGAGGCCGCGGGCGGTCCATCGCTTCTCGTCGAGGCCCGCCGCCTCGATCACCTGCTTGCACAGGCGGATCTGATCGTCGGTATCCAGAATGGTGAAGGAGGGCTTGAGGTCCACGACCTCGGCATGGCGGCGCAGGATCTGGGCGCCGATCGCATGGAAGGTGCCGAGCCAGCGCATGCCCTCCACCGTCTCGCCGACCAGCTCGCCGATCCGCTCCTTCATCTCCCGCGCCGCCTTGTTGGTGAAGGTCACGCAGAGGACCTGCCAGGGCTGGGCGAGGCCGGTATGGATGATGTGGGCGAGGCGGGTCGTCAGCGCCCGGGTCTTGCCGGTGCCGGCGCCCGCCAGCATCAGGACAGGCCCCTCGGTCGTCAGCACCGCATCGCGCTGAGGCGCGTTCAGGCCGTCGAGATAATGCGCATCGCCGCGAGGCGGCGTTGCGGGAGGCTTGGCGGCGGCACGTTCTGACAGGGAAGGCATGGCAGGCGCCTTAGCCGATGCGGAACGTCAGGGGAACACGGGATCAGCCCGGATCGGCGTGCACCACGCGCGCGACCGCGGCGAGCACCTGTGTCGGCGAGGACGGTTTCGCCACGACCTGCGCACCCAGATCGTCGATCAATTCGCCCTGGCGCATCAGGTCTCCCGAATGCAGCACGAAGGGCACGCCGAGTTCCTGAAGCCGCTGCGCCACCGGCTCGCAGGTCTCATCGCGGCCCAGATTGACGTCGAGCACGGCAGCTTCGGGGGCATGCTTTTCGATGGCCTGCAAGGCTCTCGCGACCGTCCGCGCGGTCTGCACGACGGCGCCGACATCCTCGAAGGCGAAGCTCAGTTCGAGACCGATCATCGGCTCATCCTCGACGATGAGGATGCGCCGGCCTTCGAGGGCGGAACGGGAAGGGGGCGTGCTCATCGGATCGGGAGGTGCACTGTCGCGCGCAGGCCTTCGGGCGCCCAATCGGTCTCGATTGAGCCATCGGCCGCAGCCAAGAGGCGATCGACCAGGCCCGCGCCGGTGCCCTTGCCGGCGGGCGGCTCCTCCACCGGCGGCCCGCCCGCTTCCGTCCAGCTCAGCGTGAGGCAGTCCTCCGCCTGATCCTCGATTTCGCGGATTTCCCAGCTGATCTTCACGCGCCCCCCTTCGCGCGAGAGAGCGCCGTATTTCGTTGCATTGATCGCCAGTTCATGGAGGGTCAGCCCGAGAATGGAAATGACATTGGGATCGAGACGGATCTTCTCGCCCTCGCAGATGATCTCTTCCGCCTCCCCGTCATAGGGCGTCAGCACGGAGCGGATCATCTGGCTGAGTTCGATATCGCCGGCCGACGCGTCGTCGAGCGTCGTCTCATAGGCGCGTCCGAGCGCGCCGATGCGGCCATTGATCTTCTCGGCGACCTCGGGAACCTCTTCGCGGCGCCCCGTGGCGGTGACGATGCTGCTGATCACCGCGAACATGTTCTTCATGCGGTGGCTGAGTTCGCGCGACAGCATCTTGGCATGCCGCTCGTCCGCGCGGGCCGTGTGCATGTCCGTGACGTCCCACTGCGAGCCGAAGAAGTAGCGGACTTCGTCCTGGTCGTCATAGATCGGCCCGAGATGGAGGGCGTTCCAGAACTTCTCGCCGTTCTTGCGATAGTTCAGGATCTCGACGACCGTGACATCCTCTTCGGTGACCGCCCGCTTGAGTTCGGCAACGGTCTCGGGATCGGTCTCCGGTCCCTGCAGGAAGCGGCAGTTGCGGCCGATGATCTCGCTCTCGTCATAGCCGGTGAGTTCGCGGAAAGCCCGGTTGGCGAAGACGATGGGATCGTCCTCCTGGCGCGGGTCCGTCAGGCAGACAGCCATGCGGGTCTGCGCCATGGCCTGCTCGAACAGGAGCTTGGATGCTCCCGAGAAAGTATCCGAAGCTCCCGGCTGGCCGCGGCCGAGACTGGCCGCCTGCGCGGCTTGATGGGAGTCTTTGGGCATCCTCGTTCCAATACCGGTACCACCTGCGCCGGTGACCTAGAGCTTTTGTGCTGCTGCGGCCAGCGAAGTCGAGGGATTTGAAGTCACGGAAATGTCATCGGACTGTCGGCAGTTTGCCTTATGACAAAAACGGTTACGCCGCCTGCCGTCCCGATCCGTTCGCAGCCATGCCCGCCCTCCCGCGCCGCATGCGGAATGTCGACATTCGCGATGGGATCGTCCGTCCTGATCGCCACGAGCGCGCCCGGCGGCAGCGCCCGCAGCGCCGCCTCGAGCTTGAGGACCGGCAGCGGGCAGCGCAGGCCGAGAGCGTCGATATGCCGGTCCGCCTCCACCGGCCAGGCGGGCTCAGACACGCCGCTTTTCCGGCAGCGCCTCGGCGAGGGCGGTGCGCAGATCGTCCCAGGGATCGCTCACCGGCTCTCGCAGAAGGTCCTGCGCCTCCTCGACCGACCGGGCGAGGTCCCGGGGATACCAGAGCACCGTCTCGCGGCGTATCCTGCCGCGGATGGCGACCGCCCGTTCCCCGGCCACGGCGCTGTCTGGAGGGCTGTCGGGCGGGGCGTTGAGGATGAGGCGGGCCGCGCCCGCGGCGGCGGCCAGCGCGTCCAGCGTCGCCTCGGCGGGCAGCGAGCTTCGATGATGGCAGACGCCGCCCGCCCGCTCGATGGCCCAGCTCGCCACCGCCATCTGCGCCGTCCGGACCGCGGGCGTGCCTTCGAAGACGACCCTCAGCCCGACCGCGCCGCGTCCCAGCCGCCGGCGTCCGCGCCAGAGCCCTGCGGCGGCCATGACCTCGGCGTCGAGGGCGGGAATGATCTCCGCGTAAAGGGGCGAGTAGAGCCGCACCGTGCGCTCGAAGAGGTCTCTCGCGCTGTCCGCGTCCCGCATCAGCCACGTCTTGTCGGTGGCGCCGACCGCGCGCGGCGGCAGGACCGCGCGGGCCGTGGCGGCCGCGCCGCGGAACCGCGTTGCCTCGCTGTCCGCGAGAAGGCCTGCGAGGGCGGCGTCGGCCGGACGGGGAAAGCGATCGGACAATGTCGCGGCAGGCACGCCGAGCCCGGCCCGCTCGGCTGCCCCGATCAGGCCGCCCCAGCGCTGTCCCGCGCCGAATTCGGCCTGTCCCGTCTCGGCCGCGACGGCGACATGGACCAGCCGCTCGAAGGACAGGCCGATCGGCCGCTTGGCGGGAGGCGGCTCGTAGCCGGCCGCGAAGCACTCGGCGAGATGCTCCTCGGCCTCTTCGACGGATTTCGGGAACAGGGCCGCCCGCAGGAGGGGCGGCGTCCCCTCGGCCTGCCGGATGAATCCGAGGACGCCCGGCTCGTCGCCCGCGCTGTCCCGGTCGCGCGGCGACAGGGACACGGCCCCCGGCGGAAGCGCCGCCTCGAGGTCGACCAGATCCGCCTCGTCCGCCGCCGACAGGTCGTCGCGCCGCGCGCCCCGGTTCAGCGTCGAGACCAGAATCGGCCTGCCGAAGGTCTCGGCGAGAAGCGCGCAGACGCGGGCGAGACGGTCCTCGCCGAGGCTGTCCACATGCTCCTGAACTGTCGCTACGCTGCTCATCGCGCGGGATGCCGCCATGCTCATCTCGTCGAGTATGGGCCGCTCAGCCCCCCGCCTTGTCAAGAGCCACCAATGCTGCCGTGTGTGCGCCGCAGCATGTTCGGCCAGTTCCGCGTGAGCGCGGCTGGCATCCTTCTCGCATGGCGGGTGGGAGAGCTTCAAAAGCGCTGCGGCCTCGGCTACAGTGTCACAGGGGCAAGGCAGATGAAGGCGAACGGGTAGGCCATGCAAGGGGTTGCCGATATCGTGCCGCTCGACCAGGAGCGAACGCGCCGCGCCAGTGCCGAGCCGCCGAACGACGCGGTGCTGAGCACGGCGGGCGGCATGTTGCGGGCCGCGCGCCAGAACCGCGCGCTCTCGCTCGAAGATGTCAGCCGCGCGATCAACATCAAGCCCGAACGCCTGGCGGCGATCGAGGCGATGGACAAGGACGCGCTGCCCGCCGCGCCCTATGCGCTCGGGTTCGTGCGCAGCTACGCGAATCACCTCGACCTGCCGGCCGACCCGATGGTGGCGCGCTTCCGCGAACAGGCGGGCTATGCGCAGGCTCCGGCGGTGAAGCGAATCAGGACGCCGCTCTCGAAGGATCTGGGGGCGTCGCGGGACGTGCCGCTTTTCGGCGTTCTCCTGGTCCTCGGCTTCCTCGGATGGTTCGCCTGGCGAATCGTCCTCACCCAGGCGCCGGAGACGCCGGTGGAACTCGAAGGCTTTCCCATCGCGGACCGGACCGAGACGCAGCAGGTAACCTACGAAGTGGGCACGAGCCTCGCTGCCGACCAGGAGGCGCCGCCGCTCCCCGGTCCGGACGCGTCCGGGGCCGTCACGGCAGCGCAGCCGGCGGGTGAGGCATCGCAGGCGGCGGTCCCGCCAGGGGAGGCGCCGCAAATGGCGGTCGGAATGCCCGAAGCGGAACTCGGCGAGCCCGCGCCGGCCTCTGCGCCGGCGGAGGCGGAGATCGAGATTGCTGCGGCTGAACGCCCGCTTGAGCCCGAGGCGCAGGCGCCGGCCGATCCCGCTCCGAGCGCGGCGGATCGCCTCAATGAGCGCCTCCTCGCGGAATTGCAGGGGCAGGATGCGGGCCCGGAGACTGCCGGCAGCGCCGGGCAGGGCGTGGCCGCGCAACTGCCTCCGCTGGCGGCTGCCGAACCGGTGGAGGAGGTCGCCATCCGACCGGCCCCGGCGCCCGAGCCGGTTCGGGTCGAACCCGCGCGGCTGACCTCGCCCGTCTCTCCGGTCTACCCGTCCCGCTGCGAAACGGGCGCGGCCGCCGAAGAGGTGGTGACGGTCGAGTTCGCGGTCTCGCGCTTCGGGCGGGTGACGCGGCCCGCCGTGGCGGAAACGACCAATCGCTGCTTCAACAGCGCGGCGCTCGCCGCGGTGAGCCGCTTCGCCTTCGAGCCCGCCATGCAAGGAGAGCGGGCGGTGGCGAGCAATGGGCGGACAACGCGAATCGTCTTCCGCCGTCCCTGATCATTCGCCGCGAGAGTTGAGCGGCGGAGGCGCAGCGCCTAAGTCGCTCACGAGCCGGAACGGAACGGAACGGAACCTTCGACATGAGCGTGCGGCCCTGGCGGGACATCGAGCGGCGGCCCTCCCGCCGCATCATGGTCGGCAACGTGCCCGTGGGCGGAGACGCGCCGGTCGCGGTCCAGTCCATGACCAATACGGACACGGCGGATGCGCGAGCGACCCTCGAACAGATCGAGCGCATCGCCGAAGCGGGCGCGGACATCGTGCGCGTGTCCTGCCCGACCGAGGCTTCGACCGCGGCCATGGCGGAAATCTGCAGGCTGTCGCCGATCCCGGTCGTGGCCGACATCCACTTCCACTACAAGCGCGGGATCGAGGCGGCGGAGGCGGGCGCGGCCTGCCTGCGCATCAATCCGGGCAATATCGGCTCGAAGGACCGCGTGCGCGAGGTCGTCGAAGCCGCCCGCGCCAATGGCTGCTCCATGCGCATCGGCGTCAATGGCGGCAGCCTCGAGAAGCACCTCCTCGAGAAATACGGCGAGCCCTGTCCCGAGGCCATGGTCGAAAGCGCGCTGCATCACGCGGACATCCTCGAGGAGCATGATTTCCGCGAATACAAGATCTCGGTGAAGGCGTCCGACGTATTCCTGACCGTCGCGGCCTATCACGCGCTCGCCGAGGCCACCGACGCGCCGCTGCACCTCGGCATCACCGAGGCAGGCGGATTGCGCGGCGGGACGGTGAAATCCTCGATCGGCCTCGGCAACCTCCTCTGGGCCGGGATCGGCGATACGATCCGCGTCTCGCTCTCGGCCGAGCCCGAAGAGGAGGTGAAGGTCGGCTTCGACATCCTCAAATCGCTGGGCCTGCGCCATCGGGGCGTGAACGTCATCTCCTGCCCCTCCTGCGCGCGGCAGGGCTTCGACGTGATCCGCACGGTGGAGAAGCTCGAAGAGCGCCTGGCGCATATCTCGACGCCGCTTTCGCTGTCGGTCATCGGCTGCGTCGTCAACGGCCCCGGGGAGGCGCGGGAGACCGATATCGGCTTCACCGGCGGCGGCGCGCAGGCGGGCATGGCCTATCTTGGCGGCGTGCCGGCCTTCAAGCTCAGGAACGATGAGATGATCGACCGGCTGGTCGCGCTGGTCGAGGAAAAGGCCGCCGAGATCGAGGCCGCGAGCCAGGCGGCGGAGTAGGCGCGCCTCTGGTCAGGGCGCTTCCGCTTTGCCCGACTCAGGCTTAGGGATGGCGCCATGCCGCTTCCCTTTCCAGCTCCGCTCGCGCCCTATGCCGAACGCGCCGACCGCACGCGCGGACGGCTGGTCGAGGAGCCCGTCTCGCAGACCCGCACGCCGTTCCAGCGCGACCGGGACCGGATCATCCACTGCGTCGCCTTCCGCCGCCTCAAGCACAAGACGCAGGTCTTCGTTTTCCACGAAGGCGACCACTATCGCACGCGGCTGACCCACAGCCTCGAAGTGAGCCAGATCGCGCGCTCTCTGTGCCGCCTTCTCAAGCTCGACGAGGATCTGGGCGAGCTCGTCGCGCTCTCCCACGATATCGGCCATCCGCCCTTCGGCCATACGGGCGAGGACGTGCTCGAAGATTGCATGAAGGACCATGGCGGCTTCGACCACAATGCGCAGACCCTGCGCGTGCTGACCAAGCTCGAACGCCGCCACGCGCTCTATGACGGGCTGAACCTGACCTGGGAGAGCCTCGAGGGCGCTGTGAAGCATAACGGCCCCCTCGCAGGGCCGCTGGCCGAGGAGCGGGCGCGGAACAAGGGGCATGTCCACGCGCCGCCGCTGCCCGCGGCGCTGGCGGAATATGCCGAAGCGCACGACCTCTGGCTGCACACCTATCCGAGCCTCGAGGCGCAGATCGCCGCGATCGCGGACGACATCGCCTATAACAACCACGACACCGATGACGGCTTGCGGGCGGGGCTGTTCAGTTTCGCGGACGCGCTCGACGTGCCGCTGATCGGCGAGGCGCTGCACAAGGCGCGCAGCGAATGGCCGGATGCGCCGCAGGGCATCCAGATCGCCGAGGCGGTCAGCTTCCTGATCGGGCGCATGGTGATGGACGTCTTCGAGGAGGCGCAGCGGCGCCTGGCGGAGCTGAACCCGCAAAGCGCGGATGAAGTCCGGCTCGCCAAGCGGCCCATGGTCGCGTTCTCCGACGCGCTGGAACCGGAGGTGACGCAGCTCAGGAGCTTCCTCTTCGAGCGCATGTACCGGCACTACAAGGTCAACCGCGCCCGCAGCCAGGCGAAGCGGGTGATCCGCGAACTCTTCGATCTCTTCACCGCCGAGCCCGAAGTGCTGCCGCCAGAATGGTTCGCCCGGCAGGAGGGCAAGGATGCCGATGGCCGGGCCCGCGCGGTGTGCGACTATATCGCCGGCATGACCGACCGCTACGCCATCGAGGAGCACCGAAAGCTTTTCGACATGGAGCGCTGGTTCACCACTTGAGGCCTAGTCAGAGGTTACCAAACCGTGCTCACACAGGCGGGAAGTTAACCTGGCGTTTACTACCAGACGGTGTAGTCCGCGCGCACGCGCAAGCGGGTTGGGCCCCGACACCCCGAGGAGATGGCGATGTCCACGACGGTGGAAGAATTCGACGACGAATATGACGACGGCGAGGAAGGCGGCCTGTCCGGCTTCTACATCCTCGTGATCTTCCTGATCCTGCTTGCCGCCTTCATCGCGATCGTCTTTTTCGCCTATCAGAAGGGCCTCGCCGAGGGGCGCGCGGACGACGGCAGCCTGCCGGTGGTGGCCGCAGATCCGACCCCGGTGCGCGAAGAGGTGCCGCTGGCGACCAGCGAGAATCCGCGCCGCGAAGTCTATGACCGCCTCGAGGGCAATTCGCCCACCATCGTCGTCGCCGACGCCGATCCGGCCCGCGACCCGCTCGAAGGCTTCGAGCAGGCTCCGCAGGCCGAGCGGAGCGCGCCGGGCGCCGAGAGCGAGCCCGAGCCGGCGGCAACGCCCGCCCGCACCGAGCCCGTGCGCCCGGCGCCCGAGCCCGAAGCCGAGGAGGTCGAGATCGCCGCGGTCGAGGCGGCGGCCGAGGTGGAGGAGGAGCCTGCGGCGGTCACGCCCGAGCCCGCACCCCGTCCCGAACCCGCCGCACAGCAGACCGGCGTGACGACCGGCACCCATGTCGTGCAGGTCGGAGCCTTCGGGTCGGACGAGGAGGCGATGACCTTCTATGACAGGCTGTCGGGCCGCCTCGGCAGCATGGTCTCCGGCAAGACACCGGACATCCAGACGGCGGTCGTCAATGGCCGGAACTATCACCGCCTGCGCCTCGGGCCATTCGATTCGAAGTCGGCGGCGCAGAGCTACTGCAACGATCTCAAGGGGCAGGGGCAGGACTGCCTCGTCCGGTCGCTCTGATGGTCCAGGCCGCGATCTATGGCTGCAAGGAAGGAATGCTGTCCTCGGACGAGGCGGCGTTCTTCCGCGAGGCGGACCCCTGGGGGTTCATCCTCTTCGCCCGCAACTGCCAGGATGCCGAGCAGATCACGCGGCTCTGCCACGATCTGCGCGAACGCGTCGGGCGCAACGCGCCGATCCTGATCGACCAGGAAGGCGGCAGGGTCGCGCGGCTCGTCCCGCCCGTCGCGCCGCGCCGCCCGCCCATGGACCGCTTCGGCGAGCTGATGAAGCTCGACCCGAAAAAGGCGAAGGAGGCGGCGCGCCTCGGCGCCAAGCTCCTGGCGGAAGACTGCCGCGCGGTCGGGGTGGACGTGAACTGCGTTCCCGTCCTCGACGTGCCCGAGCCCGGTGCCCATGACATCATCGGCGACAGGGCCCTGTCCAGACGCGCCGAGGCCATTGCCACGCTCGGGCGCGAAGTGGTGGAGGGCTCGATCGAGGGCGGTTGCCTGCCGGTGGTCAAGCACCTGCCGGGCCACGGAAGGGCCCTCGCCGACAGCCATCTGGAACTGCCGCGGGTGAGCGCGCGCCGCGAGGATCTCGAAGCGGTCGATTTCGCGCCCTTCGCCGCGCTGCATGACGCGCCGCTCGGGATGACGGCGCACATCGTCTACGAGGCGCTCGATCCGGACCGGCCCGCGACCCTGTCCCCGATGCTGATCGAGACCGTGATTCGCGGCGAAATCGGCTTTGACGGCCTCCTGATGACCGACGACCTCTCGATGAAGGCGCTTCAGGGCTCTTTCACCGACCGGGCGTCCGAGGCGCTGAAGGCCGGATGCGACCTCGTCCTGCACTGCAATGGCGAGATGGACGAAGCGCAGGCGGTCGCTGCCGGAACGGGCGCCCTCTCGAAGGATGCGCAGCGCCGTTCCGAAGCCGCGCTCGCGCGCATTCCGCGCGATCGTCCCGGCTTCGACCGCGAGGCGGCGGAGGCGCGCTTTGCGGAACTCCTCGCGCCGGTTACAACGGCCTGATGGAAGGGGCTTCCGAAGCCGAGGATTGGGACCGGCCGCCGCGCGACGACGCGCCCGCCGATACCCTCGTCGTGCATCTCGACGGCTTCGAAGGCCCGCTCAGCGTTCTGCTCGACCTCGCCCAGCGCCAGAAGGTGGATCTGCGCCAGATCTCCGTGCTCGCGCTGGTCGATCAGTATCTCGACTTCATCGATGCGGCGAAGCGCGAGGATCTGGACCTCGCCGCCGACTATCTCGTGATGGCGTCCTGGCTCACCTACCTCAAATCGCGGCTCCTCCTGCCCAAGGCGGAAGCGGAAGGCGAGGAGCCGACGGCGGACGAGATGGCGGCGCAGCTCGCCTTCCAGCTCCAGCGGCTCGACGCGATGCGCAAGGCGGCCGATGCGCTCATGGCCCTGCCGCAAACCGGGCGCGACGTCTTCCCGCGCGGCGAGCGGAAGCTGCGGACCGAGCGGCACACGGCCTGGCAGGCGGAGCTCTTCGACCTCCTCAAGGCCTATGCGCGCCAGCGCGTGCGGGGCGTCGAGGCGGTGCACCGTCCGGAGGCCCCCAAGGTGCTCTCGGTCGAGAGCGCCCGCGCGCAGCTCGCCGATGCGCTGCCGAAAATCGACGATTGGCGCAGCCTGGCAGAGGTCGGAACGCGGGCAGGCGAGGGCGTGCCGGCGGCCTCCATCACCGCCTCCACCTTCAACGCGGCGCTCGAACTCGCCAAGGACGGCCGCGCCGAGCTGCGCCAGGAGAACGCCTTCTCGCCCCTGTTCCTGAGAGGCCGGCATGGCTGACGGCGGCGTGCCCCTGGACAGTGACACGGCGCGGATCGTCGCTGAGGCGACCGACCTGCGGCGCCTCGAGGCGCTGCTCTTCGCCGCCGGCGCGCCGCTGGGCATGGACGAACTCGCCGAGCGACTGCCGGGGGCCGATGTCGAGGCGCTCGTGGCCGAACTCGAGGCGCGCTATGCGGACAGGGGCGTGAACCTGCGCCGCGTTGGCGGGCGCGTGCAGATGGTCACCGCGCCCGATTGCGCGGACGTTCTCGTCTCGCACCGCACCCAGTCCAAGAAGCTCAGCCGCGCAGCGCTCGAAACCCTCGCCATCATCGCCTATCACCAGCCTTGCAGCCGGGCGGAGATCGAGGAGGTGCGCGGGGTCGCGGTCTCGAAGGGCTCGCTCGACCAGCTCCTGGAGCTCGGCTGGCTGCGCCTGCGCGGACGGCGGGACGCGCCGGGCCGGCCGCTCCTTTACGGCACGACGCGCGCGTTCCTCGACCATTTCGGCCTCGACGATCTCAGCCACCTGCCGGGCAAGGCGGATCTCGAAGCCGCCGGCTTGCTCGATGCGCGCCTGCCGCCCGACTTCCAGGTTCCCGTGCCCCGCGGCGGCGGCGAGGACGAGGAGGTGGAAACGGGTGGCCAGGACGCGCCCGAATTCGTCGCCGATTTCATCTCCGACGAAGACTGAGGTCCAAGGCTTTGCGCCGGGGCGCCGATGCGCCTAGATGACCATGGAAGCATTCCCCAAGGGAGGCCGGAATGGCCGTCGGCTGGCAGCAACTCCTCATCGTCCTGGTCCTCGTGCTCGTCCTCTTCGGCGGCCGTGGGCGAATTTCCGCCCTGATGGGCGACATGGCGAAGGGTATCAAATCCTTCCGCAGCGGCCTCAAGGACGAGGACGAGGCGGAGCAGAACGAAGCGGTCCGTGCGAGCCTCGCCTCGGACAGCGCGCAGCCCGTGCGCGATACGGAGACCGAGACGACCCGCACGAAGGTCTGAGATGTCTTTGGTCCCGCAGCTCGGCTTCGGAGAGCTTCTTCTCCTCGCCGTCCTGGCGCTCGTGGTCGTCGGGCCCAAGGACCTGCCGCGCCTGATGCACGGGCTCGGACGGGCCGTCGGGCAGTTGCGCAAGCTCGCCGACGAATTCCGGGCGAGCTTCGACCAGATGGCGCGCGAGGCGGAAATGGAAGAATTGCGCGCCGAGATCGATGCGCTGAAAAAGAGCAATCCGGTCAATGAGGTCAAAGGCGCGTTCGATGAGGCCCGCGACGACGTAATGCGCGCGCTGCCCGACGAGGACAAGCGCCCGAATGGCTGACGGACAGGGGCCCAGCGCCGACATGGATCCGCCCGACGGCGCCTTCGACGACGATGAGGTCGAAGCGTCCCGCGCGCCCCTGCTCAGCCATCTAATCGAGCTGCGCAAGCGCCTGATCATCTCGATCGCGGCCATCGCGGCGGGCTTCGCGCTCTGCTTCGCCTTCTCCTACCAGCTCTACGCCTTCCTGACCGTTCCCTTCATCGAGGCGGTGACCGACGCGCAGGGCGAAGCGCCGATCCTCAACTATGCCACGCTGGAGCTCTTCTTCGCCCGCGTGAAGCTGGCGGCGATCGCGGGCATCATGCTCGCCTTCCCCTTCATCGCCTGGCAGGCCTATGCCTTCATCGCGCCGGGCCTCTACAAGCGGGAGCGGAGGGCGGTCCTTCCCTTCCTGATCGCGATACCCTTTCTCTTCGCGGCGGGCATCGCGCTCGTGCACCAGCTGATCCTGCCCTTCGTCATGGACTTCGCATTGTCGATGGAGCGGCCGGCGGAGGCGGCGGGCGCGGCGCGCTACAATCTCTTCGTCAAGGTCGGGGAGTATCTGAACCTGGCGGTCACGCTGATGGTCGGCTTCGGCTTCGCCTTCCAGCTGCCCGTCATCCTCACGCTTCTGGGGCAGGCGGGCATCGTCACGCCCGAATGGCTGCGCAAGAACCGCCGCTTCGCGGTGGTCGGCATCTTCCTGGTCGCAGCCTTCCTGACCCCGCCCGATCCGGTCAGCCAGCTGGCGCTCGGCCTGACGATCTGGCTCCTCTACGAGATCTCGATCCTCTCGGTCCGCATGGCGGTGCGGGACCGGGAACCTGCGGACGAGGCCAAGTGACGCCTTACATGCAGGCATGAAAAAAGGCGCCGCGAGGGCGCCTTTTTCGCTGCGATGACGCCGGCTCAGGCCGAGCGCTTGCGGGTCGCCTTCTTCGCCGGCGCCTTGCGGCCGCCTTGCGTGCCGAGGCCGATCTGCTTTGCGAATTCCGAACGGCGCTTGGCGTAGTTCGGCGCCACCATCGGATAATCGGCCGGCAGGTTCCATTTGCGGCGATAGTCCTCGGGGCTCATGTCGTATTGCGTGCGCAGATAGCGCTTCAGCATTTTGAGCTTCTTGCCGTCTTCGAGGCAGATGATGTAATCGTCCGTGATCGATTTCTTGATCGGCACGGCCGGTTTCTGGTTGGTCTGCTGCTCCTCGCTCGTGCCCGACAGGCCGGTGAGGGTCGCGAACGTGTTCTGCAGGAGATCCTGCAGCTGCTCGGCGGGAACCGAGTTGTTGCTGACGAAGGCACTGACGATATCGGTCGTCAAATGGAGCGTCTCGGATTTGTCCATCGCCAGCTGTGTCTGTTTGTCTTCGTCCATGGCGAAGTCCCTTTCATCATGAATCGTTACTGCGCCCGAGGAATAGGGCGGTATCGGGAAAAGCCAGAATCATTACTCGAGGCTCGATCCTCGGCCACTTAAGGTGATCCCCTTCCGCCCGCAACCGAAAAAGCGGCCTCAAGATTAGTCCAACTGATGCTCATGTCAGAAACAGGCAAGTAACCACGTCGTTCCATCGCGACGCTGCGACGCGCGTTGAAAGCGTCGTAAGGAGCCGTATAAGCGGCGGACGAGCTGTTCAGTGTGCCGGGTCACAGCGAAGGTCGAGCCCATGTCAGAATCCCCTAAACCGCCCTCTTCGAGTGCTGTCTTCTTCACCGAAGGGCTCGCCGCGCATGATCCGGAGCTCGAGGCCACGATCGGCGCGGAGCTGCGCCGCCAGCAGGAACAGGTCGAGCTGATCGCCTCGGAGAACATCGTCAGCCGCGCCGTGCTCGAGGCACAGGGCTCGGTCCTCACGAACAAATATGCCGAGGGCTATCCGGGGCGCCGCTATTACGGCGGCTGCGAGCATGTCGACGAGACCGAGCGCCTCGCCATCGACCGCGCCTGCCGCCTCTATGGCGCCAAGCACGCCAATGTGCAGCCGCATTCGGGCAGCCAGGCGAATCAGGCGGTCTTCATGGCGCTGCTTCAGCCTGGCGACCGCATCATGGGCCTCGACCTCGCCGCCGGCGGCCACCTGACCCACGGGGCGAAGGTGAACCAGTCGGGCAAATGGTTCGACGCCGTGCATTACACGGTGGATGCGGACACGCAGCAGCTCGACATGGATCAGGTCATGGCCGCCGCGAAGGAGGCGCAGCCCAAGCTGATCATCGCCGGAGGCTCGGCCTATAGCCGCACCATCGACTTCGCCGCCTTCCGGGAGGTGGCCGATGCTGTCGGCGCCTATCTGATGGTGGACATGGCGCATATCTCAGGCCTCGTCGCGGCCGGCGTCCACCCGAACCCCGTTCCCCATGCCCATGCGGTGACGACGACGACGCACAAGACGCTGCGGGGGCCGCGCGGCGGCCTCGTCCTCACCAATGACGACGCCATCGCCAAGAAGGTGCGTTCGGCGCTCTTTCCCGGCATTCAGGGCGGCCCGCTCATGCATGTCATCGCGGCCAAGGCGGTGGCCTTCGGCGAGGCGCTGCAGCCCGACTTCAAGCTCTACATCCAGCGCGTGGTCGAAAATGCGCGGGCACTGGCCGACGTGCTGGTCGAGGCGGGCTATGCCGTCGTCTCGGGTGGCACGGACACGCATCTCGCCCTGATCGACCTGCGCCCCAAGGGCGTGAAGGGGAACGCCGCCGAAGAGGCGCTCGAACGCGCCGGCATCACCTGCAACAAGAACGGCGTGCCGAACGATCCCGAAAAGCCGACCGTGACCTCCGGCATCCGCCTCGGCACGCCCGCGGGCACGACGCGCGGCTTCGGCGTCGCCGAATTCCAGGAGGTCGGCCGCCTCATCGCGCGCGTCCTCGACGCTCTGGCGGAGGGCGGCGACACCTCGGGCGCCGAGCAGGAGGTCCGTGAGCAGATCCGTGCGCTGACCGCGCGCTTCCCGATCTATGAAGGCCTTGCATGATCGAAGCGCTCTTGCTGCTCGGAGGAGCGGCGCAGGCGGGCGAGGTCGACGTTGCCACCGACGAGACGGCGATCGGCATCGATGGCTCCATCGAGGCCTCGATCGCCAACACGACGGGCAACACCGAGACCCTGAATGCCGGGCTCGCCGGCAAGCTCAACTATGAGCGCCTGCGCTACACCCACAATCTGAACGCGGCCGCCAACTATGTCGAAACGGGCGCGGCGGGCGGTGGGGACCGGGACACAACCGCGCAGAACTTCTTCGTCTCCTACCAGCTCGACATCGACATCTCGGATGAGAGCTTCGCCTATGGCCGCGTGCGCTACGAGCAGGACAAGTTCTCTGGCTACGATCAGCGGGTGTTCGCGGGCCTCGGCTATGGCCACCACATCTTCGAGACCGATGAGCTGAACTGGCGGGTCACGGCCGGGCCGGGCCTGCGCTGGGTCGAGACCGCGCAGCCGAACTCGCCCGATGCCGAGCCGGGCAGCTCGATGACCGAGCTCTCGGGCTATGCGGCGTCCGAGTTCGAATGGGACGTGCGCGAGAATGTCGGCGTCGAGCACGACTTCACCGTGACCTATACCGCCGCGAATACGACGCTGGAGACCGAGGCCGGCCTCAAGACCAAGCTCACCGAACTGCTTTCGGCGCGCCTGTCCTATTATGTCCGGCACGAGACCACCCCGGCCCTGGACCGGGAACCGACCGATACGCGCCTTCGGGCAGGTATCGTCGTTGATTTCTGAAGCCTCCCGCCGCTAAGCCGCGCGGCATGCGTTGCCCCTTCTGTTCAGGCGAAGACACACAGGTGAAGGACTCGCGTCCGACGGAGGACGCGGCCGCCATTCGCCGCAGGCGCCTTTGCGCGGGCTGCGGCGCCCGCTTCACCACCTTCGAGCGGGTGCAGCTGCGCGAGCTGATCGTCGTCAAGTCGTCGGGCAAGAAGGTGCCCTTCGATCGCGAGAAGCTCGCCCGCTCCGTCGCCATCGCGACGCGCAAGCGCGATCTCGATCCCGAAGAGGTCGAGCGGACGGTCGCCGCCGTGGTGCGCGACCTCGAAGCGCGGGGGGAGGCGGAAATCCCGTCTTCCGTGGTCGGCGAGAAGGTCATGAACGCGCTTGCGCGGATCGATGACGTCGCTTTCGTGCGCTATGCCAGCGTCTACAAGAATTTCACCGAGGCGAAGGACTTCGAAGCCTTCCTCGGATCCATGGTCAAGAAATGAACGAATCCAATATGACGGCCAGGGGACGGGCGCAGGACGCCCGTACCATGGCGCGCCTCGGCGCCGTCCAGGCGCTTTATCAGATGGAGCATTCGGGGCAGGGCGTCGACGGCGCGGTGCGCGAGTTCCAGAACCACCGCCTGGGCGGCGAACTCGACGGCGAGGCGATCCGCGAGGCGGACGATGCCTTCTTCGAGGATCTCGTGCGCGGCGTGGTCGAGCTTCAGCGCAAGATCGACCCCTATATCCAGGCGCGCCTGCGCGAAGGCTGGACGCTCAAGCGGCTCGACGCCACCGCCCGCGCCATCCTGCGCTGCGGCCTGTTCGAGCTGATCCGGCGGACCGACGTGCCCTATCGCGTCGTGATCGAGGAATATGTCGAGCTCGCCAACAGCTTCTTCGGCGCAGGCGAGACCGAGCCGCGCTTCATCAACGGCGTTCTCGATTCGAGCGCCAAGAAGATCCGGCCGGACGAAGCGGCGGCCTGAGCCTTGGACGAATTCGGCCTCATCCGCCGCCACCTCGCGCCGCTGGCGGGGGCTGGCGGACGGGGCCTGCGCGACGATGTGGCGAGCCTCGGGGACGGTGTCGTCACCAAGGACCTGATCGTCTGCGGCACCCATTTCCGCGCCGACGACCCGCTGGACAGCGTCGGCTGGAAAGCGGTGGCGGTGAATGCCTCCGACATCATCGCCAAGGGCTGCAAGCCCGAGGCCGTCCTGCTCGGCGTGGCCTGGCCCCGGGCGGTCGGGGAGGAAGACATCGCGGCCTTCTCGGCCGGCCTCGGCGAAGCGCTCGGCGCCTATGGCGCCACGCTTCTGGGCGGAGACACGACCCGCCATGCCGGGCGGGGGCCTTTGACGATCAGCGTGACGATGACGGGCGGTCCCTTGGGTGCCGCGCCGGTCTGGCGCTCGGGGGCCATGCCGGGCGACCTTCTCTTCGCAGGCGGCACGATCGGCGACGCGCATCTGGGCCTGTTGCAGCTCGAAGGGCGCCACGATGCGGGTTCCGGTGCATCCTCGGTCGTCCGAGCCTATAGGCGGCCTCATCCGCCGCCCGCTCTGGCCGGACTGGTCGCGCGCCATGCGAGCGCCAGCCTCGACGTCTCAGACGGCCTTCTCGCCGATGCCCGGCACCTCGCGGAAGAATCGGGCCTGCGCTGCCGGATCGAGGGCGTGCGCCTGCCGCTATCGTCGGCAGGCGAGGCCTTTGCGGCCGGGGGCGAGGGCGCGCGCGCCGCGCTGGCGGCGGGAGGAGACGACTACGTTCCGCTCTTCGCCGTCCCGCAGGCGCAGGCCGAAGCGATGCGCAAGGACGCCGCAACGCTCGGCCTCGCGATCTTCGAGATCGGCGCCTGCGAGGAAGGAAGCGGCATACGCTATACCGGCCTCGACGGCACCGAGCGCTCCGTCGCGCGCGGCGGCTACCGCCATTTCGGCGACTGACTGCTTTTCGTGGCTTGCGGGGAGTGGCGCTGCGCCGCCGCTTTCCTAAACTGCCCCGGAGCCGTCCCGAAGAGACAGCCATCAGGAGGAAGCATGCCGAACCGTCCCACCGAAGCCGCTCTCTGCGCGCTGATGTTAGCGCTAACGCCGCTCGCGGCGCCCTCTGCCGCCGCACAGGAGAAGGCGGAGCCGGACAGCTTCGAGATCGGCGAGGACGGCTATTTCGACCGGCGCGGCGCGAATGTCCTCGTCTTCTCGAACTGGTATGACAGCCTCTTCTCCGACGCCAAGATCAGCGGGGTCGAGCTCATCCATCACGGCCAGCGCACCGTCACCAACGGCGATGTGCGCCTGTCCGCGACGCCCGGTCAGTGGGAGCCCATCGGCCGCTTCGGCGAGCGGCGGGTCGACGAAGAGGCAGGCGTAATCGAGGCGGACCTGTCCTATCCGGACGAAGGCTTCGAATACACGATCAGGGCCGAGCGCACCGGCGATGGCGCGGTCACGGTCAGCGTGCTGTCCGATGAACCCGTGCCCGAAGCGCTGGCGGGCAAGGCGGGGTTCAACCTCGAATTCCTTCCCTCGGCCTATTGGAGCGCGGGCTATCTCGCGGACGGCAGGCCCGGCCGGATGCCGCGCTATCCCGCAGGCGACATGACGCTGCGCGAAGAGGGGCCGCGCTCGGACGGCGCGCTGGCGGAACCCGAAGCCTTCGCGAGCGGTCAGGACATCGTGCTGGCCCCGGAAGACCCGCTCCGCCGGGTCCGCGTGACCTCGAACGGGGCACCCATCAGCCTCTATGACGGCCGGAACCAGGCGCAGAATGGCTGGTTCGTCCTGCGCAGCGTGCTGCCCGAGGGCGAGACCGGCACGCTGATCGAGTGGACGATCGCGCCCAATGTCGTCGATGACTGGACGCGCGAGCCCGTCATCAGCCACAGCCAGGTCGGCTACACGCCGGGGCGCGGCAAGGTGGCGGTGGTCGAGCTCGACCGCAATGACACGCCCGCGGAAACCGCCCGCATTCTGAGGATCGGCGCGGATGGCGCAGAGACGCTCGCCGCCGAGCCGGAGGTCGAGCCCTGGGGCGGATATCTGCGCTACGACTACGCGACGATCGACTTCTCGTCGGTGGAGGAGCCGGGCCTCTACGTCATCGACTACGAAGGCATCAGGAGCGCGCCCTTCTTGATCGCCGAGGACGCCTATTCGGGCATCTGGAAGCCGACCATGGACGTCTTCTTCCCGGTGCAGATGGACCACATGTTCGTCAACGAGGCCTACCGCGTCTGGCACGGCGCCTCGCATCTCGACGATGCGCTCCAGGCGCCCACGAACCATGAGCACCACGACCTCTACCGGCAGGGGCCGACCACCGATACCGAGTTCGAGCCGCTGGAGCACATCCCCGGCCTCGCCGTCGGCGGCTGGTACGACGCGGGCGATTACGACATCCGCACGCAGAGCCAGTACGGCACGGTGCGCGGCCTCGTTTCCGCCTGGGAAGACTTCGCGCCGCAGCGCGACGAGACCAAGGTCGACTGGGACCGCCGCCGCGTGGACCTGCACGTGCCGGACGGCGAGCCCGACATGCTCCAGCAGATCAAGCACGGCACGCTGCAACTCGTCGCCCAGTTCGATGCGGTGGGCCACGCGATCCACGGCATCGTGGAGCCCGACCTCGATCAGTACACGCATCTCGGCGACGGCGTCACCAAGACCGACAACCTGATCTACAATTCCTCGCTCGGCGCGGACGAGACCGAGGGCGGCGAGAGCGGGCGCAAAGACGACCGCTGGGCCTTCACCAGCAAGGCGAGCGCGCTCAATTACGGCTCGGCCGCGGGTCTCGCCGCGGCGGCGCGGGCGCTGCGCGGCTATGACGACGCGCTGGCGGACAAGGCGCTCGGCATCGCCGAGGATGTGTGGGCCGAAGAGCAGGGCAAGGAGCCCGACACCTATTCGCACGGCAACACGACCGGCGGCCCGCTCGAGGCGGAGCGCTTCACCGCGGCGGCGGAGCTCTACGCCGCGACGGGCGAGGACCGATACGCCGAGGCAGCGGAGCGGCTCTGGCCCGAAGCCGAAGCGCATTTCGGACGCGTCGCCGATGCCGCCTTCCGCATCCTGCCGGACATGCCCGCAAGCTACCGGCAGGCGCTCAGAGCCTCGGCGGAGGACTGGCTCGCCGAACATGGCGAGGCGAAGTCGAACAATCCCTTCGGCGTGCGGATCACCGAGGGCGGCTGGGCCGGGGCCGGCACGGTCGTGAACGAGGCGCTGGTCGCCTATGACATTCACAGCGCCTTCCCGGACCTGTCGGGCGCGGAGGACGTCTTGGCCGGGCTCGACTTCATCCTCGGCCGCCATCCGGGCCACAACCTCTCCCTCGTCTCCGGCGTGGGAGCGCGGTCGAAGGAGGTCGCCTACGGCACCAATCGCGCGGACTTCTCCTTCATCGCCGGCGGCGTGGTGCCGGGGATCCTGGTGATCAAGCCGGACTTCCCGGAGAACAAGGAGGACTGGCCCTTCTTCTGGGGCGAGAACGAATACGTCATCCCGCTGGGGGCGGACTATGTCCGCCTCGTCGCCGCCGCGCGCGATCTCACTTCGGGTAACGCAGCGGGCAGCGGCGCGGGCGGCGGCCGGTAGAAACGAAAGCGGGCCGCCGCGCCCTCGCGATCCTGCGCGAGGATGCGGCGGCCCGGCGGCGCCTCCCGTACCCTGTGGTCAGGCCGCCTTCTGCCCTTTCTCGGGACGGGTGTTCTCGGTCAGCTTGAAGCGGGCGACGACCGCGTCGAGCGCATCGAACTGGGCGCTCGACTGCGAGATGGCCGTGTTGTTCCGCTCGACGAGATGATTGTTGTACTGCGTGATCTTGTCGAGATGGGCCATGGCGACGCTGATCTCCTTGAGCGTCTCGTTCTGCATGTTGGTCGCCTCGCTGATCCCGTCCATCACGCTGGCATTGTCCGCCACCGCCTCGACGATCCGCGACAGGCTGGCCGAGGCCTTGCCCACCAGGTCGACGCCGGTCGAGATCTCTCCGTTCGTCGTGTTGACGATGGCGCCCACTTCCTTGGAGGCATCGGCCGTCGACTGGGCGAGCTTGCGCACTTCGCTCGCCACCACCGCGAAGCCTCTGCCCGCATCGCCGGCCCGCGCCGCCTCCACGCTGGCATTGAGGGCGAGCAGGTTGGTCTGGAAGGCGATCGAGTCGATCAGGTCGATGATCTCGATGATCTTCCGGGAGGAGGTCGCGATGCGGTCCATGGCGTCGGTCGCCTCGGTCATGACCGTCCCGCCGTCATCGGCGATCTGCCGGGTGAGCTGCGTGTTCTCCCGCATTTCCGAGGTACGCTCCACCGTTTCCTCGACGGTGCCCGAGAACTGCTGGAGGGCGGCGTTTGTCTGCTCGAGCGTCGCGGCCTGCTCTGTGGTGTGCCGGGACAGCTCGACGACGCTCTCCCGCAGCTCGGCCATCGACGTGCCGACCCCGTCAGAGGCCGATTTCAGGCCGGTGATGACCTCGGCCAGGCCATCGGCGGAATAATTCACGCCGTCGCGGAGGTCACCGAGCGAGCCTTCGAAATGGCTGTCGATGCGCCGCGTCAGGTCCGAGTGCTTGATCGCTTCGAGGACCACGATCGCTTCGTCGAGGCCGTTCTTCACCGTGCCGACCAGCGCGTTGAGGTTCGAGGCCAGCTCGTTGAGCTCGGGATCGTTGAAGGTGGCATCGACCCGCTTGGAGAAGTCGCCTTTCTGGGCGGCCCTGACGACCTCGCCGATCTCTGTCGACAGCTCGGCCATCATCTGGCGGCGCTCCTCTTCGCGGCGGGCATCCGCCTCGACCTTCTCGCGCTGCGCCCGCTCGTTCTCGCGCGCCGCCCGCTCGTCCGCTTCCCGTGCGGCCCGCTCGGAGGAGAGCTTCTCCTCGTTGAGGCGCTCCACGCGCAGCGCGTTCTCCCGGAAGACTTCGAGGGCGCGGGACATGTCGCCGAGCTCGTCGGCGGCATCGAGGCCGCGCGACTGCGCATTCAGGTCGCCGCTGGACACCTTGGTCATGACGGCGGACAGCTCGTCGATGCGGGCGACGACATGGCGGGACACGTAGAGCCAGCCGAGAAGGGCGGCCGCGCCGATGCTGCACAGCGCGACGAGGCTCAGCACCGCCTTGGACAGCCCGGCCTGGCCGAGCGTGTCGGCGGTCGCCGCCTCGACCGTGCCCCTGATCTCGGCCACGAATTCCGCCACGAGCTGGCTTGCCGTGGCGACGATTTCCTCGGCGCCCGACTTGGCGATCAGCGCCGCGACGAGGGCTTCGATCTCATCGGCCCGCAGGGCGAAGAGGCCGCTCTCGGCATCGCCGATGGCGAGGAAATCCGTGGCGGCGTCGGCAACGCCAGCGGGGACCGCCTCGCCCAGGATGGCGAGGTTGATGGCGATCTCGTCGGCCTGCTCGGCATATCTCTCGGCGATCGCCTCGACATCGGCCACGCTCTCCGACGCGTTCGCTTCGGCGTAGAGCGTCGCGATCTGATTGGCGGCCAGAGCCATGCGCAGATAGGTTTCGACATCCTCCTCGCGCGCCTGGTCGATGGCGCCTTCGAGCATGCTCTGGAACTGCGTTCTCGTGGCGGTGGCGTCATCCATCAGGTGGGCCCGCCGTTCGCGGGCGGCGAGAACGCGCGCTTTGGCGGCATCGACCGAGCGGGCGGCCTCGGACAGGTCGTGCCGCGCATTGGAGAGCCGCGCCAGCGCCTCGGTGCGCCCGACCGTCCGCTCGAGGTTGCCGGCGATGTCTTCCGCCTGCGCGTCCAGCGCTTCATAGGACCCGAAGCTCGCTTCGCGGTCCGCCATGGTCTCGGCAGCAGTGATATTGTCGATTTCCCGCACCATGCGCTGGTTGAGGAGCGCGAGCTCATTGGCGGCGGTCGCCGCCGGGAGGTGGCTCGTTCCCACAGCGCGCATGGCGTTGGTGGTCAGCGTCAGGCCCAGGAACGCCACCGCCACCGCCAATGCGGTGAGGGCGGCGACGAGGCCGAAGGAACCGATGAGGCGAACACGGATGCTCTTGAAGTTCATGGATCTTCCGACCTTCTTTGTCGGGGCTTGGCCCGTTCGGTGGGCTCTGGACGGCGTTTCGGCTTACTCGGCGAGCTTGAAGCTGAGCTGCTTCTGGATGTTGCTCGCGGGCTTGCCGGCCTCGAATTCCCACCGCTCGATGGCGGCCAGCGCGGCGCGGTCGAACACGCCCGGCGGCGTCGCTTCGACCACTTCGACGGCCGCGACCTTGCCGGCTTCGTCGACGTCGATATTGACCGTGACCGTGCCCTCGATGGAGCGGCGTTCCGCTGCGCGCGGATATTTCGGCGCGACCTGCTTGACGAGCGCCGGTTCGAAAGCGTGAGCGGCGGTGGTGCCGGCCAGCGACAGACCGGCGACAGAGGCCAACGCCACGGCATGAGCCATTGCGATCTTCTTTACATGCATGAGCTTGCCCTTCGATGTGGGGAGGCCGGTCCCGATGACCGTCTCACAAGCTCCTGCTAAAGCTCTTGCTTCAAGGTCGCGTAAAAGGCGTTACGAGATATCGCGACAGGATAATTACTCCCGCTTAACCATGGGAGATGCGTATCGCCGCGAGAGTACGTGCATCCGGCCCGGATCGAGGCGCGGCGGTGGCATGGCCGATCCGGTCCGACGGCACGGCGCGGGGGCGCCGGGGCGCCCTCGGATCCCGCGATGGAACAAGTTCATTTCCCGCAAAACGGGCCTTGCAGACCGCTTCCGCAATCGCAGGGAGGCGTCCCGCGCTGCCGAAGATGACAAAACATGTCTGGCGCCCGCAAGGAGTTCTTCCCCGCCGGCAATCCACCTAGTTCACGGCTCTGGAGCTCTCGAACTGTGTAGATGATGATCTTCGATGCCCCGCCCCGTATCCTGATCGTCGAGGATGACGGCGCCCTGCGGACACTCCTTTGCCGAAGCTTGCGCGAGCGGGGGTTCGAGCCGACCGGCGTGCGGTCCGGCGCGCAGATGCGCGAGGCGCTGGCGGGGAGCGCCTTCGATCTCATCATCCTCGACATCATGCTGCCCGGGACCAGCGGACTGGACCTGACCCGCTGGGTGAGGTCGCGCAGCGAGGTGCCCATCATCATCGTCAGCGCGCGCGGGAACAATACGGACAGGGTCGTCGGCCTGGAACTCGGCGCCGACGACTACGTGCCCAAACCCGTCGATGTGGACGAGCTCGTCGCCCGGATCCGCGCTGTCCTTCGCCGCGTCGCCTCCAAGGGCAGCGGCGTGGGCGAGCCACTGGGCCAGGTCGTCCGCTTCGATGGCTGGTCCGCCGACCGGCGCCGCCGCGAGGTCCATGCGCCGGACGGCAGCCAGGTCATCCTGTCGGGCGGAGAGTTCGACCTCCTCTGCGTCCTGCTCGATGCGCCGGGGCGGGTGGTCGGCCGGGAATACCTTCTCGAACAGTCGCGCGACAGGGTGGCGGCAGGCGACGCGTCCGACCGCTCCGTCGACGTCCTGATCAGCCGCCTGCGGCGCAAGCTCGGCGCCTATGAAGGCGGACGCAGCCTCATCAAGACGGTTCGCGGCGCCGGCTACGCCTTCACCGCTCAGGTCAGCCGATGATCCATCGCGGACGCCTCTGGCCTTCCGGTCTCGTGGGATGGGTGACGGTGGTCCTCCTGGCGGCGATCGCGGTGCAATGCGCCGGCGCCGCGATCCTGATCGGCATTTCCGAGCGTCAGCTTCAGAGGAACGACATCGCGCGCCGGATCGCCGAACAGCTCGTCGTGGCCGACCGCCTTCTGGAGAGCGGCGGTGCCGAGGCAGTCTCGGACCTGTCGACCAAGCACCTGACCTTTTCCCTGGCAGACGCGCCCATCGAGGGGGCGCGGCGCCTGAATGGCCGCACGGACGCCGTCCTGTCCGAGATCCTGCGCTGGGAGCCGAGCCTCGCGACCGAGAACCTGCGCATCACCGCGACGCGCTTCGCCGCGCCTGGCGCTGAGGGGCGCATCGAGGGCACGCTCGAAGTGGGCGAGGGGCGTTGGGTCCGTTTCGAGACGGTCGAGCCTCTCGGCAGCTTCGCGCCGATCGTCACGACGATCCTTTGGGTGGCCGTCGTCGCGCTCCTCGTGATGGTCGTCGCCGTGTCCCTCGTCCGCATCCTCGCCGCCCCGCTGCGCGCGCTGGCGTCCTCCGCGGACCTCGTCGGCACGGGCGTGCGCATTCCCTTCGAGGAGGAGCGGGGTCCGCCCGACCTGCGGCGGCTGGCGACGACGCTGAACCGGATGCAGGAGAGGATCGATACCCTGCTGACGTCCCAGAGGCGCGCATTGGCGGCCGTCAGCCACGATCTTCGAACGCCGCTCTCGCGCCTCCGCCTTCGTCTCGATGCAGCGGATCTCGATGCCGAGAGGGCCAGCATGCGGGCCGACCTCGCCGAGATGGACGCGATGCTCGCCTCCCTGCTCGCTTTCCTCGAGGATGCGGAGGTCAGGGAGGACCTGGGGAAGGTCAATCTCGCGAGCCTCGTCGAGACCGTCGTCGCCGACGCGGCGGATGCAGGCGGATCCGCGGCCTATGACGGTCCAGAGCGCCTAGATGCGGTCGTCAGGCCGCTCCTCCTGAGGCGGGTGATCGACAACCTCGTCGACAATGCCCTGAAATATGGCGGGACGGCCAGGGTGTCCTTGCGGGCCGAGGGCTCTTCGGCTGTGCTCACCGTCGACGATGACGGCGAGGGCGTCGACCCGGATCTCCTGCCGCATGTCACCGAACCCTTCTTCCGGGCCGACGATGCGCGGGCCCGGACGACCGAGGGGTTCGGCCTTGGTCTCTCGACGGCCGCGCAGGTCGTCCGGTCGCATGAGGGGACGCTCGTCCTCTCGAACCGGCCCGAAGGCGGTTTTCGCGCAACCGTGACACTGCCGCTCGGCCACTGAAACACTTCGTCACGAAGATGATGCCTCGCAGCAAACTGCGCGGGCGAGTTCCCCCTCGATCGACACGCATCCGATGGCGGGACACCCTCCTTATGCTTCAGACCTCGAAACCGTTGCAGCGACTCGGGCTGCCCGACGCCTACGACAAGAACAGCCTCGCGCGGGACGTGGCGGCATCCTTCGTCGTCTTCCTCGTCGCGATCCCGCTCTGCCTCGGCATCGCTCTCGCCTCCGGCGTGCCGGCCGAGCTGGGCCTGATGACCGGGATCATCGGCGGGATCGCGGTGGGCATGGCGGGCGGACAGCCGCTCCAGGTCAGCGGTCCGGCGGCCGGCCTCGCGGTGATCGTGTTCGACATCGTCCAGGATTACGGCGTGGAGGCCCTGGCGCCCATCCTGCTGCTCGCCGGCGCGATGCAGCTCGTCGGCGGCTTCTTCCGCCTCGGGCGGTTCTTCCGCGGGGTGTCGCCGGCTGTCATTAGCGGGATGCTCGCGGGCATCGGTGTCCTGATCGTGGCCGGCCAGATCCACGTTCTCTTCGCGGACTCGCCCCGAGCGCACGGTCTCGACAACCTGGCCGCGATCCCCGCCGCCTTCTTCGACATCAGCGTCATGACGCTCGGCCAGGCCGAACAGGCCTTGATCGTGGGCGTCGTGACGATCGCCAGCATGGTGCTCTGGGACCGCTACAAGCCTGAAAAAGCGAAACTGGTGCCGGGCGCGCTTCTCGGGGTGGTCGCGGGCGTTCTGCTGGCATTGGCCGGTCTCGACGTCGCGACGATCGACGTGCCCGCGAACATCTTCTCCAGCTTCGGGCTGCCGACGGGCAGCACCCTGTCCATGCTCGCCATGCCGGGCATCATCTTCACAGCGCTGGCCGTGGCCTTCATCGCGAGCGCCGAGACGCTGCTCTCTGCGGCGGCGGTCGACAAGATGCAGGACCGGGTCAGGACCGCCTTCGACAGGGAGCTCGGTGGGCAGGGCGTCGGCAACTTCCTTTGCGGCCTCGTCGGGGCCATGCCGATGACCGGCGTCATCGTCCGCTCCTCTGCCAACGTCCAGGCGGGCGCGGTCTCGCGGCTGTCCGCCATCCTCCACGGCGTCTGGATCCTCGCCTTCGTCGCCTTCCTGCCGGGCGTGCTCGCGATCGTTCCGACCGCAGCCCTCGCAGGCGTGCTCGTGGTCGTGGGCTGGAAGCTCGTGAAGGTGCGCGATGCGGTCTCGCTGTTCAGGAAGCATGGCTGGCTGCCGGCGCTGATCTATGTGGCGACGCTCGGCACGACGGTGGCGGTCGACCTTCTCGTGGGCGTGCTCGTCGGTCTCGGCCTGTCTCTGCTCGAGGTCATCCCGCACCTGCGCCGCCAGCGCAGCAGGGTTGAATCGCGAACCGAAGACGGCGTTCACGAGGTCCACCTCGATGGCCGGGTCACCATGCTCGAAGTCAGCCGCCTGACCCGCGCCCTCGACGCCCTGCCGTCAGACAAGCCCGTCAGGATCCGGACCGAGGGACTGACCTTCGTGGACCACACATCGGCGGAGCTGATCTCCGACGCGGTGATCCGCAAGCGGAAGGCCGGCGGCTCCGCTGAGGTCACGGGCGGGGAAAGCGCAGCCAGCAGGGCCGTCCTGGCGGCGGTCGGCTGAGACTTCCCGCCAGCGCCGACGGTTCATCGACCCGGTTTTCTATCAGTGGAGCATGCCATGCCCTTCGAAGCCTTCATCGAGCGGCAGCCCGCAGAGTTGTCGACGATCTACACCGAGGCCTGGTGCTTTCTCGGCCCGGAGGACGATCAGCTCACTCTCGGGGCGCGGCTGAACAAGATGGCGGGCCGCAGCGGCCTGTCCCTCAATCTCGCGCCGATCCGTCAAGGCCGCCTGGCGAGCGGGCTCGACGAACGCGCGACCTGGCGGCTCTCCGGCCTGATCGGGAAGTTGAGCCCCCGGCAACGGCCCTGCACCGCCGTCCTGTGCGAGCGGCAGGCCTGGTCGCGGCTTCGCCGCGAGGTCCCCGAGCGCCGCCGCCTCATTGTCACCACGCCGAAGGCGATGCGGAACCGGATCGTGCGCCGGTCGGCGCGCCTGGTCGCGACCGACGTCCTCCTCGTGACGAGCAGCCCGGCGCCGAAGGCGCAGGCGCGGGTTCTGACCCGGTCGGATGAGGCGACCGAGGCGCTCACCCGCAGCCTGGCGCTGCTTCGCGTCAACGGCGTATGCGATGCCGCCATCACCCGCTGCTGGATGCCGGCGGACAGCAGCGTCTTCGCCTCGCCGCGCGATGCCGTCGAACCGGCCTCCGTCGCCAGCGCGCTTTCGGACTGCGAGCGCCAAGCCGCCAGCGCCTCCCGCCAATTGGCGGCCGATCTGACCTCCGCCACGGACGGCATGCCCCGCCTTCGCCATGACGAACTCTTCGTGCGGACGTGGCGGGACGCGACCGATCAGGCTTCGCCGGGCCAGGCTGGTATGGTCGCGACCGACGAGTGGGCAGCCTTCATCGCTCTGGCGCGGGCGGACCGCGAAGCGATCTATGTCGGCGACTGAGCGCCGGGCGAGGAAGCGGGCTTCCCTGCCACCGCGCCGAGCGAAGGCTCGCATCCTTGGTTGACCGAGGGAACACCTGATCCTTCGGCATACTGAATTACGGGCGGCCGCGCCTCAGGCGCCCCGTTCTCGCCCACGCGGCGATCGCCGCGAGCGCGAGGGCTGGGGCGAGAGAGCGGCAGGCGACCGGTCTTCCTTCGTCGCTCCGCTCTCTCAGCCGAGGCGCGCCGCGCCCGGCGCGCTTTCCCCGCCCTTACTGCCCGACCGTCTCGCCATCCGCGGCGATGGTGAAGCGGTCGATCTTCACGCTGACGGGTTCCATCAGCGTGCCGGCGTCATGGCCGAGGGCGAAGGCGTATTCGCCGCCTTCGACGACCCACCTGTCATCCTCCCACTCGGCGAGGAGCCGCGGCTCGATCTCGAGCTCGACGCGGGCGGACTTGCCGGGCGCGAGCTGCCGCTTGGCGAAGCCGACGAGGCGCTGCTTCGTCTCGCCGCCGGCGGAGACGAGATAGAGCTGCGCGACATCCGCGCCCGCCGTCTCGCCGGTATTGCGCAGGCGGAAGCGGGCGGAGAGCGCGGGGCCCGCGCCGCGCAGGCGGAGCCTGTCCATCTCGAACTCGGTGTAGCTGAGGCCGTGCCCGAAGGGGAACAAGGGCGCGTCGCCGGACTTGGCATAGCCGCGATAGCCGATATCCGAGCCTTCGATTCCGTAATCGGCATCGAGCGTCTGTCCGGGTTCGCCGCGCCCGAGGAAGCTCGGCTCGATCTCGTCGATGCCGGGCAGGTCCGGCCGCGGGAGCTGCTCGGTGGAGGCGGGGAAGCTCACCGGCAGGTGGCCGGAGGGGTTGGTCTCGCCGAAGAGCACGCTCGCGATGGCCTCGCCGCCCTGCTCGCCCGAATACCACGCCTCGAGGACGGCGGGCACGGCATCGAGCCACGGCATCACGACCGGGCCGCCGGTCTCCAGGACGACGATGGTGTTGGGATTGGCCTCGGCCACGGCCGCGATCAGCGCATCCTGATTGCCCGGCAGGGACAGGTCGGGGACGTCATAGCCTTCGGTCTGGTACTGGGTGGCGAAGACGATCGCCACATCGGCCCCTTCGGCCGCCATCGCGGCTTCCGAGGGATAGCGCCCGTCGCGGAAGACGACCTGCGCCTCGCCCGCCCGCTCGCGGATCGCGTCGAGCGGGGCGACGCCCTGATACATGCGGTCGAGGAAGAAGGCATAGTCCGACGCCTCGCCGCGCAGGATCGGAACCTGCGCTTTGGGCCCTTCATCGGGCATGACGCGCGACGAGCCGCCCCCGGTCGGCACGCCCGCATCGGCGAAGCCGCCGATGACGGCGATCTTCCGCGCATCGCCCGCGAGGGGCAGCGCGCCACTCTCGTTCTTCAGGAGGACGATCGCCTCCTTCGCCGTGGCGAGCGCGACCGCGTCGCCCTCTTCGTTCTCGGCATCGGTGCGCTCGGGCACGTCCTCGCCGATGCCGACATCGTAGATCGCGTAGAGAACGTTGCGCGCCATCTCGCCGAGCCGCTCGGCATAGGCGGGATCGCCCTGCGCCGCTTCGAGAAGCGGCTCGCCGAAGAACATGCCCTCGTCGAGCTGCGCGCCCGATTGCTGGTCGAGGCCGGCGAGCGCGAAGTCGAGCGCCTCGACCGCGCCCCAGTCGGACATCACGAAGCCCTTATAGCCCCAGTCGTCCCGCAGCACGTCGGTCAGCAGGAACTCGCTGCCGCAGCTCAAGGGGCCGTTGATGCGGTTATAGGCGCACATCAGCGCGCCGGGCTGCGCGCGTTCGATCGCGATCTCGAAGGCGAGAAGGTCGCTCTCGCGCAGGCTCGGCTCGTCGATCTCGACATTCATGAAGTGGCGGCCGGTCTCCTGCGGGTTGATCGCGAAATGCTTGAGCGTCGAGATGACGTTCTGGGACTGGATGCCCTTGACCGCCGCCGCGCCCATCAGGCCCGAATGCCAGGGGTCCTCGCCCATATATTCGAAGGTCCGGCCATTGCGCGCCTCGCGCATCAGGTTGATGCCGCCCGCCAGCAGGACGTTGAAGCCCTTCAGGCGCGCCTCCGAGCCGATCAGCGCGCCGCCCCGCTCGATCAGCTCGGGGTTGAAGGTCGCGCCCTGCGCGATGCCGGCGGGCAGGGCGGTCGCCCCGTCGCCGCGCGCGCCGCCGACCCAGGTGACGCCGTGGCTGGCATCGGTCTCGCGCAGCGCCGGCACGCCGAGCCGCGGAACCCCGGGCACGATGCCCGCACCGGGAATGGCGCCCTCCGGCGGCTCGATCCCGCCAAAGGACATCGCCATGTAGCCCAGCGTCAGCTGCGTGCGCTCCTCGTCCGTCATCTGCGCCTCGACCTCGGCGGCGCGGGCCGCCGGATCGGCCTGCGCCTGGGCGGCATGAAGCGGGGCGGCGGCGCACATCGCCGCGATGGATGTGGCAAGGGCGAGGGCTTTCGGCGTCATCATCTGTCTCTCCGGTCGTTTCCTGATCTTGTCGTTGGGCCGTCGTCGGCCACGCGTGCCGCATCCGTAGGAGGAGCATTCGCTCTGGGGCGCTATGCGCCGTAAAGTGCCTCCTGGGCGAGGCGGTTCGCCGCCACGGCATCCTGGCGCGCCTGCGCCTCCGCCATCGCGTTCCAGTCGAGCCTGTCCAGCGCCCGCTCGATCTTCTTTAGGAAGCCGATCGCCATGTTCGCCGCCTCGACGGCGTTTTCGCGGAACGGGAACTGGTCGAGCTGCCAGACGCCTTCCCACGCGTTCTTCCGCAGGGTGTAGAAGAACTCGAACAGCTCCATCGGGTGGACCGTGCCGGCGATCATGTCGTCGTCCCAGCCGCGCAGATTGTCGTTGACGTCCATCCCGAAGAGCCGGCCGTGGTCGATCGCCAGCTGCGCGGAGTCCGCAGGGGACTCGCCCCCGTACAGGGCATGGCCGAAATCGAGCAGGATGCCGACATTGGGCAGGCCGATCGACTCGATCCCCAGCAGCGTCCGGGCCACCGAGTCGTAGCTCATATGCACCCGGGGCTCGCGCGGCTTGTATTCGACGACCAGCTTCAGATCGCTGTTCTGCGAAGCCAGTTCGCCGACGCCTTCGCGGGAATGTTTCCAGAGCGTCTTGTAGTCGACCTGGAAGGGATAGTCCCATCCATCCTGGCCCGGCCAGAGCTTCACATAGGTTCCGCCGAGTTGCCGCACGACGTCGGCGGCTTCGTTGCACATTTCGTTGGCGCGCCTGCGGATCCCGGGATCGGGATTGGTGAAGGCGCCCTTCGCGAACTCCCGGGTATAGATCTCCGGCGTGATTCCGATCACGCCGAGCCCCGCGCGATCCAGCGCCTCCTTCACCTGGGCGACGCTGATGTCGGGCGACCACGGATAGTTGATGTCTACGACGGAAAGGTCTTCGACCGTTCCCGCCATCTCGATCATTTCGAGCAACGAGCGCGGCTCGCCGTAGCCGTCGGTCGCGTAGCGATCGACGTAATTGGCGAAATGCCAGATCCCGGCGCCGAATTTCTGGTTCATGATCATCCGATCCTTCCGCTTCTCAATCGCGCTCTTGCTTCATCTGGAAATCGTCCAGCCGTTCCGCGTTCCCGGCATCCACCAGGATGCAGTCCATCAGGAGCTTCTCGGGCTGCCCCGTGGCGCCTTCCGTCAGATATCCGTGGGCGAGTTCGACTGCATATTCCGCCTGCAGATGGGCTGGCTGGAGCACTGTCGCATGCGCCTTGCCCGCGAGAACCGCGTCCCGCATGTCGTTGGAGCCGTCGAAGCCGACGACGACGACGTCGGACCGTCCGATCCCTTCGAGCGCTGCGATCGCGCCCATCGCCATGGTGTCATTGCCCGCGATGATACCTCTGATGCCCGGATTGGCCTGCAGCATGGACTGGGTGCGGGAGAACGCTTCGGACTGGCTCCAGTTCGCGCTCTGGCGCGCGACCATCTCCAGTCCGGGATACTGGTCGAGCACGGCATGATATCCGGCGCTGCGGATGGCGGCATTGGTGTCGGATTCCCGTCCGACGAGTTCGGCATATTGACCGCCTCCGCCCATAGCCTGCGCAAAGCTCAGCGCCCCGAGCATCGCGCCCTGATAGTTGTTCGAGACGATCTGGGCGGTCGCCACTCCGCGCCGCGAGATCTCGCGGTCGATCAGGAAGACCGGCACGCCGGCCCGCTCGGCTTTGGCAACGGCCGCGACGCTGGCATCGGCGCCCGCATTGTCGAGAATGATGGCGGCGGCGTCCCGGGCGATCGCCGAATCGATCAGTTCGCTCTGCTTGTAGGCGTCGTCGCCATGAGAGAAGAGCAGGGTGTCATAGCCGAGTTCCCTCGCCTTTCCGTCGGCGGCGGCCGCTTCCTGGCCGAAAAAGGGATTGTCGAGCGACGGGGCGATGATGACGATCAGCTCGGAAGGGTCGCCGGACTCCGTGCAGGATTCGAGTGTCAGGAAGGCGAGCGCGCCAGCCAGGAGGAGCGCCGCGCGAACGAGCCGGTTCATCGCCGCAAGCCTCATGCGATCAGCACCTCGATGCCCATCTCCTCGAAGCGTTTGGCATCCTTGTCCTCGAGGCCTTCATCCGTGATCAGCGTATTGACCATATCGACGCCGCCGAGGGCGGAGAAGGACATCCGGCCCACCTTGGAGGAGTCGGCGAGCAGGTAGACGTAATCGGCCGATGCGATCATCGCCCGCTTCACGGGAAGGTCGGCGATCGACGGGTAGGTCAGGCCGGCGCTGAACGAGATGCCCGCCGTTGCGAGAAAGAGTTTCTGCGCATGCAGGCCGTCGAGATAGGCCGCCGCCTTTTCCCCGCTCAGCGACAGGGTCGGCGCCTTGAAGTGTCCCCCCGTCATGTGGACCGAGACGGAGGGATTCGCGCCGAGCGACAGGGCGATGTTGAGGGCATTGGTGATCACCGTCAGGTATTGCCTGCTGGCGAGATGCTCGGTCATGGTCGAGGTCGTGGAGCCGGAATCGAGGATGATGACGTCGCCGTCATCGACCCGCGAGGCCGCCATCCGGCCGATCCGCTCCTTCGCGTCGAGGTTCACCGCGTGCTGCGGCAGCGACATCGTCCGGACCTGTTCTGGAAGGGTCCGCAGATAGGCGCCCCCATGTTCGCGGACGAGGTCGCCGCGCTTTTCGAGGAATTCGAGGTCCTGGCGGATGGTCACTTCGGAGACGCCGAAGGCTTCGGAGAGGTCGCGGACGCGGGCGCTGCCTTCTTCCTTGAGCCATTCGAGGATTTTCTGCCTGCGGCGCGCAATTGGAAGGGAGGTCGTTCCCACAGAGCGCGATCTGGACTTGCCGGCGGGGAGGACGGCTTCGGATTCCGGCCTGTTTTTCGGTTGTGGCATTCTACACTTCCTTTCCCAAGGAGGCCTGAAACTGGTCGAGCATCACGGCTAGCACGATTACCGCCCCTTTTATGACCATCTGCCAGAACTCGCTGATTCCCATCATCACCATCCCATCGCCGAGCACGCCGATGACGCAGGCGCCGGTGAGCGTGCCGATGATCGTGCCGCGTCCGCCCGAGAGGGACGCGCCGCCGAGGACGACGGCCGCGATCGCGCTCAGTTCCAGCGTTTCGCCGGAGGCCGGATGAGCCGCGGAGAGGTCCGAGGCGATGATCAGGCCTACGAGAGCGGCGCAGACCCCGGAAATGACATAGACGGCGATCTTGAGCCGGCCGGTGCGCAGGCCGGAAAGATAGGCGGCGCGTTCATTGCCCCCGAGCGCGTAGACGCGACGTCCGAACGTCGTGCGCTGGGTGACGAACATGCCGAGCAGCGTGACGCCGACCAGGATGAGAACGGGCAGGGGGATGCCGAGGATCGTTCCTGAGCCGAGGATCGGGAAGCCCTGATTGCCCAGATCCGGATGGCCGACCAGGTTCGGGAAGGTGGTGCCGCCGGAGATCAGGAGCGCCGCGCCCCGCGCGATGTAGAGCATGCCGAGCGTGGCGATGAATGGCGCCACGTTGAAGCGCGCCACGAGTATTCCGTTCAGGAAACCGATCAGCCCGCCGCAGGCGAGCGAGAGCAGGATTACTTCCGGTACTGACGGCACGAGGACCGTCCCGAAGGGGACGATCGGGATCCCGTTGAGAAGAAGGAAGCCCGCGACCATCCCGCTGAGCCCGGCGATCGACCCCACCGAGAGGTCGATGCCCCCAGTCAGGATCACGAATGTCATGCCCAGAGCCAAAATCGCGATGATCGAAATGTGCTTCATCATGATGACGAAGTTCGAGACCGACAGGAAATTCGGCGCTACCAGCGAGAAGAATACGATCACCGCGATGAGGGCGATGAAGGTTCGAAGCTTGAGCAGGATCTGCAGGGGCCTGGGTCCGGGCGCCTCCGGTGCGATGCTCAGCGCTTCGACCATGTTTCCGTCAGCCATCAGCCCGCCACCTTCAAGTCGATCTTCCGTATTGTGCTGTTCGCCGCCTGGACGAGCTCGGTTTCGTTCGTGTCCCCGGCCTGCACGTCGAGGACGACCCGCCCCTTGGCGAGAACGACGATCCGGTCGGCGACGGCCAGGGCCTCGCGGACGTCGGATGTCGTGAAGAGCACGCCGAGGCCGTCCGCCGCGATCGATTGGAGCAGGCGGAAGATTTCGGCCCGCGCCCCGATATCGATTCCGCGGCTCGGCTCGTCGAGGAGCAGCATCTTCGGCGACGAGGCGAGGGCCCTGCCGATGATGCACTTCTGCTGGTTGCCGCCGGAGAGAGAATGAATAGGCTGTTTCGGATCGGACACCTTGATGTGGAGGTCGGCGATCTGCTCCCTCACCGCCCGGTCTTCGTGCCGCCGCCGCAGCACCCCGCTGCGCGCATGGCGCGCCAGGCTGGCGATCGTGATGTTGTCGGCGACGGCGAAGTTCCGGAACACCGCATCGCGCTGGCGGTCTTCGGGCACGAGGAGAAGGCCCAGCCGGGCGCATTCGGGCAGCGGCAGGCCGGTGATGTCCTGGCCGTTCAGCACGACCCGGCCCGATGCGGCCTGGCGGGCGCCGCAGACGAGTTCGAGCAGTTCCGTGCGTCCCGCGCCCAGAAGGCCGAAGACGGCCGTGATCTCGCCGCTGCAAAAATCGAGCGTCACTCCGCGAACGGCGGCCGAGGTCGCGCCATCGCGCGGAAGGCTCACGCCTTGAACCGACAGGACCGGGGAATGCGGTCCGCTCTCGCTGGGATGCCGCTCGAGCACGCCTTCGCGGCCGAGCATCTTCTCCACGATCCAGTCGACCGATGCCTCGGCCGCCTCGGTGCGGGCTACGACCTTTCCGTCCCGCAGCACGGTGATCGTGTCTCCGATGCGAAGCAGCTCCTCCAGACGGTGCGAAATATAGACGATGCCCACTCCGGCGGACTTGAGCTCGGCGATGACAGCAAACAGGTTGGTCACCTCGGTATCGCTGAGAGCGGAGGTCGGCTCGTCGAGGATCAGGACCCGGCACTCCCCGACCAGCGCCTTGGCGATCTCGACGATCTGCTGCTGGCCGATCGGCAGCGTGCCGACCGGCGCATCCGGATCGATTCCCACGCCGAGCCTTTCGAGAATCGCCCGCGTGCGCTCGCGCTCCTCGCGCCGGTTCAGGAGAGGGGAGCGCTCGCCGTCCTGGCGCAGGAACACGTTCTCGGCGACGGAGAGATTGTGGCAGAGATTGAGCTCCTGATGGACGATCTTCACGCCCTTCGCCGCCGCGTCGCGGACCGAGCCCATCCGGACCGGCCGGTCGTCGAGGAGCGTCTCGCCCGCGGTCGGCTGCTCGATGCCGGCCAGAATCTTCATCAGGGTCGACTTGCCGGCTCCGTTTTCGCCGATCAGGACACCCACCTTCCCGGCTTCGACAGCGTAGGTGACGCCGTCCAGCGCGGTCGTGCCGCCATAGCGCTTCGTGATCTTCCTCGCCCGGAGCACGCTCATCGCCTACTCCGCTCTCGTCAGTTCGATGGGAACGATGCGCACGCCTTCGGCGGGATCGTCGAGCGAAAATGCGCCCAAAAGGCGCAACCTGTCCCCGACCTCCGCTTCCGCCAGGACGGGCCGCGCCCGCTGCAGGGCCTTCTCGTTCAACGCGGCACCGATTTCGGCGTATACGACCTGATCGTCGACGTCGTTATAGGTGATGGAGGGCAGGGCATCGCGGATCGGCATCTCGATGAGGACGGGGCCGGTCAGGATCGTCCATGACCTCGATGCGCCGTCCGGCCGCGCTTCGACCGCGACCGAGCCGGTGCGGGAATCGAGATCCTTCCTGGTGACGGTCACATCGGCGCTCAGAACGAAGGTCCAGGGCGATGCGAGGCCCGGCTGCTCGCCATAGCGCTCACCGGCGGCTGGCAGGCTTTCCGCCAGCACGGCCCAGAGCGCATCCGCCTCGACGGCGCGGCTCCGCAGATAGGGAAGGTATTCGCTTTCCCACCGCTCCTCCAGCGCCTCCGTCCCGAAGGCGGATGCTGATCCGGGGGGCTGCGCCGCCTGAAACTCCGCTTGGGAGACGAGGCGGCAGCCGCTCGCGGTCAGCGCGAGCGCTGCCAGGGACATGATCGTGATGCCCTTTTTGAAATCGAACGGCATTGCGCCCTCCCGACGGCCTCTCTTTCGGAGGCTTTCGAATGCTCCGCGATACTGGCAGGCCTGCGCGCCGGGTCAAGGAATTCCTGCCTCATAGTTTCGAAAACTTACGACCACCGAAGAAAACCGGAAGCAACAAGTTGCGTTTTTCGAAAGTCGGAGTTATCCCTCGGACACGAACTTTTTTCCCGGAGGAGATCGCGATGAGTCCGTCACCCGACCTCGCGCAACCGATCGGCGGCGATGCCGGTGCAAGCTGCGCGGAGCGTGCGAACTGGATCCGCCGCCGTAGCATACAGATGGTCTACGAGGCGAAGCTGGGTCATCCGGGCGGAGACCTCTCCTCCGCCGACATCTTGGCCACGCTCTATTTCGGTGCCATGCGGTACGACCCGTCGAATCCGGCGCTCCCCAGCCGCGACCGCTTCGTCATGAGCAAGGGGCACTGCACGGGAGCGTTCTACTCGGCCCTGGCGGCTGCGGGCTATTTCCCGCTCGAGGAACTCTCCACCTACATGCAGCCGCTGTCGCGCCTGAACGGTCATCCGAACCGGAAATATCTGCCGGGGATCGAGACCAATACCGGTCCTCTCGGGCATGGCTTCCCGGTCGCGGTCGGAATGGCGATCGCAGGCTCGTTCGAACCCGATCCGTTCCATGTCTACGTGCTCGTCGGCGACGGCGAGCTGCAGGAGGGGAGCAATTGGGAGGCTGCCATGACGGCGGGACATCGGCGGCTGTCGAACCTGACGCTGATCGTCGACCGGAACCATTTGCAGCAGGGCGCGGCGACCGAGGATACCGTCTCGCTCGAGCCGCTGGCCGACAAGTGGCGGGCGTTCGGCTGGACGGTCGAGGAATGCGACGGCCACGATATCGACGGCCTGGTGCGCGTTCTGGCGCCGGGACCTCATGAGTCAGGACGCCCGCTCTGCGTGATCGCGGAAACGGTGAAAGGCAAGGGTGTATCATTCATGGAGGGGCAGGCGAGCTGGCATCACGGCGTTCCCGACAAGGAGCAGTACGAGCAGGCGCTGAGGGAGCTCGGCGAATGAGCGGCGCATCCGAAACATTCGATTGCCGCGTCGCCTTCGCCGAGGCGCTGGAAGAACTCGCCGAGGCCGATCCGCGCGTGGTGGCGGTCGTCAATGACAGCGTCGGGTCGAGCAAGCTCGGCGGCTTCAAGAAGCAGTTTCCCGATCGGCTGATCAATGTCGGCATCGCCGAGCAGAACATGGTCGGGGTGGGGGCTGGCCTCGCCAATGGGGGCAGGATCCCCTTCGTCAGCGGCGCTGCCTGCTTCCTCACGGCGCGCGCGATGGAGCAGATCAAGGCCGATCTTGCCTATGCCGGCGCGAACGTGAAGCTATGCGGCATGTCGAGCGGCATCGCCTATGGGGAACTCGGAGCGACGCATCATTCGATCGAGGACGTCGCATGGCTGCGGGTCATGGGCGATATCACCATCCTCGTGCCGTCCGATCCGTGGGAGACGAGGGAGGCGGTTCGCGCCGCCGCCGCGAATGAAGGGCCCTATTTCGTGCGCGTCAGCCGCCTGAAAGTGCCCAACCTCCCGCGGCCGGACGGCGCGGAATTCCGCGTCGGCCGGGCGGAGGAGCTCCGAGCGGGCGAGGACATGGCCATCCTGGCGAACGGCATCATGGTCCACAGGGCGCTCGATGCGGCAGAGATGCTTGCGCGCGAAGGCGTGAGCGCGCGCGTCGTGAACATGTCGAGCATGTCTCCTATCGACGAGGAGGCGGTGCTCGCGGCGGCGGAGACCGGCGCGATCGTCACGGCCGAAGAGGGCTCGGTCAGAGGGGGGCTCGGCGGTGCCGTGGCCGAGATCGTCGCGACCCGCTCCTCCTGCAAGCTGGAAATCCTCGGCTTCCCCGGCTTCCTGCCGACCGGCTCCGTCGAATTCCTTCTGGGGCGGCATGGGCTCACGGCGGAGGGCATCGCTGACGCTGCCCGGAAGGTTGCGGGGTAGGGGGATGGCGCGGGAGGCGGTTCTTGCGATCGATCAGGGCACGACGAACACCAAGGCGCTGTTCGTCCTGCCTTCGGGCGATATCGCAGGCGTGGCGTCCCGGCCGACGAACCCGTCATATCCGGCCCCCGGCTGGGCTGAGGTCGACCCGGACGCAGTCTGGCAAAGCGTGCTGGCGGCGGTCTTGGCGGCGTCGGACGATGCGGGCGAGGTCTCGCTCCGAGCGATCGGCATCGCCAATCAGCGCGAATCCGCGATGATCTGGGACGCCGCGACGGGACAGGCCCTGGGGCCCTGCATCCTCTGGCAGTGCCGCCGAACGGCGGAGGCCTGCGAGGCGCTGCGCGGGACCGACGACGCCGCCCTGATCGCCGAGCGCTCCGGGCTCGGCATCGACCCGCTATTCTCCGCGCTGAAGATCAAATGGCTTCTCGAACACGCCGCCAAGGGCATACCGGCCGAACGCATCCGCGCAGGCACC